>CAYRUD010000001.1:0-355086 GCA_964427425.1 uncultured bacterium
TCCCGAACTCAGCAGTTAAGCCTCTCATCGCCGATGGTACTATACGCAAGAGTATGGGAGAGTAGGTCGCTGCCAAGCTCTTCTTTTTTTCCCTTCACCCTTCTTCGGAGTAACTCCCGGAGAAGGGTTTTTTGTTTTCTAGCAAATTCTTCCAAAAGGCTTTTCAAAAGATATTAATTCTTTTGCACAATCGAAGATGTATCCTGTTCACTATATATAATGTGAAATGCGCGAGATTTTATCGGCGTTGCCTATCTTCTTGGAATACACTCAATCCTCTTTCTCGAACTTATATCCTTGGCTCCAAGAAATTGATAATCGAGAGAGCAGAGCTTTTAAAAGCAGCTTTAGGAAAATACTAATGAGTCATATTGAGATTACTAGGCAAGAGAAGGCAGCTTATTAGTGGTGAGGGTGCTCTTTTGTGATCAGGCATTGGCATACTGGGCATCGAATAATAGGAAGGATTGAGATATTACGGAAACAATGGCCACAAAACTCGCACATTATTTTCTCTTCGTTATCAGTAAGCGAGAGTCTCTTTTTGCTATCTTTCCAGTTATCATAGCCCCAAATGGCAAACAATAGGATAAGCAAAAGTCCTACGTACAACATGGAAGCGGTCTCTGGAGCAATCTCAATCATCGGAGTGTATCCCATGCAACTCTTGTTGCGATAACATCATAATTTCCATTGAATTGAATAGAAATTGCACCAGATAGAGATTTTTTATCTACATATTCAGGAACACGAAATCGAAGCGTTTTAAGGATGCGGTGAGATAAGTTCTGAAGTCTTTTATCAACGAGTTCTTTAACACAAGACCACGAGCTAATCTTACCTGTCTCTGGATCAACTTCAATGAAGAATTCAACTGTTGGCTTCATTTCGGCAAAGCCTGGAGTTAATGACACAGTTGATTCATTTGCTTGTGTGAAGAGGGATGATGCGTCATCGATGAGATCGAGTGATTTGACACCATGGAAAAAACTGAGCTTAAGGGGGTAAATGCGAATAGGATGAAAAGAAGGAACCTCTTGTGCGTCAGTTGTCCAAGGCATGAATGAAGGGAGTTGTAACGTCCTTGAACTCTTATCTTTTGCTGAGGTGTGGGATATATCTATATCTTCTTTTTGCTGGTCTGATGACTCTACGATTTCTACAAACGCAGAAGGAAATTGAGACGCTGCGAAAAGAGATATTTGTTCTAAAGAAGAGATCCCCTTCATTTGAAGGAGCGTTATCTCTTCATCGATTGATGTGTCTTCTAAACCCTTTTCAGTAATAAGAGATAGAGGATTTCCAGATTCGCTATACTGCAAAAGATCAATATCAAGAGCGATTGTAGTCGGCGTCGAGAGTGTAAATATATCTTGTGGGAGCCAAATCCTGACATGAAAAGATGAGATTAAGATGAGGTGGATAGCGAGGGATAATATAAATGTGGCAAGAAGTGGATAGCGCTGTATAAGAGCTCTCAACGAGAAATGAGCAGGTTGAGCTGTCTCTTTTGCATTCTTCCCATAAAGATATGAAAGAGGAGATCGCGATAGTGCTATGAGAAGTTCTTTGTTACGTCTCATATCTCCTCTTCAGAATAGGCAATAACATCTTTTTCACTTTTAAACGCAAGTCGCACCTTTGGGGTTGTCTTTGCAACTTGGCTAAAAAGCTGAAGAAAAGTCTGATACTCTATACGGCGGTCTACGCTTAATACAACAGTAGGAGAGGCTCCTCCGTACTTGTCCTTCCATAGGTCGATATAGCGGTTTAAAGTCGAAGGAAGTGAGCTTAAATCAACGATCTCTTTCTTAGATCCAATATAAATAACTTGATCCTTGTCCATAACGACAACAAGCTGTGAGAGCTTCGCAGGCTCATTCAATGAAATTCGAGGGTGCTGGACAAGGAGTGATTTTAATGGCAGAGTGTCAGATGTGATTAAGAAAAAAATGAGCATCAAGAATATCACATCGACAAGAGGAGTCAAATCAATGAGATTGAAGCAAGGTTTTAGTCGTGTTTCAAATTTCATGGAATCCGCTTTATTCCTCTACTGCTTTGGTTCTCTTTTTGAGAATATTATCGTCGCTCAAATGGTGCTTTATAGTGCATGAGAAGGTCTACAACCTCTGATGCTACTGCTTTCATCTCAACAGTCATCATCTCAATTTTGCTGACTATATAATTATAGGCGATGACAGCTGGAATTGCGACAACTAAGCCTGCGGCGGTCGTAACGAGCGCATATTCCATTGCTTCTCCAATCTGAGTCGCTGAAATCTCAACTAAGCTGCTCATCCTCATTTCGCCGAATGCTTGGATAAATCCAAGTACTGTTCCTAAAAGTCCAATAAGTGGGGCGACGTGAGCGATGATTGAGAGAAGACGCGCATTTTTTTCCATCTTCGCTATCTCGACCATACCCCTTATTTCCATGGCATGCTGGATATCGCTTCTGTCTCGCTCATAATGTGAGATGCCGGCTCTGACTATGCTCGAAACTGCCCCTGGTCTTTTTTCACATGTGTCGAGTGCCATCGCAAGATCACCTTTCTCGATAGCATATTTTAGCTCAACCATAAGAAGATCGGTATCAATATCGATTCGAGAAAGATACATCATTCTCTCGATGAAAATAGCAACGCCGAGCACTGAACAGAGTCCAATAACAATGAGAACAATGTTCATTTGGTTGAACCACTCGGTGATCCATGTGAAGACGCTATCTACCGCCATGCCAGTTCCTCTAATTTTCTTTCTGCTACGCGAGCCCATTCGCCGCCTTTTGATGCTATAGCTTCAAGCTGACGGAGGGCTAAGTCAGTTCTGTCTATTTCTAAATAAATATCTGCTCGAACAAGCATTGCTCGAACTCGAAGTGAAGAAGCAAAAGAGTCATTAATCACCCACGCAAGATAAGCCATTGCGCGATTATAATCTCTAAGCTCTCGATACATAAGCGCTTTTTCTGTCGCAACCTGAAGGCTTAGTTCATTATCTTTTGCTTTTAAAGAATTCTCATCGAGCCTGTTTATAAGCTTTTTCTCTTCCTCACATAGCCCATTTTCTCTTAACAGCTCACATAAGAATACGACAGCTCTCGCGGTTTCAGGAGTGATACTTTCCTGAGACTGCATAATGAGACTTGATAGCTGTTTTTTAGCCATTTCCAAATCTCCAGAGAAAGCGGAGCAATAGATAGGGCTTATTTTCATCATCTCTTCTAGATCTTCGAAATGAGAACTCAAGACAGGCTTATTTATCAAGAATCTCTTATGTTCCTGGGCGATATTTGTCGCGGCAATCAATGATGGATGAAGTTCGTTATAAGCCGCTTCTTGCCGAGCCATTACTTTGAAGTGATGAGAGATCATTTCTCGATCGAGGAGATTGATGAGATCGATAATAATAGGTTGAGTTTCTAAAGAGGCTATGCATGATGATGTCTCAGAAGAACTCATTTCTTGGTCGATGAGAGATTTTTCCGCTTCCTTAATCGCCTCTTGATAAGCTGCAAATGAGCTTTGATACTTTTCTTTCATTGACCATGGCTCTTTTGCGACTTCTGCCTCCCGATAGATTTTCTGTCCTTTTTTCCATAAGTCGACTGCTCGCGCAAAATGAAAAAGGCTATTTTGCCAGAGTTTTTGTTCTTCTCTGATATCGTTTTCCCTTAGATGGTTCTCCCATGAGAGTATAAATGCTTGAGATGCATATGGATCGAGCATTGCAGTGAAGAATGCCGCTTTAGTGTCTGGATATTTTGTGAAGAGAGCTGAAATGAGTTTGAGTCTTTCTTCTGAATAGATGTCATGGAAATCTCTTGTTTTTGCAAGAGTATGGCAGATAAGTTTTTGGGCGCCAGAATAAGAGGGGTTTTCTAAAATGATCGACTCAATGCTTTGGAAAGCCTCATGAAATTGTCCCGTTTGGATCCAGATATCAATCATGCAATGAGTTGTTATTGCCACTCCCTCTTGATCCGCAAAAGAAGCTCTCAGTTTTGAGAGTGGAAAAATTGCTTCATCAATATCAACATCACCTTTCAGTGCAAGCGCATACTGATTCATCGAGCTGATAATTAATTCAAAAAAAGATGGTTTTGATGGAGAGAGAGTTTCTTTCTCATCAAACAATGTCAAGCTGGTCAAAGAGTCAGGTCTATTTTGGCTACATTGTTTTATATGCCAATCAGCAACTCTTCGTTGCTGATCCTCTAATTTACACTCATTTGCTATCTTCTCAAGACTTTTGAGCATTCTTTGGTACGCAGATTCACACTGTAGAAGCCGATAAAATAGTGCTTCAGAAAGATAGAGTTCGCTGATGAGATGGAATGAGAGTAATCGGAATGGATATGTTTCAGAAGCCCCTTTATCTTTTAGATGCGCTAATGCGGTGAGAAGCTCTTTTCTCGCTCTCTGGAAATTCTGGGCTTTAAAGGCGATGAATCCTTCAAGAAGCGGCTCTAAAAAGTCTCTTTTTGAAGAGAGGTGGAGATCTTTTTTCAATGCTGCAATAGCTTGATGTGCTATCTCATCTTCACCGCACGCATAAAGGAAAAGAATATTCCAAAGAGAAAGAGTTTGGTCAGTACTTGAGATCCAATCTTCTGGAGTGATGAGAAGCTGTCTTTCAGGATAATCCTCACTATCTTTTTTGATGATCGGCTCTAGGAGACGAGAAAAGAGACTCGCTTCCTTTCTCCAAGAGTTTTCTACTTCTCCATCGAGAGCTAAGAGAGATTGAAAAGCCTCATAGGACTCTTGATACCGCTCAAGTCCTAAGTTAGCAAATCCTAGGATCAGCAATCTCTTTTGATTGAGATTGGATGCGGTTTTAGGCTCTAGCGTATCAATTTCCCATTTCTCATTATATAATAGTGAAATGCATTCGAGGTTTTTTTTCGAATTAATCAGACACTCAGCAAGCGCGATGATGACTTTGTGTTTGAGCTGTTTTCTTTGAATACGGGATGCTTGGAACGGGAACGCATTCCTTTTTATTGCTTCTAATATAATCTGATAGTGAGGAATAGCTTCTTCGAAAAAACCTGCTTTTTTTAAGGAGTCTGCCTTCGCGAGTCCTTTAAGGAGTTTTTTCTCCTTCATGAGCAAGATCGCCGCGATCTTTTGCTTTTCCTCAAGTGGATAGCGAGCACATGATTTCCCGACAAGTTGAGCGAGAATTTTTTCTGCTTGTGGGTACTGTTCTCGTATCACATGAGATTTTGCGAGCTCAATCTGGAGTGTAATATAATACCTATGGAACTCGCGCTTTTTTGAGTAGGAGCTTAAGAGTTTTTCCTGCTTTTCCCAATATCCAAGGAGCTCATAGGCATTCGAAAGAAGTAAAATGATATCAACTTGATCGCCTGTGTCAAGACGGCGAAAAGATGGATCGGAAAAGAGTATCTCAAGAGACGTTGCAGCGTCTTCTAATTGGGCCTGTGAATCGACAGAAGTATGCTTTTCAGCTTTAGGATCTAGTTCTTTCTCATTATATATAATCGCTCTTGCTTGCCTTGCTATCCTAATAGCTTTTGAAGAAAGCAGCGGGGTTGCATGAAGTGGAAAAAAGGTGCAAATAGAGAGACAAGCTACAAGAAGATGAGTCTTCATTTGCTTCCTAAATCCCTTTATTCTGCTGTTTTCTTGTAAAAATGTATGAACCATTGAGGAAGATTTCATTCATGCCTTAGAAGCTAAAAACTTCACTTGATCGTTCTTTTTGCCCTTTCTTTTGTAATGACAGGATCAAATTAGATACATGTTTTTTTGTTTTTAAGGCTGACCTCATGGCTTTTCGAGTACGCTGAAAGAGAAAAGAAAGATGGCGTTTTAGCAAGCCGTTTTTTTAAAAAAATAGAAAAAATTGTACTGATTTTTCCCCATATTGTCAAAGTGATGAGACCATAGCGTTCGAAAGTAGGTCATTCGAAGCCAAAAACGGGTCATCTTTCGTGAAGTGACCATCGTTTTTATTCAGAATGACACCTCAAATAGAAAAAAATGCAAAAAAATATGAAATTCTATTGCGTAATATGGTTTCGGTTAGTTAACAATCGGAAATGTCCACACAAAAACATTAAAAGGGGAGAATTCCTTATGTCATTAAACGATACAGTAAAAGAAATGAGAGAACTTCTTGCAGCTATTTCCGTAGATCTCGAGAAAGCTGCTAATGGCAACAAAGCTGCTTCACAGCGCGTTCGTACAGGCACAATCCGCCTCGAAAAAGCTGCTAAGAAGTATCGCAAAGAGTCAATCAAAGCAGAAAAAACACAATCTGGCAAAAAAGCTGCTAAGAAGCCAGCTGCTAAGAAGCCAGCTGTTAAAGTAAAAGCTGCTGCACGTCCAAAAGCAAAAGCAATGCATGCTCATGCTTCAAAGCGCCCAACAGCTAAGATCCCTGTAAAGAGATAATAAAGACCCTAAGTGAGCGGCTTTATACGTAGAAGACGCTCTTTCAAGGTTCTTCTCCTGTTTTTTCTCAAGGATCCATTGAGGGGAAATCTGAAATTTCCCCTTTTTTTATTTCATGTTTTAGAGCGTATTTACTCGTCAGTTCACTCGCGATCACTTTTTAGCCTCTGAAATCAATCTCCTATGATAGTATTTTCTCGTTTTGCTTTCGTGCTTTTCTCATGCTGGATGAGAAAGCTGAACGAAGCGGTCTTTCTTTTACTCCTGTGAACTGTTTGAGCAAATCAAATGTCATCCCCCGAGTCTCAATTTTCAGATCAGTCGCGTCCTCCTCTTTCTCCTCTTCATGTTATTAAGTATGATGAAGCTGGCTACGGTGTCGCAGAGTACGTGCGGCCGACTGACGGCAAAACCGTCCCTGTCCATCTTTTTGGAACGTTGGTCGGAGAAGAAGTTGGCTGTTCTTCGCTTGTTAAATCAAGGAAAATTCAGAAAGCAAAAGACGGAGTAAACGTAGTCATTCAGACTCCATCACCTCAAAGAGAAAAGCCTAAGTGTTATCACTTCTGCTTGTGTGGCGGATGTGTGTGGCAGCATATGCCATATCACGAGCAGCTCAAAATAAAAGAGCTCATGATTCAAGAGCTGTTTAAGGAGTTCTCTTCGACTCAATTTCTTCCAATACTTGGAATGGATAACGGCTCTGAATGGCACTATAGAAATAAAATGGAATTCTCATTTTCCCAGGATAAGAAGGGAAATCGCTTTTTAGGGTTGTACGATCGATTGGGAAGGGGAGTTGCATCACTAAAGGAGTGTCACCTTGTCCATCCTTGGATGTCTGATGCGCTTGAAGTAACTCGTTCTTGGTGGGAGGAAAGCGGCCTTTCAGCATTTCATGCCCGAAAGGGAGAAGGAACGTTAAGGACTCTTACTCTACGAGAAGGGGTCTCAACAGGTGATCGTATGGTTATCTTGACTGTTTCCTCAATTCCGGAATATGCTCCATCTAAAGAGTCTTTACATCGCTTTGTTGAGATGATGAAAGAAAAGTGCTCTCCAACGAGCGAAGGACGGATGAGGCAGTCACACCTTACCTGTGTTTTAAGAATTCACCAGGCTATGAAGGGAGTGCCAACACAGCTGTACGAGATGATTCTCTCAGGCCCCGATCATCTGAGAGAGGAGTTAAGTGTTCAAGTAACTCCATCGAAAAAAGTTTCCTTAGAATTCCATATTAGCCCTCTGGCATTCTTTCAGCCAAATACGCAGATGGCAGAAAAAATCTATTCAGAAGCACTTCTTTTAGCTGAGTTAAAACCAGATGATATTGTGTACGATCTCTATTGCGGAACAGGAACATTTGGTATGTTCTCCGCCCAAGTTGCGAAAAAAGTTTTTGCTATAGAGATTTCAAAGGATGCTGCCTATGATGCGAGGACAAATGCTGAGCGATTAGGAATAGGAAATTTTTCAGTCTATTGTGGCGATGTGAGCGACGTTGTCCATAAGATGAAAGAGGGGCTTAATCAACAAGATCAGGAATTTCTTCCTCCTTCGGTTGTCATTGTCGATCCTCCTCGCTCAGGGCTTGGAGATAAGGCGATAGAAGAAATTCTATGCTTAAATCCTCAAAGAATTGTCTATGTCTCATGCAATCCACGAAATCAGAAGATCGATATCGAAAAAATCGTAGCTCGCAGTTCATATCGAGTAAAGGCAATCCGGCCTATAGACCAGTTTCCGCATACACCTCACGTGGAAAATATCGCTTTGCTAGAAAGAGAGGAAACGATTTAGTAGCATGTTCCCAAGAATATTATTTTGATTAAGGAGTCTTACAGTCTATATGTTGACATCTGCACATTTCATCTCTTCGATCCTTTTCTTTGCTGATCAGGGAGCGACTCCTCCTCCAATGCCGCAGCTAGCAGATCAAGGATTTGAACAAACTCTTATTATGATCTCTGTGGCTTTCGTCTTCTTCTATTTCTTGATTATGCGGCCAGAGAATAAGCGAAGAAAAGAGATGGAAGCAAAAAGGCAAGCTATCAAGAAAGGCGATAAGGTTATTGTCTCTGGTGGTATTGTCGCTGAGATCTATCGTGTTCATCAAGAAACTGTAGTTGTTAAGCTTCACGATGGCGCTAAGATGGAAGTGCTAAAAGTTGCAATCCAAGAAGTAAAGCCAAATCTTCAACCTATTGTTGAGACTGAAGCTGTTTCATCTGAGGGCAAAAACTAGCCTAAAATCTAGCATTATAAGGAGGAGGATTCTACTCCTTCTCCTTGACCTCTTTTTCTTCGACTCTATTTTTCTGGGCTAAAATAAAATCCACTTCTTCAGAGTATTGATCAACTTGGGATCCTTGAGATGAAAGCGCAATAACATCGCGCTTTTCATAGGAGAGGACTACTTTGCAAAATTGTCTTACTTTCGCAGTGGTAGCAAGATAGGTCGTCCGATTTGCTTTTTTAGGTAGTCTTTCTTTTGCGCCCCAAGACCCATCGCCAATATAGACGACTCCACGAGGGTGGAGCTTATTATCTTTGAGCGGGAAAGTTCGTTTATAAGAATGATCATGATGCTCAAAGGCGAGATGAAGTCTTTCCTTATCAAAAATAGGAATCCAGTGGCGTCGAATTTGCGAGCTTAAATTGTTTCTGTAGTAGCGAACGGAAGGGTATGCAGGTACGTGATACGAAGCAATTTTGTGATACATCAAAGAGTCTTTTTTCATTTCATCTTGAAGCCAGCTCTTCTGATCTCCCGATACAGGAGCGGTGTGTCCAGAGTCGAGAATATATAAAGAGAGATAATCGCCAAATCTTAATGTGTAATACCCTTTAGTAAGATACGGATACCGAAAGAGAGTATAGAAAAAGCTTGCACTCTCAGCACTTTGCCCATAGCGACCTTTGACCTCATGATTGCCAATTGCCACAAGAAGCGGAACTAAGCGAGATGGTTTTGAAGGATCATTCTTTACCTGCATCTCTTGGTACCACGTGACAAGCCATTTAATCCATCGGTCGCAATCTTCTGGCTTACTCTTTTTGCTAGGCGTTGCGTATGCCAGATCTCCTCCTATAACAGTAAAAAGGGGATGAGCTTTACAAGCCTCTGATGTCGTCTCTTTAAAATAGGTATCGGTTTGATTGCAGTCGTCTCCGATTACAAAAGTGACGGGTGACGTGAGCTTTTCAGGGGCGGTTAAGAACGTGTGCTGAACTTCAGTTCCCTCAATTCTAAAAGAGTATTCACTTGCTGGAAGAAGATTTTGAAGTGAAACAGCATGGACTATATACGGATTATTCTCAGGGAAAGGAAGGCTATGAGCTTCATAGCGTTTCCATGTCATCTCTTCAGGTGTATCTTCAGAATCGAAAAGATTGTCAGCGAGTAAGAGTCCATATTTGATCTCGGGCGACTCATTTTTCAATTCATTGGAAATGGGAGGGTGGCCCTTCTCTTCTTGCTTTGGGGAGGGAGGAGCTATCTTTTTAGTAATCCAGCGAATTGTCATGCTACGGCTTGGGATATTTTCCCAAGAAAGGTAGATTGCTATTGGCTGTAAGTGGTTGTCCTCTAACGATTGTGAAGAGGTATTTTCTTTTTTCTTACTCTCTTCTTGCTGCTCCTTTTTAGAGTCTGCTTCGGAATTATCTTCTATGGAGACTTCTGGCTCATTGGGATTGAGAGTAGATTCAGCAAGAACTGGTGTGACAATGAGAGTAAAGGTGATGAAGAGATATTGTATAAGGGCTTTAAGCGAAAAAGCGGGAAGATTATCGAGAGTACGGAGATTTTTGCTGTGATGAGAGAATTTTGACTTATCTATCATATATTATATTCACGTTAGAGATACTCTATAGCATCTTCCTGAATTTAAAATGATGGAAGAGAGATTGAGCGCTCTCTCCCATATAATTCTAAGCTGACTAGTCAATTCGCTTAGCTACATGCTCCAATAAGGCATTTGACTGATGGACGAATCTATCAAAGTCTTCTTTTGACATCTCGTTTTGTGTCAGTTTTGTTAAAGCGACAATATATTGAGCCATTTCACGGGCAAGCTCTGGCTCTTTTTCTTCTGCTTTAGCAATAGACTGCACTGTTTTGTTATTTGTATTAATGACGAGAGTTGATTTTGGAGAAAAGATTGGGTCTTTCCCTCCTTTGGCTGGATTCATCCGCTGTGAGTAGTCTCTAAATCGCCTTTCTTCTTCATTCATGGTGAGGATTGCTGGTACTGCATCGACCGACAACGATTTTGCCTCAACAGAGAAGGAACCACTTGTCCCAAGGGCTCTTCGGAAGAAATCTGCAAGCTTAGTGGCTTCTGTTTTCCCATCATTATCTAAGATCGTTTTTTCTCTCTCTCTGTCTTTGAACTCGTGAATAAGATCGCTGTCGATTCTGCGGAAAATGAGAGCGGAAGGAGAATTGTCATTTTCTTCTTTTGGCATCGAGCTTTTTTGCTCAATTTTAGACATCAGAGGATGATCGAGAACAGATGTTGTGATGACAACAGCTTTTCCACTCTCTTGGAGAGACGAAATAAGAGGCGATTTTTCTTGCCCTGGGTCTGCGTAGACAACAATCGATTTTTTCTCCTCATGATCAAACGATGTAAGTGGGAGAAGTTCTGAGATTGTTTTGTAGGAATTATCAACAGTCTTAAAGAGGAGAGTATCATACAGGCGAGAGAAGAATTTTTCGTCTTCGAGCATTCCTAATTTGACAACGAGCTCACAGCCTTCCCATACCTCTTCATATTTCTTCCGATCATTTTTCGCTAAGGTTGAGATAGCGTCAGATACTTTTTTTGAAATATGCTGAGCAAGTTGGCGAACTGTTCTATCTACTTGGAGATAGCTTCTCGACACGTTAAGCGGAATATCTGGGCTGTCGATCACGCCTTTCATCATTGTCAGATACTCAGGAAGAATATCTTTACAAGAGTCGGAAACGAAGACCCTATTGCAGTACAACGAGACGCTCTCTTTGGACAAATCGTGGTCTTTACGAAGTAATGATGGAAAGTAGAGAATTCCTTTTACGTGGAACGGATAGTCAACATTGATATGGATCCAAAAGAGAGGATCTGGCTGAAATGGATATAGAGAACGGAAGAGCTCTTTATATTCATTATCTGTTACGTCTTTTGGATTTTTCACCCATAAAGGTTCTTGAGAGTTTATCCTTTCTCCTTGGACATATACAGGTACTGGGAAAAATCGACAGAATCGCTTTACAGCTTCTTTTAATCGATAGAGCTCAAGAAATTCGGAGCTGTCTTTATTGAGAGTGAGTATGACATCAGTTCCACACGATGCCTTTGCTTCTTCATCAGTCGCTTGACGTACAGTGTACTCTGCAGTCCCACTCGACTCCCACACAACAGTATGGCTTCCTTCTCGGCATGAGCGAGTTATTACAGAGACTTTATCTGCCACCATGAATGATGAGAAGAACCCTAACCCAAAGTGTCCGATGAATGCATCATTTAATTGGTATGCCTTCATGAACTCTTCAGCTCCTGAGAAGGCGATTTGGGAGAGGTATTTTTCTGTCTCTTCACCAGTCATCCCGATACCGGTATCGGAGACTGTGAGGGAGTTTTTTTCTTTATCGATTGTGATGTCAATACGATCTTCAGAAACTTGATTGAGTGGAATCTCATTTCTAGACTCGAGGATCTTTCTCTTTTGAATAGCGTCGGATCCATTCGATGCCAGCTCTCTAATGAAAATATCGTGCTCAGAGTAGAGCCATTTTTTGATGATAGGAAGAATATTTTCGCTATGGATATTAAGGCGACCGGTAGATGGCGAGTTGTTCATATGTTCCATTGCAAAGCTCCTGTTTGTTCATTCATTCTTTGGATCACTGAACGTAAATCTTTCTCTGTATCACTTAAATCTTTTTGTGAATGAAAAGCTTTTCATCTCATTCAAAATATAGGCATATAGTATTTCATTCCTTCCCTCAGCTTGTCAATTTATTTAAATAATTTAGGATGAGAGACTTTGGCTCTTTAAGAGATCGCGTATTTTTTTGCCCTTCTGAGAGGTTGATTCATAGTCGTCTGACAGGGTATAGAGGTTGAGTACATTGTAAAGAAAAAATGCTATCTCATACATAGAGGAGCGAGAAGAAAATACGAGTGGCTATCTTACAACAACTTGCGAGCCGGGGATCAGATCTTTTTTGCTGCGCTGAAATTGATTTTTCTCAACTCGATACTCCGCTCATGCTTTATTCTATAGGAGCGTTTGTCGCGATCGGAGTTATCCTTTCCCTTTTGATTCTTTTTACGAAGGAAAAGTGTAGCTTAGGCGGCATTTCAAAAATAGAAATCAATGACTCTCCTGATTTGACAAAAGTCGTTCCTTCAGGGTCAACTCTTCTCCTTACTCTAACGCAGGCTGGAATTCCAATCCCATCTCCTTGTGGCGGAAAAGCAACATGCAAGCAGTGTCGGGTGAAAATATTAGAAGGCGCTGATGAACCGTTAGAGACTGACAAAGCTACATTTACAAAAAAGCAGTTGAAAGAGGGATGGAGACTTTCTTGCCAGTCAAAAGTAAGAGGAGATCTCAAAATACATGTTGATGAGCATCTCTTAGGAGTAAAGGAATGGGAAGGAACAGTTGTATCAAATAAGAATGTTGCGACATTCATCAAAGAGCTTGTGGTTATGCTTCCTACAGGTGAGCATATTAATTATAAGTCAGGTGGCTATTTACAGTTTCACGTTCCTCCATTTGTGACAAATACAAATGATTGGAAAGAGACAATCGATTCAAAGTTTTGGGAAGATTGGGAAAAGTTTGGTCTTTTTGGACATCAAATAGACTATTCAACCCTTAATCCTATTATACGTGCATACTCGATGGCTTCTTATCCTGCTGAAGGTGAAAAGCTTATGTTTAATGTGAGGATCGCATCTCCTCCATTTGTCCAAGGGAAAGTTTCAGCAACTATTCCTTGGGGTATTTGCTCTTCGTATATCTTCTCATTAAAGCCTGGTGATAAAGTCCGGCTTTCAGGGCCATATGGTGAGTCTTTCATGATCAATGACAACCGAGACCTCTATTTCTTGATAGGTGGAGCTGGGTCCTCATTTGGCCGAAGTCATATTCTTCATCTTTTCAAGACTGAGAAAACAAAGCGCAAAGTCCAAATGTGGTATGGAGCCCGCTCTTTGAGGGAGAACATTTATCAAGAAGAGTATGAAGAGCTCGCAAAAGAGTTTTCTAACTTTTCCTATAACTTAGTTCTCTCGGAACCTCTTCCAGAGGATGTTCAAGCCGGATGGGATGTAAAAGACCCTGTAAAGACAAACTTCCTCTTCAAGGCGTTTGAGCTTGGTGTCTTGAAGAAGCTCGAAGCTCCAGAAGATGCTCTTTTCTATGTCTGCGGACCTCCAATGCATAATAAGAGTGTTTTAAAGCTGCTCGATGATTATGGAGTTTCGAGAAGCAGTATTATTCTCGATGATTTCGGAAGCTAATCGATCAAAAGCCCATCAATGAAACGATGGGCTTTTTTCTTTCATCTCTTTTAGGTAATATAGTCCTTTCTCTAACACTGGCCACATCACCTTACGTATGTCATTTAGCACTTCTCTGCAGCAGTTTCTCGAAAAGAAACAACATGAAATTCAAACCTCCCGCGTTTTGGAAAAAGCTTTCATCAAGCTCCATGAGGGCTATACATCGGGCACACATGTGACCATGCCATTGAGATCGTATGAAGAGATGATTGCATATACCATTGTAAGGCGGCCTGCGACATTAGCTGCGATCTTAAAAGTGCTTGATCGGCTCGAGAAGAGAGTGCCAAATCATCCTTTTGCCTCATGTCTTGATATCGGATCAGGACCATTGACTGCTGTAGAAGCTTTGGCAAATCGATACTCAGACTCCTTGCGACGAGTGGATTGCATTGAATCCCATCCGCTCTTTTGTCAATTCATTGAGGACGCAAATTACTCTATAGGAAAAGACGAAGAAAATAATGTCTCGTTAAGCCTTCATAAGGGAAATATGAGCGACGCATCGGTGTGGCAGAAGATTTCATCTGATGAGCTATATGATGTAGCAATTGCTTCCTATAGCATTGGAGAGCTTTCTTCTTCAGAAGTGCCTCTCGTCTTACAAAGGATTGCAAAGAGTTCAAAGTTAGCAATCATTATTGAGCCTGGAACCCCACGAGGATGGAAGACCATGCTTCAAGCTCGCGACTATTTTATTGGCACTGAAAATTGGCGAATCATTGCTCCTTGTCCTCACGAAAAAGAGTGTCCGCTCCTTCGACACGAAGGGGTATGGTGTCATGAGAGCGTGAGAGTCGGAAGATCAAAAGAGCATCGAATGCTGAAAGGAGGGCTTCTTGGATATGAAGATGAGCCTTTTACCTATCTCATTGCATCAAGAAGTGAAATGAATACACTTGAGAACATTCGACGAGCCATTCACCGCCCCCAGCATCGCTCGGGCCATAGCCATTTGACTCTTTGTTGTGAGGATGGGCTTTTAAGGGAAGAAATCGCTTCGAAGAAGAATAAAGAACTCTATAATTCGGTAAAGAAGCTCGAATGGGGAGATTCAATTTCGACTTCTCTCTTCTCAAAAGAGAATAAGAAGGAAGGGGAGTATTAGTCTGAACTCTACAAGAGGTACTATAAACGATGCCAGTTAAGAGGTGAGAGTAAGACGATTTTTTATGAATGGATATACTGTTGTTTCGGTTCAATATAATCCGATTATCGGCGACATACAGGGGAATAAGAGAAAGATCATTTCCTGGATTCAAAAGCTTGAGAGGGCTCATCCGGAGACTCAGCTTTTATTAGTATTTCCAGAGCTGTCACTTACTGGGTACCCTCCAAAAGATCTGCTTTTCATCGAATCTTTTCTTCATGATTGTGAAGAGTCTCTTCAGGAGATAGCGAATTCTGTTGATCAGGCATCAGTCATTGTTGGAGCCCCACGAAAAAGCCCATTGTGCCGTGCTCGTGTAAGAAACTCGCTCTTTCTTATTGAATCTGGCAAATGCTCACCGATCCTTGATAAGCAGCTTTTGCCTTCATATGATATTTTCGACGAGCCTCGTTATTTTGAGCCAGGGGAGTCGGATCAGTATCTGAAGGGACAAGGAATTATTCATTTCCACGGAACTACGATCGCGTTAACTCTCTGTGAAGATATCTGGACCGAAGATCATGAAACTGCTCGCTATTATATAGATAAAGATATCCTCCCTCTTGGCTGCCTTGAGAAAGCAGCTTTATTGCTGCCTTCAAAAAGAATAGATCTTCTTATCAATGTGTCAGCGTCTCCTTGGTATCGAGGTAAATTTGAGAGGAGGATCGATGTCGCAAAAAAGGTCTCTCATCGCTTTTCGTGTCCTGTTCTCCTTGTCAATCAAGTTGGAGCGCAAGATGATCTTCTCTTCGATGGGCGATCATTCTTTGTAGATAGTTCTCAAGGAAAAGAGGGTGTGCACGTATATAACGCCTCAGCGTTTCAAGAGAGTCTCTTATCGTTCGTGGTTGAGGAACGAAGAGTTAAAAAAGTCTTTTTTGATCCAGATCGTCGTGATTGTGAGCCTTCTTCTGATGAGGAGCTCTTTTATGCTCTGACAATGGGAATCAAAGATTACTTCTCAAAGCAGGGTTTTCAAGATGCGATTGTGGGGCTTTCTGGCGGTATTGACTCAGCTGTTGTCCTTTCATTACTCACCTCAGCTCTTGGAAAAGAGCATGTAAAGGCTGTAATGCTTCCTACAAGATACACCTCAAAAGAAAGTTTAGAGGACGCCTCAGCTGTTGCATCGGCGTGTGGTGTTCCTCTCAAAGAGATCTCTATTGATCCATATATAGACCTTTTGGCTCAAGCGACAGAAATACCTCTCTCACAAGAGATGCGATCTTCAAGCGATCAATTGGCTTGGGAAAACCTTCAAGCTCGATTAAGAGGACTTCTTCTCATGGCTGTTTCTAATAAAGAGGGAAGGCTTCTCATAGGCACGAGCAATAAAAGTGAGCTTGCTGCTGGATATTCAACACTGTATGGTGATGCCATTGGTGCATTTAGTCCTTTAGGAGATCTTCTTAAACGCGAGGTGTACTCTCTTGCGAAATGGATTCAAAAGAATATCCTGCTTCTTCCAGAGAGAGTTTTTCTTAAAGAGCCTACTGCAGAGCTTTCCTATAATCAGAAAGACTCAGATACCCTTCCTCCATATCCGGTATTAGATCTTATCGTCGAGGAGCTGGTATGCGGCAGATCCTCAAACCAATCGAAAGAGATAATTTGTCAGATAGAAAAGCGCCTACACGCAAGTGAATACAAGAGAAGGCAAGCGCCTTTTTGCTTTAAAATCTCTCAAAAGGCGTTTGGGTCTGGAAGAAGGATTCCTCTTGTACATTTATATAAAGAGCGTCAATAGGCAAAGGCCTTCTTACATCCCCTAAAAAGAGATGAAGAAGGCTTAGGTATCATGAGAACGTAGATAGATCTTTTAACTATAATGGCCCAAGACGACGGATTTTAAAATATCCACTGGCATATATATCCACACCTGATTGAGTGTAATTTCCCATGTCATAATAGATTTTAAAGCTGATGGTATCATTAGAATTGAGCGATATAATATCCGATGATTCGCATTCGCCTGCAGTTATCCCACCTGTAAACAGGCTCTTACTAAAGGCTCTTTTTTTTGTCCCAGCAAAAGCATCAGATCCGTTAATTGTAAAAGTGTGATAGATCGCGCACTGTTGATTCGTAATATCGGTTGATGATGTTGTATACTCACCAATGAAAGATATCTCGTATATACCGGGATCAACTATTGTGTACGTAGAAGTAGCTGAGTCATAGGAAATATTATAAGTAGTTATATCAAAAGTAAATGAAGGTGTTTCGCCAAGATCAGTTGCCCATAAATATACGTGACTTCCTCGAACGGTACCATAAGCCGATAAATTAGTTGACCCAGACGAACCGGTAGCACCGGTCGCACCAGTGGCTCCCATTGCGCCGGTAGCACCGGTCGCACCAGTGGCTCCTGTGGCTCCTGTGGCACCACCACTTCCAGTAGATCCAGTTACTCCAGTTGGCCCAGTAACGCCTGTGGTTCCCGTCGCTCCAGTGGCACCTATGTTTCCTGTAGGACCGGTCGGGCCAGTCGCTCCGGTCGGGCCAGTCGCTCCTGGTTGTCCTGATGTCCCTCTATCTCCTGGCGCTCCATCTTGGCCATTAATCCCTTGTTTCCCTTGAGGCCCTTGCTTTCCTTGAGGCCCTTGCTTTCCAGTCTTCCCTCTTTTGCCGCCAAAAAGTCCCTTATTTTCGACTTCTACAAGATAGGGCTCTGAAGATTGAGCGGTATTATGGAGTGAATGATTCTCTTCCGCGGAGAGATAAGGAAAAAGAGCAAACGTCATCATTACTACAAATGAAAAGAAAAAGGGCATATATTCTCTCTGATTAGAAAGAGGAGCTTGTTTAAAGGGCTGTTCTTCTATCGAAGTCATATCAATCTCGTCCTCTGGAAGAATCTAATTTTTAGAGTTATTTAATTCTTTTAATTGAAAAGTGACCTTTTCCTGATATTTGCATTGAAGGACCAGAATTAAGAACAAATCTGCCTCGCAGCCTGACAATATCGCCTGCATCACAGTGAAAATAACTCGATAGAGATCCTGCATAGCTCAGACCTGTCGGGGATGTGCTATCGTACGAGCAAGCTAAAGATGTAGAGGCATAGCCTCCGGTATTATTTGAGATCCATATGAAAGGGAGGTTTCCAGCTGCGTCGTAATTAGTTGATCCAAGGTATTGAAGATAAATCTCAGCTCGAACTTCATAAATTCCATTCGTTGGAGTTGTAAAAGCTGGAGTTCCAAAAGGAGATAATGCATTTGAATAGCTGACTCCAGAAGTTAAAGAGGTGGTGAAGTTATATTGAGCGAATTCAGTGGATCCGAAAGCTACGGTTTGTACGGGAATATCACCGTAAGCCTCTCCATATATTGGGACAAGATCAAAGGCATTAGCTCCGGCGGCCCCTGTCGCGCCTGTCGCGCCTGTCGCACCTGTAGCTCCAGTCATTCCTACAGGACCTGTAGCTCCTGTGGCCCCTGTAGAGCCAGTTGCTCCTGTCGCTCCAGACATTCCTGTGGGACCTGTAGGGCCTGTTGCGCCAATCTCTCCTGTGGCTCCAGTTGCTCCCTCTTCTCCTATTGCTCCTGTGGCTCCTGTAGCTCCAGTTGGACCAGAAAATCCTGTCGGTCCTGTCGGTCCTGTAGCGCCATGTAAGCCTTGAGGCCCTTGTGGCCCAACCTCTCCACGTTTACCTCGAGGTCCATTTTTTCCTCTTTTCCCTCGCATAAAGCCTTTATCAAGAGATGAATCTAAAGAGGCGTCCTCTTCAGCATAAGCTCGATGGTAAATGAGGGTGTCTGAAGGATATGCAGATGCTACAAAGGCTATAAAAATTGCTCTGTAGAATGTAGATATAATTTGCATATCAGCTTAAGTCTCCATTCAGGTTAAAGTAGCAATTAGCCTATTTTTTTGATTGAGAATGTGCCTAATGCATATCCAAGAGTTTGGCTGCCGCTTGTTGCGTATTTTTCGAAGCTTATTTGATCACCGATTACTAAATTTCGGATTGCTGAATTTGTGATAATAAAATCACATATATCACCCGCACCAACAAATTTTAGTATGCCCATTTCAGTCCCTAAAAGGGGGGTTCCATTAAGTGTCAGTCGATGGTAGAAGCTCGTTGTTCGATCCTGTGCAAAGGCAGCGTTAAGACCTGTGAAATAACCTTCAAATACTATTTCGTAAATGCCGTCTGTGCTTATAGTAAATGTAGAGTTGCTCGGATTGTATGCAACACCTTGAACTGCCTGGAGCGGTATAGAAAAGCTCGTTGCTGTTGTTGAGAAACCTAACTCTCCAGCTGTGGTGTTGCTTCCTGATGCTATTCCATAAATTAAACTCAAGCTCGAGCTCCCCGTCGCTCCTGTAGCGCCCGCTGCCCCTGTGGGGCCCGTTGCTCCCGTTGCGCCCGTCGCTCCCGTAGCGCCAGTTGCCCCTGTGGCTCCCGTTGCGCCCGTCGCTCCAGTTGCTCCTGTAGCGCCCGTCGCTCCTGTAGTGCCCGTAGCACCGGTAGCTCCTGTGCCCCCCGTCGCTCCTATAGGGCCGGTCGCTCCAGTCTCTCCTGTCATGCCATCAGGTCCTGTAGGTCCTGTGGGTCCTGTAACTCCAGGGCTTCCTGATTCGCCTTGAGGACCTTGGCGCCCAATCGGACCTCGTGGGCCTCTTTTTCCTCTCTTTCCTCTTTTTGAGCCAAACAGTCCTTTGTCCTCTAGATTGCTCTCATCTTGGTAGGAAGGAAGAGGGGAATCGGCGAATCCAAATGATGGGAGAGCTACTAATCCAGCTGCAAGGTGCAAGAGTGAAAGTAAGAAAAAGGGCTTTAGATGCTTCATATGCTAATTCTTATCTCTAGGAGGATTAGTGTTTAACTATCTTGCTTATAAACTAAACTCTTTATTCGAAATAAATTATATAATCAAGATTTATAGATGATTGTGTAAAGTTCGAGCAGCGCTTCCTTGAACAAAAAATACCTTCTTTTGATATCCAGAAAAAAAGGTTTAATGAGCATGAATCAAGAAGGTTTTTATCAAGGTATGAGGCTCAGATCTTATTCATTAATCGCGAGATACCGAATCGTTGGTGCCAGTCGTGGTGATAGTTTGCTTGATCGCTTAACATAGTCCTGCATGTATGTGGGCTCTGATACAATTCGTCCGAGAGAAAGGTATATGCATTCAAGTGAATATAAAAGAGGGCAAGCTTCCTTTTGCTTTAAAGTCTCTCAAAAGGCATTTGGATCAGGAAGAAGAATGCCGCTTGTTCATGCGTATGAGGGGACCAAATAAGCTAAAACCCTCTTTTGCTTTTTTTGAGTCAAGCTTAAAAGAGGGCTTTAGGGGATGTCGCTACTATATGTTCAGAATAAAGAGTTATGGTCCTTGTATCGGCCCAAGTCGTCGAATGGTGAAAATCCCAGTGAAGTATGCTGTGAGGCTTGGGCTTGAGTAGTTGCCCTGGTTGTAATAGATACGAAAACTTACTTCATCTCCTGCCTGGGCGGTGATAGTTTTAATGGAAGAGCAAAAACCTTGAGTTTTCCATGTGTACTGTGATGGCGCCATATCTTCTTTTGTGAAATTCATTACATTATCGCCGGAATCAATATCGACTCCATTAATTGTAAATGACTGGAAGACGCCGTATTGCTGCTGAGATATGGCAGCGGGCAATCCATAAGATCCGAGGAATGTTACTTCATAGACACCTGACTGAAGGATTTCAAAGGTCGAAGTCGCTGGAGTGTAAGTGACATTTTGTAAAACTATATCGCGTGTAAGAGGAAAGACTCCTCCTGTACTGGTAACAGTAAGGTTTTCTGAATAAATATTTGTTGAGGCGATTCCATAAGCGGAAAGATTCGGAGCTCCATTTGGACCAGCCGGGCCCATAGGGCCTTCTTCTCCTTGAGGGCCTTCCATGCCTATAGGTCCTATTGGACCATTTGCACCTTGAGCTCCTTGAGTGCCTGGTAGGCCTCTTTTTCCTCTTTTCCCTTTTCCTCCTCTTTTCCCCTGCAACAAACCTTTGTCACAGGTTTCATCTTGCTCCAGGTAAGTTTTTTGATTGTTGCTTGTGTCTGCAACGGTTTCTTCGCTTGAGACAAGTGGATTGAAAAGCAAAGACGCGGCTGTTGTTAGTATCAGAACAAAGTTCTGAGTGATTTTTTTGAAGTAGTTCTTCATAAATTTCTTTGCTAAAAGAGTTATATAAAACATTGTTGTTATTTTCCTTATAGAGAGGCAGTATCTCATCTCATTAGTAGATTCGTTTAATGGAGAAGTGCCCCTCGCCGCCTGATATTGGCATGCTGTAAGGAGCGACACTACCGCTTAAAAACTGAATGTCTAGGCCAACAGTATCTCCTGCAGCTAATGGCATAAGATAGGAATAGGTCCCCGTATAATTAAGCGCATTTGCGCTGAGCGCGTCAAATGAGCAAGATATGGTACCACTGGGATCAACGTAAGTGCCATTTTTGCGAAGGATAAACCAGAATCTGTCTAGATCCGCATCCCTATCCTCTGCGTCTGTATACTGCAGATAGCAATCGGCTCTGATCTCATAAATCCCAGCTTCAGAGACAGTGTAAATGGGTTTTTGATTCACGTTTGAATAAGAGACGCCGGTACTTGAGGTAAGGAAAGTGTTAAAGTCAAATAAGACAAACATTGCTGGCCCAGTTATAAGTGTCTGTGGTGGGATTGTGCCATAAGCCTCGCCATATATAGGGATGTTATCGAAAGCATTTTGGCCCGCAGGTCCTGTCGGCCCTGTTGGTCCTGTCGGCCCCGTTGGTCCTGTAGGCCCCATCATACCAGGCTCGCCGTCGATGCCAGGGCTCCCCATTGTCCCTCTCTTTCCTCTTTCCCCTTTAGGGCCTTTCCTTCCGCGAGAGCCTAGTCGCCCTTTATCAAGTGGTTCTTTATCAAGCGATTCATCTGTCAAGAAAGTGTCACTTGCCTGCGCTTTATCAAGAAAAAAAGGCAGAGAAGGCATTGTCAAAGATATGGTCGCTATGAAAAGAGTTTTATTAAATAGTGTTTTCAATTGCATGAGAATGAGATCTCCTTAACGAGAGAGTAATCTTATAAAAGTATAACTTAGCCAATTTTCTTGATTGAGAAGCTTCCCTTAGCTGAGGACAATGAGTACCCGCCATTAAGAGCAAACTTCTCAAAGCTGACTTGCTGCCCTTGTGAGAGCTGGAGAATGCGTGTCTTGGTTACGAAGAAAAAGCTGGTATCTCCGTCGCCTATGGATTTAGATATAGGAGTCAATGAGCCGGCGACAGGGTTGTTATCGACGAGAAAGCGATGATAAAATGTATCGGCACGGCCAGTTCCTCCTAACAAAGGGCTTGTTGAGAATGAAGCGGTTAATCCCGAGAGGAAAAAACTGAAATCAAGTTCGTATAAGCCATCTTCGAGGATTGTATATGTCGCCGTCGCAGGATTATAATTGACACCATAAATCTCCTTGGCCGGGATGGAAAAAGAAGAACCTGTTTGGGAAAAGGCAAGTTCTACGGAGTTTGTATTAGTTCCTGTTGCTAAACCATAGACAATATTTGGGCTTGGTGAGAGTCCGGCTGGCCCTGTAGCTCCTGTTGCTCCTACAGGCCCTTGTGCCCCCTGAGGCCCTTGAGGCCCTTGGATCCCATCAGCGCCAGGCATTCCTTGAGGACCTCTTTTCCCGCGATCTCCTTGATCGCCTCTTTTTCCTCTTTTACCTCGAAGGAAATCGAACAAGCCTTTTTCTGATTCCTCGCTCTGCTCATTTATCGCTGGAGTTTTGTTTGTAATATCAGCAAATCCAATCGATGGAAACGCTGATATACCAATCGCGAGCTGTAAAATTGAGAGAGATAATAGATTCCTAAACTGTTTCATCATAGTAACGCTTCATCTCTTTTAAATTGATAACTGCCTGTTTCTTTGTAAAATAATTTATTTAATATAGAAAGAAGATACGATCAATAACTTTCCGCTCAAGAGATGGCGTAATAGCAATAGGGGAGTGTCGAAAGTTTAAGCTGCGATTGAGGCTATTATGTCCTCTCATGTATCGGCCTGATTCCGTAGAGCTCTTTGCTTTAAGTCATGTATTTAAGCTGAGCATACGAGAATAAAAGAGGATGAGTGAAAAGCCTTCTCTCATCCTTACGTGAAAAGAAGAAGGCTTTTGAGTTTTCATATTTCTATGGAAGGTTTCTTATAGAGGGCTAATTCGTCGGATACTAAAGTTGCCGTATGTATATACGATTATTTGTGTAGAGGGATAGCTAGTCCCTTTTTGAAGATAGAGTTTAAGGCTGACAGTATCACCGGCCTGTAGAGTTAAGAGATCAGTCGAGGTGCACATTCCCCTAGTATGATACTGATTTGGCTCTGGCTGTCCTGTGTCAACTAATGATTTGCCAAAAGGTTGCCTCTTCATTCCAGAAAGAACTTCTTCATTATTGAGAATAAACGAATGATAAATCACGCATTGCTCGTTAGTAATATTTTGTGAAATATAACAACCGCCGAAATAAGCTACTTCATATACACCGGGTTCAACTATGGTATATGTAGAAGAGATTGGATTAAAATTAACAGATGCGGTTGCGATGTTATATTCAAAAGGCGGCGTCTCGCCAAATTCCGAAATTACTATGGTGTAAGATGCGTCCGCATAACCATATGCAGATAGATTAGATACCCCATTAACGCCAGTCGCTCCAGTAGGTCCAACTGGTCCTGTGGCCCCTGTTGCGCCAGTCGCTCCAGCAGGTCCTGTGGCTCCCGTGGCTCCCGTGGCCCCTATTTGCCCTGTAACTCCGGTGGCCCCTGTGGCTCCGGTTACTCCTGTTGGCCCTGTGGCTCCCGCGGCACCTGTCGCTCCTGTGGCACCTGTCGCTCCAGTAGTACCTGTCTGTCCCGTAGCTCCTTGCGGTCCTGAGTCTCCATTTGGACCGTCAATGCCTCTTTCACCTTGAGGTCCTCTTCTGCCTTGAGGCCCTCTCTTGCCAGATTTTCCTCTTTTTCCGCTAAAAAAACCTTTGCTTGCTTCTCCCTCTTCTTGCTGAAGATCAAGAAGAGATGCAGTACTATTGTGTGATAAGCTACTTTCATCAGCTAAAAGCGGAGAAGAAAGGGGAGATATTGCTGTAGCAGTCAATGATAGAAAAAAAGGAGTGAGCATCCTTTTTAAAAAGGATGGGCGACACTGATACGTATAGTGTGTATTGTTCATGTCAATCTTATCCATTAAGAAGAGTCAAAATCCAATAAGTTAGTAAATTCTTTTAATTGAAAAGTGGCCCTTTCCTGATATTGGCATTGTAATGTCTGAGTAATTTGTCATTTGCACTCGAAATTGTATGATATCGCCTACTGAGCAAGAGGTTAGTGTTGATAGTGATCCTGCGAAATTCAGGCTAGTAGAAGAGGTGCTATCGCAAGAGCAATCTAGTTCTTTACTCACGATTACTAGCGAATTATTGGAGATAAAAAGATTAGCTTTATTAGCGACTGCGTCTATATTGCTTGCTCCTGTGTACTGTATGTGAATATCGACACGTATTTCATACACGCCTTCAGTAGTAACTGTATAAGCAGGAGTCCCAGAAGGAGGTAATGAATCTAAGTAGATGATGCCAGAAGTTAGATAAGTAGTGAAATCATAAGAGGTGATCTCATTGGCATTGGTCGAAAGTATGGTTTGTGTAGGGATGTCTCCATACGCTTCTCCATATATTATATCAAATGCTTCAGCCCCCGCCGGACCAGTTGCTCCTGTCGGTCCTGTCGGACCAGTCGCTCCTGTCGATCCGGTTACTCCAACTCCTGTTAGCCCTGTCACGCCAGTCGCTCCCGTCGCTCCCGTCGCCCCCGTTGCTCCTGTAGGACCAGTGGATCCTGTAGCTCCTGTAGATCCTATTGCTCCCATGGCGCCTTCATTTCCTGCCACCCCATCACTTCCAGTGGGGCCTGCAGCTCCTGTTGCTCCCACGGAACCGTCTAAACCTCGAGGTCCCTGTGGCCCAGTTTCTCCGCGTTCTCCTCGAGGGCCGGTTTTTCCTCTTTTCCCTCTCATAAAACCTTTGTCGGAAGATGTGTTTGAAGAGGTATTCTCCTCAGCGTAAGTATTGCTGAGAATAAAAGCATCAGAAGGGCATGCATACGATGCAAGTGTTAAAAGAATGGTTCTATAGAACAACGTAGAAATCTGCATGACAGTTCTATTTCCTATTGAGAGGGTCATTATATCTAAAGTGAGAGTTAGCTTACTCTTTTAATTGTGAATGTAACAGATATAAACTCAAGGACATAACTACCGCTTGTTGTGTATTTTTGAAAGCCTATTTGATCTCCGCTTGAAAAGTTTCGAATAGCGGAATTCGTAACGGTAAAATAGGTTGAGTTATATGCTGCAGCATATTTATGCATAACCATCTCCGTCCCTGAAAGAGGAGTTCCATTTTGGGTAAATCGTTGATAAAAAGTGCTTGTGCGATCCTGAGCGAAGGACGCAGTAAGGCCCCTGAAGTATCCTCGAAATTCCACTTCGTAGACGCCACTTTCACTAACGGTGAATGAACCATCGCTAGGATTATATGTAACTCCTTGAGCTTGCCAAGGCGATACCACAATGGATGTTGGTGTTGTTGAAAATGTGAGCGCCTCAGGTGAGGAATTGCTTCCTGCAGCAGCTCCATAAATTGCATTTGGGCTGGAACTTCCTCCAGGACCTTGAGCCCCAGTCGCTCCAGTGGCCCCAGTCGGGCCTGTTGCTCCTGTCACTCCTGTAGCGCCTGTAATCCCAGTAGCCCCAGTCGCTCCAGTGGCGCCTGTCGCTCCAGTGGCTCCAGTGGTCCCTATTGCCCCCACAGATCCTGTCATTCCTGGCTGTCCAGTGGCGCCTGTCGCTCCAATCATGCCAACAGGCCCGATTGGGCCTGTTGGTCCTGGAGCTCCGGGAAGACCTGGCTCGCCCTGCATGCCTTGATGCCCAATAGGGCCTCGAGGACCTCTTTTTCCTTTCTTTCCTCTCCTTGATCCAAAGAGCCCTTTATCTTCTTGTGTTTCCTCAGCTTCATATGAAGCAAGAGTTGACTCAGCTGATACAAATGATGTGAGAAGAGTAAAGCCCATGGTAAGATACAAAAGAGATACAGGTAAAAAGGCTGTGAGGTAATTCATAAGGGGGATCTTTTCTATGAGAATTTGTTTTTTATTGCTTAAGCCCTTCTTTATTTAAATTAGGTTTTATATTCAACGATTTAAATAGATTGAGCGAAGAGTGAGGATTGCACTTACTTGAATAAAAGATGTCCTCATCTTCTCATTATGAGAAGATGAGGGCTTAAGAAGTATGAAAAAATTTTATAAAGGGCCAAGGAGGCGAATTGTGAATGTGCCTGCATAATGTTGACTGTTCATAATTGCCAGGCACACAAAAGACACGAAAACGCTCTTATCTTACGTTTGTTAGAGTGGACCAATTCGTCGGATAGAAAAATATCCTTCCCATGATGAGATGATTATATGTGGAGTAGGATATGATCCTTGCGTGAAAAAGACCCGAAAGCTGATCTGATCACCACTGTTAGCAGGAATGATGCAAGTTGATTTGCATGTGTTATTAGTTCTGGTTACTCCGCCTCCGGCATTGTAGTTGACCCTTGTAAAATTAGTCGTGCTATTGCCGCTGTTGATATCTGCTCCGCCTTTTGTAAATGTGTGATAGAGCCCATATTGTGTATCTATGATATTTTCTCCTGACTCGCATTTGCCAGAAAATGTCACTTCATAGTATCCGGGGTCAATGATCGTATACGTTGATGTAGACGAAGTATAAGTTATATTAGCAGTAGAGATAGTGCTATCAAGAGGAAAAGTAACTCCTGCAGAATCGATAAAAATGAAGCTGCCTACTGCGGTTCTATAAGCAAATCCATATGCTGAGAAGTTAGAAATTCCGGCATCGCCAGTCGCTCCAGTGGCTCCTGTGGCGCCTGTAGGTCCTGTAGCGCCAGTCACGCCAGTCGCTCCTGTCACGCCTGTAGTGCCAGTTGCCCCTGTAGCTCCAGTCGCTCCTGTCGCTCCCGCATCGCCAGTTGGTCCGATTGGCCCGGTTGCTCCTGCGTCTCCTTGAGGCCCTGTGGCTCCAGCCTCTCCTTGAGGTCCTTCATGCCCTGTATCACCATGTGGGCCACGAGGTCCTTTCTTGCCAGGTTTCCCTCGCTTTCCGCTAAACATGCCCTTTTGGATTGGTACATTTTTCTGTTCTGTTGCAACTGAGCTTATTTCATCCGCGGTAAGCGGAGAGACTATGCATATCCCAGCCAGCAATGAAAGCCAGGAATACATTGAAGATCTTCTCTTCAATGATTCAGTGAACCAGTAGTTGCTAATTTTCGTGTCATTCATGTCTCATGCATTCCTAAAAGATGAATCGCTTTTTTTACTAATAGATTCGTTTCAAAGAAAAATGCCCTTTTCCTGTTACGCCTATCATACTAATTTGAACATCAGCGAATTGGATTGATAGATGTATGGTTGATCCAGCAGAAAGATATGCGAGACGTGAGTCTGATCCAACGTAGTTGAGAGCTGGATTAGTGCTCACCCCATTGAAGTAATAGGCGTATGAACGGATCATATATGAGGAAAAAGCGTATGAGATTTGTTGAACTGGATCATTGATATTAAAGTACATTTGGGCTGTGGAGGGAATAGTATCAACGTTCGTTGCTGCAGTATATGAAAGAGTGCAATCAACTCTCATCTCATAGACCCCGCTCGTCACAATGGTAAAAACAGGCCCTGTGGAGTTATTCGAAAAGGTTACGCCAGATGTAAGGGCTGATGCAAAATTGAAGCCAGAGACTTGGGATGTTCCTGGAGTGATATTCTGAGAGCTTATTGTTCCTGCTGCGTCTCCATAAATTGGAGTTAAATCTATGGCGCTTTGACCTGCGCTTCCTGTCGCGCCAGTTGCCCCTGTAGCTCCTGTAGCTCCTGTTGGCCCAGTCGCGCCAGTTGCCCCTGTGGCTCCTAGTAGTCCAGCAGCCCCTATGCCCCCTGTGGCTCCTAATGGCCCAGTCGCTCCAATAGGACCTGTGACTCCCATTATACCAGGATCGCCTGTAGGTCCAATATCGCCAGACTGTCCTTGAGGTCCAATAGGGCCCTTTTTTCCTGGGTCTCCTCTTTTTCCTCTTTTTCCTCTCTTTCCTTTGAGGAAACCCTTATCAAGACTATTTACATCTTCAAAAGAGCTTGTCTCTTCAGCACTGCCTTCATTGGCAGTGCATGGGGCAGAAGAGAGGAGGCAAGAAAGAATCGAAGGGAAAAGCATTTTATAGAGCAAGGCATTCATCTGCATGAGAAAAAGTATCTCCTCAAAGAGGGGTAGCTAAAAATTAAAAGCGAGCAAGTTGCTTGATTGTAAAGTTTCCTCTAGCCTGGCTTAGGGTATACGACCCATTATCCGAATATTTTCTAAAGCTAACAGTTGTTCCTGAAGATAAATTGTAAATTCTAGATTTAGAGATGAAAAAGTCAGTCACGTTGCTCGGCCCAACAGTCAGTGTAATTGGAGTTAGTGAGTAGGGCTCTTCTACACCGTTGACAATGAATACATGATAGAGATTGCTGGTCCTGTCTGTTGCGAATGCGCTTGTCAGTCCAGTAAGATAAAAGTTGAATTCGACTTCATAGATACCTGCTTGATTAATCGTGAAGGTTGAAGTTGATTGATCATAGCTTACATCTGCTCCGTACGTAAATGCAGATGGAATAGGGAATGAAGTATGTGTTGAGGAGAAAGTCAGATCTGAACCGGTTGTATTTAATCCAAGGCCTGCCGAAAAATTTGGCAAATTACTCGAGGAGCCAGTCACACCTGTTGCTCCTGCAGTACCTGTCGAGCCTGTTGCTCCCGTAGCTCCAGTCGCGCCAGTTGCCCCTGTGGCGCCTGTCGTGCCAGTTGCCCCTGTAGGCCCAGTCGCGCCAGTAATTCCTGTTGCCCCTGTTGCCCCTGTAGGCCCAGTCGCACCTGCAGGACCGGTAGGACCTTGTTCTCCTCTTTCGCCTTGTAGCCCTTGGTCGCCTCTTTGCCCTTTACGACCTTTTGGCCCTTGTTTTCCTCGCTTTCCCCGATGAGAGCCAAAAAAGCTTTTATTTGCTTCATCGATCTGCTTCACATCTGAAGACGATGAATCTGATGAACCTGCAAGTCCGAATGCTGGATAGATTGTTATGCTAAAAGCAAGCTGCAGAATGGAAAAAGGGAGGATCGCTGTAAAATACTTCATAATTAAAGTTTCTCTTAAGAGAATAAGGTTCAACATTCTGAATCGCAGAATTACCTGTTTACTTCAAATTTTTTCTTGAAGATCTAGAAGGTTTAGCGATTTGAAAATTCACCACCGCAAACAGCTCTTGTGTTTGAATCTTATCTCTTAAGAAAGGAAAAAAGAGAAAGACTGGGGTAGTAGAGGGATTGCCTTTCTCTTTAATGCATTCTCTATTTAATTTATGGGTTCATGTGGTTGAGTTTTCGGAGTGAGCACAGGGGAAATAATGCCGGCTCTTTCAAGAAGTAAGATGGCAAAATTTTTGTTGGGTGTGTACTCATAGGTGTCGTCGTCTACATCAAAGTACTGTTCATAATTACTGGTATCAATGCCAAAAGATTCGAGAATAGGGTGAGCCTTTTCATAGGTGTTGATCGTAGACAACACTCTATCAATAATGGCGTCTAAGGTTAAATAATCCAGTAGATATGCTTTAACTTCTGAAATGGGATATCGAATATCGTAGATCAGTTTTTTAGAAGCGATAATTGGATCTCTTTCTGCCTGTTCTATCGATAAGCCTAAGGGGGTATGGAAATAATATCGAAAGTAGTTCAAGGCATGGGGTTGTTGGATTTCGTTATTTTTGGCAAGGTATGTAGTTAATATATCTATCTTCAGCTCTTGGATAATAGCTAAGGCTGTTTCTGTCGCATCTGAAACTTTTAGAACATGTTTTCTGTATAGCTTTATTGAATCTTCGACATGACGGTCGATACACTCGTAGCCACCATCATTAAGAATTGAGAGAATATTCTTGCGCTCTTCAGGAGAAGCGGTGCGAAGGTATTTGGTAATTTGATGAAGATGTGTCTTTAGAATTTCAAATTTATAATGAAGATCTTCATCATCTCTTAAGGTCTTCGTAAAACTGATTAAGTGCTCGATTCCGCATGAGTACTTTACATCTTTATTTAATTGCCCATCAAATATTGTGCGACGGTTAGCAACTCCTGGCTCTTTAGCAAGATTGAGAAGCTCATTGAACATTTCATCATCTGTATAGCCTTCTATTCGTTGAGGCGCTTCAAGAGGTGTAGGTTTTAAGAGAAGGAAATTAGCGGAGAGACAGTAACCGGCGCTTGAATCTTGTGTAGCATCGGAAGGAGTTTGAATTGAGTTTTGAGCAATATTTGCAATAGATGCGGTCTGTGAATCACTCTCTTCTCTATTTTGTATGTGGATTACTTTTCTCTTTGCGAGGCACTGGTAGGTATTGATCAGAGAATCTTTTCTTTCTTTATCATGAAAGCCTATATTTTTATATGCTATGAGAGCTGTCTCAAATGCAGACTTCTTCAAAAGATCATTCTCTGAAAATTCTGAAGCAAAATAGGAAAGAGAATTGCAAACCGCTGCTCGTCTATTCGGAAAGATCTTTTGCAAGATCCACTCGCCAATTCCTTTAAATGAGAATACTTTTAGTATCTCTCCCGATTTGGATATGAGAAGCCCACCCGTAGGAATAACAGGATTTTTTTTAAAACTCTCGAGGGAGCTAGAGAAATTATTATCAAATGTTGAAACTCGCATAGTCATCTCGAATTGAAACCCATATTTGCTAAGCTATGCCTGATTTTGAATTATTTGTCCTGCGGTTAAAGTTTTGAATGTCAATACACTATTTGCTTCTCTACGCTTCTTCAATATAACGTTTGGTCGCGATCATTATTTATGAGAATATCTACAAGCGAGGCAAGAGAGGGATTATAAAAGAGATAGCAGTAGCTCTAACAGCCCATGGAAGAGAAAGAGAATAAATTGCTATAGTATTACCACATTATACCTCTCGCCTCTTGAGTGTTCTCTTTTATAGCGTACTGAGTGAGAACCGGACGTTGAGTTTATATATTTTTTAGCAGTCCTATTTCTTCTTAAAGGAGATTGTATCCGTATGTCATTAGGCTTCAAAGTCACCACGCATGAGATTCGTCGGCGCTTTTTAGATTATTTTGTCGCCAATGGACACGCGGAAGTCGCCTCTTCTCCAGTTGTTCCCCATGATGATCCAACGCTCCTCTTCACAAATGCTGGGATGAACCAATTTAAAGATGTCTTCTTAGGTAAATCTCGACGCGACTACACAAGAGCTGCGACAAGCCAAAAGTGCGTACGAGTTGGTGGAAAACATAATGACTTAGACAACGTTGGCCATACGAGACGCCACTTAACTTTCTTCGAGATGATTGGAAACTTCTCGTTTGGAGATTATTTTAAAGAGAAAGCGATTGACTTTGCATGGCAAGTCTCGACAGAAGTTTTCCAGTTTGCTCCTGAAAAAATTTATCCTACTGTTTTTAGAGATGATGACGAAGCGTTCGAGCTGTGGACTCGATATGTTCCAGCAGAGCGAATCACTCGCTTTGGAGAGAAAGAGAATTTCTGGGCAATGGGTGATACCGGTCCTTGCGGTCCATGTTCTGAGCTTTTGTATGATCGAGGTCAAGCTTATGGCGATGCTCCAAATCCACTCTCCGATCCAACAGGAGAGCGCTACTTAGAGTTTTGGAACTTAGTGTTCATGCAATTTAATAGAGATATAGCAGGTGAAAAAAATCTTCTTCCTCGTCCTTCTATCGACACAGGATCCGGTTTAGAGAGAGTAATGAGTCTGATTCAGAACACTGAAACAGTCTTTGAGACAGATATTCTTCGCGGAATTATCCATGGTATCGAAAGAGCCTCTGGGAAAACATATGTGCCAGGATCTGCTTTGGCACCAGCTTTTCGTGTGATTGCAGACCACCTTCGCTGCTTGTCATTTGCTATCGCAGATGGCGCCCAGCCAAGCAATACCGATCGGGGCTATGTCTTACGAAAAGTGCTGAGGCGCGCTGTCCGTTATGGAAAGCAGCTTGGCTTCGATAGACCATTTTTAGCCCGTCTTCTTCCTGATCTTATCAATTTGATGGGAGATCAGTATAGAGAGTTGAGAGAAGCAGAATCACGTATTGATGAAGTCGTCACTGTTGAAGAGGAAAACTTCTTCAAGACATTGAAAAGGGGAGGAACTCTTCTTAATGATATCGTCGAGAGAGCCCAAAAAGGGTCTCAGCGAATTATTCCAGGTGATGATGCATTCCGCTTAAAGGATACATATGGCCTTCCTTTTGAAGAAATCCAGCTCATCGCTCATGATGCAAATCTCTCTGTTGATGAAAAGAGATATCAAGAGCTTGAAGAAGAAGCTCGCAATCGCTCAAAGGCAGCTCATAAGACAACAAAGCAGATAGCATCAAGCTCGGTGTATGAAGCAATTGTCGAAAGAGCAGGCGCTAACTATTTCATGAGGGCGCCACTTCCGCTCATAGAAGCCAAAGTTGTGGCTATCATAGAAAATGGTCAAGAGGTGACTGAACTCTCTCAGGGTACGACCGGTGAGATTATCCTCGATCAGACCCTTTTCTATGCTGAAATGGGAGGTCAAGTTGGCGACACTGGAATTCTGAAAAATAAGGGATTTCATGCTACCGTCTCGAATACGACATCGCCGTTTAAGGGAATTGTTTCTCACCATGTGAAGGTAGAAAGCGGAAAAATTACCTGTGGAGACCTCGTCGAGGTATCGATTGATCGAGTCCGCCGGCATGAAATTGAGAATAATCACACAGCAACGCACCTTCTCAACTGGGCTTTGACAGAGGTTTTAGGGGCTCATGTCCGTCAAAGTGGCTCTTTAGTCAATGGAGAGTATTTGAGGTTTGACTTCTCTCATCATAAGGCTGTTACTTCAGAAGAGCTCCATGCTGTTGAGCGCCTTGTGAATCATCATATTCGTATGAACTATGTTGTCCAAGAGTATGAACTTCCATATGAAGAAGTACAAAAGCGATCTGACATTAAGCAGTTCTTCGGCGATAAGTATGGTGCTATTGTTCGCGTTGTAGAGATCGGCCCTTCAAAAGAGCTTTGCGGGGGAACCCATGCGACGCAAACGGGAAGAATCGGCTATTTTAGGCTCTTAAAAGAGTCGAGCATCGCATCAGGTGTTCGCCGTATTGAGGCCTTGACTGGAGAGCAAGCCGTAAGAGCTATCCAAGACAGTGATCTCTTCATGACAGAGCTTGCTGGGAAGTTAAAAGTTGCAGCTCCTAAGGTATCTGAGCGTATTGATGCTCTTCTCGGGGAAGTCGACTCTCTTGGAAAAGAGGTAAAAGAGCTGAAGCGACAAAAGATGTTAAGTTCCCTTTCCTCTTTACAGGCTCACGATTCGAAAAAGCACAGTGGCGTAAAAGTCTACTTTGGCTCTCTTGAATGCGCTTCTGGTGATTTAAAAGATGCAGCGCAAGAGATTACAAAGAGACAAAATGGAGCTTCCCACGTTGTTGTCATTGGATGCTCTGATGGGGGGAAAGCTCATCTCTTCATTAAGGTATCAGATGGCCTCTTGAAAGAGGTAAACGCGGCCGATCTCTTGAAGAAATCGCTTCCCCTCGTTGAAGGAAATGGCGGTGGAAAAGCTGAGAGTGCTCAAGGTGCTGGGAAAAATCCTCAAAAACTCCATGCTGCAATCGAGTTTGCAGTCGGTCTGGTCGATGCCTAAAATGTAACGAATGAAAAGCCTTTTTAGGTCTCCTAAAAAGGCTTTTTTTATGCGAATAAACGGTGGTGGAGCGCTCAATCAATGACTCCTTTTGATACTGCTTTTAAGGATGTCTTGCGTGAAGGGACATCTCTTCTGTTTGAGAGACTCCCTTCAAGCTCATTGAAAGCATGGCTTATAGCCAAGTTATACGCTGAGAGTGGGAAAAATATTCTCGTTATCACTGGAGAAGGCGCGGAAGAGACAAAACTTAAAGATGATATCTCTTTTTTTACTTCAACATCATTGATAGAGCTTCCATCTTGGGAGACGCTTCCGACAGAGCGGACTCTCCCTTCTCGAGAAATTATCGGAGCGCGCCAAAAAGCGCTTAAGAAGATACGCGATCATAAACAAACGAGCTCTTCGTCAAAGGGTAGCTCCTTGACTGACCCTCTTTTTGTTATTAGCTCGCTTCAGGCGACTCTTCAGTGGCTTCCCTCTCAAAAAGTATTGGATGAGGGACATCTTTTCATCAAAGTCGGTTTACATCTTTCGTATAATACGGCAATCGAACGACTTCAAAAATTGGGGTATGAGAGGGCAGCTCTCACTACAGAGAAAGGCCAGTTCTCAGTAAGGGGAGGAATTCTTGATGTCTTCTCTGTTATCCATGAAAAGCCCTGTCGTATTGAGTTCTTTGGCGATGAGATCGACTCCCTTCGTTATTTTGATCCGGTCACGCAAAAGGCGATCGAAGAGATTCCATCTCTCGAGATTGTCCATGCTCTAGAGCACATCAATCCTAAGGCTTTCAACCTGGAAGGGGATGGAAAAGACTCTATTTTTACCCTTTTAGGAGCAGAGTCGACTCTTGTTGTGTTAGATGATATTGAGAAAGTAGAAGATCGTTATGCGACCCTTCTTGGAATAGAGGGAGGAAATGCTGATTTTCGAAAATCTGCTCATCCAATGCTTATGTCGCTTCGAGAGTGGCTCCACTCCCTTCAAAAGATGAGCTCTTGGTGCATGATGACCTCTCGCGAGATAGAAGAGCTTTCTCAAGAGGTTTCATATAAGGAAAAGCGTATAAAAGGGGCTTCTAGATATGGAGACTTTACTCCAGTCCCTCTTTCCTTCTCTCTCTTTGATGAAATGTGGTCTGGCGTTCGGCTTCATCATCCTCTCAAGAGTCTGGGAGAGTTCTATATGGAGGAATGTTTCTATGACGCTCCTCCACAGGGCGAGATGTTTCTCGATGCCTATACTCAAGTTATTGACTCAACGCAGCACACATTTGTTGTTCAATCAGACATTGAGCGTGAATGGATACAGGCAAAGCTTCATGAGCGAGGCGCTCACCTCGATAAAGCTCAGGTTACATATGGATATCTCTCATCAGGTGTAAGTCGCTCTGATACGAAAGAAGTCTTCTTACCGATGAGCGAGCTGACTGGTCGTGTCAAAATTAAGAGAAGTGGAGCGGCCGATGTTAAGGGAGAGGGGAGATCCCATCTCTCATCAGTAACAGCACAGGCGCCAGTCACAGGATTCGATGCGTATGAACTCCAGCCAGGTGACTCTGTTGTTCATTTCCATCATGGTATTGGTAAATTCCTAGGAATTGAAAAAAGGCCAAATGCGCAAGGGGTTGTTCAAGAGTTTTTCCTAATTGAATATGCAGAGAGTGCGAAGCTCTTTGTTCCCATCCATCAAGCTCATTTAATCACGAAGTATATTGGAGCTCATGAGGAAGCACCTAAGCTCCATATTTTAGGAGCCTCTCGCTGGAAAAAACTTCGCGAAGAGACTGAAAAAGCGATTGTAGGATATGCTTCAGAGCTTCTCAAGGCGCAAGCGAAGAGAGAAATCGTAGGTGGATTCTCATATAGATCAGACGGTCCTAAGATGATCCTCTTCGAAGCTGAATTTCCGTATGAAGAGACTGAGGATCAGCTGAAAGCTATTGAAGAGATAAAAGCTGATATGTGCTCTAAGAAGGCGATGGATCGCTTGGTGTGTGGCGACGTTGGCTACGGAAAGACTGAGGTCGCGATGAGGGCTGCTTTTAAAGCTGTTGCCGATGGCCAAAAGCAGGTAGCGGTCTTAGTGCCAACGACCGTTCTGGCAATGCAGCACTATGAAAATTTCATCGAACGGATGACCCCATTTGGAATCCGTATTGGAATTCTGTCTCGCTTTCAGACAATAAAGCAAAACCGCGAGACAACTCTCAAAGTTGCCTCTGGAGAAATAGATATCATTGTTGGAACGCATAAGCTTCTGCAAAAGGGCCTTTCATTTAAAGATCTCGGCCTTGTCATTATTGATGAAGAGCAGCGTTTTGGCGTCAAAGCAAAAGAACATTTAAAGATTTTGAAGGAAGGAGTCGACTGTTTAACGCTGTCTGCGACACCAATTCCTCGAACTCTCTATATGTCCCTCGTTGGAGCGAAGGCCCTCTCGACAATTGCAACTCCTCCATATGATCGCCTCCCAATAAAGACTGTTGTTGCGGAACTTGACCAAAATCTTGTCCAATCTGCCATCCTCAGGGAGTTGAATCGCGGAGGACAAGTCTTTTATATCCATAACCGTGTTGAGACTATTTTCGATGCCTGCGATCGCGTAAAAAAACTTGTTCCTCGAGCTCGTATTACTCCTGTTCACGGGCAGATGGATAGTGATGATATCGATTTGGTGTTTCATGCTTTTAAAAGAGGTGAGATCGATGTTTTGGTCGCGACCTCGATTGTTGAGAATGGAATCGATATCCCTAATGCTAATACAATTATTGTAGAACGAGCAGATCAATTTGGTATTGCGGAGCTCTATCAGCTTAGAGGCCGTGTCGGCCGTTCCAATAAGAGGGCTTTTGCCTACTTCCTCATACCTTCCAATAGATCCCTCTCTGAGATTGCTCGACGTCGAATTGATGCTATCGCTCGATCTGGAGGCTTCGGTGGCGGATTGAAGGTCGCGATGAGAGATTTGGAGATCAGGGGAGCTGGCGATATTCTAGGGATTGATCAATCAGGTCATGTCGCGTCGATTGGTTTTCATCTCTACTGTAAGCTCCTTAAAAGGACTGTAGACTCGTTGCAAGGCAAAAAGGTCTTTTCTCCATACGATACGAAGATTGAGGTGCCATTTATTGCTAAGCTTCCTGAAGAGTATGTCAATGAAGTTGAGCTTCGAGTCGAGCTCTATCAGCGCCTTGGAGAGTCGGAAAGTGTTGAGCGGGTCGAAGAGATTAAACAAGAGATTATCGACCGATTTGGAAAAATGCCTCTTGAAGCCGAATGGCTTATTGCTCTTTCAAAAGTTCGATCGTTTGCTGCATCTAAAGGTGTAAGTCTTCTCAAGCTCGAGGGACATTCAGTAACTATTGAGAGAAAGCAAGGGACTCAACTTGTGACACAACATGCCTTAGTCACCAAGATGAAGATGCCTCAAGAGTTCTACGAGAAGATGGTAGCACTCCTTTCCTCAAAGTAGGAGTGTTTTCATGCTTCAGACCATCCAATAGGAAGTACTTCTGAGATTGATGAAGCTTTAAAAAGCTTCATAAGCAATCGATCGAATCCTACAGCGACACCACAAGAAGGTGGAGGATTATCTTCTGAAAGAGCTCTTAAGAACCTCTCATCGATCGGGTAGCTCTCTTTTCCTGTTTTTATTCTCTCTTCATTCTCAATGAGGAATCTTCTTCTCTGCTCAATTGGATCTATGAGCTCATGATAGCCATTTGCAACTTCCAATCCTTCGACATAGATCTCAAATCGCTCGCTGACGGAATACTCTTTTGAAGAAGAGGCGACTGTTTGGGCAAGAGCTGCTTGAGATGATGGATAGTGGGAGAGAACAGCGATAGTTTTTTCTCTCTTGAGCGCTGGCTCAATTGAGAGAGACATTAAAAGGTGGAGAATCTCATCCCGGGATGAATCAGCTAAATTAAATGGGATTGACAGATTGAGTTTCTCAATAATCTCAGAAGCTTTCTTTTGAAGTTGTCCAAGGGGGATTGTATGGGGATTTAAATGGCAATAATCTAAAAAAGCTTCTTCATAGGTGAGATGTAAAATATCCCAGTCATCAGAAATGGATTCTTCAGACCTTTCGAGTTGAAGTGTATCGAGGATGAAATCGAGGGTCTCCTGGATCATCTCATTAAAGGTGAATCCCACACGATACCACTCAGCCATTGTAAATTCTGGTGAGTGAAAGCGGCCCGCTTCTTCATGGCGAAAGACGTGTCCAAGATAGAAGATATCACCGGATCCTGCGGCTAGTAGCCTTTTCATTGGATATTCAGGACTCGAGAAAAGAAACCGTTTCCCATGGATTGGTGAGTCTACTGAAAACAGATCAATATGGAGATCAATAGATGCCGACTGCCCAAGAAGAAGACAGTCGGTTTCAATGAGTCCGCGGCTTAAGAAAAACTGGCGCGCTCTTGAAAGTGCTTGAGAGCGCCGTATTAGTTTTTTTCTTATGCTTAGAGCATTTTGAGAATTAGACTCTGCTGACATATTCTCCTGTACGAGTGTCAACTTTGATCTTCTCTCCCTGCTCTACGAAGATAGGGACTTGAACTTTAGCGCCTGTTTCGACAATAGCTGGCTTCATGACTCTGCCTGAAGCTGTATCGCCTCGAACGCCAGGGGATGTCTCTGTGATAACGAGTTCCATAAATGTTGGCGCTTGAACGGCAACTGGGTTGTTATTATAGAAGATAACTTCATAGACGAGATCTTCTTTTAACCAGGAGTCAACATCACTCAAGTTATCATTGTTGATTTTTACTTGGTCGAAGGTCGCATCATCCATGAAGACAACGCCATCGCTCTCACGATAGAGCATGCGCATGCTAGCTTCTGCAACATCAGCTAAGTTTTCTTTGTCGCCAGATTTATATACTTTTTCAATGACTCGGCCAGTGATCAGGTGCTTTACTTTAACTCGGTTAAAGGCTTGGCCTTTACCTGGCTTTACAAATTCGTTCGAGACGATAGTGTAAGGCTGCCCATCAATTTCTAATTTGATGCCGGCTCTCATTTCATTTGTGCTAATTTGTGCCATGGGGGCAACTCCATTCAAATAGAAAGTGTATATACACAGTGCAGAAAAATATCGAAATTGTACACCAGATGCCTAGTGTTAATCAAATCGATTTATAGTCTACAGAACGAGATAACTCTTTTTTTCCGAAATTAAGGGAAAGAAAAAATATGAAGTAGAGCCGAGATCATTTGACATGCAAGAAATGTTTTTCAATTTAAAATTTAACAGGTTATTTGGGAGAGAAACTTAAAGTACGTAATTTCTCAAGAGAATGTTCTATGCTGACACGAATATCTGACGACTCTTATCAACTTAAGCTGTCGCAAAACGGCAATGAAATCGATTGTATCATTACGTTAAAGAATCGAACGAGAGATCAAGCTCTTAATACTAAAATCGTTAAGCAGTTCGCAAAAAAAATCATCAATCAGTCTAACTCTCCGTACTATGTTTCGGATGATAGTACGATCTCTTTTCAATATGGCAGTGTGAGCTGCAAGGCGAAAAAGACAACGAATAAGCTCCAGGGGTTAATCTCTCGATTTTTTCCAATAGTAAGGGATAACAAGAGCTCTTTTCATCAAGAGTGGGAATTGTCAATTTCTGAAGAGACAGTGCAAAAAGCTCGGGGAAGATCGAGAGAATACACTGCACATTACCAAAAACCCAGCCTAGATAATCTTCACATCTTTAAAGATCCTTTTACTTCTCTTGCAACCATTGCATTTCAAAAGCTCGAGCCTTCATTAATGGATCAGGATAATGAAGGTGACACTACATTCAATACTCGAACTGTTCTCGTCCTGAATAAGAATAATGAACTTCGTTTGATGAATCGAGAAAAAAATCTTTCCTCAAGCGATCCAGATGCAAACTCAAGAACAGTTGAAGCTTTCCGCTCTTCACTCATTCAAGTTTTTGGTGAGAAAAAGGTTATAGAGATACAGAAGCGGTATCTTATTAATTTTGAGGCTATGATTCAAAATAATGAGCCGTTGACTCCTGAGCATGTCTATAGAATGAATGTGGGGTTAGCGCAGATTGAGAGCCACGATATAGATCGCTTTCTTGAGAAAGTCTCTTTTCTAGATCAAGATTTTCATAAAGATGAGCTGATTCAACGCTATCCAAATGAAAGAGAGCGACTGAGAGCTTGTGTAGTAGGTAACGGAAAATTCTCTCTTTTTGAGATGAAAGCCCTTCTACATCTTCTAGGGGCTACTTCGTTTGAGAGTGCTGATCCTGCTGCCATGGTCTCTTTCTTTCAATCGATAAAAGGGAAGAAAGCTTTGGCAACTTTGACACTTGATGAGGCAGATCAGGTTATGAAGTCTTTTGCTTTCTCAGAAGGGGATTATAAAAACGCCTGCACTGGAAAGCAAATCCATGGCTTTATAAAGAGCAGTTATACAAGAGCTGCATCTAAGGAATTTAAGCCTTGGGTTGATCATCAAGAGCTTATTCAGACGTTTCCAAAGCTCACAAAGAATTGGGAGCAGTTTTATGAGCTTTTAGGGCATATCGTTTCAAAAAAACACCTTTTTCATTATCAGGGAGAAGAGGGGTACAAAGTTGGAACTCTTATTCCATGTCCTCCTACAAAGGAAGGGAAGAGTCAATGGTATCGAGTCTCTAGCTGTGTTCATAATGGACATGGCATTCTTTCTTATACTCTTGAGCCAGCATGTAAAGACTCTCAGCTTGAGGTAATTAAACTCTACCGCAGTACTGCTTCTGATCCTTACAACATGAACGCTAAAGCGTCTATTTTAAATGATATCAATCCTCTGAATTCTCCTGGATATATGGGAACGGGGTTAACTGATGGGTATGAAAAAGCTTTCTTTGAAGAGCGAACGATTCCAATATGGTCAGCATATGAGTACTCAGCGGAGAAAATTCTTCAAAAAGAGGAGTTAGGCCAAGAGGATCTTGCTCTCGCATTTGAGCGTCTTTCTCAAGCAAATAAGGCACTTGTTAATGAAGTCGATGTTTTATATCGAAAGCAAGATATCCGATCTCTACTGAAAAAGTGGGACTTTGTTTTTATCGATCTTTTATTCTCGCAACCAAGCCCACTTAGCCCCTCTGAAAGAGCCGATATCTTCCTCATTTTAAATCGATACGTTTACTCAAAAGAAGGTGTTCAACCCGAAGCCAAAGATGATGCGACATCTCTCTTTAAGATACTTAAAAAAGTGTCTGATGCTCCTGGAGTTGAGGACTTAAAAAAAGATCTCCTCAATCATGTGATTACTAGACAAGGATATGATTTGAGGCTTCATAGATCTGATGAGCTTGAGACTGAAGTATTGAGCGAGGTTACATCATTTCAAATAGAGGCAAAAAGTCTCTTGCAAGAGCTTCAAAAGCAAAATGAACCTGAAGCAAAAAAGAGAGCTATAGATATTCTATGTCGCTGGCAAGAGCGCCTTCAAAAACATGCTTTAAAGAAGAATGAGCACGTAAGTCAAAAGAAAAAGCAATCTGTTTCATTCTCAGGACATAGCTTAGGTGGGGCCTGTGCTCAAAGACATCTTGTTCACTTCTATACAGATAACTTAAGAGTCAATGTGCCAGGAACGAAGACTATGCTCAGGGTCTTTGATGAACCTGCTATTAACTCCGAGGACAATACCTCTTTCAAGGAATTCGGCAATTTACACCATGAAGTTCTAAAGGAGCTCGATATTTCTTTTGAAATAGTCAGGCGTCATGAGTCATTCGATATTGTTACAACAGCCGGTGAGGAGCACTTAGGGGCAACGTTTAACCCTGAAGAGACTAAAAACGTATCTCAGTGGCTTCGCTTCGATGCTGCAGTCCAAGAGCCGCTCTCTTCTGCCAAAGCTATGCCAATACGAACGTCGCCTGTCGCTCATGGAACTCAGTTTGAAGAAGGGCAACGACAAAAAGGAACCATAAAACAGTCTGCTCAGCAAATCATCGATATTTTAAGCCAGGAAAAACTCGAGACTCCAGAAGAAAAAGCTCTTCTCCGGATGTATGAAAAATTAGGAGAATCTTCCCAAGGAGATTACGTGCGTTCTTGGTTTGATACTTCAGTTCAAGGAGACTATGATCGAGGCGTAAACCAGGCATATAAGCACATTTGGAAGGTAATCTTAAATCCGCACATATCAGAGGTCTTAAGATCTCGACTCTTAGGTGCTGTTGGTTCTTGGTTTTTAAATAGCAATCAAGCAGAGCCCACACTCTTGCAAGAACAATGGCAAGGCTTTCAAGATAAGAAAGGCTGCTTTGCGGTAGATGAGAAAAAAGGTGTTATTTCCTCACAAAATCATATAGGAAGGGTTGAATCTAAAAATGATAATACGTAGAGCTCTTCCACGAAAAAGGCTTATATGAGTTCTATTCACCCTCATCTTGAAAAGAGACAGGCTTAATGCCTTATGTTTTTTTGAAAGCCTTGAGGGGAAGTGAGGGGTATTCATCAACTCTTGACATATGATACGCTTCCATTCAATTTTACCTTCGATATTTGAATGGGAGCGAGTTGAGTGTTATGGTGAATAAGAGCGATCAAATAGCATATTCTTCTGGTACGAGCTCTTTTTCATCACAAGGAGTTCCTACAATTGGTATTATTGATTCGATGGGAGTATATGAATCAATAAATGAGAATAAGGAATTCTTTTCTTCCCAGGCGCAGCGAAGAGTTATTGGATCGAGAAACTTTATTTCAGGAGAGGTGAAGGGAATTCCTGTAGTAATGACTTCTTCTGGCTGGGGAAAGGTTGCCGCAGCCGCAGCTTCCGCGCTCCTTCTCTCACATTACTCAGTAGACTTGCTTGTCTTAGTTGGCCTTTGTGGCTCGTTGAAGCCATATATTGAGATTGGAGATCTTGTCATTGGCACGCAATATGTTCACCAAGACTTAGATGCTCGCCCGCTTTTTGATCGGTTTGAAATTCCTCTCTTAGGTGTTTCATTCTTTTCTTCCCATCAGCCATCTAGACTTGCTATTTCGCAGGCGGCTGATCGATTTATCGATACCTTTGGGAAAGATATACGAAATAAATTGCGTGGAAAAGAAGGAGATATCCTGAAAAAGCATGAGGGATTAATAGCTACAAGAGACCAGTTTTTAGATTCAGAAGAACAGGCGATCAAAGTTTCTAAAGAGCTTCCGCATGCGTTGGTTATCGATATGGAAGGAGCTGCCTGCGCGCAGATTGCCTATGAATATAAAGTTCCTTTCGTTGGCGTTAAAATAGTCTCTGATTCCGCGGATCATGTTGCTGCTTTAGATTTTCACGAATTTGTTCGGTCAGGAGCAAGGCTCTATTCTCAAGGTCTTCTCTCTTCAATAATCGATATGATCAAAGAAAAGACCCCGCTTTGCTCTCCAATATAGAGAGTATATTGCTAGATAATGCTTTTTTTGATTTTGCGTTCACATCCATTTCTTCTTTTTAAAGACAAAAAGAGCTTACAATCAGTAAGAAAGAGTAAGAGTCAGCAAAAATGCAGTGGATCATTGCTTTTTTGAAAAGAGCAATTGTTGAGAGATGGGATGTGCTCTTACTCGTTCTTATGATGTCTGACTTTTAGTTGCAAATATAAGAAGAGATATCAAAGCAAAATGGATGATGAGCTTTTACAACAACTCCAAGCGGAAGATGAAGCGAATGAGAGGCTGATTGCTTTTGATACGCTGGAGCGCTATTCCGGATCTCCCATCAATGAGTTTCGGGAATATGTGATCATTACCAATTTCTCCCGATATGTTGATTATTTTATCTCGGCTCATGAGTCCATAGTATATCGCGGTCCTATGTTCACTGTAGCTCATGCTAAAGACTTACCTATATCAATTATCGACTTCAAGATAGGGTCTCCATCAGCGGCTTTGGTTGTCGATTTGTGCGCTTTTTTGCCAATTGATGCTGTTCTTCTTCTTGGCATGTGTGGTGGGCTTCGAGATGATTATGCTGTCGGAGACTATTTCGTTCCCGTTGCCTCCATCCGAGGAGACGGAACGTCTGATTTTTACTTTCCTCCAGAAGTGCCGGCTCTTGCAAATTTTGCTATTCAGAGAGCAGTAACGAGAGTCTTAGAGAACGAGCAAAGGTCTCACCATATCGGTATCACATATACGACAAACAAGCGTTTTTGGGAGTTCAATAAGGCTTTTCGTGAGAAGCTTACTGAGACGAGACCCCAGGCTGTAGAAATGGAGTGCTCAACGCTCTTCGTTTCGAGCTATAGTCATGGACTTCCACTCGGAGCTCTTCTTCTTGTCTCTGATTTGCCTCTCCAAGCGAAAGGAATTAAAACGAAATCGAGTAGTGAAGAGGTCTTTCAAAAATATACTCAAGAGCATGTTGAATTAGGAATTCGCATTATCAAGAGTATTGAAGAGAGAAAGCCCATAAGGAAGACGAAACGTACGTAAGAGGAATGGAACCCCCTTCCACTTCTGAAAGGGGGGATAAAACTCTCTTTCTTAACTAATCGCACATTTGCGAGTTTGCAATTTTGTGAATTTGAATCGCTATGTTTCCGCGATCGAGAATTGGCTGGTCTAAGCCTCTATACTTGAGGAAAAGACCGATTGAGTCACCAGCTTGAAGAGAAACATATGCTTGGTGGGAGCCTCGAATGCAGGTTCCTGGAGGACTGTTGCGATCTCGATTCATTTGCAACATAGTGCTCATGCCCTGAACTGATGGGAAGGTTGCTGGATTGACAAGGAATGAGGCTTCGATTTCAGTGTCGTAAGCGAGAATGTCTGATTCAGAATGAAGGTCGTATTGACCATAGATTTGATAGATACCAGATGATTGAACGGTAAATGTCCCGGTTGCTTCATCAAACATGACACCTTCATCCATCCCAGGACCATTTTGCAATGTGAAAGGAACTGTGGTGAAGGTCTCTGCGTCTGGAACTATAAATTCTTCATAGAATCCGCCTTCATGTGCTCCATAAGCTGGCTCAACTCCTGGCCCTTCAGGTCCCATGGGTCCTTGTGGCCCCATTGGCCCTTGTGGTCCTTCATGATGGCAGAAAATATGGAACCAGCTGAAAAGGTCCTTGGTCTGTACTTGATTTATCTCTTCTTGGCTTAATTCTGTAGGTGTCGAATATCCATAAGAGAGGGGGATCGTTCCTATGAGGGTAGGCAGAATGACGCGAGAGGCAATCTGTAACATTTTCATATATCTCAAACCTGTATTTATTCTAAAACTTAAGAAATACTCGGACCGTCCTTTCTTTATTCTCAGAAATTTCATGGAGCGAGAGAAAAAGACGGAGCTATCTTGGAGAGTACGAGGTAACGACTCGCGTTTTAATAATTTTTTTCTTATATAATACTTTATTATTCATAGGTAATGTCGCAGTAGACTCTAAGAGCTGTTGTGCGGAATAGACTTTTTGCTAATAGTCGATGACTCTAAGAGATCTATGAAAAAGAGGGGCTGTGTTTTAGCCCCTCATAAATGCGGCTACTTGGAGCGCATTTTTATTTTATGGGATAGAAGTATCGATTAACTTGACAGAGAAATTGATGTATCCATCAGTAAGTGTAACGCCACCGAAGCCTGAATCTCTAGGAAGCACAGCTGCTCCAACTCTGTCGCCAGCTTGAAGATATATTGATGTTGTTAAGGATCCTGAGAGCTGAATTCCAGTGATGCTATTTAAAGTGAAAGGCGCTGATGATGAGTAAGTGCCCAATATAGTCTTAGCCATTGGGAGAGCGCCCGATTGTGATTGAGCTCCATTAACTAGAAAGTCGATCTCTCCATATGCATTGCCTCCAATAAAATATGAATCGTTAGTGTTGAAAGAAATATCAGCATGGAGCTCATACAGCCCTGATTGGTTTATAATAACTTCGCCTGTTACGGCATCAAAGCTAATTCCACCAACATCAATATTTGGACTGAAGCCGCCAGTGGTAAACCCGATAGGTTGAACTCCCTCTGTATCTGCATTATAGCTTGAAGCTATTCCATAATGGCTTGAGTAAACTGGAGTTGCTCCTGTTCCTGGCTCACCTTGAGGCCCTTGTGGTCCGGTCTGTCCAGCGTGTCCTCTCTTACCTCTATGTCCACGGTGGCCGCGTTTTCCTCTTAAGGAGAATCCTTTCTCAACAGTCTCGTCTTGTTCAGACTTGTCTTGAGTAAGCGTAATTGGTGTATTTAATTTTGTTTCTTCTTCTGCAAAGAGTGTGTCACCCATTGAAAGTGGAAGAATGGAGATGCTGGTTGTAAGGGCAAGCTGCAGGAAACGATGATGTAATTTCATAGGCGTTTAAAAGTTCCTCATGCAAATAGGTAAAAAATTAAAGTCAGAAGTTGAAGTCGTTGACGAGTGCAGTCTTACAATGAAGACTTTCTAGCCTTCTTTAAGGATCTTTTTTTAAATCCCAAGTAACGGCTTCCAATCTGAGCTATACCCCTCATTGACTGTAAACTACATTTTTTAATCAAGAAAAGTTTTATAAGCTGAAATGGGAGCCTTAAGAGAGAAAAGAAACGATTTTCCCTCTTAAATATTTTTACGAAAAAAGAGGCCAAAAGAACTTTTTTTAAGAAGCGTTTTGGCCTAAATAGGAACTCATTAAAAACTTATTGATGGAGTTTTACTTCGAGTTGATCGAGCTCATCAATAATGGCTTCGGGCATGCGGTCCTGAAACCGGGAAAAGTAAGATCTAAGTTCTTCCACCTCTGATATCCACTCTTCATAAGAGACTTGAAAGAGTCTTTTTCTTGCAGCTTCTGAGGTTAATGGAGGCAATGAGAAATGAGATTGGGATGGCAAAATACCGATAGGAGAAGAGACTCCGATCTTCTCAGCGCCTTCAGTTCGATCGAAGATCCACTCGAGGACTCGAAGATTTTCTGTGTATCCAGGCCATGCGTATGAATGAGTTCCATTTTCGTCATTTTTTAAGAACCAATTCACTGTATAGAACCTAGGATGATACTTGGGATCAACCTTTTCGCCCATTGCTATCCAATGAGTGAAATAATCACCCATGTGGTAGCCGCAGAACGGAAGCATAGCAAATGGGTCGTGTCGGAGGACTCCAGTCTTTCCTTTAGCGGCATGAGTCGTCTCAGATGAGAGAGAAGCTCCCATAAAGACTCCGTGATTCCATGAAAAAGCTTCTCGGACGAGAGGGACAGTTGTCGAGCGGCGTCCGCCAAAAATAATTGCCGAGATAGGAACTCCTTCAGGATCATCCCATTCGGGAGCTAAGTTCGGACAGTTTGTCAACGGTGTGGTGAATCGAGAGTTAGGATGAGCTGCTTTTTCCTGGGAGTAAGGTGTCCAAGGCTCTCCTTTCCAAGAAGTTGCGCTTATAGGAGGAGTTTTGCTCATTCCTTCCCACCAAGGCTCTAAGAGGTCGTCTGTTGCGACGTTAGTGAAGATGGTATTCGATCTGACCGTTTGCATGGCAATAGGATTGGTCTCAACTGAAGTGCCTGGTGCGACCCCAAAGAAGCCAAATTCAGGATTGATTGCCTTAAAGCATTTTTCTTTTTCATTCCAATGGATCCAAGCGATATCATCACCTAAACACTCAACCTTCCAACCTGAACCTAGAGGTGGTTGAAGCATGGCGAGATTTGTCTTCCCGCAAGCGCTTGGAAAAGCGGCTAAGAAAAATTTAGATTTTCCATGGGGATTAGTTACCTTTATACAGAGCATGTGCTCAGCAAGCCATCCTTCATGTTTGCCCATATAAGATGCAATGCGGAGGGCAAAGCACTTCTTGTTAAGGAGCGCATTTCCACCATAGCCGCTTCCGTATGAGAGTATAGTGAGCTCCTCAGGAAAGTGGGCGATCATAACTCGCTCTGGATCGCAAGGCCAAGATCCATCAGATATAATACCTTGGTCTCTTTCTTTTTGGGTTCTTCCGACAGAATGAAGACATTTGACAAAATCCTTCCTAGGGAGTCGATCGAAGGCTTCTTTTCCAACTCGTGTCATTGTAGTAAGGCTTAAGGCGACATAAGCTGAGTCTGTCAGCTCGACTGAAGCTCTCGAATAGGGAGATTGAAGTGGGCCCATAATATAAGGAATTACGTAGAGCGTTCTTCCTTCCATGCAGTTAGAGAAAAGCGCACGCATCTCATTTTTTGCCTTTTCTGGGTCAATCCAATTATTGGTAGGTCCAGCATTCTCTTTTTCCTTACATGCGATGAATGTTTTTTCTTCAACGCGTGCCACATCCTCAGTGTTTGATCGAGCTGAATAACAATTAGGCCACTTCTCCTGATTGAGAGGAGAAATTGTTCCTCGTTCAATAAGTGTTTTCTTGAGGTTCAAAATAGTCGAGAGGCTGTTGTCTACAAGGACGATATCAGAGGGCTTTGTAAGCTCAATCACTGAAGAGATCCAATCCTCGAGTTCTGGATGGTCTCCCCACTTTCTAATCTCTTGAATTCCCTTTTCTATGACTTTTCCCACTTGCTCGTGTGTGCGGAAAGCTTCTTCACTGGCATGATGCGTGTTATTGCACGTGCTTTGTAAAGATATAAGAGGGGAAGAAATAGCTATACAAGAGGCGACAATTTTTAAGGAAGCAAAGCGGTTGAAAAGACGAGACATCAACTTTCTTAATAACCCCATGTTTGAAAAATTTAAGGGCATAACGTTTTGACAGACAAAGAGGTAGAAAGTCAATATTTTTATATATGCTGGGTGGGAGGCTCTAAGAAAATTATTTTGAAACTATCAAGCTGATTTATGCGGCTGCAGCCAAATCCTCCTTACATACTCTTTTAATTTTCGAACAAATTATTAGATCTATTGTTTTGTTATAGGAGGCCTTTTTATTTTCTGAATTTTTATAGCCTTATTTTCGGAAGGGCAGTGTTGATAATTAAGATAACAACAATTTTGTAAAAAAATAATTTAAGAGTACAAGGGGGTTAGATCCTTAAATTAGGAGGATATATATGAATAATGTTCAATCTATAAGTGCCCCTAAATATTATCTTTATGTTGATGATTCGGACAATCAAGTTAAAACAAGTACTCTTAAGAGAGATGATATAATAGCTGTCGCTCTTAAAATTATAAAAAATGATCAAGTTATTCAGGGGATGGATGAAGAGAAGAAGAATGAGTTGGTAGAAGCTCTACAAAGAAAAATCAATAAACATCATATTTTTTCAAAAGCAGTGAATTTTGTTCGAGCTATACCTCTTATCGGGCGTATCTCTTCTGCGATAGACCAACATGTCTGGAATGTCCAGGATAATTATAACACAGGTCTTAATGCTTTAGGGGCATGCTACTATTTTGTCCTGGGGGGAGAAAGCGGTAAGAAAAAGGCTTTCGAATGCTATAAAAGAGCGGCGCATGGGGGAGACTCTATGGCTATGAAAAATGTGGGGGACTGTTATCGATTAGGCATTGGGGTCGATATAGATTATCCCGCAGCTTTAGATTGGTTTAAAAGATCAGCGAATAGCGGCAATATTACTGCTATACTCAATGTGGCATCTTGCTATGAAAGAGGCCTAGGTATTGAAAAGGACGAAGCTAAAGCATTTTTGTGGTGCCAAAAAGCTATGAAGAAAGGTAGCCCTGTGGCCATAGTCCGTCTGGGGCAATACTATGAACATGGAATAGGTGTTGAAGAGAATAAAGAGGAGGCGTTTGGCTGTTATTTACAAGCGGCACAACTGGGCCACGGCATGGCTATGCACAATCTTGCTCGCTGTTACGAGTACGGTGTAGGTGTTGCGAAGGATATGATTGCAGCTCAAAATTGGAGAGATCAAGCAGAACTAGTATGCCCTACTGGTACAACCTAATTTTTTTCGACTTCTTTTGCTGATTTAATAAAAGGCAGGCTCTTCAAAGAGTCTGCCTTTTTCATTTTTATGAACGTTTTACCCCGAGTGCTCTCATTAAAATAGAAAAGTATTAGTCCCTTTCAAAAGTGCTGCGACACGTTTCTAAATAGATTCGATCGTGATGTATAGCAATGAAGTCTATCCCTCCTGACTTAGCATAAGGTGGATTGGTTAGAGCTTTTTAAAGGAGATAAAGAGGGATGATGGGGCGATGCATGTAGCAAGGAAATTATGATAATAATTGCACGTTCAAGAGATTTTTATCGCAACCTTTTGAAAAGCAATGAAGTAGAAGCTAATAAATTATGTTATTGTATGTCATAGTGACATGCAAAGAAGGTAGTTAAAGAGATCGTGTTAAAGGGGATTGCTTTTCTACATGCCCTTAAAGGGCTTAATGAATTCTTTGCTTGAAAAAAATAATCTCTTAATTGCGCAGAATAAAATGAAAACGTAACTTTTTAATTGCTAAATCCAGGATATGAGCGTTCATTCACTTTGACGACAATCTACTTGAGGAGAGACCCAACAGCTATATGAAAACTACATATGATACCGAAATGTCCCTCTTATCGGTAAAAAGGCTGCTTTTTATACGTTCCGCACTCTTTTCTTTTGTTTATGTTCTTTTCTTTACTTTTAGCTATGGATTTGCCCAGGGGCTGCCATTCGAGCTTCCTCAAGTAGATATCGTATATACTTGGGTCGACGGTCAGGATCCTGAGTGGATCAAAGTGCGTAATGAATGGGCTTCCAAAGAAGGCAAAGCTCAAATTGGATCAGATGCGCATAGCGATGCTAGATTTCGTGACAATCAAGAGCTTAGGTATTCCCTTCGATCACTCAATCAGTTTGTTCCATTTGTCCGCCATATATATATCGTAACATGTGGCCAGCGTCCTAAGTGGCTGAAAGACCATCCTAAGATCTCATTTGTTACTCATGAAGAATTTTTTAAGAATAAAAGTCATCTGCCTACATTCAATTCGCACGCAATTGAATCAAACCTCCATCGGATTAAGAATCTCTCAGAGCACTATATCTACATGAATGATGATTTCTTCTTTGGACGAGAAGTCTCTTTTGAGGATTTTTATTCCCCGAATGGTGATAAAGTTAAAATTTACCTTTCAAAAAAGCAGAAAATGGTCTCTGAGAAGCCTTCTTCAAAAGATTCAGGCTATAGAGCTGCAAACAAAAACACCTCATGCCTTCTTGATTCCGTTTTTGGAAAGAAGAAGAGATATACTCATACACACACGCCATATCCTCAGATCAAAAGTTTGGTGAATACGATTGAAGCGATGTTCCCACAAATTTTTGAGCTCGACTCTTCTCATCGCTTTCGCTCTCTTCATGACTATACGCTGACAAATGGCCTTATTCCATATACAGCTTACTATTTAAAGCGCGCCGAAATTGGGGGTGCTTCATTCATGACAATTAACTATGGAAAGGACTTTAAGCAGGATAAAGAAAGACTTCGTACTATCCTTGAAAAGAGAGTAACTTTTTTCTGCTTAAATGACTCTCCAGGAATGAACACTCTTGAGTCTTTAAAGCTTGTTGAGAGTTTCTTGAAAGTTTATTTCTCAACGCCTGCTCCTTGGGAAGAGATTCCTGAAGTAACTTCTGAAAAAGGGATTACAAGGCAGTCTGAAAAAGCTAAGGAGTCCTCCTCCCATAAGGAAAAGAGAAAGCAATTCGATAGAATAGCTGCAAAAATAGAAGCTAAAATGAAAGCAAAAAAGCGGGGAAAAAAGGCTAAGTAGTCGTAGATTTCTTCTTTAGTTCTTTTATGTTTATAAGTGCCGAAGTCTCATAAAGTGGGACTTCGGCATTTTCTTTTCACGCGAGCTTTTTTACATCATGCTTAGAGATGGCGCCATCGTCTTGAACTAATGGACGCGGAGGAAGAGTCAGCATTGAATTTGCGATTTGACTTGTTCGCTGAGCGACTAGACTTCCTTGTATGGTAGCTCTTACAAGAGTATTCTCTACCTGCTTAATCTGCTGGAAAACTGTGTTCATAGTCTCAAAAATATCGCGGCTTGACCCTTCAATGCCAAGCGCTTTAAGGGTGTAATCAATTTCAGGGGAGATGTGGATGAGTTCGCGTAAGAGAGAATTAGAGTCATTGACGTCGTACATTCTATAAAGATCATAAAGCTCTAAAAGGATGTCTCTGACTTGGCATTGATCGATATCAAAGATAATGTCTTTTAGATTGCATATTCTTTCACATGCTTGAAAGAGGTCCCATAGTAACTCTTTTATTTCCTCCCAGATGAGCTCTGCTTTGCGAATGACTAAAGAGAGAAAAGGATCTGAGATGTTAAAGGAGGGGGCTCTTTGACGAGTCTCATTCCATGAATGTGACTCATTATATGCAAAAAGATAGCCATGAGCTTCTAACGATGCCGCATTACTCGATACTCGTACTATCTCTTTAATATCTTGAGTTATTTTTAGGATTGATTGAATAGAGGAGTGAAGGGCCCTTGAGAGTGTTATCACTTTTGAGAGGGCGACCAAGAATTTATTCTCTTGCCCTATTTGATACTCAAGTAGTGCTCCTGCAATGAAAAGATGGGGGTTTTGGAGCCGTCTCTCTTCATAGAAAAAATATCGTCGAACTGTTCGCATGAAATCGAATACGCGAAGGCAGACTGTAGTAATTCGAGATATAGCGGATGAATTGTAAGAAGAAACTGGGGTTTCAATGTACGTAACGGGGGAGATAAAAGCATTCGATGGAATGATTGGTAGAGGATGAGGTGAAGAGAGAGCTAAAGGTGTATAATATGACATGAGCTATCCTCCTTAATCCTTCCAGGAGTGGCCTATTTGTATGCTGGATAGTGAGTGGGCAATAGAGTGTAGAATTTGTAGCAGAGAAAATTTTGTGTAGAGTCTATTATAACTTCACCATATATGAGGTATCTCTTTTTCTTCATCTTCCATGAAAAATGAACAAATAATGGATTGATGCAGTGGAAATTAAATTCTAAGTATTGCTCTTCTGCCATTGATACCAGAATCTCATATAACCCAAAGAGCTTCATAGAGAAAAAGAAAGTTGTATTCGTTCATTGATTTATATAAAGTAGGAGCGGTGAATTGAGTACAATTTATTGAGAGTTCTTTTTTGATTATTTGAAAGGAATTGCTAAGGCCACACATTTTATGTCAGAACATACTTCTTCAATGACAGTCCATCACGCACCTTCTCAACATCAACTTCAACCCCTTGATCCAGCATTCAAGCAGACGTTAGCTAAAATCGCTCTTGCTATTCGAGTTCTCTCGATGGATGCAATTCAGAAGGCTGACTCTGGGCACCCAGGTCTTCCTCTTGGTTGTGCGGAATTAGGCGCATACTTATTTGGTCATCTTCTTCGTCATAATCCAAAGAACCCTCAATGGTTGAATAGAGACCGACTTATTCTATCAGCAGGTCATGGATCGATGTGGCTGTACTCATGCTTACATTTAGCAGGGTTTGATGTGTCTTTAGATGATATTAAATCATTTCGTCAGCTTCACTCTAAAACGCCAGGGCATCCTGAATCATTCATGACACCAGGCGTTGAGACAACTACCGGCCCACTTGGTCAAGGGATTGCCAATGCTGTAGGAACAGCATTAGGATTGAAACTTTTGGCGAAGAAATTTAATACCGAGGACTTCTCAATCATCTCTCCAAAGGTATATGTCTTGGCTGGAGATGGGTGTATCATGGAAGGAATTAGCTCGGAGGCCGCGTCGTTGGCAGGCCATTTAGGACTTGATAACCTCGTTCTTTTCTATGATTCAAATGATATTTCTCTCGATGGTCCATTAAGTGAAAGCTACTCTGAAGATACAAAGCTGCGTTATTTAGCTTATGGATGGGATGTTCTCGAAGTCAATGGACACGATTTCGATCAAATCCATAAGGTGGTTCAGGAAGCCATCTCAAAACAGCATAAGCCAGTGCTTATTGTTGTTAAGACTCAGATTGGTCATGGATCGCCAAATAAGGCTGGAACGAACAAGGTTCATGGATCTCCACTAGGAGAAGAAGAAATTCGCCTGACAAAGTTGAATTTGGGTGTGCCTCCTGAGGAGGATTTCTACGTTCCACATGCAGTTCGTGAGTTCTTTAAGCATAAGCTCTCCGAGGACAGTCATAGAGAGGCTGAATGGAAGAAGCTCTTTGATAATTGGTCACGGCACAATAGCGAGCTTAAAAAGGTCTTTGATGAGATGCTGATGAATAAAGCGCCTCAAGACCTCGAAGCACAATTGGCGAAACTCGAGATTAAAGCTCCAGTTTCAGGAAGAAAGGCATCGCAAGATGTCCTCAATCTTCTTGCCAAGGTTATGCCATCATTGTATGGAGGATCCGCGGATCTTTCCTGCTCTGACTTGACAATGATTAAAAATCTTGGAGTCATCTCTAAGGAGAGCATGGCAGGAAGGAATATTAAGTTTGGAGTCCGCGAATTTGCTATGGCTTCCATGGCTATAGGATTGGCTCAAACGAAAATGATTCGTCCATTTATTGGGACATTCCTTACATTCTCAGATTATATGAGAAATGCCATTAGACTCGCTGCCCTCATGAAAGAAAAAGTGATCTATCAATTTACTCATGACTCTATTTTCTTAGGTGAAGATGGCCCAACACATCAACCGGTTGAGCACCTTGCGTCCTTAAGGGCAATGCCAAATCTAAATGTCATAAGACCATCGGGCTCTCATGAGGTTAAAATGGCATGGATTTCTGCACTAGAATTCAATGGGCCTACAGCTCTTATTCTCTCTCGTCAAAATATTCGCGAAGTTCCAGGAACATTTGTCTCATACGAGAATGGTTTGGCAAGAGGCGCTTATATAGTTAAAAAAGAGAAGAGTGAAGGACAACTTCCTCTTGATTTCACTATTATCTCAACAGGATCTGAGCTTCCTTTAGCGATAGATGTAGCAGAGGCTTTAGAGAAGCTTGGGAAAGTGGTTCGAGTTGTCTCAATGCCATCTTGGAATCTCTTTGAGAAGCAGCCAAAGTCATATAAGGAATCTGTGTTAGGAAAAGATTGCGGCAAAAAAGTCGTGATTGAAGCTGGCTGTGAGCTTGGCTGGCACAAATATATCGGTGAGAAGGGAATTGCGTGTGTCGTAGAGAGCTTCGGAGCCTCTGCTCCAGCGCATGACTTAGCTAAAGAATTTGGCTTTACGGTCGAAGCTATCCTCGATAGATTGCTTGCAAGTACTTCAGGATAGTTGAGAGTTATAGGAGCATTAAACTTGAAAGGTTTGCTCTCTTCTATATGAATTCTGCAGCAAAGAAAGGGAGAGTGTTGTACAACATAGAGCTCTCCCTTTTGAGAGGATTCAATTCATATGATGTTGGACGCTTTACGTTGCAGCAATCGCTCATCGCGGATTCCCATATGGATGATGCGCCAGGCAGGGCGTTATCAGCCCTCATATGCTCAGCTCCGCCAAAAGTATTCTTTTGATGAGCTTTGCCTTATCCCTGAACTTGCGTGTCAAGTAACACTTTTGCCTATTCAAGAAATGGATCTTGACGCGGCCATTATCTTCTCAGATATCCTTTTCCCTTTAAAAGCCCTTGATCTTGATGTCCGTTTCTCTCAATCGAGCATGCCGTCAGTTCATTCGAAAGATGGAAAAGCCGATACGTCAGAAGGGAGAGCGCAGTCAGCTATCAGAGCTACTTCAGATGAGGAGCATCTTCTTCAAGAGTGTTCTCCAGTATATGATGCGATCCGCCTCGTGAGAAAGGAACTTCCATCCCATAAGCCTCTTCTTGGTTTTGCAGGAGCTCCTTGGACTCTTTTGACATATATCCTAGAAGGGAAATCATCACCTCATGCGATGGCATCGAGAGTGTTTATGTCCTCTATGACAGAAGAGAGCAAGTACCTCTTACGAAAAGTTGAGGATCTCATTGTCCATCATTTGAATCGTCAGATTGAAGCTGGAGCATTAGCTGTACAACTTTTTGACTCATGGTCTTCTGAGCTTGATAGCGAAAGCTTTGCAAGGTGGGCCACTGAGCCATTGAAGAGGATCGTCAGCCGTCTGAAGACTTTGCCAAGTGGTGAGAGATGTCCTGTTATCTATTTTACGAAGGGGATGGCTTATCGCTATAGCGATCTTCTTGAAACAGGTATAAAGGGGCTTTCATGCGATGTTTCTTTATGCCCTTCGAAGATCGCTTTTGAGGCCTATAAGAAGAGTGTTGCGGTTCAGGGAAATCTAGATCCTGCTCTTTTGTGCTTGCCAAAAGAGCACCCTGAGCTGAAGAGGAGGCTTACAGATCTTCTTGAGAGAGCATCTCCATTTTCAAACTACATTTTTAATCTCGGTCATGGTGTTCCGAAAGAGGCCGATTATAACACAGTTCGCTTCGTTGCCCAGACAGTTCGAGAGTGGAAAAGAGCCTGAAGTGTGTAATAGACTCTTATCGAAAATTTGAGGGAGAGGCTCTTTAAGAGCGAAGGAAACAATGCCAGAGATAACACAAGAAGCCTCAATATATCTTCCATATCTTAATCAGTTGAATGTTGCGGTTCCTCGGTATACGAGCTATCCGACAGCTGCTGATTGGGGGGCTATCTCGTATCAGGAGGTTTTAAAAGCAGTATCGTCACTCGACGCAAACATGCCAGTTTCGCTGTATGTTCATATCCCTTTTTGTCGATCTATGTGCCTTTACTGCGGCTGCTCAGTTGTTTTGAATAGAGATCCTTGTAAAGAAGAGAGATATGTTCAAGCTCTTTGTAAGGAGATTTATCTTGTATCAAGCCAGTACAAGAAAAAGCTTCCTGTTCTGCAGCTTCATTTTGGAGGGGGAACACCAACAAAGCTCACTATCGATCAGCTTCAGCGGATTGTAGGTACCATTCGAGATTGCTTTGAGATACTTCCTCAAGCAGAGATCGCGATCGAGATAGATCCAAGATCTGTTAAAGAGGATAATTTTTCGAAACTTCGAGCGCTCCCTTCAATAGGATTCAATCGAGTAAGTTTTGGCGTTCAAGATACAAACGAGGACGTGCAAGAAGCTGTGAAAAGAAGGCAGAGCCTGGAAATCACTCTTAAGGCTTTTCAAACTGCTAGAGATCTTGGCTTTTCCGGAATTAACATCGATCTTATCTACGGTCTTCCTCTTCAAACTCGAGCGACATTTCGAGATACGATCCACACCATCGGGGAAGAATTTCGCCCTGAGCGCATAGCTCTCTTTTCATACGCTAAGGTTCCCTGGGTAAAACCTCACCAGAAGGCGATCCCTGACCGGCTTCTTCCTTCAACTGAGGAAAAGTTTTTCATGTATATGTATGCGAGAGAAGCACTCTCTGGCATGGGATATACCCCGATCGGAATGGATCACTTTGCTCATGCGTCTGATCCGATTTCAGAGCGGTTTAAGACAAGAACTCTTCGGAGAAATTTTCAAGGGTATACGGTATTAGATTGCAGTACGATGATTGGCTTTGGTATGACCGCAATCTCAGATTTGCCAGTAGGATATTTTCAAAATTCAAAAACACTTCAAGAGTACTACCAAGCAATTGAAGAAAGGCATGAACTCCCGTTAAAGCACGGCAAGCTTGTAACAAATGACGATCGCATTCGCCGAGGAGTTATTGAGGAGCTTATGTGTCATTTTTGTCTTGATCTCAACCGTATAGATCAGAAATGGAATATCGACTCCATGGAATATTTTTCCTCATCATTCAAGCAGCTTCAGTGGTTTGAAGAAGAGCAATTTATCGTTTTTGATCGAAGAGAAAAGAAGATACTAGTTGAGCCGAAAGGGGAACTCTTCATTCGAAATATCGCTTCTTGTTTCGATAAATACTACCAAGCCCTTACCAGTAGGGAAGGAAGATATTCAAAAGCAGTATAATTTATTCATACAGGCTTTTTAAGTATGGCTTCATTGCTGACTCATGAAAAATCTAGTAAGTGTGTTGATGTTGCCATTATTGGAGCAGGCATCTCGGGACTGTCTTTAGCCTTTTGGCTTACTCATTATTCTCAAGGGGCTTCGGTTGAACTTATAGAGAAGAATCCTTCAGCTGGTGGTTGGATCCAAACAATGGAAAGTCCCACAGGCCAGCTCTATGAGAGAGGACCGAGGAGTATTCGCCTTATAGGGGAAAGGGCAAGATCCATCTCAAACCTCATTGACCTTTTAGGGTTGAGCAGTCAAGTTGTCACTGCTGAAAAAGCTGTCTACAGGAGATATGTAAGGCTTTATGGTAAGATGGTTGAGCTTCCTTCTTCAATCGTATCTTTCTTCACGAACCCTTTGGGACTAAAGCTTCTTTTCTCTCTTATAAGGGAGCCTATAAGGTCGATGGGGCGAATGTCCCGTGTTGTATCACCTTCATTTCATGAATTTATTCATGATCACTTTGGCACTTCTTCAACTGTCTTAAAGCTTGCGAATGCTATGACTTCTGGAATATGGGCAAGCGAGGCATCCTATATCTCCCTTAAAGCTGCTTTCCCTTGGCTGTATCAACTCTCTTTAGAGAATAGATCAGTTGTCTTAGGGGCTTTTAAGGGCTTTATTAAGAGGATTGTTCTGAAGAGAAGAAGGAGGTCTTCTGTACAACGCGGGATTATTACTTTCTCAAAAGGAATGGGCTCTCTCACCAAAGCTCTTACGCAGTCTCTTATTTCTTCGAAGCAATGTAGTATATCTTTAGATTCATTTATCGAGGAGGTGTCCTTTTGCCAAGACTCTAAGCAGTGGTCCTTGCGCATTAAAGAGCCTCATGGGAGTAAGTGTGTATTAGCAAAAAAGGTGGTCCTTGCTTGCAATCCAATGCAGCTCTCATCTTCTGTTCAAAGGCTCTTGTATGAGAAGGCTTTCTTGTCTCCTGAAGGACAACATTTTTTTCTTCCTCGGTATGATGAAAAGAGTCAATACCCTTCAAAAGCATCATCTGTCGTCACGGTTTCCTTAGGCTGGGGAAAAGATTATTTTGATAGGTGTGAAGATGGTCGATATGTAAACCCAGGATTTGGAGTCTTGGCTCCAAAAAGCGAAGATGATAAGGTGCTAGGTATTATCTTTGAGTCTGTAGTCTTTCCTAGTCAGAATAGTTCAATGAAGACTCGTCTTTCAGTTATGATAGGGGGAACTCGCTTTAGTGAGGCCCTCATCATGAGTGATCAAGAGTTAATTTCTCTAGCATTATCCAGGGTTAAAGACTGGCTTCATATAGAAGATTCACCTCAAGAAGTATTTGTGAGCCGCGCTCGGCACGCAATTCCGCTTCCATTGCCAGGTAAAGATGATGTTCTTTGTCCCTATGTGTATGACAATGAGACGGAGTCTTTATATTGTACATCCGCTTTCATTTCAGGGGTTGCTATTCCTGACTGTGTTGATGCTGCTGAAAAGCTTGCAAAGGCTCTTTCATGTTGTTAAGATCCCCTCTTTCTCATTTTTTGTTTTTGCTGCTATTTACTAAAAAATGCATGGAAGACCACAAAAGTGAAAAATAGAGACTGGTAAATAATAGATAGCTCGTTCTACTGTTCAGGGTGAGATCTGTTATAAAAAAATATGGCTCTCTTAAATAATTGTTAATCTCTAGAAAAAGTTTTTGATAGAAAGCTCTTTTTTGTTTATTTCAAAGGTTTTTAATTAAAAAGTTTCCTCAAAGTAGAGAGCTTACTCATCGTACGCTCCGGGAATTAAAGAAACGCTTATGTTTGATAAATTCACCAATCGTGCAAAACAAGTGATCAAGCTGGCCAAGAAAGAGGCCCAGCGAATGAATCACAATTATCTTGGTACTGAGCATATTCTTTTAGGCTTACTTAAATTAGGCCAGGGAATAGCAGTCAATGTACTTCGTGGAATGACCATTGATTATGAGATTGTTCGCCAAGAAGTTGAGCGTCTCGTTGGATTTGGTCCCGAAATACAATTGTATGGCGATCCTGCTCTTACTGGAAAAGTGAAGAAGGTCATTGAGTTTGCCAATGAGGAAGCTCAAGCGCTGAATCACAACTATGTTGGTACAGAGCACCTTCTTTTAGGACTTTTGCGCCAGACTGATGGTGTTGCGGCGCAGGTCTTAGAAAATCTCAATGTGAATTTGAAGGAAGTTCGCAAAGAGGTTTTGAAAGAGCTTGAGTCGTTTAACCTTCAGCTTCCAAATAGTCCAAATCCAGGTAGCAATCCACAAGGAGTGGGTGGGCCAAAAGGTTTTGAAAGGGCTGGATATGGGGCTGCCGCTGGAGCTGGTGCAACAGGGGGTTCTTCTTCACAGGATAAGATGTCTGCTTTAAAATCCTATGGTCAGGATTTAACTGAAATTGCTCGTGAAGGAAAGCTCGATCCAGTTATTGGAAGAAAAGAAGAAGTTGAAAGATTAATTCTTATCTTATGCCGTCGCCGTAAGAATAACCCGGTGTTAGTTGGTGAAGCAGGTGTAGGTAAAACTGCTATTGTTGAAGGATTAGCATACGCAATTATTAAAGGCGATGTTCCAGATATCCTTCGAAAAAAGCGACTCATTAGCCTTGATTTAGCTTTAATGATTGCTGGGACTAAATACCGAGGTCAATTTGAAGAGCGAATCAAAGCCGCGATGGATGAGATTCGTAAAAATGGCAACATCATCCTCTTTATCGATGAACTTCATACGATTGTAGGCGCAGGCGCGGCAGAAGGCGCGATTGATGCATCTAATATTCTTAAACCTGCTCTGTCCCGAGGAGAGCTTCAGTGCATTGGCGCTACAACCATTGATGAATATCGAAAGCATATTGAAAAAGACCCGGCTTTAGAGCGTCGATTCCAAAGAATCTTGGTCCAGCCACCTACAGTCACTGATACTGTAAGCATCTTAGATGGCCTAAAAGGTAAATATGAAGAGCATCATAAATGCCACTATACTCCGACATCTATAGAGGCTGCAGCCGTCTTATCAGATAGATACATTCATGGACGTTATCTGCCAGATAAAGCGATCGATTTACTTGATGAAGCTGGAGCTATGATGCGTATTTCTATGATGCATCAGCCTCTCGATATCGGGAAGTATGAAGCTGATATAGAGTCTGTAAGACTTCAAAAAGAAGAGGCTATCAGTAAGCAAGAATACGAGAAGGCAGCTAAGTTCCGCGATAAAGAAAAGTCTCTTCGTGAGAAACTGCAAGAGATTAGGACTGAATGGGAAGTTCATAAGGAAGAACACCAAGTTACTGTTGATGAAGAAGATGTGGCTGCGGTTGTTGCTCGGCAAACCGGTGTTCCTATCCATCGATTGACTGAAGGTGAAACTCAGAAGATATTGAAGCTTGAAGAGCATTTAAGGGCCGGTATTGTTGGTCAAGATGATGCTGTCAACGTCGTATCTAGAGCGATCCGTCGTAGTAAAGCAGATATCAAAGATCCAAATCGCCCTATCGGTGCGTTCCTCTTCTTAGGTCCTACTGGGGTCGGAAAGACACTTTTAGCGAAGCAGCTTGCGACACACATGTTCGGAGGAGAGGATGCTCTTATCCAGATCGACATGTCAGAGTACATGGAGAAGTTTGCGGTCAGCCGGATGACTGGCTCTCCTCCAGGATATGTTGGTTATGAAGAGGGCGGCCAACTTACTGAGCGAGTCCGCCAAAGACCGTATGCAGTTGTCCTTTTTGATGAGATTGAAAAGTCCCATCCGGATGTCATGGATATCCTCTTGCAAATTCTTGAAGAGGGTAAACTCACCGACTCTTTTGGGCGAAAGATTGATTTTCGAAATACAATCGTCATCATGACTTCAAATATTGGTGCGGATCTCATTCGTAAGTCGACTGAGATAGGATTTTCTTCAAAAGAGGGGATGCCTGATTACAATACCATCAGGGAAAAAATTGAAAGTGCTATGAAGAAACACTTCAAGCCTGAGTTTTTGAATCGCTTAACTGATTTTGTTATCTTCCAACCTCTGAACCAAGAGGCACTTACTCATATTATTGAGATTGAAGTGAAGAAATTGAGTGGTCGCCTTGAGAAGAAATCGGTCCACGTCACTATAACAGAAAATGCTAAGAAATTCTTAGTTGAAAAAGGATTTGTTCCTGAAATGGGAGCTCGTCCTCTCAGACGTGTTGTTGAGCAATACATTGAGGATACCATCTCTGAGCTTATTTTAAAGAATCCGAATGCTGCTTGGTCGTGTATACTTGACGTTGAAGGAGAAAAGATCATCGTTAAGGATTTCACTATTACGAAGCAAGAGATACACTCATCAGATGAACATACCGATGAAGGGGAAAAAGAAAAGGCGATCTCCGCTCGAACGTCTTCGAATATGTATTCAACGGCTTCTCCAGGGAATTCTTCAAAAGATTCTGAATCAAATTCCCGCCGTCGTTCTTCAACTCGAGGGAAAAAGAAGAGTGGATATGAAGATGAGCTATCCGAAACTGACTCGTTAGAGATTGATGAGGATGACTTATAAAAGAAAAGAGTTCTTCTAGCTCTCCCTTTCTTTTGTATGAGAAAGCTCTCCACTAATGTGGAGGGCTTTTTTTGTGGATACAGATACAGATCTCTGAAAAGGCCTGAAGGAAAATCTCCTAATAAAAAGCCTTTATTTCATGAATTTTGCGGAGTGTACTCTAGAAGAGTTTCTTTGACAGTTTGCGCGTTTGTCGCATTCAGAAGCTTTCTTCGAGCTTCATCGCTTCGGATAACATGCGTCAAATTAGAGAGTAAAGAAAGGTACGAGCCTGGTTTATCATCTGGGCCGACTATCATGAAAATAATTCGTACTAAAGATTCATCCACAGCATCCCATTCAAGACCTTGCTGAAGAATCGCTACAGCTACTGTGAAAGATGGGAACGCTGGGATCTTAGCATGAGGTATTGCAACGCCCATGCCGATCCCAGTTGTCATTAGTTTTTCACGCTGATTAATCGTTTTAAAGATTACATCAGGGGTATAATGAGGATGCGTTGTGCTTACTTTGTGAGCAATAGACTCAGAAAGGTATGATAGGATGCCATCCTTTGTCGATGATTCGACAAAGAAGACAAGTTGTTCATCGATATGTGCAAGAAAATTATTCTCCATCACTCTTTCTCTATCATTTACTCTAAATCATCGTCTTTTTTGAGAGTTGGAATCAGAGCACTCTTTCTGTTGTCTTTAATCTTTATACGTCTCCTTCCTCCACGAGAAGTAAGGGGCCACATCCTTCATTAGATAGATCTCTTTTGTCAAGAAAAAATGACAAAATAAGTACGAAATTATCTTTGGTCAGAGGAGTTAGTGCGTTCCGGTATGGCCGAATCCACCTTTTCCGCGTGCGGTATCGCTCAAGGATTCTTGTAACTCAAATTGAGCTTGCTCAAAGCGAGCTACTACCATTTGGGCAATTCTCATTCCTGGTGTAACAGTGAACGCAGTATCACTTAAATTGATAAGAAGCACTTTCACTTCTCCTCGATAGTCTGAATCAATGGTCCCAGGCGTGTTAAGCAATGTTATACCATGATTGAAGGCAAGCCCGCTGCGGGGTCTCAGTTGAACTTCGTAGCCTTCAGGAATTTCCATGCGGATTCCTGTGGGAATAAGAGTTCTCTTACCTGGCTCTAAAGTAATCGGGCTATCGATAAAAGCTTTTAAGTCAGCTCCTGCAGCGCCTTTCGAGGCATATACTGGGATGCAGTCTTGGCTTTGAACATGAATGATAACAGAAACAGGTGCTGTCAGCTGCGTGTTTGCAGCTACTTGTAAAGAGAGAGAAGATGCAACTTCATTTCCCGATGAAAAATGGGTTCCGTTCATTCTAGTATCTACTCCTTCCCTTAGTCATTTTCTTTTTATAGTAATCTCTAAGCATCTTACCATTCGTAGTAGAAGCAATCGATATCTGATTTTTAGCCTTTTACACAGTGTCTTTTGAGATTTTGTGTAAACCTGAATAAGAATATTCAAGAATAAGACCAAGAGTTGATCGAAGATTGTGACGAGGTACAATCGCATCGATCATTCCGTGCTCTAGAAGAAATTCCGATTGCTGTGCTCCAGGAGGAAGGGGTTTGCCTAGAATTTGCTCGATGACTCGTGGCCCTGCAAAGCAGATAAGGGCGTTTGGTTCTGCGAGGATAATATCGCCGAGCGAGGCAAACGAAGCTGTGACTCCACCTGTGGTTGGATTTGTCAAAATGGAAATAAATGGAATGCGAGCGTCTTTTAATTTTTTAAGAGCTCCGCTGGTCTTTGCCATCTGCATGAGAGAGAGTATAGACTCTTGCATGCGAGCTCCACCAGAAGTTGATACAATCACAACGGGAAGCTTTTCTTTTAAGCCATGCTCAATCAAACGGGTAAGCTTTTCTCCAACAACTGATCCCATTGATCCGCCCATAAAATTGAAATCAAGGACGCCCAAGGCGTAAGGAATTTCTTGAAGAGTTGCTGTTCCAACAGTGACTGCATCATCTTGACCGCTCTTTTCTTGAGCTTTCTTAAGACGTTCTGCATATGGCTCTGTATCGACGAATTCAAGGGCGTCAACCGCAGTAATTTCTTCCCACATTGGGGTGAAAGAATTGGGGTCAGTTAAGAGTAGGATTCGCTCTTCAAGACCTAATCGATAATGATAGTCACACTTAGGGCAGCAATTGAGATTTTTTTCTAACTCATTTGTGTGGATAAGCTCATTACACTTCGTGCATTTCAGCCACCCGCTAAACCCGTCCTTTTTTGTGGTGCTTATCTTGATCTTAGGCTTGGTACGGCTAAATAATCCCATATGTTTCTTCTTGGCTACCTTTCACTTATGATCTTTAGAGGACAGCTAACTTTTCTCTTATACAGTAATCTCATGTCTTATGACATTCTTCCAAGCTATTAAGAGTGATTCAGCTTGAAAGACCCGCTATTTCTATTCCAAAAGTTTTTTCGGCTTTTACTTGTCCATCTATACTTATTTATCATCTCCTCATTTTTCTTTGGTAAGAAGATGTGATGTTCAAGAGAAGAAAGCAGCTCACAAGATGAGTTATTGTAGAAATGTTTCAGCTCATTTCGACAAGAGATGAGTCTTCATGCCACCGTTCAAGTTTTTTTAAGTTTACAGTCAATTTTCCTCCCACCCTTGGTCTGTTGCGAAGGGTAGAGGAGGAATGCGATAAAAGTTATTTATCCCAATGCCTTCATTCCAAAATTCTTAAGGCACATATTTAGGAAGAAAAGGTGAGATTTGGGATTTCCTCGAATTTATTTGCCCAGCAGTGAATTGAAGGACAATGACAGCTGGAGTTTTCTCTGAAATAGCAAGCTCCTCATTCACCTTTTTCTGGATAGATTTAGCTCTTGGGAATCTCTCATTCGCCAGAGTATATCTTTTTTCGGTCTCTTTTCCTTCAACGATGATATCAAAGCTAAGAGCTTGCCCTGTCGATGAATTTTGAAAGAGTGTTAAAAAGACACTTAAATGCTCTTCAGCAATATTAGAGTCTGGAGCCCAAAGCCATATTTCATCTGAGTGTGCCCATGTAATATCATTGCCTGATCGAACTTCCTTTTCACCTGGAACTGTGCTGATCATATGGAGGAAGAAATCGACATGCGGGCTTGACGCAAGCGTTTTTTGAGCCTCTTCCAACCATCTTCTGATAAGTTTTGATCGAAGTTCTTGGTATGTTGGCATATTTCTTTCAAAGAGCTTTGTCTGGCCGATTTTACAGCAGCCGTTTTGCTCTTTTGTATCAGCGAAAAATGGAGATGGCTTTCCTTCTGCTGCATGAACGAGCGTCTTTTCAATTTCTTTTTCACGGAACTGATAGACGTTCTTATAGATTGAGTAGAGCTCTTCATTATGTAAGAGTCGTTTTGCCGCATTCTTTGTAAATGAAGCATCATGAGGAATATCATCAAAAGAGATGACCTTTACGGGCTTTCCATTGATAAGGGACGCGATTCTATTTAAGAGTTTCTCAAGGCATAGGACATCTCGCCGTGAGACTTTGCTTAAGAGATCGGTGTCATCCAAAATAGCGAGAATAAAGAGCATATACTCAATGATTTCTCGTTCGCGATGGACGAATGTGTAAGAAGGCGTTTTTGATCCTTGGGTTTTCCCTTTTTCAAGCGCATTTGAAACAGCGGCATAGATTTCTTCAGACTCATTCATGAGATCTAAAAGCCATGGAGAGATCTCATCATCACTTATAGAGCTCCATCGGCTATTGATTGCCAGAGAAAGTTCTGCGATGAGCGTATTAGAAGATTGAGCATCACCTAAGACAAGAGTAGAAGCTTGAGATGTTTTAATCGCAGATTTGTGGTGGTCGATAATGCTAATAACATCAATATATGACGCCATTTTAGTCTCTTCGAGATTGCTAAAGTCTCTTAAAGACGCGGTGCCAAGGATTGGTTTGTGAAGATCATTTGTCCATACAACACCAACTGGGAAACTAGAGCCATTGATCTCTGGAACTAGTACTGTAAGATGTGCTGCGTGGTCTGTGCGATTTTTCATCTCCTCAACGGAACTCTTCAAGAACACATATTGATTCGAGATTCCTAGTACTTTGTCTTTAATAAGTAAAAGGTGCTCAAGTTTTTCCGCGCTGTCTCTTACTTTATTAATCTCTTGGGAGAGTGAGAGGATGGTCTTTTCAAGAATTTCCAATGCTTGAAGTCTATTTTGCGCATTGTTTTTATTTTCTTGAATTTTGTTAAAAATTGAACGAATAAAGTGCTTAATTTCTTTTTCTACATGGCTATGGAAGGTTTCATCGATCTTTTGGATGAACTCCTTAAATGGAGAGCCAAGCCCAGAAGAAACCCCAAGGATTTTCTTTAAATATTCATTGAAGAGTTTTCTAGATCTGTCTGAGAGTTCTTTGACTGGGTCAGAGTCTTTAATAATTACTTCGAACTGCTTTTCAATCGCGCCTTCAATATGATCAAGCAAGACAGATTCTTCAGCAAGCGAATGAATGCAGGATCGCTGGATTGCATTTTCGAACCAGCGAAGACAGTTTGAGAAGGCGCTTAATACGATTCGTACAGATTCCGCATCAGAGCTTCTCCACTCTCCCCGGTAGCATCCCTCATCATCGACAACAATATAAGCATGATCATCGCTACCATGCTCAATAGAGTCTCCTCGAGCATGAACTGAGACTTTATGAAAGTTCTTCTTCGATACGAGGTCTAAGGCAGTTAATGTGCAGGCTGTTGTCTCACGGGGCGCAGTCTTAATAAAACGAGGGGCTATGAAGGAGTCAAAGAGGTTGATAATGAATCCGTCGCTAAAACCATTTGGTAAGCTCCATTGATGGATTCCCTCCGAGACACGAGCTCCAAAAGCGTCAAGCCAGCCTACAAATGAGGCAACAGTGGTGTCGACATCTGGTGATAAGTGTGCTGCAACAAAGTGAGAGCCTGGGAAGTACTTATTCATTCCGATAGGAAACAGCGCCTGGTACTCATCTCGAGGAATAAGACGTCCTACAATTTTTCCTCGAATCCGCAAGTTCTCATCAGGAGTTAATTTACTGAAATGGTTGAGCCAGAACTCAAAAAGAGAGAAAGAATATGGCTCTTTCAAGATCTTCTTTTCATTGATTTGTGAAATGTAATCAAAGACTGCGGGAAGGAGAAAGCAGGGGGATGGACTCTCTTCGATTAATTGCAGGAGTGATCGATTGACGGCCTTAAATTTCTTTCTCTCAGTCAGTGATTGAAACTCGCTCTTCTCAAATGAATGTATAACATCAGGAAGTGCTTTAAACCGCGAAGGAGTTGGTTTCCAATCTCCAATACGGGGGGAGTGGGAGCTCGTTGATTGCGGATGGGGTACTGCAGTATGTTGCTTCATAATAAATGAATATGCCGTTCAATTTTTATCGCATGTACAAAAGTGAGGGCTCAGGTCTTCAGCTCATTCAGTCTGAAGGTGAGACTCACTTGATTTCCCGTGAAGGGAGATTTCTCCATTCATGGGAAGAAAATACATTAAAGCCAAAGAGATAATACAACTTTTCTCAAATGAGTTCTGTAAAAAGTTTTAAATAAAACGATAGTGTAGCGGCTTATCAGAGAAAAGAGCAAATGAAAGGAAAAAGATCGGACCGAGTAGGATTCGAACCTACGACCACCCGCTTAGAAGGCGGGTGCTCTATCCACTGAGCTATCAGTCCGTGAGAAAATAGAGTGCGTTGCAAAGATATAAGATCTCTTGTCTGCACTTTCTAGCTCGAATGCAACTATGCTATTTGAGAGACCGACTTCTTATCAATGGTAAATCGCTTATTCCGTGCTCATTTTTTTCATGAGAATGGGGCGAGAAGTTACGAGTTCATTGAATTTCAACGGGTATTGAATAAAAAAATAGGATGCATCATGAGTTTCGGAATCTTTTTTATTAAAAGGAGAAGGGAGGTGGACGATATCCGTCTTATGATGGTATCTTCTTGTATCGATTATTTTTCTTTAAGAGAAGCAATACGCACTCTGTCATGAATTTACCAAAAAACTCTTCAAAAAAGCCCTATCCTATCTACCTTGGCCTCGGAGGTAACTTGGGCAATCCGTTGGATTGTTTTAAAATAGTTATCAATGAACTTTCTTCAAGTCCTGAAATGCGAGTTGAAAAAGTCTCATCCGTTTGGAAGACATCTCCGGTGGGCTTCTCAGAACAGCCAGATTTTCTTAATGCCGCGATCTTATGTTCGACGACGCTTTCTCTCGGTGAGATATTTTCTCTGACGGCATCTCTAGAGAAAAGGCTGGGGAAAGAAAAGAAAGAAAAGAATGGACCTCGGGTAATAGATATAGATATTCTTTACTCTCCGGCTGTGCGTATGTGTACTCCAGATATTTGTGTTCCCCATCCGAGGATGCTTAAAAGGCTTTTTGTGCTTATGCCGCTCCAAGAAGTGCTTGAAGATGAAGAACTTGTTGTTCCATCCAACTTCTTGGATCAGCAAGAGATAGAACTTGTCAGAGAAGAGACTATCTCTGCCCCAGAGGCGACTAGAAAAGAAAGCACAAGAAAAGTTGAAATATCTGCTATAATTCGAGAGCTCAAAAAAATCTCTGATCAGATTGCCATCCTTCATCGATCTTCGAGTGAGCGGTGGTGGGTTATTGAAAATGACAAATAAGGCTCCAAGGACGTGAGTACATAGGGCCTTTCTTTTAAGAAAAATGTGTTAATGGTTGAAAGACAAGAAGTGAGAGAGAGATGAAAGAGATACATCCTGTACAGATTGGAAAAAATGTCCTTGTTGGCTCAAAAGAAAAGCTTACGCTCTTTTCCGGACCATGTGTGATTGAAAGTCGCGATCATGCAATGCGCTGTGCAGAAGAACTTGTTAAAATCACCCGTGATCGTCCAGTTCAATTTGTCTTTAAAGCAAGCTATGATAAGGCTAATCGTTCCTCCCACGAGACATATCGCGGCCTAGGCATTGATGAAGGACTAAAGGTTCTTCAAGAGATCAAGACGACTTTTAATGTCCCAGTTATCTCTGACATTCATCAAGTCTCTGAAGTTGATAAGGCAAAAGAAGTGTTAGATGTCCTTCAAATTCCAGCCTTCCTCTGTAGACAGACCGATCTTATATTATGCTGTGCGGAGACTGGCTTGCCACTTCATGTAAAAAAGGGTCAGTTTATGGCGCCATGGGATATGGCGAATATCGTTAAGAAAGCTCGCTCGAAGAAAAATAACAATGTGATTTTATGCGATCGGGGAACGATGTTTGGCTATGCCAACTTAGTAGTTGATATGAGGGCGTTTCAGATAATGCGGCAATCAGCTGCCGTCTCATTTGACGCTTCTCACTCGGTTCAAATGCCTGGTGCTTTAGGAACTTCGACAGGGGGACAACGAGAATTTATTCCTCTTCTTACACGGGCTGCCGTCGCAGCTGGGATTGATGCTCTTTTCATAGAGTCTCACCCTGATCCTAAATCCGCGATGAGTGATAGTACAACAGTTTTCCCTCTAAACCGATTAGGCGATCTTTTGGATGTCGTATTGCCAATTCATGAAATGGTCAAAAATGATCCTTTCATGCAAGGTTATGAAACTCTGCGGTAAAGGATTTTCATAAGATGACTCTTCTCGATAAGAATAAACGCCGATTTTTTTGGGCTCTTCTTCTTTTGGCATTAGGTGCATGGGCAGTTGGAAAATATATATGCGTCAAAGAGTCCGAAGCGAAGAAGTATTATAAGGCAAAGGAGTCGAGAAGAGGCTCTTTAAGAAAGGCAAAAGAGCAAAAGAAGGCTATTCAACTTCATCAGGAAAGAGAGGGAGTAACTCGTCAGCTTTTCCTTGAAAATGATGCGCCTTCGAGTAACATGCCCAGACGAGAATTCTTTCTAGAGGCTGACTCAGCGGACATCAAGCTAGAGCTGCAATCAAAAGATTATGTGACGATTGAATGTTTTGAAAGGCCACGCGGCTGGTTCCAAGAGGAAATCTATTGGATTTTAGAATCAACCCTTGAACGTGTTATTCCCCTGAGAATAAACAAAGGAGTCTCTTCTGATACCCTAGGCGATCAAGTTATATGGGTGTATGAGGCTGATCAGTCGAAGAAAGTTGAAGAAGAAAAGACAGTAGAGATTTCTCCTCGGCAGAGAGTGCGTTATTTTGATGCAGGGAGAGCTGAGTGGAATTTCATGACGAATGTTTTAACCGCATACATGGTATCGTTTTGTATTGTTGATGTGCCAGGTCATACGCCGACAAGATTAATAGACCCTCAGTCGATCTTAATGGAGGCGGAAGCAGAGACATCGACGTTTAACTTTCAGGCCCCCTCCGACCAAGAGGTTGTTGTCTCAACCGGAATGAAGCTGAAATTGGGATCTAGAAATTCATCTATCGGGGAGTAATCATGCAGTTAAAAAATCATGACGGACGTACTTCTTCGCCTTCCTTTACAATGAATTGCTGCGCTCGAGCATTATCAATGCTTTTGGGGGTAGGAGCTTTTTCCCTTACTCTTATGAAACCTATAAGTCTATTTGCATTCCATATTCCTTCTATTCCGATCCAGGATGTGAAAGCAGATTCAATTGAGATGCGAGAGAGAAAAATATACCTGACAGGATCCGTTAAAGTGACTTATGACTTGGGTCTTATCTCGTGTGATCGCGCTATCATTCATCTGGGAGAGAAATCAAAAGATGAAGGAACAGGCCAGTCGAGCCAGCCTGACCGAATTGATCTTTTTGGCTCATTGGTAATCGAGATGAGTGATGGAAGTTCTTTGGCTTCTGATAGAGGGGAGCTCTTTTGCAAAACAAGGGAAGCTGTTTTCTATGGGAATGAGAGAGAGAAAGTAGTCTACACCTCTTATTGCGAAGAAGAGGGTAAGAAAGTGGCGGTTCAGGCTAAAGGAAAAAAAATTACAGCAAAAATCGTCAAAGACAGTTCAGGAAAGTCAACGCTTTCAGATATTCGTGGCGAAGGAGCTGTTAGCATAGAGTATCTTCGTTAATTTTTTACTCCAGGATAGAGGATAACTGAAGCTTCATGAAAGGCAAAGGCAATAGTCCGAAAGTTCGGATTGATACCAATACGCAAACTGTAAAAGATAAAGATCTCCATCAATCTTACCCTATATCTAAAAGGGGGTTGATCGTTTCTCATCTTGTTAAGCAGTATGGAGATAAGTCAGTTGTCAACGATCTTTCATTTGAAGTGCAACCTGGAGAAGTAGTGGGGCTTCTTGGCCCAAATGGCGCAGGAAAGACGACCGCATTTTATATGGTTATCGGCCTCATCAAACCTGATAGCGGCTCAGTTATTTTTAATGGGGAGGATATCTCAGTCTTTCCCATGCATGAAAGAGCGAAAAGGGGGTTAGGATATCTTCCACAAGAGCCATCAATCTTCCGTGAGCTGACTGTTGAGGAAAACATTATTGTTGTATTGGAATTAATGGGATTAGAGGGAGAAGAGCTCCAGAAAAGACTTGAGGAGCTTTTAGGAGAGCTTCATCTTACTCCTCTACGATCAAAGAAGGGGGCAACATTGTCAGGTGGAGAGCGTCGCCGTCTTGAAATCACAAGGGCGCTTGCAACTCAGCCGAGCTGCTTAATGCTTGATGAGCCTTTTGCTAATATTGATCCTATTGCAATCGCTGATTTGAAAGCGATGATCACGCTGCTAAAGAACAAAGGAATTTCTATCCTTATTACCGATCATAATGCTCGTGAGATTATTTCAATCGCTGATAAGAGCTATCTTATCGCGGACGGGAAGGTTATTTTCGCAGGCTCTGTTGAAGAATTAGTCAAGAATGAAGAAGCAAAAATACGCTACTTTGGCCAAGAGTTTTTCCAATAAAAAATATCCACATTTCCATCCTAGATGGAAATGTGGAATAAAAAGCCACTTATTGATTGATCTCTTCTTTTGCAAAGAAGAACGCGATTTCTCTTTCTGCACTTGCAGGACCATCTGATGCGTGGATTGCATTGTCAGTTGTGCTTTTACCAAATTCTTTTCGAATGGTTCCAGGAGCTGCTTTTGCAGGATCTGTCGCACCAACGAGCTGTCTCATGGATGTCACAGCATCTTGTTTCTTTAAAACCATTGTGACGACTGGACTAGAAGACATACGTGTTACCAAGTCCATGTAAAATGGCTTCGAAGCATGCTCCGCATAAAAACGCTTTGCTTCATCAATTGTCAACTGTCTCATTCTCAAAGCAACAATAGTAAAACCAGATTCCTCAATTTTTGCTAAAATTGCTCCGGTTTTTCCTTCTTTTACAGCTAAAGGCTTGATCATAGAAAAGGTAAGCTGTACGTCTTCAACAGGATCTGGGCGTGTAGCCAAGGAGACGATGTTGTTATCAGCATTGTGTGAATTCGCTTGCGTTCCAGCTTGCATATGCTGAAATGAAAGGACCATCGATCCTGTGAGTAAAAGAGCGGAGAATATTCGCTTCATTCTATGAAAACCTCTTTCTTTAAATAGATGGATGTGAAGTAGGTGCTATGTTGAGGAAATTTGTAAGTAATGTCAACCCATGATCTGACAAAAATGATTCTGGATGAAATTGAATACCATAAGTCGTGGCATATAAGTGCTCAACGGCCATAACAGCACCTGGTGTAAGCACATCATGAGCTGAGACTTTAGCAGAGATTCGAAGAGGTGCTGGAACTGATCTAGCTACAAGTGAGTGGTATCTTCCCACGATAAACGACGATGGAAATTTCTCAAAGAGAGGGGATTTTGGATATATAACAGAAATCGTTGATTGCTTTCCGTGTACAGGATTTCCAGATGGGATGACTTCTCCTTTATATGCTTCAACGATAAGTTGATGACCAAGACAGATTCCTAGGACAGGGATCTTTCCCTCTAAGAAGATAATAAGGTCTTGTATCCATGGATAGTCACTCGGAGATCCAGGGCCTGGGCCTACTATGAGGTGAGTCGGAGCGTATTTTTCAATTTCCTCTATCCATAATGACAGCTCCTGATGTTGATACGAATCGATAATGCGGATTTCTTCAACCCGAAGCTGATGAAGATAATCGATGATGTTATAGGTGAAAGAGTCTCGACTATCGATAAAGAGGAGCTTCATAGAGGAGGAAGATCCCATAAAAGAGATTTTTATAAGATATTGGATAATTGGATAGAATGCTTGTGTAAGATGGTAAGGGTGTCTCAAGTGACTGGGGAGACACCCTTATAAAGATCAATGAGAAGCAAGATTGATCTTTCTTTCTCTATCCCTTAACGAGTGCGTGGGCAGAGATCAGTTCCACTGAAGAAGAAGTTGATTTCGATTTTTGCGTTCTCGAGTGAGTCAGAGCCATGGACCGCATTTTCTTCAATCCCTTGAGCGAACTCTCTTCGGATAGTTCCAGGAGCCGCTTTCTTCGGATCGGTAGCTCCCATTACTTCTCTATTCTTCATCACAGCGTTTTCGCCTTCTAAAGCCATGACAAGGACTGGACCGGATGTCATGAACTGAACGAGCTCACCAAAGAATGAACGCTCTTTGTGAACTGCATAGAATCTTCCTGCTTGCTCAGCTGTCAAATGAAGCATTTTTGCTGCGACAACTTTTAATCCTGCTCCTTCGAGCTTGGAGATGATTCCACCAATGCAATTTTTACCAACTGCATCTGGCTTAATAATAGAAAGTGTTTGCTCAACTGCCATAAAAACTCTTCTTGTTTAAAAAGGTCAAAAGAAAAAGTCGGCACTATTCTAGGTCGTGTTGTTATTTAATGAGAAACGCTTTTTTACCTTCTCGTTCATGTTCAGATTGACTCTTTTCCAGGCGGAGAATTCGAAATCGTCATAGAGTTATTCTCTGGCATTTCTTGATTCACTGTCGCTGACGGCTTTTCTTTCGGCGGTTTCCATGAACCTGCGTATGTATGCGTGGAGAAGATAAGACCTTTCCTTTTAAGTTCGCTTAAAATTTTTTTGTTAAAGATTTTCTGTGAATAGAAGAAGGTAGAAGGAAGCACGAGATCTTTTCTTTTTGAGGTGTAACTCCATTCTTTCAGAGTTGCGAATACGAAGCTATCGTATGTTCTCTCAAGGACTCGCTTGGTTGAGGCTTCCGAAGTGATATCTTCACTATATTTCGACTCAATGGTGTCCCATACTTTACAGATGCGTTCTATGCAGCTCTTAAGGATGGGGTGTTTGGGTCTTGCCGCAATAAGTCCGTTTGAAGGAAGGACAAAAGTGTCTACCGATTGATGATAATGAGGTCTTTCAAAGCAGGTAACAAAATGGAAAAATTGAGCAAGATTTTTAAAGCTTTTATAGCACAAACAGTCGTGATCTACGTAAATTCCCCCCTCATTATAGAGAATAATATAGCGCATAAGGTCAGACTTTTCTCCCCAGTTATTTGTTTGGGGAATGTATTTTTCCAAATCTCCGAAAGAGTATTCTGCGACAAGCCTGCGCTTCATTGTTGGAATAGGCAATGGGCGAGTCGGGCTATCAGTCCAGAAATAGATAGTCCAATCAGGGTGTTTTTTTGCCCAGGACTGGACATTTTTGATTGATTCTGTAGGAAAAGTCTTGGGGCCTAGCCAAATAAAGTGGATTGTATGAGGAATTCGCGGTTTTTTAGCTTTGGCATACGATTCCTTAACTAGCTTTTCTTCTTTTTTATTTTGGGGAAAGAGAAGAGGAGTTGCTTGATTGTACGCATTTTCGAACTGAGCGAGGAGCTCAAGATCTTTTTGTGGGATATCGAACCGACGTGGATTTGTTCCTTCCGGAGCAATTCCCATCAGATATGAAAAAGGGATGGCGCGAGCTTCTGAGTTACTTGCATATCTATTTCTTTTCTTTTCCCTAAGGTTTTGTATGACTCTTTTTTGAGAATGCTTCTTCTCATGGGCTCCGTACATATGAAGTGTCGGAGACGCGAAGAAGAAAAGGGCTAAACCTACTATGGGGAGAAAAGTTCGGATGAGTGATATCATACGTTAACTCATAAACTATAAGGATTGAGATCAGACTGTTTCATCCTAGGATGCTTGAAGCATTATGATCTTCATTGAAGAATAAAAAACATACAACTAATCGCCTTTCAAAGGAATCGAGAAAAAAGAGCGAAGATGGCTTTCTTTTTGAATATAGCCGCTTCTTCTGCCAACAAAATCGGCAATAGGGTATTGTTTTTTCTTCAGATTTATTAAAGAGAGTCGGATTCAAATTCCCTCTTTAGATGTGAAAAGCTCTTTTGTCAAAAAAGACAAATTCAAGAACTGTTCATTATTTGTAAACCGGTGGCGTTATATGCGAATTCCCTTGTCCTGGCTTAAGGAATACATTGGCTCTGAAATCTCAGCAGCTACTATCGATCAAACTCTGACTAATATCGGTATCGAAGTTGATGCAATTGAAGAAGTACGTCCGATGTTTCAAGGGGTTATCGTAGCGAGAGTTGAAACTGTCGAGCCGCATCCTAATGCTTCAAACCTTAAAGTAACGACAGTTTTTGACGGGAAGACTACACGGCAGATTGTCACAGCGGCCGTAAAATGTTTCCCAGGTATGTATGTGGCTCTTGCAATAGATGGAGCACAACTTCCAGGATCAAAATTAATCAAGCCAGTTGATATGAGGGGAGTTACATCGTATGGTATGTTCTGCTCAGAGGCAGAGCTAGCTTTAAGCGATGAAGATACGGCGCTCCTTGAGTTTTCACAAGAAGAGATTCCTCTTGGTGCTCAGTTAAGCGAATATGTATCTGATACAATTCTTCATATCTCTCTTACTCCAAACCTTGGCCACTGCTTAAGCGTGTATGGTATAGCAAGAGAGTTATCTCAAGCTCTCAGCTTCTCTCTTAAGAAAGATTGGAAGGAGACTCAAGACTTTTATCTTAATCGCTTGAGAAAAGAGTGTGACTCATCGAAAGAGATGTGGGAGATAGATCTATTCTCTGATGACGGCTGTTTGAGATATGGTCTTTTATCCCTCCAAGGTGTTTCTGTAAAGCCATCGCCTTTTAAATTGAGAAGAAGGCTGGCTCTCTCAGGTCTAAGGCCAGTTAACGCGATTGTAGATGCGTTAAACCTTGCTATGGTCGAGATCGGCCAACCTATGCATGCGTTTGATGCTCAGGCATTTTCTTCAGCCAAACGCATAGTGATAAAAAGAGAGAATCAAGAAGGGCTCTCCAAGAGAGCTCTTGAGTTGATTGATGGGTCGACATGTGCCATCCCTGAAGGGGCAATTGTCATTGAGAATGGAGAGAAAGCGCCTTTGGCTATAGCCGGAGTCATGGGAGGGCTTTCTTCGGCAGTCAAAGAATCAACGGACAAGGTGGTTATTGAATCTGCATATTTTCAGATGCAGGCGGTCCGAAGAGCAAGCAAAACTCTTGGTATTAGCTCAGAATCTTCGAGAAGATTTGAGAGGGGTGTGGATCCAGAAGGTGCTTTAAAGGGGCTTTCTTGTGTTCTTGATTACTTAAAACAGCAGTTTCCTCATCTTGTCGTATCGTATGTTGGGTATGAAGGAAGAGAGGAAATTCCACGTGCAAAGCAGATTCTTGTAAGGCTGTCACGGGCAGAAAAGGTCTTAGGCTTTTCCGTCACGCGAGGAGATATAGAGTCGGTCTTTTCTCGACTTGGATATCCTTTCAAATGGATTTCTGCTGATGAGATTGAGGTTCAAGTCCCATCGTATCGGCATGATGTTTCATTAGAGATTGATCTTATCGAGGATATTGCCAAGCTCATTGGGTACTCATCTCTCATTTCTGATTCTGTGCCAAAATTCCGCCCAGGAAAGATAGCGTCGCACCCACTGTATGAGTTTGAAAAGAAAGCCCGTCGAGTATTTGTCTCACTAGGTCTTCAAGAGTGCATTACATGCAGTTTGATTAGTCCATCGAGAACAGAGCTGGTTGTAAATAATCCAATTCCGAAGAGCGCAATCGCATCAGTGCAGAATCCGATGTCACAGGAGCAATCAGTTTTAAGGCCTTCTCTCTTGCCCGGATTGGTTGATACGATGCTGAGAAATATCGCTCAGCGACAGCTCTCTTTATCTGTCTTTGAATTAGGAACAATTTTCTTGCGCTCTGAAGGAGAGATAAGAGAGAGGCTTGCCGCTGCGGTCCTGTTGTATGGAGACTCTCTTCCGCACCATTTCTCCCAGGAAGCAAGGGAATTTGATTTTTATGACTTGAAGGGTATTTGGGAAGGATTAAGGGCATCATTAATGATTGATGGTGGAGAGCTTCAGCGCTCTCAAATCAGTCTTTTCCATCCGGGAAGACAGGCTGAGATTCATGTCGGTGGACAGCAAGTGGGTCTTTTAGGAGAAATCCATCCTAAAATTACTCAAAAATTAGGTATCTCCCAAAAAGTCTACTTTATGGAAGTAGATCTTCAGGATCTTTTGCCTCATGCTTTAGATGATAATAGTCGAAAGGTTCAGCCTTTACCTCTCTATCCTTCAATGGAGCGAGATTGGACAGTAACATTGTCTAAGAAAATCTCTTTTAGTGAGATCGAAAAGGCAATTCATAGAGCTGCGCCTCAGATTCTCGAGAGTGTTGAATTGGTAACTTTATTCTCGAATGAGAAGCTAGGTCAAGATGTCCATAATGTGACAGTTCGTATGAGATTTAGGGATGCTACTAAGACGCTCGAGCAGGTCCAAGTCGATCAGGCCTTCCAGGTGATTACTCATGAGACTTTGCGTCAATTAGGGTAGAGTAAGCTGAACGGTATAGGTGACATAGAGGAGATGCTTTTGCCTGTACCGTTCATGATTCTTTAGTCTATTAATTCATGATGTGAATGAACTACCCTTTGAATGATAAGAAGCTGTCTCTTATAACTGGCAAGTATAGTTCCTTTTTTTTAACTGATATGTGCAATCTTATGAAAAATTCATGTATGAAGGGGATGATGAAACTCTCACTCACCCGTTTATCTCTTTTTGCTGCATGCTTTACTGCTTCTTTTGCAGTATCCTGTACAAATAAATCTCAAGATGAAGTGATTCGTACTCGTTACTACCACCCATATGGACCAGAGTTAACTCCTACGAAATGGGATGAGCAAGGACAGACTGGTGAAGTTGTAGAGCACTTTAAAAGTGGTATAGAAGTAAGGCGTAGCTACGCTGACGGCAAGCTTCATGGAGCTACGACATGGTCATTCCCTCATAGTAGCGTGATCCATCGTTTTGAAGAGTATGAGCATGGAGAAAGAGTCGCTTTTGGAATCAATTACGAAAATGGAACTCCACAGATCCAAGAAGAGCTGTATCCAAACGGTTTGCGTGTTATCCGAACCTGGTATGAAGATGGCTCACCTCGACAAGTTGAGGAATGGAATAACTCAAATCTTATGGAAGGAAAATATTTTACTGACCATGGCGATGTTGAGGCTGTAGTTCAAGGCGGTAAAGGTACACGTGTTGAAAGATCACGTACTGGAGGACTGCAAGTGCGCGAGCAGATCATTCAGGGTCAAGTTGCAGTGCGTGAAGAATTTTATCCAAATGGCACGGTTAAATATACCTGCACATTCAAAGATGGTATAAAAAATGGCCTTTCTCACTCTTATACTGAAAATGGTCAGCCTATCAAGATTGAGCAGTGGACAAACGGTGTTTTGGATGGAACCCAAATCATGTTTGACCATGGTCTTCAAGTCGCTCAGATTCCTTACAAAGCAGGCATGAAAGAAGGTGTTGAATTGAGATTCAAGCCAGGAACTGATCAAGTTGTCGCTAAAATTTCATGGCATAAAGATATGCGGCATGGCCCGTCCATATTCTTCTTCCCTGATCAGGAAATTACTGAGTGGTTTTGGAAAGATGGGAAGGTAACAAAAGATCAGTTTGAGGCGAAGAATAAGCTCTACCAGCTCTCAAAAGCTCCACAGTAAATGGCTTTTGCTCATTCGCTTGAGCGAATACCCTTGGTGCATGTAGTGAGTAGCTACTTTTACCAAGGGTTTTTTATTTCTCTATCGAAAGATCGTCAGACAAATATGCGCGCTCTCGTCAAAGAGAGATACTGAGGCTTCTCTTTCTACAACTTGTGTTTTAGATCCTGATATTTGCCAATATCCTTTCTCTTCTTCTGAGATTGGCTTGAGATCTCTTTCTAGGTAGTTTTTCTCAGCAAGCTGATGAGACAGGGATTCTTTTTTAGGGGAGAAATACTTGTGAAAGCAAGCTCCTCGTTTTTCTTTTCCATTTTCTGTTCTTTCAATGGTAAAAGCATACTCAATGAAGCCGTGTGTTTTTTTACCTTGGAAGTCGAGCTCTGCCGGTGCTGTATAGAGAAGGCATTTGCCGGTTGGAGTATTCCAAGAGAAATGAGAGAAAAGGGTATCTATTCGATCATCGACTTCGGGAAAGAGCGTGTGTCTAAAGAGCATCTCAGGGTAGTCTTCCTCTTTCAGACTTACGTAAGATTGATCATCTGAAAATACTCTATATCCTAAAACTGACCAGCGCTGCACTCTCCAGAAGAATTCTATTTTCTGAGGTGTTGTTTCAGGTGGAAGGGGTTCCTCTGTCGAATATATCAATTCATCCTCAATGGATGTCTCAGCAAAATCATATTGAAGCGTTGAATTCGAAATGATTAAGTCTTCTTTCTCTTCATGGTTATTTTGAGAAGATCTCTTTTTGGAATATTTACTCTTGCTGCTAGCAGCAGTAAGAGAAAGCTGTTCCATTTTTTTTGTTACAGCTAGTGCTTCAATCTTCTCTTGAGAGAAGAAAGAGTCAAGTGCAGGAGCGGGGGGCTTCACATCTCTTTTTATTTTTACCATTCTATTAAAGAGAGCTTGAGGAGATAGATGGTTTTCTCTTTTTTCGGAGGAAGATGTATGGTAGCAGCTTGTGTAAAGGTCTCTTACTTTATTTATAAGTGGCTTTTGAAACCACTCTTGAAGGAGATCTGATTTAAATGATTGGACAATTGCCGATCGAAGCTCTAAGAGCGTGCTTTTAAAAGCGTATCTCGCGCTTGCCAACTTCTGTTGATTGATGAAGTTGACGACATTTGTATCTATTTCAGGCGGCCTGTTTCTTAGAGTTGCTAGCGCAAGCGAAGCGGAGAACAGTCCACCTGTAATGGCTTCTTTATCAATAGCGGTGTAAGAGGGTGAGAATGGAAGAGTGATCAGGTGCATAAGTTGAAATGCTGAGAGGAGCTTTCTGCCATGTACTTTGTGGTAGAGAACAGGAGAAGCTTGAATGAGCTTTTCAAACTTCTGTAGAGTTTGGCTATATTTTGTGAGGAGCTCAGAAGTTAATTGTTTTTTCTCTAGCCAATTCTCTGCTAGAAGATAATAAGATCGAATCAGCGCCATGCTCTTTTTATCAAGTGGAAGAGGGATAGATGATGATGTGAGGGCATCTTGTATCCAAGAGACCAGCATTTTAAGAGAGGGGGCTGAAGAACTCTCTGCCCATCTTGAGATGATCTGCTGGATCTTATGATGTAATTTTCTTTCATTCTCATTCAATCTCTCAGATTGCACAGTTGTGTTTTCGCTAAGAGCAGGGATTTTATTTTTTTCAGTCGAGTATGAAGATGAAAAGAGTGCGTCTGAGGAAAGACCAGCTTCTTTACAGGTGGAAATGAGGAGCTGCTCTTTCTGGATATGTCTTAAAAATGGTTGGATTGCCTCCATAAGCTCGAGCTGCAGAGTATGAAAGGTAAGGTGCTGGTCTAGAATATTCTGATTTATAAGATTGGATTCAGCTTTTTCACCGCGAGTAGAGAGAAGCGCGAGCTGTGCTATGTGAAGCTTTGATGCTTGACCACATCTCTTCATTATAGACAATGCTTGTAAGACAGGGGACTCATGACTGTACTCAACTCCCGGGAATGTGAGTTTGTTGTGCCTGATAAGCATTTCAATGTACAATCGATCAACAATCCTTACGATCTCTTTGCCTGACTGAGGATCATGCATCTCTTTAAAAAGATTTTTCCCAGAAGGACCGAATAGGCCGAGGAGCGTTAGTGCAAGAATGTTGATGACGTGGACGTCTGTTGCTTCCCCAGCTTTACCTCTCTTTCCTAAGACAAGCTTCACTGTTTTTGTGTCGTGATCATCCTGAGTCGTTATGACGTAGTCAGTTTGATTTTTCCCCTGAAGTTCAAAGACAAGGTCTAGTTTTTTTAATGGATTAATTAACATAGTTCTTTTTGTTAAATTTTTATTCAAAATTTTAACAAAAATTGACTTAAAAAACATTGGCAATTTGTTTTTTTAATTCTTAAGCGTAAAGAAGAAACATTGTTGAGCTATTCGAATGAGATGGTTCTACTTAAGGAGTTGATGTGAGGGAGAGTCAAGAATCATTAGGCGTGAGTGTGTAAAATAACTTCGTCTGAAATAAACGAAGCTTGCTTAATGTGTTCTTATATCCATAATAGGGCGCTTCTTCAAGTTGATCTTGAGCTTATACGTCATACAAAGGAGCGGCTATAAGTTTAGCTTAAGTTAAAAAATCTTGTTTTACAGCTTGATCAATGAAATTGCTTGTAATATCAGAGTCAAGGGAGAATTCAATAGGATCAGTCCCTCCATCTTCTGGATAACCTTGCTCGTACACTAAAAGTTTTCTTTCCGGGTCTATTTGTTGTATCTCATTAACCCTAGACTGTAAATGTTCACGGAAATTGTCTTTAGTGCGCTCTTTATTTGATTCCTTAAAGATTTCTAGTTCTATCTTCAAAAAATCAGTATAAGTGTATGGTTCGATTGTATAATTATCTATAATTTGTTCTAGGATAAAAAGATGGCACGACCCAAGTGATGGGATTTCCTTGCCATTCGCCTCAGTAAATTCCATTTTAAAGATATTTTTGCCTTCCACTCTTTTCATAAATGCGCTTGGAGTAGGAGCTCTTCCAAGCTCACGACCCAGTGCTGTTAGCTCTTCAATATAGGCTTTTTTGACGGAAGCTCCTGTATCCCAATCAGGCACATCTATCAATATATTCTCTTTAGGATCATTGAGGGGATTCTTTCCAATATATTCTTCTATGTCTCGAGCTCTGGCTTCGAAGCAGACGCTGATTTGAAAAGATTTGAAGAATTTAAGAAGCTGCTCATCGCCGCCAGCTTTTGCGGCCTCAAAATATTTAGTAAAGAAAGTATCTATTAACTGTATGTATTCTTTTTCTGTAAAAATCGAGTTAGATTGTGGGTGCCATGCAAGTCCTGTGATTTTATTCATGTCTTGGTAATATCGGCTCTCATTAGCGTCCAGAATTTGAAAAATTCGCTCTTTATTTTCAATTAACATGCCGAATCGCTGGATTCTGATGTGAATATCCTCATAATCTGAAAAGTTGTTTGTTTCATAAACATTAAATAATGCTGCAGCCGATTTCCAGAATATCTTTGGAACCCAACCGTTATGTAATGTCATTCTAAACCAGTCTTTTACCGCTGTTAAAGGAACTCCAAAAAAAGTCTTTTGATTGTCTGATTCATCTATTATTGGCTCCCCTTTTACAAATGTAGGTGATCCTCCCAGGCGGCCTTTTAGGCGATTGAGTTCTTGAAGCACTTCTTTATATCTGTATCTTCCGTCTCGAATATTGCTTAAGGGTTTAAGCTGAGCTCTACTTGCTTCTTTTGCTTTTGAAATAAGATTGATATCAATTTCAGTAAAATGAGGAGGAAGATCTTCTTGCTTCTCTGGTAACAGACTGATTGTCTGTTCTAATATGCTTGGATCAATGTTGTTGTTGAATGTTCGATTGGCTATTTGTCTTAATTGCTTAGACGAGTTTTCTGTTGTAGAAGAGTCTATTTTATCCCCAAGTTGTGCCAAGGAAAGGATTGGAGCTTTTTCAGTTATAGGCTGAGGTGGAACAGTTATACCTTTTAAAGGGCCCTGAGTTTTTTTAGGAGGTGGGGTATCATTACTGTCGTTCGGATTGATTGGGCTGTTGAAACCTATTCCTGAAACCATATGATCTCTTTTCTTTAATAGAACCAACACTTTCTAAATTTCAGCTGAGTCTTTACTAGTTCCGTGAACCGCAGTTGAAAATCATGTTTGGCACTAGCATTGAATGTGTATTAGATCATTTTCTTAGCTAAAGAGAGGATCTTAATCGACTTCTAAAGGAAAATTATCTTTTTTTCACTTAAAAAATCCTATACCCACATTTTTTGCTATTTGAGTTGGAGTACTTAATAGTTCCCAATTTATTCATTGGTAGATGAGCGACTTTTCTCTTCGGTGTAAATTCTCCCTAGGTGTTATTGAAAGGTAATGGAGAGAATTAAGCTCCTAATCTCTTGTCCTACTTAATTGTCTTACTCTCTTGTGATTGCCAAAAAAGAGGAAAATTTCATTTTAGGTTAAGCACATTTCTTTTGCGAAAGGCTAAGAAAATTACCTAATTTTCCTTCATAGTATCGCTTGTTAGAGAGTATCTTTGAAAGGGGTCTTAGATGAGCTCTTCCGAGTAGGAGGTATCTTATCGAAAGAGAATCATTTTGATATCTTCTTTCTCATTGATATAGGTGATCTGTTCTTCCTTCTCTTCTATTTTCGTCTGAGACCCTACAACATTCCATAGCCCTATTTCTTCCTCATAAATTTGCTCATTCTCTTTTTCAAGGTGAATTTTCGTCGCGAGTCGGTGAGATAAAGAGTCTTTCCTAGGTGCAAAATAGCGATGAAAACATGCGCCTCTTCGCTCAATTCCGTCTTCATCTTTTTCGATCGCGAAGGCGTACTCTACAAAGCCGATTGTCTGATTTCCCTTAAAATTGAGTTCTGCTGGAACTGTATACAGAAGACACTTTCCTGTTGGCGTATACCAGGGAAAATGAGAGAAAGTAGTATCTAGCTGTATTTCGATTTCTGGAAAGAGCACGTGTCGAAAGACCATCTCTTCATAGTCTTTTTCTGGCACATGGCTGTAATTTGGATCAGTTTTGATTATGTTTAGAGCTCCTGAAGTCTCCCATCTCAATGTTCTTGGCAAGAATCTAATTGCTTGTGATGTGTGTATAGAGCGATCTTCTATCTCCAAAGAGGGGTAATCTACAGTATCGTCAATTTCATATGCTTTTGCGGTAGGATCGCTTTTTTCAATGAAGGTGATAGCTTGTGGGCGGGCTTTTTGCTTTGAGAGCGAGTTGTTATTTCTTTTTTCTTTCACATCTTTAATTGTGAGAGACAACACCGCCATTTTTCTCGTAGCCGCAGACAGCTCTATAGCGTCTTTAGAGAACATCGTCTCAATATCAGGCATAAAAGGACGGAGATCATCTACGATGGCGTTCATAGTCATTATACGCCTATTAGGCTCTGACAACTGAAAGCGGCTCTCATTCTTTGTTTGATACTCGTACAGCTTCCGGTAGATGAATTTCTTTGAGGGGGTTAGATCCTTATGAAGCCATTTTTGGAGAAGATTCGGGTCAAAGGTTTCGACAATTAACATGCGAAGCGTTTTTGATATAGCGTCAACATGTTTGTCAATCAATTGAGGATTTTGACTTTCCAGAGCTTCTTTCACCTTCTTGTCAATTTGGCAAATTGAGTTCTCCGTGTTTACATGATACATCTTAATCAAGTTGGAAAAATTGGGAGCAAAGACTAAAGCTTTATTTTTCTGAATAAGCGAGTTAAAGAGTGTATCAATTGCAGACGCTTCAAGAAATCGTCCAAAAGTGTAGAGTGTGGCAATTTTTTTGTTCTTGGGAGGCTTTAGCTTGATTGAAGGATTGTTTGTCTTATTTGCCACAGCCTCATCTTTCTTAAGCCAATAATCCGCAAGAAGATAATACGCTTTTAAAAGTGCTTTTTTCGGGCCGTCAAGCGGGAGCGGTATCTTTAACTCATCTATTTCCGATTGAAGTGTGCAGACAAGGGCTTCAATAGATTGCCTCGGTTGGCTGTTAGCCCATCCTTGTATAACTCTATTGAGCATCTTGTGAAAATCGTGGTTTTCCTCTGCGAGTTTGTCTGAATATATGTCTTTCTCAAGGAAGAGTTTGAGTTTATCTTTCCGAAAAGGACTGATGACGGAGTAGAGCGACTCTACAGAAAGGCCGGCATCACGACATGCTACAAAGAGAACGTGTTCTCGCTGGATATGTTGTAGGATCGGCTTAATTGTCTTTAAGTATTCAGGAAAGGTGGATGTATATTCGCTATATTCAGCTATAAGATTGATATTATCTGGATCTAGAGGGGCGTGAGGCGAAGTTTCTTCAAGAATTGCGAGCTGAATGGGGCTGAATCGAGATATCTGATTGCACTGTCTTAATAGCTTTAATGCATTAAAAATCGGCATGTCTTTCTTGTATCGAGTAAATGGGAGCGTAAGCAGCTGGGTTGTGATAAGCAACTCGCTATAGATGCGATCAATATAATGAAATGCCTTTTCACCTAATTTATGGTCTTCAATGACTTCATAAAGACAGGTTCCAGAATCTCCTGCGATACGGAGAATCTGCTCAGCTAAGGTGGAGATAATCGTGACTCGATCTGGAATTTTGTTCGAGCCCATTTTCTCATAATCGAGCTCATCAGTCTCAGTTTCATGATTACGCTTAATGACTAGAGAATAGGCAGCGGGAAATCTTTCAACTACAGTGAAAGCATTGGCTAATCTTTGTAATGAATTAAATGTAGTTTGTATTTGATTCATATATTTCCTGCTATTCACAGCTAATTTTTCAAATTAATTTAAAAAGTTTAGCTAAAATCTTTTAAGATTAATAGAAAAACAATTCATAATAGGATTGGCTAGGTGCATTCATTTTTTTATGACGCAGCTTTCGTATCTATTTCAGTATCAGTATCTTAATAGTGATATCGAATAAAAGAGAAAAGTACGAATAGTTGCCATGCCCTAAGGAAGCGTAAGCTGAAATGTAATTGGGTATTAGTGAGGCAAAGCTTAAGGGGAACTCTTAAAGAGAGTCCCCTTGATGAATATACTCTTTTCTTATCGAAAGAGGGTAAGCTTGATATCTTCTTTTTCGTTATGAAATACGATTTTCTTTTCATCCTCTTCTATTTTTGTCTGGGATCCTTGAATATTCCAAGTCCCAAGTGCTTCTTCTTGGATCTGCTCAGGATCTTTTTCAAGATAGCTCTGCCTTGCTAAATCATTGGATAGCGAGTGCTTATTCTTAGAAAAGTAGAGGTGAAAGCACTCTCCCCTTCGCTCAGAGCCATTTTCTTCTTGTTTCAGCTCAAACGCATACTCAACGAATCCGAAGGATGATTTTTCTTTAAAGTAGAGCTCAGCAGGCGCTGTATAGCAGAGGCGTTTACCTGAAGGAGTATTCACCGTGAAGTGCGTGAATACAGAATCAATGTAAGAATCTATTTCGTCAAAGAGCGTATGGCGAAAGATCATCTCATCATGTTCTTCTGGAGGCAAGTTCTTGTAATTCGGATCTATATCAAAAATTCTTCTTCCCAGCGCTCTCCATTTTAAAACTCTCCACGAGTAAGTAATTCTCTCTGGTTGTAGATAAGTGCTTGAGGCAATGTCCTGAGAGCCCAATTCTATGATTTCTGAAGTACTGGTTGATGAAGAGGCAACTGTCGCTACGGTTTTCTTTTTCTTTTTATGCTCATGAGCTCCCTTGCGATATCTTGTCTTTTCTCGAGGCTCATCAGAGATAAGAGAGAGTTTTGCCATCTTTTGAGGCAAAATAGTCATCTCAATTTCTTCTTTGGAGAAGAGTTTTTCTATATTTGGATGTGTAAGACGAAGATCCCTCTGAACATTCTTTATACGTTTTATTCGGACTTGAGGATCTGGCAGCTCAGAGCAGCATCCATTTCTCATTCGGTAATCATAGAGATTTCTATATATGGTATTTTTCGAAGGAGAGAGTTCTTTATTGATCCATTTCAGAAGATTATCGAGATTAAAAGTCTCGGCAATCAACATTCGAAGAGATTTCGCCAGGTCGTTTACAACCCATTTCAGCTTGAATGGGTTTTGCTCTCTCAAAATAGCCAGTACCTTCTCATCAAGAAGAGGAAGAGAATTTTTAGTCGTTTTCTTTAGCATTGTAAGCCAGCTGAATGAAAGTCGAGCGAGAGTTTTAATACGTTCTACATTCTCCATAAGGGAGCGAGGATTTACTATAAATTGTAGCAGTACTTCAAACGAGTACATCTCTCCAATTCGTTTCGAATGGTAGAGCGTATTAAAATTAGTGATATTTTTGTGCAACGGCAGAGATGTAAGAGGCGTGTTTTGCGGGATGTTCGCTTTGTGTAGCCAGTAGTCTGCAAGGAGGTAATACGCTTTTAAAAGCTTGATCTTTGGCTCATCCAGTGGAAGAGCTATTTTAGACTCATCAATCTCGATGTGGAGGCTTCTCTTGAGATCATTAAGCGTTTGGCAAGTGTAGTCCCAATGTCGAAACGCTCTTTTGATCAGCTCATGAAATTTTTTATTTTGCTCTGACAGTCCTGCTGAGCCAGTAGTCTCTTCCAAAAAAAGAAGAGGATTTTCCTTGTGGATATCCATCAGTGAATAGAATGATGCAACTGAGAGTCCTGCCTTTCGAATCGCATTCAAGACAAAGATTTCTCTTTGGATGCATTGGATGAATGGCTTGATGCTCTCCAAAAACTGAGGGAAGATAGAACTGTATTCGCAATGAGCAGATACTATTTTAGTATTGGTTTGATCCTGATTTGCATGAGGGGATCTCTCTTCCAGAACTGCAAGTTGTATTGTGCTAAATTTTGATTTCTGATCGCATTTTCTCAGGATTTTTAAAGCTTGAAAGATAAGAGATTCTCGATCGTACTCGACGATTGGGATCGTGATCTGACTGAGTATAAGAGTTGAAACCTTGTACAAGTGATTTATGTATCTCTTCGCTTGCTTTCTTGTTGTTGGATCCTGGATCGCTTTAAAGAGGGGATCTCCCGTAGTTTCGCCTATTTTGAGAATTTGTGCCGCTATTGCAGAGATAATCTCGACCAAACTACTCTCAATAGCTTTGTTTCTTTTCTCATAGGTGAGCTCGTCTATTTGAGTTTCTTGATTTTTCTTTGTTACAATGACGTAGCTCTGATGGAATTGTTCAGTTATAAGAAGTGGATTAGTTAGACTTTGAAGGGAATTAATAGTCATATTTCTTCTTTTTTTTATAACAAATAGAGATAATCATTCATTATCAAAATGCATTTTTGTTTGAGAGCAAAAAAAAGAGAGCGCTCTTATACTTAAGAGCGCTCTCTAAGGTTTCATAAGAACTGTCCAATGGAAAGTCTATTTCACGACTTCGTCCGTAGAATTAGATTTCTTTATTTCTAAAACGAAATAGGCGGGAAGCGCGAAGTAGTGATTGGGTCTTTCAACAACTGTAATTTCAGTCGAAGGCTGTCCTACAAATTCAGTCAAGTTAGCTTTTGTGCTGTAGAGATAAGCGAGAGGAACTTTTGTTGTCGCATCAAGCAAGATAAAATCGCCAGGGCGATTTTTTACCATACGCTCATAAGGCACTATTATTCCTCTTAAGATTGATGATTTAGCAGCTTCCTTCTCGTAGAATTCCTTCTCATCTTTGACAGCTTGTGTATCGATAGCGTCTTGGATAAGAGACTCTTCTTGTTGGGCTAGTGAGAAAGTCGACCATTTAGATCCACTGTAGCTAAAACCTCGTGTCTTCGCGTTCTTCTCTGCTGAGAGAGGGCCTTCATGCTCTTCTGTTGCTTCATCTTTTCGAGGCTCTTCTTTTGGTTTACTGATATGGAAATCAGCCGGCTTTGTCTGATGAAGCATGCTGAGCTTCAAGTATTCTTCTTGAAGCGAAGCTACAATATCATTGATCCTTTGCGATATATCAGGGAAATTATTAGCTGCAGAAGAAGCAAGAGTCTTGAGCTCGTTTGCAAGAGGAGCCAGCTGGATATCATGGAACGATTTCTCAAGCTCTTGCTTTACTCTTGTTTTTAGCTCTTCTAATTTCTTTAGAATAGCCTCTTTTTCTTTGATCATTTGATTAAAGAATGACTTGTTGCCAACTCGCTGCACATATTCTTTTGCAATATAGAAGCGGATATTTGAAGGAAGATCGATCTCAAGCCATTTAGGATTGTCTTTTGCAACTTCGCCTGTTACTTTATCTCCTTGGCCAAGCTGGGTGATAACAGGAGATTGTGTATCGGCTTTCAGACGTAAGTTTACGTTGTTTCCTTCTACTGTGCCATCTAAGACATATGTCCTGAAAATATATCCTTTTGTTCCTGGCTCTGGCATGACAGCATAGAAATCTTCTACTTCTCCAGTAATAACCCATAGCTCGCCTGCTGAGAGCTCTCGAATGATAGGGCTGTCAAGACTTGGATGAAGGCGAAGGCGAACTCGATTGCCTGTAACTTTTCCTGTGAATGGATCAAAAGCTGCGATGCTCGATGTTGAAGTTGCTACCGTCTTGGGATGATTCTTCTGAGATGCCTCTAAATTATTTTCAGCTTCAGCGAGGATAAGGTTATCAGAGAGTTCAATCTCATGGGGCGTTATCTCTTCTGAGAGGGCGAAAGGCGAAAAAAGACAGCTACTTGCCACTAAAAGGGCGTGGTGTATGCGTATTGTTTTTGATAAGGGGAAACTTTTTTTCCTCATCTTCGACGATCTCTCTTTTTTCTGCATGATAGCGTATCAAGGGTATTAGTAATTCTCGTCTCTATTATCTTGCCCAGATGAGCTCATCTTACCCCCTATGTAATTTTTCAGATACGACAGCCGGGTAGAGAATCATCTTTTCGTGAGGAGATAAGAGAGAAGTATTAAAAAAGCATTCTATAGCAAGAAAGAGAGTTTATCTCGACTGATTATTTTCAGAGAATATGAAGTAAATAGCTTGAGCTGTATCTTGCTGATTGTAGAGGAAAGAGAGGAGAGAATAGGAAAAACCGAGCTCCTCCTCCCTTGAAGTTCTATTAGCTTCTTAAAACAGCGATAATATGCTCGCAATTAGGTTTTCCACAGGTGCATCCGATAGGATTGCCTAGAAATACTCTGTATTCTTCTTTGGGGTCGAGCTTATTTTTCACTGAGTATAATTTATCAGAGAGCGGATTGACAATCCACTCAGAGAACTCAAGCTCTCTTTCATCAATAATTTCTTCATCTTTGTTCTCATCGAGAAGGGAAGTCTCTTCGTTGCCGACTTCTTCTTCATGCGCTTCTTTCTCTCGGATAGCATTTCGTAACACTCGGCTGATCTGGCAATACATACAGTTGCAGTCAGGCTCTGGAGGAGTCATTGCAAATATGTCTTCTTTAGGGATGATGTTAAGAAGAGAAAGAACTTTCTCCTTCATCTCATCTGCTAATGGAGGAAGATTTGCGTTTTTAGGGTCATGTTCGAGCGCTTTGCCAAAAGATGAAACGCCTTGAGATCCAAGTCTCATAAGAAGAGAAAGAACCTCTTTTAAGCCATTTTGAAGGATATGTAGAAACTGAGAGAGCTCTTGCTGTTGCACATATGAATGTGATTTTTCTCCTTCACGCGGCTGAGATTTCTTAAGCGCTTCTTCTTTTTCTAACTCTTCTGCAGCTTGGAGATGGCATGAGAATATTTGCTCGATCGTGGAAGTTTCTAGATGCGGTATCGTGATAGATACGCCATTAGCTAAAGAAACTTCGACAGCGTCATCGCCTATTGCTCGGACAGAGGTGACTTGGTCCCATCGAGTGGAAATGTAGGGAGGTATGTAGAGTATTTTTGGGGTAATTCTCATTGGCTTGAACCACTCACTTTAAATTAAAGAGAGAACTTTCCTTTCAAGGATATATGGGATGCAAGAGATCTACAAACGTTATTTCAAAACGGATCTATAGAAAAACAGTCGAGTGTATTGATCCCATAACCTACTTTCTTCATCTTCAAGATGTCAAGAAGTGGATTGACAAAAGTATCGAAATTGGAGGAAGAATAGAATGATCCAAGAAGAGAAGCTCTTAAAGAAAGCTCATTCTTGAAAATTTTGACCTCTTATTCAAAAAAATTAAAAAAAAGATGCAACCTAGGAGCTGGTAGTATAAGAGTATTTTGATAGGCGAGAAGATGCAAGTCCCGCCTTAAGATCCAGTCGTTAGTTTTTCGAACGATGCTGTATGAATGACAGAGAAGAAGCGAGATAATATCTATGGCAATGAAAAAAAAGTCCGAAAAAGCAGTGCCATCAACAAAAGCGTCGAAAGCACGAGTTCGACCTGAGAAGAAGAAGGTGCCAGAAAAAGTATTCGTACTCGACACAAATGTCTTGCTTCATGACCCGGAAGCTTTGATGAAGTTCGCGCGTCATAAAATTATTGTGCCAGTTACCGTCATCGAAGAATTAGATAAGCTGAAAAGGACGCCGGGAGAGCTTGGGAAGAATGCGCGTCATGCAATTCGACAGCTTGACCTGATTAAAGAAGCGGGGTCAGGAGATCTCCATTCTGGGGTGACAATTCCTTCGAATGGTTCTATAGTTCGTATTTCGATGGAAGTTAAAAGAGATTATGAAGGTCTCATGGACCTTCACTTGAATGATAATAAGATCATCATGTCCGCTCTCGATTTGAGAGATAAAGGATATCGTGTTGTTTTTGTCTCCAAAGACTTTGCTGCTAGACTGAAAGCTGAGGCTGTGGGGTTGGAGGCGGAAGATTATGAGAACCTAAAAGTGTCGTATGAGGGTGTAAAAGAAGGCCCCGAGACACTGACTATGGAAAAACCGCTTATCGATACCTTCTTCAAGGATGGCCGAATTCCTCATCATGATAAAGATATTACCGATAATCAGTATTTCCATATTACTGATGGCTTTCAGACAACAACTATGGCTCGCTATGACGAGCAGAATAAGGCTTTAGTCAAGCTTGTACAAGCGCCATCAATGTGGGGAATAAAGCCACGGAATGTTGAGCAAAGGTGTGCCGCTGACGCTCTTTTAAGAGATGATATTAAGCTTGTCACTCTTATTGGCCCTGCCGGAACTGGAAAGACACTTCTTGCTTTAGCTGCTGCTATGAAGAAAGTGTTTGATGATGGAATGTATCGAAAAATTTTGGTTTCAAGGCCAATCGTTCCACTAGGTCGAGATATTGGATATCTACCAGGAACTAAAGATGAGAAGCTCTCTCATTGGATGCAGCCTATATTTGACAACTTAGAGCTGCTGTGTGCTTCACAAGGTGATGAGCCATCAGATACACTTCGCTGGGTCCTTGAGAATAAAAAAATTGAGATGGAGGCGGTGACTTATATTCGAGGCCGCTCTCTTCCAAAGATGTTTATTATCATCGATGAAGCGCAGAACTTGACGCCTCATGAGGTAAAAACAATTATCTCACGTGCTGGTGAAGGAACTAAAGTTGTCTTGTGTGGTGACCCAACGCAGATTGACAATCCTTATCTCGATAAGAACTCTAATGGTCTGACCTATACGTTCGGAAAATTTAGAGGTCATCCAATCGCAGCGTCTGTTTACTTAGATAAGACAGAAAGGTCCGAACTTGCGGCAATCGCGGCGGAAATTTTGTAATTTATTTTTTTTGAACCAGCGCTAAATTCAAAGCAAACTCCTCTTTTTGTCGGCTCGATTGAAAAGAGGAGTTTGCTTTCGAAGGAGTGATGGGATATACTTCTCGCAACAAGAAGTATTATCTTCCGTGAAATGTCTTTCATTCTTCTTGCTGCCGATCTCTTTATATGAAAGATCATTCTCTTGAAAGACGTCAGGATACTTCTCATTTATTCATAAAATTTTACTTCAATTTTTTAAGAAGCATATGGATCCCTCAAAAAAAAGATACCAGCCTGTTGATACAAAAACACCTCTTGCAAAACAAGAAGAGTCTATTCTTGCGTTTTGGAAGAAAGAATGTATTTTTGAGACAACGATCGGCAAGGATATTGGGGGAGAAAAAGCTCAATCATATGCTACACGTCCTCTTTATTCGTTTTATGATGGGCCTCCTTTCGCAACTGGACTTCCCCACTATGGCCATTTATTGGCAGGGACGATCAAGGATGTTATTCCTCGTTATAAAACGATGAAGGGCTATCTCGTTCCTCGCCGTTTTGGCTGGGACTGCCATGGTCTTCCTGTTGAGAACGAAATTGAAAAGTCGCAAGGGCTATCAGGCGCTTCTTCAATTGAGGAATTTGGAATCGCTCGCTTTAACGAAGAGTGTAGAAAGATCGTTCTCAGATACACAGAAGAGTGGAAGAGTATCGTAGAGCGATTTGGCCGTTGGGTCGATTTTACTGAGACATATAAGACAATGGATAAGACGTTCATGGAGAGCGTCTGGTGGGTTTTTGCTTCATTGTGGAAAAAGGGTCTTGTCTATAAAGGCTACAAGGTGATGCCTTTCTCAACGAAATTAGGCACACCTCTTTCTAACTTTGAGGCCAGTGAAAACTACAAGGACGTAAATGATCCATCTGTCGTTATTAAGGTCTCATTAGAAGATCAGCCTCACCGCTCATTGCTCGTATGGACGACAACCCCATGGACGCTTGTCTCAAACCTCGCGATCACAGCAGGTCCTGATATCGACTATGTTGTTCTTCGACAAAAAGAAAAGCCAGAAGATGAGTTTGTCATAGCGAAAGAAAGGATCTCATTTGTCTTTCCAGAGTGGGAAACAACATGCGAAATAGTCCAAGAAATAAAGGGAAAGGAATTGGCAGGGCTTCGTTACAAGCCGCTATTTCCATACTTTGCTTCTATGAAACAAGACGGCGCGTTCCGAGTGATCACCGACAGCTTTGTTCAACTCGGTGACGGCACCGGCTTAGTTCATACAGCTCCAGGCTTTGGTGAAGATGACTTTTATGCATGTCAAAAAGCATCTATTCCTGTTGTCTGTCCTGTCGATCATAATGGTCTATATACATCTGAAGTCATAGACTATGCTGGACGCTATGTCAAAGACTGCGATAAGGAGATCATCAGACGATTGAAGAATGAAGGAAGAGTTCTCATTCATCAGTCGCTTCTTCACAGGTACCCATTCTGCTGGAGATCAGATACTCCTCTTATCTATAAAGCGGTATCGACATGGTTTGTCAATGTTGAGAAGATTAAAGACAAGCTCCTCAAAGCAAATGAGAATATAAATTGGGTTCCAGGGCATATTAAGTATGGCCGCTTCGGAAAATGGCTTGAGAATGCAAGAGATTGGGCAATTAGCCGAAATCGCTATTGGGGAACTCCTATCCCAATTTGGGAGGCAGATGATGGCGAAGTATTAGTCATCTCAAGCGTTCAAGAGCTCGAAGAGTTAACAGGAAAGGAAATCAAAGATCTTCACCGCCATTATATTGACTCCATTGAGATCGAGAAGAACGGCAAGAAGTTTCGAAGAATTTCAGAAGTGTTTGACTGCTGGTTTGAGTCAGGCTCCATGCCATACGCTCAAAACCACTTTCCTTTTGAAGAGTCGAAAGATGTGCCCAAAGGGTTTCCTGCTGACTTTATTGCAGAAGGTGTCGATCAGACGCGTGGCTGGTTCTATACATTGACTGTCCTTTCCAGCGCGCTTTACGACTCTGAACCGTTTAAGAATGTTATCGTGAATGGAATCATTCTTGCTGAAGATGGCGCGAAGATGTCGAAGCGTTTGAGAAACTATCCAGATCCTATGGATGTCATCTCTCGCTATGGCGCGGACAGTGTTCGCATGTACATGCTCTCGTCAAATGCAGTGAAAGCAGATGACCTTTGCTTCTCAGAAGCTGGTGTCGAGCTTGTCTTAAGGCAGGTAATTTTGCCTGTATGGAACGCATACTCATTCTATATCACTTATGCTGATCTCTATGGATTTGATCATGAGAAAGCACTCCAAGAAATAGATCTTCAATCGGTTCAGTCTGAGCTTGATCGATGGATTCTCTCAAAGACTGCAAGCTTTGTAGCTTCTGTCGAAGACGGTCTTGAGCGATATGATCTCCAAGAAGCTACATCTCACTTCGCTCCTTTTGCCGATATGTTGACGAACTGGTATATCCGCCGTTCAAGACGACGTTTTTGGAGCGATGTTGAGTCTAAAGAGCGACGAGAAGCCTTTTTGGTGCTCTCAACTGTTTTGAAGACATTTGCTCAAGTCGCAGCTCCATTCATGCCGTTCTTTACTGAATTGATGTGGACAAACTTGAAAGGGAAAAATGATCCGAAGTCGATTCATATGACAAAATTCCCTTCAAGAGATCTATTCAAGCGAGATGCATTCTTGGAAAAATCCCATGCGATTGCTCAAGAGACTTCACAGCTTGCTCATGCGCTCCGAAAAGAGCTCAAGCTCAAAGTTCGACAGCCGCTGAAGACAGTGTATGTCATCACAAGAGATCTACAGCTCCAAAACGCGATTAAGAGCGTTCAAGAGATTATCAAAGATGAGATCAATGTTAAAGAAGTTGTCATCCAATCTGATGAGCATGAGTTTGTTGATATTCAAGCAAAGCCAAACTTCAGAGTGCTCGGTAAGAAAGTCGGCAAGAAGATGAAGGCCGTTCAAGACGCGATCGCTACAATCTCATTCGATGATCTGGTGCGTTTCATGGAGTCAGGTAAGGAGGCTCAACTTCATCTTCACGTTGAAGGAGAGACAATCATATTGACTCATGAAGATGTCGCAATTGAGAGAAAGGTTAAAGAGGGAATGGTCGCTCATCATGAAAATGGGCTGACAGTTGCGCTTGATACCGCTTTAACTGATGAGTTACTAGCTGAGGGGCTCGCTCGCGAAATTGTCAATAAACTCAACACAATGAGAAGAGATATTGATCTTGCGGTCTCAGATCGAATTCATGTCGCTATGACACTTTCCCCATCATCACAGGAGTGGGTGCAAAAGTGGCTTTCATATATTCAAGAAGAGACATTGGCCGTCAATGTTCAGTTTAACACAGCATTAACTCATGGAATTTCCCAAGAGTGGGATATCAATGGCGAAAAAGCTGTTATTTCTCTTCAGAAGGTGTCTTCATGATGAAGTGCACTGGTGCTTTATTTGACTTCGATGGCGTTTTGTTTGATTCAGAGCGCCATCACGAGATTTGCTGGCTTCAAGTAGCTCAAGAGCGAAAGCAGCCAATTACCCGTGAGCAGTTTTTAAGAGGCTTTGGCGTTAAGAACTACCGCTTTATTGAAGAGATCTTATGCTGGAGTAATGATCCAGAGGAAATTCGATCGATTGAAAAGCGAAAAGAAGCTCTCTTTCATGAGCACATTAAAACTCATGTTATCGATCCAATTCCTGGAACGATCGATCTTCTCAAAAGACTATTTGATAAGGGAATTCCTTGCTGTATTGGCTCATCATCTATCTTAGAGAATATTGAGCTGATCTTAAGGCCGCATCCTCACATTAAAGCTCTTTTTCATGGGATTATCTCAGCAGAGAATGTGTCAGTTGGTAAACCAAATCCAGAAGTGTTTTTAAAAGGCGCTCAGTTCATTAAAAGCGATCCGAAAACAACGATTGTATTTGAAGACGCCCCTTTTGGAATTGAGGCTGCAAAAGCTGCAGGTATGAAGGCGGTTGGACTTACAACGACATTCTCAGAAGATCGGCTTCAAAAAGCTTTCCCTGATAAGATCGTTTCTGATTACCGCACTCTCTCAGTTCAGGATATTGAAGCCCTCTTTTAATATGAGGGCTTTAAAGAGCTTATTTCTTCTTTACAGTAGCTCCCTGAACCTCGCCCAAGATTTCGCTGTCAGAGCTCAGCCAAATCTCTCCATTTCCAGATTCAACAATAATCGATCCTGCCACAGTTGTTCCTGAAAGGAGCGCAATGACAGGAGGCTTATTCGAGCCATTCGTTTGTGGAATGCGAATGGAATCCACTGAGCATGCTCTCAGACGCATTTTCCGAGAGTATGCCTCAATTGTATTTTGGAACTTGGTCTTTTCTCCATCTAGATATCCGTATATTGTTGTGGGGCCGTTAATAGTGCAGTCTTTGATTCTAGCTTTTCCATGAACTTGGAGGCTTCCCAAAGATGAGTTCTCAGCAGTAAGGATTCCTTTTACTTGGACAGGTCCTGTGACCGTTGTCGTCACAATGCTGACGCGGCCATGCGCATTGACTGAGCCTAATGTCTCATTTTCGTACTTTACAATACCGTGGCTTCCCTGGCTTGCCTTCAATTCGCATTCAGCATTCAGAGAAGACATAGACAAGGAAATGAAAAGAGGTGAGAGGATGATAAGTGATAAGCCTATTATGTAGTGCATGTTGTGCTGTGCCTCTATTAGATAAAGTTGATATTACGTTTATTCGCACAAAATGAATCAGGCATTCACTTTGTGCTATATCCGTATTCTAATCGTAGAGAGGGTTTTTAGAGTCTAGCTAATATGAGGAGAGTCGCATCTCTTTTTGAGACGATGTAGCCCTTTTTGAGGGCATTGTCGCAAATAAGTGAAAACTACATGTGCACATGAGATGACCCAAGTTTTTCTTTGACGTGTTTTTTGTTTTCGAGAGTGATTTCTTCGCAGTTTCTAATGATTAGGCTATTTAGTCTCTCGAAAGTGTCTGAGTAGAAGCAGTAACCCTTAATCTTCGTGCCTGAAAGATCTATTATTGTGAGCAATTTGCTCGAACAGTTCGCAATAGTCGAATCAGCTACTTTCTTGCAGTCTTTCATAATCAGCGTCGTGAGCTGATTAAGTACTTTTCCTTGCAAACATATGCCGGTAAAGTTTGTGTGAGATAGATTAATAATCTGAATACTTTTACACGCCCATTTAGGGACTTCACGTTCCTTTAGTTTCTTACAGTTGTGAAAATTTGCCTCGACAATTGTTTCAAATGATTTTTCCTTAAGACATGCGCCCGTTATCCCAGTCTGGGAAAGGTCGATTTTCAAAAGCTTCCCTGTATATTCTTTAAAGGAACTTTCTTTGAGACTTTTGCAGTGGTGAAGATTCAAAATTTCAAGATGCTTATACGCTTCTCCTTTTAGAAATGATCCGTCCACATTTGTTGATTGCAGATTTAACTCTTGAAGCATAGTGCTCGAGCAATCTTTGATGAATTGATCTTTTATTTTTGAGCAGCACTCTAGCACAAGCTTTGTAGCGTTTTTAAAGAAATCTCCGTTTAACCCTAGTCCTGTTATTTTACATTGCGATAATTTGATCTCAGTTACGGATCTTACCTCAGGAAGAGAGAGGAGGTCTTGGTCGCTAATTTGAGAGTTGGAGAAGTCTATCTTTTGCAGTGTTAGAGCATTTCTTACACAGCTTTGAATATAACTCTGAATATGAGATGCGTGACTACTTCCTACTGCAAGATGTTTTAAGTTCGTAAAATGATTATAGATCGCATCCTTTTCGTTCTCTGGAAAGCGGATCACAGCATCATAAAGATGTGAGATATTCACATATTGATATTGGCTTAACCTCTCCTTGATTGATTGAGGAATCTCATTAGTATCACAAGGTATTGTTTTTATAAGCGAAGTAGCTTTTATGAAATATCTGTCTTCAGGAAGATATGTGTAGGCTATGTAGTGCGCATAATGCGGCTCTAAAATAGATGTGAAGTTATCTATATCTTCATAAGTATCTTCTCTTTTTCTTCCCTTATGTAATTGCAATGGAATCAATTCAATAAGAGGCTGAACAATCGATTCATCTTTTATAGAGTACTTTGTTATTACTGGCAGTATGATCGCAGGATTTTCCTTCTGCAGCGCAATCACTTTTTGATGCACGTTCTTAAATAACTCGTTGTATTTCTGATCGTATGTCTTGCACGGCGTTTCAGCTTGATAGATATTTAAGAGTGAACGAATTACTGTTATAGTTATTTTTAGAAGAAGAGAGTTGAAGTTTTTTTCATATTTTACTGATGAGATCTTCTTTGATATCTCTTGAGAAAGAGATAAATTTACCTCAATAAGTGTGATGATCTTTTCATGGTTTTGAATATTTTCATACGATGATACAAGCGAGGACTTATCTATAGTGAAAGCGGTTTTTTTCGTTTGAAGAAAGAGGTTGTGAATCATTTCTTCAACAGTTTTTTCGCTCTCAAGGAGTTTTTTCTGTCCCAAAAGAGCGGCTCGATAGGCTTGGTTACATAAAAGGGGGTCTTTTGCGCTTTGTTTGGTAAACCTTTTAAATTCAAAAGCTCCTTCCTGAGGTGAGACGAGAATATCGACTCCGGGCGATTGAGAAAACCGCATCGAGGCTACCGCTTGCGTTAGATTATCAATCTCATCTATTTCTGCAGGCGGAGTTGCTGTATCTGGAGTAGTTTCGAATGGTCTATTGTCGATGGCAGTTGAGTGAATGAAGATCGGATCGGTAGGAGTAAGCATCTCATCCTCTTTATTACTTGTGCTTAACTTTTTCTATGTGGGAAATAATTTGAATTTGCAATTAATTTCTATCCACCAGCATTTTTTTTATTATTGCTTATCGCATGAAATAAGAAGTAAAGATTTTAGAGATTGGCTAATGGAAAATATCGCTTTTGGTAAGCTGTCGAATTTGTCTCTTAAGATACAAGTTACAGCACAACGGTGCTGATACCGCTTGAGTTGAGGAGATATTCTCTATGTTTGCTTAACAGGTAGATGCATCCTCGAAGGATTACTTTTCTTACTGTTTTAAAAACATCTGATGAGAAGCAAGAGCCATTGATCTTGGTTCCGGATAGGTTGATGAAGCGCAATTGTCTACTAGGACATTCAGAAATGAGTGCATCATCAACTATCTTGAGGCACTCTTGCGCATGAATCTCTTCGATTGCGTGAAAGACGTTCGATGTAAAACAAGAGCCACTAATATGTGTTCTTGAGAGATCTATCTTTCGGAGACGCTTGCTTGAGCACTTTGCAATATTCTCATCTTTGAGTTCGCTACAATCGCTTATCCATAACTGAATAACTGGCTCAAATACCAACGATTCAAGGCAAGAGCCGTCAATATGCGTGTCCGATAGATCAACCTCTTTAAGGCATGTGCTTGAGCAAGAAAAGACATTCTCATCCCATAGTCCGTTGCATTTATTAAGGACGAGGATATCAACGGTATTAAATGCTTTGGCTTTCAGACACGAACCGTTGATAGGACTTCCTGATAAGTTAACGCCTTTGAGGACTTTGCTGCCGCATTGTGCTACATTTTCATCTAGGAGGCCTTCACAATCGCTCAAGTTTAAATCGGTAACAGTTTCAAAGGCTTTCCCTTTTAGGCAAGAGCCATCAACATTTGTTTTAGATAAATCGACGTGTCTCAATTTTGTGCTCGAGCATGAGAAGATGTTCTTGTCCGATAGTCCGTAGCATTCCTTCAGTATCAATATTTCTATATTTTGGAATGCTTTGGAGCTTAAGAACAGGCCTTCAATTTGGTAATTATCGGAAAGATCAACTTCTCTCAGCTTTGTACTCGAACACAAGCCTATAGAGCTGTCTTTTAAGAAAAAACAGCTCTTGAGCTTCAGCTTCGTAAGTTTTGAGAAGGCAGGTGATTCAAGACATGATCCATTAATAGAAGAGAGTGAAAAATCAACTTCTTGTAACTGAGTGCTTGAGCATTGTGCTACATGGGAATCAAGAAGTGACTGACAACTTCTCAAGCTGAGGTGAGTAATGTGTTTAAAGAGAGGCCCTTTCAAGCCATTTCCTTCAATTTGAGTTGATGAGAGGTTAATATTCCTCACAAATGTATTCTCAGGAAGAACAAGAAGATCGTTATCAGTAACAAGTGAGTATGAGAAAACTACTCTCTCAACAGTTGGGAGGGATACCATATGTTTGACGTACGGCTCTAGCTCTAGATATCTGCCGGTTCCTATTTCTATTGTTTGGGCATTCTGGCAAGCACTAAATACAGCTAGAATTTCCCTCTCGTGTAAGTGCCTCAGAGTATTCAATACATCTCTTATGTTGACGTATTTGCATAATAGGAATTTCTCTTTTATCTCGAAGGGGACTCTTTTTAAATCTTTTGGGAGTGATTCAATCTGTTTGAGAACTCTTTTGAAGTATATTTTTGGTATATATTCACTCACTACTTCGTCGACATGGTCGGGGTAGAGGATAGTTGTCAAGCAGTCGATGTTTTGAACCTCAGAGCCTCTTTCACAGAGTAGATTTGGAGCAATCGCGACAATTGGCTGTGAGATCGATTCATCTTTAATTGAATATTTAGTCAGAATTGGGAGTGGAATATCAGGAAATCCTTCTTGAAGCGAGAGTATTTGAGACTCAGCTTCTTTATAGAGCCTGTTGTAGTGAATATCTTCACTACCAGTAGACTTATGCCAGATTTGGAAAAGCGTGCGGATATTGCAAATAGTAAGTTTTAAGAGAAATTCTACAAATTGCTTTTGTACGCATGTTTTTTCTGTAAGAAGATGCGCGACACTCAAGCAGTTTCTTATGCTATATTCAATCTTTTCGTCAAAAGTATGTGTGTTTGTTGATAACGTTGATAGGCTATGATCGATCGATTTGGCTATCTCAGTGATCTGCATATTGATTGCTTCGACTGCCTGTTCCGGGAATACTTCTTGAGTAAGTATTTTCTGACCTAAGAGGGCTGCTCGAAGAGCTTGTGTATTTAATGTTGGAATCTCAGCTCGCTCTTCAGTGAACTTTTTAAATTCTAAAAGGCCTTTCTTTGGGGAGACAAGGATATTGATACTTCTTCTATCGCTTCTTGAGAGGATACTTGACTCTGAGAGATTGAGTGTTGAAAAAGCATGTATTACTTTCTCAACAGGATCTCCACTCTCATTTATTTCATCGCTCTCTTCCGAATGAAGAGAAGGCGTCAAGAAACATCCATGGAAGGATGATAGTATCCTCGATATGGTGGTTGGCATAGTATCTGCATATATATAATTGTTGTCTGATGTTGTTTAGAAAAATTAGAAACAAGAGAGTATTAAATTATTTCTTGTTCATAACATGAAACTATAGTTTTTAAAATATTCATTTTAAAATTATGGAAATGTAATAAGAATATATAGTGAAAGAGGCGAATAATCGAGAGGCTGCTCTCTCAATTATTCGCCTTTTTTATGAATGGTGGTCTTGTGATTGCTTAATGAAAATGGAGATCTTTAGATATCTCTTCGAGCTCTCTTTTTTCTTGGCGCTTCTGGATGATAGAAATCCAGGTAGCAGCAGAAAGGGTAAAGATAATAATTCCTAGACTGTAAATTGATACCATTCCAAATGGGCGTGATGGTTGAAGAGGGGATCCCCATTCTTTTCCAAAAGGCCAGAAGAGAAATACAGGAGACCCTTGAATATTCTCTTCGGGAACAACACCAAAATATCGGCTATCGACACTCATGGCGTGGTTGTCGCCAAGGAGCAAATAATGCTTCTCAGGAATTTTAAATCCATACGTTTGGAAGAACTTGTTATCGTTATTTTTCAGCGGCGATCCTGAATCTTGAAAGGCAAAATAGCTATAGTCTTTTGCTTGCCGGGTAATTTCGTTCTCTTCAAAGCGCTTGAGTACAGGATCATCCTTTTCAATAATCGCGACTCCCATACTGTAAAGATCGCCGTCCTTAAAGTAGGTGAATCGAGTAGGAAGTGGCGATGAAGGGGATCTTGAGAGATACTCCTCGTTCATATCGATACCAATATTATACCAGAAGATAAGCTCTTTCACAGTCTTTGGGTAAAGGTCATGAGTTGCCTCATCTAATTCAGTAGCTCTTCCACTTGAGGCTATTTCATAGGCTTTTCCATAGTAAAACTCGTATGTGCCGTCTTTAAGCGGTTTTGGAGGCTTTACTTGCGATTCTTTATATGCCCCTTCATAGTGATATCGATGGATGAAGCCATTATCAATGACAAAACGTGCTGTATAAAGCCCGTTCATGAGGCGGTCACAGTGCTCCTCATAAAGAGGGATCCATGTACGTGACGTGAGGATTGGAGGTACGAACATTCTCCCTTGAGTATCTTTTCCAGAGGTCTCAGGAAGAACAGGGCTATGATAAAGCTCAAGCCATGCAAGGGCCTTTGGATCCGAATATCCGAGCTTTAAAGCAATTGGAGGAAGCTCTTCAGGAAGGATGAGCCTGCTTTTCGCGAAATTCTTAATGCCCCAGAAATCTCCGATGGTTTGAGGCATTGATCGAAAAAGCTTTTTGCTCTCTGAGAACTGACGTATCCAGGAGGTGTCTTTTCCGTCTTCTTTAAAACGAATGAAACTCTCTATCGATCCCTGAGAGCTATACTCGACACGAGCGATAGGAATATTCATTTGCTTGATTTCAACAGTCTTTTGTCGTCCGAATCTTGAGCCTTTAACTAGTTCCGTTTTCCCTTCAAAATGGATGAATGGAATGTATTCGAGGCTTTTAAAGAGAGGGTCCGCTTTGAGATGACGAATCGTTTTACTATCTTTTTCTAGACAGTATACGTCACCGCCATAGAAATAGACCCAATCGCCGGGAAGGCCTACGATTCTTTTTACATAACGCCGTTTTCCAGGGAACAGGCCAAAATATACAGTATCGACATCTGGAAGATCTAATCCCTCACCAGTGATAACCCCAATTGTTCCTCGTTGAATGAGATTGGGAGAGAAGAGGAAGTGTCCTGTTGTAAAGGGGATGTTGATACCAAAAGAACTTTTTGAGACTAATACTCTATCTTGTTCTTTAAATGTTGGTCTCATCGATCCTGTTGGGATCTCATAGAGTTCGAACCAAACTTGGCGGATAATCCCTGCAAGTAATATTGCGACAAGAAGTGCGAAAACAAACTCTGAAAAGACTCGTAAGTAGCTTTTCTTAGGCAGAGAATGTAATGAACGAGTTATTTGCTCGTAAAGAGGGCGTGCTCGCTCAAGACTTTCTTCCGTAGGCGTTGAGATCTCTTGATACATTTTGCCAACGGCATTCTTTAGCTCTAAAAAAGAGGTGTGCTTTTCTCTTTCTTCAACTGTCGATGGGCTATTTAGCTCATTAAAAGAGGCTCGGTCTTGGTGAAGCGCGTGGGCAGCTTGATGAAGCGCTTTTTTATACTTTCTTTTAAGAAGCCATTGCTTGAATGAATGAAAGCAGCGGTTGAGCAGCTTTTGAACCATGTCACCTCGAGATCATTATCTTTTGTTTGGTAAGGAAGCTTCCTCGCCTTGATGCAGAGACAAATTATTACTGCGCTATGTGAGAGCGCCCTTTTATTTTTCAAAAAAGCCCTTGGACTTTAGATAGGAATCAAAAGTGCCAAAGAGCTTCTTTGAAGGAGAAAAAAGTGACTATACCTTTTTTGGAGTCAGAATGTCTATGACTGAGTTTTTCCCAAGGATAATTTAAGTAAAAAGTACTCAAATAGTACTTAATCGTATTTATTTTCTGTGGGGATTGTGTCGAGAATATGTCGATTTCCTCGGGGAATGAGAGAGGGTGTCCTCTGAAATACAGGCTTATCACAGAGAGGTAGTAGTTGTTAAGCAGTTGATAATAAAAGGCTTATGTTCTGTTGATATCTTTTGTCTCGAAGTGGTTATCTCTCTGAATGATCTTCAGATATTTTGTTAATGATCAGAGGATTCACCGCCGGTTTCTACTTAGTTTGTAGATAAGCCCTTACGGCAATCTATGAGTCGAAAGATAAAAAGAGTTTTTCCTTTAGACTCAAGCCAAATAGGAAGGCAGGAAAGAAAATGACTCGTATTGTCGATTTCTTTTGTAAGTGGTGAGTAGTAATACGCTACTGCGCTTTTCCCTTCAAAATCGCTGCCATCTTGAGGCCATTCAATTTCAAAGGCATCAATTTTGTAGGCCTTTTTATCTGGAGTAAAGGTCTTTCCATGAATGAGAGGAAGAGGGGGCTGCCATACTTTCCTGACATCAATTTCACCAGGAAGTGGAGTTGGTCCGATTTTTCTTCTTTGAGAGTCAAAAAGCAGCTTTACTTTTACTTTATTTGAGAAGAGGGTCTTGAGGAAATAAGAGAGGGTAGAGTCTTCTTCGATTTGTTTCTCTCCCAAATTTTTCTCTTGAAATTCATGAGAGGTTGCATCAATCTCGATCTCAGTCGTTGATAACGATGAGAAAGAGCCTTCATCATACCAATCAAACCAGTTAGCAAGACCCTCTCGTTTCAAAGTATCTTGTGTCGCTTCAGAAACAACAAGGCTGTATCTTTCTTGTCTGTTTTCTTTTATAGCGACAAGCCATACACGATCATTAGAAGAATAAACAAAAATAGATCCTACTTCTAGGGATGCGAGGCGTGTTCTTGGCAAAAGCGCTGTAGGTAGCTTATTTTCTTCCGTCTCACGTGAGTGCGCAGGCTTTGTAATAAGTGTGGCTATAGTGAAGAGAAGAAAGAGAAAACGGCTCATGGAGTATCTATTTTTTGGTTTTGGCTACATCATATAATGTATTCTATACTACCTATTTAGGAAGCGTCAATTTTTTGAAATTATAAACAAGATTCCCCTCGAAATTTTATGATACGAAAAAGCTCTCTCTCACATGCTGCGAATATTTCTTTAGGGTCCTATGTTGTCGCTTCTTCTTTAAAAGTATTATCAAGGCATCTTCGTGAAGAGCCAAGCCTTCAATCAATTCTGCATCATGAGACTCCCTCGCTATTTCTTTGTATTGATAAGAATGTGCCCCTCCAAAAGCAAGAAGCCTTAATTCAAGAGGTCTCGTCTTTTTATAAGCGTGTTGAGACATACCATCTTGATGGAGGAGATGAGGCTAAAACGTGGGATTATTTAGAACGTCTTATAGATTATGCCTTCTCAAGGGGAGTAAACCAATCATGGCATATTGCTGCATTCGGCGGCGGTGCTCTATCAGACCTGGTTGGATTCTTCTCATCAATTTATATGAGGGGGTGCCCACTTATTTTATTTCCCTCTACATTGCTCTCTATGACAGACGCAACCCTTGGAGGAAAGAATGGAATTAATTTTAATGGAATAAAGAACTTTATTGGCTCTCTTACGTTTCCAGCTTTTGTATACTCGTCTGTTGATCTTCTCGATGAATTCTCTCAATTGGATATCTTACAAAGCTCGGCCGAGATGTGGAAACATGCGCTCCTTCACTCAAAGGAGGCCCATACTCAATTTATATCACTCTTTTCACGCCTTTCGCAGTCTAAAAATAGTATCTCTCATGACGAGTGGGTAGATGAGATCTTCTTCAATACCCAAGTAAAAATGTCGATAGCAAGCCAAGCATTAAACAATCCTGAAAAAAGGCATCTTCTTAATCTTGGACACACAGTTGCGCATGCGCTTGAGGCCGCAAGTCATGGAAAGATGCCTCATGGGATTGCTGTCTTTTATGGAATCATCGCAGAAGGTTTCTTAGGGAAGAAAATAGGAATTGTAGACAGCTCATTTTTCGATGAGATCTATTCCTTCTTTGATGAGAGGGTTCGTTCTGTCATGAGATGGTCTGATGCCATCAATGTCGAGATTTTCAGAGCCGCAATGGAGAAAGATAAAAAGAATATCTCTTCGAAGCCTGCAATGGTTTTTCTTCGCTCTTACGGTTTGCCGTTTGAATGTGGTCTAGGAACATATCGCTACAATATTTCAGAAGAAGACGTAGATCTTCTCATAGCTTACCTTAAAAGATTGTTCTGATCTTTCTCACTTAAGGTTTCATCTCAAAGTGTAAACCTTCATGCATTTCTAAATTGGGAAGAGCTCTATATTATTTTATTTACATTAATTTTTAATTAAAATTAAAATTAATAAGTATTTCAATCTTAATATTAGAGGATTATATGATTAGTAATTTCAGTTCAAATAACAATGGCATTAATCTGTCTGTAGATAATATTCCATGTCCACCTCTTTGCCCTAAGAATATTTCTTACTTGCCCGTAGAAATCTTAGCTAACATCGTAAGCGAGTTTATGCCTGTAGATGCTGCATGGGAAGCTCGTGGAACTTGTACAGCATTTTATAGCGCTTTTAAGGAGAGTGCGCATCAAACTCGCCTTACAAAAGCCGCTGAATCGATCAGAGAATTAATTAGCAAAGCAATCAATAAGAAATCTATTTTTGAGGAAATCGCAGCTCAATATGTTAGTCAGCACTTTGCGGCTGATTTTCTCCAGAGTTCTTTTAAAGTGAGAGGAGTAATTTCCGTTGGGTTTGGGGCAGAGGGTAATCATGTAGCTGTCGCAGATAATCCAAATGCAGCGGAAAATGACCTCTACGTCGTTTACAATCTTTCAATCGCGCAGGAAAAGTTTAAAGAAATAATCGACAACGACCCCGAAGCAGGAAAGATTTTGCTCGATCTTACTACTTTAAAAAATAGGATGGCTTTAGCCGATAATATCTTGAGCTCAGCTTCTGCGACTGATTTAGAGGTATATAAAGCTAATGGAGAGAGTCTATTCTGCGATAAGGAGATATCCTCTCAGTATCCTAAGCTGCTTGATAAGGTGTTTATGCAAGCTGCAAAAGAAGGTGAATTAAGCATTCGAGGGTTTGTTAATAGCTTGGTTTGGCCTGATGATGCGAATAATGGGCAAACGCTGGAAGAGCAAATTATGCCTAATCAAACGCCTAAAGAGCGAGAGTTCATTAAGTGTGTGTTCAGACAGCCTGAGCTTTCTTCAATAAAATTTGAGGATATCACCGAGGCTCAATCTTCCGAAGAGAGTCGATAAGAAGACGTCAGTGGATTTGTAGCCTAAAATATGCTTCATGATGAGTAGGCTTCAAGTAGAAAGATACCTTTTCCTTCTTGAAGCCCTCTTTTCGGTATTGTTATAATCTTTTTTCTACAGCTCTATTTTTATTTGTCCATGGGGGTTTACTATCTGAAGATTGACAATCTTTATCTCTTTATTAATCTTTAATGTTATTTTCATTTAATTACATAACTCTTTGAACTAAAATTTAGTTTTTTTGAAGAGTTAAACAACTTTGGTTTTTATATGATTCCTAATGATTTACCTGCGCCTTTACAAATTGCAGCAAATCAGGATAATGATTTTGTTCCCAATAACCTAAATTGCCCCATTGATAGGACAAACGCCCTACAAGCATTAACTGAAGAAGTTGTACAGAATGTGCTCTTTCCGTTCATGTCTGTAGAAGCAGCACTGGATGCAAGCCGGGTTTGCTCAACCTGGTATCGAGCTTTTAAGGGCTCTGAACACCACAAAAAGCTTATTGATAGTGCCCTGAGTTTCCTTAAGACGAATAGATCCGATTTTATGTATGAGAATATCTTGAGAAAAATAATTTCTCAGAATCTCTACAATAATCCCTGCCGTCCTGGCAGCTCTCTGTTTAAGGTTCCTGATTTTCAAGGATTTCGCTACGTAATCTCTAATAGCGATGAAAACTGTAGTTATATCGAAACGGAACAGGGCTCTTTTATCCCCCAGGGAGATGTGAATGGAAATTTTTTCTACCAAAGAAGGCTCACTCTAAACATTGACTTTACATATTTAGATACAATTTTGGATAAGAATACGGAGCTTGGAAAATTGGCCAAGGAAACCGTTGAGAAAGTAAGGAAATTCAATCTAGAGAGTAGGTTACAAAAAGAATCTAGTGGTGCTTTGCTTAAGAGATATAATAGCACGCTTAGACCAGATGTGGAGAAGATCTTTACTGCCATCTTCCAAAAGTCGATTCAAAATGGAAAGTGCAACTTAAGTTTGATGTTAAACCCGTTTATGACTGCAGCTTTCTCTAGGAGAAACTTTAATCGATTGTATAAAAAATTATCCAGAATTTTACGGTATATCTCTCATCAGCCGGAACTAACCTCAGTACAGATTTTGGATATTCCAAGTAACGCTTTGCCTGCTCCTCAAGAGAAGGAATAACACTATTAAAGTATCGAGAAAGGATTTAAGAAGTCTTTCCTAATGAAGTTGCCTTAGGTTAGTATTTCTTTCGAAAGTGTAAGAATGAAAAGCCATAAATAAGGGCTTTTTTCTTACACTTCTTTAATTTCTTCTGTTTTAAACTACCCAACTTTCGTCTTTATAAAGATTTGCAGCTCTTTTCAGAAAATGTAATTTCAGCCACCCTTAACTATTCATTAGAAAAGAAGGGGTGATCTTACAGTGAAAGATACAGCTAGTACTACCCGAAATACGCCTTTTCACCTTACAAAGAAAAAAATAGGCCATCTCTGTCTTTCACTCGATCAATCGGATATAGAAGGAATTCTTCACTCATCAGAGAGACTCAACTGGGCTTTACGCGCGGATATGATCGAGCTACGGCTTCTAAAATCAGAGGATTTTGAGATCGCCCCAATAACGCAAGATTTTTTAAGAAAAATCAAGAAGCCTTTACTCGTCCGGTTTGATATCAGCGAGAGTCGAGTATCGTTATCTCAAGTCCAATTATGGCTAGAAGTTCTGCAAAAGCTGCCTTATAAGCCCTCAATTGTTGACCTTCCTCTCAAAGACAATATTGATGAAGTGCTAGCAGTATTTCGAGAGCGAGAAAGAGAGATTCACCTCCAAGTCTCATATCACGATCCAATTGCCGAGGTTCCCGCTTTTCAATCTAGCGTCGATATTATTGAACTTGTAGAAAAGATGTCGAAGATTCGTGGAGTTGATTCTATCAAGTGCGCGTTCAATCCACACTCAATCCACATGGCGCTAGAAGTGCTTCTTTTTCTCAGTCAGAGAACGGTATCGCTTCCTATAACTGTCATCGCAATGGGAGAGCTTTATTCATTCTTTAGGGTTCTTGCGCACTTTTGGGGGAATTTTCTTACCTTTACATGCCTGAAAGGATTTGAGAAAGCTCTTGGCCAAATTGATATTGAGACCCTAAAGAGCCAGTATCTCATTGATTCAACCCCAAAGCTTACGTCTGTATATGGGTTGATAGGCAGCCCTGTCGATAAAAGTCTCTCTCATACTACCCATACAAAGCTCCTTCATTCTTTAAAACATACTCAGTCTGTGTATGTAAAAATAGATGTATCGAAAGAAGAATGTGATGATTCTCTTCTCAAGCTTTTGAGAAAGCTTCATTTTCGAGGATTGAGTGTGACGACGCCCTTGAAAGAAAAGGTCTCATCATGGGTTCCAGGAAGTAAGGGGCCGGTAAATACAATCTTAATAGAAGAAGAGAATCAAGTACGAGGGTGGAATACAGATACAAAGGCCCTTTTGGATGCCCTTCAAGCTCGTGGGGTAAAAGATGAGGGCAATCTCGTGATTATTGGCTCTGGGGATGTCGCGCGCGCTTGCGCGATTTTTTTTCAAGAAAGAGGCTGGAAAGTGCATATACTAGCAAGATCGTATGAAAAGGCTTGCGAGCGGTTCGAAGGAATTGCTCACTCGATCCTTAACGTTTACGACACAGTAAAGATCCGCTCTCTTCTTCAAAAAGTAACGAGCATTGTCAACACTACTCCTTTAGATGCGTCGTCTGATCTCTATCAGATGATTCCGACAGATTGGATTCAGGATGAGGTAATAGTTGCCGAATTTGCCTATCCACAGAAGAGTGACTGGTTTCAAGATATTTGCCATAAAAGAGGCCATCTCTCACATACCCCGCATTTTGATAATCAAGAACTCATGAAGCGAAAAGAGGTCTCAGGATTCGAACTCTGGATGCGCCAAGCCGCATGGCAATTTCTCTACTGGGGGAAAGAAGATTTCTCTGGAGAAGAGAGTGATTTTTTAAGGAACGTGTATCTTTATTTGAATGATTGTTTTGTTTGTTAATTGATTTAATTTAATCTGTTTTATTCATAAAAAGTTTAAATTAATTTATAATATCTCCAAATACAAAGGGGATATTAAATGGCAATCCGTAATAATCAAAGTCAATGGAGTCAGGCTCAGATAATTGATGTTCGTCAAAGGCTGGAAACTCTAGCTCAGCTCCCAAATAAAGCTGCCGGTTGGGTTACGAAGGATCTTACTATTACACAATCTTCTTGGATAAGTCGTATCTTTTGGGCCGTAGTAAAGCCTTTTAAATGTCTTCGAGAGATTTTCTATTCAGTTAATTTGGAACAGTCGCAAGCTACACTCGAATCAATTAAGCCTCATTTATCGTATGCTAGAAATTTAATACCTCTTTTCAATAGAGCTGTTGCTAAATTCAACCAAATAGCGCCTCATCATGCAGTTGAGGATTATAGACCTTCAGTAACGTCACAGCGTCCTCCTGCTCTAAGAGAAGATAGGCCCATAAATAAAAAGACAATTTCGCAATCGGGAAAGAGAGTTCGATCGTCTTTAAATTCTTCTCAAAGAAAGAATAATGAGAAAGCTTTAGAGGTATCTAACCTTATTACTCAATTTGAATCTTCATGGGATAAAGAGAGTGGAACTTTTAAGAATATTCCTTTCGATCAAGAAAGGTTTATCAACAGGATAACTGAACATAATCAAACGTTTGCAAGCGGGGCTAATTATACGACACATTTCGGTTTTATTGATAAAGTCGATGTAGATTCCAACTCCAAGATTTTTGTTCGAGCTGACATCCATGGTTCTTTGAAGAGTGTTATAGAGAATCTTAGAGCTTTACAAAATCAAGGTCTCTTGGATGAGAATTTTTGCTGCAGGAGAGGTGTGCACCTTGTATTCTTGGGTGATTACATGGACCGTGGAGCTCACGGTGTTCACGTCATGGAGCTTCTCACCGCTCTTAGAATGGCGAATAAAGGGCAAGTTCACCTCATAAGAGGGAATCATGAAGATGTTTCCATTAATAGGGGATATTGTGGCGCTGATGGAAATCTTCGCAATCTGATTAACCTAGAGGATGATAGAGGAGTAAATCTCCTCACTCAGTTGTATCAGACGATGCCACTTACTCTCTATATAGGGTCGCAGGATACGGTATCAGGTAAAAAAGAGTATGTCCAATTTACTCACGGGCTATTTGAGCCCCATGTTGATCCAGCTCAAATTCTTGATGGAAAAGAGCCTTATGCAAGAATGAGTGTCTCCAAAGAAATAGAATTGAGTGAGCGGATAAAGAAAATTGAAGTTAATGAAAGCTCCAATTCTCAAGAGCTACTCGACAGGCTGACTAAGAAGACGATGCTCTCAGCAGGTGAAAAAAATCAAAGACGTGAGTTAAAGCAAAAATTAGCGGCAAAGAGGATCAAGCATCTCGTTCGTGAAAGTAAAGCGCAGCGTGTAGAATACGATGAGAACGACATGACCGCCTATAACTGGGCTGATGTCGGTGAAAATAGATCCTGGATTGGAACTATGGGAAGGAGAAGATGGTTCTTGGGTGCCCAGGATATAAAGCATTATATGAGACTCTCTTCTGCTCAAAATAAAGTGAAAATGATATTTAGAGGGCATGAGCATAGACATAAGCACCTCAAGATGAATAATGGCAAAGCGTTAGTGACAACGCTCTCTATTGGGAATGATACAGGTCATGAAAGATACGATACGATGAATCCTCATGACATAGCTTATCTTCTTACCACCGCTCCTAAAGCGAAAGAATGGACAAAGCAGGCGCTGCAACGAAAGAAAGGCTCATCTGAAACAGAAATAGCTAATCCAGTAAGCATCCATTCCGATGCTGTCTAAAACATGTATCAGGCCTTTTATAAATTTAAAAGGCCTGTTGATTACTCATGGTCTCCATGAAGGAATATCATTCCTCGACTCTCATAACGCCCCACTATAGAGCTTCCTTATTCGCTAGGGCATCCACCATCCATGTATGTAGAGAAATCAACATCTTAAAAGAATATTGCGATAAAGCGACTCTAGATCTTATGGCACGATTTCAATTTCGTGAGATCGGTTTGAAATCCCTTTTTCTTAAAGAAGATCTATCATTATTTGTTTAATCAAACTTGCTAAGCGGCTTTGTTTTTACATTTTTTTAACAGCATAAATTAAATATTTTGACTATAACATGCGTGCTTAAAAAAGGTGTTATATGACTAACTACATTAATCAATGTTCGCTGAGTCAAGCGCAAATAATGGATATATACAACGGGTTCGAGGTTCTTGCTCTACCTTCAGAAAACGAATTGCCATCGCCCCCACTGAGCACTTGTGAAGAAAATCATGAGGTTCCACTGGAGGAAAATGGCGCTCAATCAAATGATATTCCTTATGAGACTAATAACGAGAAGAGTTTGGTAGTATCAAACCTTATCGCTCAATATGAGACTTACTGGGATAGCGAGCGTGGGACTTTTAAGCAAATGCCTTTTGATGAGAAGAGGTTTATAGATAGAATAACAGAGCATAATAAAGAGTTCACAAACGATATCGATTATAAGACCCAGTATGGATTCATTGAAAAAGTCGATGTAGAGAATGAAACCAAGATTTTTGTTCGAGCTGACATCCATGGAGATTTGAAGGGGCTCATTGAGAATCTGAAAGTTTTACATGCACAAGGCAACCTAGACGAAAACTTCCGCTGTAAGAAAGGCGTTCATCTGGTGTTCTTAGGTGATTACATGGACCGTGGCGCAAATGGTGTTCAGGTCATGGAGCTTCTTGTCGCTCTTAAAATGGCGAACAAGGGACAAACTCACCTTATCCGTGGAAATCATGAAGATGTAATGATCAATCAGAGTTACTACGGAAATGATAGAAATCTTCGAAATCTTGTTGGCTCAGGTGATATAGAAAAATCTAAACTTCTTACTCAGTTGTATCAGACGATGCCGCTTACCCTCTATATAGGCCAGACTTCAGATTCAGGTAAAAAAGAATACGTTCAATTTACGCATGGATTATTTGAGCCTCATGTTGATCCGGCTCAGATTCTTGATGTTGATGAGCCCTATGCGAGAGCGGCTGTTTCAAAAGAGATACAGCTGAGTGAAAGAATAAAGAATATGAAGATTGATGAAAGCATCAATTATCAAGATCTCCTCGACAAGCTGAAAGATAAGAGCTCGCTCTCATCTGAAGAGAAAAATCAAAGAAGTGAGTTGAAGCAAAAAATAGCGGCGAAGAGGATCGAGCAGCTTGTTCAGCAAAGTAAAGAGCTACGAGAAAAATCTGATAGCTTTGATGAGTCTTTAACAGCATATAATTGGGCTGACGTCGATGAATTTCAAACCTGGCTTGGATCTTTAGGAGATAGAGGGTGGCATATGAACGCTCAAGATATTAAGCAGTATCTGAGGCTTTCTTCGGCTCAACATAAAGTAAAAAAGATATTCAGAGGGCACGAGCATAAGCACAAGCATCTTAAATTGGATGATGAGAAAGTTGTATCCACAACTCTCACTATTGGAATCGATACGGGCTATGCAAGATACGATTTAATCAATGAACATGATGCTGCATATCTTCTCACCACTGCTTCTACAGCGAAAGAGTGGACTAAGCAAGCGCTCCTGCGAAAGAAAGGGGCCTCTGAAATATTGATAACTAAACCTGTAAGCCTCTATTCAGACGAAGTTTAGGAAGAGAATAAGGCCTTTATCTTGAGTATAAAGGCCTTCTCACCTGCTCTTAAATCCTGCTAACAAGAATTGTGGTCTCTCAATCGTTCATGACGATGAGTTGCCTGGAATAAGCGCTTATCATCCCTGTTTTTGTGCATGCCTCGAAGTTTTTTGCTTCGTTTTTAGAAGATTCAGAAAAGAGAAAAAATATATGCTTGTGTGCGTACGAGTATGTGCTTTCTTAGGAAGTACGAATAGCGGGTGTGTACAGAGAGCGTATATACGTGGAGGTACGTACAGGTGACAGGACAACAAGACAGCTCAACATATGTTCGGATATTTGGCTCATCACTTCATGGAGAGATGAAACTTCCTCCATCAAAATCACACACCATGAGAGCACTATACTTTGCGGCTATGGCCACTGGGGTCTCTTCTCTTACGAATCTTTTAGCTTCCCCTGATACGGAAGCAATGATTCAAGCGCTTTCTCTATTAGGCGCCAAAATTGAGAAAAAAAATTCATCAAATCACTCTCCTTTCTCATTTGATGCGGAAGTCCATGGGGTTGGTGGTGTCATTCGAAATTTGCCATCGAGTGATCAATCACACATACTCGATGTTGGAAACTCAGGACAAGTGCTTCGTTTTATTGCGCCTTTACTCTGCTTTCAAAAAACTCCCGCTGTTGTGACTGGAGACAACTCGGTACAAACTTTAAGACCGATGAAGCCTTTAGTGGATGCGCTCAAGAGCCTTGGTGCGACGATAACATATCAAAAGAAAGATGGGTATGCTCCATTGATTCTGAGTGGCCCTCTTACAGATCCGAAAGAAGTTCATGTGGTAGGAATTGATTCTCAACCCGTATCAGCTCTTCTCATGTCGTTAGGATTTCATCCCAGAAGAGGGGAGTCGGTCATCCATGTACAAGATATGGGGGAAAAGCCGTGGGTAGAGTTTACTCTTTGGTGGCTTATGAAAGTTGGAATTACTTATTTAAGACCTGATGAGACGACATTTATTATTCCTGCAGGGCAGAAGATCTCATCATTTTCCTATACGATTCCATCTGATGCGAGCTCTCTTGCTTTTCCTCTTGCCTTAGCTCTCATGACACCATCTTCAATTACATTTCACGGAATTGATTTACATGATCCGCAAGGTGATCGGAAAATAGTCCCTCTTTTACAGTCTCTTGGGGCTGAAATCTCATATAATGAAGAGTCCCTTCAATTGAAAGTGATTGGTCCCCAAAATATCCGAGGAGCAGAGATAGATATTGATGCTATGATCGATGCTTTACCAATCCTCGCGGTCATTGCGGCGGGCTCTATGAAAGAGGGATCATTCAGGCTGTTTAATGCGCAATCGGCGAGAAAGAAAGAGTCGGATAGAATTGATGCAATATCAGGCGCTTTACGCGGGTGTGGTTTTCAGGTGTCTACAGGTGATGATGAGATTATCGTTTATGCAACAAAAGAGAAGGGGAATCCCGCAGCCCTGATACTTCAAAGTTATAATGATCACAGAATAGCTATGGCATCCTCTGTTTTAGCTGCCGCCATCCTATCACAAAATAAAGATAGTCAAGGAATTGTCGTAGGTCCTATTGAATGTATTCAGAAGAGCTTTCCTCACTTTTTTGAGACAATGGGAGCCCAAGGCTTAAGATGGGAAAAAGTATCGGTATGATAAGTATGAGTCCCCAGTTTATTGTAATCATTGGTCTTCAAGGAGCAGGAAAGTCTACACTCGGAAGCTTGATCTCTTCTGCTCGCTCTCTTCCCTTTTTTGATACGGATCGCTGCCTTGAGTCGAAATGGTTGAAAGAAAAGCAAGGCAATATCCGCACGCTCTTCACTGAGTGGGGTGAAAAACGCTTCCGAGAGGAAGAAGGAAGAATCTTAGAGGCAATAATTGATTCGCATTCGAAACCAAATAGTGAAAAATCACCATGTATTATCAGTGTAGGAGGAGGCTCACTACAAGCTCTTCAATGGGTACGTGAGAGGAAAAAAGAATGTCTCATTGAGTATATTTATCTCTTTCAATCCCTTGAGATTTTCTTGCGTGAGAGTATGAAAAAATGGATAGACTCCAATCGAGAGTCTCCATTGTGGCTTCTATCAAGGCTCGAATTGATGGGGCTTCAGGATAGTACTGATAAAGAACTAGTAGCATTCCTTGTAGAGAAGATATGGGTTGAGCGTCATACGTTCTTTCAATCAATTGCCAATTTCATCTATGACACTGAACGATTCACATTACAGATGATCGAAGAAGATCTTCTTTCCTCGAACATGTTGTCTTAAAGCGTTAGGTAAACTGTATGGCGAGCAATAGTTTCGGATCTATCGTACGAGTCACCACTTGGGGAGAGTCTCATGGTAAAGGAATAGGGTGTGTCCTTGATGGATTTCCCTCAAATATTCCTCTCAATGAAGAAGATATTAATCTAAAGCTTGCTCGTAGATCTCCAGGAAGGAGTCATCTCACTTCTCCTCGAGCTGAGGAGGATAAAGTCCAAATACTCTCAGGGGTATTTGAGGGAAAAACAACTGCAGCTCCTATAGCCTTGTGGATTGAGAATCGCACTTATGATTCATCTCCATATCATGAAACCAAACACATCTTGCGCCCAGGACATGTGAGCTTTACCTACAGTCAAAAGTATGGCCATTGGGACTACCGTGGGGGAGGAAGGGCGTCTGCTCGAGAGACAGCGGCAAGAGTTGCGGCAGGAGCTTGTGTCGAAAAATGGCTTTCACAATATGGCATTCGGGTTACAGCGTGGCTGTCGCAGGTAGGAGGTGTCTCTCTCTCAAAAGAGTGGGAAGAGCGTAATGATGTAGCATCATGTTGTAATTCAAGCCCCCGAGGTATCTTTTGCCCCGATCCTGAAGTAGAGATGGCATTTTGTTCGCTTCTTGAATCGCTTGTTGTTGAAGGAGACTCGGTTGGAGGCGTTGTGACATGCCGTATCGATGGTGTCCCTTCTGGGATAGGTGAGCCTATATATAACAAGCTAGAGGCGTGTTTGGCTCATTCAATGATGGGGCTTCCTGCATCGAAAGGATTTGAGATAGGAGAGGGGTTTCACGCATCATCTATGCGAGGATCTCAATATATCGATGGCTTTATAAAGGATCCCGTTACTGGAAAGATAATACCTTCTTCTAATAGAGCAGGAGGAATTCTCGGAGGGATTTCAACTGGTGAAAGTATTGTCTTCAGGGTTGCCTTTAAGCCAGCTTCGAGTATACGCATTCCTATTCCATCCGTTGATGCTCATGGAGATGAGTGTATGTATGAGACTCCAAAACGAGGCAAGCACGATCCTTGTGTCGCTATTCGAGCGGTTCCAGTTGTAGAGGCTATGGCCTATTGCACGATTGGTGATTTGATCGCCCAGTCAAACTCATTGAAGTGAATTCCGATCCACCCTTGTATTGTATTCTGAGCAAGGTTTTTGTTGTTTTTAACAAAAATCTGAGAATTTCCTTGAAGGAAGAATGTGTTTTTTAGTAGGGTTCTCTCTACATCAGTTTACGAAATATTTTAATTACCGCCTTTTGGATGTTCTCCTCTCGCTCATTTCTTGAGGGAAAAGAGGCGTAAATTTCGTAGATAGTGATGTTCTCTTTCTAAATCGGCAAATTTTCCTTAAGCGAGATTGATAGTACGTATGGATGTCATAGAGACAACTCTTCAATGCACCCGTAAAACAGTCTCTTCAGCTCTTATGACAATGACGTGTTTGTCTGCGACAGTTGCGCCATTGGAACAAATTCAAGGGATTGAGATTGAGAAGCCTTCTCCTCAATCATCCAATGAGGAAGATTTTGCATCATCTAATTCACCGAACAATGATCAAGAAGTCCAAGAGTTAAAAGAGGCGATTGCAGCTCTTCAGGAGCAATTGAAGCTTTATAAAGCGAGAGCTCTCTATGCACATCGTGAAGCTGATCGTCTTTTAACTATCGATTGGGTTTCTTATAGAAGATATATCAGTGAAGCAAGGCGCTATGATCAAATGAGTAAGGATACTGAGAAAAAGATTGAAGAGTTGAATGCGCTTCTTAAGTAGCCGATTTGCCAACTTTTGAGTATAAAGATCGCCCATCTGTTATTGTTGTTGATGGAGTTATACTATGAACTTTGCGTATCGATTCTCCTACTTACCACTTTTTATATTTCTTTATCTGTTCTGTTTGAGTGGTCCTTTTTCAGGTCTTCATGCGTATACTATTCGAGAGTGTTCTTCGATTGAAGAGATTCTAGTAGAGCTGAAAAAAGGAGAGCCAGTCCGTCTTCCCGAGGATAATTCAGGAGGATCGCAAAGCTCTACGCACTATTATTATCCAGATACTCTTCTTGTATTCGATATTGATAATACCATCTTTCGAGCAGCTCAGACGATTGGTACTGACGAGTGGTTTCGTATGTCAATCCATAAGGCTTTGGAAGAAAATCCTCATGAGCCTTATTTGGCAAAGCAGCGAGTAATAGAACTGTGGCACGCAATCCAGAGCATCACACCTATTATTCCAATTGAAGGGGAGATAACCTCAAAGACGGTACAACAATCTCAAAAGCTCGCTCCTACTATAGCGATGACAACGAGAAGCCATCAAATCTCTGCAACAACGATTCATCAACTTCAGTCATTAGGGATAGACTTCTCAAAAAATCCACTAACGTATCATGGGATGTGGGTGCCTTCAGCGAAAGAAGCTCTCTATACGAAGGGAATTCTTTTTACAAGCGCGTATAGTAAGGGCGTTGCTCTTAGTCAGTTGATAAAAGCCTCTGGGTATACACCTAAGAGAATTATCTTTATCAACGATAAGCAATCTCACATTGAAGATACAGTCTCTGTCGAAGAAGAGTTGGGGATAGAATTTATTGGGCTTCGATATGCCTTAAGCGATTGTTACTTCGATATGTATAATCACGACGATGCTGAAAAAGAGTTTCAACACTTCTTCTCAACACTTCATCAATTGCCAAAGAATAATAAGAGCTAAAAAGTCTCTTTCGTATTCGCTGTAAAAAGAGTATATTTAATTGAGGGCGTCGCATTTTTGTCATGCTACGCCCTTATATTTTTCATCACTTTCTTCTTACAGCTGTATGGTATCTTCTGATTCAGAAACAAAAGAAATTCCCTCTCCTGAGCATGTCTCTTGCATCCATAAGCAAGAAGAGATGAAAGCGCTCTTCTCTTCTTGTAAAACGAAAGAGGCTCTCTATCAGGCGATCATTGATCTCGGAAAAGAGCAGAAGGAGATTTCTGCTTCATTTAAGGACGATGATCATTTAGTTCCTGGCTGTCAGAGTAAGATGTATCTTCGAGCAGAGTTGATTGACGGCGTCTGCCTCTTTGAGACAGAATCCGATGCTCTTATCTCCGCTGGATTAGGGCAGCTTCTTGTTCGCGTGTATAGTGGCGAAAAGCCAGAAGCGTTGTTCCAATGTCCTCCAACCTATCTTCAAGAGCTTGGGATTCCTGCGAGTTTAACTCCAGGAAGAGCTAATGGGCTCGCAAGCTTGTATCATAAGATGAAGCAGCACGCGCTTCATTGGATAGTCCAACTTCAAAAGCAATGTGGGGCATAAGAAGAGAGCTCGCTGTAAAGGAGCGAGCTCGTTGAAGTGATCTATTACTTGTCTGACTCAATTTCGATGACGTCGACAACTTTGTTGTCATAGAGAGTCTCGCCGCTTATAAATCTCTCTTTAACCTCAATGGAGAAAGCAAAGAGATAGGCTACTGCGAGAAGAATCAATCCTGCTTTCATCTTGAAAGTAAGTTGTTTTTTGGTATAGAGAGTCCAGCCTGTCCAGAGCATGATAATCGGAATAAGGCCATTGAGAATAGTGTCTCCAAACCCTCCTGAAAGATCAAGCGCTAGAAGAAAGACGCTCTCAAATTTCATGGCGAAGAATAAGGAAGGAATCAAAACCAGGGCTCCTAAGAAAAGAGCTCCTCTTCCTTTCTTCGATATTGACAGGCCATCGCTTAAGAAATCGAAAAGCCCCATCGAGATGCCAAAATATGACGTGACGAGTGATAAGAAGGCGAATGCTGAGGCGATAAGGCCTAAGAATTGATTGTTCGTTGAGTGGCTTAATGAATAAGTTGCCGGTTGCGCATTTAAATACGCCTCTTGAAGACCATGAGGCCCATCCCACGAGACACTTCCTATCACGACAAATTGCCATAGAGCGTAAACGACGAAAGCCAAGAGCGTTCCTGCAATCACAGATATGCGAAGTGAGCGCTTATCATGCCCAAGATAAGGATGAAGGCTTGGAACCATTGTCTGAAAGCTAAAAGAGGTGAGAAGAAATGGCACACTCTTTGGAGCTTCACTCCAGTCCATTCTTAAGAAGAATTGAGGGTCAATATGCTGAATGCCAGAGCCAATGATGAGGAAGTAGCTGATAATCATTCCGTAGAAGAGATAGCTGTTGGCTTTCCCTAATGTGTAGTGAGAAACGAAAATAAAAGGCCCAAAGAGAAGCGTAAAGAGAATGCACCCCATCTCTTTCGAGGGAGTAAAGCTTCCATTTGTAATTGAGCCGATCGCTTCGGAAATAAGGTGGCCGGAGCCACCTGTATAGGCAATAAGAGAGCTATAGGAGATGAATAAAAAGAGTGCCCAGCTGATCCATTGTCCAACAGGTCCGAGCATCTTTTTTGACATAGAGACAATATGGGCGTCTTCTTTAGTCATCCAGAATCCAATTTCGACGAGACAGAGAGCGGTCAGTGTCATAATAGCCCATGTAAGGGCCATATAGGCTAAACTTGGGAAAAGTCCTGCGGATCCACAGACAACAGGAAGAGCGAGCATGCCTCCCCCAATACATGTTCCAGCAACGAGAAAAGTCGCGCTTAAAAGATGTGGGGAGAGCTTACTGTTCTCACTTGTAGAAAGAGATGGTGAAGAGCTCATGAAATGACCAGCTAAAGTGTAAAAAACTATAATAAAGAGTAATTATAGTAACAAATTTCAATCCTTCTCTTCAATCAATGAAGAGAGTTTAAGGTTATATAGGTACTCGGTAGCATCATTTTCATAAAGTGACGTCGCTTCTGGTGAGATAGTATATTGAGATGAATGATGCTCGCGCGCGAAGATTTTTTTCTTCCAATCCTTGAATTTGAAATCTGTCTGAATGAGAAAGGCTATGTCTGGCTGATTATCGTCATCTCCTTTATATGCAGGCGTATTCGCGCCCACTGAGAGCGTGGTGGCTAAAACTTTCTCTTTCCCATTCTTTCTTCTCTTATAAACGTGCGAGGTGAATTCATGTTGATGTCCGCGAATCAAATGGCATACTTTGTGCTTGCTGCTTGCTAGGCGGAAAATGTTCTTAATGTCTTTAGGGTGTAGCTTCCATTGACGAGAGCCGGGATCATTAAGAATGGTTTCTTTCCCATCCTCTGCGATGTCTCCCCACTGATATAGGCTAGACCCGAAGTCGTATCCATCATCCAACTCAAAGAAATCATAATGGCTGAGAACAGCTAGTTTTTCTTTGAGAGCTCTTTTTTCTTGGCTGTCAGTTGTACTCTCGAGCTCGAGGCTGTAATCAACTTCAGGATCAGCGTCTATCTTATGCCATCGTTGAGGAAATCCTCTTTCAGAATGAATGCAGATAGCTGCGCTCTCCAACTTCGATTCTAAAAGATCATGAGGATCAACATATGGTTCTATAAGTCCGTGAGAGAACATGATGAATTCCTTTCTCTCATTTTCCGACTGGGTCTTCTCACACATATAACATGCCATAGGAAGTCGGCAGTAAAAACTCGAAAGAATTTCTTCTAAACATTTGTGGTTGAGAAGGGTTTTAAGTCCTATATCCGCTCCACAAAGCATGCGATTCATCTCAATATCTTCATGATTTCCTCGGATGAGAGTGACCTGACTTGGGTTTTTTAAGTTCAACGCAATCAGGAGTTGGAGAACAAAGAGCCCATATGAGCCTCGATCCATGTAATCTCCCAGAAAAACAAGATGTACATTCTCAGCGCATTGTAGATCTTTATCAAGGTGTCCTTGATCAATAAGTGCCTTGAGATTGACGAGAAGACTGCGAAGATCTCCATGAAGATCTGCTCGTACAAAAATAGTTGACGAATGGTTAAGTTCTTTTTTTGCGATAAAGCCGAAGTGCTTATTGTCTTCGGACCGATAATGGAGAGGAAAAGCTTCGTTATACTCAGTTAGTAAGCTTTTAACGGTGTTAAGCGAAAGCTCAAGGCCAATAAAGCGCTGTTCTTCCTCACGCCAACAAGCTGAGGCTATGTCATATAATTCTTTGATTGTTGGAACGCAAGATTCAAGAGTGTTCTGAGGTTGATCATCAATCTGTGTTGAGGAGGAGATGATTTCAGACAAAGAGGGAAGAGGAGCTATTTTTTGATCTAAGGCAGACAAAGAGGGAAGAGGAGCTATTTTTTGATCTAAGGCAGACAAAGAGGGAAGAGGAGCTATTTTTTGATCTAAGGCAGATATAGAGGGAAGAATAATATGGTTATCTTTCGCGGAGGCCTCTTTTGAATACGCTTTCAAAAGAAAATTTAATATAGTATCCAGCTCATCTTGGTTGATTGCGCTAGGGCTAAAAATTACTTCTCCGTATTGATGAGATATCTTTTGTAGAGGAGTCGGCTCTTCTATGAGAGGAGGGCTTACTTCTGCTTTTAGAGACTGGTTTTGAGAGGTTATCTGATTGAACGTCTCAGAAGCTTTTTTATAGAGATTAAGGAGATGGAGGTCATCGGAGGGGATTGCAGCGCTGATCTGAGAGAGAAGCTCTCGCGAGAAAGTCAGGTTTATATTGATACTAGATTCTTCTGTTGATTGGGGGTCAACGACAATTGGCCGAAAGAGGCGAGAAATACTTGCTGAAGGATGTGGAAGTTTATCGTCTTTAATCCAGACAACTTCCTTTCCCTCTAGATTCCCTAGACACTGCAGCATCTCAGTTGTTTCTTCATAACTAAGTTCAACGGCTGTGTCGTTATACGTAAGATGGAATGACCGTGATTTTGATGGAGAGGGTACCATAGCTGTTGTTTAATTTATTATTAAAACAGATTAAATAAAATAATAAACAGACAACAATAGTTCTCTGTTTAAAATTGAATTATTATATCTTGTTGAGTAATTACTCTGTAATATTTTTTTCCATCAATTATGAAGAGCCAGACTTGGTCCAATGGCGGTGGAGATGATAGAGTCTCTTGGATTTCTAACTGAAGATTCTTTGTCTCTGAAGGTAAAAGATTGAGTGGAGTTGATGTAAGATCTATCCAGACTGTTGAGTTTTCGTGATATGTAGACGGGTCCCATTCAGCGGCAAGCGTTGGAATATAGCCTATTCTTTCAATTGTAATAGGGGCAGAGCTTTTATTATGGAGCGAAATTCCGATTTCGGACTTTGCGTTCTCGGCAGTTTGAATCCGCCGTATAAGATGGATGATAAGAGGGCTTTTATATCGGCGTATTCTATCGATTAAAGGAAATGAAAAGAATATTAAAGTCACGGCTGTAAGAAAGCTGATAGTTACTGCTGGCGGAAGAGCCGAGAACATGCACATCTTCTATACTCCAGATGAGTAGTATTAGTTAGAAAATCGTTTGTAATGATTGGTTCTCCATCGATGTAGCCCTTTCGATATGCAGAGTTCTATTCGATAGAAGAGAGATATTACACTCGAGCCTGACCCCGTAGGCATTCGGAATATAGAGCCCAGGTTCAATTGAGTAGCAGTGACCTTCAAAGAGCGACCTAGTATCCCATGTCTCGAATGAGTCGAGATTTGTCGATGGTCCATGAACATCCGTGTAGATATTATGGCCCGTTCGGTGGAGTGAGAATCCCAAAACTCCTTTTTCTTTAAGGAAGTTTCTCACTGTGCTGTCAACGCTATAGCCAGTCAAAGATCGAGCATCATTGCTATCGCGAAAACGGGAGGAAACATACTCAATAGCCTTATTCTGAGCTTCATAAGCAATCGAGAACATCTTCTGTAAGTGATCTGGGACTTTCTCTCCAGTAAAAGCCATATCAGTGAGATCCGCAAAGACGCTAAATGGCATATTTTTGAGCCGGCACCACGCGTCAATCAAGACAACACTATTTTTTCCAATGATACAATCAGAAGAAGGGGAATTTTCGAAATGTGGAATTGCTGAGTGAGCGTTACATGCGACAATGGGCGGATGGCAAAATTCAGCGCCATTTTCGTGAATTGCTTCGATAATTAACTTTTGCAGTTGGCATTCTGTCGTTTCTTGATGAGCTCGCTGTCTTGAGGCAAGATAGCTCCAGGCTCCTGCAAACGCATCTTTTAAAATGCGAGCCGCTTTTTTATGCGAAAAGAATTGCTCCTCGGACATCTCGGCAAGATGATGCCCTAAAATATTCCATGATGGAACGACTGTGGCTCCACGGCTCTCTACAAGCTCTTTCGTGCCCGCGTCAATGACTGACATGAGTGGAATATATGCCTTTGGCCAGTACTCCATCGCGATATAGCGGCAGCCATTGATGAGGGAAAGAAGAGTTGATTCGAGTTCCTGAGCAGAGGTATAAAATATGGTTTTTCCTGGGATGCTCTGCACGAGGGGAGCGTCTATGCGATGAACAAGCTTTATTGGATCCTCTCCTCTCTTGACCCAGTAGTAGAAGCGTCTTGTGAGGAAACATCCTTCAGGAAGACCTAATATTGAGAGGAGTAGTCGATTGCTGCCACGGAAGTCTACTCCAAGCCATCCATCAGGTAAAAATGAGGGATCAAAGTCCTCAGGAAAAGATTGAGAGTCTTTTCGATATGAAGGGGAAGAGCCCGAGTAAGGTTTATCTTTAAGAGACGAGAGAACGCGAAATAAGGGGGAAGAAGGCTGTGATGCAGAGCTCAAAACATCAACTCCTTACTCAGTCAAGGTTATTTTTGAAGTAAGATCTTGTTTTATCTTACACATGGGAGAGGAGAAAAATGCTAGTAGAAAGTAACAAGAAATTTAATTCTCTTAATAAGAGTGCGAAATTGTATATTTGACATCACGAAGAGTGAATTATCATAGGATTTGTTGAGCAAAAGAAGAGTTTTTCCACAGTGATCCCATCGTTTACTTTATCAGTTACTGATCTTTCCTTTGGCTATGCATCACATGGTCGGCAAATTCTTAAGAGTATTACTCACTCGTTCGAATCAGGGTCGGTTAATGTAATCGTTGGGCCTTCAGGTGCTGGCAAAAGTACTTTGTTAAGGCTTATCGCTGGGCTGTTGACTCCCTCATCAGGGGATATCTCAATTACTTTCTCGGAAGAAATTCAGGAGGCTTTTCGAGAAGAGGAGAGCTGGTGTAGTTTTGTCCCTCAAGGTGAGGCGCTCCTGCCTTGGCGGACTGTTCAAGGAAATATAGAGCTTCCATTTGAGCTTGGAGTAAAGAGGCATGAACGTTCATCACCCCTTGGAAGCGATAAGGTTAATCAGGCATTAGAAAAATTTAAGCTGAGTGAGTATAGAGATCATTATCCCGATGAACTCTCAAGCGGCCTTAAGAAGCTGACAGCTCTTGCTCGAGTCTGGATTGAAAATAGACCGGTCGTGCTCCTCGATGAGCCTTTCTCATCTATCGACGTATTCTCAAGAAGTTCGCTCTACGGAACGATACGAAGTATGGCAAAAGACGAGGGAAAACTTGTCTTTCTTGTGACTCATGACTTTTATGATTGTGAGCGCCTACTTGTTGATTCAGTTCTTCTTATGAAAGACTCATCGCTCATTTCTGGGGTTGATATCCATCGTCTCTATGAAGAGCGAGATGCCATGCAATATCCAAACTCTACTGCATAACGGAGAAGCTGTATTGTGACTGTTGTGACACACGTTCACTCAAAAGAGACTATTCATCATGAAGTTCGTCATATCTTTTACGGATGGCTCTTTGTCCTTGTTCTGATAGTCATCTGGGAATCTTTTTCCTTTTTCATTGGAAGAGAGAGTCTCTTTTTTACGCTTATTGTTCCGCCGCCTTCTCAGATAGTATGTGAGATGATTGATAGGTGGAATGTAATCTATCCTCATTTTATGGCTACATTTTTAAGAACCGTTTGTTCGCTTCTTGTAGCGCTTGCGTTAGCGATCCCCCTCGGATGGGCTATGGCGATGAATGAGATGGTGTCGACAGTATCACAGGGTATATTTTTAGCAATACAATCAATCCCTAGCTTTTGCTTGGTCCCTATTTTAATCGTCTGGTTTGGATGGGGCACTATGCCTGTTTTTATCCCGGCCCTTATCGCGGCTCTTCTTCCTCTTACAATCAATGTGTTCCGTGGATTGAAAACAGAGGATCCGATGCTCAAAGAGTATTTTACTGTGATGAAAGCAACTTCCTTGCAGCGCTTTATGAAGCTTTCTCTACCCACGATAAAGCCATTTCTCTTCTCAGGATTACGCATTGCGATTGCAGGCTCTGGAATGGCATCTGTTGCCGGAGAGTGGGCAGGAGCGACTTCAGGGTTGGGCGTTCTTCTTTTAGAGATGAGGGAACAGATGGATTTGGCCCTTATGTTTGCCTGCGTTGCGCTCATTTCCATGATTAGCGCTTTTCTCTATATTGTATCATTTATATTCGAGATGGCAGTCCCAATACGTATGGAGTTGACAGTGACCAAATTGAAATTGATCGTATCTCAAATCAAACAAAGATGCTTCTTTGCTGTCGTTTTGTTCGCAATGATTGGCTTAAACGGCTGCTCATCACAACATACCGAAAATGAGAAGCCATCAGCCAATGAGTTAAAAACCATCAAATTGATGATCGATTGGACACCATGTCCTACGCATATCCCGCTTTATCATGGGGTAAGATCCGGTATTTTCGAAAAGGAAGGAATTGATTTGCGTATCATGAGGCCAGGAAGCGGCGATCCTCTTCAGCTTGTTTCCGCCTCTTCTTCAGTTGACGCTGTGATCAGCCATCTTCCAAGGACAATACGGCTTTATGTCAAGGAAGGGTTTAATCTCAAGGTGATAGGTGTTCTCGTTGATAGGCCGTTAAATGGATTCCTTGCGAGGAAGGATAAAGCTTCGAAGATCGAGGATCTCAATAATTGTCGCCTTGGCTTTTCTGGCTCGAAGTTCAGCTCATCCACACTTGATATTCTTTTGGCTCAAAAAGGAGTAAAAGTGAAAGAGAAGTTGAATGTTCGTTTAGACCTTCTTCCGCAACTGATTATTGGTAATGTTGATGCTATCTGGGGCGCATTCTCTGTTATTGAGCCTTTCCAGATGAAGGCATTTCATGTCGAGCCACAGTTTTTCGGAGTCGAAGAGTTTGGAATGCCTTCGTATCCTGAGTTAATAGTCGTCTCCTCTCAAAATGGCGTGTTCTCAGATATATCATTGATGCAACGCTTTCAGAAGGCTCTTCAACAGTCGTTGGATGATGCTTCAGAGAACACCGAACGAGCTCTTCAGAATTACTTTATTTTCCATCCGGAGAAGAATGAGAAGGCGAAGAAGTGGGAAAGAGAGTCTTGGAAGCATCTCTCACATATGCTGGCCAAGCGGCAATATATAGATCGCAATACTGTCTCAGAGCCCCTTACTGAGTGGCTTTATACCAATGGCATCATCACTCAGAAGAAAGACCTCAACCCACTCCTCCATGAGATGGAAAACAGAGTAGGCATCGATACTAAGGAGTAAGCGATTTTTATATCCTCTCTGACGATGAGCAGTATAATTAGTGAATCTAAAGAAGATCTTAATCATTCTGGAACGAATATTTGAATTAATGATTTAAGCAAGGGCTTAGATTCACTTGGCTTTTCTACAGGCCTTGCAGTGTCATATAATGACCTCAGGATTCGATAGCTTATTTGTATCTAAAATTTAGCCTGCTGTGTATCGGTTTGTTCTTTTTTTAAACAGAGTCTTTTCATTTCTTCTTGGAGCTGAAATACGAACACTCTTTTAGCGGCAGCGTTTTTAAGCTGCTTCGAGAATTCCTTCTTCTCTTAAGAAATCATCAAAATCAGAACCTATGTATTGTTATTTGTCATGAGTGACCACCTTTCATTTCCGTTTTTGGTTCGTTCTCTCGCTTTTCTACGACATGTTAGGCAATTCTTAGCTTCCGACTGGACCCAGAAACGAAGAGTCTCATACCAAAATTCCTGCTCCTTAGACTTGAATAGGAATACCTCTTTACATGTACTGCATATTTTCTTTTTATCAAAAAAGGCAAGGAAGGGAGGGTGATCGCAAAAAGTTTGCTTTTCTGGATGTGCAATAATAGCGCTTCCACTTCGCAAACAACCGTCACATGCCCACTGAAATTTATCTATCTTTTCGATGATTTGATCTGCATCAGTTGCCCACCAAATTGCACGTCGCTTTTCTAAAGATTCTATCTGCTTGAATAAAGTCTTAGAGCAGGTGGGCGAAATCTGTCTTCTACAGCAGGGGCATGTAAGATACTTTCTTCGCAGAGGTTGCTTCGGAGTCATGGAATCACCCAATTAGCTTTTGAGAAAAATTAGCGATACAGCCTGGCTTGTGCTTGATATAACGTAGCGTATTGTCCCTTATTTTTAAGAAGCGTTTCGTGTTTTCCCATTTCAATGATTTTTCCCTGTTCCAAGACAATAATATTGTCCGAAAACTTAGCCGTACTTAGATAATGCGTGATGATGATGACGGTCTTATCCCTCCCAAGCCTTTTAAGCCTTCTTAAAATATCATGCTCAGCATAAGCATCTAAAGCAGCCGTCGGCTCATCGAATATAAGAATAGCAGCTTCTTTATCCCTCATAAAAGCACGTGCTAGGGCAATACGTTGCCATTGCCCCCTAGAGAGGTCTCTGCTGCTGAAGAGTTTTCCTAGCGGAGTATCCAATCCCTCCGGAAGCTTGGCAATCAATTCTTCTAAGCCTGCTTTTTTCGCTGCTTCGATAATGAACCTCTCATCACTATTCTTTAAATTGCCAATCAGAATGTTGTCTTTCAAGCTCATATCGTAGCAGACAAAATCCTGGAAGACGGCAGTATAAGTCGAGCGTAGTTTGGATGTTTTATATTCCTCGAGCGGCACGCCATTGAGTAGAATTTGACCAGAGTTCGGATCATAAAAGCGCATGAGAAGATGGATCAAAGAAGTCTTGCCAGCTCCATTTTCACCGACAAGAGCTGTCACTTTCCCTTTCGAGAAGTAAGCTTTATTTAGGTTTAAAACAGGAGTGCCTTTTTTGTATGAGAAGATCACATTTTCTAGAGAAAATCCTTCTTTTAGAACTGGTGCAGGAGAAGCTGCTCCTTCCTTGTAGGGGATCTTTAGCTTAAGAAATTGCACGAGCTTCTCTAAAAATAAGCTTTCCCTAACACCGATTGCCATCAATCCAAAAAATTGATTCGTGCCATCAATCAGTTCTAATAACATTCCTTGCACTAAGAAAAGGATGCTGATATTCCACCTTCCTGAAAGCACCGCTTCAATGACGGAAGCACACCCGTACGTTAAACTCAAACCTTGCAAGAGGCCCCAAGAAATTTTACTTTTCACCCATTTGAGCTGGTCTTTTTGCAAAGTAGGTAATAACTCTTCTACTATTTTCAAATAGCGCTGTTTAAAGAACGGAATTAGGTCGTAGAGTTTAACTTCTTCAGCTAAGTGAGGCGTTAAAGGAAGGTTGACATAGTACTCGGCCTTACGGCGCAGGTTTACAATGTCCTGACGACCCTCGAAGGTAACATTATTGAGCTTAGCTTCCATATAGAGTTTAACTAAGGATATACTACATAAGAGTAGGGGGAAGTATGGTAAGTAAGTCCAAATCACAGCAGAAGCGATTACAATTTTCGTGCTGCCAGAGACAACCTTTGCCATCAGGTCAAGCCAAAGGACAATAAAATAGTCATTATCTTTAATCGCTTTTATCTGATCGTAAGTATCTTTATCCTCAAAAGGCGCAATGCATTCAAAAGAAAATCCCTTTTGCATCAGCAAATTATCAAGATGGGCATGTATTTTACCGCTAGATACCCTTTTCTGCCGCTCTATCCAAGGGGTTAGGCTATATTGCAATAAAACCGTGAGGATTAGGGCTAGTATCCACTTTTCGAGAGAGGCTCTTTGTAAATCAAATGACGTTTGACCATGACTTTGGGTAATCACCTCTATGAGTTTGGCTGAAAGCCATAAAGAAAGAGCACTAAGCGCGGCATTCAGGTTGACAGTTAGAAATAAGAAAAACAAGAGGCTTCTGTCAGCTTGAAACAGGATTTTTATTCCTAGGAAAACGGCTTTTAGCTGCTCTTTAGACAACATTCTCTAAGCCTCCTCAATTAGTATCTTCTAAATATGAAGCAGCTTGTAAACGGTACATCTCAGCATATAAGCCCTGGTGCTCCAGAAGCTGAAGATGGGTTCCTTCTTCGAGTATCTTTCCCTCTTTTAAAACGAGAATCCGATCTGCTATTTTGACCGTGCTGAATCGATGGGAGATGATGAGGGCTGTTTTGCTTTTGCAAAGCATCGAAAAGTCAGAAAAAAGCTGCTCCTCTCTCTTAATATCTAAAGAAGCTGTAGGCTCATCCAAGATAAGAAAAGAGCCACTCTCTTTAAAGAAGGCCCTAGCTAGAGCAATGCTCTGCCATTGTCCCTCTGATAAGTCAATGCCACCGAACTCAGGGACAAGGATACTTTTCTCCTTTTCCGGCAGCCTTTCTACCCAATTTAGCACTTTGGCAAGTTCTTTTTGAAACAGTCCCTTTGTATCTTCCTTCCTCTCTTCTCTTAAAATAACGTTGTCAGCAAGAGTTAGATGATAACGTCCAAAATTCTGAAAAACGGCGGCGATTTCTTTTCTTAGCTGCAAGATATCAAAGTTTTGGATGTCCTGCCCATCCCACAAAATTTGCCCTTTGGTGGGGCGATAAAAGCGACAGAGCAACTTAACGATCGTGCTCTTCCCTGCTCCATTTTCACCCACTAAAGCTAACTTTTCTCCGGGTTTAATTTTAAAGGTAATGCCTTTTAATACAGCTTGTTCCTGGTTAGGGTAGGAAAAATGCACATCTTTAAACTCAATTGATGGGAGAGTTCCTTTTTTAAAACCAGTTTCTACCGCAGCATAAGCGCCATCTGAAGTAGAACTATCCTTTTGCATAAACACGTAGAAATCTTTTGCCATACGCCATAGGTCGAGAGTGTCTGTCCCGTACGCTACTATTGATTGCGATAGTTGAGAAAGCTGCCAGCTACTTGTCAAAAGTAAAGCGATCTCACCTACTGTAAAAGTTTGTGCTCCTTGGCCTATTTGCCACACTAACCAGCAATAGCTACTTGCTGGAATCAAACCTGCGATTAAGGACTTTGGTAAAATAGCTACAAGCGCGGCTTTTTGAATTCGATAAAAAGCTGAAAACAATTTCTTGAAAGATTGATGGTATTTGTCTTGCACGAACTGGCTCAATCCAAAGAGGCGTACTTCTTTAGCATATGATTTTGATAAGGCAATATTTCTAATATATCCTAAAAATCGTCGAAGTGATGCTGTTCGCATCTCATAGCTCCACACGATCGCATTGAAAGTATTCAAAGAAATTGCATAAGGAATAATAGATATAATGATGACGAGGGATAATAGAGGATATGTAGAAAAGATAAGGAGAAAGAGGCCTATAAAACGACCGATATCGGCCATTAAACAGGATATAAACTCAATCATCTGAATTGGCAACCACCCTGTACGCTCTTGCAGTGTTTCTAAGCGATTGCGATACTCCGGATCGTCGAAAAACTCTAGACCTGGGATGGATCGTAATTTGTCTAGAAGAAGGGTGTTTATGGCGACCATCGATTTTTCACCAAGTGATGATCGGATTAGTCGGCTAAGTGACGGAACGACTTCTAGCAGAACCAGAGTCAGACCATAGCAACTAAGGAAGAAATAGAGGTGATGCTTGAGATCAATTTTGTAGGCAGTTAGTAAATCTATTATATTTTTGAAAAAATAGAGCTGCAATAAAGGAAGGATTGACTCTAAGGCAATTAAAAGGATCAGGACAAAAAGCGATCTAAGACCTGTTCTACAAACAATTTCCCAGCAATAGTAAGACCCTTTCTTAAAAGAGGACCATCTTTCCCTAAGATATTTTCTTAAGTTGATCGAAGTGAACATACAGCCTCGTTTTTTTCATGGCTTTAGCTTACAGATTCGATAATAGCCGTAGAATGAGGTTTTTTAGGTCGAGCTCGATCTAGTAAGTATGTTCTCCCTTTATCCACTTCTTGCAACCAGATCTCTAAATCAATAACAGACCGCGCATATTGGTAATTCATGCCTAATTGATGATTAGGATCCTCAGATTGAATTAACATCTGGATCAAACAATCCCTAAAAGCATTATCATCAATAATGCCGAGTTTAGAAGTGAAACTTGGCTTATCTAAGGAAAACAGTCGCAGGAGGTTTTTCTTTTCATTAAGTAAAGACTTGCGAGCCATATGTGCATAGGAGGTTTTGATAGTACGATCAATTAAATATTGCGGTAAAATATCACTGAAGGCTTTGCGAAAGAAATGAAGAAGATAATAAGCGAATTGAAGAAGCTAGAAGGCCATCAGACCAGTTGTCTTCTATTTCTGTTGATCTCTTAAGAGATAAGTAATAACAAGAACTTACTCTAACGTATTCACCTGATTTTGCTTTGGAGACGTATGTTTAGAGCGTAACGGCATCTGGAAGAAAATAGGCACATTACTTCAAGGTGAGTTAAAGCTATCGATTAAGGCAAAAGAGCTTCTGAGCGTAAACTTTCTTTTTATTGCGCAAGTGATGAGAGGAAGCTTGCTGAGGCCTTAATGCGTATGGAGAGGGGACTCTTTTCATCCATTAGAAATGGCGCGATCATCTGCTGTGTTTTCTCGAGAGGAAACATCGAAAGACAAGATAGGATCATGTCGATCTCATCATTTGTCAGCTCTTTTTCGTTTGAGAGAATTTCTTGAATGAGGTGTATTGATGCCTCTTCATGACTTAAATAGGCGATCGTGAGGGCCGTGTAGATCTTTTTCTCAGTCGACTGAGCTGAGATAATATCCTGAACTTGATTAAGAGGGATTTTAAGCTCGCCATGAAGAAGCTGAATCATCTGAAACTCGGTGCCGAGACAATCGCTTCCTTGGATGAGGGATAAGATCTCCTCCGATGAGATCTTGTTCTCTGAGGCCTGCGAGATCATGAGTAAAAGGTTTAAGCGAGTGTAAAGATCAATCGACGCTTTCATCTGTGGGTAGTAATAAGGCGACTCCTCATGATTCTTCGTGATACAGCTGAATGCTGAGGTTGAGTTTTTCTCATATATATATGTTCCTCGAGACTTTTGAAGACCCGATTGTATGTAGCTGATTGCTTGGTCGATCATGAATCTTTGCTCGATCATGTATATGCCAAGCGTCATCTGACTTTCATAAGGAAGAGCGATCTGCCCTCTGCTGATTCCTTGGGAGACGGCTTCTATAAGGTCTTTTCCTCTACTTCCCAGCGCACGAATATGGGCGATAGCAATCTCTTGAAGGGCAGGATCTCGTTTCGTATGAACAGCATTCAAAAGCCATTGGTGAGATGTTTCTAACTTCTCTGAATTGTTGTCCGAGATAAGAGCGAGAATCCATGCGGATCTTGCTTGTAGCAGCTGGACAGGACTCTGAAGTGATTCATACGCGACTTTCATGACGAGCTCTTTTTCATCACTTGAGAAGAGAAACGAGTGCGCTCCTAGAATCTCAAGAGCTTTCAGGCGTAATGAATAATGTTCTTCATTGAGGAGGGAGGATCTAATAATGAGGGAGGGGATCTCCTTGTCAACGAATTGGGATGCATACTCGAGAGCCGCAAGCTTCCCATCGAGGGTATTTGAGGATACAAGACTTTTAAATACATCCCCTGAAAAATGTGTGGCTGCTACTCCAGGCTGGTTGATCGCTAATAGGACTCTAAGAGTTGCCTTCTCTTCGATATTCCATATAGGTTCTTGAAGAGCTTTCTCAGTAAGAGAGAAGGCGTTAATCGCTCCCTGATTTAATAGGGTCCTCATCGCTTTGATTCGCTCTTCTTTGTTCCCATCTCGAGCTATGTGTAAGAGCGCTTCTTGAACTTCAATATCGGGAAAATGTTCAGCGATCTCGAGGGCGAAGTTTCTCAAGGGAAGATTCTGATCATAAAGAGATCTGCATAAGAGTGGTATCGATTGTGCGTCTGAACTCCGTAGAGCTCCTAGAAGGGCCTCGAAGCGTACACGAGGATGGTGGCTTTGAATTCCTTGATCAAGAAGAGCCCATGAGCATTGCTCAAGAATAATTTTCTCTGGTTGCTCACGATTTTGTGCTCTTTGAATGGTTTGATAGAGCTCTTGTAGCTTTCCAATCTGCAGTGAAAGTCGCCACGTGAATGACGCTAACGATATCTCGTCTATGGTCCAGCTTAAAGGGTTCGGATTAGCCTTCATGAGTGTGTCGAGGCATATAAGAGCTGCCTTTGAATCGCGTAACGCGATCCGCGACTGCCATTCTAATAGAGTGCTGGATTGAGAAGCGGATTTTTCTTTCCTTGTGTCACCTTTTTGTTCTTCAGAAGCGTATTTCGAGGTAGATGCTGCACAGAAGATCAAGATGGTAATTAAGAAGGGCTTGTTCTTCATGGGGCAGCTCTCTTTTCTCTCTCTTAAGGATCTCAGTATGTTTAAAAGAAACGACTATCAGTTATAACTTATTAATAGTTTCTATCACGGAGTATCTTCGTTTGTGCATTTTGGTGCGTTATTGGTGTATACTACTAGACTAAGGTGATTTTATCATCTTCAGTTAAACACTCCGGAGCTATGAAGCTCCGGAAGATATAAATTCTTATGATTTTTTAGCGGATGGTAATCGAGATAGCCTCACTTTCCTCTCCTTGAGAGTTCTGAGAAGAGATCGTATAGGTGACAGATCGATGTTTCTTTTGATTTCTGTCTTTATATATGTATCTCTTATCTTTCGCGGAGAATGTCTTTAATTCTTTGCCGTTTCGATAGAGAACATACCGAGCAATATCAGGGCTTTGGCTTGGTCTCCAAGAGAGCTTATTTACATATTCGATTTGAGTAGCGAATATGTGTTTTACTCTTTTCCCTCTAAAATGTGTTGGAGGCAGTATCGCGTTTTGATATGAGTAGCGGCTGGAAGATGTGATAAGAGAGCTTCCTTGCTCTGAAACAATAATGATATCGACTTCACCTGACCCTTGTGGCGCGATCGCTGTGATCGAGGTTGGCGAAATGATATTAAACTGAGCTGCCGCTTGTGAGCCAAAGAGCACTGAGGTAACGTGAATGAAATTCATTCCTGTTAGAGTGACGAGGTTTCCTCCAGCTATAGGCCCAGATTGCGGGGAGACCTCAGTAATTGCTGGAGGTAGAATATTGCTTGCGAATTTGACGATACTATTTGCTCCATCGTACTGTGTCCAGATAGCGTAAGCGTTTCCATATAGATCAACATCGAGTGAGGGATAGTAAGAATTGAATCCTTGCTGGCTAAGAAAGACCGGTGATGTCCAGCTTTCTCCAAAAGGTTTTTTTGCCGATTGAATGAAGTCATTATTTCCATCATTCCCCTCCCATATGACAGTAACATTTCCCTGATAGTCTACCGCTATCTGAGCTGTATAAGTGTTCACTCCATCTTCTGAAAGGGTTTCTATAGCTTCCCAGCTTCCTCCAAAAGGTTTTCTTCTTGCCTGCACATATCCATAATTACCGTTATATACATCCCATGCGACAGTTATATTGCCCATTTGATCGATCGCGATTGCTGGATCGTAAGTATCTTGATTGACTTCAGATATGTTTATAGGTGTTGACCATGTGTTTTCATTATATGGCTTGGATGATGTTTGGATGACTCTGTTAGTTCCATTTCTCCATACTGCGGTAAGATTTCCTTGAATGTCGCTTGCTATTTGGACGTCAAAGGACATATCTGGACCAGTTGACAAATTGACTATAGGTGTCCAAGAAGTTTCTCCAAATAGTCTTGATCTTGTTTGGACGATACCGCCTTTATACCAAATCACATGGATATTTCCTTGTTGATCGATAGTAACACGCGCAGCATTGGAATCCAGTCCGGTCTCAGAAATATTTATAGGAGCAGACCATGAAGTCGCGTTAAAGTTCCTTGTTGAGGCTTGTATGGTTGAATGGCCATCGACAGATCGTTGCCACACAACTATGGCATTTCCTTGAAAATCAATATTAATAGAGATATTGTATGCGCCCTGACCAGGATCAGAGAGGTTTTCTGGTGTACTCCAATCTTCTCCCGCTCGTTTGATCGATGCTTGGACAATCGGATAGGTGTTGTTATTTCGTGTCCATATGGCAATAGCGTTATTATTGGAGTCGAAAGCAATCTGAGGAAAGCTCGCATTTTCTCCTTCCTCTGAGAGAACAATAGGTGGGCTCCATTCTCCAACTATGGTTTTAGTGGAGTATTGGACTAAGTTATTGAGACCATTAGAATAGGTCCAAACTGCGTGTAGATTTCCTTGTGAATCCGTCTTAATTTGAGACGCGTCGGAATTATACCCCGTTCCTGTAAGACTGGATGGGGGAGACCAGTTTCCTTGAAGAGGTGTAAAGAGGGTGAAGAGCGCTATCCAGAGTAGCGATCTTATATATGAATAAAGACTCATAAGTTTCACCATGCGAGTTATTTGTAAAAATAAATTTTTAGCAGGTGTGGTCTCTGGCGTCAAAAGATCTTATTACTTTTTAATGAAGTATCCATGTGAGGATGAGAACATCGTCTTTAGATAACGTTATTTTCATCTTTGTCGTTTTACTTATATCTGTAGCGTTTTTCATGCTCTTTCGTCATGGCGCTATAAGGAAATCATGATTTCAATGTGTGAGAACCAGAGTTTCATAATTTAAAAAGAGAAAGCCGGAAATGAACTTATTTCCGGCCAAATGCTTTTTAGGTGATTTTAACGAACTGTGACGGCAAGAGCTTCGCTTCGCTCTCCTTGTTCATTTTCCGCTCTGAGGCGATACGAGCTTTTTTTATTCGCTCTTTGATTGCGTACCTTACATGAGTATGACGTTCTATTGGCTCCGAATGTTTTTACGGGCTTATCATCCCGATAAAGGACATAGCGGGAAACATTGGAGTCAGGGCTTGCTCTCCATGAAAGGCGATCGTAATATTCAGTTTGGCTCACAAATCGGTGCTCTTTCCTTTTCCCTCTAAAATGTGAGGGAGGGAGAAGATCGGATGATTCATATGAGTAGCGGCTTGATGAAGTGGGGGAGGATGAGCCGTATGAGGTGAAGACTATGACATCGACTTCTCCTGTGCCTTCAGGAGCTATTGCTGTAATGGAAGTTGGCGAATGCGAGATGATCTGAGCTTCATGAGCGCCGAAAAATACTGAGACAACGTCGATGAAATTAGCTCCTGTTATGGTGATCTCATTTCCTCCTGTGAGAGGACCTCTACTAGGGGTTATGCTTGTAACAGTTGGAGGGTGTATGTTCTTTGAGAATTGAATTATTTTATTTGAGTTTATATTGCTTCTCCATACAGCGTATGTGTTTCCTGATGTGTCAAGTGCTAAAGAAAATTCTACGGAGAAGATTCCTGGCGCAGATAATATATAAGGAGCGCTCCAGATGCTGCTATAGGGTCTATAGACTGACTCTATATATGGATTGCCATTATCAATATTTCCTTCCCATATAACAGTTAGGGTTCCTTGGCTATCAGCTTTTATTTGAGGGTGGGCAGCGTTTTTCCCAGGTTCTGAGAGAGTGACGATATCTTCCCAATTGCCATTGAATAGCTTTCGTCTCGATTGGACGGAGCGATTAGATGGAGTATCAAGAACCCATATCACAGTGACATTACCCAGGTGGTCAACGGCTATTTCACTGCCGTATACTGCTTGTGTGCTATTTATCAGGGTTTCTGGTACTTCCCAGTTTCCATTATATGGCTTAGCTGAGGCTTGAATAGTGTAGCTACTTCCATTGAAGCTTTGCCAAACAACTGTAAGATTGCCCTGATTGTCCGAAACAATACGAGGGGACATTGAAATTGTGCCAACTTCACTGATTGTTACCGGCGCGCTCCAGTTCTCGTCGCCGAAGAGTCTGGTTGACGTTTGAATAGTAAAGTCGTTACTATTTCTTTCGAGAGTCCATACTGCGGTTACATTGCCTTCAGGGTCGAAAGTTATTAGAGGTTCGCTGGCGCTTCCACCTGCTTCAGATACAGTCTGTATGTTTCCCCAATTTCCCCCAAACGGCTTGGTTCTAGCCTGAATCAATCTGTCGGATCCGATGTTACTTATCCATGCCACTGTTATATTGCCCAAATGGTCTATCTCAACTGTAGGTATATCCGATATTTGTTCATTCGCAGACAAGGTAAATGGAGCGCTCCAGCTTCCCCCTGCTGATTTCATCGAGCATTGCACGTACATGTAAGGGCCATCATAAATACACCATGTCGCGATGAGATTTCCTTGAAAGTCTGATTTAATCAGCGGAATCCAAGAAATTTGAATCTCTTCAGTTAGTGTAACTGGAGCGCTCCAATCTCCTTCCGGTGATTTGGAGGAGACTTGAAGGATCTGCTTGGAATCGACAGCGCGTAACCATAAAACATGAATATTGCCTTGCGGATCAGTAGTAATCCAAGGTAACTCTGAATCTGTTCCCTGCTCCGTAATATCTGTCGGTGGGGACCATTGCGCATGCATAGGTGCTACAGCAGTAACGAGCAACAACCATAAGAGCGCTTTCATATAAGAAAATAACATCATAAGGTTCTCCTAGAAAAACTCGTAGATGGTTCAGATTCCAGTATATATAAACCGCTAGTGTCAAAATTTATTTTTACAATCAAGTAGATTTTATTGTGGATATGTTCTTCAATTCATAAAAAAGAATTATTTTTTTTATGAAATTATTATTGGTTTTTTATTTTTGGATTCTTCAAGGCGTATTTTCCCGCTATTACTTGAATAGCGGGAAAGTGATTGCTTTGCAAAATAGGGTATTTTCTAACCCAGATTTAGCGGACTGTGATTGCAAGAGCTTCGCTTCGCTCTCCTTGTTCATTTTCCGCTATGAGGCGATACGAGCTTTTTTTATTCGCTCTTTGATTGCGGACCTTACATGAGTATGACGCTCTATTGCCTCCGAAAGTCTTTACGGGCTTATCATCCCGATAAAGGACATAGCGGGAAACATTGGAGTCAGGGCTTGCGCTCCATGAAAGGCTATCATAGTACTCAGACTGGGTCAGAAATTGATGCTCTTTTCTTTTTCCTCGAAAATGTGAGGGGGGAAGAATCTCGGATGAGACATAGGAGTAACGGCTTGCTGAAGTGGGGGAGGATGAGCCGTATGAGGTGAAGACAATGACATCGACTTCTCCTGTGCCTTCAGGAACTATTGCTGTAATGGAAGTTGGCGAATGCGAGACGATCTGAGCTTCATGAGCGCCGAAAAATACTGAGACAACGTCGATGAAATTAGCTCCTGTTATGGTGATCTCATTTCCGCCCGTGAGTGGACCTCGATGAGGAGTTATGCTTGTTACAGTTGGTGCCTGAATGTTTTTCGCGAATTGAATGATGTTGTTTGTCTCTTTGAAGCTCATCCATACGGCGTATGCGTTTCCGTGCGTATCAAGAGCAAATGATGGATTCTGGGAGCTGTACCCTGGCTCGGTTAATGTATAAGGGGCGTTCCAATTCCCGCCAAAGAATCTATTAGATGATTGGATACATCCAGTATTATCATTATATCCTGACCAGATAGCCGTTATATTGCCCTGAAGATCAGCTTTAACTCGAGGATCGAAGGCAATTTTCCCTGGCTCGGAGAGATTTATGATATCTTCCCAAGAACCATTAAAAAGCTTTCGTCTGGATTGTGCAATGTACTCAGAGCCAATTTCGAGAGTCCATGCAATAGTGATGTTTCCCAAGTGATCAATGGCTATCTCAGGATTGTACGCATTTATACCTGCGGTTGATACGTCTTCAGATATCCCCCAGCCCCCGTTATATGGCTTTATCGAAGCCCGAATAACATGGGTAGTCCCGTTTGAGCTTTCCCAGGCAGCTGTAAGATTCCCCTGATTATCCGACTCGATTCGAGGGAAGAATGCGCGCTCCTCGGGTTCTGAGATTGTTATCGACGTACTCCAACTCTCTTCACCGAATAGCTTATTTGAAACTTGTACAACATAGGTGTTATTATCCGTGGATTCAAGCCATGCTGTAAATACGTTTCCTACAGGATCGCACGTAATTTGAGGGTTGTAGGCATTTTTATCGGCTACGGACAAATTTTTAGTGTTTTCCCAGTTTCCTCCAAATGGTTTGGCTTTGGATTGGATAATCATATTCAATCCATTCGACCTCTGCCAAACTGTAGTTATATTTCCTAAATGGTCTATCGCAATCGCATGATTATATGCGTCTTGTCCATCGTCGGACAAATTAAATGGAGCATCCCAACTTCCTCCTGAAGGCTTCATTGAGCATTGGATGATATGGTTTGAGCCATTAGAGCCGATCCATATCGCAATGAGATTGCCTTGTGAATCCGACTTGATAATTGGAGAATCTATAAATTCAATCTCCTCAGTCAAAGTCTCAGGGGCATTCCAACCGCCTACAAGTGATTTAGACGAAGTTTGGATGATCTTATTGGATCCGACGGTACGTATCCATATAGCATGAATGTTTCCTTGTGGATCAACTTCAATCCCTGGTGACTCTGAATTTACTCCCTGCTCCGTAATGTCTGTCGGCATGGACCATTGCGCATGCATAGGCGCTACAGCAGTAACGAGCAACAACCATAAGAGCGCTTTCGCATAAGAAAATAACATCATTTTTTCTCCTGAGAATTCATAGATGGTTTATTTTCTTATAGATATAAGCGCTTTCGCCAAAAAATCTATTTAATTTTGTTGGTAAGGCTCTTACTTCTAGTCTATAGATATTTTCGCCAGGATTTGAGTTTTTCTCGTAAGACTGGGAAAGTTGGAGATGTGTGCTTTTCTACAAGCTCAAAGAGAAGTGTCTCAAGGGGGATGACACGAGCTCCCATCGCTCTCATGGCAAGGATTGATTCTCTATAATCATCTTGGTGGATGCTCAGTGTCGTCTCTATAGGAACAGTCACTCTCATGCCGTTCGAGATGAGGTCATAGACAGTTTGAAAGACGCAGATATGGCTTTCAATGCCTGTGACAATTGTGTGATCAACTCTTGACCATCTAAGCTCATCGAGTCTTTCTTCACCGTTGTCTCCTCGGATGGCTGAGAAATACTCTTTATCATGCGTCGGATATTTTTCCGTGAAGGGTAGGAGCTTTGCAGGATAGCTTCCCAATTTCTCTAAATTCTGTGTAAAGAGAAGAGTCTTTTTAAAGGAGAGAGCCTCTGCCATTTCCAGGCACATCTTTATCGACTCGACAAGGAGAGTTTTTCTCTTCTCATCTTGTATGGCATTGATGATTTTCTCTTGTGGATCTATGACCAAGAGTCCTGTTGTTGCAGGGGTCACTTTCCATGGCTGTGAATGGCTGCTCATAATTTTCTCTTAGCAAAGGTGTCCTAGTTTTTTACCGCCAAGGAGATGGAAATGGAGGTGATAGATTATTTGCCCAGCTTCAGGTCCTGAATTGGTAACTAGTCGAAAGTTATCAAATATACCCTCTTTCTTTGCGATCTCTTGGGCGACTAAAAGCATCTCACCAATAAGGGCTTGGTCGCTAGGAGCGATGTCAGCGATATTTTTGATCTCTTTTTTAGGGATAATGAGAATATGAACAGGCGCCTGGGGGTTTATATCGCGGAACGCGAGGATCCTCTCATTCTCAAAAACCTTTGAGCAGGGAAGCTCTCCATCAATAATGCGTTTGAATATCGTTTTTTCAGATTGAGGTGTATGTGGAGCCATTTTTTCGCACTCCTCTCGGTGTATCGGGTTACTCTTTATTATGATGCTTTTGGAGGTTTAAAATCATGTGAAGTGCTTTTAAAGCGTCTTCTTTAGTCTCCCATACAGAGATAAATCGCCCTTTATGGCAAAAGAGGGCGCCTTTGATCCCAGTCACTTTCTGAAGATCCTCATCCAAAAGACCCGCCCATTCCTCTGGAAGTGGCACGCGTACTTTCATTCTCTCATCAAGTGAAGGAGGAATTCCTCTTAATTTCCAATACTTTCCCGATGGCATAATGACAAATGATGCAGGGTGCCGTTCTCCATCGAGCTCAAAGAATGTGTCCATCCATGGAATGGAGGCTTCGAACTGCAGGCAGTCGCGATACTCCGCCATTGCATTCGAGACGACTTCTCTACAAGATTGATTATAATGAAAACGCTCTAAGAGTCTTTTGATATGGCCTTTAGCAAAAGTGACAGCCTCAAAAAAGGCGCTATTTTGCTCTTCATGAGTGGCGTCATAGGCTATTGGCGTGAAGTTAGAAATAATATGCGAGAACGAACAATATCCTGAGATTTGAGGGTCTTTGCCATTGTCATGGGCATCGACGCCTTTCACAAGAGAGTTGTTCAGAAAGTCATACTCTCTTTGAGTGAATTTGCTCGTAGATCGAAGATACTCAAGAATCATTCCGGCAGAGCTTAATGGCCCTCTATAGTCGACTTGATGATGGTCAAACCTCTTTTTGTCCGAAGCGTAGAGGCCTCCCACATCACAGACATATTCGCAATTGCGCAGCTCAGTAAGATCTCGCGAGCGTAAGATTTTATCTTGATCAATCACGTTGCATACGAGAAGGAGGGCGCATGCGGTTACTTCATCGGCATGAAACGTCCCATCATGAGTTCCAAAAGAACGGGGGATAAGAGAAAGGGGCTCAGGAATGATCATCGCAGTTAAAGTAGGTAGTTTTATCATTTCTCATCTTTTCCATCGCTCATCCGCTTTGAGCGATCAAAGATGCATTCTAAATAAAGAGCGCATTCTTCATCAAACGTATCTGGAATGCAAGAAAGAAAATTTACAATTTTGCTACGAGTCGAGGTAAAAAGAAATACTATTCTTGCTTGGAGCAAAAAAAGAGTAAAAAGGAGCCAATAGTAATAGATACTTTATCGGCCCCTGTTCTTTTATTTTCTAAGCGATATCTCCATATTCGCTGCAGGTCCACTTGCTGTAATGATTACCCGAGCTTTCTGGTCCGATGAGTAGCCAAATGGAATAATCTGAAGGTCTTTGACTGTTACTTTCTTGTGACATGCTCCTTTTTCAATAGCTTTTTGGAGTGCTAGCTCTGAGAGCTTATCAATAGTCTCATCTCGCGATCGCAAAGAGACAATTGTATCAACGATCCCTACTCTCTCAGATAGGGCAGCTCCGATTGCATTCGCAACATCATAATGAGGGCATAGCTCAAGCAGTGGGATTCTCTTTTTAAGGTATTCATATACAATAGGCGATCCGCCCCCAACAAATCCTATTGGCATATCGGTCTCGCTTCCTTTTGCCCGTATAATCGCTTGAAGTGCCATATCTGCAGCTCTTTGAAGCGCTGATTCCGCAATATCTATATCGATATTAATTGGTTGATAGCCTTCTTGTTGTGATAGATCAAGTAATCCCATTTTCTCCGCGATATCTGTCATCGTCAGCATCGATCCTCCAAAAGAGAGAGCCTCTGAACGAATTTTTTTCGCAACACTATGAGGACCGACTGTTACTTGATGATGTACTCTCTTCACAATTGATCCGCCACCTAAGGAGATTGAGTGCATCTGAGGAGCAGGAAACTGCATTTTCGCTCCCTGGATTTCAAATAGGCCCGTGTGTCTTCTTACATAGCCGCTCTTAACTGGAATACAATCGGTCGAGGTTCCTCCGATATCAACGATAAGGACTGATGAAGAAGCTTCTGTCGCATAGAGAAGGCTTCCTCCCCGAGCTGAGTTTGCCTGTCCGGATGCGATGGTTAGAATGGGAGACTCTGCTACTTCATGTAAGGGATGAGCGCTTCCATCATTAATAACCATGAGAATTGGGCAGAGAATGCCGATCTTCTGAAGAGAAGATTCAATAGACTGGAATGCATCTTTGATGACGCAGGAGAGAGCGCTATTGAGAAGAGCGCTATTTTCTCTTTCGATAAAGCCGATTCCACCAATTTCGGATGATAATGTAATTGTGCATGAGTCAAGAGGTGCGACACAGGAGAGCTCTTTTTGGATCAGCTCTTTCATCTCTTGTTCTTGCTTATCCTGCAGGCATGAGAATGGGGAAGAGACAGCAAAGTTTTGAGCTCCTTTGTCAATAAGGCGCCTGATTGCATCTTTAGCCTCGTTGATATTAAGTTCATCAATTGGGCTGCCATCACATTCATAGCCTCCTTGCACTGTCTCATATCCGAGAAGTACTGCCTCTTTAAGATTCTGACTCCAGCCTGCGCAAGGTTTTAAGAGGGGGTTGTTTGACGCGACTCGAATAAGCGCAACTTTTGACAGCCCTTTTGCTTCAAGAAGAGCATTGAGTGCGTGCGTTGTCCCCACGGCAAGAGAGTACACCTGACCGGGGAGGACTTTTGCTTGCAAGAGGACTTTCATGACACCGCTTTGAATTGCCGAGTGAACCGGCGCCGATGTTGGTTCTTTGCAAGATGCTATAAGTCTACCAGATGTATCCAAAAGAGCGATGTCGGTATTGGTCCCTCCAACATCGACGCCAATAATGTACTGTTTCATGAGGAGATCCTATGTCTCGTATTACGTGTTATGCTATCATTCCGAATCTTTCAGGTCGCACGAGAGGATATGCTTTTTCCTGAAGCCAGATATCTGGCGATTGAGACGCATATACTTCCACTCGTTGTCCCCATTGGACTTTTTCACAAGAAAGGGGCTCTTTTGTCTCACTATCGATACAGCTGATGATGTCCGGAGTTGCTGCGACTACTTGGCCTCTTCTCGATCTGGCTACAAGAAATTCATTTTGAAAGTGAAGATCGATAATCTCGTCTTGGTCATCTGAGTGAATCTGAATCATTCCAATAGAGAAACCATCAATGACCTCAGCTTTGATGGATATGACAGCTCCTTTCGCGATGAGGCGTGTTGGTATAATCTTGCTAAGCGCTTTTTCTAGAGAGATCTCATAGCAGGCTCTTGCTTTTTGAAGAGTTTGCCCAATTCTAAGAGCTTGTGAAACAGTTCCTTTGATGAGCCCTCGCTGGGCCTCTTCTTTTGAAAGCGGTCTTACCGTGATAGCGGATGAAGACCCTCTACGGACTGTCTCTTCTCGAATAAGAGACTCCAATTCTTCTGCGCTTTGGGCCGATTCAATCCGACTGACTCTGCCATACTCGTCTGAGATGATTATTGGTGTCATTTCAATCTCATTTATATGGAGCGAACATATGTCAACTGTTGGGAATGCTCTTCCAAGTGAGTCCGCATCAGCAATCGGTGTATCCAAAAGAAGCGCTGCTAAAATGGCTGAGAGTGCGTTCGACCCTCCAATCTCTACGGGCGCGAATAAGGCGTTCTGAAGAGGTATTAATTCTCTGAGTGCAGTCCATTCTTTCCCGCTTGAGAGGCGTTCTAAAGAGATGAAGGGAGCTCCGGCATATCCTACACAAACGACTGTTTGATTATCATGAAGCTCATCCAATGAGAACAGTGAAAGATAGGGAAGTCTTTTCTCTTCATAAAGCTGTTCAATCAATGGGATTGTGGGGCCGACATCACCGCCACCTCCTGATCCAAGGAAGGCTGCCCCTTGTGCGATAGAGATGATATCTTCACTTGTTATTCGTATTGGCATACTGGTTTTGATGATCTCATGTGTAAAAGTTGTAAAAGAATCAATGTGATTGAAAAGGTATCGATCATTGGCTCAATGAGGATTGGCTCATTCACTAACACTCCGTATGAGCCGGCAGCTGACCCCATAGCTATTGAAATAAGAATGGCTTGCCTCTTCAATGTGATGCCTTGAGCTGTGGATGCGGTTATTGTAACACCAACCATCGCGATAAGAGGCATTGATAAGAGCGACAGAATCACTGAAAGCTGCTCCATGAGATTGAATAGGCTTAAGAGAACAGCGACAGCTCCCGCGATCAGAAAGCTTTTAGAAGCGAAGCTTCGTGGAGATATTGCTTTTAATGTCTGCTCCATAGAGAACAAATTTGCCGCGTTCGTCGTCCATCCAGCTAAGAGGAGAAGTGCTCCAACTAAAATAGAACTCAATGGCATGAGGAGATCTGTAGATCCATTAGAAAGAGATGCAAAATCGCTCTCTTGAAGAGTCAACGCTTCAATAAGCGTTGATGCGTTCTTGTTCGCAAGAAGAACTCCAAATATCTCCATAAGACAAGTTCCTCCTCCAAAGAGAGCGATAGTTACTTTCCTCATGTCGCTCAAGGTTTGACACTCTTTCAGAAATGTGGGCAAATCGATAACTGCTGCGATAGAGGCTGCAATAATGAGTGGAATGCCTTTATAGAGTTCTGAAGACATCGATAAAATCTCTACATCATTGCAGGCTCTTTTTCCTTCCTTTAAGAACAAAGGAAGGATGATGAGAGCAATCATGATTGGAATCGCCACATCGCAAAGCTTGGCGATAGAGTCGATCTTCCTTGATGTTATGACGATCAAGCAGGAGATCAAAACGCTCAATATAGAAATGGCTAACGACTTGAGCACGCTTTCCTGGTTCAAGAAAAGTGATGCAAGCGCGTCTGCCATAGTCTCTGACTGAACTCCAAACCATACTGCGAGGATTGAAAAGAGGAGCGCGCTGAGCGCTTTTCCGCCACTGGTGCCGAGTATCTCTTGAAAGAGCTCTGAAGCATTCTTACGAGTTCGAGCGGTAAGAGATGCTATCGAAAGACCCATAACGAGGAGAAGAGCATTGCCGAGCACAATTGCTGTAATGGCTGCATGAAATGAGATAGTTTTCCCAAGCATAAAGCCGATCAGAAGTGTTGGAAGGCAGATTGCGCCTCCAACAAGAGTGGAGGCGACCTGTTTCCAGGAGAGGTGGGGTTCCATGAGTTCGTGCGACATATGGTTAATCCCTTATTTCATGGACTTTTCAGACTGAGTTGATTTCAACTCTTTCAATGAGCTCGCGAAGACATGCTTGATCGAGTATATATTCTGATTGTCACCTGTGCATCCTTCGATCTTGAGTCCTTCAAGAAGATTAGAAAGCTCACGAAGATCTTCATCATCTCTGTTTCCTTGTTTGCAATTACTGTACTGCGGATGAGCTGCAGCATTCGACATGATGGCGTTTTTGATGCCTGTCTTTTGAAGCCTTTCTAAAGCCTGCTCTTTCGAGATGATCTCATCTCCTTCATGATGAGGGCATCTTTGGCCGTCAATCATGATTACTGGATCCGATTCGTCGAGGGTGTCTTTGCTGATCAGTTCGAGATCGAGTCCATCTTTATTTTCTTTTCCTTGAAGGATGAGCTCAATGTCGTACGGATTCTCAATATTTTCAGGAGTGTGATCTGATGATTTAGATCTCAAGATGATAGGAATCTGTTGAGATGCTGAGATCGCTATAAGAGCTTCGATTGCTGGGGCTACCGCAATTTCAGTTCTGCCATTGATAACTCTATCTGAATGCAGGTATTTGCTTAGTGTTATTGGAGTGGCTTTTAAGGATAGTTCTTTTAGAATTGCGCAGCACTCAGTAGAGAGTGTCGATTTAGCTGTATTCACTATTTGCTTAATCTTCTCCGATTCAACCTTTTTCAAGATCGAAGTCTCAATCTGGCTGAGCTTGTTGATATCTGTTTGTTCAACAATAGTGGGAGCGTTTTTATCGCAGTGAAGACACTTTTGGTTGATTTTTTGTATTTGTTTTATCTGTCCAAGAAGACATGCCTTTGTGAGGAGAATAAGGCGAGAGTCAATTTCTAGCTCATATTCTTTTAGAGGATCCCCAGTATGTTGCGGGATGCAATAGTGCACAACTGCTCTTTTTTGGCTGCCGAGTTTGTTTTTCAGTTGATGGATAGTGTTTATTCTGCCGCTTAGTTTCTGATAAATCTCATCAAGATATGGTTGAGAAGCAGAGTCAGCTAAAATCTCTTTGACGAGATGTGAGATGGTAACCGCTCTGACATGACATGCCGCGTCACTGACTAATGCGTCGAGAGCTGAGTATGTCCCGCTCTGAAGAATTTCAATTGTCTTCTTAGCGAGCTTTAGTGAGAGTGACGCAATCATAAGTCTTCCTTCGTATGAGAGAGGAGTGCTTGCTTTGCCACTATAACAAAGATCGTGAGCGACTTGCTTAGATACAGTCTCAGGAATTAATGAGGACAATAGACCAGCTGATTGTGTGCTATAATGAGTTGTTGAGATTGGTTGTGCATTCAACATTTTGACAAATCCTTCCGTAATTTATTTTCTAACTGCCCTGGGGCTGCTTAATAATGATTATTTTAACCTTGGCTGTTTAGTCTCTGACACGAGCTTGGAAGCCCCTTAAGTTTGAGAAGCGTTTGAAGAAAAGCCGTCCTTAAAGGAAATATTTAATTGGATTAATGAAGTGATAGACTTTAATGCGTCTGAGAGTCAGTTCATGAGAGGTCGCATCAGAGATGAAAAGGGAATAATTTCATCGCCATAGCCTACTCATCGCTCAATAGAAACGCTTTAAAGTTATGCGTTCATTAAAGAAGGCTTTTGATCAAAAAAACTGTGAAAGAGAAAAAAATGATTTATCGCCAGAAGCGACGGAAGAAATAAAAGAAGGAAGGATAGAAAGAAGCTGCAAGAGAGGAAAGAGAGATATTTAAACATTGTAAGACGTCCACTGCGCTTGCAGATTCGGCGTCCCCCAGTACTGAGAGTAATAGCATATAAACCTCTGTATAAAACGATACATTTGCATAACTAATGTAACAAAGTAATTATTATTTAGCCAAATAATTTGTTATCTCATCGTGGCATAAATTGAGAAAGAAGCTAGAGCCTTTTCACACATCTTTGCTACATTATATGTCCCATTTATTATTTGCTTTTATTGAAGAGCTCTTTCCTGAAAAATGCTCTTTTCGAGTAGCATTGAAGGGATTTTTATCGTGTTTCCAAACAACTTTTTTGTGTTTTCATTGAAGAGCATAGCGAAAGGACATATAGCCTTATGAGTTCAACGCCAGGACGTGCGCCAAAGACTGCAGTAACCCCAACTCGTAGAGAAGATTATCCAGAGTGGTACCAGCAGGTTATTAAAGTATCTGATATCGCTGAAAACTCGCCGGTCAGAGGCTGCATGGTCATAAAGCCGTGGGGATGGGCTATATGGGAAAGAATTCGCGACAGACTCGATCGCAGGATTAAAGAGACTGGTCACTCAAATGCCTACTTTCCTCTTTTTGTGCCATTAAGCTTTCTTGAGAAAGAAGCTGCTCATGTTGAGGGCTTTGCCAAAGAGTGTGCGGTTGTCACTCACCACAGACTTGAGGCAAAAAATGGCAAGCTCGTTCCTGAAGGCGCATTAGAAGAGCCCCTCATTGTTCGCCCAACCTCTGAGACAGTTATCGGAGATGCTTTTTCTCGCTGGGTTAATTCCTGGAGAGATCTTCCGCTGAAGATTAACCAGTGGGCTAACGTTGTACGATGGGAGATGAGACCACGCATTTTCTTGAGAACCACAGAGTTTCTTTGGCAAGAAGGACATACGGCTCACGCGACAGAAGAAGAGGCAAAGGAAGAGACACTTCTTATGCTCGAAGAGTATCGAGCGCTGGCAGAAGACTTCCTAGCGCTTCCTGTTATCGTCGGAGAGAAATCACCTGGTGAGAGATTCCCAGGGGCTGAGAATACCTACACCATAGAAGCGATGACTCAAGACAGAAAAGCCCTCCAGTGTGGGACATCTCACTACTTGGGCCAAAACTTTTCGAAGGCATTCCAGATTAAGTTTAATACTGCCCAAGGAAATATGGAGTATGCTTATACGACATCTTGGGGTGTTACAACACGTCTCATTGGCGCGATGATTATGGCTCACTCTGATGATAATGGCTTGGTCTTGCCTCCAAAAGTCGCTCCTCATCAAGTTGTGATCGTTCCTGTTATCCTTAAGGAAGAAGGAAAGCAAGAGATTCTCGACTATGCGAAGAAGCTTCAAAAAGAGCTATCCCAGCTGACTTACGATGGAGAAGCAATTCGTGTACATGTCGATACCCGAGATATGAGAGCTGGTGAGAAAGGGTGGGAGTGGATAAAGAAAGGTGTTCCTCTTCGAATTGAAGTTGGCCCTAAGGATCTTGAAAAAGGTGTAGTTGCTCTCATTCGACGTATCTCTTTGGAGACTGAGACCGATCTCCAAGCTTCAGAGCTTCCTTCAAAAGAAGAGGTAAAGCATTCAGAGATTGCGGCCCGTATTTCGAAAGAGCTTCAGCTCCTTCAAGATCACATTCTCAGGCGCGCTCAAAACTATCGAAAAGAAAATATTATCGAATCGATTACAACATTCGATGAGATGAAAGCATTCTTTACGCCAAAGAATGAAGATAAGCCTGAAATCCATGGAGGCTTTGTCAAGGCTCCTTGGTGCGGTGATGAAGCGACAGAAGAGCTCTTAAAAGAGCTGAAAATATCAATCAGATGCTTGCCTCTTCATCAATCAAGTGTCGCGGGCAAGAATTGTATAATTACTGGTCGCCCAGCAGTTGTAGAAGCTATTTTTGCAAAGTCTTATTAAAAGTTATCATCTTCTCTTCCCGATGAACGCAGTTCCTCGGGAGGAGAGAGGTTTCTTTAACGGACGAAAATCCAGTGTCCTCGATGAGGCTGAAAAGGTTTATTCTTTTCTCCACGTTTCTCTTTCTTTCGTGCCTGCTCAGATGAGTCTCTCTCAAGCTTTCTTTCGAGCATTTTTTCAATTTGTCTTCTCTGTTCTTGAATAACTTCCCAAGCTTCATATGAAAAGTTACTTCTCTCGGATAAAAATTGAGAGAGTTCTTCTTCATTGATACCTAATTGACGGAGAAGCTCTTCTTTTTCACTTTCAACTTTCTTGATAAGTCTTTCTTGCTCCTCGAGCATAGCTTCGACTTCTTCGATGGTTAGAGGCGTCTCAGTTGATGGAGTATAAGATGAGTTCGATGTCTCTTCATGAGCGCCATCAGAATGTGCGTGTTCTTCGGTATCACCAAGCTCATCCCATGTATTCATAAGCTTTTGACCCTCTCTTAAGTTTTGATATCTAGTATTCTGTCGCGAAGTAAAATTCCTGTAAATTATCAAACAGGACCGGTTTTAATGTAAGCTTTTGAAAGCTTCGCAGTTCAATGAATACAATACCTTCTATTGATACTTACATATTAGAAAACGACTGAAAGATACAAGGTCTCTTTTTTGTCGATTTAGAGATGGAAAATGAAGTCGCTAAAACTTGAAACGCTAGGGGAGTAATAACACGTATGTCATCTATCAGTTTAACAATTCCGCCTTTAATAGACACTTATGGAACGACACAAAACGTTTCCGTAACACAAACTTCTTCGTCTCAGCCAATTGAGACGCAAAAAGACAGCCTTCCTTCAGAAGATCAGGATAGGCTTGTTGGCATTTTTTGGATGATATCTGAACATTATAGCTCCGGTCGCTCTTCTGATGATGTGTTTGAATTTTTGATAGGGCATGACGATTCAATAGCAGCTTTCCTCTCCAATCTATCATTGACGACGCTTCAGGCTAGTTTTGATTCTTTCATTCAAGAGTCCGAACAAGAGAGTGATAGAAAAGGCATTTTCTCCCAACTTCGATCCACGATACTTCTTTCTTTAAGGCATAGCAGGTACTGGGGATGGGTACAAGAGCATCACGAGAAGATTGATACTTATATGAATCTCCTTACGAAAGATAATATCCAAAGGGCTCTTAGGGAATCAGTCGATATTTTACGACCCCTTTCTGATAATGCTTCGTTGAAGAAAGTGAAGCGAAAGGAAAAATCTGTCTTTTTGTTTCAGCAGCGAATTCACGATTTAAAAAAACTCTCTGAATTCAGTGATAACGGCGATAATCAGAAAATGATTTTTCTAGTGAAATGCGCATCAAATGATCTTTTCCAGACTGATTCGAATAGTGAAGCTTCTCAAAAATCGGCTCAACTTATTGGAAAACTACAAGCATTAATGAAAGTAGCAAAAGAAGAGTCTGAGGCGCTTAAGCGATTAGGTTCTCTTATCGCACAAGCGACTCAAATGACTATGCAGCTCGCTCAAAGAAGAGCAGAGCTTGAAAAAAGCAAAAATAAAACCACTCACGATTCTGAGGAGACATCAAAGGGAGAGGTTGTATACACGCTCCATGGTCTTTCGTGCCTGCAAGCAGCACGTGAAGTTGTTTTTGATCTCTTTCTTGATGAAATTCAAAGATCCTCCATTCGAAAGAAGCAGCGTAAAGGATTTGATTCGCTTTTAGATTCCCTCTACTCCCAGAAATTGGATGACGACGAGGATCTTCCTGCAGTTTCCGAGTTTCCAAAATTGTCAAGAGATGAGCTGAAAGAGATCTTTACGTATGATGATATGGCAGCATGCAGAGATGAAGAAATCGATTTTGACACAATCACTCACACTATTCTAAGAGGCTTAGAAGAGGGAAAAATTCAAGCTCTCTTGAAGGCTCTTAAGGAACTTCAGGATCAAATTGAAGATGATTCGGAGCTGCTTATACAATGTAAAAAAGAAGAGATTTACGCTTGCTTCAAAGAGTGGGTCAAAGCCAAAAAGATTATATTTTTGAATGTAAAAGAGCTGGAAAAATAGAATTGGGTGTTCTTAGGAAGAGCCTTTGTTGTGAAAAGGCTCTTCTTATTCTTTATTCGGCACTTTTCAGATCAATACTCTTTCGAAGCTCTCGATACATAGAGCGCACCTCATGAGTCAGAGAGTCTGCGCGAAATTTTCTTCTTTCTTGCTTATCAGAGATCTCTTTTCCAAGCCCTTCAAGCTCATCGGGATTGATCTGTGGTCCAAAGAAAAGGCCTGCGGGGTTAAAGTACGCTACTCGTTCTTCGCCAAGTTGAATATTAATTCCGCTAGGTGGCGGTAGAATATCTATAGAGTGAAGCGCAAGGAGGTGCAAATGCGTTGGCCGTTGAGCTTTCTTTGAAAGAAGGCGGAACATCTCAACGCTTTGTGGATCAAAAGCTGCTGGTTCACACTCTAGAGTTCCAGGAAGATATCGGTCACGCCCTCCCGACGGAGCAATATACAAACAGACACCACCTTGGTTGAGGAGCTCATCTAATTTGCCCATTGCCCGTGCGTTATGGCTTAATTTCTCTGCTTTAAGCTCTGGAGGGTGCTCTATATACTTTTTCGAGTAGATACAGATAAGATTCCTGCCCCTCGAAAATGGAATAGCGAGGGGGTCGGACGTGACTCTGTGTCCTGCAACACAAATGATATTCTCAGCTATATATGGAGAATGTTTCTCAATCAGAAGCGAAATGATCTGAGGATCGATTTCAGCTTGGTGATTAGAGAGTAGGATAACATTTTCTTTTCTTTGGAGGGCCTCATCGATCTTTTTGAGATCTTGAATTCCAAGCACGCTTGAGGATCTTCTCTCAATGAGTGGGAAGACCATATCAAGTCCGAATTGGTAGAAATCGTAAGGCGTCCTCTCTAGACTGTGATAGTGACCAAAAGCAGTAGGCCTTTCGATCGAATCATGTATGAGAGGTATATATTCTTTAAGAGCCTTTAGGCTTGATTCGAACTCTTGATCGCTTAGTGGCTCATAAGTGCCTCTCTTCCTGATGGCATTCTCATAACTTTTATAGAAGTGTAAGAGCCCTTCTTTGAACTCAGACGTGGTCATAGAAGAAGCTCCGAATGTCTTCTCAATGAGATCGTACAGAGAGGAAAATTGCTCTTGCAAAAGCGTTTCTTGAGGCATCATTGTATTACACATCTATCCGTTGATTAGAAATCGAAGAGAAGAAGTTGTACTCATTCAAATGGAGGGAGTCATTTGCCTCCCAAGAAATTTTAGCATTGAGCGAGTCTGCCATCTCTTGGAAGTATGAACGATCAACAGATTGGATGTATTTCATGACTTCAGGATGGACTTGAACTTTGATCGCATAATTTTGAAGGCAGCCGATTGCTTTCTTCAAGTCTCGTTCTATTTCAATCGTGACACTCTCATGAGTCTTGATTTTGCCGGTTCCCGTGCAGTAAGGGCAGTGAGTGTATACGGTTTGAAGAAGCGATCCTCTATTCCTCTGACGTGTCATCTCAACGAGGCCGAATTCGCTCATGCCAAGGATTGTGCACTTTGCGCTATCATCTTTCATGCAGTCTTTAAGATAATCTAAAACGCGACGCTGGTTCTTTTTTGAGCGCATGTCAATAAAGTCGCAGATAATGAGGCCGCCGATGTTTCGTATTTTCAGCTGGCGCGCGATTTCTTCCGCAGCTTCTAAGTTAATTCTCACAAGCGTTTCTTCAACGTCTCCAGACTCATAATTTGTGCTTCGTCCAGAGTTGACGTCGATAGTGTGCATAGCTTCTGTTTGATCGAAGAAAAGGTAGCCTCCGCTATTGAGCCAGATCTTACGCTTTAAGCTTCTCTCGATCTCCCTTTCAACTCCAAATCGCTCAAACATAGGGAATTTGTCCCGATAGAGCTCAATTTTGAGTGGATGCTCAGAGACATAAGGGCCGTAGAGTCTCCTGCATTGTTGATAGATTTGATAGTCATCGACTAAGACTCGGTCGATTTTCTTATCGACTGCAGTCAAGATGGCTCGCTTGATAAGGTCTGACTCTTCGTATAATAGTCCTGGACCATTTGAGTTTTTGTACTTCTCAACAATATCGTGCCATGTCGCTAAAAGCTCATGAGCTTCTAAGATGAGCATCTCTTGAGACGCGTTTTGACTCGCGGTTCTGCAGATAAGTCCCATCTCTTGAGGCATCTCGAATGAGCGAATAATTCGCTTCAAGCGATCTCGTGCGCCTCTATCCTCAATTTTACGGGAAACTCCGCGGTGAGGAGAATTTGGAAGAAGAACGAGATAACGTCCTGGAAGGGATATTTTAGAGGTAAGGCGTGCTCCCTTCGTTCCAATAGCCTCTTTGACTACTTGGACGATGACAGATTGATCAGGCTTTAAGAGTTGATCGATTCGGTGGGAGTGGCTCGAATCCGAGGAGTGCCGCCCTGGATTAGGTTGAGCTGGATTCAAATCAAAATCCATATCAAACATCTCTTCGAGCTTTTTGGTATTCTCGATGATATCGCTTAAATGGATAAAACCATTTTCACCCTCATTGATGTCGATAAAGGCCGATTGAATATTCTGGAGAATGTTTGTCACTCGCCCCTTGTAGACATTTCCTGTCATTTGTCTTTCGCGCTTTCGCTCGATAACAAGGTCGTGAAGTATGCCGTTCTTCAAATGAGCGTAACGGATCTCTTTCGATTCGATGTTAAGTAGAATCTCTTGCATGTGATCTCCGACTGGACTCTCTTATTACTTAAAAGAGAGGAATAACTTCTTGTTTCAATGTTGCTATAAACTGGAATTGATACTACATAGGCTCTCTTTCTCTTCAAGAGATTATTTGGTTATGCTCTCTTGGTGAAAGGGTCATTTCAAACGAAAAGTTTGTTTTAGCCATGAGAAAACCTCTAAAGTTCTCAATCATGTGTTTTTTCGTGTGAAAGAAAAGAGTCCTTTTATGGAGAGATATGGTACTACTCCGACCGCATTCTGGTGAAGAAGCAACGTTGCTTGTTTCAATCTGATCGTTTATACTTTAGCCTTTTATACTGTAAATTATATTTTCGGCTTCAGCGAATGACACATAACGATAAAAAACTCTCTGTCTTTCAAGGATCATTACTAGTCTTAGGAACTTCAGTCGGCGGTGGAATGCTAGGTCTTCCTATCATGACGGCGCAAGGCGGGTTTTATCCTTCTTGCTTCATGATGGTTCTTTCATGGTTTTTTATGACTTTGACCGGTCTTATTATGGCTGAGTTGACATGTCGAATAAAGCAAAACGCGAACCTTCTTACTCTCTATTCTGCCCGATTTCCTAAGTTTGGAGCTATAGCTTCCATTACTATTTACTTCGTGCTTTTCTACTCTCTTATGGTCGCATATATTCTTGCTCTAGGAAGGATGGTGTTCGAAGGTCTTTCTTCTTTCAATGGAGCTCTTTCGTTGAGCCAGACTGTCGTTACAGCTCTTGTCGCTCTTTTCTTCGGTCTCGTTGTATGGGGAATGCGATCATTTCTCTCAGCTGTGAACACATTTCTTGTGGGAGTGATGGCTTTAGCGTACGTCGGCTTTATTGGATTTGGTAGTGAGATTGTGCAGGCTGATCGTCTCCAAAGAGTCGACTGGACTCAAGCTCTCACTTCTCTTCCGCTTATCTTCACGTCGTTTGGATTCCAAGGGACAGTTCCTTCATTGTCCTCGTTGATGGGCTATGACAGAAAATCGATAGTCAAAGCAATTCTTTATGGCACTTTAGCGACTCTGTTCATCTATGTTCTTTGGCAGATGATTGTCTTGAGCGCGATTCCTTTCGAAGGTCATATGGGTCTTGAGTATGCAATGACTATGGGTTTTGACGCTGTCACTCCGCTGCAGTATCATCTCACATCGACAGTTTCATCATCCCTTCTCCTCTATGGAAAGCTTTTTGCTCTCAGTGCGGTTGCGACTTCTTTGATAGGCGTCTCTATTGGAGTGAATGACTTTATTGCCGATATCTTTAAGGTTCATCATAAGACGCCTCGCATTCGATTTCTCTTGTGCGCTATCTCTTTTGGTCCAGCCCTCGTATGTGCACTTATTTATCCGTCGGCGTTTCTTCACGCGTTGTCGGTCGCAGGCGGAATTGGTTGCGCGTTTTTGTTAGGTCTTATGCCATCTTTGACAGCTCAAGGCTCTGAGAGCTACATGAGCTCAGAGAGTGAAATCATATCATGGGAAAAGAAGTTGATGAAGATCGTGCTCAATCCTTATGTTCTCTATAGCTCAATTGCATTTTTTGCTGTAGAGATCGGGTATGAGATCTCTCTTTTAATCAAGTCGAATTAACCCATAAACCGAAATAATAGAGCGTAGTTCGTCTATACTGAACAGTGTAAAGAAGAACGCTCTTCTTATTTGTATGAATCCTTTGCGATTGATGAGTCATATCAATCGCCACTAAATTACTACGAACTCCTAGAGCTGTAAAAAAGAATAATATGCGTACGAAAAATCTCTTTTCCTTTTTGCTTCTTGCCATTTCAGTAGTGCATAGCTTGGTTGCATCAGAGATGCCCAAAGGCTATAGCATGGATTTTTCATTGCCGATTAACTGGACTACTCCAAAGCGCTATAATGCGGTAATTAGTATTCCTGAAGGCTATGATTCAATTGAGCCTATGTCAAAATGGGAAGGTCTGGACTTAATAAGCTTCACTCCTGGTCGTAAGGCAAAAGAAGTAGAACCGACTGAAATAATAAGTGTCCATAAATTGAATGGGAAACGTCTGTCTGCTATCAAGCTTATTGATCATTACCTAACAATTGTAGCTGATAATAATCCAAAGCTCTTGCTTAAAGAAATTTCAGATAAAAAAAATCAAATGGCTTTCTTTATTATAAAGTATAGCGAGAGTGATGAAGAGAAAATTCTGGGGGCGAAATATTTTTCAGGTCCTTACGACTGCGCGGGTGTGCTTTATACCATCTCTTTAAATCAAGGTCTATCTGAGCAAGATGCCGTCTCTAAGATGACGACATTCTTTAGCACAAATGTAAAAGTTATCAAGTTTTGAAGATAATGGCTTCAGCGCGAAATATTCTGATTGCGCGCTTTATTTAAGTACTGCTTGTAAATATCTCGTTTCTTCTAGAAGAACGCGCGGGTTTACAAGTAATGCTTTTCTCTAGATTTTTATGTGACTGAGGAAAAATTGATTGAGGCTAGTAATAGTAACGGTGCTGCTTGATGGATTCATATCATCTTTTCCAGAGCTCCTCTTATTATTGGGATAAATTACAAGACCCATAGTTGATAAATTATTGAGTTGAGAAGCTAGAGGAAAGATGCGCAATGTCTCTAGCGAGAAGAAGTTTTATAGCTCTATCCTGAAGTTCTATATGGAGAAAAAATGCTTTTTCGAGCTACCATGTACGATTCTTTCAAAAGAGAAAAAGATGTTTACCATATATATTGATCGACTTAAAGACGGAAACGAACTGGATATATCTGAGATCCAACCATCTCAGTTTCTCGATATCGAAAATGATCCCGAGATCTCTTCCGAGTCGCCAGTAGAGGTAAAAGGTTCAGCATATATCGCAGGTGACTGGCTTGTCTTACAAGCCTCAATTTCAACCACTGTGCGTATTTCGTGTGCTCTCTGCAATGAGTCTTTTTCATATCCGATAGAGCTGAAAGAGTGGACTCATCAAGAGACTATAGATAGTATAAAAGGCGGTATCTTCTCCTATCAGGAGCTCATTCGCCAAGCAATCCTCCTCGAGGTGCCATTTTTTGCCCAATGTGGCATAGATCATTGCGCCAACTACGATGAGGTAAAAAAATTTATGGTTCCTTCTGCTTCTCCTGTGGAGAAAAGTAGAGGCAAGAAAAAGAAATCAAATGAGATAGACGACACGCAGGGCTATCATCCTTTTAAAGATCTTTCCTGGGAAGGGGAAGAATAAGCTTATAAAAGTGTCGCTGTCTAAAAAGTTATATATTTATTTAGAGAGAGAAAAAGACCATGGCAGTACCACGTAACCGTCACTCAAACGCTCGAAAGAACTCAAAACGAGCACACCACGCAAAGAAACCAAAGAGCCTTTCTACTTGCACACATTGCGGCGCTAAGAAGATGTCGCACGTCGCATGCCCAAGCTGCGGCCGATATGCTGGACGTCAAGTTATCGAGCAAGAAGGTCAAGCATAAGCTTTTCCCCATTCATTGAACTCGATTTGAGTTTCAGCTCGAACTAAGTTCTCAATAAAAGAGTCATGAAATGTGCTTAGGAGGCTTTCCTCCTAGCTATTCCATGGCTCTTCTCTTTTATGAAGCTTTTAAAGTCTCAACATCTGTCAAATCTTTTTTAAGTAAATTTCTCGAGTCATACCCCCTTACTTTGGTTGATGAGATGTATTTATACTTCTCATCTATGGGGAGTAAAAAGGCATTTTTATCTATAAGGATCGGAGTGTCATCTCCTCGAGGAACCACCGCAATTCCATCATAAAGATTTCTCTCTTCAGGTTTAGTGTGTTTTATCCAGGCGAGGTATGAATCGTAGCCTGCTATCGCGTAAAGAGAGGATTTGGTCTTCTTCCTAAGATACGTGTAGTCAATTTTTTGGATGTCATCTTGTGAGATGATCTCGACGTTATTGATTCCATTCTTGTGAATGTAGCTTTGTATATGCTGTATTCTTTCGGATAAGGGAAGAGAGTAATTTTTATAACTGCTGTTATTTACAACGAGATAGAGTTTCTTCAAGGGAATCTGTGTCATTGAAGCAGTAATAATTGCATAGTGAGCTTCAGTCGGCGGATCAAAAGCTCCCCAGTAGATGCCAACAATTCCATCCTCAGAAGTTCTTTTTAAATTAAAACATATGATGATGATCAGTATGATAAAACCGAAAGAGCAATATTTAAGTGCTTTTGAAAGCATACGCTACGGTAAACCTTGTCGGATATTAAAGCTGAGCTATGTTTGAGTGCATAAGAGATTTTATTTTTAAAATTGATTATGCCATTTCATGGATACGTAAGTAAATATTGTTTATTTAACAAGTATTGGGAAGAGAGGATTGAGATAGAGTATGGGAGACGTGCTGCCACCTGCTCGTATCGGCATTGACATAGCTGGCTCTGATTGCGCGCAGAGCGATATTCTAGATGGCGTACTCTCATTTAATCCCGTCCAATTTGAAAATATACCGTTTTGCCTCTCGATTTATATGAAAGAGGATGAGCGGGAAAAGGAGAAGATTCAAGATCTTCTTCAGAAGAAAGGGATGCAATATTCAGCCTCTTTGATAGTTACTGAGAGCGCAATTGAGATGGATGAAGATCCTTTCCATGCTGTCTTATCGAAGAAAAAGACATCAACTCTTATGAAAGCTTTTACGGATCTCTCTAATGGATCGATTGATGCTGTCATATCGACTGCCAATACTGGAGCGCTTGTACTTGGCGCTACTGCAGTGGTAGGAAGGCTTCAAGGTGTCCAAAGGCCTCCATTAGCTGTGGAGATTCCATCATTGCATAGAACCACCAATTGTGTCGTCTTAGATGTAGGGGCGTCTGTTCATATTGATGAGAAAGACATTCTCTCGTATGCCTTCTTGGGAACTGTATACTGGAGCTCTCTTTATCAAGAAGAGGAGAAGAAACCAACTCTTGCGATTCTGAATATTGGTGTCGAGCCATTGAAAGGAATGAGCGTTTTAAAGAAGATCTATAGCGTCTTAGAGAAAAATCAGAAGGCGTTGCCATTTACTTTCATCGGGAATGTAGAGCCAAAAGACATCTTCTCAAAAAATGCTCCCGATATAGTGGTTACTGGCGGTTTTGCTGGAAATATCTTTTTGAAGACTGGTGAAGCTGTCTTAGAAGCGGTTCATATTAATCCAGATGAGCTTCTTGGGAAAGAGAAGAAGAAAATACTCCGTAAGTCTGCTATTTTGCTTGGTATGAATAAGCTCATCTTCAAGTGTCATGGAAGAGGAACTCCGACTTTACTTCAAACAGCTCTTTATCAAGCGGTCACAGCAGTTACCCATGAAAATCTCGGTAATCGTATTTCTTCTTCATATAGTCGATATGCAGATGTGTTGAGTGCCGTTGTAGAGGATCTTTAATGATTTGAAGGGGTGAAATACCCCTTTTGAAAGTATTAATGCTTTGAGCTTAGCTCTTTGTCTTCCTTGTTTCCTCTGACGACATGAGAGAGTTCTCTACAGTGTGACATCTTATTGTCTTTGTCAAATGTGAAAAGCGCGATGACTTCCACAATGGAATGCTTGCCGTTTTTTTTCACTTCTACCTGGTGCACCGATGCGACTGAATATTCATCCTGGACAAGGTGGATGAAATCGACTTTTTCTATGATGGCGGCTTCTTTAAGCGCTTTTAAGTGTGACTTAAATTCGGGATAGTAGAAAGTTTTCCCATCGACTATTTGAACGTAGTCTTTGGAGACGTACTTGTCGACTAATGACTCATCATAGTTTGGGTTCTGGATAAGATCCTGAAATAAGTTCTTTAAGAGGATTTTTAAGTCTGGGGTCTCAGAGCTACAAAATCCATGTCCGCATGCTAAAAGTAATAATGTGAATATAAGAAGATGTTTTTTCATTTATTTTAACCTTTCTTTCGAAGGGGAAGGGGAAGCTCTGCCAAACTAACACCCCTCCCAGGAAATATTATTAATTAATGCTTTGAGCTTAGCTCTTTGTCTTCTTCATTTCCTTGAACGATGTGGGTGAGCTCACGGCAGAGCACCATTTTGTTATTTTTATCGAATTGGAAAAGAGCGATCACTTCAGTAATGAGGGGCTCTCCATTTTTCTTCACCTCATGCACATGGTGAACAGTTGCAACCTTATTCTTATCAGAAACTATATGTAAAAATTGGACTTTCCCTGGGGTTGCCGCTTCCTTAATTACTTTTAAGTGCGACTTAAACTCTGGGTAGTAGAAGGTCTTCCCATCGACCATTTGGACGTAGTCTTCTGAGACGTATTTATCGACTAATGTTTCATCAAAGTTTGGATTCTCAATGAGATCTTTAAACATCTGTTTTACATGTCTCTTCAGATTGATGGTGTCTGAAGCGCAAAAACAGTGGCTGCAAGCTAAGACAAATAAAGAAACGACTATTAGATATTTTTTCATGGCACAATCCCTTTTTATTAACTGTATTAGAAAATCTAACAACGTTAGGAATTAAGGTCAAGAAAAATGAAAAAAGAGGCAGAAGCACAAATTTCAAGAGGAAGAGCTTAGTTTTGGTTCATCCGCTGCTCTAAATGAGAGAGAAGCTCTTCGGGCGCTATTGATTCAACCTCTTTATGAGGTATCGATTCATGAATTATTATTTTGCCTGAGGAAAAGGGATAGGGGATAAAAAATTTATCCCATGACTTGAGCTGGATTGATTTTTCCCAGGTAACAGATAGAGGGGTAATGCTTGCATTGGAATGCTTTGCGGCATACCAAGAGCCTAATTTAACCTTGTGCCGAGGGCCTTTTGGGCCATCCGGAGTGATAACAATATTTGAGCCGCTGTTAAGAAGATTTACTGCGGATCTGAGAGCGGCTGATCGAGCATTATGAGCGACACGATAGGCATGAAATCTCTCGTATTTTTCAGTGAGTAAAGATGGGATGTCTCCATCTTTACTTTTACTAATGAGAATATGAACATCTTTGGTTGAATTGTTTGAGATTATGTTCTTTAGGAGAGGAAGAGCAAGGAGAGAATCATGCCATAAAGTATATACAGTCGATTCGTCTTCTTTTTCTCTCCTTAAGTCTATAATTTCTATACGCAGAGTAAAGAGATATAAAGAGAGTATGCCTTTAATGCACGATGTGAAAAGCTTGTAGGCCATAAGCCTTATACTCTCTCGTTTCATCAATGCTCTTCTTGTTCCTCAAGTTTGGAGGTAGTCAGGATTTATTTCTTTAACACTATCGTAGGATGCTCTTAACGCATTTTCGACCGTATTTCTTCCATCTAGGAAGTCTATGATATGCCTTGCTGCTATCTCAGAAGGCTTCTCAACGCCAAGAGGTAGAAGTTGATCTTTAAGCAATCGTGTCGTCTCATCCGAAAAGAGTACTTCTTTCCTTTCTAAAAATCTAAGAAGTTTATTTGCAATTTCATCTTTAGGCGGTTTTACGCCAATGTATTCTGGGACAATCGGCATCTTAGTCAGGATATTTGGTAGAGCAAAGTGTTGGTTCGGGTTAACTCCAAAAACATATTTTGCCCAAAAGTAGGTCAAGCCGCTCAATTCATAGCAGGCAATAAGCGGAGTTTGAAAGAGAGCAAGTTCTAAAGTAACTGTTCCAGATTTAGCGATAGCGCACGACGCTTTTTTCATGAGCTCATGCCGCTCAGGATAGGCGACAAACTCGATCTGATCTTTGAATGATGAGCAGCGCGCAAGGACAAGCTCTTTAACCCGCTCAATCTGTTTCTTATCGAGAGCTCCAGCGAGCTGTATTGCTCCTCGAAGTCTAGGAGATGCTGGATTTTCACCTCTTTTGGCTTCCCACTTCTCATTGAGCGTGGTAAAGATATCAATTTGTAGAGGGAGATTTCGCTCGATTTCTTTGGGTCTACTTCCCGGATAGATAGCTACAAGTGGAAAAGCTTCTTCTTTTTTCTTAGCTATAATTTCCTGAGGCTCATCTATAAAGTTCTCTAAGAATGGATGGCCTATCCAAATTGTCTTTAAGTGTTTACAAAAGTACGGTGTCTCAAAACGATAAAGTGGAAATATCGCATCAAAGTTATTTTTCACTCTTTGGACTCGTTCTGGCTTATATGCCCAGACGCTTGGAGCGACAACCTGAAGGATAAATGGTGGAGTAAATTCAGCTGCTATTGCATCGGAGCGGATTCTTCGAGCAAGATGTGACGAAAATGACGGCTGATCGATAAAGATGATCATATCAGGCTTTTCAGCTCTAATATGCCGTATAATTGAAAATGAGGCTTTCCAAATTGAGGGGAGCTTCTTTAACACATCTGAGAATCCCATGACCTGGAGTTTCACAATTGAAAACCACGATTCTACACCAGCTTCAACCATTTTAGGGCCACAGACTCCTACGATCTTGAGTTGAGGCCTTTTTTTCTTCAATGATTGAGCGATCTTTGCGCCGATTTCATCTCCACTAAGCTCTCCTGCGATGATAGCGACACTCCGAATTGGATTTTTAGTGTGACATGCCCAGTCTTGTCCTCGCTTATCGTTAAGTTCTTTTTGGCGGATGAGCAGTAAGTTGCGGACATAAGGAATGATCCCTAAGAGAGGGCCGACAATGTTTACCCAATCCCTCATGGCAAAGAAATAGGTAGCTGATATGCCAGCTCCAGCTAAGCTTATCCACCAAAATGGCTTGCCTAGGATACTCTTAGAGTATAGCTCTGTCTCAATCCATTGGATCCAGAATCTCAGCGAGAATGTCATAATACCAATAGTTCCAAGCAAGTGAAGCCACATGGGTATGAAAATCTGATGAGGGGATCGAATCCAGGCAAATGATGATGGAGGAAGAAAAAATGACTGAAGGTAATAGAGCCCGGTAGCGGTAGAGGCAGAAAACGCCAGAAGACAAAGAACCGTCTTCAGTCGCACTGGATTTTTCCCCATAAAGTTCAAATTTCGCCACGCCAAGACGATATGAAGCGACTGCAGAAGATACATAGGAAATTGTAGCTGAATGAACGAGTGAATCATCAGGGCGACATTTCCCGTGAGCGACAATTTCCAAAAAATTGGCGGAACAACAGATTGCTTTAGCCGCTCGCTATGATACCACTGGATCAAGAAGCGGGAGGCGAATGCAAAAGATGAGAGAAATCCAAGCGGATAGAGAAGAGACCGCAAAGACTCAATATGTATAAAAGAAGTAGTTAGAAGAGAGTGAATCATGAAATGAGAAGGGGCCTTTGATTATTTAAGTGTTTTAATACTATTGGTCTTCTCTTTAGGGGCTCGGCGATGAAAGAGCCATGCAGTGGCTAAGAAATCACAGACAACTGATATCCCACGAGAAAAGAAAGTATATTTTGTCGTTCCACGTTTTCGAGGTGCGTGAGATACTTCTATTTCACTTACAGAGTAGCCTTGCATAATGAAATATGCTGGGAAAAACCGATGAAGTCCTCGAAATGCCGGAAGTCCCTGAACGCATTCCCGTTTAAAGATTTTGAGTGAGCACCCTGTATCTGAGACCCCATCTTTGATAAAGACGTGGCGGCATCTATTGGCAATTTTCGAAAGCCACTTTTTCCATACTACATCTTCTCTTTTGGCTCTTTTCCCGACCACGCAATCAGATACATGACAAAGGTTGAGAAGTTTTGGGATATCAAATGGGCTATTTTGAAGGTCTGCGTCGAGTGTGATAATTCGATCGCCTCTTGCTCGAGAAAAGCCAGTTAAAAACGCCCTCGACTGTCCTAAATTGACAGAGTGTCTCACATATTGAAGCTGAGGGTACTGATGGTGAAGAACTCTTGCGACGTCCTCTGTATTATCTTTTGATCCATCATCGACCAGGATAATCTCATACGACTGAGGGGTGTGAAGGTTTCCCATGACTTCAACAATACTATGAACAAGCTCGGGAAGATTTTCAGCTTCGTTATAAGCAGGGATGACAAAACTAATGTCCATATGAGATTGCGGCATGCTTTTTTTATTTCTATGTTTAGGAAGAAAATTCCGCGAATACTTATAGCATGACTGCCGCTATTCAAGGAACAAGCTTCAATGATATAAATGTCACCTCTTTCTTTTATTACCTTGGCAAGTCATAGCCATAACTCGTTATTTATATAACAAAGTTTATATTAAATTTTTAACTAATAAGTTATTGGTGGGATAAGAGTAAATAATGATCCGATTCCCAATAAGGGGGTGAAAAAGATGAGTGTTCAGCCAACAGGTCAATCAAATAATCAATATTTTTCGATCACAAATAATCAACTCAAGAGAGTCAGTAAGAAAGATCAAGACATAGCAGAAATTGCCTCCCTGGCTCTTGCAAAGAGTAACGACGAGGAGATTAACCAAAAATCAAATGAGATCTTCCAAGCCCTCGAGCAAAAAATAAAGAAATGGGAGAAATCATCTTTTCTCAAGAAATTATATGTAAAGATAGCCTCACTTCCAATAATGGAGCACATTTTTCCGATAATCTACAAAAAAGCGAATACATATGTAAGTGCGTTAGAGACACTCGCAAGGTGCTATGAGCAGGGCTTTGGTGTTGACAAAGATCAAAAAAAGGCTTTAGAGCTCATTAAACATGCTGCTGAGGCAGGAGACGAGAACGCGATGTATAGATTCGCTCTTCACTTGAAAAGTGAGATAGAGAACAAATCTGGTGAGGCTAATAAGACAAATAGTGCAATTGAAATCGAAGAGTTGGAGAAGCAGAAACGAGTATGGCTTGAGAAAGCTTCGGATAAAGGTCATCCTCAAGCGATGGAAGAGCTCGTGAAATTGTATAGAGAGAAGAAGGTTTATGATGAAACTCAAATAGAAGCTCTTATTGAGAAGGCAGCAAAAAAGGGCAATCCTATGGCTATGAAGGCCCTTGGCGATAAATATTACAAAGCAGACAGACAAAGTGTTAAGGCGTGGGAATTGTATAATAAAGCTTATGAGAAACACTATCCTCCTGCAATAAAAGTATTTCAAGATAATGAGCGACCCGCAATTTTGGAACGTGAAGATAAGCGGTACCCAGATCATAAGAGACTCGCTGATGCTGGGTATAAAGAATATATGTACCATATTGCTAAGTATCACCAGCGGTATCATTTAGAGAGAGATAATGACGCAATTATTAGCTGGTATACAGCAGCGGCTGAAAAAGGGTATCCAGCGGCTAATCTGGAATTAGGAGATATTTATAAAAAAAGTGCAGAGAGTGATAACCCTCAAGAGGATGCTGCTGAGAAAGCTGTTAAGTATTATGAAGCAGCAGCTAATGCCCCCTATGGGTTAATAAAAGGCACAGTTTGGTTGTATACCGATGAGCAGAGGTGCCAAGCAATGCGCGAACTAACGGAAATATATTCAAATGGATTAGGATCTGTACAAAAAGATGAAAATAAGGTCTTCGAATGGTACAAGAAAGCTGCTGAGCTAGGCGATATACGGGCAAATAAATTCCTTGGTGATTATTACTTACAGCTTACTCCAGAGAATCTAGAGAATAAGCAGAAAGCTTTCGATCATTATTCAAAAGCTGCTAGGCCTCGTTTAATGGATTCGAGTGAAAGAGATGATTTTGCAGCGGCTGCATTTCAAGGTGCTGAAATGCTTATGAAGGGCATTGGAGTAGATAAGAACGTTGATAAAGCGCTCCAATATTATCATGAAGCTGCTACAAATGGTAGCGTCAAAGCAATGCTTGCTCTAGGCCAGTATTATGAATCAAAAGACTCTTATAAAGCTTATGAATACTATTCCCAAGCTGGTAATAAAAAAGATCCTACAGGATTGGAGTCTATGGCAAGACTCATCCGAGAGAAAAAAGTAGAATAATAAGGATATAAGAAGTCGGTTATAGAAGAGTGAAATTAGTATCGTCTTTGAAGTTGAGCTTGTATCCAACTCGATGCAAGCTCAAAAACCGAGTCTGGAGTCCCATGGCCTTGAAAGCCGATAGATGCATGGACGTGAAGCGTCGCATCAGGCGAGGCCGATCTCAATTTTATATTTTCACTTTTTAAAAGTGCAGTCTTAGCTTTTTCTGCGAACCTCTGAAAGAATGATACTGAGGCTTCAGTTCCTGCTCTTCTATCGTCATTTCCGATTGAGAGAAAAAGCGACGGGATTGGAAGCTGGAGTGGGAAAAACTCTCTTTCAATCGAGTCAGGCTCTTCTAAGCTCTCCTTCTGTGGGAGAAGAGACATGAGGGGCGCCAAAAGCGCTACAGGAAGAGAAATCTCTGGGCATTTCTTAGACAGCGCGCTCAGTGTATGAATTGCACAGAAAGCGCCTCGTGAAAGTCCTGCGAGAGCGAGTTGCGAGAGTGAGATAAGCCCTTTTTCATCCATCTCAAATAAAGCTTGAGCCACTTTTTGGGCAAAAGGAGTAATGACCTTTTGGCCTGATCGGGCAGCCTCTCGGAGCTTTTCAAGGGCTGCGTCGTATGAGGTAATGCCTTCTGGGTGAAAAGGGATATCGCAGGCGATAACATCCACTCCCATATCAAGAAGATATGAGGTTAGCTTACTCAAATCTGGATGTATGAGGCTATCCCTCCACGAAGCTGTAAAGTAGAGGCATGAGGGGGGAGGATATGATGAACCTCCTTCTCTTTTAGAGTGGCGGATGTAAAATGAAAGATCATGGCTAAATTGGAAGCGAGTGCCCTGACTCAAGCATTTTCATCACCTCTTCGAAAATCCGGGCAGGACCGCTTTTAAGAATTTCTTCTTTAACTTTTTCAAGCGCTGAGATTGCCTCTTCATCTGGGATAAGGTTGAATCGAGCTATGCATGCTTTTCTTGTGGTTGTTATAAAAAGGATTTTTAAGTTAGTAAAATTCTGTATCTAAATGCGTAGGTGGATATTTTTTTAAAGGTTGAGCCATGGTGAATGATCCTAATAGAAACATAGGTCGAGATGAGTTCGCACGACTTGTAAATAAGGACGAAATGGATTTAGGCCTCAGTCGTGAGAAAAATCAGATCGGCTCTTGGCTAGGTTATAAGATTACGACTGCTTTCAAGTCGAATGAGGAGAAAGCAGAAAAGTTATTTGAACAGGTTATGAATAATAAAGCGAATTATCTTCGACATGCTGATAAAGAGGTGCTTAAGCACTTGCCAAAGATTTTTGAGAACAAAAAAGAGGTATTAAAGTCAAAAACAGTAGAAGAGGTTAGAGAGCTGTTTTATGAGGCATTTATTGCCTCCAATGATAAGGATAAGCAAAAAGAAATAATGAAAAGCGGAGGTTCTATCCTCAGAGAGTACTTGAAGGAGCATGCAGAACAGGCTTATAACAATGCCAAAGAGACTGAGAAAGCAAATGGACGTCCTGCTTCTTTAGGTATGTACAAGAAAGCGGCAGATATGGGTCATATAGAAGCGCAATACAAGTATGCTCTTTACTCTGCTAGTGGTAAAAATTATAGTTATCTATTTAGTAATAATCCTCCTAGCGATAATCCATCAGAAGCCTTTAAATACTTTAAAATAGCCGCAAATCGAGGTCATGTTGAAGCTCAATACCAACTCGCGGCTCTAAAAGAAGACAGTAAAGATGCTTATGGCGCGATATCATGGTATAACGCAGCTGCAGCCCAAGGACATCAAGGAGCTCAGGAAAAACTTTCCAAAAGCAGCACAAAATTTTCCGAATGGGTTGGGAGTGTAAATAGATACTTGAATAGCGATCTAAAAGGTAAAAATAAAGATCAGAGTGATGCTGAATATTATTATGAACGGGGCGCATTATACGACTTCGTAGGTGAAGTCGATATAGCAAAAGAACATTACACTAATGCTGCAGACCAAGGTTACGAGAATGCTCAGTACAAACTTGGCGCTTTGCTTGAAGAAAGTGACCCTTCCACAGCCATAGCATGGTATACCAAAGCCGCAGAGCAAGGCCATGTTGGAGCCCAGCTCAAACTTGGCGCTTTACTTGAAGAAAGTGACCTTTCCAAAGCGATAGAATGGTATACTGCAGCTAACAAGAACGGATCGGAAGAAGCGAAAACCGCTTTAAAAAGAATTGCCAATCAAAATATCAACGAGTGAGGTATCGCAGGTAGGGCTCCTTGGTAGATTTGTCTTCACTGCCCAGTCCATTGAGAGAAAACTTATGACTGTTAGCTGTAGGCGTTATTTATCCTGGGCTGCAGCTTACTTTGTATCCAATGGGCTGCAAGTTCGAAGACAGCATCCGGCGTTCCATGGCCTTGAAAGCCGATAGATGGATGGACATGGAGCGTTGCGTCAACTGAAGCTGATCTCAATTTCGCGCTTTCGCCTCTCATTAAGTCATTCTTAGCCTCTGTCATAAATCTTTGAAAGAATGAAAAAGAGAGATCGGTTCCTACCCTTTTGTCATCATTTCCAATTGAGAGAAAAAGCGATGGAATTGGAGGTTGAAGAGGAAAGAGCTCTCTTTCAATCGAGTCAGGCTCTTCTAAGCTCTCCTTCTGTGGGAGAAGGGACATGAGGGGCGCTAAAAGCGCTACAGGAAGAGAAATCCCCTGATGTTTCTTAGACAGCGCGCTCAATGTGTGGGCTGCACAGAAAGCGCCTCGTGAAAGCCCTGCGAGGGCGAGTTGTGAGAGTGATATGAGCCCTTTTTTCTCCATCTCAACTAAAGCTTGAGCCACTTTTTGGGCAAAAGGAGTAATGACTTTCTGGCCTGATCGGGCAGCTTCTCGGAGCTTTTCAAGGGCTGTGTCGTATGAGGTAATGCCTTCTGGGTGAAAGGGGATATCGCAGGCGATAACATCCACTCCCATATCAAGAAGATATGAGGTTAGCTTACTCAAATCTGGATGTATGAGGCTATCCCTCCACGAAGCTGTAAAGTAGAGGCATGAGGGGCGAGGATATGATGAACATCCTTCTCTTTTAGAGTGGCGGATGTAAAATGAAAGATCATGGCTAAATTGGAAGAGGGTGTAATCGGTATCGTTCATAGCCATGAATTCTTAAATTTCCCCTTACTCAGAATTTCCCTTATTAGGCTCATGATGAGAAGACGACGAACCATATCGGCGTCGTCGATATCGATAGTTTCTTCTTCGATGCCGATGACTGCCGTCGCCTTGCGCATGAGAATGGTGATCGGCGTGCTCTCTTTCGCTTTCATCATGCTCATCATGGAGATGGTGTGGCCGAGATTCATACTCTTCTTTCCATGCATTCCAAAGAGGGACTAGCTCATGGTCGATAGAAGCTCGTAGGCTTAAGAGAGTAAGTGCATTTCTAAACTCTTCATTACTTGGGAATTTAAAGGAAAATCGCGGAGAGCCACGAAGGGGGGTGAGCCGGAATTGATGGAAGAGAATATGAAAGGCTGAGTGAATCGTCTTCTTAGGAAAATGCGCGAAGGAAGATTTCGTAAAGTCGCTCAGCATCGCCTCGAGAAGAGAGAAAATTGTTCCCATCTTCAGAGGGTGCTGGCTCTTCTGAGAATGAACTACAATCGAGTGCTCAATGAGTGGGAAGAGGAGCGCCGCTGTCAAGCAGTTTCTGTCGATTGATTCCTTATAGCCTAAGCTCATCATATGGTCTATAGCTTGGAGCTGAGATCGAAAGAGCGGGCCTGATTCACTCTCAAGGCACTCATCACAGAGCGGGAGGAGGAGTTTTAAAAAGCCAGTCTCTTTCATTAAATCAAAGAAAGGGAGCGAGTGCCCTGACTCGAGCATTTTCATGATCTCTTCGAAAATGCGGGCAGGAGCACTCTTTAAAATTTCCTCTTTAACCTTTTCAAGCGCTGAGATTGCATCTTCATCTGGGATAAGATTGAAGCGTGCTTGGAACTTCAGCATTCTGATCATTCGGACAGGGTCTTGACTGAAGCGAATGACAGGGTCTCCAATGGTTCGGAGCATGCGTCTTGAAATGTCTTCTAGACCATCGACATAGTCGATGATAATTTCCTGATCTGGATCATAATAAAGCGCATTAATCGTGAAGTCTCTTCTGAAAACATCTTCTTCTTCAGTTCCCCAGGAGTTGTCTCTTAAGATAAGACCTTCTTGAGTTGGGTCTCCCGATCTAAAAGTTGATGTTTCAATGACTTTATTTCCGAATCGCAGATGGGCTAAGCGAAAACGACGCCCAATGATTAAGCATCTTCTTTGGAAAACGCGCTTAATTTCTTCAGGGCGTGCGGATGTTGAAATGTCATAATCTTTTGGAGTTTTGCCGAGGAGAAGATCTCGGATGCTTCCTCCGACGATATATGCGGTGTGTCCCGCCTCTTTCAACTGCTCAATAGCCCAAAGGGCATCTTGATCGATAAGATGGCGCTGAAGCGAATGATCTTTATTTGTATATATTTTTGGATTCACGGGTTTGAACTGAACCAATGTGATTATGATTGTTTAATCCATCTAAGAGAAAAAGTAGGCTTAAAGGGAAGAAAGACGAAGTGCCGAGCTTCGATTATGAGCCGTCTAGCAATCGACGGAATACATTCTTTCTTAGCGATGTTATTTTTTTATAAATTATTCTGGCAACTGAAAAATAAAGAGATTGATGTGGCTAAAGAAGAAGGACTGTAGAACCTCGTTGTTCTTTTTTTACGATGCTATTTTAGACGCTTGAAAAGAGACCGTTTCTACTATCAGAGATTTTTTAAACAGCCAGCATCTTATTAATTGATGGGTTTGCTCTTAAATATATACTTTTATGTTTTGCTGAAGGGAGAAGCTGAGCTATTTACTAAATGACAGCTCGCCTTAGATTGCGTTGCAATATTATTCTTGTGAACGATATATAGGTGGTTTATATTTTCAGCAAATTTCTCTACTGAAAATATTTATATCTTCTCTTTCGTCTTGAAAGATCTCTCATTAGGAAATGAAAAAGTAGCATGAAAGATTCTCATTCCACTTTCACGAATATCAACGCTACAAGCGATCAAAAAGAGCTTGATGCTGGTTTGCGCAATAAAGGCAGCAGCCGCAGCGCTCCAGAGCATTCGAAAATTTCCGAGAGGATCAAGGAGGAGCCACCACGGCTTTTTGGAACAGATGGTATCCGTGGACGTGCGAACATCCATCCAATGACGGTTGAGCTCGCGCTTGCTTTAGGTAGAGCTGTTGGAAAGCTTTTCCGAAAGAGGGCTGAGACGAGAAGAGTGGTGATAGGAAAAGATACGCGGCTTTCTTGCTATATGTATGAAAACGCGCTCGTTTCAGGTCTTTGCTCCATGGGTGTTGATACGTTCATGCTAGGGCCTCTTCCAACTCCAGCGGTTGCATTTATTACGAGAGCTTACCGAGCTGACGCTGGAATTGTTATCTCAGCCTCTCATAACTCTTTTTGCGATAACGGAATCAAGTTCTTCTCCGCTGAAGGATTTAAGCTTCCTGATAGCTGGGAAAGAGAGATGGAAGAGATCATTTCGCAAGGGCCTAAAGTATTTGAGGCAGATCTTCCTCTTGATCATGAGATCGGAAAAAATGCTCGTATCAATGACGCGGACGGCCGCTATATTGAATTTGTAAAGGCAACTTTCCCAAGAAAGCATTCTTTAAAGAATTTAAAGATCGCTCTCGATTGCGCGAACGGCGCCGCTTACAAGGTAGCTCCTCTCGTCTTTCGTGAACTCGACGCAGAAGTCTTTATCTATGGAAATACACCAAACGGCTTAAACATCAACGCAAGCTGCGGCTCTCTTCATCCTGAGAATATACAAAAGGCTGTCATCAATCATAAAGCAGATGTGGGCATAGCCTTTGATGGTGATGCAGACCGAGTTATCATGGTCGACGAAAACGCCCAGATTGTCGATGGTGACGCTATCTTAGCAATTTGCGCGAAAGATATGCTTCATAAGGGGCTTTTGCCTTCAAAGCGCGTTGTTGCGACAGTGTTGAGCAACTTAGGCTATGTACAGGCGCTTCAGAATATGGGAATCGAGGTTGTAAAGTCCCAAGTTGGTGACCGCTATGTCATCCAAGAGATGCTTAAATGCGAGACAAACTTAGGTGGAGAGCCTTCTGGACATATCATCTTCTTAGATCATAATACGACAGGGGATGGATTAGTCTCAGCGCTGCAAGTTCTCAGAATCATGAAGGAGACTGGAAGTAAGCTTTCTGAGCTCGCATCTCAGTTCAAAAAATATCCTCAGGTAAGTATGAACTTGGCCGTCTCTTCAAAGCCGCCACTTCTTTCGATTCCAACATATCAAGAAACTGTTGAGCGAATTGAAAAGGAACTCGGTGATGCTGGCCGTGTGCTTGTTCGCTACTCAGGAACTGAACAGGTTGTGAGGGTGATGGTTGAAGGTCCAAAGCGAAGTGTTATTCAGCAATATGCTGAAGAGCTGATCGACCTTTTAAGAAAACATATCGGTGAAAAGAGTAAGTAGTAAAAATAAAATAGAATTTAGCATTGATTTCTCAATGAGGAGCATGAAGTCGCCTCTATGTGCGGTATTTTCGGATATGTTGGGCCTAAGAATGGCGTAAAATTATCGATTGAAGGACTGAAGAAGATTGAGTATAGAGGCTACGACTCGGCAGGCATCGCTTGTCTTACAAGCGAAAAAAGCTCTTCACTACAATGCTTCCGTGCTGTTGGAAAATTAAGCCAGCTTCAAAAGATTGTGACAGACTTGTCTGGGAACCTAGCGATTGCTCATACAAGATGGGCAACTCATGGGAATGTCTCTGTTCAAAATGCCCATCCGATTGTCGATCAACACGACACCTTAGCTGTTGTCCATAATGGCATTATCGAAAATTTTCATCAGCTGAAGACAGAACTCCAAAGAGAAGGTGTCGTATTCAGAACAGATACTGATACCGAGGTAATCGCTAATCTTATCTCAAAATTCTATTCAGGCGACCTTCTTCAAGCAGTCCACAACGCTTTAAGTGTGGTCCGAGGTGCTTGGGCTATCGCTGTTATTCATAAAAAGCATCCACATGAGTGTGTGGTCGCAGCTCATAGCTGTCCGCTTGTCATAGGATTAGGTGATCAAGAAACATTCATCGCTTCCGATCCAAATGCTCTGCTTACCTATACAAGAGATGTTATCTATTTAGGGGACGGAGAGATTGCTCGCGTAATGCCAAATGGCGTCCAGTTATTTGACTCGTCGCTTCATTCTATCGAAAAGGATGCTGAAACGCTGCTTCATAGCGCAGAAGAGACTTCGAAGGGTAGTTTTGAGCATTATACATTAAAAGAGATCTTTGAGCAGCCTCAGACTATACGAAATGCGCTCTTTTCCCGCTTTTTTGAAGAAGATGGAACTGTAGCGTTTGATGATGCTTCAATAAAGCCACACGATCTTCTCTCCATTAAGCGTATCGTTATTGTCGCGTGCGGAACCTCCTGGCATGCAGGACTTGTAGGCTCCTACATGCTCGAAGAGCTTGCAAGGATTCCATCATCTGTAGAGATTTCCTCTGAGTATAGATATAAGAATCCGATTGTTGAAGAGGGAACTTTAGCAATTGCTATTAGTCAATCTGGAGAGACAGCTGATACAATAGCCGCCGTCCGCGAGCTGAAAGCAAAGGGGGCTAAAATTGTAGCTCTCTGTAATGTCCAAGGATCGACTCTTACTCGTGAAGCTGATGCAACATTATTCTTACGAGCAGGCCCTGAGATTGGAGTTTGTTCGACAAAGGCGTTTACAAGCCAGCTGACGGTTCTCACTCTTTTCGCGGTCATGATGGCTCGCCTTCGCTACTTAAGCCGAAACGTAAGCCAAGAAATCTTGAGAGCTTTAAAAGTAATTCCTCAACAAGTTGAGGAGATCCTGGCGCAGCATAATGAAATACGCGCAATAGCTGAGAAGTATGTCCATTTCTCAGACTTTTTCTTTATTGGCCGTCGCTACATGTATCCTGCATGCTTGGAGGGCGCTCTGAAGCTAAAGGAGATCGCTTACATCAATGCGAATGGATATGCGGCTGGAGAGATGAAGCATGGCCCTATCGCACTTCTCTCAGAGAAGTGTCCAACTCTGGCTCTTTGTGCAGATGCTTCAACCTATGAGAAGATGGTAAGCAATATCATGGAAGCAAAAGCAAGGTTAAGCCCTGTAATTGCTGTCATAACAAAGCATGATGCAGAACTTATCCGAATCGTTGATGACTATATTATCATCCCTCAGACCCGTGACGAGCTTGCTCCAATATTGACGACAATCGTCTGCCAGATGTTTGCCTATTATTGTGCGGCAATGCGCGGCGCAGATATCGATCAGCCAAAAAATTTAGCTAAGTCAGTTACTGTTGAGTAGATCATCGAGAAAGCCTCTTCTTAATGAAGGGGCTTTTAATCTTTAGGTCGCAAGATAGAGAAGAATCCCTCCGCCAATAATTATTCTATACCATCCAAAAGGTCGAAGTCCTACTCTCCCTAGTAATGAGAGAAGAGGCCTTGCGAGAAGAAGAGAGCTGATAAAAGAGCTAAAGAGTCCTTGAAGAAGCGGCTCGAGCGATATTCCCTGTACTTTCTTAATGTAAAGAGTTTTGAAAAGATCATATGATCCTGCGCCTATCAATATTGGCGTCGCTAGAAGAAAAGAGAAGGTAACAGCTTCTTTTCTCGATAATCCGAGGACTCTTCCTGTAAAAATTGTCGCGCCTGATCGAGACACCCCCGGGATGAGCGCGAATACTTGAGCGATACCGATAGTCAGTGCGGTTGTGAGCGTGATTGGCTCAATATAACCTTCATTTTCCGCCTCTTTTCTATCGAAGAGAATAAAGAGTATTCCTCCGATCATAAGAGACCAGGCAACAATGGGAAGAGTGTAGAGCGAGCTTTTAATATACGAGTGAAACAACATGCCACATACTACTGCGGGAAGTGTGGCAACAACAATATAAAAGGTGGCTTTTTTCAAGCCTAGTACGTTCGTGAACTGAAGATTTCCTCGAAACATCTGAATAGAGAAATAAAGAAAAAGAGCGAGTCCTGATCCTACCTGGACTACAGCATCGAAAAGGGCTTCTTCACAAGTTGCCGAAGATTGACTTATGTGAGTCAGTGTCTGCCAAGCTAGAAGGTGTCCTGAAGAGGAAATGGGAAAAAATTCAATGATCCCTTGGAGAATACCTAAGAAAATCGCTTCAAGTGTGCTCATAAAATGAATCCGAAATACTCTCTTAATCTTTCGAAGAGAGGAGTGTAAGGTGTAAATTTTCTTTCGAATGAAATAAATACACAATTCATTAAAAAAAATCACTTACTAATCTTTTTAATTTGTCTCTAATTTTCACTTAAAAAGTTCGAGTTCAATTTGATTTAAAATGTTTTTTTGTTAATTGAAGGATTGTAGGCATATGAAATAAATAATTCGTTTTTTTAGGAGTAATATGAATACAGTACCTAATGTTAATTATGGGGTAAATCCTGACTCTATAGTAATAAATCCACCTCATGTAGACGCAGTCGAGTTGAATCAAGAGGTATATAACGAAACAACCATTCAAGCGCTTTTCCTTACAAAAAGTGGCCGATTCTCTATTCGATCCATCGGCCTTGATGATATTGATGCGGACTTCGCGGTTCACCAGAAATTAGTACGGCAAAAGCTGAGGAAAATTCTGGATTCAGGAGCGCAATCTTGTGAAATTCAAGGCCTTGATGTTGATCTGCTTGAGAAATTTGAGGGCGGGCCGATCTATCCACAATGCGACATGCTTGTATATCTTAATAAGTATCTCGAGATTGTAGAGAATGTGAGATCAACCATGAGTGAGGAGGTAACACAAGGCCTGCGATTGAGAGCTCTTTTTGCTCAAATTCGAGATGTCATTCAAAGGCAGTATACTTTTTACGAGATGCTAGAGAATGGGGATGTAGACCTTCCTTTCTTAACAGATAGATTTGATTTCGAAGAGAAAGTTCATCTGGCAATGGAAATGAGGCAGGCTATCGAAAAGCAATTTCCTCGTCTTCCGCTTCCATCGATTCTCAATCATAATTTTTTTCTAAAGGATGATGAGAAAGGAAGATTGATTCCAAATGATTGCTTTTCTCAAATTGTGCAGCATTTCGCAACATCATACTCAGACGGAGTGAATGATAGTATTCGAGTGACTGAAGCTCTCGCAGACGAGACAAGAATGTGGGAGAGGCTCCTCGGATGTGACTGCTCACACTCGAGCGGAAATATCTTTTCACAGTTTTGTAAGGAACTGAATAGATACGGATCCTATGAGCAAGTACCTGCTGATCTCATCGAAGCTTTGAAGAACACAACATATATCGATGTAGGATCTTTAAGACAGACGACAATCTTTAAGGAGAGGGATGATCTTCTTATTCAAATATTGAATGAATCCCCGAGGGTCCAAAAGGTAAAGATGGGCAGTGAAATCCCATCTAGTTTTTTCAAGCTCCATCTACAGTCGATACTGCATCCTGAAGTAAGGCCATCTCTTGAAGAGCTTGATTTAAGTGGTAGCTGTATCAAAGATAGAGATTTAACAGGTCTTCTCCATCTAAGGCTAAAAAGAATAAATCTAACCTCAACAGCGATTACAGGTGAGTGTGTAAGCTCGCCGCTTCTCTCATCTCTCGAGGAGCTTATTCTCTCATCGTGCTCTCGAGTAACTAATAATCACCTGATGGGGATCCAATCGTCAAACTTGAAGAAAGTTGCCTTGAATTCTACACGAATCACTGGAGAGTTTTTAGCTTCGCCAAGATTTCGTTATATTCGAACTCTTGATCTTTCACAGTGTGAGGAAGTAACCGATAAAGCTTTATCTCAATTATCTTCTAGAGAGTTGCAAGAAGTGTGTCTCAGCGGGACGCGCTTGACCGGGCAATGTTTATCTACAGACCCTTTTCGTACAGTTCAGGAACTTGATCTCTCATGCTGTATGAAATTGACTGATGAGTACGTGTCTCAGTTATCAGCAAGAGAACTTAAGAGAATAGACCTTTCGGTAACACCATTGACGGGTAAATGTGTGTCGGCAAAGGCATTCATAACAGTTCAGATATTGGATCTGCACTGGTGTGAGAATTTGCTTGATGAGTATCTCTCATCCTTATCGTCGAGTGCGCTTCTTCGTGCTGATCTGTACCATACGCCAATCACAGGCGAATGTTTAGCCTCAAAAGCATTTAACTCAGTTCAGACGTTAGATCTTTCATCTTGCTTTAATCTGACAGATGCTTCCTTGTTAAAGATATCGTCACGCACTCTTCGAAAGGTTGATTTGAATTTTACACCGATATCTGGCGAGTGTCTCTCAACGGAAGCATTCAAGTATGTGGAAAATATTAATCTATCACAATGCGAAAACCTACAAGAAGAACATCTCTTACGTATGTTGACTCGGAACTTACGCCATATCAACTTGAAGGGGACTTCTCTTACAGGATTGTGCTTATCTTCTGATGTGTTTAAGACGGTTGAGTTTTTAAGCCTCTCAGGTTGTAAAGAATTATCAGATCAGTATGTGTCGGAGCTCTCATCAGAAAATTTAAAATGCATTAATTTAAAATATACACCTCTTACTGGACAGTGCCTATCTGCGAAAGCATTTAAATCAGTTGAGTCTCTCACTCTTACAAGGTGTGAAAGCTTACAAGATGAATTTTTATCTCAGCTTGCGGCTACATCATTAAGGACCATAAACTTGAAAGAGACATATATTACTGGTGAAAGCCTTTCTTCCGACGCATTCAGGACTGTTGAGGCAATAGATCTCTCAACATGCGTATGTTTAACAGACGAGCATATCGCTACATTATCATCTAAAGTTTTAAAGAGAGTAAATCTGAGCTCGAATATCTTAACAGGAGAGTGTCTTTTAGGAGATGCGTTCAAAACAGTTGAGGTTTTAGACCTCTCTTCATGCAACTTTTTGTTTGAATGGACATTTTCACAATTGCCTGAGGGGACTTATCGAAAGGTTGATTTAAGTTATACTCCCATTACAGGGGAGTGTCTCCTTTCTTCAGCATTCTCTAGGGTTGAGTCTTTAGATCTGTCTCATTGCAGTAATATAGAGGAGACGATTCTTTCCAAGTTATCACTCCCGTATTTGCGAAAAGTATCATTGGCTGCGACTCCGATAACTGGTGAATGCTTGGCATCTGATATGTTTAAGCAAGTAGAGAAGTTGGATCTTACACATTGTAATAATCTTATCGATTCGTTTGTTTCGAGCCTTTCCGCAATATCTATAAAGGAAGTTGATTTAAGTAACACGCCGCTTACTGGCGAGTGTTTATCATCCGATGCTTTCAAAACAGTGAGGAGACTGACTCTTCATGGGTGCACCAAACTAAATCCTTCCAGTCTTAAGAATCTTTCAGCGAATTGCTTAGAGGAGGTAGATCTCCGTTGGACCTCTCTCCAACGTAGAAATCTCCCTAAACAGAATCTCAAGACGCATGTAGTGATGAGATGAGGGGTTTAATCCCCTCAACGGGATGATCTCGGCTACTACAGCTCGAACTGCCATGCGAATCATCTTGTTCTGTCTTAATTAAAAGAGCCCTTCTGCATTACGAAGGGCTTTATTGTCTTCATAATATGAATATTAGCTTAATAGGTGGATTATGGGCCCTGTTACTCATCAAGGATCTGAATGCGATAATAGTTTATTCGTCGCTGATACCGAGATTGAAACATTTCAGTATCTATCACAAAATCCTTGTGAAAAGGAGTGTGGAGTTGCGTATGCGCTCTTCTATACGAAGACAGGGCGTCTTCAGATTAGGCAAGTACGTCTTGAGGAGATAGATGCCGATTTCGCCGTAGCTCAAAAGCTGACTCAGCAAAAAATTCATGAATTCATCGAATTTGCCTCGGCTTCCCGCAACACTGCAGTCAAGGATTCGGTGCTTTACCTGTTGAAATCGTTTGAGGATGGACCTTTTTATCAAGTCCTCGACATCATTCCTTTCCTGAGAAGGTTTATGGAACTGATTGAAGAAGAGCGAGTACAAATGAGTGATAAGCAGGAGATACGGCTAGTCTCTCTTTTTTCACAATTGAAGAACCTCATTCAGCGACAGTATGTATTGTATGATAAGTGTTGTGATAATTCCGAGTGTGATCTTCCTGATCGAGCCGTATTCGAGACGCTTGTAGAAGAAATTATGTCTTTAAGACTCTCTGTAGAGGCTCAGTTTCCACATCTTAATCTTCCAGCGGTCCTTCAACATCAATTTTTTGATGAGAATTCTCAAGGGTGCAACTATTTTCCGGATGATTGTCTGTCCCAACTCACTCAGTATTTTACTCCATCGAGTTCTGTAGATGTTGGAGATGGTTTACGATTAATCAACGCATTATCTGATGAGGCGGCAGTTTGGGATAGGCTTTTGAAATGTGATCCATCAGCGACAAGTAAGGATGTATTTTCTCGATTCTGTGAGGAGCTTAATAAGTATGAGTCGGTAGAAAGAGTTCCGGAATATCTTATGAAAGCGTTTAAAAATCTAAGGTATCTTGACGTTGGAGAGCTTCTCAAATTACGGATCGTACAGAATTCTGAAGAGGTCCTGATGAAATTAATTGAGGAGTGCTCTTTTATCCAGTTGATCAAGATAGGGAATAATGTTCCAGAATCATTTTTAGATACCTATTTTTCACAAATCGTAGACCCTGTTTTGAGGGGTTCTTTACAAGAGCTAGATCTCAGCCAAAGTCTAATTCAAGACCGCCATTTTATAAATATTCCCTCATCTCATCTTCGAACTATCAACTTGGCCGAGACCGCTATAACAGGGGAGTGTTTACGTTTAGATATATTTAAAGAAGTCGAAATAATCGATCTTTCTTCTTGTAAGAAGCTCTTGGATCAATATCTTTCTCGATTCTCATCGAGATCATTAAAAACGGCCACTCTTTCCGAAACTAAATTAACGGGTGAGTGCTTATCTTCAGATGCATTTCAAACAGTAGAGAAAATAGATCTCTCATCATGCAAAAAATTACAAGATGAGTTTATTGCAACGTTATCGGCTCACTCTTTGAGAGAAATTAACTTGAGTACAACTCGCATTCGAGGAGAGTGTCTATCATCTCCTGTTTTCTCAGCAGTTCAGACACTTTTACTCGCACATTGTAATAATCTATCAGATGATGCTGTCTCTAAACTTCCCTCATTCGCTCTTAAGACTATTGATCTCAAAGAAACCCCTCTTACAGGAGCGTGCTTATCATCATCTGTATTTAGAACAGTAGAGGATTTGAACTTATCTTTCTGTGCTAATTTAGATGAAGTTTACCTCTATGTGGTATCATCGGAGTCTTTAAGATCTCTCAATGTGAGCTCAACCTCTATATCTGGAGAGTTCTTAGCATTGCCTAAGTTTTACAATTTACAAGCGCTTTATCTCTCATTTTGTATTCATTTGACTGATGAGGCGGTCTTTAAGATATCATCAAGGTCTTTAAAGACGCTTGAACTTGGCTCAACTTTATTGACCGGAGAGTGTTTCTCATCAGACGCATTCAAGACTGTTCAGTCACTTAACCTTCGATGGTGTGAGTGCTTAGAGGATCAATATTTCTTTGAGCTTCAATCCGAGTCTCTTCGTACGGTAAATCTTTCTTTGTCTTCAATAACGGGAGAATGCTTATCATCAAACGTGTTTAGGACAGTCGAGACATTAAATCTTTCTGGCTGTGAAGCTCTTAGCGAGAGGGGTGTCGCTGCGCTCTCAGCGGTTTCATTGAAGAATATTAATTTAAGTCGGACATCACTGACAGGCGAGTGTCTCTCATCGCCTGCTTTCGAGACGGTACAATCATTGAATTTGTGGTGTTGTAAATCACTAGAAGATAGAGCTCTTAGCCGAATAACTTCGCACTCTCTTCATGATTTGAATCTATCACTTACTCCACTACGAGGTGAGTGCTTTTCTATAAATGCATTTAAATCGCTGAAGGTTTTAGATCTTTCTGACTGTAAGCAGATCACTCCATCATCTTTAACTTCCCTTACAGCAACCAATCTTGAAAGGATTCAAATGCGCGGAACCGGATTGACAAGGAAGCATTTGCCTCATGCGATTCTACAGAATATCCAGATGGTGAGGGATTGATCTTACGTAAGGTTGAGTAGTAAAGAGCGCGTAAAGCGCTCTTACCCTCTTATCTTGATTGGGGCGTTACATGATATCGTGATTATTTAAGGCTGCACAATTGAATGAGTGCTAATAAGTGCTGAAAATTATTCGTTGTTAGTAAAGAGTTCGATATAAATTAAATATTTGCTCTCTTTGTTATTAATTTGTATAGCCTGTAAGTAGACACGTATAATCGAAATTCGATGTACCTTTTAGTCTTTTTATCTGCATCAATGACATCGCTTGAGACTTCTCATTTGGCTTATTGAAACAGTATTTTAAGTTGAATGAAGATCTGATGAGTTGGATGATTATTCTCTTAAGTTCAATCATAGAATTAGATTGGTTTCTTTTTTTAATTTAATTTTCTTGGGTTGAATAAATTTTAAATTAAGTAGTAAAAATGAATATTTTACCTCAATTGAATCCAGGTTGTATTCCAACCTTGTCTGATCTTGCCTCGTCTATTGAATTTGCTCATAATAATCTAGAAGAGAGCCGTGAGGGTTTTCAAGCGGTCTTTTATACGAAGAACCACCAATTTCAAGTCAAACGTATATTACCAGGTCGATTTGATGCTGATTGTGTCGTTGCCCTAGAGCTCACTCGTCAAAAGATTGAGAAAATCATGAAAACTCTTTCTTTGTCGACCCTTACGCCTGACGAGGCTCATCACTTACAGCTATTTGAGCAATTTGTAGAGCATGAAGTGCGTGTAATGGGCGATATGGCGCCACATATCGAAAGGTGCTTCCTGCTGATAGAAAAAGAAAGAAGCCTCCTTACGAGTAGCCAAGAGCAAGGCGTGCGACTTAAGTCCCTCTTCTCATATATCAGAGGTGCCATCAGGCAGCAGTATCAGCGTTATAACTCGCAAGAATATGGAACGGCATCTCTATTGATTGATCGGAGTGTATTTCGCATGATCGTCGATCGAGCAATGATATTGCACTATGAAGTCCAATCTCAATTCCCATCTCTTTGCCTTCCTTTAGTTTTAGATCACAATTTTTTTAGTGAGCACGAAGAAGAGGGGATGTTTATCCCAGACGATTGCTTATCGAATATCCTTGAGTTTCTGAATCAGTTCACGCTCGACTCTCCAGGAGATGTTTTGCTTGTTATCCGCGCACTGCGTAGCGAAAATATGTTCTGGGAGCGGATTTTAGGGTGTTGCTTGTACTCTTCACCAGAGGTTGTCTTTAAGAGCTTTTGCAATGAGATCAATCGATATAAGACGTATGAGGAAGTTCCTGATCATTTAAAAAGAGCTCTTAGAGAATCCTGCTATATCGATCTCGATCTTTTGATGAGCACAAAGCCTTTTTCTCATAGAGATGAGATCTTGGTCCAGGAGATCTCCAATTGTAAGAATGTAAAAAAGCTTAAAATAGGACACGATGTTCCGTCTGAATTTTTAGATAGATATTTTCATGTGTTAATGGACCCTGGATCAAAAAATGATCTATTAGAGCTTGATCTTGTATGGAGTCACATTCAAGACAAACACTTTAATGATTTATCTCAGCTTCGGGTTCGCACGATTCAGCTATCGTACACATTAATTACTGGAGCCTGCTTGCAATCTGATTTCTTTAAAACTGTGACTGAGCTGCATTTATCTAATTGTAGCGAATTAAAAGATGAGAACGTGGCCCTACTATCCGCAGAGAATTTAAAAGTAATAAGGCTTCATGGAACATGCTTGGATGGTAAGTGTTTGTCTGCAAAAGCCTTTAGAACTGTGCGAGAAATCGATCTTTCATCTTGTAGGAATTTGCTCGATTCGTCTGTAGTACAATTATCGTCTGAAGCTCTTGAAAAAGTCATTCTCTTCAGAACGCCCCTTAATGGCTCAGGCCTTAATGGTCCTGCGTTTAAGACTGCTAAATTTATCGATCTCTCTCTGAGTAAATTTTTAGAGGACCAATATCTTGCTAAGTTGTCATCTGAGAGCCTCATTGAGATAGATCTCTCAGGAACTCCTTTAAAGGGTATATGTCTTATGCATAAAGCGTTTAAGACAGTACAGAAAGTTAATCTCTCGTTTTGTGTAAATTTAGAAGACGAGTATCTCCTCAAGATCTCTTCTCGGCATTTGAAAGATATTAATCTCTCATTGACTCATGTGAAAGGACTGTTTTTGGAAAGTGAAGCGTACAAAAGCCTCAAGAGAGTTGACCTGTCCGCGTGTAGAAATCTTGATCCTAACTATATCGCGCTATTAGCTCATCTTCCGCTTGATCTATTGAATCTGTATTTTACGGGATTAACAAAAAAAGATGTTCCAGAGAGCCTTTTTGAAGGGTGTAAAGTAGCTTTTATTGATCAGCATATCGATGATATACCTGAATCTGAGTTCTCTTTAGATTTTGAGAGATTTGTTGATGATATTGTAGGCGAAGAAAATAACAACGAAGAAGATTGGGAGTCGCTATCAGATATAGATAAACTTGCGAATGACTTTGAAAATGAAGTCACATTAGAAGATTGCGATGAAGAAGCTTATATCATAGAGACTTCTCATAATCAACGACTTCATGAATAGCTGTCGTTGATTATGATTCATTCAAGTGGCTTATTCGCTTTCAGTCTCTTCAAAGAGCATGGCACGAACGAACTCTTTTGGCTCAAAGAGCATCATGTCTTCAGCTTTTTCACCAATACCGATGCATTTGACAGGGAGCTTCATCTGCTTTTGGATGGCTATGACAGAGCCGCCTTTTGCGGAGCCGTCAAGCTTTGTTAAGATGAGCCCTGTGAGTGGGACAACTGAGTTAAATGACTTTGCTTGCTCAATACCGTTGTGTCCGACAGTGGCATCTAAGACGAGTAGCGTCTCGTGAGGCGCTCCTGTCTCTCCCAAGGCTTTGCTGCAGCTTTTTTTAATTTTTTCGAGCTCTTTCATAAGGTTTTGCTTATTCTCTAAGCGTCCGGCTGTATCGAGAATGACAACATCGCATCCTCTTGCCTTTGCCGCCTGGCATGCATCGAAGGCAACAGCTGCGGGATCACCGTTTTCGCGGCCTTTGACAATATCGATTTGAAGGCGTTCTGCCCAGACGGTGAGCTGCTCTTGAGCCGCGGCTCTAAATGTGTCGCACGCTCCGAAGAGCACCTTTTTTCCTAGTTGCTTTTGCATGAAAAGGGCAAGCTTTGCGCACGAAGTCGTCTTCCCATTTCCGTTGGTCCCTACAATTAAGTAGACAGTAGGTCCAGCTTCTGCTGAGAAATCCAATGAATGATTGAGGTGGGATAACTCTTCTGTAAGTCCTTGTTCAATGACTGAGAGAATTTCTTGGCCAGTTGCTTCTCTATGGTTTCGCATATAGAGTCGAATTTTGCCGACTAGGTCTTGTGTGATACTCACTCCAAGATCTGCTTCATAGAGTATTTCCTCGAGTTCTTCGAGTAAACTTTCATCGATGGAACGCCCAAGGAGCTTGGAAATTCTCTCGCCAATTCGCTTTCTTGTTGAGCTGAGCGCTTTTTGCAGCGCTGAAAATCCCGATTTTATCCAACCAAAAACCACGAGTATCCTCTCTTCGCTGTTGTCTTACTATCTCTCATTATGAAAAGGCCAATATTTTTCTGTAGATATAATAAATGGAGAGAGGATGAAGATACAGGCTAGATTCATTTTCACTCAATGGAACATATAGCCTGCAAGTGAATAAGCAGAAGCTTATAATAGTTTTGTACCTTATTATTAATATATTTTAGATTATCTGATCTAGTGTAAGTTATTATCTTTGATAATAAAAATCGGTGTTTTATATGGTTAAATTTACTTCAGTTCGTGAATTAAAAGAGATTCCACAAGTTGATGGATGGAAAGACGTCGAAAAATTCAAAAGTCGGAATCGAATCGTTAATGCTGATGGCAATGATGCAATTGGAGCATCAAACGGAGTGCGATATCAAATAGTCTCAAAGAAAGAGCGTGAAATAAGTATATTTGAGCGAATTGGGCGCATTTCTCTAGGGGTTTTCTATACGGCTATAACATGCGGATTTGCTCTTAGTATAAAGAGTGTCCGAAAGCTTTTTACAAAACAGAGCGAGACGATTCGATTTGGAATCGAGGTATTGCCGGAAACTCATCATACTGAGACCGAAAAGGATATTGACGCATGTGATCAGTCTCCATACACGCAATTGCGTTCGCTCTTACGTTCAGAGAATAGCACTATTGGCATAAATTCTTTGCCATCTGAAAAGCCAATTGCTCTGACACGAATTCTTGGCAGTGGCGGCAGTAAAACAGCTGTAGAGCTTGAAGATGGAAGCGCGCTTCTTTTGCCTAATACGGATGTTGACCATCCTAAAGATATTGCTCGAAGATGGGCGCGAATTGTGGAAGAAGAAGTTGCTATGTCTGATTTTCTGGCAAGCATAGGGCTTTTATCAACTTCTGCTGAAAAGGTAGATGTTTTTCTATCTTCTGATCCAGATATGTCTCTTCCGGCGTATAAAATGGATTCATTCAACACACTTGCTCAAAAAGAGATGTGGATTATCGACAGCAAGAATTTGGAGAGCTCGAGTTGGACAAAAGAGATGAAGCTCTTCTCTAAGGATACCGATATTGCTGAAGAGGCAAAGTGGGATGAGATTCTTGATCTTCTTTGTCAGGATATTGCCAAAATTGTCTATTATGATGTTCCTGCCTTAGGAGATTCATGTAACTTAGCAATTGTAAAAGATAAGGGACACTATAAACCGCGCTTTTTTGGATTTGATTTTTCGAGTAAGCATTATCCAATAAAGATTCCTACAAGAGAAGCTTCCAATATATCCTCGGACCAAATGAGGCACAAAGCTGAAAGAGTTATCTCGTCTATGCTAGAGACTCTCTATTTAGCTGAAATCAAAGCGATTGCTCTTCCTGCTGCGGGGAAGTGCCTTATCAATCGTCTCAAGGAAAGATATGCTGAAACAATCATGACTGAGATCAAAAATTTAGAAAAATAAGATTGAGTATTCTTCTCCTTGAAAGGGCCTTTATCAATCGACCCCTTTGATAAAGGCCTATTCACTATTCATTTCTCACAATTTCATCGTAAGAGAAGCATTAAATTTCCTACTAAGACCTCAATCCTCTTTTCTTAAAAGCTCTCAAAAACTTTTCTATTTCCTTTGTCTTGAGGATTGCAGTGAATTACCAAGATAGTGAAGATAAAGAAAAAGATTTATTTAAACTTTAAGTGTTTATCGGCTCTTTGAGGCAAGCGAGAAGAAAGAGATGCTACTCCACGAATATCAAATTAAATCACTTTTGAAGCGGTTTCAGATTCCATCGCCTCCTTATTATCTCATTGAGTCTGAAAAAGATATTGAGAACGTCATCCAAAAAGCTCACCTTGAATCCGGTGTTATTAAAGCGCAAATCCATGCCGGAGGAAGGGGGAAAGCTGGCGCCATTAAGATTGCCAAGACTCCTGAGGAGCTTAAGGCTTTTTCCTCAGAAGTTTTAGGGATGAAAGTTATCAATCGGCAGACAGGAAAAGATGGGATCACTGTTAAGAAGATTATCATCACTCCAAAAGTCGAGATCCAAAGAGAGATCTATCTTGCGATTACTATAGATCGAAAGAAAGGGGAGCATGTTCTCTTAGCATCTGCTGAGGGGGGAATGGAGATAGAGGAGATAGCTAAAAAATCCCCGAACTCAATATTACGTGAAGTTATCTCAGAAAAAAATAGGATTCATCGCTTCCAGATGACTTATCTTGCCTCAAAGCTTCGTTTGAAGGGCCTCCAAGCCGAAAGTTTTTATAAGATCGTCGATGGACTCTTGGAGGCATACTTTGCTTTTGACGCAACTCTTTTAGAGATTAATCCCCTTGTTGTTACTGAATCAGGATCGCTCTTGGCGCTCGACGCAAAGATGATTATCGATGATAACGCTATCTTTCGCCAGCCTGAGATGAAGTATTTTCTTGATGAGACACAGCTGCCTCCACGCGAGGCAAAGGCAAAGTCTCTTGATTTGGCGTACGTTCCACTCGACGGCTCGATAGGATGCATTGTCAATGGAGCAGGTCTTGCCATGGCGACATTAGATCTTCTCTCATTCTGGGGAGGAAAGCCTGCGAACTTCCTAGACGTTGGCGGCGGCGCAACCGAAGAGAAGGTATCTCAAGGTTTTGATCTTATCCTCTCCGATCCCAAAGTGAAAGTTGTCTTTGTCAATATCTTTGGCGGAATTATGAATTGCGAGACGATTGCTCGCGCGCTGATCTCATCATTAAGAACGTATACAAAAGTTGAGAAGAAAGAGCTTCCGCCGATCATTGTTCGAATGGAGGGAACAAATGTTCATAAGGCAAAAGAGGTTCTTTCAAATTCAGGGCTTCCTATTACTAATGCATCAACGCTCGATGAGGCAGCGCAAACTGCCGTCCTCTTAGCGCAGCGGTAATATGGTCCTACTAGAAAGCCAAGTCATCAAGAAAGCTTGAGAAAATATATGCCTATATTAGTTGATGCATCAAGTCGAGTCATCTGTCAGGGGTTTACCGGCAAGGCTGGTACGTTCCACACACAACAGTGCATGACCTATGGGACGAAATGCGTGGCAGGAGTAAGCCCAGGAAAAGGAGGGCAAGAACACTTAGGCCTTCCTGTCTTTGATTCAGTACGCGATGCAAAGCGCTTTACTGATTGCAACGTCTCGATGATTTTTGTGCCAGCCCCTTATGCGGCAGATGCTATCTTAGAAGCAGCAGAAGCAGGAGTTGAATTGATTATCTGTATCACTGAAGGGATCCCTCTTCATGATATGGTAGAAGTAAAAAGAGTCCTTTCTAAAAGCTCGAAGAGTCGTCTTATAGGGCCAAATTGCCCTGGGGTTATCACTCCAGGTCAGGCCAAAGTGGGCATTATGCCAGGCTATATCCACTCAAAAGGCAAAGTGGGTATTATCTCACGCTCAGGAACATTAACCTATGAAGCAGTCTGGCAGACAACAAGCCTTGGATTAGGCCAATCCACATGTGTAGGTATCGGCGGAGATCCCATCAATGGTAGCTCATTTATCGATATGCTGGAGCTATTTGAGCAGGATCCTGAAACAGAAGCGTATCTTATGATAGGCGAGATCGGTGGCAGTCAAGAAGAAGAGGCAGCCGATTGGATCAAGCGCCATGCTCAAAAGCCTGTTGCCGCTTTGATAGCAGGGAAAACCGCCCCAGAGGGGAAGAAGATGGGTCACGCGGGAGCTATTATTTCACAAGGATCAGGGACTGCGGCTCAAAAGATGGAAGCTCTCTTACGAGCTGGGGTCTATGTCACTGAGAATCCAGCTATGATGGGCCAGATTGTAAAAACAGCGCTCGAGCGAGAAAAAAGCGGTAAGGTGAGAGCTAAAGTATAAGAGGACATGCTATAGCCGAATATCCCTCCTCATAGGAGGAGGGATTTGGGATAAGCTTTATTCCTCAACAGGAACTGGGAAGAAGCGGATGAGTGATCCTGCTTTGACCTGCATAAGAAGCTTTTTGCTCTCAAGGCCCTTTTTGACCGCTTCTGCGAAATCATCAAGAGTTTCGACTTTCTTTCCGTTGACAGCTATAATGATGTAGCCGCTTCGAAGACCTGCTTCATAAGCTGCTGATTCTGGATCGACATCTACAATAAGAAGTCCCTTGTCAGCTTCGAGCTTGTACTTTTTAGCTATATCTGGAGTAAGAGCCTCTACAGATATTCCAATAAGTTCTTCAGTCGATTCAATGATCTTTTTGCTTGCTTCTGGATGCACATCGACTGTTGCGGTCAATGACATCTCTTTTCCATTTCTGATGATCCCTAATGCAATTGATTGGCCAGGCTTTGTAAGGGCGATAGCTCGTTTGAGAGTTCCTGCTGATGTAACTGGCTTATCATTAATTGAGATGATCACATCTCCTGCAATGATGCCAGCCTTTGCGGCAGGACTATCTGGCACGATCTCTGCGATAACGGCTCCTTGTATATCACTTAAGCCCAGTGCCTTTGCCATCTCATTATCAATACTTTGTGGAATGAATCCTAAGTAGCCACGGATAGGCTGGCCATGCTCAATTATCTCTTTCATCACTTCCTGAAGAAGGTTACTGGAGATCGCAAAGCCGATTCCGATATTGCCACCATCGGCGCTGGTGCTGACTATAGCTGTTGCCATACCGATGACATTACCGTCTAAATTGACCGCAGCGCCCCCGGAGTTTCCTCGGTTAATGGCAGCATCAGTTTGAATGAACTCCTCAACTCTCATGATATTGAGGTCTGATCTTCCAAGAGCGCTGACGACTCCTGCAGTAACAGAGGCTCGTAAAGCTAAGGGATTGCCGATAACAACGATCCACTCGCCGATTTCCAGCTGTGAAGAGTCCGCAAACTTTAGAGCTGGAAGTCCTTTTGCCTCAATTTTCAAAAGCGCTATATCAGTGCTTGGATCGCTTCCAACTTTTTTCGCTACATACTCTTTGCCGGAGGAGAGCTGGACGGTGATTTTAGAAGCGCCTTCAATCACATGATTATTGGTCATGATATAGCCGTCTTCTGAGACGATAAAGCCAGATCCAAAACCATATTGTGGGGCTTGTTTTTGATGAGGCCTTCCAAATGGAGTTCCGAAGAAACGCTCCCAAAATTCATCATGGAAGAGATCGTACGCTTGTCCTTGCATCCTCTCAAATCGAGATGGCTTGAGCTGTACTTTTATGGAGACAACACTAGGAGTCGCTTTTTTCGCGGCCTCTACAAAGGGAGTAGACATCTTTTTACTTGTCTCGCTCTCTACACTTAAAGCAAAGAGCTCATGAGTCCCTCTGTCAAAGAATGAGCCCCATGGGGCTGCCGCAGTCAATGTTGATAGAAAGGCTACTTGAAGAAGACGTGAGTATATGTTTTTTGAGCTAATCGTCATTGTATCACGCAATGCCTCATGTAAATTGACTATTTAGAATTCTTGCTCGACACTCTTTAATGTCATAAATCATGATGTCGTATGATCTTAGCTCTTCTTTTTCAGTTTTTCAACTAGAAGGCATACTGCTAGGAATCCTTGCTGCATTCGATGGAGGTCAAAATGCTCATCTGGAGCATGGATGTTATCGCTGTTGAGGCCAACGCCCCATAAGACGAGATCTCCTCCCAAATATTTTTCTAATATGGAGAGGACGGGGATGGAACCTCCAGAGAGGACAAATGAAGGCTTCTTTTGCCAGATCTCTTCCATTGTTTGAGTGAGGAGGTGAGCTAATGTTGAGGAGAGGTCACTTCTGATCGCAGATCCCATTCCGTCATGAATCTCAACATCAACTTGTATACCTTCTGGGCAGCGATCCTCAATTGCTTTTTTTACAGCATACGCGACTTTCATTGGGTTTTGATTTGGGACAAGGCGACAGGTGATCTTTGCAATGGCTTCTTTAGGAATAACAGTTTTAGCTCCCGCTCCGCCATAGCCGCCATGAATGCCATTGATTTCTAAGGTTGGCCTGAGCCAATTTCTCTCAGTAAGCGAGAGTCCTTTTTCCCCACCAGAAGGTATAGAGTCACATTCCTTTTTCCAGATCGAGTCTTTGAGTTGATAAAGCGAGTTCTTCTCCTCTTCAGAAAGTAAGGCGATGTCGTCGTAGAAATGATCAATTGTAATCTTCCCCGTCTCAGAATCCCTTAGCGATGCTAATACTTGAACTAGCGCATGGAGTGGATTAAAGGCCAAGCCTCCATGGACTCCAGAGTGAAGATCTGTGCGAGTCCCTCTCATTGTTACAGTCAAAGCGACTAATCCTCGAGCGCCAAATGTGATCGCGGGAAGGTCCGGCTCTTCCATGCCCATATCGACGATCATTGCCCAGTCGCTCTTACATCTCTTGCCAATTGAGGAGAGAAGAGAGGATAAAAGCGCGCTTCCCGATTCTTCCTCTCCTTCGATCAAAAGCTTTATGTTTATGCCGCAATCACCACTTTCAGCCAGCTTTTCAAGGGCTTTTAAAACATAGAAACACTGGCCTTTATTATCCTGCGCGCCACGTGCCCAGATGGTCCCTTTATCATCTACAAATGGATTAAACGGGTCATGCGTCCATTCATGTATGGGATCAACAGGCTGAACGTCATAGTGATTATAGATAAAGAGCGTCTTCGCGTGAGGATTGCTTGATTTTTTCTCAGCAAAAAGAAGGGGAGGAAGCTCATCTCCTGTGACAGGGTCTTTATTATACACGGACACTTCAAAACCTATTTTTATAAGAAAGTCTTGAAGCCATGCAACACAATGATAAAAATGGTCTTTTTTCTCTTCAAACTCTGCGCTGATTGTTTGAAAGTTAAGAAATTGAGAAAATTCTTTGATAAATCGTGGCTTATTTGCATCGAAATAATCAGTAAAAGTCTTCAGGACGGAAGTTTGATGAAGTGTCATGAAGTGCTGACTCCTGTAGTAAGACTGAAAGAAAATGAAATATACATTTCTATCTGACAAAGGGCTTTATCTGCTTTCGCTTTTTTTAGTAAGCTTCGGACTGGGTATTAATAATAAGGTGAAAAATATGTTTCTTGTCGACCTTCATAATGACCTTCTCTCGTACATTGAGTCTGATCCAAAAAAGCATACTCCCTTTGATGAGGAGACTCGTTCATCCGTATCTCAATATAGAGCTTCCGATGTCAGAGCAGTCGCTTTAGTTGCCTTTACTGCTGTTGGAGCTCCTTCGTATCATCTTCAGCTTGAAAAGCAAGGATCTATCCTCGTAGATCTTTTTCAAAAATATCCTGATATATATCAATCGCCCTTTTCCTCCTCATTCGAAGAGGGAAAAATAACTTCCTTTTTTGCTATCGAGGGTTGCTCTACTTTTTCACATGAAGATGAGCCTTTAGAGAAGAGTTTTTCTCGCTTTCTTGAGGTGTCATCAAGCCTGAACTGCTATCCACTGTATGCCAGTCTAACATGGAATGGGGTAAATCGCTTTGGGGCAGGAGCTTTTTCAAGTGAGGACGAGGAAAAGCGCGGATTAACCGAGGATGGAAAAAGGCTTATCGATTTTCTCTTTGATAAGGTGTTCGCATTCGATATTAGCCATGCCTCTGATACGCTTGCTTTGGATATTTTCGACTATCTTGAGACGAAGGGATATTCTACAAAGATAATAGCAAGCCACTCTAACTTTCGAAAAATCCATGAATCGCCCAGAAATTTGCCAGATGAACTCGCGATCAAGATTAAAGAGAGGGGAGGAATTATCGGATTGAATTGTATCAAGCCTTTTATCGGTGACGACTATTCATCGCTCTTTCGTCACATTGAACATGGACTTACATTGGTCGGAGAAGACCGTCTTGCCCTCGGAGCTGATTTTTTCTCTGTTGCTTGTATCCCGGCGAATCAGCAATCGCGCTTTAAAGATCATTTCTTCGACGAGCTCTCTTCTGCGGCAGATTTAATACATCTCTTCGAAAAGGTTAAAGATCAATTCGGCCAGAATATCGCAAGAAAAATGGCCTCTATGAATGCCCTCGAAAAGTTAATAGGCCCCTATATGCATAGAGGCCCATTAGTGAATGATCAATCTACAAAATTGTCTCTTCATTAAGTGTAAGACCACTTTCTTGGAGCTCTTTCTTTTCATTGAGATAGAGCTCTTTTCCTGTGCAGATGGCAATCCTGGCTTGGGCTTGTAGTACCTCTTGTGATGGGAAGTGGTGTATAAGAGCTGATTGAATATCCTCTTTTGTTGCATCGAGGATCTTCTCGCGGAAAGCGGATCTCAGCTCATACGTCTTTCCTTCCTTCTTCCATCCATAGGCAACTTCTCCTCTACTTCCTGGAGATATAGGTGAGTCGAAGCCTTGGATCATCTCAAGCTTTGCCTCCTCAAGGTCCTCAGAGTCAAAATCGCCTTGGTGTATTGCATCGATTGCCTCGTAGAAAGCCTTAATTGTAGAGCTTATGTGTGGGTCTCGATACGAATAGAACTCAAAGTTTGAGAGGCTTGTCTGGAGATATGCTCCGGTGCCATATGCACCACCTTGCTCGCGTATTCTCTTATGTAAGACTGTGTTGTCCATAATACGGCTTGCCAACGTAAGGTATGGCGCTTTTGAATTATCATATGGAACGCCTGGAAATGCTAATGAGGTGAATGAGACTTGCTGAGGAATTAAGTAGATCTCAGCAGAACTCCCATGACTTGGAAGAGCAAAATCACTGCTATTCCAAGGGGTATAATGAGATGTAGGCAGATCTAAAAGCCCCCATAATGCCTCTTCTCGCATGCGTGTAAGGCTTTGAGAGCCAGCTGTCGCGATGATGTCGACGCCGTGAGCCATCGAGAGCATGCATTTTAGAACTCTTTCTAATGAAGAATAAAGTTCTTTTTCTCGGGTTGAATAATTTTTGACGAGATCTTCGATCTTCTTGAAGTAGCTTAAGCCATACCAAGCTTCTTGAAGAGCCCCTGGTTTATGGAGTCGTCGGATATTGGCAAGCGAGGCGTAGCGCAGAGCGCTACTTGAAAATGCATTTGAGAGGTTCGTATAGTGCTTCTCAATGATGTCTCTGATGCGCTGCTTTTCGTCAAGGCGAGGGCTTGTCAGGATGTCGAAGAGAAGTCCTGCCAATGATTCGAGGTTATGGTCGAGCGCTTTTCCACGCAGATGCCAGCTAGGGTGAAACTCATCTGTGGAGTGTGCTTGACAGTTCATGTTCAATGCAATTGAGATGCCGCCGGTTTTCTTCTGAGCCTCTTCGAGCATCTGATCATACGTCCTAAGTCCTGCTCCGAGCTGTGGAAGGAGGACTGTCAAAAGTCGTGCGATCCACATATCTGAGAATGGAATATAGGGAAGCGGAATCGTAATGTCTAAATAGCTGATGTTATTTGTAAACGTTTCATGTGTATAGAGATTGATAGGAGCAGAGGCCATATTTTTATCCTCTTGCTTTATCAATGCTTCTTCATGGTTCAGATGGATTGATCGAGCGCTTCTTCCAACATCATCTAATGAGATGGTTGGAAGGCATGAGCTATCATCTTCTTCATTCTGGACTCGCTCGAGCTCTTTTGCAAATGACACTATCTTCTCTTTTTCTTCCTGAGTAAGAGAAGCTTTCTTCTTCTCAAGAGTTCTCTTTTCCTCTTCAACTTCTTGCACTGCAAGTGTTGACGAAGGAGTCATAACGATCTCTGCTCGATGGCTGTTGTCGAGGAAATATTTATGAATGATGCGTGAGAAGAACTGTGTATCCCCTGAGATCTTCTCACGGAGTTCATTGAACAGGGTATGGATCGAAAGTCCCCAAAGAGGGTCGGAGCCATGATGAGCTAAGAGAGCGGCTCTCATATAGAGAATGACACCAAATGGCGTCCCATCTGATCCAATCTCTGAGCGATCAAACTGGACTTGGTGAAGGGCCATCTCGATATGCTCTTGAGAAATTCCTTCCTGAGCGATCTTCTTCAGTGTTTCAAGTACTAACTCTCTGATTTTAGGAGTGTCTTGCTCTTGGAGCCCACTCATCACCAAGACATAAGGGATCTCTTTTGATTCAGTATCAAGAGAGCTCGACGCTTGACGGCATAGTTTTGACGCGATGAGTTCTTTCTTTAGTAAAGAAGCATCTGTTTCCATCAAGATGATATCGAGGATTGTGAGCGCGAGCGTCTCTAACTGATCTGTGATTGGGCAGGTAAGCCACGAAAGACTGTAGTACGCCGATCGCTCAGTATCTTCGTCTTTTGATAGGGGATAGAGGATTTTTTTTGTTCTTGGAGCCTCAAAGCGACGTTGAGACTTTATCTCGCCATGAGCGATCTTCTCAAGAGAAGTGGCTTGTGACAGTGCTTTCTCTTGAATATAGTCTAAGTGTTTCTCTAATGGAAGATTTCCATAAAAGAAGAAGAGGCATCTACTTGGGTGGTAGTATTGTTTATGAAATCGCCTTAAGTCTTCTACTGTCAGTAAGGGGATTTCTTTCGGATCGCCTCCAGAGTTTTTCCCGTATGGACTATCAGGAAAAAGAGTCTCAGAGACCGCTTCCATAAGCCTTCTCATCGGATTTGAAAGAGAGCCTTTCATCTCGTTATAGACGACTCCTTTAATGGTGAGCGGGGATGATGGATCATCCATTGTCTCAAATTCAAGTCGATGGCCTTCTTGCGCGAAGCTGATTTCGCTCAAAATTGGATTAAAGGCCGCGTCTATATAGACATCTAAGAGATTATAGAAGTCTTTCTCATTCTGGGTAGCAGCCGGATAGCATGTAAAATCAGCGCCGGTAAATGCGTTCATGAAGGTGTTTAAACTTCGGCGTGTCATTGAAAAGAATGGATCGCGGACAGGATATTTCTTTGATCCGCAGAGGACACAATGCTCAAGAACGTGAGCGATTCCATTAGATGTTTCAGGAATAGTCTGGAAGGAAAGGCTAAATACATTTTCTTGGTCATCGGTGCTGATATGGATGACCCTGGCTCCTGTCGGAAGGTGTGTAAGCTCACGGATTTCAGCTTGAAGCTCTGATAGATAGGTAACTCGATTTACTTCAAATTGCCCATATTGAAGGCCTTTTATCCACGAGCCAATCTTAGAGCTGCGGTCTTCTGTTGAAGGAATAGATGACATGTTGAGACGCCTTCTTTCGTAAGATCTTAAGTACATTCGTCTAAAAAGTAAGTTAACTTAGTAGTTGTACCATGTGAAGGCGTGAACTTTCACTATGAAATATTTCTTAAAGAGTTGTTGATTGAGCGGAAAAATAAGAGGAATTTAAAAGAAAGGGGCTTCAGTCGCCCCTTTCTTTAAGTAGATAAAATATCATGCCATTCGATGCTATCTTGATCGCTTTTGCCGCTTTTGCTTAGAGCGTCTGTTGCCTTTTTGTTAAGATTCTCGATTGTATTTTCAATTATTCTCTTAAAATAGTCGGGTATCTGCTTATCGCGATCCTCAAAGCTGAATGCAAAAGGACCGTTCGGGCATTTCTCAATTTTCAAGTGGGAAGAAAAATTTATTATCACGCCATAAAAGAAAGGTGTTAACTCGTTTTTTTCATCAGAAATTCTTATGCTTGCTTCTCCGAGAGTTGTAGACTCGATCTCAGTTACTTCTCCATACTCACTAAATGAAAGGTAACTTTTTTGTATGCCCTTATCCATAGCTCGCGAATCGCCGAATATTTTATCTAGATTCGAAAGGATTCGTTCAGCATTGTCCTCAGATATAATCTTCTCTGGGTTTTTCTGAACTATGCCCTGTTGCTGATTTGTCTTCTGTGATCTCACCGTGGGCGCTTTGGATAAGAGTAAGAACTCAGCGAATCTTCTTCCTATATGATCCTGAGGGATCTCCCCATACTTTTCAGAGAGGAGATTATCTACCGTCTTTTTCTCGATATAGTGGCAGTTATTTTCCTTGTCTCGCACATAGTAAGCATTTCCAATAAGCCAATTGAAGAAACCAGCTATTTTTCCCATGCATTGAATCTTGTTAATTCCGTCTTCAATAGTTTTTTCTTTTTTGTTCAGGTTGAGAGACAAGTCAAAATGATGGGATGGAGAGAGGCCGAACAGTCTCATAAGACCTTATCCTTTTTGTTGTATTCAAAGTTTGAGAGATATTCTATATTCATTCTCATAGTATATTAATATTTAACAGTAAAAGTTAATTTTAATTTTGAGTTGAGTTGATTCTGTTTACTCTAAAGATACGGGTATTACATTGAAGCTATAGTAATAGAAGACTCCCTTGTCTGAGAATTATTCAATCCTGTGGGGGAAAAAGAGTCTTCGTTGATTTGATTCACTTCTTCGTGCCATACTGCCTCCTCTTTCTCTGAAATGAGAGGCCTGAGGGCCTTAAGTAAGTCTTCCATGAAAGTCTTATTTTCCTTATGAGAGATGAAAGAGGACTATAAGCTAAAATTTAAGAAAGCTTTAAAAAGATCACTATTATGAAACGAAAGATTGCGTGGCCAAATGTGATGACGGCTCTAGGTCTCACAGCGGGACTTTTCATTATTTTCAAATTAGCTTTGCTTCCTCAGACAGAAGTTCATTACGAGCAATTCGCTTCCTGCTTGGGGCTTCTCTTAATTGCCGCTATTTTGGATACATTCGATGGAGCTTTAGCAAGAGCCATGCGGATAGAGAGCGACTTTGGAGGTTTTTTTGACTCCATGTCCGACGCAATCACGTTTGGGGTTGCGCCTTCCGTGATCATTTTAAAAGCTTTAAGTCCAACATCAGGAACCGAGCTTCAAATCCTGCTTCTTGCGTCAGCGATTGCCTATTCCGTCGCCGGTGTTCTGCGGCTTGTCCGCTTTTCTACAGCGTATACGCCTCCAGAGCAGAAGGCTGTTTTTACAGGACTGCCAATTCCTGCAGCAGCTTTTGCCGTCTCATCTTTTGTTGTTTTTGGTCTCTTTTTAGAGAAAATCGGAAAACTCCCAGTTTCCTTAGAAGAATATGCGTGGATGACTTGTGGCGCACTCTTTTTCATTGCGTATATGATGATTAGCCGCTGGCGATTCCCAAGTTTGAAGTCGCTAAATGTTAAAATGAAGTCGTTTTATTTTATCGCGATCTTAGCGTGTTCGACAGCTCTTTTCTTCTTCCTCTTCGTGAATAATTTGCCTCAGACGATCTTCATCGCTTCATGGGGATATATCACTATAGCTTGGTCACTCGCTCTTTATCGCCTCGCAAGAGGTCAAAGAGCGCTTGCGATCAATGATGCGATTGATGAAGAAGATCTCGAAGACGATGATGAATCCTCTAAAGAAGAGATCAAAGAAGGGAAGAAAAGCCTCTAAGTGATGCGATAATAATTCCCCAAACCTGGGTATGTTGAGAGGCTGCTTTCTTCGATTGAAAGAAGGAGCTTGTATGTGAGTAAGGGCTTGGCTTGAACCGCACCACATCTCCTTCATCAAAGAAGTGGCCGATGATACTTTCCTTGTCAGTTGTCGCTAAGACGAGCTCACCCGGCATGATATCTTCTGTCGGCTCAACAATAATGATATCTCCAGGTAGCAAATGCTCATTCGTAAAAGATGTATCTTGGATGAGTAGCCCATAAAAGAGAGGGTGGGAAGCCTTCTCAGCATGGGGAAGAAGAGGTAGTGAGAGCGGTTTTGGCTGCAAGAAGAGCTCTGGCGCCTTATTTCCCGAGACAGTACCAATGATCTCAACTTCATGGCCCTGATTTAGTACGGTTTCCGGTTCATCTCTGAAGCTCGAGCTTTTTCGGCTCTCTTTGTCTGATTTGTTCCGCTCGGAGTTTTCTTGGGTAAGACAGATCGATCTCCATGTCCTCTTTGATGGACGAGCAAGATGTCCTTTCTTTTGCAGCTCCCGTATCAGACGGTGAACCGCGCCAAGAGATTTATATCCAAAACGTGTCATCAATTCTCGATATGATGGAGCATATCCATTTAAACGGATTGACTCCTCTATCTCATCGAGTAATTTCTTCTGAGTTCGTGTCAGATGACGTGCCTGTGATGCCTCATCTCCTGAAGAAAGAGTGTATATATGAGCTGTATCGTCAATCATGATCACGTCTCCTTTTCTACACTCTTCATGAGGAGGGCTTTTTTAATCGTCATCTATAGAAGAATCTTCCGGACTCTTTCGTTTTCGGATCAATGTCCAGAAGAAATCGAGGAAAAGCGCTGTATACCACATGATCACAAATGACGCGAGCCCATCAGTAAAGAAATGTCCGCCTTCTAAAACTCGTGAGATAGTGAGTGCTCCACCTAAGATGAGGCCTAAAGAGAGTCCGCTCCAAAGGAGCCATCGATTTCGCCATCTACGGCCTAAGAAATAAAAGGCAAAGAAGTAATACCCCATGGTTGCATGTCCAGATGGCATCGATCGAAGTCGATCTTCTTTATTTATTAATGGCCCAGTATATGGAGTTGTCGCCCGAGTATAAGGATAATTCCCGCCAAATTCGTGCACTTGCCGTGGCCTTGGCCTGACAAAATTTTCTTTAAATATTCCGTGGGCAATGAGCCCTGATCCGATCGATAAGGTGAGGAAAAGATAAAGGCTTGCAAACCAGTAGGACTTTCTTCGGTAGCGCTTATAGATAAGACCGAATGCTGTGCCAAATGCGGCGATTAAGAAGAGGATTTGACCAGGGATCAGCCCCCAGGTATACATGATTGTACACCAAGAGGGAGGGTGGAAGAGGCCATCTTCTTTGCTGAAGGTCAATCTCGATAGGTACATATCGATTGATTCAAAGAAGGGATAAATAAGCCCTAAGAAGACAAGAGGCGCCAAGACAGGAATGAACCAACTTCTCGCTTCTCTTAACCTTGAGCGTCTACACATGACATCGTTCTTCGAAAAGGAATGTTCATCTGTAGGGTGATTTTTAAAATCCATTGAGGGTGCTCGACAAGACTAATATTGGAAAGGTTCTGTATGGAAGATAGCTATTTTCTTCACGAGACTCTTTCTTGTGAATGCCAAACCTTTTTTATGGTAAATAATATATCTTCTATTGCTTTTGAAAAAAACACGTTTTAAGTTCTTCCCTTTTTAGAAACGTATCCATTCAATCTTTCTCTATACAGATATTCCAAAAATGGGGAGCGGTAAGCAGTAAAGAAGAGCTTTTTTCGACAGAAGGGCTCTATAATTGCTTGTATACTATTGGCTGGTATGCCTTCATCATTCAAAGCCGGTAAAATATATATTTCTGAGAGAAGAAATGAGTGACTCTTCAAGTATCGTAGTTATCATAGTTAGTATTTGCGCTGGTATCGGTATTGCCCTATTGCCATCGAGTATGTGGATAGTATCCCTTCGCGAAAAATTGCGATTTCTCATCCAAGAAAAAGAGAGAACATTTGAAGAGAATATCAAACTTCAAGAGGAAATATCGCTTCTTGAGAAGGCGCTCAAATCAACAGAGATGGAGCTTGTGGAGGCTTCAAAAGAAAGAGAGCTTCTTTATCAGTCGCAAAAGAATTTAGAAGAGGTCTTGGCTCAGACAAAAGAGCAGCTCGTTGAGAAGATGAAAATATTATCTCAAGAGGCGCTTCATTCTTCGCAAAGTCATTTTCTCTCAATGGCAAAGGCTCATTTTGAAGAGAGTCAAAAGAGGTTTCACTCTGATTGCGCCTTAAGAGATGAAAAGATGGGCGGTATCATAAATCCTCTGAAGAGCGCTTTAGATGCTATGGACAAGAAAGTATCTGAAATCGAGATGGCAAGAAAAGAGGCTTTCGGCGGACTTATCGAGAATATCAACAAGCTATCGCAAGAAACTTCCTTCCTGTCGAAAGCGTTGAGGCACCCTTCTGAGAGAGGAAAGTGGGGAGAGGTTCAATTAAAGAGACTTGTGGAGATGGCAGGTCTTATTGAGAGATGTCATTTTACAGTCCAGGAGACTTCTGAAGACGGTCTTTTAAGAGCCGATATGGTGATCACACTTCCTAATGAACGAAAGATCATTATCGATGCTAAGGTGCCGCTTGAAGCGTATATTAAATCTCTTGAGGCTCCGACAAAAGAAGTTCAAGATCGAGAGGCTCTCGTTCATGCCGATCAACTTGAAAAGCATGTCAAAGCGCTTGCCGATAAGAAATATTGGGAAAAGTATAAGGGCGCAATTGATTTCATTGTGCTCTTTTTGCCATCAGAGGCGCTTCTTTTGACAGCTCTTTCAAAGCGCTCGGATCTCGTTGAGAGGTCTCTTGATAAGAATGTCCTCATTGCGACACCGTCTACCTTAATGGCCCTTTTACATGCGGTGCATCAGGGGTGGCGAGAAGCTCGAGTCGAGCGTGATATTAAAGATATTCTGATGCTTGCTAAAGAGTGGTTTGATCGTTGTTCTGTATTTGTAAAGCATCTCCAGGCGACAGGAAAATCGCTAGAAACCACAGTACTGAACTATAATAAGTCAATTAATTCGTTTGAAAGTCGCTTCCTCGTCACATTGAGGAAATTGGCGAAAGACCAGCAGCTCGCCTCAGGACAGACATTTGATGAACTCGAGCCATTGTCAATACCTATAGCTCAAGTGAATGAAGCTTCTGATGAGCTTGACTGCCTTCCCGAGCTTCAAGCGAAATAACTGGATGTAAAGGATGACTTATATCCTAAAAGGTGAATTCTCAATAGAGGTTCCATTTTATGACCCTCATTTCTCATTTCACTTTGACACTATCTCAATGAAGGTAGTTCGAGAAGGCGCATCTTTTCGACTTGTCTCTATTGAGCTTATAAATGACCGTATATCTTCTCAAAGGCAGTGTGACTTCGTATGGAAAGCTGAAGTCAACTCTCATGAAAGAGATGGTTTAGAGGCTAAAGAGTGGATCGTCAACCATGTTATACCTCTGTACTATCGCGCATTGAGGGGAGAGGTTATATCTTTCGAAGATCTAGAGCGTATTATTCAATCCTGCCAGTATCCTCAGCTTTTCTCTTTAGGAGATATCTGTCCTTTTGGCAGGACTATTTCATATAGTGAATTGACACTCGCTTTTGGATATCCGCTGACGCATGTTCGATATGTGGCTCGGATGCTCGCTCAAAATAAATACGCTCTTCTTATCCCTTGCCATCGAGTAGTTCATAAGCAAAGTCGAGCTATGCCACGATATCAGTGGGGAAGCGGTATCAAATTAGCTCTCCAAGAGTTTGAAATGAAAAGCAAACCATCTATATAATTATAATTTTAATGATATAATGAAAGGAGGAGGAGAAAGTATATCCTTCACCCTTCAAAAGCTTTTTCTTTGTTAAAATTTGTTTTGAAAAGTATTTCGTTCTACTGCTTTACTGCCCTCTATGATCTCCTTTCATCTTCTATCCGAAAAAGCGGAGGATAAGGAGAGGATTTTATTCTCTTACTACAGAGAGAGGCGATTCATATGAATCCGATGAATACAGATAAAGATAAGTTATTAGAACGTATCGCCCAGCTTGAGTTTCAAAACGATCAGCTGACGGCAGAGCTTGAATATGTCGATCAGCTCCTTCGTTCGGTTGGCTTTGCTGATGGATTGAATTCAGTAAAATCAGCAGCTCAAGAGCTGAAAGAGTATGAGCGTCAGCAAGATATGCGATTCGAAGATGGCCTTCCTGATGAGCCTCCTGGATTAGATGAATGATCTTTCTTTAAGTCGAAGTATTTGATAGGGCCTTCTTCTCGGTACGCTTTCTTGTAAAGTGCCCTGAGAAGAAGGCTCTTTTCTTGCAATTTACTCTGAGTAATTTTGATACGCTTCAAGGATATCTTGGTCTTTCTTGAGAGTATTATCCAAAGAGTCATAGAGGAAGCCTCGGTGCCGAACTGCCATGAGTGCAAGCTCCTTGTTTTTCTTTAGCTCTCCTGAAAGATAGCTAAATGCGAAGGGGTCTTGATGTACTGCCTTATAAGCTAGAGAAATATACTCAGGATCTTGAGGCTTTAAAAATTGAATTGAGAGCGGAGCTATGAGCAAAATCTCTTTGATAAAACTCTGATTTTCACACAGCGTTTTTCCTATTACAGCTATTTGTTCTAGACCGCAAGAGATTCTCTTTAAGGCAAAAGTAACTATTTGAGGATCATTCTTCAGACTCTCATCAGCAAATTGAAGAGCGTTTGCTTGCCCACTTATGATCTCTAACATAAATTGTTTATTCCTCAAAAGCCCTGTTGCAGGCGAGACGTATTGAAGGGCGAGCGAATTTCGATAAGCAGCCATGCGAGCATAGGTAATATATTCAGGATCATGATGGTTGAGAAGCTGGATCGCGAAAGGAGCGAGCGCAATCGATTTTTTAATGAAATATTGATCTTTTTGAAGAGTCTCTCCGATAAGATCGATCTTATCTTCATCGATCAGTGCCTTTTGAAGCGCAATTGTAACGATCTCTGGATCATTTCTCAATGAAGCGTGAGCATATGTAAGAGCTCTCGCGTCCTGATTTATTGCCGCGATTACAACAGCTTTATCACTCTTAAACTCCTCTTCGATATTTTGAAGTGATGTCCAGTCTTGAGTTACCTTATCTATAGCTTGTCTATGAGCTGAGTCAAAGAATTCGTAGCTTTTAGGCTGAGACTGGAAAAGAGGAGCTTGAGGTGAGATGATATGTCGTATCCAGCTAGATTCTTGTTGTTCGAGGAGCTCCTCACTATTTTTAAAGAAATAAGAGCTGAATGAAGCTAGTTTACTTTGAATCGATCGCTGGAGCTCATCACTTTGAAAGTCATGTAAATGAATAATCTTTTTATCTTTAAATCCATTGAGCGCGCGATCCCATAAGTCTCGCATTGACTCAGCAAAAAGCGCCAACCCTGCGGAAAGAACTGTTGCGATACAAGCTAAAGCGACGTATGTCACTTTTTCGCTCACTGAGAGAAGGTCTTTCTTTGTAATTGCCTCAATACTGCCTTCGTCTCTTTTCCTAATTCCAAGATAGGAATCACTGGGGTAGATACCATTTAGAGAGTGTGTTACTGAAATACATGCCGACATAACTAATTAGCCTAATTTTAGTTTTTAGTTTGTAGTTATAATCGGCTATGAAATCATTGCAATTCAGTAATTTGGTAATGAGAAAGAGCTTACTGGAACCTCATAAAAATTCCAGTAAGCATGTGGAAGAAAGACTTAAAAATTTCTCTTTCTTTATTGGTTTTGATTCTTGTTTTTGATTATCTTCACAATATCTGGATCTTGCTTTAAAGAGTTGCCGATGAAGAGATGATAGCCACCTCTATATTCGACCGCTTTTAAAGCTAAGTCTTTCTCGGACCTTAGATTCGTTGAGAGATATTTAAACACTGAGTGGTCTTTATCAAAGGCACTGCGCGCTAATCGCTCATAATCCGGATCTGAGTCCTTGAGATACTTAATAGCTTGCGTGGAGATATCGGGAATTAAGCTTTTAATAAAGTCTTGGTTTTCTCGTAGCTCTTTATGAAGATGTTTTTCCAGGATAGAAGCTTTTTCAAATTCATTGGGTATATTTTGTAATATAGATACAGCAACTTCTTGATCGTTAAGAAAGGCTTGATCGACATAGGGGAGCAATTTACGTACATCGATATGAGTTTCTCCGGCCTTATTCCACTCATTGATTTTCTGAAGTACTTCAAGGACGAAATAAACATCTTGTCTCAAAGTTTCATCAGCGTACTCAAATGACTCTTCATTGCTTCTTATAGCTTCTAAGACAATCTCTTTGTCTTTCGTGTATTCTTTACCCACATTTCTGAGCTCTAGTCCATTCTCTCGAATCTGATCCAAAACTTGATCGCGCCGACTCATTTGTGGAAAAGCTTCAACTAACGTCGGATTTTGCTGCTCCTCCGTGACCAAAGGTTGTTGAATTTCTGGTTGGGGTATAAGAGAAAGAGCTTCTCCATGCAGGGCTTCTTGCACAAGTGGAGGTTGATCTAGGGTTTTTTCATTCTCAGTGGTTGCAGGTGGTTGAGTTTGTTGTTGCTGTGTGAGTGGCAGCTCTTCTTGCTGTAGGACCTGTTGCCCAAGTGGTGGCTGTTCATGGGCTTCGTGCTCCTCAGCGATTAAAGGCGGTTGGGCTTCTGGACGAGGAACTAATGGCTGCGCCTCTACATGTGGAACCTCTGGCCTTTGTGGAACTCGATCTTGAAGGAGTCGATTTCTCATCCAGTTAACTTCTCTAGGATCAAGACATGCTTCAATGTTCTTGAAGAAGAACCCGCTCAACGCTGCTAGTTTGCGATGGATAGAGTTTTGTATTTCGTTATTGCTGCCATCATTGAGGTCGATAACTCTCTTATCTCGAAATCCATTGATTCCATGATCCCACCAGGATCGAACGAGAGGCGATAAAAGCGCTAATCCAAAAGACGCAACTGTTGCGAAGCATGCGAGAGCAATGTACTTAACTTTTTCAATGGTCGAGAGAAGGTTGTCTTTTGTTATCGCTTCGATCGAGTGCTCGCTTCCTCTTCTTACTTTGATGGCAAGAGCTTCATGATCATATTCATGGCTTGCTGAGTAAGTAGATGAGCTGGGAGCTTGATATAAGGGGTTTGTAGTCATAACTCGAATGACCCTCATTTTATTATGATTACGTATATAGCCGTATAGATTGCGTGTATCGCGCGCCTATCTATTACGTTTCAATAAGGGTGCTCGAAACTGAATAAAAAGAACAGAGGGGAAAAATGAAGGCTATAAATCAGCGCTTATAGACTATGATGAGGAGGAAAAGGTTATGTAATCAATGAGTAGGGACTGCATTATTGCAATTCATCCATTTGTTTTCTTTCTGCTAACTTCATTTTACTTTCTTCCACAGCTTTGAGAAGATCAGGGTCTTTGCCTAGAGTTTCATCAGCATAGTGAAGAGCATTGGGGTTCTTCATTATTGCTTCTTTAACGAACTCTTTACGCCCTCTTAGTTCTAAAGAGTATTGTAGAGCAGATGCGTCTGTTGCGACTGCCGATAAAACGACGTCTTTATCATTCTGGATGAAGTAATTAGCGTGTTGAAGGGCTTTCGGATAAAGATGCATGATATTCTGGATTGACTCTTGATGTTCTTTAAGTGAGAGCTCTGAGTGCTCAAAAGCTTTTAGGTTATTTGCGAGAGCTGTCTTGATAATTTCTGGGTCTTTTTTTAATTCAACACTTGCAAATTCGAGTGCAAGGCCATTCTCCTTTACAGCAAGCTTCACTATGTCACTGTAATCCGTAGTATTTTGGCTTACATGCTTAAGATTTAAACCATTTTGTTTGACGCACTCTTTCATGAAATCGCTGTTCTTTCTTATGGATTCTCCGGCATATTTAAGGGCGTCATTATAGCTGCTGATAGCTGCTTTGACAATATCTTGATCATTCTTTAGCTCGTTTGAAGCAAATTGAAGAGCGCTGCCATCTTTCCCGACGGCTTTTAAGACAATGTCTCTATCATTTTTTACTTTCTCAGAAGCATGTCGAAGAAGAGCTGGATTGTGATCGATCAAATCACTAATAAAACCACTGTCGGCTTTAAGCTCCTCAGCATAGAGGAGGACAGCAGGGTTTTGCTTGGCAGCCTTGAGCATGAAGACTTTGTCCTCTCTGAATTCAGCACCAAGATGGAGAATATTTGCAGCATCTTTTTCAATGTATTGAAGAGCTTCTTCATCCCTTTTCACTGTATCTGGATTGTCAAATTCTATCGTAATCGGTTGGTATGTTTGTAGAGGAGACTTTCGTTCCTTGGGAATGCTAGAAGAGGTCGTATTGTCTTTTTTACTATCCTCATCCTTATCTTTATTTGGATTGATAGTTCTTTCGATAACTTCTTGAATGAGCCTTTGATTCTCTGTTTGAGGTGTAAATGCGCTGATTAAATCCCTTCGAAATTTGCTGGAGAAAAGAAGAATCCCACCGGTTGCGATTGCAGCAGCACACAATCCAATAGCTTGGCTAACTTGCTTTGCCGTTAGTTTTGTTATAGATCTTCCATGCAGTTTTCCTTCTACGGGAGTCTGGATTGAATTATCAGAATGAGCAACTTCATAATTATCACGGTTTACTCGCATGACTTTTGCCTCTTTATGCTTCACTCTCTTTTCGTAAATAAATTTTTATTTTTAAGTAAATAAAGAAATATTCTGCTTTTTGCTACCTGAGACAGCAGATAATTAAGAAGCCTCGAAGCACTTTCGCGTAGATAAATCGTCTCAGGAACATGAACAGGATTTTTCTCTAGAATCATTATTACGATGAGATGGGGGAAGTGAGTGATCTTCCAATCTACTTGCGGCTGCCTTTTAAGATCATTTTAAAATGCAACTTCCTCATTCTGAGAATTTACTTAGTAAGTAGCATGCTCTTTATTAAGTAGATTCATACGCCTTCTTCAACATGACTTAAGTATGATAAAGCTCATCCATAAGGAGAGCCTCCAAAAAGTCATCATAGGAGTCCTCGAATGCGTCCATATCTTCACCTTCTTCCGTGCTCGAGAAGAGCGAGTTGAAAAGCGCCTCTTTTTTCTCAGCGATATTCCAGACTCTTTCTTCTATTGTCTCTTGGGTGATGTATCGCTTGACCATGACGGGCTCTTTTCGTCCGATACGATGAGCTCGAGCGATTGCCTGTTCTTCTGCCGCTCTATTCCACCATGGATCATAGAGGAGGACAGCATCTGCTTGAGTTAAGTTGATGCCAACGCCGCCGGCTTTCAGGGTCATGAAAAGGCACGAAGTGGTTGGATCATTTTGGAAGCGGTCGACTGCTGCCTCTAATGAACCTTTTTGGCTTTTTCCATGGTATGAGGCAAGATTATTTTCCTGGAGTATTCCTCGCTCGATACATTCGTGATGAAGGCGATCAATGAGGGATGCGAATTGACTAAAGACGACAACTTTCTTCCCTTCGCTTGTGAGGGTTGCAATATCTTCGATGACCAGTTCCCACTTCGCAGTAGTTGGCTTTTCAGCTGATTGATATTGCCATTGGAAGAGCTCATGATGACAAGAGAGCTGTCTGAGCCTTAAAAGCGCTTCTAAGATTTTCATTCTGCGATCTTTTTTCGAAGAAGCTAAGGCTTCTTCGAAGAGCTTCAAGACTTTTCCTTCTTTTAAAGATGCCAAGAAGGAGTGGTATCGAGATTTTTGCTCATCTTCCATCTCTACCCAGACAGTTTGATCGATAATCTCAGGAAGATCAAGAGCTACCATCTTTTTTGTTCGTCTGAGGGTGTAAGGGGAGATGAGCTTTTTGATCTTTTGAAGGGCTCTTTTCTGTTGAAGAGGAGCACTGTTTAATGTGAAAGGAAGAAGGAAGCTTTCGCGATCTTTAAATAGCCTTTTCTCAATAAGGTGAAAATGGCTCCACAAGTCTGAAAGAGAGTTCTCAACAGGGGTTCCCGTTAAGATGAGATAGAGATTTGTCGGAATTGAGGCGATAGCTTGATAGGTCAAGCTTTGATGATTTTTGATATATTGCGCTTCATCGATTATGAGGGCGGAATAGGTGATGCTTGAGAGAAACTCTTTCTCAACACGGACAATATGAAACGAAGTGAGGATTATTCGCTTCGATACAAGATCCGAGATGTTTTTATGCTCTTGCCTCTCGGTCCCATGAAATGCGACAAGCCCATCATTTGCCACAAGATCTGGCAAGAAGCGTTTGATCTCGCGCTCCCAGTTAAAGAGAAGCGCTTTGGGAACGATAATTAAGACGGGTTTTGAAAAGCTCATTTTGCTCAGCCACGCAAGCACTTGAACTGTCTTACCTAGTCCCATCTCATCGGCTAAAAGCGCCGATTGTTTTGATTCTGCCTTCTCCACTAGCCACTGAACCCCGTTCTTTTGGTATGGGTAGAGCTCTCCTTTGAATGAAAGAGAAGTTAATGAAGATGTGTGGGTTATGTGCTTCTCAGAATGAGGAGGAAGGTAGGATATGAGATCGTCTTCTCGATCTTCATCGTCCTGAATAAGGCCGATTTTGTAGGAGGGAAGGACTGCTTTACCTGCTGAGATCTCGATCTCTGATGCCAGTTCTTGAAGTGATGAATAAGCCTTAAGAGGCAAGAAGAGAGAATAGGTCCCACAAGAGACTATCCGATGTGTTTGATTAGTCTCTTGCCTTCTTGGAGGCTCTTTTTGGAGCTCTTTAAAGAGAAGGGGCAGCTCTTGAAATGGGGTCTTTTGTTCTCCATCGAGGAGCGTCTGAAGTGCTCCTTTTAAGGCGTACGCTGACTCACCATCTCTTGCAAGTTCAATGTCAATGTGAGTTGCAAGATGAATAGGCCGGCCCATATGATCGATCAATTTCCAGCCAATCTCAAGAAGAGTTTTGAGCGCTTCTTGCGCCTTCTCTGATGAGCAGAAGTATTTTCCCTCACTAGTCTCATCATGGGTAAAAGAGAATCCACAATCAAGGAGGTCTTTCTCCCACGACTCCTCTTCATCGATCTTTCTCCAAGGCTCTTTCACTGCTCGAGTAAAACTCACCTTTGACGAAAGTCGGGGGATTGGCTGGTACTGAACAATTCGAGGAGATGTCTCCCCTGCGTGCTCATACTCCATAAGAAGGGAAGCTGTCATTCCAAAACTGTGATGGAGGCGAAGTATCGGCAAAGGCCCTTTATTTTGAGATGGAGCTGATGGCTCAATGCTCGTCTCACTATTGGAGGTTGAAGAGGTAAGAAGATGAAACTCTGAGTCTTCTTCACACATATCGCTCTCGGCGCTCTTCTTCCAGTCTCTAAACTCAGGGCTTTCTTCATCCATTAAGGCTTTTGTTGATCCATGAATGAAAGGTAAGAGAGTCTTCCATGAAACTGACTCATGGATTTTCTGAATAAGTGAGCCATGAGCGATAAGGGTTGGGGAAGACATAATAAAGCCTACTTTCCCTGATGGAATATGAGTTCCCTTCTTTGTCTTTGAGGAATACAGGGAAATCTCGAGTAAGACTTTTTTCTCTCCTTCATGGGATGCGGCAATCTGAAGTCCTGTTGGAGTTGAAAGCCGATCAAAGATCATTCTCTGTCCGCCAATGAAGAGCATCCCCAAAGAAGAGAGTGTCTCAAGTGTGGAGTATATTGAGGATGGGCGGACACGGAAGAAAGTAACAGGGTCTGACTCTTCTTTTTGCCTTGAAAGAGATGTAACTCCCTTTTCTGTAAGAGATGCTTCATGACGACGAAAAGAGACCTCCTCTTGAAGGAGAAGAGAAAGCGCTTTTTCCCCATTCTTCAAATGAGCTGGAACAAGATTAGTTCTCAGTTTTTGATACATCTCTTCTTTTCTTCCTGAGATCTGAAGAGTGGAGCTTCCTCGCTCAATCCGAAATTCAATTTGCAGAAGAAGTTGAGTTGATTTTTGTGACTTCGGCTGGGAGTGAAGAATAAAATGAAGCATAGGCTAGTCTTTAAAAGGGATTTTTTTAAAGATGGTAGCATACTGGATCGCTATTTTTACAGGGATTGATAGCTCTACCATAATTCTCTTTCTATTTTCTTCATGTATGCTACACTTAGGAGTCCTTACATTCTGAATATCATTTGATTTGAAGGTATATCCAAGAAGACAGATGGCGAAAGAGCAAAAAGACAAGCCGTTTTGGGATCAATTCTCATCATGGGAAGAAGCAGAACAAGCATGGGACAATCAAAAAGAGGCAGCAAAAAAAGAGCATCCTCTCCGCGTGTTGAAAGAGCTTCCTCAGGTTCCAGGTATCACTGAGGAAACAAAGAAAAACTTAAAATGGAAAAGCCTTCGTTGGATTATTCAAAAAGATACTGATTGGCGCCTTTTAAAATCGATCTTGAAGAGACCTTTCAAGCATTTGAAAGAGTATGTTACATCGATTTTTAAGAGAAAATCATATGTCCGCGATGGAGACTTTTTCTTCTATGGCCTCTCAAGTCTCGAAGAGATGAAAGAGGCGATGAGAGATCCTAATAGCGTTTTGATTACAGGCTTCTCATACTGTGAAAAACCGCATGAGTGTCCATCAGGCAGATTTAATGATCATTGCGCGCGCGAAGTGTCAAATCCAGTCTGTAAGCAATGCTTTATTGGCAAGGCGCTTCACACATTGCCTGCAATTGATACAGTCCCCGTCATTATCCCGACTATCCACTACATCGGTGAAAAAGTCTTCGAAGTCATCGAAAAGTATAAGGGAAGGAGGGTTCTCTTCCTTATTACCGCATGCGAGATGACACTCGAGATGTTTGGAGATTGGGGCAATATGGCCGGAATTGAAGGAATTGGAGTCCGGCTCGATGGTCGTATCTGTAATACCATGAAAGCGTTTGAACTTTCTGAGAGAGGAATAAAGCCAGGACTGACTGTAGTCCTCCCGCAGACTGAGAGACGGATCTTAGATTTGCTCGCTCTTTGGCGCTCGATCAAGTCATCCTCTTGATCTTTTCTCTTAAGTAAAGAGCCCAGCCTAGGAGAAGGACTATGATCGTTATGAGATTTCGAATCTCATAGGTCTGAACGTAGAATGTCAAAGGAGGCTCTTTTTGAACTGAAAGGGGAGTTGTAAATGAAATGTTCTCTCCATTCTTCGATCCGATGTATGAGGCGACGATGTTTCCCTTTTCATCGATAACTCCGCTCATGCCCATATTAGTAGAGCGAATAACAGGTATTTTCAGTTCTATCGCCTGAAGCTGCGCGAGGTGAAAGTGTTCACGAGCAAGCCTTTTTGATGGAAACCAGGTATCATTGCTGACACTGATAATCAGTTCAGCACCCTTTCGCCGACATCCTATTCCATATGAAGAGAAGGTCTCTTCGTAGCAGATAAGAGGCGAAAAGCGCACTGACTCATGAGAGTCTGATTGCAGGGGGAGCGTGTACACTTTACTTTCTATGCCTTGAGTAAAGCTTCCATGGACGCCATAAAGCGCTAAGATATCCTTCATCCAGGAAAATGGGATATACTCACCAAAAGGAATGAGAAGCTGTTTATCATATCGAGAGCTCATGGGTTTCTTAGGAAGAACAAAGAATGCTGAATTAAATGCGGCTATTGGTTGAGTTCCTCCTTCTTCACGCGAAAGCCCGTCTCTATTTCTTCCTTCGAGCCCAATGAGTAAGGGTGTCTGAAGTGTGTTGGCGATAATGTGGCTCGCGTCGAGTGAGGTCCCCCAGTAGCTATTTGTCTCGTTGAGGAATAGAGCTCGTTGTACAAAAGAAGAATCTAAAAGGTGAGGATAAAGAGCCTTTAACTCGCTTAAGTTTACAATTAGAGCATCGGCAGGGTATGGAATGGCTCCTTCAGGTATCGCGATGATGTCATAGCGATTTTCTTCGGTCTTTCCTGAGTGATCAAGCGCTTGTAATACTTTCTTCCACTCGTCTGTCGTGATATCCCATGGTTTTTTTAATTGAGCTTCGAAGATATCCGGATCTTCGTCCATATGGACGATGAGCGCGCTCATATTCACTCTTTTCCCAGGATCTTTTGGAGAAAATACGCTCGTTCCACTGAGATAGGGGAAGGCTCCTAACAAAATCCAGACGATAAATGGGTAAAGGAGTTTAGATCCAATTTTCTTCGCTCTTCTTTCTTTCCATTGTTCTACGAGAAGAATAAGAAAGAACGCTCCTTCGAGATTAGTTAAAAAAATGAGAAAGGAGAGCGATTCTCTTCCGAAATATGATGCGAGTTGCGCTGCCGGAGCATGCCATGTCAGCATGAGAGATGACGTAAAGAATGAGATTCCAGGCCATATATGCGCTAGGGATCCTTCAAAAGCCGCTAAGCTGAGAGCGATCAAAGTAAAAAAGAAATGAACGCGAGTCTGACTCGAAGGCAACTGATCATTTCTCTCAGTCCACTGAATAATTTCATACAGGGCAAAGCTGAAAAGGAGAGAAAGAGGGACAGCCAAGAGAGTAGATATTATGGGCCAGACAACCCACATATAGGCGTATGGGTGAGAAGTAAGCCAAAAAAGCTGAATCGCTGTAGAGATCGATAAAGGAAGAATGAGCTGCCAAAAAAGAGTGCGTATAGAAGTCAGCTCTCTTTTTACAGGGAAAGCGCCTAAGAGGATTAAAGCATATCCAATGAAAGTCGCTAACGGAGAGAGCCACTGGATTGAGGAAGGTCGGCCATATCCAAGGAGGAGAATGCCAATTAAAGAAATTGGTCTTAAGATCGAGAACAATGCTGGCCTCTTTCTTATCCAAGAGAGTATACTATTTCGGTAAGTAACGATCATATACGTGAATAATAGTCCCTATTTAAAGCGTCTTCCTCTTTGAAAGGGGAGGAGAGTTAACTGTATCGTAAAACAATCATTTTATGGCCACTCTTTCCTTATGATTCCTATTTCTGTTCGATTTCGTAGAACTCACTTAAAACAGCTTCTTCAGCGATTTGATCTTTCAAAAGGACCTCTTGATCTTTTTGTCTCTTTGTATTTTCGGCATAACCCACAGCTTGGTTCAAAAGATCGAGCATATATCAGCGATAGAGTCTATCGATATTATAGATTGAAGGGCCTCATCGATGCGCTGGCTGGAAAGAAGGGTCTCTCTTTTGGCGATGAGAACTACTGGGATTTTGCTATCGAGCTCATCGACGAAGAATCAGGAAAGACATTAAAAGAGGCTCAAAATGACGAGACCATTACAATATGGGATCGTTTGAGCGTTTCTGAAAATCTTTATCACGCTATTTATCGAACTTGGGCCGAAAAGACTCCTGATCTTTGTTTGAGCTTTAATAAAGAAGCTCCTCTTACCATCCGTGTGAATACTCTGAAAGTGAGTCCGGAGAAACTTCTCCAATCCCTTAAAGAAAAAGAGTTTGAAGTGTCTCAAGATCAGGAAATTGAGACCGCGATTCACTTTAAGAGTAGAGTCGCTCTCTTCTCACTTCCTGAATTTAAAGAGGGTTTTTTTGAGATTCAAGATAAAGGCTCGCAGCTTATCGCGTAGCTTGTGACTGCAGGACCGAAGGATCATATTCTCGACTATTGCGCGGGAGCAGGAGGAAAGACGCTCGCGATAGCGCCACGCCTACAAGGATCAGGACAGATCTACCTTCATGATATTCGAAATGAAGCGCTTTTAGAAGCTAAAAAACGGTTGAAGCGTGCCGGTATTCAGAATGTGCAGCTCATACATCATGAAGAGTCAAAGCGCCTTTCTCGCTTGAAGGGGAAGATGGACTGGGTCTTTGTTGATGCTCCATGTAGCGGCACGGGAACACTGAGAAGAAATCCTGACATGAAATGGAAGTTTTCCCAGGAGATGGTCGAAAGGCTTCATCTTGAGCAAAAGAAGATATTGAAAGAGGCTATTTCTTTCATGAAGCCAACAGGACGTCTCATTTGGGCGACATGCAGTCTTCTAAAGGAAGAAAATGAGGATATGGTTGCGTTTGCGCAAGAATTAGGGCTTGAGCTTGAGAGACCTCCTTTAAAAACATCTCCTTTAGATAGCGGCTGTGATGGTTTTTTTGCTGCGGTCCTTCGTAAGCGTAGTGAATTAAAGAAATGAGTTCATGGCGATTTCTTTGTATGGAAGAAATCGCTCATGATATACTTTTTTTACTTACATATCACAGGATAGGGCATCTTTTAAAAAATTCCCTCATGAATGAATCAGGCTATACATCGAGAAGATTGAACGTATGAAGAACTTTTTCCCACGCACGTCGTATCTTTTAAAGCTCTCTATGGCCCTCCTCCCAGCATTGAGTGCTCTTCCTGTCGCGACTTCGCTCCTTCAGTCGGCAGCGCCAATTCCATCTGTTCCTAAAGAGACTTCACTTTCTCTTAAGAATTCCATTGTCGTTGATAACAAAGTGTTAGCCTCCGTGAGAGGGCATGTCATCACAGTCTACGACATCATGAAAAAGCTCGATATGGTGTTCTATCGCCAATTCCCAGAGTATCGCTCTTCAGTTGAGGCGAGACTTGAATTCTATCGAGCTAATTGGCGACTGATCTTAAAAGATGCGATTGATCGAGAGCTTGCGCAAGCATATGCTGAGGAAAAGCAATTTGTCGTCTCGAATGGAGATGTCCGAGAAGAGCTCGAGGATATGTTCGGCCCCGACGTTATGATGAACCTCTACGATGCAGGCCTTTCCCTTTATGATGTCAATGAGATGCTGAAAGCGGATATTTTACTGCGACGCCTCTTAGCAATTTTTGTCCGTGCTCCAGTCATGGCGACAATAACGCCTGAGAAGTTACGAGCAATGTATGAAGAGCGGATGAAGGCAAAACTTGCAAAAAGCGCAAAAGGTGGATCAATCCAAGAAATTCCTGAAGAGTGGACCTGGCAAGCTATCACGCTTACTCCAAAGGCAGGAAGAGAGGTCTCAAAAGGCGATGTTGATAAAGCGTACGATCTTCTTATGAATCAGCTAGTGCCTGCGGAAGCTCTTATGACGAGAATGGGAGACTCTCCTTTTGAAATATCGATTTCGCAGCCATTTTCATCTGAGAAAGCAGCTATCGCTCCTCAAATCGTACAGGCGATTATAGAAGTTCCGCTTGGAGCTTATACAAGACCTGTTATTGCTCAATCTCGTAATAGTCAAGGCACGACTGTCTGGAAAATGTATAAGCTTATTGAAAAGAAAGCGCTACCTCAACGGGAAGCGTCGTATGCGGAAGTCGAGCCATATCTCAGAGAGGAAATTGCAGCTCCTCTTATCGATGAGAAGACTAAAGAGTTCTTTCAGATGCTTCGAAAGCAGTATGGAGTTCACATGACTCTTACTGAAAAGGAACTCGAGACGTTCGAGCCTTTTCGCTTGAACGCCTTGAAATAAAAGGTAGTTTATTAGCCTCTTTGAATAGCTATCTTTTGCGTACTATGCGCAGAGTGAAGAGATGGCTATTCATAATCCTCATTTATAATAAGAGATTTTTCACTCTCGAATATGCCTGTATACAATCCTCATGAACTCTCAGAGTTTCTTTCAAGCCTCGGTCGGGGTGCTAAGAGAACGCTTTCGCAAAATTTTCTGATCGATGGGAATATCGTTCGAAAAATCGCTTCATTGGTCCATCCTACGAAAGATGATATCATTATTGAGATCGGCCCTGGACCTGGAGCTTTGACGGAGACGCTTCTTTACCCTGATGAAACAAGTGGCTTGGAGGTCCCCAAGCATCTGATCGCTATTGAGCTCGACGATGAGTTTGCGCATCACCTGCCTCGGTTTGCTGAGAAGAAGGAAGAGCATAAACATCTTACTGTTATCAATTCGGATGTTCTTAAATGTGATTTTCACGCTCTCCTAACTCCATATCTTCAATCAAGTGATAAAAAGCCGCGGATTAAAGTGGTATCCAATGTTCCGTATCACCTGACGACAGAGATTATTGAACATATTTTTCAGTTCTCAGATCTTATCCATTCCGTGACATTGATGGTTCAGCATGAGGTAGCAAAGAAAATTACATCGTCTTCAGATTCTTCGTCGTGGCTTTCTCTCTATGTTTCATATTACGCGGATGCTGAGTACGCGTTCTTTGTTCCTCGCGGATGTTTTACCCCGGTACCTAATGTCGATTCAGCTGTTGTTCTCTTAAAACCGTTCAATAGGGATCAACTCTTAAAGAAAGAAGACGAGCCTCAATTTTTCTTGATGCTCAAGCACTTCTTTACAATGAAGAGAAAGACCATAGCCCATGCTTTCAATATATTAGTTAAAGATAAACCCCTAACGCTAAGTGTGTTGGATAAATCAGGGCTTTCATCAACGCTTCGTCCTGAAGATCTCTCGTGTCAGGATTGGAAGCGCCTCTTTACTGCATGGAAAGAGAGTGGTGATTGAATAAGACGCTGATCTTAAGTTACTTATCATCTTCAGAGGGTTCGTTGTTATAATCAAAAGAGGTTAAAGATTCATCAGTCTCTTCTATCTCGAGAAAAGCTTTATCGACAAGGCTTAGGATAAATTTCGGCTGATTATAAATTCCTCGAAACGTGTAAGCAATTTCTGGGGTGATTTCAATAGAAGAGTCTTCTTTTTGCTTATACCGACCTATAGCAGCGATTGTCGATTGAGCGTCTTGAGGTTCAGTAAAGATCCAGGCGACAAATGTTCCTGTATAGAGAATAATTTTTTCTTCATCCTCTTTAACGGTTGCGAAGCGAGTCCATGAAGAAAAGGGAAGAAGAGACAAGTACGAGCTAAATAAAGATTGCTCGAGCTCAGTGTCAAGAGGCTGAAGCGAACTTTTTAGCGTGAGCATATTTAACGATTGGAGAAGATTAATATCGACATTCAAAACCCCATCTGGGGAAAATGCGGTTATATTAGAACGAAAAGTGTAGAAGTATGCGTCGAAAGTTTCTGCTAAAGTCATGAGTAAAGTACTATCTAGTGAGGGGATCTCAATGTTCATCAGCGTATTATGGCACATGAGATCAATATACATGATACTAGAACCTGATTATGCTGAATAATTTGATGCGACGTTAAAAAATTTACTGTTTTCTAATTGATTGCTTATCTTTTACTCGGCTAGACTCCAATTTATTTTATGGTAGTAATTTTATATTGAAGGAAAGAGGGGAATCTTTCGTAAAGGGAGATATGAGTACTGTACTTCAGCTAGGGTATTTTTTTCGAAATTCATTTGCTTTGGTTAGTTTTTGTGCTACAGCTCTTTTCTCTGTATGTGGGATAGGGTCTATATATGCTGGGCTCGAGGGTATCTACGATGATATCGGCTCTTGCATTGTTATAAACCAAGATACAGGTAAAGTTCTCTTCCAAAAGAGAGCACACGAGCCTCTATATCCTGCAAGCTGCACCAAGATTGCAACGCTCGCATATATTCTCTCTCTTCCAAATCTAAATTATGACGCGAAGTTGACGGTGCCACCAGAGGCAGTAAAAATCATCAAAGATGCCGAAAAAGCGCGTGATAACTTCTCAAAATATCCTTCATATCTACAAGAGGCTACAGGGACCTCCGCGCGACTTCAAGCTGGGGAAGTGATTACTGTTCGTGATGCCCTCTATGGCATGATGCTGGTCTCAGGAAATGATGCTGCGAATACGCTTGCGTATCATTTTGGGAATGGCTCTATTGAAAAAAGCCTTCAGGATATCAATCGATTTGTCGCAGCGCTCGGATGTAAGACAAGCCATTTTATGAACCCTCATGGTCTCCACCATCCTGAGCATATCTCGTCCGCATATGATCTTGCTTTGATTGCTCTTTATGGTATGAGAACACTGCCTCAGTTTAAGCAAATCGTTTCCTCGACGAGCTATACAAAGCAAAAGACGAATAAGCAGCCTGCGATTACCTGGATTCAAGCAAATAAGCTTTTGAGACCTGGAAGATTCTATTGTGAGTATGCGACAGGGATAAAAACTGGCCGTCATATGCGAGCTCAAGAGAACATTGTAGCATCAGGAGAAAAGGATGGGCGATCTATCATCGCGGTGATTATGCAATGTCCTGATAGGCATCGCCTCTATCAAGTAGCTAAGAAGACGCTTGAGCATTTCTTAAATGAGAAAAAAATACAAAAGACAGTGTTTCAAGAAGGGCCAATCAAGCTTACTCGATCGATTCCTGGAGGAGACTTGCTTCCTCTTTATGTCTCATCGGGCTTTAAATATGAGGCCTATCCATCTGAAGAGCCAGATATCAAGGTAGTCGCTGATTGGAAGCCTTTAAGGCTTCCTCTGAAGAAGGGTGATGTTGTTGGGACCCTTAAAGTAATGGTCGATGGCCGTGAGGGCGCTGCTATCATTATCCATGCGGCTCAGGATCGAAAGATGACGATCGCGGCCTTTATCTATCAGGTGAGCTCCTATGTAAAAGAGGATATTATTCCTTTCCTCTCAACGTTTGGATGGGTATTTTTGCCACTCCTTGGATATCTTTTCATCTCGCTTTTTAAGCGGCATCGGATAAGGCCACGCCGGATATAAAAAAAGAGAGAAGGAAATATCCTTCTCTCTTAGTCAATACTGATATGTCTTTAGAGCGCATTGTCTCTTATTCGCGAGCCAGTTCGCTCGTGAGCTTTTTTTGAATGTCATATCTTGTTTCAAAAAGGCGAGCTGGAAGGTCTAACAAGCCTTTTTGCCAGGGCTCATAATCCATAAGCGTTGTTTCAGCTTCTCTTCCTTCTTCATTTGTATAGGATCTCTTTTGGAACGCTCCTAAAAGAAAGGAGATGCCTTTACGGAAGATATTCCATGAATCATCGGATGGAAAAAGGTTCCTTGCATCGCGGATCAATTTAAGTGGCTGAGGAACTGTGATATCCAAGAATGAGATTTGGAATGGATTGATTTTCAGGTCTGGATAGAGCTTTTGAATAAGGTTGTTTACTGGCGCGGCACAGTTATCGCCCTGAGCTTGAAAGTGCAGTCTTCCTTCTCGAGCGGCGATAAACATGTTTTTTATGTATTCCATGGTTATGTTAAACTGCTCTTTAGTAAGAGGAGGAAGGAGAGCTTCTGCATGTTCTCTGTAATTCATGAATTTATTTAAGTCGCAGAGCGTAAATACTGCTCTCTCTGTGGAGAACACAGTCCTTAATGTCTCAAGAGCTCCTGTTGGGAAGAAGTTTGCGTATTTACCTAAGCTCAGAATATTGTAGGTTCCATTTTCTTTAGGAATGTAGAGATCAAACCATGCATGAGTGTCTTGAGCGCTCATGTCTCTACTCTTCCTGGAAGCTCGGGCAACAAAGAGAGGCGCATTATCAGGAAGCTCAGCGACCTCAAATCGCTTTAAGACTTCTTCATGACTCATGACATGGATATCAGGAAGTTTTTCCCACCATCTCTCTTGATTGAAATCGAAATCACGAAGCTGATAATCATATTTCTCAATGCCTGATTGAAGATATTCCATATCTATCAAGCGAGTGTTTTGCTGCAAAAACTCTTTAAAGACCTCATCGACTGTCGTATGGACACCATCGGCTACTTCGACAACATTCTTTCCATGCGTAATTGGCTGATATTTTCCATGGATGAGCAGTGAGACTTCTTTTTTTCCCGTTTCTTGATTTTGAATGAACTTTAACCCGTCATTCGCGACCGCTTGAAGTCTCTTGTCAAGAAATGTCTTGCGGAGCAATTTTTGAATTATTGGAGCTTGGATGAAGAGATCGACAATATCTTTTGATCCTTGAGCTCCGTCTCGGATAACCGATTTCATGAAAAGTTCGCGTAAGACCGTGTCTTGCTGAATCGCTGAAATGAAATCAGGGTATTGAAGAGCTCGATCTATTTTTTTCTGAATATCAGCTTGAGGCTCTGGGTAGACGAGCTTGATTGCTTGTGTGGAGAGCCATTTTTGAACCTTTTTCTCAAGCCAATTCCTCTGCTCTTGGTTAATTTCGGTTGAATCAATTTCATCTTGCCGACGAGCGAGGTTTTTGTATTCAAGTTCAGTTCTGCGAATTTTTCGCTCTACAGAGAGCGCTTTTGAATGTTTCAGAATCGAGATTATCTTTTTCTTCAGCGTTGCCTTGCCAGTTTCTCCTGAGGCCTTATTCTTCTCGCTCTTCAACCTTTCAATTACCTTAAAGTCTCTTTCGCTCATCTCATGGATCGAGCTTCGAACAGCTTCCAGGATATCATTCACTGGAAGATCAGGAGAGCTTAATCCCTGTCCTTGCTCTGTCTGCATGCTATATGGAAGCTTTTGGATATAACGAACGATTGATTTGGCAGCGCTCATTTTATCACTTTCTTCCCATCCAACGACTCGTCGGAAGAGAGAGGTGATCCAATGGCGCTCATACCATTGACCATCTTCTGTGACAACTAATGAAGCGCCTCGTTGGAGTGCTTCAACAAGATTGAAATGGGAAGAGGTAATTGCTTGCATTGTAACTGTCCGGATCAAAGAGTTAGTAAGAAGTAATTATAATCGTTAGGTGGATGAAGCCTTTTCAAGGCTTTGTCGCTATTCATTTCGATGTACGTGTCTTTCTTTTTGGCCTTTTGAAAAGAAAGACACTTGTCGTTATCGTCAGTAAAAGACTTCATTCATCTTGAGATATGCTTAAAGCTATCTCTCTTGAGTTTTGAAGCCAGATCGCTATTTTATTTCCGATATCTCTATAAAGAGGTATGTACGTCACGTCTCGAGCTGTATCAATATCAGCGAGCTGCCCCATAGAGTAGGCTAATATGTTGTTGTCAACGCTACTGTTCTGGTGATCATAGTCTATGCTTCCCAAGATGTAAGCAGGTCCAATATATGCTTTTTTCGTTCCTCGATCGACGAGCGTCACTTTAACGAGCATTTGAGACCTGTTTTCGCTTGGGATTATTTTCTTGTGCTTTTTCGTTGGATCTTGTCGATACCCAATTTTATCCTCATTTTCATCTACGATCGAAATTTCGAGGACTTTAGACGCATTGTCATCGATGCGTAGCTGAGGAAGCGACTGTAGCTCATAGATGATTCTCGTCGTCAGCTCTCCATTGACATCGCCTGATACATAGGGAACTGCTATCGTCAACTCCTGGTCAGAGGATGTAATTGTAGGGGAAATGTGCCACGACGATGAAGCGCCCTTTGAAGAGGTCTCTTCTCCTGAATAGCCTAAGGAGGTGACGAGTATTCCTGCCATAAATGTTAAAAGGAAGAAATTCATGTGTAACCCCGCTTTCAGATATGAGTTTATAGCTATTTCACTACGATACAGGTGTTTGAATCGAAAGTTCGCGAGCATAGGTGGATAGTTCCTTTAGTCTCTGTTTCGATTGTTCTGAAGCATCTGTCGTAGGGAATCTTTGGATAAGAGTTGAGTAGCAGAGGACTGCGGCCTTGGGCTCTCCCATTCTTTCATAGAGTCTTCCTGTCTCAAACAGCGAGCTTGCAACGCCTTCTTTCATCTCTTCTACTTGCGCTATAAGTACCTTGATCTCTTCTGCGCTAAAAAACATCTGCTTCGCTTCACGGACGTTAATCTCAGCGAGTGCGAGGGCATCAGTATTTTGCGGCTCAAGTTCAAGCTGTCGTTTATACGTTTGAGAGATTGATTGAAATGCAGTAAGTGCGAATTGCGTTCGAGGAAATTTTCGGATGACACTTTGATAGCACTCAATTGCTTTAGGAAATTCTTCCTTCTCTCTTAAGAGATCGCCTTTTTCGAGGGTTGCTTGTGCAGCAAGCTCTTGATAAGGCATTGTCTTAATGATCTCATCGAAGAGGTCGAGAGCTATTTGTCGTCCTGTCATGAGTTTAGGAAGAGATTCCTTTCCAAAGAGGTGTCTTTTCTCACCTTTAGCAAGGCGGCTTGCGATCGCAAGCTTATAGCGAAAGACATCATCGTAGTGCTCAGGAACGCTTTTCTTCTTAAGGTATTGGCTGAAGTAGCGGTTTGCTATATCGAGTTCTGAGAGTTCAAATTTGATGATGCCTAAATAGTAGCTAGCGTCAGCTGCAAGGCTTGAATCAGGAAAACTCTCATCAACGATTCTGAATTGGATTTCCGCTTCTTCTAATTGCTTGCTTTTTAAAGCTTCAACGCCTTTTTGAAAGTGTTCATCAGCGGTCATGGTAGCTATATAACGCTCATCATACAGCTTGCCATTCTTCAATATATAGGCGCCATGAAGGTCTTGAGATGGATATGTGAGGAGCCCAGTGCCAAGCAGGAGGATAGGAGGCAAAGATGCCATACACTGGAAGAGGCTACGTGTCTTTTTTGTAACAGATTTGACCATGTACACCTTATTGAGTAAGAAATCTCATTGATAATGTGATCTTCAACAGATCGTCTTCATCATAACTACTTTCTTTCGAAGCTTGAGGGATACTATAGCATGACAAAAAGAATGTGAAAACCGAATCAATCAATAGGCAAAAGATTCCTTTAACGCTTGGTTTCTTAATTACGTATGCCTATTGAGATAAGGCACTTTTGTAAAGAATCGATAAATTTAGCTGTATTTAACAATTAAATTAACGTCTTTACAATTTGCCTTTCCCAAGAGAACTCGGCTTTACACGCTCACTTACTTGTACAGAAAGACAAGATGGAATTGAGCTCAAAGTCTGGCTGAGCTCTTCGCTCGGATTGATAAGTCTTTGATGGCTGAGCTGAAGTCCCGCGATTTCAGTGCCTGATTTTGTAAACTTGACCTCAACGGACATCTCTCCCGGTGATGATCGAATCATCTCATCGAGGGAGATAATGTGCGATGCTCTTACCTTCTCGAGGTCTAAGACAATCTCAAAGAAGCGAACAGGAGGAGATTGCTCAGGCTGTGCTTGGGCTTCTTCTTTTTTTTGATTTTTTTTCTCTTGCTTAGCTTGATCATTTGAGCCATCAGAGCTTTCTTTCTCTGATTTTTTAGCTCCATTTTGCTGGAACTGTTTTGCGCGATTGATCTGAGCTTTTACTTTGTCGTAGACTGCTTCGCTTTCTTCAACTTGTTTAACATCTACTTTTTTAATTTCACCGAGCCAGCGGCAAGAGATTTGTGACTCATCAGATCCCATCCTCTTTTCTTTGGAGAAGATTCCCCATAAGAGCATGTTTTCATGAAGGATTGGCTGATATGTCTCATACATCTCAGACCATATTGGCACTTCTAATACCTCTTCACTCGTATCAGAAATTTTGAGGATAGCGAATTTCTTCTGATTCTTCGATGAGATCTTGGTGTCAACAGTCTCTATAACGAAGGCAAGTCGGAAGACTGTCCCATCTGGCATATGAGTCGCATCAGAGATCGTAATGCAGCCGATTCTGTCGAGAACGACTTTATACTCATGTAATGGGTGTCCTGAGACAAAAAGTCCTAAAAGAAGTTTTTCTTTAAAGAGGAGCTCTTCTCTTGATCTTTTCTGGATAGACGTATTTTTTGACGTATCTTTATTTAGATCAGCTTTTTTAGCTCCCCCAAATGAAGTATCAGACCCTGATCCAAATAAAGAGAGGATTCCGCTCTGTTTATCTTTGGCGTCTCTGACCGCTTGATCATAGAGAGACTCAATAGAGACAATGAGCTCATCACGGTGAAGGTGGAATCGATCAAAGCAGCCCGCTTCAATAAGAAGCTCAATAACTTTTTTGCCCACTTTCTTCGTATCAACGCGATGGATGAAGTCAGATAACGAGGTAAAATCTCCTTTTCTTTGCCTCTCTTCAATGATTGCCTCAACTACTTGAGTGCCGACACCTTTAATAGCCGAGAGGGCAAAGCGGATACCGCTTCCTGTAAAGGTAAAGTTTAGTCCAGATTCATTGATATCTGGTGGAAGGCATGGAATATGCATGAGAAGGGCTTCATGCATAAATTTGGACACTTTTGCGGTATCGTCTTTATCGCATGTCATGAGGGCGGAAAGCCACTCGCCAGGATAATTTGCCTTGAGATAGGCGGTCACATACGTTAAAAAGCCATACGCCGCAGCGTGGGATTTATTGAAGCCGTATTCAGCGAATTTTTCCATCTTATCGAAGATGATCGTCGCTGTCGCCTCATCGATTTCATTTTTGAGTGCGCCTTGGGTGAACTTGTCTCGCTGCTTGGCCATTTCTTTGGCGTCTTTTTTACCCATAGCTCGGCGCAACACATCACCTTCACCAAGTGAGTAGTTGGCAAGGCGGCTTGCGATCTGCATAACCTGCTCTTGGTAGACCATGATCCCGTAAGTCTCTTTCAAAATCGACTCCATCCATGGATGGTCATACTCGATAGGCTCTCTTCCATGCTTTCGAGCAATGAAGGATGGGATCATGTCCATAGGGCCTGGTCGATACAGCGACAAGACAGCGATAATTTCCTCAAATTTATCGAGGTGAAGCTGGCGAGCCAAGTCCTGCATACCGCCAGATTCCATCTGGAATATGCCGAGAGTTTTACCTTGGTTGAGGATATTGAATGCGCCTGGGTCGTCAAGATTGAGGTTTACCCAGTCAATTGATTTTCCTGTTCGGGCTTTAATCGCGTCGATTGCCATCTGAATCGAGGTAAGCGTCTTCAACCCAAGAAAGTCGATCTTTAACATCCCGACAGACTCAACAGGCTTCATGGAGTATTGCGTGACGCACATATCGGAGTCTTTGGCAACCGCGACTGGAATATGCTCGACAAGAGGCTCTCCAGAAACTATAAGGCCTGCTGCATGGATGCCGGTATTTCGAATTGAGCCTTCAAGCGTTTTCGCGACCGAGATAATCCTGTTGGCCTCTTCATCAGTTTCATACAGTTTGAGAAGGTCTGGATCTTTCTCTAAAGCCTTCTCAATAGTAATATTGAGGTCTTCTGGGATCAGCTTGGCGATCATGTTGACTTTGGTCAATGGCGTATTGAGCGCTCTTCCAACGTCTTTAACAGACATTTTCGCTTTCATCGTGCCAAACGTAATGATCTGAGCGACGTTATCTTTTCCGTATTTGTTGATGGTGTACTCAATAACCTCAGGACGCCTGTCCATGCAGATATCGACGTCAATATCAGGATATGAAAGACGCTCTGGGTTGATGAATCGCTCAAAGAAGAGGTGAAAGCGTAGGGGTTCAATATCGGTGATGCCGATAAGATAAAGGATGATAGAACCGGCTCCCGAACCTCGTCCCGGTCCCATAGGGATGCCATTTCTTTTCGCCCAGTTGATGAAGTCCCAGACGATGAGAAGGTAATCTGCCATTCCTTTTGAGGTGATGATTCCAAACTCGTATTCAAGACGGCTTCTAATTACCTCCATGGGCTCTTTGTCTGGATAGATCTCTTTGACCTTAGCCAGTCGTTCTGGAGTGTAGCGTTTTCCAATACCGTCTTCAGCAAGCTTTCTTAAGAAATCCTCAACTGCTTTTACTCGATCTTCTTGGCTGCAATTTTTCGGATCCGCAATTGTTGGAGGGTAAAAAACTGGGTAGTGCTTGGTTACAAAGTCGAGTTCTACTGAGCATCCTTTAGCGATCTCAACAGAAGTTTGAAGTGCCTCTGGGAGGTCTTCGAAGAGATTTGCCATCTCTAGAGTCGATTTGAAGTAGTACTCATGTGATGGAAATGTAGAGCGCTTTGGGTTGAGAGTTGAGTACATCTGCCCAGTGACAGGGTCTTTGTTCCATATCTGGCATGGCTCTCCGGACTGAACGTTGAGTAAAACCTCATGCGCTCGCCACTCTTCTCTTTCGCCGTAGTGGCAGTTATTTGTCGCTACATACTTGATGCCACGTTTTTTGGCGGTGTCTAATAGCTTCTCTTCAATTTTCTTTTGATTCGCAACATGATCTTGGTATTGCTGGAAAAGCCAGCTTTCATCGAGGACTCCGTCGAGCTCGAGGTCATCTTTAGAAGAGATATGTCTTTGAAGCTCAAAATAAAAGTTCCCCTGAAAGATATCGATAAATTGGTCGACAAGCTCTTCGAAGAGTCCGTCGTTCTTGCTTAAGATTGCATTTGCAAAAGGGCTTTTTGTGCAGCCCGAGAGGCAGATGATCCCTTTTGAATGCTTCTTTAAAAGCTCCATGTCTATACGAGGAACATAGTAAAAACCTTCAGTAAACGCATAGGAAGAGAGTTTGCAGAGGTTTTTATATCCCTCAGTCGTTTGCGCTAAGAGGGTGATGTGAAATGTCTGTTCGCTTTTTTTCTTCTCAAATCTTGATCCAAGAGTGAGCCCTATCTCACAGCCAATAATTGGCTTTATCCCTGCTCCTTTCGCGGCCTTATAAAACTCAACAGTACCGAAGAGGTTTCCATGATCTGTCAAGGCGACGGCTATCATTCCGTCAGCTTTCGCTTTGGCAACGAGCGCCGGAATCGAGAGCGAAGCGTCAAGAATGGAATACTGAGAGTGGACATGAAGGTGGCAAAAGTGTATTCCTTCTTGGGATGCTGCTGCGGAAGTACTGACAGTATCTGGTTGGGCCATGAGTATAAAAGCTCTTTAATGACATGAAAGGATAATGTAAGCCACATTCTACGTAAAAGCTTTCATTGAGGAAAGCGCTTTTCTTACTCATTTGATGTTTGATTTTCATCACAAGATTCAATTGCGAATCGAAGCGCTTTTTCAAAATAAAGACTGGATTTTCTAGCAGCAGTACAATTAATAGCTTTACACTCCGAATCCGTAATTTTTGTGATGAAGCTGTACTTTTTTACATAGTCATGAAGAGGTATCTCCTCACCCTTTGATGTAAGCATTTCCTGTCCTCGTTTTTCTATCTTCCGTATCGATTGAAGCAACTTTATCATGGATGAGGGAGGTGTTTGTATTCTGTTAACAAATGTTCCTAGAATAGGTGTTTGCTCAATGAGGGAGTTTTCTTGAATATATTCAAAAAAACTCTTCTGGGTTCTTTTGCATATCTTTAGCGCCTCAAAGAGATCTTGGATGGAAAAAGCTGGGCAGCTAAAGGTGTCTCTTTGCCGCTTCTTTGCGAGAAAAAATAGATCATATGGATAGGAGAGCTCTTCGAGACATAGGAGGGTTTCTTGGATATCAATATTCTCTACAAAGAGTGAGTCTGAGTTTAAAATTTGGAGCTTGTCTTCTTTTCGCTCGATAATAAAGGCAGAGAAATGACCATTAAGCTTCGGTTCACTATTTGTGAGAAAAATTCCTATAGATTTCTCAGAGGTAATGAACTCCTTTAATTTCTCTAGGAGATTATCATGACAGAATACTTGTGGGAAGAAAACATGATGAAAGCCTTTTTTCGTCAGTTTTTCTTGAACTATCTGATAAGCGCACTCTGCTGTTATGACAGGAAATGAGTACGCATATGAAATGATTTTAGAACGTACATAGCGCTTCAGTGTGGGGATTTTTTCTTCTGCGGCTCTATAGATAGCTGCGATCCAATATACACTTTGTTCTGAAAAATATGTGTTAATGAGAGAAGTTAAGGTCTGTAGCTCTTGGGGCGTTGATTGCAGCGATATCTTTTCCACAATCTCAACGAGAAAAGAGTCGAGCTCTGTTGTGGTTGCAGCCTCTCGGTTTATTTCTTGAATCTCCTTAAGAATTGACTCAAGCTTTGCGTAGGTGGAATACTCTGAAAGAGACAGTGAGGAGAGCATGTTGAGGAAATAAGCTCTTTCTTCCAACTCCTGAAGTTTTATCTGGGTTGAGTTTGTTTCAGGTGTTTCCTCTCTTTGTTCAGCTATATTTCCAAACAGGTTGAATTCTAAAAGCTCATCATCGCTTTCAACTTCATCGTCGCCACCTACTTCACTATCAGTCTCATAAAGGATAGAGGGTAGAGAGGGTGGATATGGGGGGATAAATTGATAGCTAGAATAGTCGTCGGATAGAGGAAACATGATCTAGTCTCTTCTTTCGTACTTATTTGAAGTTTACTTTAGATCATGGAAGCAGATGAGCAAGATGAATGGGATGCAGTAAGAGTGAGGTCTTCCATGAAATAAGCGAACATTATTCTTGTAACAATTTTTTTAAAATAAGTTCGTCTCGGGTAGGCTAAATATTTAAATTGAGTGAGGATTTGGTGAATGCATGAGCCCACCGTTAAAAAAAGAGTCTTCCATCGGTGAGTTGGACTATTGATTTCTTACTTTCTAATCTTGGCTTGCTCTGCGGATTTGATCAATGCTCGGAGAGTCTTCACGAAGTTATTCTCTGAGATATTTTCTTCCGGCATATACTGGGAAATGTGGCCGAGGATCTCGCCGCGGGATGTAGATTGAGGATGGAACAGCTCTCCCTTTCCATGAATACCATTAGAGGTAAGAACGCTTCGCAGCACAGAGATGTCTTGCTCAGTAAAGTCGGACTTTCCATCGCCGGATTTTCTATCAAAGTAATCATCTGGTCGCAGCTCAGGAGTAGTATTGAACCCTAGTTTTTCTTGTACCCTCTAAGATAGTCTTTCCTTTAAGAGCGATATCGGCCACCGCATTTTTAACAAGAGCCTTAAAATCCGACCTGTTTTGTGGGGTCTGATGTATCAATGATGCCAATGCATCTTTTCTCACGTAGACGAGAGCAATCATACTAGGATATGTATCGCTTACGACTTTAATAGCGCTTAAGTTGCCTGTGAACAAATTCCAAATACGTGAGAAAATGTTACCGATAACCAGATTATTCGTTACTCTTGTCGTATCTTCAGATGCCTTTGACTTTATCCAATCATCAAGATTGGATTTAGATATAAAGACAGGAGGAGTGTTTGTTATGACGCTCATGTGTATTCACGAGTTGAAGGTTGATCTATCAAGATGCTTTTACAGCTTATTTTGTATGTAAGAGGATACTGTACATTCTAGGTATTAGGCTCGAATAAAGAGGTCGCGGCTGTTTTCTTGCTGATTAAAAAAGGGGTGGACTTTCCTCGTTTATAAGCGGAAAAGAGCATCTTCTCTACTCAGTGTAGAGAAGATGCTCTTAACAGTGGGATATTATTCGTGATATTTCTCAAAACTCATGAATTTCAAGAGTTATTTTTTTCGTCGTGTCTGTTGAGCTTCAAATGTCGCATCAAGAAAATTAGTTAATCCTTCACCAGGTCTTTCTTCCACGTTTTTAAAGCCTGGCGTATTACTGAAATCAAAGTTCTTGTAACATTGTTTTATCATGTCTTTTTGTTTCTTATTAAGTTCTTTGTATACTTTATGCAGTTCTCGAACAGCTGCTGGCTGCTTGTCGAATTCAACATCTGAGTTGTAGTCAAGCATTATCCTTACAAATGCTTGAGCGCATAATTCCTTAGTAGCAGTATGCGTTTTTTTGTTGTAAGTATAGTTGACTTCGCCAAAGGGTTGAGGGACTTCTTTATCAATGAGCTCTTTTACAATCGCGTGAGCGAGCTTTTTATCAGGAAGCGGCTGACTTGCCCAATCATCTTCACTTCCAATTTTGGATGTTTTTTCAGTCTTTGTTAGTGTTTCTGAAGTAGTTTTTCGCTCAATACGAGCTTGTCTTTCTTGAGTCGTTGATAATTTTTTTTCGTTTATTGGGTGTATTTGCTCTTTTTCTTCACTTATTACTCTAGTTATTTTCTTATCAGATAATGTGCCTGCAGAAGCTTTTTCTAGAAGTTTAGGATTTATATAATTTCGCGATACTCGATTCTGCCGTTTTCCTTGGAGATCTGCTCTTTTTTCAGTGATATGTCGCTTATGTAAGATCGACGGCTGCGATGAAGGAGAGGGGATTTGTTCTTGTTTGACTTCCACTCGTGAGTCCTGAACAGGTTGGGATTGCTCTTGATGATGTTCCTGATTGCTAAAAATAGGTGTCTGTTGAAAACCTTCTGAAGTGCTTGGAATGTTTTGTTCGGACGCTTCTAAAATTATAGTTGAAGGTTGGTCTTGTAGCTTATTTGTAGATGCCTTTTTCCTCTCTTGTTCTTGCTTAACCTCATCTTTTAAGGTTTGGATAATAGAAGCAAACTCAGGATGGGCATGCTCGGTATTAATAGTATCTAAGTTATCAGCTGCTCCAATTCTTTCCTTTAGGCTATTTATGAATGCATTTCTATCAACTACAATAAGAGGTTCTCCTCCAAGAGAAAAAACCTGATCTTGTTGTGTTTTTGAATCGATGTTCTTAGCTTCCTCGGGCAGAGTCAATCCAGCTTTTTCTATCGCGGAAAATAGCTTTTCGAACTGAGCTTTTGTTCCAACTATTGTCTTGTATTTTTCATTTATGTTGACTTTATCAGTTGTATTAATTCGATCATTAAATTGCATTGCTGCTACAGCTTTTTCGGTCTGTTTTTTTACATTGTTTTTGTAAAAATTCAGAATTTTCTGAGCTACCTTCTCAGGAACTTTCAACATATCGTCAATGTTGGATGAATTGCGCTCAAAGAAGTTCCTAGCGCTGTTCTTATTTACGACGATTGTTTTTTCGCCTATTTTAACTTCCTCTGCAAATCCAATGAGCTTCCCAAGAGTTGCTATCAAGCCTTTGTAGGTTTTAATTCCCTTGTCTTCTTTTCGGGTATCATACTCTGCAAATAGCCTTTGCCCATCTTGAAATTTTGAGATATCCTCAATCATTTGCGAAAACCTCATTTAAATAATTGTTATATGTTCTTTTATGTCTCTATTTTATGAATTAACTATCAAGTTATTTCTTTATTTTTTGTTGAGAAAGACGGAAAAACAATAAAAGAACGACTTTTCGCTATAAGGTGGGTAAGAAAATCTTTGTATGCTGCAAGGCAAGTGGGATGTGCTGTGAAGGATGGCTTTTAGAGAATCAATTTTCTTTATGTCCTCATCACAGCGAACATGAGTCTTTAGCATCAGCTCTTCTTAATGGATTTTCATTTTTATTGAATATGGCTGATAGCATATTCGCCTAACAGGCTGTACGCTAGACAAGCGTCTTCTATACGATTCTTATAGAAGACGCTTGATAGATCAGATATGAAAAGCTTTGGAGAGCTCAGAGTGCTTTACTTTTTCTTTTCTTTAATGAGGAGCTTAATAAGCTGGAGTCTTTCTTCATTTGATTGTATGAGATCAGGATGTGTTGCAATTCCTATGATAAATTCCTGATTTTCTAGCGACTCATTCTTAAAACACTGCACAAGCTCTTTTTTTAGTTCTTTTGTATTATGGATTCTCATCGCATGAGTGAGCTCGATAAGAAAGTGAGCCGCATCTTCGGCCTTCCGACCTATAGAACTTGGCGCGAAGACTTTTTTCTCATTTTTCATAGTTTCAATTTTTTCTGGGGAGGGGGAGGGCGGAGCATATATAATGTTATCTGATTTTTCAATGCCTTGTGCGTAAGCGAGAGCTTCATCTGGCAAGGCATACTCTTCGTGAGCTTTTATAAGAAACCCTAGAACGCGATTTTTAGAAGGACCTTCTTGTGGTAAGATCCGATGCGCCAATCCAATAAGAACTTCTCTATTTTCTTCGGGTTCTCGAATAAAACATTGAAGAGCCTCATTTAGGCTGTTGTTATCTTGCTCTGTCATGAGCATATTCGAGAGATGTCTTAAATAATTTGCCCCATTCAAAGCATTCTCTCCTGGGCTATCGGTAAAGAAAATCTTTTTATTTGATTGCATAATCCTAATAGCATCGGGATCAAGTGAATAAGTATCATCTAGCTTAGGATAGATGAGCTGCTGAGCATATGAGTTGATCGTTGGATTTACATAGCTTGATGCGATCTTAGTATATTCTTGAGCTTCCTCCTTGGATGGAGCAGTTTTTAAGAAATTCATTTCAGATTCAAGTCTACGTACCGATTGATCAACTTTAAAATCTTTAATTTCATCTATTATTCTGCCTGCTTCTTCTGAAGAAATTCTTCGCTGTTGATTAGGTTTGGTCTGAATTGTTTGATTTGGAATAACGCTTTCATGTGGTTGTGTAGCCTGTTCTTTCGGAACAGATGGAGTCTTTTGAGGTTGTTTCGGTTGATTTGGAATAGTGGTTTGTTGAGATGGGGCGGTTATGGGCGGAGTCTGATAAGTAATAAGCTGATTATGAGTCTGCGGTTGCGGCTTTTCCGATCCGACATTCTTTATTGTATTTGATTGGACCTGTGCGTGTGGATCCTGTGATAAGATAGTAACGAGTTGATGACCTATGCCCTCCTCTTTCGAGGGAGATACTCCTTTCTTGGTAAAGAAAGATTCAACTTCGGACTTCTTGATATAAAAGGTGTTACTACCATGCTTAATATAACAGGCACTTCCAAAAAACCAATTGATGGCTCCCCAAATATTACTGCGCATATATTTAATCTTATTGTTTCCATATGCGATCTCAGCTTGATTAGTATTTACAGTGATATTGAGGGGAGAGTATGGCCTAACGTTTCCCATTTTAACGCCTTGAGTTTTCGCGAATTATTCAAAATAAATCCTATATATCTCCCATTTAGCGACTTCGCGAAAAACTTGAAAGCCGTTTTTAAATTCTAATATTTAGGTTGGAGAGAGTGAGATTGAATAGATCTCTTAAGTCTATTTTAGGGATTAGAGATGGTGTGTAAAAGGACGAGCTCTAGGATTTCTTATAATATTTTTGATTTTCTTATTGCCTTGCTCAATCGTTCTCGTATTCTTATCTACGAGAACTTCAAACTCGTAATTTTATCGGATAGCTTTATATAGGGGCTCTTTCAGCTATATTCCACGAGTACATCAATGCTTATTCGTTTCTCTTCTAGTCGTTTGGATCTTAATTCATTAATTAAAATTTAAGAGATCTTTGTTATGTAACCACTTATCAGCTTTATAAGTGGAAAAACTCTAGAGTGCGTACAACGGAGACCAAGGTGATTGAAAATTTTATTTGAATATTATTTCATGTCTGCTATGGATGAGATTAACTATGAGATAAATGTAAGGAGATTTTGAGTATGGGTTTTGGTGTAAGAGAAGATGATCGTTTATTCGGATATGTTGACTTTGCTCGAAAGGAGAATGATAATGAAGATGAATCACAGAAAGCAGGTGTAAAGATTTACACCGGTCTCCAAAAGATCTTAGGAGTTTTTGGATTGCTTATTGGTAAGACAGGATGTGCTAAGGTTGATGGAAAAACTGTTTTCTACAATGTAAACAGCATGAGAAACTTTATCGAAAGAAATGGTCTCTTGGATAAGAGAGAAAAGCCATTTCAGATTTCACAGCCTGAAGTCCAGAAAATGGTCACAGCTTTTGCTAAGCATTATGTGGAGAAGCATGATGATATAGAACAAGATGCAAATGCAACACTTAAGGCTGTTAAGAGTGACTTTAAGAAAATCGCGGATAAAATTGTCTGGAATACTCATAAATATGTGGGCTTATCTCTCCAAGAATTTCATGTAACAGCTAAGGAGTTTGCACAAATTGCGAACACTTTGAGTCGGATAGGATTCAAACTCGAGCTCAAAGTTAATAATAACGGAAAAGAGACGTTTGCCGGCATCCCTGTTCGTTCTGAAAGACTTGGTGGCGAAAATTATGTAGAGCTCTCCTCCGCGGCTATTACGAATGAATGCGTACGGCAAATGAGAGATAATCGTGGTGGCATTGGTTCATTAATAGATAACTACACTAGCGATAAAAAGAATCCTGCTGAAATCAGGGAATTCTTAAGTAATATCAAAAAGATTGCAGATGATAAAGAGCAAGCGGAAATACAAAAGCAGGCTGAAGCAGTCGCTAAAGAAGCCGCTAAACAAGCTGCAAAAATTAATGTTGAAGACATTAGTAAGAGAATTGATCTCCCTACAGTATCTACGAATAACACAACTAATACAATTGTTATTCACGAAGATGCATCAGGGCAAAGTGTTCCTGAGAACAGAATTGCCCTTAAAGCGAATAATGATCAGATAGCTACAATTCTTGAAGATGACAGCTATCAGCTTGAGCGAGCCGCATTGGTACATCAAGGTGGTAATAGCTTTAACATTAACGACTTAGTGTATATGTTTGATAGACCAGCTTTCTTGGATTGCCTTGCTCGTTATGGCGTTCGTAGTGATATATATAACCTCTTTGCGAATGGCAATGGCCCGGTTCATATTTCAGGTTTAGATCTGTTTAACTTAAGACAGTATCTCTTTTCTATTCCTGATACAGCAGCTCTCGCAGAAGCTGAACAGCCATTAGCAATTGAAGACAAGGGAGTTAATGAGCAGCCTGCAGCTCAACAAGCGAGCGAAAGTGGGGGAGTGGGAGCTGAGGATGAGCAGGTTGAAGATTCCAAAGGCTATAAAGTAGGGGATTATACTGATAAACTTCATAAGAAAGCTGCAACGACAGATCATATCAAGAAAATTGCTGAAAAAGAAGAAGATAAATTATCTGTTCGCGATGTTCAGAATATCTTCGTCTACATGAAGTCTAATTGCTACGGCGATAAGACTTCAAGTGGTACACCTAAAAAAGTTCATGACTATATTAAGTCACTCTCTGCTGATATGAGAAATCTTCTCAAAGACATCGCTTGGGAAGTTTGTGGAGAGAACGAAGGTTGTGGGTATTACAAGTACTTTCAAGAGATTGCGAAAGGTTCATAAGATACAAGAATCATCAGGGGTAGTAAGCTGAAATGGTTTCGGCTTACTATAACTGATTCAATTATCTCCTTTACTTTTAGTCTCAAAAGGAGCTCTTTTTAAGAGCTCCTTTTGTTTTTTATATATACAGCTGTCACCTACGAGCTAGTGAGAGAAATCTGTTACTATGTTCGAGTGCTTTCGATTTTTTCGCGGCCTCTTATCAACGATATAATGCTCGAGGCTCAATATAAGCTTTATATTGTTCTTTGGTTTTTGGTGATCTATCTAAAGTAAAGGGTCTCTTTCAAGTTATGACAATCCGAATGGATCGCTCTAATTCTTCAACTATGTATTCGGTAGTTGTTGGTTTTTTATCTTTTCTTTAGAAAAACGACTCTTCAGAAGAGGTGTTAGCGTTTGGTGGTTGATTTCTACTGGCCTGACAGTATATTGAAATGACGGCGAAAATGGGGCGTTATTACTGTGGACTTAGATAGAGAAACAAAAGATCTTCTTATCTCCTTGGGAATTGATGTAAATGAACTTCCATCCTCGGAATCGACTCCGGAAAGAGTGAGAGATCCCAAGGATGAAATCAAGCTAGATGCTGCGGATCAGGAGTCTACTGCTTTAGAGAAGAGTGGGGAGCAGGAAGTTTTTCTTGAAGGGGAAATGGAAAACCAGCCTGAGCTTTCTCAAGATGAGCCTATTTCTCAAAAAGAGCAGATTGTTGAGGAACAGGATGAATGTCTTCATGTCAAGCTGCCTTTAGAATTAGATGAGCCTCAGAATAAGAAATACTTCGCAAGAATAAGGACTCCTCTTGTTGCTGCAATGGGTATTGTTCTTGGGTTTTCATTTTCATTTATCTCGTCATGCTCTCAAAAAGATGAGACAAGGGCTTTAGTTGTTGGGGCTCCTGAGAAGGCTTCGCCTTTCTTTGAGACGGCTGAATCAAACGGCCTTATTGAGAAGCAAAGCCTTTTGTGGAGTGAGACGATTCCATTCCATGAAGGGGGATTTGATACGCAGCTTCCGATTGCGGGAGATAAAGCAATCTTCGATGAGATGGTCAAAAGAAAGCTTCTTCTTGAGGCAAGAGATGGCGAGATCGAGTCGCTCATCGAGCAGATGAAATTTAATCCAGACATTTCGTATGTCCTCACATTTCAATCGGCCGCAAAGCGGACGATGAATGCTGAAGTGATATCTGGGATGAGCATTGCAGAGGCGGTAGAGCGCCTTCTCGAGAAGACTCCAGATCGAGAGAAGAGCTTAACACTCACAGCGCTTGAAGAGATGGGTCTCTCACAGAGAGCAATGAATGAATACCTCGAAGTCAAAGCAAAGGTTCAAGAAATCCAAGATGATATCGATCAGACTTGCGATCTATTAAGTGATGAGGGAGAAAACGTTGTCTTTTTGGCAGAGACGCTGGATCAAGCGATGAGAAAGCTCGAAGAAATTGAGCTGCAGCCGAATCGCCCAATAAACATCGCTCTTTGTCAGATTCTTAATATCCCGGCGTTGAAGCAAAAGCTTATTGATGCATGTAGTGAGTCAATAGATCTTCTCGTCCAAGAGCGCCTGGCAGTAAAGCAGACAAAGAAAAAATCATTTTCTTTCCAAGAGATGAAAGCGATCGCTCTTTTAATGACTCGAATGACATCAAAAGGGGATAGAAGTCGACTGCAGTCATTAGAGGCAATAGAAGAAGCGGCCTTTAAAGAGCAAGAAATCATCCGGACAATCTCAAAGAATATTGAGCGATTTAACGCGTTAGAAGAAGAGATAAAGCCCGATTCATTGAGCGTCTCTATAATCTATCCGGCCGAGGGAGCGCTTTTTTCGAGTGCTGGTATGAAAAATTGAAATTTTGCCTAACTGGTGAGTGATGATAATGCTCTTTCGTTTAATCCATTAATCCGACATGCTACATACCTGCACTTTTTTGAAAAGGTGCTCTTAGTTTTTTATTATGACGCATTTTTTGATTGTCGAATGATTGGTGCTTATCCCTTATGACTATCTCAGCTCCCACGGGAGTCTTTGACATTCTCCCAACTGTAACATCTCCTTCAGAACTCTGGCGCAGCTCATCTCTTTGGCATACTGTCGAGAAAGTTGCCCACTCTATTGCTCATGACTATGGCTTCCATGAAATACGCACGCCAATTTTTGAGCGTGTAGAGCTCTTTCAAAGGAGCGTTGGCGATGTGACAGATATTGTCTCTAAGGAGATGTATGTCTTTGAAGATAGGGGAGGAAGAAAGCTTGCTCTCCGTCCTGAAGGTACAGCGTCAGTAATGAGAGCTTTAATCGAGCATCAGCTCTTTCAGCCAGTTCACGATTTAAGGCTCTTTTATATTGGACCAATGTTTCGATATGAGAGACCTCAAGCAGGTAGATTTAGGCAGCACCACCAATTTGGTATGGAAGTAGTTGGCGTCTCATCGTATGAGCAAGATGCTGAGATGATCGAAGCGCTCTACTCCTTTTATAAGAGGCTTCACATCCCTCAACTCTCAGTTTATGTCAACTCGCTTGGTGGAAAAGAAGCAAGAGCTCGCTTCAAAGATGCTCTGATTTCATATCTTATTCCTCATAAAGCTCGGCTCTCAGAAGAAAGTCAAATCCGTCTCGAGAAAAATCCCTTGAGGATTCTCGATTCCAAAGATCCAGGCGATAAAGAAATTGTTCTTCAAGCACCATCGATCTTAGACTTCCTCGACCCAGACGATAAAGCGCATTTCGAGGGAGTTCTCAAGACGCTTGATGTTTTGAAAATCCCTTACTCAGTTGAGCCAAGACTTGTGCGTGGGCTCGATTATTATCAGCGAACAGTCTTTGAGGTGACGACAGGCGCGTTGGGCGCTCAAAATACCATTGGAGCCGGTGGTCGTTACGATGGTCTTTTAAAACAGATGGGCGGGCAAGACCTTCCATCTATCGGATGCGCGACAGGTTTGGAGCGCGTAATTCAGACAATGCTCGCGCTGCAAAAAGATGAGAAATCTCAAGATCCAATGGCCTTCAAAGAGCGAGTTGAGCTGTTGTTGATCCCAATGGGTGATATGGAGCGTATTTCATGTGTTAAATTGGCTCAAGAGCTTCGTGAAAGCGGTGTCCGTACTCTCGTTGATATGAGTGGCAAAAAACTCAAGCAGATGATGACACAAGCTTCAAACGCTCGTGTACGCGCGGTTATGATCGTTGGAGAGACAGAATTAAAAGATGGTGTCGCTCGTATTAAGGATCTCGACTCAGGCAATGAGGTCGCAGTTCACTTTTCAAATACCGGAGAAGTGATCGCAAAGCTTCCATCGCGCCATTGAGCATAAAATAGAATTATTACTGAAAATATATGAGTGAGAAGAGTGATTTTTCCTCTTCAAGAGCTCTTTTAAGAAAGACGAAAGAAAACGAATATGAAACGAACAGTTCCACTTCGAACACATACATGTGGAGAGCTTGGCTCTGAAGATAGAGGAAGCTCCGTCACCTTGACAGGATGGGTGCATAAAACAAGAAATTTAGGCTCCTTAGTCTTTTTTGATATCCGTGACCGTTGGGGCTTGACTCAAGCGGTTGCAGACCTTCGCTTTACTCCAAATGAAGTATATGAAAGAGCGAAAGCATTGCGTCTAGAGGATGTTGTTGCAGTTCGAGGGACTGTCGCTTTAAGAGAAAACCCAAATGTGCTCTTGAAGACTGGGCTTATTGAGATCCAAGTAGAGGATATTCAAGTTCTCTCAAAGGCGAATGTTCCACCATTTTCCATCCCTGATGATGGTACAGAGATCAATGAAGAGCTTCGCTTGAAGTATCGCTATCTCGACATGAGAAAGGGCAAAGTTATTGATAACTTAGTGCTTCGCCATGAAGTGATGCAATCGACACGAAAGTATCTCTCAGAGAGTGGGTTTGTCGAGGTCTCAACACCAATCCTTGGTAAATCAACTCCAGAAGGCGCAAGAGACTATCTCGTCCCATCGAGAGTTCATCATGGCCATTTTTATGCTCTTCCACAGTCTCCTCAGATGTTTAAGCAGCTTCTGATGGTAGGAGGCCTCGACCGCTATTTTCAGATCGCGACATGCTTCAGAGATGAAGACTTAAGAGCCGATAGGCAGCCAGAATTTCAGCAGATAGATATTGAGATGAGCTTCGCGACACACGAAGAGCTCTTTCCTATCATTGAAGGCTTAGTCTCCACTATTTTCAAAGAGACAAGAGGCGTTCATATCGATAAGCCATTCTTGCGCTTGACATACGCTGAGTGTATGGAAAAGTATGGCTGCGACAAGCCTGATCTTCGCTTTGACATGCCGCTTATCGACGCTTCTGATTTGGCTCTTCGAACAGAATTTGGTGTCTTCAAGGACGCTGTCCATGCAGGAGGGATTGTCCGTGGTCTTTGCGTCAAAGGTGGAAGCTCCATGTCGAGAAAAGAGATTGATGAGTATACGAAGCTCGTCTCTCAATTCGGCTTCAAGGGGCTTGCGTGGTTGAAGCTTCAAGCCGAGAAGAAAGATGAATCTTTAAATCGACTTCAAGGGCCTATTGCCAAATTTATCTCTATAGAAGAGGAAGAGTCGTGGATTTCTCGCTTTGAGATGCAAGAAGGAGATATCATTCTCTTAGTCGCTGGGCATAAAAAGCGAGCTCTTCAAGCTCTCGATCAGCTTCGAAGAAAACTTGGGAAAGACTTAGGGCTCATCAAGCCTGACTCTTTTGCGGTTCTTTGGGTAACAGATTTTCCTCTCTTCGCGTGGAATGAAGAAGAAAATCGTTTAGAGAGCGAGCATCATCCATTTACTTCGCCGAACTTCCTTGATATCGATCTTATTGAGACAGCTCCTTTGAGAGTGCGCTCATCGAGCTACGACCTGGTTTTGAATGGTTATGAGATCGCGTCGGGCTCACAGCGGATACACGATGGCGAGCTTCAAGATAAAATCTTCTCGGTTCTCGGACTCGATGAAGAAGAGAGAAAAGAGAAATTCGGCTTCTTTGTTGAGGCTCTTCGTTACGGAACTCCGCCTCATTTAGGAGTTGCTCTCGGCTTCGATCGTATTATCATGATTATGAATGGAACTGAGAACATCAGAGATGTCATTGCCTTTCCAAAGAATCAGAAGGCAGTTGACTTGATGATGGCAGCGCCTTCGCACGTAACAGAGCAGCAGTTGAACGAGCTTGCAATAAAGACAGAGAACAAAAAGAAATAGTGTGGGTTTTTTCCTCTAAAAGAACATTATTTATTCTGAAGACCTTTTGAAGGAGACCATGTGTATGGTAAGTGAACGTTTGTACCGACGAGCCCTTCCTTTCGCGATTTCGCTCGTCACAGCTTCAGCGGCAATGAGTTTTGCTGTAGCGCCTCTTAGCATCTTCTCCAGCTCATTACTCGCTGCAGATGAAGCGCTAGAAGGGGAACAAGAAGCCAAAGGTGAAGTTCGTCAAATGAAAACGAAGGAAGAACTCTTAAGTCAAGAAAACATCAAGAAGATCTCTCAGGCATACGGACACTTTGTCGCCAGAAGCCTTGATAATCCTCTCCTCAAGCTCGACTTTGATGCTGTTATTCAAGGGATGACCGACGCTAAAAATGGTACTCAATCGCCAATGACTGAGCAAGAGTACGAAGAGGCTATTACTCAAATCCAAGAGCTTGCTTTCCAAGAGAGCGCCGCTAAGAATTTGAAAGAAGCCGAAGACTTCTTAAGTGAAAATGCAAAGAAAACAGGCGTTCAAGAGCTCGAACCTGGAAAGCTTCAGATCTTGATTGAGAAAGAAGGCAATGGTGAGGTGGTTACTGAATCAGTCATGCCTGTTATCCACTATACAGGAAGCTATATCAACGGAACTGTCTTTGGCAGCTCTGTTGAGTCAAAAGAGCCTATTTCATTATCACTCAACCAGACAATTCCCGGCTTTAAGAAGGGCGTTCTCGGAATGAAAGTAGGCGAAAAGCGCCGCATCTTCATCCACCCAGACTTAGGATATGGAACTTCCGGTCAGCTTATGCCTAATGCTCTTCTCGTTTTCGATGTTGAGGTTGTTCGTGTTGAGCCACTTCCAAAAGAAGAGGCTGTTGACGCGATCGAAGAGGTTGATGAAGAAGTAAATGATGATATCTCAGAAGCTGATGATGAAGTTGAGGGCTTAAACGATGAATCTCCAGACGATATCGATGATGGCTCTGACGCATCAACCTAATCACTGAGATTCTAAAGAAATAAAAAAAGAGCGGATGGTTCAATTTAAGCCATCCGCTCTTTTTATTTACTCGGTAGGGCGAAGAAAATGTACTAATGGAGAGCGCTATTACTTTCAGCTGACAAAAGTCTTAAGCTCTTGAAGGTTCTTGAGGCCAACTACTTTTCCTTTCATCTGCCCATCTACGAAAAGGATGAGTGTTGGAATTGATGTAATATCATATTTTGACGCGATAACTTGCGCTTGGTCAACATCAATCTTGATAACTTTTACTTGGCCTGCCATTTCTTGGGCTAATTGCTCGAGAATTGGGGTGAGCATGCGGCATGGTCCACACCAATCAGCGTAAAAATCTACGAGGACTTTTCCATGCTCAACTGCGCTCTGAAAGTTCTTCTCTTCAACGACTTGAATATGTCCCATATAGTACCTTTAGGGCTCCCTGATTTGTTTTATATCTTGATTGCCATCTCCATCATCAGGATATTCTCGATTTTCGACAAATTAAAAAAAGATGAGGCCACTTCTCCTTGTATAGTAGGGGAATTCTATTTGAATCACTGATTGCGCAAGGGGTCAGTTGTGGTCTTGATTGTGAAAATAAGCTTTTTCAACTAGTATATGTATCAAATTTCTAGCCACTTGGCGTGATAAACTGATGCGAGAATGTTGAAAAGGCGCATTGTGTCGAGTGCTTTTATTAATGATGACCGTAAGCTTAGGCTTTTTAAGGTTTAAGATATAAGCCGTACTTGTTTTTTAAAGTGTCCTTTTCTACAGTATCTCTCGTTGCTCTTTAAGAAGAAAGAGCATAGGTCGCCAATCACGAGGGACTCTTCGTTATATGATTGGCTTGTAAGCTAAAGGTCCTGAAAAGGAAAAGCCTTTTGCCTTAGCTAAGGGATTCTTTATCAAGAACGCTTTTATGAAGGCTTATCTTTAAATTACAATTATGTTTCATCATCCAGATCCTCATACAGCTCCATATCTTGTCTTAGCTTTTTATCATTTCGCCAACATCTTAGATCCAGATTTAGAAGTTCGTCAGCACAAAGATTTCTTAGCGACTTGCGATGTCACATGCCGAGTCTATATCTCTTCTGAAGGGATAAACGCTCAGATGTGTTTTGCTCGGGCTGATGCTGAAAAGTACATGAAATGGCTCTCTTCAAGGCCAGGATTTCAAGATGTCTATTTTAAGATCCAAGGATCGATACGCCAAGTTTTTGCTCGTGTCACAGTAAAAAAGAAGGAGCTTGTCTCTTTCGGCTGTAATGTAGACTTAAAGAAGAGTGGGTATCACGCCTCCCCAGAGGAGTGGGATGAGATGCTTGCCAACGAGGAAAATAAAATCGTTGTCGATATACGAAATGAGTATGAGTGGGAAGTAGGCCACTTTGAGGGAGCAGAACCTGTCACATGCCAGAATTTTCGCGAGTTTCAAGAGTATGCCGAAGAATTGAAGAAAAGACTTGAGAAGCGTCCGGCCAAAGTGATGATGTACTGTACCGGAGGTATTCGCTGCGAATACTTTTCCGCTCTCTTAAAAGAGAAGGGGATCGATGAGATTTACCAACTTGACGGTGGAGTGATCAACTACGGAGAAAAGCAAGGATCCTCCAAATGGAAAGGATCTTTATTTGTTTTCGATGACCGCCTGACCGTTCCAGTAGGTGAAGGAAGTCCTGAAGTGATTGGGAAATGTCACCATTGCGGAGCAAAGACAGATAATTTCTATAACTGCGCTAATATGGACTGTAATGAGCTTTTCTTGTGCTGTGAAAGCTGTCTTGAGAAGTTTTCAGGCTGCTGCAAAGAAGAGTGTATGAATGCTCCACGCTTAAGGCCATTCCAGTATGCTCATACGCCTTTTAGACGTTGGTACAACTACGCGAATACAAAAGAAGAATTGGCTCAATTAAATCCAAAACACCAGGCTAATGCATCTTCCGATACTTCTTGTTGCTGTGCGTGTTCCTCGCCAGCCCATCCTCAAGGGCTAGGAGTACAAGGAGAGAAGCGATGATAGAGAAGAAGGTGCGTACTCGTCCGCAACACACATTGAGAAGTGAGGTAAGTTATTCTGGGACTGGTATCCATACCGGTCAAGAAGTGAGCATGCGCTTTATCCCTCAACCTCCAGGAAGCGGAATCACGTTCCGTCGTGTTGACCTTCCAGGACGACCTCTGATCCCTGCGACAGTTGAGTACGTATTCGATACATCTCGAAGTACGAATCTTGCCGTCGGCGATGTTAAAATTTACACTGTTGAGCATGTCCTAGCTGCTTTGAAAGCGTATCAGATTGATAATTTGCTGATTGAGCTTACTAACTTAGAGCCTCCTGCTGGTAATGGAAGTTCAGATGTCTTTGTTGAGATGATTGAAAAGGCAGGGGTGCTTGTTCAAGAAGATGCGACAGTTCCTATCTTAAGTCTTTCAAAGCCTGTCTGGTGGAGTGAAGGAGATATTCACATTGTTGCTTTGCCATCCGATGTGTATAAGGTAAGTTATACGTTGAATTATCCAAAAGTTGAGTCGCTTGGAGCTCAGTATTTTTCCTTTGAAGTTACTCCCGAAGGATTCAAACGTGAAATTGCTCCTTGCCGAACTTTTGCTTTGTATGAAGAGCTTTCCTTTTTAATGGATAGAGGGCTAATTAAAGGCGGTAGTCTAGAAAACGCCGTTGTAGTACAAAAAGACTCTGTTATCTCGAAGGGCGGGCTTTTCTTTAAGAACGAAATGGTCAGACATAAAATTTTAGATTTAATTGGTGATGTGAGCTTGATTGGCGTTCAATTTACTGCTCATATTATCTCACTTTTGTCAGGCCATACGTCGAATTACATGTTTTCTAAGGTGTTATATAACCATTTGTTATCCGAGAGGGAATGATGACAGATATGTCCGAGCAGAAGTCATCGTGTGATCTGGCTTCGATACCATCTTCAGTATCACTTGATATTAAAGAGATTGTGAAGATTTTGCCTCACCGATATCCTTTTCTTCTTGTTGACAGGATTACGCACCTCGATGTTGAAGGTGGTACAGTTGTAGGACTTAAAAATCTGACAATCAATGAGCCTTTTTTTCAAGGGCATTTCCCAGACGCTCCTTTGATGCCAGGTGTCTTAATTCTTGAGGCGTTGGCTCAAGCTGGCGGTATCCTTGTTCATCTTCGTGGAAACAACCGAGATAAGATTGCTGTTTTGCTGAGCATCACGAATGCGAAGTTTCGCCATCCTGCACGTCCTGGCGACGTTTTAGTTTTAAAAGCGACCGGTATTCACTTTAGCTCGAAAGGCGGAAGAGTGAAGGCTGAAGCATACGTCGACTCAAAGCTTGCTGCCGAAGCCGAGATTGGATTCGCAGTTGTTGATAAATCGCAAGTGTAGCTTTTTGGCTTTCGAATTGGAAGCGATACATGGAATATGCGTTGAGTGAGAGCAACAGCTTCTCCAGCAATGAAAGATACGTTGGAAAAAAAGAAAGTGATTTTCTGATTGGTTTTCTCACGTTTTTGAGAGGCCTTTAAGAGAATAAGCGTGTAGAGAGTTATATCCACATCCTCAGGTTAGAGTACATAGAACATACAATGTCTACTATTCATCCCACAGCAATTATAGAGCCAGGCGCGAAGATCGGCCGAAATGTTGTCATAGGGCCATATTCAGTTATAGGTTCCAACGTCGTCCTAGATGATGATGTTATCATTAAACCACATGTTGTTATTGAAGGGCATACAACTATCGGTCGCGGCACATGTATTTGGCCCGGAGCTGTGATTGGAGCCAAGACTCAAGATCTCAAGTTTAGAGGCGAGACAACATATGTTCGCATTGGAGCTGAGTGTCAAATTAGAGAATGTGTCACAATTAACGCATCATGTGGGGAAGGAACCTCCGTCGAAGTTGGTGATAAGTGTCTTATCATGGCCTATTGCCACATCGCTCATAATTGTGTTGTAGGCAATAATGTCATTATGGCTAATAACGCGACACTTGCAGGCCATGTTACTGTCGAAGATTGCGCAGTTATTGGCGGCCTTTCAGCTATCCACCAATTTTCTCGCATCGGCCGGTATGCAATGGTCGGCGGAATGAGCCGAGTCACACACGATGTGCCTCCATATACAATTGGTGCAGGATCTCCTTATGCATTTGGCGGAATCAACCGCGTAGGGCTTTCACGACATGGATTCCCATCATCGACTGTACATGTGCTTATGAAAGCTTTTAGAATTATGTACAGATCAGATCTTTCGCTTGAAAAAGCATTGAAGCGGATAGAAGAAGAAGTTGAGCAAATTCCAGAAGTTCGCAATTGGCTCCATTTTTGTCGTACCTCACAGCGAGGGATTATTGCTGACGCGAAAGGTGCTCACCAAGAGAGCGAAGAGAATGCTATATTAAGGTAGAAGAGATCGACTCACCATGCGAATAGTTTTTTTTGGAACGCCAGAGTTTGCTGCAGATATCCTTGAGCATATTGTCAAAGAAAAACAGTATAGTGTTGTCGGGATAGTCTCGAAGCCTGATAAACCGAAGGGTCGTAATCTAAAGATTGCTCCTACTCCTGTAAAGGAGAAGGCGATCGCGCTATTGCCACAAGTTCCGCTCTTCCAGCCAAAGAGAGTCTCAACGCCCGAGATGGTAGAAGAGCTTCAGAAGCTTCAACCAGATCTTTTTGTCGTAGTGGCCTATGGGGAGATTATAAAGCCGCTTATTCTATCGATTCCGCGTTTGGGGTGTATTAACATCCATGCAAGCCTTCTTCCACATTATCGTGGAGCGGCACCTATGCAGCGATCACTGATCGATGGCGTCCAAAGAACTGGCGTAACTATTATGAGGATGGATGAGGGGCTCGATTCCGGAGATGTTCTCTTAACGAAGAGCTTTGATGTGCCTTCTGATATGGATATGGCAGGCCTTTTCGAAACTATGCTCAGTGTTTCGAAGTCGGCAATCTCTGAAGGTTTACATCGGATCCACTCAGGAGTAGCTGTTTTCACTCCTCAAGATCATTCCAAAGCAACTTTTGCTCCTAAAATCACTCCTGTTGATCTTCTTCTTGATCCGATGCTCCATGATGCTCATCTTATTCATAATAGGGTTCGAGCGCTTAGCCCAAGGCCAGGAGCGTTTTTCTCGATTAGCTATAAGGGATCTATCAAGCGTTTAAAAGTTCTTCAGACGATTGTCGTCGCAAAGGAGAAACAAGCCGGTTCTACTCCTGTTATCATCTCTGATGGCTCTTCTCAGATGAGACTTTGTCTTCCTCACGATTCTTCTCATGATCTCCTTCTTGCGCGTGTTCAACTCGAAGGAAAAAAAGAGATGACCGGAGAGGAATTTATGAGAGGTACTGATCCTAAAGATATCGCTATTCTTCTGACGTAATTCTTTCGCACTCTCTTTCAAAGCTCCTCTTTTCCAATCAAAAAGAGGGGCTTTTTCATTTTCATTCATCTTTTTTCAATATGTATTCAGTAGCTTATCTCATTTTGTTCCTCAGGGAGCATTAAAAAAATTGTTTAACAAAATTTTAGAGAAATTTTTATCCAGGTGATAGAATAAAAAAAGGAGAGGAAAACCTCTTATGAATATGAGCTGATTGATTGCATGAAGGGGGGGATATTCGAGGTATTTGCCCCATAAGGGAAGGGTGAAGGTATGAGTAATGTAGGTGGCCCCGTAAATCCTATACCATCCAATAATGGAGACGGCTCTCCTCTTCCTAAGGTGAGGAAAACCCAAGGAATGATGAAGGGGACTGGCAAGCAACACAAAGTCTCCTCACAGGCAAAGGGTATATCTGCGAGTAAGATACATGATCTTTCTTCCAAAAAAGTGTCAGAAGGAACTTCTTCGAAATCAAGCAACTCTCTTCTTAATAAGGTAAAGAAGCAGGAAACGATTTTATCCTCTCCAGCTTCATCGCCTGAAAATCCAGAGCAAGCATCAATAGATGTATCTCTTAATTTGCAAGTCCCTGAGTGGCGAGATAACTTATCGAACCTATATAAGCATTTTCAGGGAAATAAAGCTGAATTTCTGCGACTTGTAAACTTACCTGATATAGAGAGTGCTATAGTTACACATATCTTAGACGAATTCTCAAAGATGAAGCCTCAAGAACGCGAAGGTTTTGATCCGAGGATTGTGTATTTAGGCGAGCTCAGTTCTTTTCTTCGACAATTGGGGATGGATGAAAAGTTTTTAGATCGCCTAGCAAATAATTCCCGTCTTAAGTCATCTCTTCCTTTGCTCTTTCAGCAGAGAAATCTTATAGAAAAGAGTCCATGGGAGGTTGCTGAGCAAATATATATATTGTGTGAGAGTCAGAAGGGGCGAGATCTTATTAGGGCTGCGAAAAAATCTAAAGATGGTTTTGCGAAGACACGAATTACTGTTGATGGCAAAGGATTCAGTGTGATTGCCTATCGAGATGATAATAGAAAAGTACATGTATATCTTTCTTCAAAAGTTTTAGGCGAGGGTTCTTTTAAGAAAGCGAAGTTGCTATTGCACTTAGAAGAAGGGGAAAAGTCTCAGGTTAAGCTCAATCCAAGAAAAAAAGCTTCTCAGGAAGCTTTGGTAAAGAAAAAAGAGAAAAAATTTGAAAAAGAAGTGTCTCGTGAAGCTTCAATCTCGAAAGAGCTTCAAAAGGAGGGCGTTCCATATGTCCTTAAAATCAGAAAGGTGACCTATACTTCCACGCAAGGTGTACAAAAAGTTCGAGGAATGACTGAAGTCTGCTCTCAAGGCGATCTTCATGAGGCTTTTTTTAAAAAAGATCCGCCGTTTTCACAAGATGAAAAATTGCGGTTGATGGGGCAGGTCTGTGAGGGATTGGCAGGTATGCATAAAGTTGGCATATGCCACCTTGATTTGAAGCTTGCAAATGTATTTCTTACTGAAAATCAAAGCGGTGATCTTGAGGCTAGAGTTGCAGATTTTGGAGCTGCTAAACATATAAAGCACGATACGTTTGGAGTAAATACAACCCATTTATCTGCTACATTTCCACCTCCTGAGATGCTTGATAGTGACGAAATACCTGTAAGTCCATCAATTGATTCTTGGGCACTTGGAGTCATGCTTTATGAGGCGACACACGGTGTGTCAGCAAGTGAATTGAACTTGAGCTGGAATGTCGGAGTAGAAGATAGGGATAGCTATAATGACGCCATCACCGAGCTAAGAAACAAGCTTGCCCATGGCAATGAGCTTGATCAAATTATACGTAAAATGCTGTCAGAAAAACCTGAGGAGAGAGCAACTCCTGAAGATGCTTTGAAGTGCATTAAAATAATACTGTCGAAGAGGCAACAAGACGAGAGTAGGTCTTTAGAGCCGGAAGCATCCGCTGTATTTCCACATGATGAAGCTAGTTCAACTCTTAATATAAGCTCAGATGATAAAGAGCCACTAACTGAAAAAAGAGAGAAATCATTTTTTTCCAAGGCATGGCAAAAATGGAAAACCTGGGTTTCAGATCGGGCAAAGTCTGTTCAAGTTACACTTCGTCAAATAAAGGCTAAGATCTTTAGCCCTAAAGTAAAGGCATCAGAAATAAAAGCTCTTAAAAAGACAGAGCCGTTGAAAGCCATGGACGATGTTACTAAAGGAAGAGGGCGCTTGGCTTGGCTCAAAAAGCTATTTCATAGAGATCTTCCTTAAAAAATGATTCGGAGCTCTCTCTATAGAGCTCCACGCCTCCTTTATGAAAGAAAGTAATTTTGTATATATGCGTATGATATCACAAATAGGAAAGACTTGAGCGAGCTATAAGCGGTATATTTTTCATGCTGTGATACTGATATTTCGGCTGCTTGCTCTAGCGTAGCGCAGGGAAAAAGCCTCTTTTTGGTGCAAAGCCAGACAAAAGGTGTGAGCTAAAAGGCATATAGCGGCTGTCTATAAAAAAGCGTCCAAAAAGATAAGACTCTTCTATATTCAATCATCTGGCCTACGGTTTTTTTTTGCTTGTATGTTAATTTTTTAAAACTGATATGAGGAAAAAAGAGAGGGCCAAGGTCTTTTCAATTGAACAATCAAGAGGCATTGAAGTTTTTGTGCCATTCAATTGGCGGGTCGTGCCTTCTACTTCAATCGGAAGGAGAGAGGAAGTATGAATGGTGTAAATGGCCCTAAAGACTCAGCGCCTATCGGTAAACAGGGGTCTTCTCCCTCTAAAAGTCCTTCTGCTGGCTGGAGAGGAAGAACAGTCTCGCCAGTTCCAGAAAGTGAGGCTTCTCCAACTGCTCTGAAGGCAAAAGATATTTCCAAAAATAATATGTCCGAAGATCAAGGGCAAACATCATCATCGCTAAAAGGGCTAAAAACGAGTATTCAAGAGTCGGATCTTCACTCTGTATCTCCAATCATGACAAATACCGACGAATCGATCCTAGAGAATGTTCTTCGAATTATAGATGGTCCCGAGTGGAAAGACAATTTGGGTGACTTATATACTTACCTGGATACAAGAGGTGAGAATGTAACGAACTTTTTTAACTCGCCTGAAGTAAAACAGAGAATCATACAACTGATCAAAGATGATTTAAGTAAGCTTAATACACCTGCGGAGAATGGTCTTGATGCGAGGCTTGTGTACTTGAGGGATCTCTTCAATTCATTCTATAAAGTTGGACAGGGATATTCCTTTGTATTGCTTATAGATGATCCGCAGCTGCAACCATCTCTTCCACCTCTTTTTCAAGGTGGAATCGCGGAGAATTATTGGCAATTGCTCTTCACGCTTTGCAGCTATTGTGATAAAGAGGGTAAGGATCTCATCCAAGCTGCTAAGGAAAACCCAGATGGATTTTCGAAGGGGCGATTTTATTTCGGTAATAGATGGTATAGCATCATCGCCCAGCAAGACGAGATGGGCCATGTTTCATTTTCACTTTCGGTAGGCTCTATTGGTCAAGGAACTTTCAAGAAAGCTAAATTTCTTTTCTCGTTAGGGGAAAAAGCAGTAAATAGCGTCAAACTCAATCCTGTGTCGAGAGCGTCAAGCAATAGTCTGACAGAGATTGATGAGAAAGAAGGAAAATTCAGAAAAGAAGTAGAAAAAGAAGTTGGAGTCTCAAAAGAACTTCGACAGAGAAATGTTCCTTATATTCTTAGCTTGAGAAAAGTGACATATGCCGGAGCCTCGGGAGTACAGAAGGTTCGATGCTTGTCTGAAGTTTGTACAAGCGGGGACCTTTTTAAAAACTTTTTTCAAAGGCAGCCACCTCTTTCTCAAGTAGAAAAACTGAAGCTTATGAGTCAGGTTTGCGAAGCTTTAGCTGGTATGCATGAAGCGGGTCTATGTCACCTTGATCTAAAGCTTGCTAATGTATTTGTTACGAAGAATCATGATTCGATGCTAGAGGTTCGCTTGGCAGACTTTGGAGCTGCTAAAAATGTACAAGACTCTGTCGGTCTAACGGCTACATTTCCTCCACCAGAGATGCTTTTGGGCAAAGACATACCAGTGGAAACTGCTATTGATTCATGGGCGCTTGGCATTATGCTATACGAGGCGACTCATGGAACGAGTGGATCTTCGCTTTGTCTTGACTGGAGCAGTGGTGTGCATGACCGTAAGAGTTACAATAAAGGAATTGAAAAGCTAAAAAAGTCTCTCGCTGAAGGTTCTGAATTGGATCAAATAATAGGAAGGATGTTGTCGGCCAATCCTAAGGAGAGGGCTACCCCACTTGAGGCTTTTCAATGTATCCAAAAGATGTTGGACCAAGAGTCTCATAAAAATGTTTTTCAAACTTCTCCAAATGCTATTTCATCTCCTCAATCTCAAGACGATGTGCAAGAAATCAAGACTGTTGACACAGAGAGTATAACGCTCAGTGAGAGTGATTCTTCTGTTGACGCATTTGAGGAGATGTCACCACTGGATCAAGAAGAACTCGATAATTTACTTCTATCTCCGGAAGAGGATCGAGATATGAGAAGAAAGCAGTAACTATCTTGATTTTGGGAGCCCATGTGCACATTGGATGAATATGCCTCAAATAGGGCTTTAAAAGGCTCTCTTTTTTTATTTATGATGAACAGACGATTAGAAAAGTGAATGAATATGGTTTTTTGAGCTGTATAGAAACTGAACGAAATGCTCTTGAGGGGCATCTATTTACATTTTCTACTTATACTCTTAATAAAAAAATAACATTTCCTCATGATGATGCACTCAATTGTTCTACTGAATTTACAAATATGAGATAAGAAATCTCCTATAAATTTCAAAAGAGAGCGAAAAGGTACACGATGAGTTCTTCATTTCTCGACAAAACGATAGGATATTCATTTAATCCTGGAGCTATGATGAGTGGTTTACATGCATCATTTAACGAAAGTGTCGTAGCGCCAATCTCCTCATTTTCATCTCAGCACATTGCACCACACGTAGAGTCTGTAGCTTCGTATTTAGGAAGAATCGTCAGTCCGATTGCTTTGGGCCTTTCGCGCCTTTCGTCATCTGTTGATGGTCTTTCTGATCTTTTGAGGGTGGCTGTTTCAACCGATGCTCTTTTCAGGGCAATTTCTCCTCATTCGGGAGATGAGCCTGTTATGATTACTCGATTTAACGAGTATAGAACGATCGCTGATGTGACTCGCGTTCTCGATGCTCCATCATATTTTCTCGGAGATGATATCAAGGATGATGCGAGACAGGGAAGATGGTTTGAGATGGCTTCTAGAATTATTGGCTCCGTCACGAGCTTTTTCAGCTTTGGCTCCTTTGTCTATGATTGCCAGGTAAAACCATATCTTGAAACAATGAATCGCATGGGTGAGCTTTCATTTTTCCAAAAGGGACGGCAGGCTATTGATGGATGCATGTCAATAGCATCAATTGTAACAAATAGCTTAAGCGCTGCCGAATCAGTCAGAGATGTCTATACTGAGAAGACTGAGTCAATAAGTTACTCTCTCTTGCGCGCTGTTTCTAAAGTTACGGAAGGATGTATTTCAGTCTTAGACTTGGTCCCTGTAAAAGGCGCTCCAATCATATCAGCGTCTTTAGCAGTTGCTGCATCAAGCTTGGGGATAGTAACATTCTTTCTTGATCCTCAATCTTAGGTTATTACCCTTGTCCTTTATGAGATCAAGACTATTATTAACTGGGGAGGGCTGATGTAATTTACCTTTGTGTAAATGATTTAAGGGTTATTATAGTGCAATCTGTTTACTAATAGTAGAATTGATTCGATTAAAGGATCTTTATTAATGATCTTTAGTTAAAGGCAGATGCTTTGAACTAAAGGACATACGGCAATACCATATAAACATACGAAATATGGAGAATTACAAATGACTACATCGATAACCTCGGGCAACCAACTTCCTCCTACCAACGATCCAAATCAGATTCGACCACCTGAAGACAACGCAAACTTACAGAGAACAGGAGCTGATCTAGGAAATTTTCTCTATGATATATACTCATTAGGCGGTAGAACCGTTAGCAGCATCTCCAATTTTGCATCAGCTGCGGCGGCAGGTGTTGCAGCTGGCGCTCAGGAGGTTGTTCAACGTATTGCATTTCCAGCAATTTCTGAGGCCGCGGAGGCTCTTCAGAGAAAGACTTTTTGGACTATCGCGCAAGTTCAAAAAGGTATTTCAAATGTCGATGTTGTCAACATGACATTGAAAGCTTTTAACTCTGCGATGACAGTTTTTCGAAGCATTCCTTATGCGGCAGCTCTCGATGTATATAGAACATGCCAGCCAGCTAATGAAGTTGGAAGAGCTGCTTCCAAAGTCTTGAACTTCTCTGGGACTTTAAAGAAAGTAACAGAGATCAAAGATATTCTTCGAAAAGAAGGTAATGGCAACACGATTGGCGAGATGCCAAACTTTTTGAAACTGATTAGCAGAATATCACTTCTAGCATCCGATGCAATTACTCACCTTCGTACACTTGTTGATGTGAAACTCGCGGATTCAGCGATTCTTCAGCGCGAGATCGTTCGATTTGAAAGCTATGGCTATAAAGTCGGAATGAATCTCGATAAGATGCAGTCTGGGATCTCTGTTACAGGTTTCAGCTTTAATTTAGCTGATACCGTACGAAAGATTGTAGCTGATGGTCGTTTGCGATTAGGCGATGCATTGTCAAGCTCAGGCGATGTAATGAAAATCGTAGGGGTAGTGGCGGGACAGCTTGCATATTCAGGAATGCCGGTAGTCAGCGCTGTCGCGAATATTGCATCTTCACTTATTGGAATTACCAACTTCTACGTGAAAGACTTCCAACTCGATAGACAAGAACTTCTTGTAGTTCAATAAACTAAAGAGCAAAGACTGATTGAGAGGAAGAAGAGGATATAAAGTGTCCTCTCTTTCCTCTTTTTTTATTCTCTACACTATAAAATGAATTAAAGCTTTTTTCTCATGTCTCTTCGGCAATCAGAGCGCCTCATAGCTCTTTCATTTCTATCGCTTATCGGAGTTTTAGGTTGGAATGCGGTGAGGGTTCAAGAGTGTTCGAATGAGCGCGAAGACTCTTCTTTTCTTGTATATCATATTATCTACCCATCAGAGTCGCTGTCTTGTGATATCTCACCGCCTCAGATCGAAGTTCGGAGTCGCCCAAGAGCGCTTTATCTTTCACTTCTCAAAAATTTAAGAGTAGACAACGAGCGAGTCGATGTTACGGAGATTAACTTTCATGAGTCGGTAAAGCACAAGTCAGGAATAGTCGTATTACCAGCTTTAGAGAAAAAGAAATCAATAATAATATACTTGCATGAAGTCAGTGATTCAAGCGCGAAGAAAATAGCTCGCTTAGATGTTCCGCTTCATTGGACATATCGAGACCTTCGATTATTTTGTGCTGAGCAAAATAAAAAAGAAATTTTCGAGAGTCTTTCAAAGAGAAAGAAAAAGCTTTCTTACTGTGAAATCATTGAGATTAAAGAGAAGAAATCGACGAGAAAGTAAAGTGAGCAGCGATTTAGTATTGTATAAAAAGGCCTCTCTTTGCTAGCCTTTTCGTTTCAGTTCTCAATATTTTCATATTGTCGAATCTGTATCCAGCCTCGGCATTCTTGAATGTGATAAGAATGACCGTCTTGAATGAGATTAAGCGCCGAAAAGTTCCTTTTCGAAGCGCTTGTAAGTTATTGCACGAAGGTGAACTATGGCTCGCAAATTGATGGGCAAAAAGCGCGGAATGGTGCGTATGTTCAATAAGGATGGAAATCCTGTTGCCTGCACTATTCTCGAAGTGGAACCGAATGTCGTTGCGCAAGTGAAAACGAGCGAAAATGACGGGTATGAAGCAATTCAGATCGGTTTCAGTGAAGTTAAGACTAAAGATCCACGAACAGTCGAAAAACGAGTAACAAAGCCTCTTATTGGTCACTATAAGAAGGCAGGAGTCGCTCCACGCAGAGCTTTGTGTGAAGTTCGTGTTGAAGATGCCGAGACATACCAAATCGGTCAGGCACTTGATGTTTCGATTTTCGAAGGCGTTAACTACATCGATGTTACAGGAACATCGAAAGGTAAGGGATATCAGGGTGTGATGAAGAAATATGGATTCAGTGGTGGTCCAGCTTCTCACGGTTCCGGATTCCATAGACATGCAGGTTCTACTGGTATGAGATCGTCACCAGGCCGCTGCCTTCCAGGCGGTCCACGACCAAGCCATATGGGTGATGTTCGCGTCACAGTTCAAAATCTCAAGATCTTAAGCATTGATGTTGAGAAAGGACTGGTCATCGTTGAAGGCGCAGTGCCAGGGGCAAAGAATAGCCTGGTCGTCCTCAGTGAAGCGACAAAGAAGCAGAGCAAAAAATAATGGTTGTGAGGCTATAGAGCTGTGACGTCATTAAAGAAATACTCAATCCAAGGGCAAGAGTTAGGAGAAGTACACGTAAGCGAAGCGCTCCGTGATGCAACTGTCCACTCTCAGCTCATTAAAGACTACATCGTTGCGATTCGTCATAACGCACGTCAGTGGTCCGCAAATACAAAGCGTCGTTCAGAAGTCAACCATTCGACGAAGAAACCTCATCCTCAAAAAGGACAAGGTCGCGCTCGTCAAGGTTCCTTAGCTGCTACTCAATATAAGGGCGGCGGACGACCAATGGGTCCTAAACCAAAGTTTGATCAGCACGTTCGAATCAACCAAAAAGAAAAGCGTTTGGCAATTCGATCCTTGCTCGCTGATAAAATCAGACAGGGCAATGTTATCGTTCTTGATTCAACAGCGATGAACGAACCAAAGACGAAGACTGTACAAAACTTCCTCGATAATCTCAGCATCGAAAAGCGCGTTCTTTTCTTGGCCGAAGGTTCATTCGTAGAGATTGGTCTTCCAGAGCGTGTGCAAAAGATTAGCATTCACTCCCCAGCACACGAGAATATGAAAAAAAGTATCCGTAACATTCCAGGCGCCGCATTTATGCTCGCTATGAATGTCAGCGGTTATGACATGGCCTTAGCTCAGCACGTTGTTGTTACAGAAGCAGCGTTGAAAGAGCTCGAGCAGTGGCTAGCTTAATAGGAGAGGGATCGATTATATGAAGAGCCCATTTGACATCGTAAAAAAGCGATACTTCACAGAGAAAGCCGCTGTTCTAGAAAATTTGAAAAATGCGACGAGCAACAAATCAGTCGCTCGATGTGAAAACCCAAAGTACACCTTTGTGGTTGATTCAAAGGCTAACAAGCAGCAGATTGCTGAAGCTGTTGAGCAGATTTATAGCGAGAAAAACGTTCGCGTTATCGCTGTAAATACTATTACCGTAAAAGAAAAAGTTCGCAACCGACGCGGTCGCATGAATCCAGGTAAAACACAAGGGTTCAAAAAGGCGATTGTCACGTTGGCTGTTGGAAATAGTATCGACTGATAAGCGTCGCAAGAGGATCGAATTCCATGTTGAAAAAGTTTCGACCAATAACACCGGGGACAAGAAGACTTGTTCTCTCGACTAACGATCAGCTCACGAGAATCGGATCGACGCGTCAGACAGTAAAGCCGACGAAGTCTCTTCTCGTAGCTAAGAAAAGCACTGGTGGCCGTAATAACAATGGTCATATTACATGCCGTCATAGAGGCGGAGGCCATAAGCGCTTTTATCGTATTATTGATTTTGTACGTGATAAATTGGATATCCAAGCGACTGTCGCATCAGTTGAGTATGATCCAAACAGATCTGCATTCATTGCTCTCTTGAACTATCGTGATGGCGAAAAGAGATACATTATTGCACCTGAAGGATTGAAAGCTGGTGATGTCGTAATCTCATCCGATGAGAATCCAATTTTCACTACAGGTTCATCAACTCGCCTGAAATTTATGCCAATTGGTGCCGTTATCCACAATATTGAGATGATTCCAGGCAAAGGTGGCCGTCTCGTGCGCTCAGCAGGTATGTCTGCTCAGCTCATGGGTAGAAACAATGGCTTTGCAACTATAAGACTTCCATCCGGAGAGATGCGCATGGTGCCAGAAGAGTGCCGAGCAACTTTCGGTGTCGTCTCGAACGCAGAGCATATTGTACGAGATGAAGGTAAAGCTGGTCGCCGCCGCTGGATGGGTATCCGCCCAACCGTTCGCGGTACTGCGATGAACCCAGTTGACCACCCACACGGTGGTGGTGAAGGCCGACATAATGGCTATATCCCACAAACTCCGTGGGCTATGAAGACAAAAGGATACAAGACGCGAGCAAAGCGAAAAGTATCCAACCGATTCATTATTAAAGATCGTAGGGATTAGTAATCATGGCTAGATCGCTAAAGAAAGGTCCTTTTGTAGATCACCACCTGGCTAAAAAAGTGCAGGAACAAAATCTAAAAAAAGAAAAAAGAGTTATCAAAACGTGGTCTCGCCGATCAATGATCCTTCCTGAGATGATCGGTCACACTTTTGATGTTCATAATGGTCGAAAGCATATTTCTGTATACGTTACAGAAAACATGGTCGGCCATCGTATGGGTGAGTTCGCACCAACTCGCCATTTTAAGGGTCACCCAGTGAAGAAGTAGGGTCTTAAGAGGAACCATGGCACAATTTACAGCAGTTACACGATATATTCGCATTAGCCCCAGAAAGGCTCGACTTGCTGCTGCGTTGATTCGAGGGTTGGCTGTCGAAGAAGCGCGCCTTCAACTTCAACACTGCGGTTTGAAGGCAGGTCGCTTGCTCACCAAGACGCTGGACAGCGCGATTGCAAACGCAGAGTCGAGAAGTGAAGCTCGTCCTGAGCAGCTAAAAGTGATGGAAGTGCGCGTTGATGAAGGGCCAAGGCTGAAGAGGGCAAAGCCTCGTAGCAAAGGAAGCCGCCATCCCTTCGTGAAAAGAACAAGTCATTTTACGGTTGTTGTTACAACGCAGTGAGGAGCTTCAGAGAATGGGACAAAAAACACATCCAGTTGGATTTAGACTGGTTCTTAACCGAAATTGGAAATCTCGCTGGTATGCGAATAAACAAGAATTCGGTGATCTTCTTTTAGAAGATGAACAAATTAGAAAGCACCTGATGGCTAAATCTTGCTGCGCAGGAACAGCTTCGATCACAGTTCGCCGTATGAGCGATAAAATTGAAGTCGTTATTCACACAGCAAGACCAGGTCTTGTTATCGGGAAAAAGGGAAGTGAAATCGACATTTTAAGAAACGAACTCTCTAAGCTTACAGGCAAAGAAGTTTGGATCGAAGTTGAAGAAATCAAGCGTCCAGATCTCGATGCAAAGATTGTTGCCGACGGAATTGCTCGTCAGCTTGAGCGCCGTATACCTTTCCGCAGAGCTATGAAAAAAGCTATGCAAAGCGTCAAAGATGCTGGTGGTGTTGGCGTTAGAGTGCAAGTTTCTGGTCGATTGGGCGGTGCTGAAATCGCTCGTCGCGAATGGTACAAAGAAGGTGTCATACCTCTGCAAACAATGAGAGCAGATATTGATTATGCTACTGGTCGTGCAGAGACTACATATGGCTCCATCGGAGTAAAGGTTTGGATTAACCGCGGAGAGTATCAGGCGCCTCGTCGAGCAAAGAGCACGGCGCAAGAGTCGAGCGATGCCGCGAATAAAGTAGCATTGGGAGCTTGAGACGCCAATGACCTTAATGCCAAAGAAGACAAAGCATAGAAAAATGCAAAAAGGCCATCTTACTGGCCTTAGCAAAGCAGCTCAATTCGTCGATTTCGGCGAATTTGGAATGCAGGCGCTTGAGCGCGGCTACATTAGTGCACAGCAAATCGAAGCTTGCCGTGTTGCTATCAGCCGCTTCTTCAATCGTCGTGGTAAAGTATGGATCCGCATTTTCCCTGATAAGCCAATGACAAAGAAGCCTTTAGAAACTCGTATGGGTAAAGGTAAAGGTAACTTAGATCATTGGGCAGCTCCAGTGAAGCCGGGTCGAATTCTCTTTGAAGTAGCTAACGTTCCAAGAGAAGTTGCACAAGACGCTCTTCGAAGAGCTGCGGCAAAGCTAGGAATTAAGACGAGATTCGTCGAACGCGTAGAACGTGTGTAGGAGTGAGAGTAAGAGACATGAGCAAAACTCGAGAAATACGAGAGAAGAGCGATGTTGATCTTCTCGCTCGAAGAGATGAACTCAAGCGAGAGATATTCAAATTGAAGAGTCTTGCCGCTGTTGAAACGAAAGATGCGGCCTTTTCGAAGGTTCGCGAGCATAAGAAAGAAATTGCACGAATCGAGACTGTATTACGAGAGCGCGAAATCGAGCAATTCTTTAAAGAGCTTTCAAACTTAGAATAACGCGCTTGGGTTTAGGTATCTATGAAGCAAGATTTACAAGCACGAAACACCCGTAAAGTTCGTAAGGGTGTTGTTGTGTCGAATAAAATGAACAAGACAGTTGTTGTTCGTGTGAGCCGAACAGTGCGACATCCTCAGTATGAGAAAGTCGTCGTTCGCTCAATGAAGTGCTATGCCCACGATGAGTCGGGAGCGCTCAATATTGGTGATGAAGTCGTGATTATGGAAACACGACCTCTCTCCAAATTGAAGCGATGGAGAGTCGTGTCGCGAGTACAAACTAACAATGCAAGTGCCTAATTATTCACAGAGGATGTGAATCCGCTGAAAATAAGCTTAAAAGCTTGAAAAAGATTGGACGGCTACTCAGCGAAACGGTATTATATCAAGCTCTAATTCAGTAGATGAGTGAGTTTGATTGATCGTTTCGCTGGCGATATAGCTCAGAATGGCTTCAAGAGAGCTCGTTGACGGCGGGAAGGCATGAAATAGAATTATTGGTTTGAGGAGTCAGTTGAGTCATGATTCAACAGGAGACGCGACTTAAAGTTGCCGACAACACCGGGGCGAGAGAAGTCAAGTGTTTTAAGGTCCTCGGAGGATCGAAGCGTCGATATGCCGGGATTGGCGACGTCATTATTTGCAGCGTAAAAGTTGCAGAACCAGACGGAAGTGTGAAGAAAGGCGATGTTGTACGAGCAGTTATCGTACGTACGAAGCGCTACATACCTCGAAAAGATGGGTTTTTGCGATTTGATTCAAACAGCTGCGTCATCATTGATGATAAAGGGAATCCAAAAGGAACCCGTATTTTTGGACCTATCGCGAGAGAAGTTCGCGATAATGGGTATGCCAAGATCGGATCTCTTGCGCCAGAAGTAATTTAAGAGTGTAAGGAAGAGACCATAATGCTAGACGTACGTAAACAAGGCTCAAAGAAAATACGCGCAGGCGATAACGTAGTAGTCATCGCAGGTAACGCAAAGGGCCAGACCGGAACAGTTCTCGCATGCGTTGGAGATAAGGTGCTTGTTCAAGGCGTTAATCTGTGCAAAAAGCACGTTAAGCGCTCAGAACAGAATCCAAAGGGTGGAATCGTAGAGTTCGAAAAACCCATTAATGTTTCCAATGTCCGTCCATGCGATAGCGAAGGTCGGCCGCTCAAGTTAAAAGTACAAGTGAACGAACAAGGCGAACGAGAACTGTTTTATATGAAAGACGGTGAGCGTGTCGTATGGCGTTCTATGAAAGGTTCTAAGAAATAGGGATGCACGGCATGTCCAGACTGAAACAGAGATATCTCGAAAAAGTCAAGCCCGCCTTGCAACAAAAATTCGGCTATTCCAATCCTATGATGATTCCTTCTTTGAAGAAGATCGTCATCAGCATGGGTATAGCTGAGGCTTCAAAAGACAAGAATGCGATTCAAGATCTCATTAACGAGTTGTCGCTTATTTCTGGTCAGAAGCCAGTTGTCACACGGGCAAAACAAGCTATTTCCAACTTCAAGTTGAGAAAAGATCAGCCAATCGGCCTTAAAGTCACCCTTCGTGGTGCACGAATGTACGATTTCTTGGATCGCTTCTGCAGTATTGCAGCGCCACGAATTCGTGACTTTCGCGGCTTTCCAACAAAGTGCGATGGCAGCGGAAACTACAGCCTTGGATTAGAAGATCAGCAGATCTTTCCAGAGTTGAACTTAGATGCAGTGAAGCGCGTGCAAGGTATGAACATTACCTTCGTGACTTCTGCTGTAAAAAATGATGAATGCATTGAGCTGTTGAGACTAATGGGCGTTCCATTCAAGGGTATGCCTGTTGTAGTTCCTGGCTGGCAAGACAATTGATGGAGTGGATGTCATGTGTCAAACTGATCCAATCGCAGATTTTTTAACACGATTGAGAAATGCGTCTAGAGCAGGTCATCGACATGTCGACGTTCTGTGGAGCAAATTTATACAGAACATTGCTCAAGTCATGAAAGATGCTGGGTTTATCGAGCAGTACCTCGTAAGAGATGAAAATGGCAAAGTCGAAATGCGCGTTTTCTTAAAGTACAACTCGTCCAGAAAACCTCTTATTCGCGGACTTAAACGTGTCTCACTTCCAAGCCGCAGACGTTATGTTGGTGCAGAGCATGTACCAAACGTCTTCAACGGACTTGGTATTTCAATTCTTTCCACTTCTCAAGGCGTTCTTGCAGGTTCTGAAGCAAGAAAGCGTCGAGTTGGTGGCGAAGTACTTTGCTACGTCTGGTAAGAAGGGGGCTATTTAGCATGTCACGAAAAGGTAAAATGCCAATCGCTCTCCCTAAGGGCGTTGAAATACAAGTTGCAAATGGTCAAATCACTGTGAAAGGGACTAAGGGAACCTTAGCTCACCCTCACCATGAAGGGATCTCTGTAACGAAAGAAGCGGATCTTATTCACGTAGCTTGTGCGGGTGATTCTGCAGAAACACGACGCTTCCATGGTCTGTATCGAGCATTGATCCAGAACATGATCATCGGTGTATCGCAAGGATTTGAAAAGAAACTTGAAATGATCGGCGTCGGTTATCGCGCTGCAGTTCAGGGCAATATGCTTGATATTCAAGTTGGTTTTTCACATCCAACTCGTCTTGAAATCCCAAAAGGAATTCAAGTGAAGGTTGATAAGAATACCCTCATTACTATCAACGGAATTGATCGCCAGTTGGTTGGTCAGTTTGCAGCTGAAGTACGAGCAATGAGGCCACCAGAGCCTTATCAAGGTAAGGGTATTCGCTATGAAGGCGAGTACGTACGACGTAAGGCAGGTAAGGCTGCAAAGTCTGCTAAGAAGTAAGATAGGGTAGCTATCGTCAAAAAGTGAATGATGAGAAAAGAGCTCTCTTTCTTCATAGCGATTGTATCTCGTGAGAGAGGACAATCGCTTCAAAATGAAAAGAGACTCTTTCAATGAGTGATAGCTCATGAAGTCATCAAGGATTAGGATTCAGATGGAAACGAGCAGAGTAAAAGCCGCTAAGGCAAAGATTAAGCGCGCACTTCGAGTTCGCTCAAAGCTGATGGGAACCGAACAGCGTCCACGTATGAGTGTTATTAGAACTAATAAGCACATCTACGTTCAGCTTATCGATGACAGGAAAGGCCATACGCTTGCAAGCGCATCAACCGATGCTAAAGAGCTTCGAGAGACTGAATTTGCAAAGAAAAGCAAGCCAGCCGCTCGTGTTATCGGCGAGATGATTGCAAAGAAAGCAAAAGCGATGGGAATCGATACAGTTGTTTTTGACAGAGGATCGTTCAAATACCACGGTCTTTTGGCTGAACTTGCTGATGCTGCGCGAGAGCAAGGACTTGCTCTGTAATGAGCTTCATAAGGTCAGCTCAATTTTATTGAGTTGCCTTATAAAAGCTCCTGATAAGCTTAATATAAGCGAACTAGCAAGAGTACACGTAAAGGCTTAGCTTCACATGGCAAAATACGCAGAAAATTCGAAGCGTGAAAATCAAGAACAGCAAATGATGGAAAAAGTTCTTTTCATCAACCGCTGCTCTAAGACCGTCAAGGGCGGTAAAAAAATGAGCTTCTCGGCTCTTATCCTCGTTGGCGATGGAAAAGGTCGAGTAGGTTATGGTTTTGCAAAGGCTAACGAACTTACAGATGCCATTCGTAAGGGCGGAGAGCTTGCAAAAAAGAACATGATTTCTGTCTTGATGGAAGGAACAACAATTCCTCACGACGTACTAGTTAAGTGGGACGGAGCAACCGTTCTCATGAAGCCTGCTACGCAAGGTACAGGAATCATCGCTGGTTCTAAAGTCCGTGCGATTTTGGAATTTGCCGGCGTAAAAGATATTATGGCGAAAAGCCTTGGATCAAGCAATCCTATCAACCAGGTGCGCGCGACATTCCAGGCTCTTAAATCTCTGTCAAAGAGAGAAACTGTATTAGAGGCGCGAGGAGTAGCACATCATGGAGCTTAATAATCTTCAAAATAGCTCTCGCCCTTTTAAGAAGCGAAAGCGAGTAGGTCGGGGAACGGGATCAGGGCTAGGCAAGACCTGCGGCCGCGGTCACAAAGGTGGCGGATCTCGATCTGGTTGGGAAGCTAGAGCCCGATACGAGGGTGGACAACTTCCTCTCTATAGAAAACTTCCTCAACGCGGTTTTTCAACTCACCAATTCCAAAAGCGTCTTGACATCATTAACTTGGGTCAAATCGAAGAGCTTTTCGAAAATGGCGAGACAGTCAGCGTTTTGACTCTTCGCGATAAAGGCTTTTTGAAAGGCACAAGCTATGGCATTAAAATTTTAGGCCATGGCGAATTGACGAAGAAAGTGACTATTGAGGCAAGTGCTATTTCTAATAGCGCTTTAGAGAAATTGAGAGAGCAAGGTATAGCCTATACCATTTCAGTATAAAGTAGGCGGGAGGAAAATCTCTCATAAGTTGAAAAGAGTGTGGAAACACATTATTTTCACTTGCTACTATAGACAGAGCTCTTTTTATCCACGTAGGATACTTCGTCAAATTAAAGAAGTAGAGACGCTCTTGTTAGATTATAACAAGAGGGTCCTGCTTCTTTTCTGCGCTACGAGTTTATAAGCTCGAAGGGCATAGGTGAGGTTTTACTTGCGACGGAAAGCTGATACGTAACAGTTTTCGAAAGAGTGATATGTCAGCAATTGAATTTTGAGAAGAGTGATTTTCTCTCAAATTCTGTAAGTAGCATGTATGATTCTATTTTTTCCTTTTCCCTTTTCATCCTTCTATGCTTTTATGGTAGCCTGACAAAAGCATTAAATCGGTTGTTTGATGCTTTTTATGCAAGACAATGAATGGGTTACTCTTGATACGACTGTGTTACAGGAGAGTCTAGAGGCCTTGTTTTGTATAAGTGATTTTCGTCTCACACTCTAACAAGCTTTTCGAGCGACGACATGATACATGCATTGCAAAAGATTTTTCAGGTTAAAGAACTGAAAAACAAAATTCAGTTTACTCTTCTCCTCCTCTTAGTCTATCGAATTGGCGGTTTTATACCAGTTCCTGGTATCGACGGGGATATCGCGCTTTCCTATTTTCGCCAAGCGACAGGTGGTGGACAGAATCTCTTTCAGCTTATTGATATTTTCAGCGGTGGTGCCTTTTCGCAAATGACTATATTTGCGCTAGGTGTGGTCCCTTATATCTCAGCTTCTATTATTCTGCAGCTCTTAGTGGCCCTTATTCCTGGACTTCAGCGTGAATTGAAAGAGAATCCAGAGTTTGGTAAGCGAAAAGTAACGAGATGGACTCGACTTGGAACACTTCTACTTTCATTTATTCAGTCCGCTCTTTTCGCGCGTTTTGCATTGCAGATGAATCTTTCAAGTCCTGGGATTGTCTCGGCCGATCTATTGGCAATACGCATGTTCGATATCCCATGGCTTTTCTATCTGATCATGATAGTAACGATGACAACTGGTACCTGTTTCCTTATGTGGTTAGGTGAGCAGATTACCGAGAAAGGTATCGGTAATGGAATGAGTCTTATCATTGCAACCGGTATTGTTTCCCAGCTTCCATCGACTATTGGATTGATCGTTCAGCAGTTAAACCTTGATAGCCCAGAGGCAGGACAGCTCTCGTTCTTCTCTTTGGCTGTATTATCCATGCTCTTTGTCGGTGTGATAGCTGCAACTATTTATATTATACAAGGTCAGAGGAAGATACCACTTCAGTATGCTCGAAGAGTAGTCGGCATGCGAGAAGTTCAGGGTATGGGCAGTTCTTATATTCCTCTGAAAGTAAATTACGCAGGAGTTGTTCCTGTCATTTTCGCTTCGTCCCTCCTCATGTTCCCTGCAACATTGGCTCAATTTATTGGGACGGGTAACTGGTTTTCTCGCGTTGCAGATGCTTTGTCGCCGGGATCGACATTGTATCTTATTATGTATGTGCTCCTTATTCTCTTTTTCACCTATTTTTGGACTGCAACCCAGTTTCATCCTGATCAAATTGCATCCGAAATGAAGCGAAGTGGGGCATTTATTCCCGGGGTAAGACAAGGAAAACATACCGAAGAATATTTAGAACAGACAATGAATCGGATTACCTTGATTGGCGCTGTTTCTTTGGCTGCTTTGGCTGTCTTTCCTTCGATAATTGGTTCGCTCATGAATGTATCTCCGACTATTAGCTACTTCTTTGGCGGAACCGCGCTGCTCATCTTAGTAGGTGTTGTTCTTGATACTATGAAGCAAGTTGAGTCGCATCTTATCATGAAGCGATATGATGGTTTCATGAGAAAAGGAAGATCAAAATAGATAAAAGAATTCTTTTCCGAAGGAAGATATTTGAATGCAAATGCTTCCTTCTGCTAGGATCTTACAGACATTTTAACGTTTCAGGAGACGACCGCAATGGTTCGAATCGTAGGTGTAGACATTCCAGACAATAAGCGTTTGGATATTAGTCTCAGATATCTTTATGGCATCGGTCCAGCTTTAGCTAACGAAATCTGCGAAAAGCTGAGCTTGAGCCCAGATATGCGCGCTCATCAATTAAGCGCAGATGATATTTCTCGAATTACCGCACTGCTTCAGTCCGAGTACACTATTGAAGGTGATCTTCGACGTCAAGTGCAGAATAACATTAAGCGCTTGATCAGCATTCATTGCTATCGCGGTATGCGCCACCGATTAGGCTTGCCTGTTCGAGGACAAAGAACGAGAACAAACTCTCGTACAAGAAAAGGTCCTCGTAGAACAGTTGCTAATAAGAAGAAAGCACCACAATAGTACTTTGTTTGAGAGAGGAGTGTTCCTTTGAGTACAAGTAAACAGGCTGCTACACAGAAGAAAGCAGTAAAGACAAAGAAGAAAATCCAGCGCAACGTTCCAGTAGGCGTTGTCCATGTTAAGGCTACTTTTAATAACACAATCATCGCAATTACCGATCCTTCAGGACAAGTAATCGCATGGGCATCTGCAGGTAAGTCAGGATATTCAGGCTCAAGAAAATCCTCAGCTTTTGCTGCAACTATTGCCGCTCAAGATGCAGCTAAAACTGCAATTGCACAAGGGTTAAAGGAAGTTGAAGTTAACCTTAAAGGTCCAGGCGCCGGCCGCGAGCCAGCAGTTCGAGGACTTATGAGTGCAGGTTTAACAGTAACTGCAATTCGTGATGCTACGCCAGTGCCTCACAACGGATGCCGTCCAAGAAAGCGCCGCCGAGTATAATCTGGCCATTGTCAGAGTGATCTTGAATCGTGTCGATTTAACTTTCGTTCAGGAGAGTAGTGTTCATGCTGGTGAAATTCGGCAAACAAGAAAGACCGCGTAAAATTATCGTTGATGAGGCAACAGCAACTCCAACATACGCGAAATTTATTGCTGAGCCTTTTGAGCGTGTATTTGGCCACAGTATTGGGAATGCGTTGAGACGAATTCTTCTTTCCTCGTTGGAAACCCCTGGAATCATCGCATTTCGTATCGAGGGCGTCCCTCACGAATTTATGGCGGTCGAGGGTATTGCCGAGGATGTCACCAATATTGTTCTCAACGTAAAAGGGGCTCTTTTACGATGCCTTCCAAGCGATGAGGAATCTATCAGCCGCGAGACACGCTTTGTCACATCAGTCATTGATGTGTCACAAGAAGATCTTGATAAGGCTGGTGGGCAAATTATCGTGACGCTTGGCCAGTTGTTCCAAAATAGTCCTTTTGAAGTGATCAATCCAGAGCTTCATCTCTTCACCGTAACACGGCCAATGAAGCGTCAGGTTGATTTCCGAGTTGGCTTTGGAAGAGGATATGTTCCTTCTGAGCGTCACCAAATCGTTAACAAAATGGTTGATGAGATTGTTGTTGATACAGCGTTCTCGCCAGTTATTTTAGCTAACTACTACGTAGAAAATACACGTGTTGGCCAAGATACTGATTACGACCGTCTTGTTCTCGAAGTAACGACCGACGGCAGATTGAAGCCAAGTGAAGCTATTAGCTTTGCTGTGCAGATTCTTGAAAGAAACCTCGAGGTCTTCAGATCTGTTCGAGAGCATGACCTTGTTTTCGAAAGTGCTTCTTCTGATGCTGGGGATGATGATGATCGTCTCCTTGACAAGTTGTGCCTTCGTATTGATGAGATTGAGCTCTCTGTTCGATCAACCAATTGCCTGTCGAGTGCTAATATCGACACTATTGCTGAGCTCGTCTGCATTCCTGAGAAGAAGATGCTTGAGTTTAGAAACTTTGGTAAGAAATCTCTTAACGAGATTAAAGCCAAGCTCAGCGAAATGGGGCTGTCTCTTGGAATGGATCTCAAGCGATTTGACATTAACTATGATAATGTCAAAGAACGCATTAAAGAGATCTCTGAAGAGAGAAAACTCAAGAAAGATAAGAAAAAGAATAGCTAAGATTTCGTACGGGTTCTAGAAAATATGAGACACGCAAAACGCAGTGCAAAACTTGGACGGACGACATCACATCGCCGAGCAATGTTTGCAAACATGCTTAAAGCCTTGATTCATAATGAGCGAATCGAGACGACAGTTCCAAAAGCGAAAGAGCTTCGTCGCTTTGCTGATCAAATGATCACATTAGCCAAAGAAAATACTTTGGCAAGCCGACGTCGTGCAGTTGCTCGTCTTATGGTTCGTTTCAATGAATTAACACCAAAAGAAAGAAGAGCTGCTAAGGCAGGCGATACTTCTGCTTATAACATCGATCGCCAAGTTATCGACAAGTTGTTCGATGTGCTTGGACCTCGATTCCAAGAGAGAAACGGCGGATACACACGTATCGTTCGTCTTCCTCAAGCACGAGTAGGCGATAACGCACAAACATGCATTATTGAGTATCTTCCTTCCTAAAGCTTTCGTTTAATGAAGCTTTGTTCATTTATTAGAGCCACTTCCCCGTAAATCGGGGAAGATGGCTCTTTTCATTTCAGCGTCCTTTATTTATTTATTTAATCTTTTATTATATGGATTTGATATAGAGGTGAGATATAAATAAAAGGCGTCTTCTATGAGTAATCCAATTCAAGGTAATACATCAGATTATTTGTTCGCGGATAATGATGTACATAAGGAAAAGAAAGCTGGAGAGCTCTCAGGAAGGAAAGTCACTCAAAGTAAACAAAACAAAATCTCAAACTCAATTTCTCATGTTCTTTCATCTATTAAAAGTCGCATAAAGCAGCCTGTCACCTCACTCAAGAAATCTATAAAAAGGAACGCAGAAGAGGAAAAGGGTAATTTTAATGAAAAGGCGTTACTTTCATCTATAGATTTCATCTACTCTAATCCCGATCTTGATCCAGATAAGAAAGCTAAAAAGCTCTGTAAGATTTTACGAATTAAGAACCTTGGTTTTGATGATGTCTTGTTAATTTTAGAGAAGGAGCTTCATGAGTTTTCTTTAGCCCCTTCTCAGAATGGCGAATCAAAAAAGCAGACAGAGGTAGAGCATACTCTCTATCGCATAGCACGGCGTTTCTCTCAGCTATCGTCTGTAGCTGGCTTAAGAGATGATTTGACTATAGAGGATCGCCTTAAATATTCTGCGCTCTTAGAGATGCGCGTATTCTCACAATATTCTGAAAAAGTCTCGAAAGTTTTTATGGACAGGGTTTATGTGACACCAGTTCAAGGACAAGTGAATGGATTAGGAGAGAGGTTACGGGTTAAAAAGGCGCTCAAAGTTCCTTACTCTATACAAATAAATGCTGCAAGTGACGATGTGTATATTTTACCGAATAAGATGAGCTCTTTTATTGCCTCTGGAGAGTACAAAAGAGTGCTCTCTTCATTTCAAGTGTCAAAGAGATTATCAATTCAGCCGCAGCCGGTTGTAGAAGCAAAGGTAAAAACTCCCTATCTCTCCAATCCAATTACGTATCGATTTGGAGATAAACAGTGTCATGCGCGACTAAGATTTGTAGGCGAGTACAACAGCTTTAAGAAAGAAGCGTCTCGTTTGAGTCTTTTTTATGATCGCTATGACGGGAGTTTAGATAAAGAATTAGGAAAATTTACTCTCAGAGAGCAGCTTCTCCTCGCTAGAGATGCAATGATGGGAATTAAAGTAATGCATGATGAAGGATATATTCATGGTGATATCAAACCAGCTAATATCCTTTACAAAAGAAATAATTCTTCCATCAGCGCTTACATAACTGATTATGATTTCAGTTGTAAAATAGACAGCGAGAGTCAAAATCTTGACCAAGTCTACGGAACGATTTATTATACGGCACCTGAGATATGGATACATAAGGATATACTAACTCAGTCGGCGCTACAAGCTGATGTCTTTGCCTTGGGGCTCACCTTTTTATTGCTTATAAATATTCCTCCAGCAGACGGTAAAAAAACTATTTGGTCTAAAATTATTGATGATTACTTTAATCAAGAAAACGACCCTGATCTTTTTGAGAAAGGATGTAGATTATTTCAAGAAAAGATAGCTGAGTCTATGGAGTTGCTCCAAAGCAAGGAAGAAAAAGAATATATTAATATCCTCTCAAAAATGGTTGATTTTGATCCTAACAATAGGCCATCGATCAGTGAGTGTATCAAGGCTATGAGAAAACTATTAGGAGAAGTTACGTCTAGCGCATAGTCTACAATATGTTATGGGTCTTTTGTCTGGTATCGTCTATACAGACCCTCTTTATATTCCTGCCCTTTTAACCAAGCAAGAAGGATTGAAGTGCAGTGTCTTAAGTCAGTCGCCTGTTCTTTTACAACAGGGCAAGTCACTAACAACCCTCAATTCTGAGCGTTCCCAAAACAGTGAATGGCTCTTATTTTTGCTTAGATGTAAAAACTTCCCTTTCCTTTTCTGTATAAAGTTGTGTATATCTCTCCTTAACGAGTACATAGTAAATTCAACCGATCTTTAGGTGAGGTATACATTTATGACGCTGAGAGTTGCCATTAATGGCTTTGGGCGAATTGGTCGCCTTGTCTTGCGTAATATGCTCATGCGTAATGACATTCAAGTAGTCGCGATTAATGATTTAGTTCCTTCAGATAATCTCGCTTATCTTTTTAAATTTGACTCAACCCACGGCAAATACCAGCACGATGTGTCGTCAACAGACGATTCTTTAATTGTAGCAGGGAAGAGCATAAAGATATTTAATTCAAAAGATCCTGAGGCTCTCCCATATAAAGATCTCGGTGTTGATGTTGTCATCGAATCTACCGGTATCTTTACCTCACCGGAGCTTGCTGAAAAGCACCTTAAAGCTGGCGCTAAGCGAGTTGTTATAACCGCTCCAGCAAAAGGTGATGTGCCTACATTTGTTATGGGGGTGAACCACACTTCATATCAACCTGATTCCCATCGCATCGTGTCGAATGCTTCATGTACAACGAACTGTTTAGCTCCTGTCTGTAAGGTTCTTCTCGATCGTTTCGGCATCGAAGAAGGGCTTATGACAACAGTTCATGCGATGACAGCAACTCAGCCAACAGTTGATGGCCCTTCTAAGAAAGATTTCCGGGGAGGAAGGGGTGCTCAGCAAAATATTATACCTGCATCGACCGGAGCTGCGAAAGCCGTATCTCTCTGTATTCCTGAGTTGAAAGGCAAGCTCACTGGAATGGCTTTTCGAGTGCCAGTAGCAGATGTGTCATGTGTTGATCTTACTGTTCGCTTGAAGAAAGCAACTTCATACGAAGAGATTTGCTCCGCGATGAAGGAAGCGTCGCAAGGCTCGTTAAAAGGTGTTTTGGGGTACACTGATGAAGAAGTTGTATCCTCAGATTTTATAGGGGATCAGCGCTCTTCTATATTTGATGCTGGAGCCGGGATCGCGCTTTCGCCAACATTTTATAAGCTTATTGCTTGGTACGATAATGAGATGGGATATGCAACGCGAGTTGTTGATCTCGTCGACTATATGAAATCGAAAGGTATATAAGAAAGTGTATTCGAAGAATGAAGGAAAAGAATTAGGTTCCAAGCATCTTCTTCGTAGAAGAGAAACCACTCTATCCTTCATACTTCGTGTACAATTTTCAATCATCCTTTGCTTTCTGATTTTTTGATCGAAAGTTGAAGTGATAAAAAAGACTTTTCTCTTGCGTTGTGCATGTAAAAATTGAGACCATACTTTCTCAAATAAATATTTGCCATAATGTACGAGAAGAGAATAGGAAATAAATGTACAATCCATGGGCTCTTTTTTGACCATTCGGAGGAGAAGTCACACTACAGCGTAAAAGAATCATTTTGACTTTTTTGTTGTTCGTTGACTTTATGTGATTCGAAGAAGTGAATATAGAGCTCATGATATGAAATATGGAAAAAGCGAAGAGAGAGAGTACTTGTAAAGACTTTAGAGCTTTTTCGTTGTAGACTTAAAGAACTTCTTGTGAGTTCATTTTTTAACCGAATAAATTAGCTCTGTTCCATGTAAAGACTTGCTTGAAGAAGAGAAGATCTTCCAAGGTAAGAGGGTGATTATGAGTAAGAGCTTGTTTTGATATGGTTTTTTAGAAAATGAAATCACCAAAGGAGTTTAAGAGAGCTTATAAGGTGAGATATCTTTCATTAATGAGATACAAAATGGATTTTAATGGAGTTCTCATTGATGGAATTATTTTTTAAGAGAGCTTTTAAAGAAGAGCATGCAAGATTATCATGGAGCTTTGATATTACGACTAGATCATGTTTTCATGCGTTTTTCAGCTCAAGTGCTCGACAAGAAAAGTGAGAAAATGTCCGCTATTGCTTTTCTAGATCGCACAATTTATTTAAAAGATTTCTCTTAAACGAGTTATAATTGGGATTTCTCATCGTAACGAGCTTATAAAAATATGCTCTTTTAGAAGAGTAATCGATTAGTCGATCTCTTCTGAATAAAGTTTTATTTCATGTTCTTTTTTGAGGAACTAGAAAAAGCTATAGCTTGTCTACTACAATATCTTTCCTTTGCTTTTGATCTTTCTTGAACCTGTTAAGAACAAGGATCAAAAGAAGTGGATTTTACTCGAGAACCGATCATAGAAACGGTGATTACACCTCGTGATGGACATCGCATTGTTGTCCGCAGTAGTAAGAATCCTGGGCAGGAAGAATTTTTTGTTGATGCCCTTGAGGTTGTAACATTTGGTCATAGCTGTTTTTTTAGAAGCTTAGAAAGACCTCGCGCATTTATTGTTCCAGTATCTGATTACGAGGTACTAGAGGTCCGTGAGCCTCGAATTCCTCTTAAAGCTCCATCTATTGATGGTGTTGTAAAAATTGGAGGGTCGCAAGGTAGCAATAAAGCTGAAATGTCGAGAGGGCAATCAGCGTCACAATCCATGATGAATACTTCTCATGCAACATCGATTGGCGCATCTCTTCGCGATAGAAATGAAGAGCGTCGTGAAAGCCGATCGGAAAATAAAGAGAGCAATAATCTATCGGATCGACGTGATCGAGAATTCAATGAACCCCGTGAAACGGTTGCATCATCTGATCGACGAGACTCCCAGGCTGGAAATACTCAGACACAATCCCATAATGACCGTAAAGAGGCTCAAAATCTTTCTCAGGATCAACAATTACAGCCACAGCAAGGTGGAAAAGAAGAAATTGGGGGAGAAGGAGACGCTCGAAATGGCGTAGATCGACGAAGAGATCGACGAAGAAACTTACGCCGACGTCGAGGCGGTCGAATGGATTCAAAGCAAGAAGAGGGATTGAATGGCGGCTCTGGACAGTCAGCTGAATCTTTCTTGCATGAAGAGACAGAGTCGATGCCTAGAGAATTAAGTGAGCGAGATATCGCCGATGTCTCTTCTCTTGATGTAGAGCCACAAACTCTTCCACAGCCTGTGCAGCAATTGAAAGAAAGAAATGGTCGACGCAGTGAAAGAGCTTCTGAGGAAGAGCTTTCCGCAAATCAACCATCAACTCTTATTACATCGATATTGCCACCGCCAACTACTCTTATCAGAGATGAATTAGCAAGGCTGCGAAATAATGAGTTGTATAAAGGGGCATTTTATATCCGCGATCAAGATGCGGCAACTCAATCTGCTGAGTCTGTAGCTCCGCAAAATGAAGCGATCGAAGAAGATAAAAATGATGATGACGAAGATTTCATTGTCTCTTCTTCACTTCGTTTTGATGATGACGATGACGACTCAGTAAATTCTGATGCGTATAAGGCAACACCGATTGGTCGAAAGGATATGATGAACTCTTCTTCTAAGAAAAGGGCTGCTATAGAAGAGCGAGCGCAAGTAGCTTCTTCTGAGCCAGCACACCATGAAGAAGATGGTATGAATTCGCCTGTTGAGTCGCAGCAGAATCTATTAGGTGATATCGAAGAAAGCAAAGTTTAATCTCATCTACAGATACCTCATTCCTTTTAAAAGGGCTTTTTCTACCTGATGACAGGAAGAAAAAGCTCTTCTTATTTTGCTCCAAACCGTAATCTAGCTGCTCTTAGAATAGATGATCTGTAAGTCTGTAAGGTTTCAGCACCTGATTAGTCGTGAGGTTATAAAGCCTTTTGTTTCCTAGCTTTTCCTTTTCATCTCTTGTAAAGAGCATGTTTGAATGCTTTGTGCGCTTTATGAGCTGGTATCCTGCGCTTATTTCTGGAGGATGTCTTGCTGTAGTGTCATCTCTTCTCATTCAATCATCGACTCCTGCTACATACCGCTCAATGCCATTCGTTACTCTTCTTTCGAGTGAACTCTTTTTGATGAGCGTATGGTTAACCTTACGTTGGCAAAAAGAGAGGTCGCCTACTGTAGTGCGAAATATACGTATAGGCCTTGCTATGGGCATTATAGGGATAGGGGTTCTTATCATTTCGACTCCAACTCGACAAGAAGAGATGCCAATAGGTTCTATACCTTTTATAGAAGTGACTCTGAAAGCTCGCGTTATACAACGTAAATTAGTATCCCGGTTTCATTCATCTAAATGGAGTATTATCCTAGAAGTTCATGAGATGTGGCAAAAAGACTCTGTTAGCACTCGAATGTATGCTCTTGATAAGGCTTGGATTCAGTGTTCCTCTGATCAACCTTGTCCTGTCAAAATTGGAAGAGAGTACGTAGTAGACGGCCGACTGCAAGCTCAAGGGTTAGATGGGAATTATTTACTGAACCAAAATATTTGCTCACAGAATCTTCAAATCCGTTTTCATCCAGATTGGAAGAGCTTACATGAAGTTGAGCCATCATGTCTCTCACCGATTTGGGAATATATAGGGGAGAAGAGGTTGCAATTTCATAGGTTCATTGAAGCTCGTGTATATGAAGTTTTTCCTTCATCAGAGCGTGTGTGTCAGGTTCTTTTATCCCTCTGTTTAGGTATATCGCTGCCGTATGACATCCAGCAAGATATTCATAGAGCTGGCTTAGACCATCTTTTTGCTATTTCAGGATTTCATTTCGGCTGTGTGACCATGGCCTTATTCTTTCTCTTTCGAAAATCCAATGAATATATTTCTTTGCTGATGGCACTGCTTTTCAGCACGCTTTTCTTTTTCCTGATTGGCCCAGAGCTTCCTTCGGTCCTCCGTTCCTGGATTGCGGTTGTTATTACATCGCTAGCTATTTTCCCTGCGAGATCTTCCTCCCCATTAAATACCTTGGGGGTTGCTCTGTATCTGTCGCTTATCATAAGGCCGCAATTTCTCTATCATATTGGTTTTCAACTTAGCTTTATGGCAACCGGAGCTTTACTTCTTCTTTCAGGTCCTCTTCAATTTCTTTTTGATAGATATGTAGTAACAAAACGCACTGCGATAGAAATCTCAAAGATGTCCTTTATTGATCAGCTTCTCTATATGTCAGGAAGGTTTTTTGTGGGGGCTTTATCGATTTCTCTCTCTGTATGGCTTTTTATTATTCCCTATACCATGTTGTTTTTGGATGGTTTTCAGCCCCTTAGTTTTGTGTATAACATTCTTTTAACGCCCCTTTTCTCATTTGCACTCCTTGGAGCTCTTTTTACTTTTATCCTATGGTCTGTTTTCCCTCTGCTTTCGATCCCATTTGCTTATGGTGTTGAGAGATTAATTCTTTTGGCTTTTAGCCTGATTGAGGCAACAGCATATACACCATTGACTCCTCTTAATCTACTCTCATGGGTCTTTTCACATTCATGGGTTACATATATTGCGTGGGGATTACTTCTTATGAGCGGTGTTGTAGCTCATGTGGCTTGGAGAAGAGGAGAGGGAGTGTTTCAACAGGAGACGGAGTTTCATGAAGGATTGGGGAAAGAAGATATATGGAAGGCGTGCCTTTGATCGCAGTATTTTGCATATAACGAGATCATCGACACCCCGATCAAGATGGAGAAGATTATTCCTCAATCTTGATTTTATCTTCCCAGAGCTTATGGCGGCTTTGAGCTATTACCTCAGAATTTCGCATGAGTAGGATTTTATAGCTTTTAATTCCACCCTTAGGGCTGCCATTGGCCTCTTGAGGATCTATTTCAATTCGCGTTTTTCCAAATATTGACGTAACGGGAATTTCTACTTGCTTTTCAGTTTCATCCTGATACCGAATGAATGCGACGAGTTTATATTGATCTGTGCCCTTGCGGAGCGCCGAAAGAGGAAGCTTCCAGTCGATAGCTATCACTTGTGTTGGCAACATGGTTGCTTTTACTGGGTCTGGAGTGTCCAGATGATATGAAGCTAGATCTTTGCGTGTGTAAGGGTAGACTCGACTTGAAACATAGGAGTGAGAGCAACCGGTCAAGAAGAATTGCGCTGCGGCAATAGTCAAGAGAGAAAGAATTGATGATCTTACTGTTCTCATATCAGAGCATCTTTTTGTAAACATAGTTCATGATTATTTCGTACAACATGAAGTCGACGCATAAGAAAGACTCATCGAATTAGGTAGCTTAGAGTTGTTGTGTCTTTCGTGTTGATGTAGGCGTAAGAATAGCAATTTATGATGTGCAGCTCGAATAGTCTCTTCAGTGCTTCTCCAGTCCAGGCATGGATCGATGTGAGATACCTGCTCTGCAAGGGCTTTCTTTTCTTCATCAGATCGAGGGCTGCTTATAACATCTTGTAGGGAACCTCCGAGAAGATAGCTTTCAATCATGGCGCCTCGCACTGTGGGTGTGAGTCCCTTGATGTAGTTATCTATTATTGTATGAAAGACTTTGGGCTGCTCTCTATATTGCTTTTGGCTATTTCCATGAGAGCAGTCTATGATAATAGACTCATTTACTCCAAGGGAGGTGAGGAGTTCTTTTGCCATGCATATATCTTGGGGGGAATAATTCGGCTTTAGAGGGCCTCCTCGTAAGACGAGGTGGGCATAAGGGTTTCCTTGCGAGATGCTTGTGTGAACTTTACCTGCTGTATTTGATGTAAGGAAAGCGTGAGGCATTTGAGCTACTTTAATAGCATGGCAAGCAGCTTCAATCGAGCCTTCAACTGAATTTTTCATCCCACAGGGGAATGAAAATGAGGACGCGAGGATGCGATGTGTTTGCGAATGGATTGTCCTTGCTCCTATTGAACCCCAAGAGATTAAGTCTGTAAAAAATGGGGCGATGAGTGGATCAATAAACTCAGCGGCTAATGGAACTCGCATCGATGTTAAAGAGAGAAGTGCTTCCCGAGTCATATAGAGAGACTCTTCTAAAGAGGTCGCCGTATTCAGGGTGGCTCCCGACGAGTATGCGGATCCTCTCCAGCCATTTATAGTGCGAGCTTTCTCAAAATAAGCTCTCATGACAATTAAAAAAGAGCTCTCTACTTCTTTTTGTAATTGGTTAAGTTTTCGAGCATAGTCAAAGAGTGAGGGGGATGGTTGAAGAGCGCATGGTCCTACAATTAAAAGAAGCCTGTGATCATGGCCGTCAAGTATTGCTCGAATTTCATTTCGTTTTTTACCAATAAAACTTTCATCTTGAAGCGAGAGAGGAAGCTTTTGAGTCATTGTCTCTAATGGTGCATGTGACGGATCCTTGGCTTGATAGCCAAGTGGATGATGAAGTAGAGGAGAAAAAGGATGAGTTCGTTCGTCACTCACGTAGTTCTATGCCTTCTGATTTCTTCTATGATAGCTTTAAGTCTTTAGTCGTTTATTCATGAGGAAATGATACTGGATGCCGCACACTCTCATAGCATGTAAGTTCTCTTAAAGAGAATTCTTTTTCTTGAAAGTTACCTAAATTTCAATTCACCATCATGTAGCGCGTCAAGGCTTTTCTTGGAACATGCAATTGCCCCTTCTTCGATTTTAAGTTATAGAGAGGGTTGTTAGCATAAATTAGGGGTTATACTACCGTTTTTTCATTTCTTTTTCATTCTTTATCTAAAGCTTTTTTAGCTCAAAAATATGCTAAAGAGAGACTCTGTTTCCTCGTGCATTAAGGGTCCCCCTTATCTATAATAGCTTGGAGAATATGAGCTTTTCATGATAATGCTTCTAAAATCCTTGAATCTAGGTCGAGGTATGTACTAAACTGCAACTGATTGTATGAGAAGAAATTGGTAGATGAGAGATAGTTCCCCAAGGTGTTCTTGCGAGAACAATGAAATGAGTAATGGGATGAATCATACAAGCTCTATCTTACGGCGAACTGCAACTAGGCATATTCAATTCGAAACTCCTTCTTTTGCTCAAAGCTCAAATCCCATCAATATTCTGTCGAATGAGATTCCTTCTGCCTCCGAACAAGTTCTTCATCCCCAATTGATCAAGGTTTTTGAGGAAATGCTATCCTCCTCATCTATTTCGAGGTTTTGCCCTTTATATCTATCTTCTCAAATCATTGGAGAATCGATCTTCTCTTCAGCATCATGTGTAAGGGAAAATGAGAGCTCTTGGCTCTCAAGGGGCGATTTAAACTCATTTTCGAGCGCTAAATATTTGATTGCAGATATCTCTCCTGATTCGATTACAGCTCTTGTAGATCAAAACGGTGAAGCATCTACAAGGTTAACGCGATGGAGCAAGATCGTTCAGCACGCATATCGGAAAAGTCCACGTCCCTTTCTTATCTTTCGTTTTTCTCTCTTTGATTGGATACCATTGGCTAGAAAATCGCCAAAGAAAGCGGCCTATCTTTTTGTCTCCTCGTTGATTAGCCTTCCTTCTTCGCTTTCACTTATTATAGATACAAGAAGCTGTGTCTTGGCAGGGGGAGTTGAAGAGAGAAAGAAGGAAATTTTTACATACATTACGTTTATTGAGGAACTCGCCCTCATCCTCAAAAAGCGATTCTTTATTCAAGATTCTGCTGTGCCACCAAGGGTGAGGCTTCCTTCTTTATTCTTCTCTTTGAGAGGGATGCTTTTTACCCATTTTTCTTCTCTTAACGTGCCGTTTGTTGATGTGCATGAGCTATGCCGATTTTCTTCTGCTGTTCATTCGATGAGGGCATCTGTATGGTCATTCTTGAATGAGTCGCAAGCTCAGTGGAATGAGAGCTCGTCTTTAAATGAACATCGTCTTGCTGCTTCATTCCTATCAAAAGTCGCTGAACGGACAGCTATAGCGCTATCGATTGAGCAGGTGGGCTCTTTCTCTATTATCGAGGGGCTCATTTATGAAATTCTCATTAATGAATGTGATCTCTCTTTAGTGATGGGGTCCTCATATGTGAAGGGAATTTCTTCTCTCATCATGTATTCGATTGTCTCTTTGTGGAAGCTTCAGTCATCACTGGCAGAGTGTAAGGTAAATGTTTCAGAAGTTAAAGAGACTCAATTAGTTGGAATTGACTCAGCAACAATGAGATCGATGCTTCTGCAGCTTGAAATTTTGCTCCATGAGGCTATTGAAAAGAGGCAGGCCCTACAGAGATCAAGCTATCGTGAAATTTGTATGAAAGATAGCTCACAGGGAGTTCTCCACCAGTTATTATGTGGTATTGACGCTTTTTCTCTTCTAGTTATCCGTGAAGCGCAATCGCTTCTCCGTATGAATAATTCTCTTCTCCGACAGTCGTTTTCTCTCTTTTAAAACTAATATTTGAAATCAAGCTTTTAATTTCAATTTTATTGGTAAATTAAATTTGTAGATTACTTGTGTTTTTTGTCCTTAATTTTAATTTTGTTTATTATGGGCATGTGTTCTGAAAATCTTCTTTGCTAAAATGTTAGGGTTCGCTAGTCTCAGTCGGCAACTTACTTTCATATTCCATCGGATGGAAGTTCAATGACGTTCGATTGTTTATCGAGATTTGTTAAGAGAGTTTTCCGAGAAAGAGTCTAGTAAGATTTGTTGATGATGGTGCGTTACAATGCATGATATAACAGCGATTATTCAAGCTATCCAGCAACGAGTATGGGGTGTCCCAGTTCTCGTGCTTCTTATCGGAGTAGGAGTTTATCTGACTCTCTTGCTTCGAGGAATGCAATTCAGATACATGTGGCAATCAATTAAGTTGATTTTCAAGACAGATAGTGGAACTCACGCGAAAGGAGACATTTCTCCCTTTCAATCATTAATGACCGCTATGGCCTCTGCTGTCGGAACGGGGAGTATTGTCGGTGTTGCAACCGCAATTACCGCTGGAGGAGTTGGAGCGATCTTTTGGCTCTGGGTTACGTCTCTTATTACAATGGTGATTAAGTACGCGGAGTCTTTACTGGCTGTTAAGTACCGACATCTCGATGCACGAGGTGAGATGTGTGGCGGCCCTATGTATTATATCGAGAAAGGTCTCGGGTGGAAGTGGCTGGCTGTCTTCTTTGCCTTTAGTGCTGTGATCGCGACTTTTGGAACAGGAAATCTTGTCCAAGTAAACTCGATTGCTGAAGCGCTCTACAGCGTTTTAAATATTAGTCCATGGATGACTGGAGTAGTTCTCTCATTTCTTACCGGATTCATCCTTTTAAAGGGAATTAAGGGCATCGGTAATGTTGCGGCCTTTATGGTTCCAACAATGGCTCTTTTTTACATCGCTGGTGGTCTTCTTGTAATCGCTCGTTTTAGCGATCGTCTTCCAGATGCCGCTCAATTAATTTTAGAGTCTGCATTTACTGGTCAGGCTGCAGTAGGTGGATTTTTAGGTTCAACTGTGATGATGGCAATCCAAATGGGAGTCGCTCGAAGTGTCTTCTCAAGCGAAGCCGGTTTAGGAATATCATCAATTGCTGCAGCGGCTGCTCGTACAGACTCTTCTGGACGTCAAGCGCTTATCGCTATGACTGGAACTCTTATTTCAACAGCGATAATTTGTACTATTACAGCTCTAGCTATCGCTGTCTCCGGGGTTATGGGATCATACGATCAGGATGGTCGGCTTCTCAATGGAGCTTCTTTAGCAATCGCAGCTTTTGAGAAGGGAATCCCTGGCGGCGAATTTATTGTGATGATAGGTCTTGTCCTCTTTGCGTACTCGACTGTTATCGCATGGGCATATTATGGTGAGAAATGCGCTGAGTATCTTCTCGGAGAAAAGGCATGCGTACCATATAGGATCGTTTACACATTGATCATTATCCCAGGCTCAGTTTTTGCCCTTGAGATGGTCTGGTCTTTAGCAGACATTATGAATGGACTGATGGTGATTCCTAACATGATAGCACTCTTGGCTCTCTCAGGAATTATCAAGAAAGAGACAGACGATTTCATTAGGAAATCAAAGGCTTCTAACTGGAGTAATTACTCTGAAGCGTCAATAGATGATGACTGTGCTGAATGTGCATCATGCACTTCTACTTCGTGTAATGCAAAGAAAGTAGCGGCCCAATCTCAATACGTCCAACAGGCCCCCCAGGCCGATAATCTACCTTCATAAAACAATTTTCTACGATCAGCGTCTTCATCGAGAGCTGATCGTTTAGTCGATGAGAAAGTAGGGTTCTTCTCTTACTCAGTACTGAGTAAGAGAAGAATTGTTCATCATCGAATAGTCTTATTCACTGGGAAAAATTCTTAAAGATCTCCCTTTCCAGAGAGATGATGCGCCCGATTGACTTTCCAAATCGAATGATTGGAAGAAACTGGGATTAAGTACATCTGTAATATTTTATTTTGAGATTATATGGACGACATACTCGATACATTTTTTCATTTCGTGTGGGGACTACCCCTCTTATTTCTCATTACCATTGTTGGTGTCATATACTCCTTGCTTTTACGAGGAATTCAGATTCGCTTACTTCCGAGGGCTTTGAGCTTAGCTTTTGGTGGAAGCTCTGAAAAAGATGAATCTGTTGGAAAAGGTGATATTAGTCACTTTCAAGCGCTTATGACTGCTCTTGCTGCGACTATGGGTATAGGCAATATTGCTGGGGTTGCGACAGCTCTAACTGCAGGGGGCTTAGGTGCGATTTTTTGGATGTGGGTAACCGCATTTTTAGGTATGGCTACCAAGTTTGCAGAGGCGTGCCTGGCTCTAAAGTATCGATCTATCGATAAGAGAGGGGAGGTGTGTGGCGGCCCCATGTACTTTATCCGAGATGGGCTTCAATCAAAATGGCTTGCATCCTTGTTTGCTTTCTTCGGAGTTATGGCCTCATTTGGAGGCGGTAATATGATTCAAGCAAACTCAGTGACACATGTGATGTCGACCGTCTTTCACTGTCCTAAAGATATTGCGGCTCTTATCATTGTCCTTTGTGCCGCAGTAACTCTCCTTGGCGGAATTAAATCAATAAGCAAAGTTGCTAGCATCCTCGTTCCGTTCATGGCTCTTTTTTATGCTATCGGAGCGTTTATAGTTATCTTCTATTTCTTTGACGCTCTTCCCTCTGTCATCGTAGGAATCTTTAAAGGGGCCTTCACGCCGCAGGCAGCCGCGGGCGGGTTCATGGGAGCGACTGTTTCACAAGCAATTCAAGTTGGAGTAAGTCGGGGACTTATGACGAGTGAAGCAGGTCTTGGAACTGCGTCAATTGCCGCAAGTGCCGCAAAGACCGAATCAACAGTCGATCAGGCACTTGTCTCTATGAGCGGCGCATTCTTAGCTACGTGTGTTATGTGTACGATCACAGCTCTTGCTATTGGGGTGACTCAAGTACTTGGATCTACCAATGCGAATGGGGAGACAGTCTTGGGAGCAGAGCTGACAGTCATGGCCTTTGAAAAAGCGCTTCCCTTTATCGGCGGATATATTGTGAGTATCGCCCTTATTCTTTTCGCGTTTACTACGCTCATCGGTTGGGCATATTATGGCGAGAAGTGCTTTGAGTATCTCTTAGGTGAAAGAGCAGTTATCCCTTTTCGATGTGTCTTTATTCTCTTCATCTTTATTGGTGGAGTTTTGGCATTAGAGACAGTCTGGAAAATATCTGATATTTTTAATGGACTCATGGCTCTTCCTAATTTAATCGGCCTTCTTTTCTTGTCTCCTGTTGTCTACCGAGAGGCTAAAAAAGAGCTTCCCTCTCTTTTTACTAAAGGTGAGGAGGAACAAATTGATGAGTGCTCAACCATCAATTAATTTCTTTTAGATCGGTTTTTTTTACTGAGGGCTTTCTTCTTATGACAAGAGAGGAAAGCCCTTTTGTATATCTGAATAGATCTCTTTATTATTTTGTCTGACGAAAATTATAAGAAGTATTATTTAGTGGGGATAATCTCGAAATTATTCTAAGTGAAGAGGGTAGGACATGTCGATTGGCGAAACTTCAAACATCTCACCTCAGAATAGCCCATCTTCACAAGGAACTGCGAGTTCGCAAAAAGGAGCTATCCTTGGTCGAGCCTGTTATTGTGTGGCAGTCCCTACAAAGATTGCCGCAGCACTTAGTAATCGCCCAACAACTTTTGCTGTTAGCGGCCTTGGGTATCTCGCAACAGCTGGGTTGGCAAAATTATTCTGGGGAATTCGTAAAACTGCTGAAGTTATCAATGGCGCTGAGGGGATACAAAAGGCTGTAGTAGTACAATCAGATATCGCTCAAGAGGTTATTCAACAAAGTCAATCAGTCTCGAACGTTGGCCATAATTTGGCAAATATGGCTGTGGGTGCAGTTCCATTTGCCTCAACAGCATTAGCTGCCGAAAAAATGGCCGAAGACAAGGTAAGGTACGCAACATCCGGGGTTTTGCATAAAACATTCGCTGTTGTCAGCGCTATTATGCCTGGTGTTCTCACTGCTATTGGGAAATTTGCTGGGTATGCTGGAAGTGGTCTAGACAGTGTAAGTAGTCGCCTCAAATATACAACACTTAATCCTGGCGTAGTTAATGAGGCGATTCAAGATCTAGCTGACAGGAGTGAATCAGTTGCTTTTAAAATGATGTATCTTGGTCAGGATATTCCTGAGCTAAAGTCAAAGCTAAGTCAAAAGTCTGTAATTGATCTTTCAAAAGTTGTTGTAACTGAGGAAGAAATAGAGGAATTCTGCTCTCTTCCGCTTGAGAAGTTGCAAGACAGACTCGATATAGTTGCCTCATCTAAATCTCTTGGTGTGAAATGGCGTGATTATAAGAGCTTTTTGAAGCTCACTGAGAAGATTCATGAGTATAGGAATTCAGATGATCGGAGGAAAATTCAATCGATTGAAGTCAGAACTAAAGAAATTCGAGCTCAAATTGAGTCTGATGGCCCAAGCGAGGCTTTAGAGGCGGAAATTCTCAAATTGAGGAACAATCAATTAAAAGTAGGTGGAAGAATAAAAAATACTCTATCTCATCTTGAGAAGAAGGAGCTTTTACGCCTGATCAAGCTCTATAAGGCAAATAATGATACACAGATCCCTCTTACGTTTAATGATTTTAAGACACTCGATTTTCAAGAGAGACTTCGAATTATGAAGATGGCTCGAAAGTTTGCTGTAGGTGTCTCGCAAGAGGAGAGAAGGTCTTTTGAGAGGCTCCGATACGTATCAAATGAAGAAGAGTGGTTTCTCCAATTTCCGAAAGAAGAAGATAGAGAAAGGGTAGCTAGAGCCTCAGTCATCCAATTCAACAAACTCTCTGATAAGGAAAAAGAAAGAACTAATGACATTAAGGTAGCGCAGATCAATCAAATGCCTATCACGGATCGTTTGAATCTCTATGGGTTGGTTTGCAGTTGCTTGCGAGGGCGTATTGAAGAGTTAGAGCGATCATTAAGCTCTAATGATGCAATGATCGACGGTGATGAGGGATATAGAGTTGGGTTTTTTACTGAAAATTTGAATGAGCAAGAAAAACAATCGATCCTAGAGAAGAATAATGAGATACAAAGTGAGCTTGCTCATTTGAAAAAAGGACTCAAAAGACTGGTTGAAATTTCAGAAGAAGGATCAGATCTCTTTTTAGAGAATCATGATCATATGCGTGTTTTAAAAGAAGTCATTAACGCGCATATTCCGAGTCAGGAGAAGTATCAGATTCAGGCCCTCCTCAAGCAATCAATCTCGCTATTCGTTTTTGAGACAGAGGAAGACATTATTCGTGAAATACAGCGTGTAAAATCTGATATTGAGAAATCCTCTAACGAGGAAGAGAAGCAAAAGCTCGCTTCTTATTTAGAAGGTCTTGAAAAGGCTCATGACACACAAAAGGGTGTTCGTTTTGAGGCCTCTTATAACGTTGAGGATAATACGATTGTTCTTTCTAATGACGGATTGCCGCTTTATACTGCACAACTCCCTTCTCTTTCTATCGATGAAATCCTGAAAAAAATCGGCAGCGGGGTTGTCTCACTAGGTTTTTGGTTTGAAAGTGGTAAGATTCTTGGCAAGGCCGGTGGTACTTTAATCCAAGGTGCAGGCTACATCCCTTGGTCCATATTCACAGTGGCAGGTAAAGCAAGCAATCCTACTCTTATAAAAGGCGTATTTAATTTAGGTTCGTTTGTTCTTCCTTTTGCAACGCCATATATTACGAGCCCTACTGCCATTGCTTTGGAAAAGATAGGTGTCCCTGTCAGGGCTGTTGAGAACTATGCTATCGAAATGACGAAAGCTACTATGAGTGTAGCTTCAAGTTGCCTTCAGTGGGGCGCGAGCATTGCTGAAAAAGGAGCTGAAAGCTTAGAGAGAGTTTCTCAGACAATGGAGAAGATATCTCAAACTAAGGAGCTAGATCAGCTATCGAAGAAAATGCCTGAGTTCGCTGAATCTGCTGTAGGTAAGATATCGCAATACTGCAGCGCCCAAACTGGGGTAAATGAGATATGTAAAGAAATTACTAACTTGAGCCCTCAGCAGCTTGCAGACGGCATGAAAGGGATCGTTCAAGATTCTGGCCATGATCAAGGCGTGATAAATATTATTAAGCTTTTAGCCCCAAAATCTACTGAAGTTCCAACGGGATCATGGCTTCTTTCCTTTTTTAAGGATGTCCCACAATATACTCAGCTCAATGAAATGGTATCAAATAGTGCTGTAGCAGGGGGATTGCAATCGCTAGCTGATAATACTGCTCGACTCTTGTTTCTTCAAGGGCAACTCAAAAATAGTACCGAGACAGCAAAGACTTTAGGTTTATTTACGTCAGTCTTTGAATCAGTCGCTCACTCACTTGGTCCTGAAAGAGTAGAAACTTTTAATCAGGCTGTTTCTGCCTTACACAAAGGATTGTCCTTTGTAAAGCTTCAAGCTCAGCTCGTAGATAAAGCGCAGCAAGCTGCATCGTTGACGCTTGATCTTGCGTATGTGCCTGGGATGGTACACGACGCAGCCCATCAAGGAGGGGAGATGGCTGGAGCTGCTATACAACGAGCTGAGCAGTATCTTATAGGAAAAGAAAGCTCATTCTCTGCGGGTGCTAAATTATTCCTCTCATATGGATTGCCAATGCTTTCAGCTACCCTATTAGCTGGATCTGGTGGATTTGTTGTCTTGCCGTATCTTATCAAGAATATAGCTCCAAGATTCTTGAACGCTACTGGATCCTATTTAGCTGAGAATACTCGACCTTTTTGGTACGGGCTTGCCCAAGGTTCTTTAGATATGGCGGGAAAGCTTGGTGAGGTAGTTAAAGAAGGGGGAGAGAATTTAGGGGTCTCAATTCAGTCTTATATGAACCGAGGAAAATATATAGATCCTCTTCGTATTGATAATTTTAAAGAGCTCTCTTTAAAAGAACAAAATCATGTGGTCGATCTTGTCATGGCTTCTGAGTACATGAATTCTAGTGGCAATAATGACATGAAGGATGAATTAAGCCGTGAGTGGGAAAGTTTCAAAAATAAACAGGTGCTTGATGCTGGTGTAGAAGATGAGTTTATCAAGAGGGTTCTTATTGCATTTGATCACCTTAGATCTTATGAGCTCTTGGCTGTAAGTGAAACGTATTTTAAGAGCTTAGATCGCAATATTCAAGAACGGATAAGAAATGTGGTCAAGAGTGAACTTGGGCTAAAGAAGAGCGATTACTCAAATATAGAGCTCATAGTTGCTCGCTTTAATAGCTTGCCAGTAGAGAAGAAGAGACTTATCGATTTCATGCCAGTCTATGAATATCACGCGCTTGATATTGAAATGCAGCATGAAGTGAGGTTTATGATTATCCAAAGTAAGGCCTATCAAGATCTTCTAAAGAGTGAGGGTAGAAAAGTTCCTCTTTCATTTGAGGAGTTATGGGATGAGTATAAGGGCTCCAAGACATGGAATAATGAGCGTCTAAAGAAGATCTTGCCTCTTTATACAACCATGGAGGATCAGGATAGGAATGCTCAGACGCCTGCTCGTCTTTTGAAAATGCCTGTCGATCGCATTTTAAACGCAAGCGAACTTGTTGAAAGGTATGGCCTTCATAAAACTGGTGAAGTATTCACAGAAACAAAAAGAAAAGCTTTAGAAAAGATTCTACTCAAGGAGAAGAGTGGAAAGAGGCTAACACAAGCTGAAAGAAAGACGAAGATTGATTGTGTTGAGCTTCTCGCTGCGGCATTCCGTCAGATGCACCCGCATCAACAAGGGTATTTACTGAATTTGACTCTCCGCGAATTAAATGGGAAAGACAACAAATTCTTGAAAGATCTCACAGCATTTCTGATGGCTCAATTGCCTGAGAAAAGAGAGGAGTTGAATAACATCATTATAGAATGCAGTAAAGCAGATACTCCTGTTTCTGAAAGCTCTCGAGAAAAGCTGCGCACTCTTTTCGAGGGGCTTCCTTCGAATGCGAAGGATGAATTTCAGAGTCGAACCGATATTAATCAAAGTGAAAGAGATATTCTTATTCAATCATTTGAAAAAGAAGTGAATAAATTCGATGCTGAGCAGGCCTTCACAATCAAACGATATAATAAAGTAGCGAAAGAAATAAAGATCATCCAGGATAGCCTGGAAGTATTAAAGAGCAAAAGAAGCGCTCAAGCAAGGACAAATGAGCTTTCTCCTTCCTCTGATATCAAAAAAGAACTCGATGAGATTGATGAAAATATAAAATCACATGAGATAAACCTTAAAGCAAAGATCCAGCTTGCTGAGGACTATGAGAAGCAGATCTCAGAAAGGGCTGAGGCACGAGAATATTTTGCAAAAGTTCTTACTGAAGAAGGTGTCGAGGTGAAGCCAGGGCCTACTATTGCCAATATAAGAAAGCTGTCAGAGGCAGAAGAAAAGGCGATAGACGTAGCTTTGCAGATCGCAATGGATACTCTCTTTACAGCGCAGGTACAGGCTCTCAAAGATAAGACAGATCTTCTGAAACTCGATAGTGCTTATGCTCATACTCAAGAAGTCCTTTCTCTTACAATTCGCCAATATGAGAAAAAGATCGAAGAGATTCAACAAAAGAATTCTGAGATTGCCTTAGAGACAGATAATCAGAAGGCACAGCTCAAGTATGAGCTGCTCTATCAGCAGCAAAGAATCATTCCGATTTGTGAGATGGCTATACAGAAAACAAAAGATATAGCAAGTAGAGTTGAAAGTGAATATCAGGCCCTAAAGAAAGAGCTAGCTACGAAGACTCAGCCTCAAAAACCTTCTCCTCAGAAGCCAAAAACTTTCGGGTTTAAAGTACGTATGTTCTTTAGCCGTGTGGGTAGCGCCTTTAAGCGATTTGGAAATTGGTTTACGGGATTATTTAGGAGAAATAAGCCAAAAGCTTAATGCATGAAGAGGAAAAAGCCCTTCTAAGTTATCAGAAGGGCTTTATCGATAATAAGAGATTAATTGCTTCTTAAAGCTTCTTCCTTTTCGAGGCGTTCTTTTTGATTCTTCAGTACTGTTTCTTCTTCATCCAATTGCTTCAATGTTTGTCGTAACTTTTCGACAAGCTGAGCAGGAGCTCTTTCAATGAAGCTTTGATTTGAAAGCTGAGCTTCAGTTTTTTTCTTCTGCTCTTCATTTTTCACGATCTCTTTTTCAAGTCGGACGATCTCTTGCTTTCTCATCTCTTGAGGAAGAGGGACAATAAGACTTACACCTTCAACAACAGCGCGGCTTTCAACTGCGAAATGGGGTGCATCTTTGACAAACTGAATCGAGCTGATCTTAATAAGCGCCTCAATGATGTGTTTATTCTTCTCTAAGAGCGTGAAAAACTCTGTTGAGTGCGTATCATGGACATAGAGCTCGATTGATTGCGAAGGAGCGATCTTCATCTCTCCACGGATTGCTCGGATTTGAACAATCGCTTCTTGGATGCGAGCAAAGTTTTGCTCAATCTCTTCTGATTGCCAGACATATTGTGAGCGTGAAGGAAACTCAGTTTCAGCGACAACATCGCAAGAGAGGATGTTTAAGATCTCTTTGAGAATTGATGATATTTTCTCATCTTTTCCATGTTGTAGCCATGAAGAGAATCGCTTCTTAATCGTTTGGAAGAGCTCTTCAGTGATATATGGAGCAAAAGGATGGAGGATGCGGACTGCGCTCAAGAGAACATAAAGGTTGATAAGTTTCTTCTTCGAGCTTTCTGCTTCACCTTTCTTTCCAAAGAATGCAGGTTTTGAAAGCTCTACATAGTAGGCGCAGAACTCATTCCAGTAAAAGTCGTATGCTTCTTGGGCAGCTTTGTCAAACGCATATTTGGTAAGAGAGATTGAGACGCTGTTCGCAACATGCTCTATTCTTGAAAGTATCCATCGATCTTCTATCGAGAGGTCTGTTAAGGAAACAGATTTTATGACTTCAAGATCATGAGGTTGGATGTTCATCAACACGAAGCGAGCGCCATTCCAGACTTTATTTGCGAAGTTTCTCCACTCCTCAAAGCGGCGTCGGTCCAAATCGATCTGACGAGCATCAGTTGCGCTTGATGCGAGGGCAAGCCTCATGGCATCGGCGCCATAATCTCCGATTACTTCCATCGGATCGATGATGTTTCCTTTTGATTTGGACATCTTCTCCCAGCGGCTCTTGACATCTTTTGGAAGCTCTTTTTTGCCGAGATCAAACGCTTTACGCTCCTCTTCAGCGACATAGGTGATGCCTCCTGATGGGTTGTCTCTCCAGTAGGATTTTCCATAGATAAGCCCATGGAGGAATGTCTCTTTAAATGGGGGCTCTCCCATTGCAAAATGGCCCATCATGATCATCCGGGCAACCCAGAAAAAGAGGATATCGTGACCTGTGATAAGGGTCGCATTTGGATAGAACTTATGAAGCTCAGGAGTTTTTTCTGGCCATCCGAGTGTAGAGAAGGGCCAAAGTCCAGATGAGAACCATGTGTCGAGAACGTCAGGGTCTTGCTCCCACTTGTCTGGATTTGCTTGAACTTCAGGTGGAAGGCCCTCTCCGTCAGAGCAGATGACAATGTTACGATCTTCTTTAAAGTACCAAACAGGAATTTGGTGTCCCCACCAGAGCTGCCGGCTGATACACCAATCACGTAAATTATCAATCCATTGATAGTAGGTGTTTTCCCAACTCTCTGGGATGAGTTTTACTTGCTTTGTCTCAACATATTTTCGTAAGACATCTTTGTAGGAGCTGAGCTTGACAAACCATTGTTTGGAAAGCTTTGGCTCAATAGGAGCCTTTGAACGATATGAAACACCAACTCGGTGTGTGTGAGGCTCTATACGGACCAAAAATCCCTTTGCTTTGAGCTCTTCGACGATTGCTTTTCGGGCATCTTCAACTTTCATGCCTTGATAGTGAAGGCCATGCTCATTGAGGGTGCCATTGTTATTCAGGATATTGATCATTGGAAGCGACTGTCTGAGTGCGAGCTGATAGTCATTAGGATCATGTCCTGGAGTAATTTTAACGACGCCTGTTCCAAATTCAGGGTCAACGAAGTCATCGGCGACAATTGGGATGGTTCTTCCTGTGATTGGATGGTCGATAAGGCATCCGATAAATGGTTTGTAGCGCTCATCTTTTGGGTGAACAGCAACTGCTGTATCGCCTAAGAGGGTCTCAGGTCTTGTTGTTGCGACAAAAAGGGCATGTGTTGACCCTTGAAGGGGATAGCGGATTGTGTAGAGAGCTCCTTGTCGCTCTTCATACTCAACCTCATCGTCTGCGAGAGCTGTTTCTGTGACAGGATCCCAGTTGACGAGATAATCGCCACGATAAATGAGCCCCTTATCGAAGAGGAGCTTAAACATGTGCCGTACAGCTTTATTAGATCCTGGATCCATAGTAAAGCGAAGGCGCTCCCAGTCGCTTGCGCATCCAAGTGATTTAAGCTGCCCTAAAATGGTAGATTGGCTTTTTTCTTTCCAGTCCCAGACTCGTTCTAAGAATTCGTCTCGGCTGTACTCGGTTCTGCGCTTTCCTTCTGTTTTGATGAGATGGCGCTCAACAACAGTTTGAGTTGCGATCCCTGCGTGATCAGTTCCTGGCATCCATAACACTTCATGCCCTGTCATCTTTTTCCAGCGAATGAGGATATCTTGAAGCGTATTCACTAGAGCGTGGCCCATATGAAGAACACCCGTCACATTTGGAGGTGGCATCATAATGCAATATGCAGGCTTCTTCGAGTCAGGATCGGCATGAAAGGTTGAGCTATTTTTCCATAGCTCTCGAATTGCCGGTTCGACATTCTGAGCTATATATTGAGATGTAAGCTCTTCAGAATCAGTAGGCTGTGTCATGGGTGTTAGGCTATTTTTTGTATAAACATAAAAAAGTTCAGACGGAGTAATAGAATGCATGAAATGAAGGCGATTAAAAGAGCGCTTCGCCTTCGTTATTCATGATTCAAACGAATATCATACAGAAGATGAGCTCAAGTTGTCTTCCTCTTTTGAATCAAAGAGGTAAAGTTTTCTTTCTTTTCTCAAACCATCTTCTTCGGATCGACTATCTGATCAAATTGTTCCTCAGATAAGGAAGTGAGTTTCATTGCGGCTTCTTTGAGTGAAAGATTGTGATGATGAGCCCAAAGAGCTACTTCTGCAGCTTTATCATACCCAATCACTGGACTTAAGGATGTGGCTAACATGAGTGATTGCTCAAGAAGTGATTTAATTTTAGGCTCATTTGCCCTCATCTCTTTCAGGCAAAATTCGATGAAAGAAGATGCAGAATCAGCAAGAAGGTGAATTGATTCAATGCAATTCTTTGCTATAAGTGGTTTAAATACATGGAGTTGAAAATGCCCATGAGTTGAAGCGAATGAGATGGCAGCATCATTTCCTAGCACTTGGCATGCGACCTGCGTCATCGACTCACATTGCGTTGGATTGACTTTACCGGGCATAATCGATGAGCCAGGCTCATTTTCTGGTAAAACGAGCTCGCCAATACCGCATCGTGGGCCTGAGGCAAGAAGTCGTATGTCATTGGCAATCTTCATGTAGGAGACAGCGATTCTTCTGAGCGCGCCTGATAGTTCAAGAGCGCTATCGTGACAAGAGAGTGCCTCAAAACTATTTCTTGCTGGAATGAAAGGGATAGATGTTTCTTTTGCGATCTTCTGAATGACCTTTTCCTTAAAGTGCGGGGGACAATTGAGCCCCGTTCCAACAGCAGTTCCTCCAAGAGCCAGTTCTAAGAGATGCGTTTGTGCAAAGAGAAGCGCTTCTTTGCCCGACTCAATTTGAGCTCGAAAAGCTGAGATTTCATCGCTCAATCTCATGGGAACTGCGTCCATAAGGTGTGTTCTTCCAACCTTGATGATTGATTGGAACTCCTTTTCTTTCTCTTTGAACGCCTGAATAAATGCGTCGAGAGTAGGGATCAGTTTCTTTCTAAGAAGGACAACGAGAGCAATATGCATCGCGCTAGGGAAAACATCGTTTGATGACTGGGAGCGATTGACGTGATCGTTCGGATGAATTGGCGTTTTCTTTCCTTTTGGGAGCCCTTCTAATTCAGCGGCTCTATTAGCGATCACTTCATTGACATTCATATTAGTCTGTGTTCCAGAACCTGTTTGCCAGACACTTAATGGGAATTCTGAGTGAAACTCAGTGCTTTTAAGCGATTCAATCGAGCGGCAGATGAGATCGGCAGTTTTATTGTCGAGAAGACCTAGCTCTAAGTTCGTTTGCGCAGCGCACTTTTTAATAATCAGCAATGCTTGAATGATCTCTTGGGGCATGATATGCCCGCCGATACGGAAATGATCTAAAGATCGCTGTGTTTGAGCTCCATAGAGACGAGAGTCATCTACTTTCACTTCGCCCAAGCTATCTTTTTCAATTCTATATGTAATCGACATATCGTTGAAAAATCTCCACATCAGAAATATTTATCTCTACTTCACTTGGTTTGTATGTGGTTCAAGAGTAAATAGGCAAGGAAATTATCGATGGGAGCTGAAAGTATAAAAAAGCCCTTACTAATTGTCGTAAGGGCTTTTTGCTGACATCAGTGTTTGATTACAGCAAGAGGAGCGAAAAGACGAAGATGAAGAGAGAAAAGGACTCAAGAATACCAACGGCTGCAAAGCACTTACCATAGAGTGATGGTTGCTTCAGTGTTGCTTGGATACCTGTCGCAGCAACAAGACCCTGGAATATTGAGGAGATTCCCATGGATAAGCCTGAGATAAATCCAATCCAAGTAGCAGCTGGCGCTGTAATATTTCCCTTTTGGAGGCTTTGTAAAATAAGAATCATCAAGATGAAGCCATAGATCGACTGTGATGATGGAGCAGACGCCATACCGATAAATCGTCCATGTCCTTCATCTGTTTTAGTCATAGCTGCATGAGAGGCTGCTCCTGCAATGTAGCAACCGATACAGCTACCGATTGTAGGAAGGCCAAGAGCCAATACGGGACCTAATTGTTTTACTGAGAGAATTTCATCAATCATTGTTTCTCATTAACTCCTTCACCAAATATTTCAAAAATCTTTTCGTGGCTAGAACGCTGCTTTTTTCTTCCTTACTCTTTTTCCTCATATCGAAGTGGCGTGAATTTTTTTCCGCCTCCTTCAAAAGAGTAGTGATACCATTCAAGGAAGTTTAAACGCAGGCCGTGTATAATTCCGCCAACAGTTGACATCAGAATGTTGATGGCATGCGAGATGATCAAGAGGACTGCGCCTAAGACAAAAGGAAGCGATCCTGCGGCCTCATTAATCATTTTCGCAACCAGTGCGCCTGAAAGGCCTAATGCATAAAGACGTAAGTATGAGAGCGCATCGGCGAAGAGCTGGACTGCCATCATGAATTCGAAGATACCAGAAAATCCGTGCTTGTAGATTGAGTAAATCATAGCGCTCACACCGCCAAAGAGCATGAGGTCGCTTCCAACTTTAGCTCCTACTTGAGGAGGAATCCCAAGGGTATAATGGATAAGTGATGTTGCTTCAAGATAGGTTGGAAAGTAAAGATAGCCTCCAATAAAGAAAAGAGCCCATCCAAAATAGGCTAGATTTCTCGTTCCATAGCGGAACATGCCAAGTAGCATATGGATTGCGCCGATTAAGATAGCGGCTTCAAATAAGATGTTGTCTGAATATTTATCTGAAAAAACGCTACCAGTCTTTGAGCTCGGCGTGTACAAGAACTCATCCACAGTCTTAGGAGGAACATTGTCGTGCGTTTCCATCCATGCTGTAACTTCAGAATCACTCTCTCCTTGGGAGAAGTGGTATTCTCCTCTTGCTGTTACCAATTTGGTAAGAAGGGAATGGCGACGAAGTGGGTTATTCGTGCTTAATTCAATACCGAAAATTGAGTTACAGAGAAGTCCCCATATTACGCAACTTACCCCTAAAAGAGCGACAAGTTTCGCAACTCTTTTCCCAAGAGCGCTTTTGATCCCCTTCATCTGAACATAAAGACCGACTGCCAAGAAGATGAGTCCGTAGCCCGCATCGCCAATGATAATTGCGAAAAAGAGAGAGAAGAAAGCGAGAACCCACAAGGAGGGGTCTTTGTCTGTAGGAGATGGCGTGTCATAAATATGAACTAAATCTTCTCCAACTTCTCCCCATCCTTTGTTCTCGAGGTATGTTGGAATAATCTCATCGTTATCGAGAGCTATTTCCTCAACAAGAACATTATGTGCTTTTGCTTCTTCTTGTACTCGCTGAAGCTCCGTTCCAGGACACCATCCTGTGAGGATGAAGAGTGTTTCATCCACTTCGAACTGTGATTGGTTTTTTGCCTCTTCTTTTCGAGCGATATTGACTTCTCGAATGAGGGCAGCTCGCAGATTTGGAATAAGATGACTTTTCTTTGAAAGCTCTTTTTCGATCTGATGGAGTCGAGCTTTGTATGAAATGATCCTCTCTTCGAGGCTTTCTAGCTCTTGACGATCGATCTCTCTTAAACCTGAGGGGAGCGGGGATGGAAGCTCTTTTGAAGAGACAAATACTTCTCTTTCACCACCATGGCCAATAGAAAGAAGCTCAGGAATAAAGTGAGCAAAATTCTTCGATGTCGCTCCTTCGTAGAAATGGAGACGAAGAGAGCTATGCTGCTCGATGTATTTGATGTCATCCCATGGAATTTGCCCAATCTTTTGATGAATCAGATGGGTCGGTGTCATGACTTTTAAATCGAGGCTAATCTTTTCAGCTTCATCTCGAAGGGCTATCACTTCCGCAGCGAACGCGAATGGGTTTCGAATTAAGTAAAAGTTTTTTGTGTCGCTGTGGTGGCTTGTGTTTATATTGCTGGTTTCTTGGTTGTGCTGAGAGAGGATCTTAATTGCTCGAATGATGTCATAGCCATGATTTCCAAGAAGTTCGCCTACAGCTTTCGGCTTATTGACAAATTGGACCTTGCCGAGAGCTTGCATTGCCTCAAGAAATTGATCTAACGGGCCTTTTGTTCCTACAAAGAGGAGCTTTGTTACATCTACTCGCATCGGCTTATCATTTTAAAGTTCATTACGATGTTTCATAAATTTTTTACTCTTAGAGAGATGAGGGCTGCTCTAGCATTCTCTCATGCTCTTCTTTTCTTTCGATAATTTTGGCTTTCGCAACTTTTGCTTGTGAAACTTGAGCAAGTTGAAGATCGCCTAAGAAAATTTTGATCTTCTTTATGTTTTCTTTGCAGCGCGGAATAAGGACTTTCTCAAAGAGATTCACTCGAACAGAGACTTCTTTCAGCTCTCTTTCTAAAATATGAAGTCTTTCACTTGCATAATTAAGCTTGATCTTCGTCTCCACATTTCGCTTTACAAGCATAAGGACCGCATCAATCCATACCGGAGTCGCATACAAACTATACTCGAATGGACGGAACGTAACTGATTTGAGCTTCGGAAGCTCGGCTCCTGCGATGTTTTCTTGCTCTACATCAACATTTTGAATAGAGACCGCTTCCTCGATAGGAAACGGCATGTCTATACCTAAAAGCGGAGACGCGTCAGTCAAATCAGCCATATCCTTCTTTCTTCGCTCATCAAGAAGATTTTTCTCTTGGCGAGCATTGAGTACTTCAGCTTGAAGAAGGGACTTCTTTAATTGAAGTGTTGGAAGATACTTTTGGAGCTGATCGAGCATTGTCTTTTGATGTTTCAGCTCATTTTTCGTCAGCTTGATATCAGCCATGCGATCGAAGTCCTTCCATTATTTGACCCAGAATTTATCGAGAACAGATTGCTTAATACCCACTTCATCTCGTGTAAAGCATTCTTTTAATATTCTCCATCCTGTGTCGAGTGCTTCTTCAAGAGGCTTATTGACGTTCAAATTCATAAGTTCTTTCTCGAAAAGGCGTGAGAAGTGAAGAAGCTTTTCATCCCATCGAGAGAGCTTAAAGCCCATAGAGCGGCGCTCTTTTGCCTTCTTCGATTCGGCAAAGAGACGAATCATTGCGTTCGCAATGTCTCCATGATCTTCACGGGTGACTTTCCCGATAACAAGCTGCTTAAGGCGAGATAGAGAGCCGAATGGGTCTATGTATCCACCATGGAGGTAGAATTGGCCTTCAGTAATATATCCTGTGTTGTCAGGGATTGGGTGGGTGACATCATCGCCTGGCATAGTCGTTACAGTCACGAGCGTAATCGATCCGCTGCCTTCAATAGCTACAGCTTTTTCATAGCGGCTTGCTAAATCAGAATATAATGAGCCAGGATAGCCTCTATTTGAAGGAACTTGGTCCATTGTGATCGCGATTTCTTTTAACGAGTCAGCGAATGCGGACATGTCTGTCAAAAGAACGATAACGTTCTTTCCTTCAGTTGCGAAGCGCTCAGCGCATGCCAAAGCCATATCAGGAACGAGAACACATTCTACCGCTGGATCCGTAGCCTTGTGGACAAACATGACTGTCTTTGTTTGAGATCCGGAACTCTCCGCATTCTCTACAAACTTTTGATATTCTGCAAACGTCAAGCCCATGCCGCCAATGATAACTATATCTGCGTCAGCTTGGTTCGCAATCCTCATCAAAAGCTCGTTATATGGCTCACCAGCTACGGAGAAAATTGGGATTTTCTGTGATTTGACAAGGCAGTTGAAAACGTCGATCATCGGAATGTTTGTTCGAACAATTTCAGATGGAACAATTCTTTTTACTGGGTTGAATGAAGGGCCAGCAATTTGGATTGGCTCTCCAACAAGAGATGCTCCTCCATCAATTGGCTCGCCAGAGCCACTGAGCCTTCTTCCCAAAAGCTTGTGGGTATAAGTTGCCTGCATCTGTCGCCGTAAGAAGGTTACACGATCTCCAGTCGATATTCCTCGTGTGTTTTGAAATACCTGGAGCGTCACCCTTTGGCCCTCAATTCGAAGAACTGAGGCGTACGCTTTGGTGCCATCGGCCATATCAATACGGGCCAGCTCACCTAAGGCTACCTGAGACGCGGTGACTGTTATGAGGTTACCTCTCATCTCATCGATTTTTTCATATGTCGTTCGCATAAGCTTCTTTCTTGCTCTTTAAAACTTCATGAATTCGTACACTTTTCTCAAGCTATAATGAAATGCTCACCACTTCTATGAAAGAGAGAGCATATGTGTAATTTCAGCTCGAGCATTCTTGTATGAGTCAGACCCAAATGGAAGATAGTTCATATTCTTAATCTTGTTTTGCAGAACTAAGAAATACGACCTTGCTTCATCATGTGTTGGAAATTCGAAGTCTTTCTCTAATATCTCTCCGATAAGACCGAGCATAGCGATCTGTCGTTTGAGCGGCGTATAACAATCTTCCTTGTCGAACGCGTTTTGCTGAAGATGGCAAAAATCGTAGAGCTCGGACTTAAGGTAGACGATCAAGTCGTCGATCGCGATACCTTCTTCACCGACCACTTCCATACGCTTTTTGATTTCATCGCCATTTCGCAAAATTGAGCTTGCGAGCGTGACGAAGCGTCCCCACGATGGCATTTCCTTATGAAGGATTGAAGCTACCTGTGTTGTATACTTAGACCATGAGATCAATGGATCGATCGCTGGGTAGCGGCGAGCGTAGGATCGCTCATAGGAAAGTCCTAAGAACGCGCCGACAACAGCGAGGGTCGCTTGTGTCACAGGCTCCTCAAAGTTTCCTCCAGCAGGAGATACGGCTCCCCCAATCGTCAAAGATCCTTTTTTCCCATTTTTGGTAATGATGACGCCTGATCTCTCATAGAAGGCTGCAATTCTCGATGCCAAGTATGCAGGGAAAGCTTCTTCGCCAGGGATCTCTTCAAGTCGGCCGGACATCTCTCGCATCGCTTGCGCCCAGCGAGATGTAGAGTCTGCCAAGAGAAGAACATGAAGCCCCATCTGTCGATAGTACTCGGCGATAGTTGTTCCCATATAGACTGACGCTTCGCGAGCTGCAACAGGCATGGAAGAAGTATTGCAGATGATGACTGTTCGCTTCATGAGGGTCTCGCCCGTGTGCGGATCAACCAGGTGAGGAAATTCCCGTACGACTTCAACAACCTCGCCGGCTCTTTCACCACACGCGACGACGACTACCACATCGACAGAAGAGTATTTCGATAAGTGGTGCTGAAGAACAGTTTTTCCAGCTCCAAATGGTCCAGGAGTGCAAAACGTGCCTCCTTTCATGATTGAGAACTGGGTGTCGACGATACGGCTGCCAGTATCCATCATCTCTTCCGGTCTGACTTTAGTGCCCTCGATGAGCTGATTTTTAATTGGCCATTTTTGGACCATTGTCATCGAGCGCTCGTTGCCATCTTGATCCTTGACTTTAGCGATCACTGTGTCGACAGTATAAGACCCATGAGGAGCAAGCCAAGTGATGGTGTATGTTCCATACCAAGAGAAAGGAACCATGATATGGTGGGTAAAGCGATTTTCAATCGTTGTTCCGATGGTATCGCCTCGTTGGACAGTGTCACCAATATTGGCCTTTGGTGTGTATTCCCATCGCTTCTTTCGATCGAGCGCTGGGATATAGATCCCTCGTGGAAGGAAGTAGCTTTGTTCTTTTGCAATTTCTTCAAGAGGATTCTGAAGACCATCATATACGGCGCTTAAAAGGCCGGGGCCCAGTTCCGCTTCTAACAGATCGTTTGTAAACTCAACTGGAGTGTCGAGTTTGATATCTCTTGTATCTTCAAAGACTTGAAGTTTTGCCTCGCCATGAGTAATTTCAAGTACCTCAGCTTTCAGACGTACATGAGGAAGTACAACATAGGCAACTTCACCCTGGCGGATATTTCCTTCAAAAGCGACATGGAGAAGGTTTCCAAAAGCCTTTGTGACACGTCCCTTAGCTCTATGGGAGTGCGACAGGTGTGGTTCAATTTCCTGTATAGAAGAAGTGGACGTCATGATCATCTCGCCTTGCTTATTCGTTCTATTACTGATTCATATGATACTTTGTTCATTGCGCTTCGAGCTGCTAAAAGGTCAAATTGAGCGCAGTAAACAAGAATATGATCTATTCCAAAGTGATTCAAAGGCGAGAGGAGCTCGCTTAAGAATCGAAATTTCCATTCTGTGAATGCAGCTTCAAGCTCTTTGGGCTTATCCTTATTGTGGGACCAAATCTCATAAAGAGGCTTATATTCTTCTTGCCATTCATCGAGTGACTCTAAAGAAAAGGGTATTCTCTCGAGCTCTTCTCTCGAAAGAAATGTGCTTTGCAGCCCTTCACTATCTTCTTTTTCTTTTCCCTCTTGATTTCTGAGATGGGCAAAGATCAAGCGGCTATAATGCTCCATCTCACAAATTGCTCTGACAGTTGTGTTGATGGTCTCTTCATTTGACTGATAGAGAATAGAAGAAAAGTAAGAGAATAACAGTGAGGAGGCGTTTTTCTTTCTCTCCTCAGGAGCAGGGTATCTCTCTATAAAATCAACAATAGTCTTTGATAGAACTTTATCGTCTTCTTGCGCAAGAGCGATAGAGTATTCTTGAGGGGAAATTGTCCCGATATGACTAAACTCTCTTCCTTCAAACCATCTTGCTGCGTTTAATATATCTGCACCCTCTCTGATGATATCAATTAAGGCCTTCTCTTTAGAACTTAAATTCTGTTCGATAAGGAAGTCGAGCTCTTGCCTTGTGATCTCAAGTGGGGAGTTTACATCGAGCTGAGGCAGCGTGGTAATAAGATAAATACGGCTCATCTATGCATTCAATTCCTTCATGAAGCTTTTGGATCCGACTTCTTTCATGAAAGTCTCTTAAAACGCCCCTTATGTAGAAGATATGACAGGTCAAGAGACTTTAAGGTTCCCTCTTATTCGTTCTCTCCTACAAAAAGGAGTTTACGAAACTCAGCTCGCACAAAGTGAGAGACGAGCTCTTTTACTGCTCGATCCGAAATATCAATGACAATGTGCTTTTTGTTCACTTTGAGAGTAACTCCAAGAGAAGAGCTTCCTACTTTGAGCTCACTATTTTTAAGTCGGCCCATTGCGTCTTTTACAAGCGCTTTAGCGACAGCTTCTTTTGATAATTTTGAGCCGATTTCGCACTCGATATCTCCCAAGATCCCTTCTTTTTCAAGAGTATGGATAAGAGCTTCAATAAGACGAGCTGTTCCCTCGTTTGAAGAGAGTTCTGATGTAATGAATGATTCAAGAGCAGGTTGGAAGAGCCCATTTTCAATTTGCTCTTTCAAAAGCTCTAAGGCCTGCTTCGTTGCTTGCTTCAAGCTCATCTCAAGAGTTCTTTTCGTCTCTTCAGCTTTTTCCTCAGCTTTCTTGAGAATCTCTTTTGCTTGGTTTTTTGCATCTAAGAGAATTCTTTCTCGTTCTCTTTCTGCTTGGAGCTTAATTGATTCGGCCTCTTTTAAGGCAGGTTCCAGTGCTTCATTTCTTACAGTCTGACAGATGGCGACAAGCCGTTGATCTAATGTCGATTTTGCTTCTTGATCTCTCATAGCACCTTTCAACTAAACTCTAAGGGGTTTGAAATCGAGCATGCCTTAGCTATTTTCTCGAGAAAAAACGGTAAAGTTTTCGTCGCGATGAATGGCGTATAGCTACTATTCAAATGTTATAATTTATTTTGGCTTGAGTCGATAAAAAATCCAAATTTTTTTAAAACGACCGCTTAAATTGAAATGTAGTATAGCTTGATGCTGAAATTGAATGAAGGAAATGATTGATTGAATCATTAAAAAATAGGCTTCCTTTCTTTCATTTTGTCACTTCACTCTTGAAAGGAAGCTGTATAAGGGGAGGAGAGGCGTCTTACTCTCCTGAATTCACAATACTTTGAGTAGAGCTATTGCAGTTTAATAATGTACCCAATGCTTCTTCAGCAGCGGGCCTCTTAGATGCTTTTAGCTTGAGTGTCTGGGCGAGTATTTTAAAGAGTTGATTTCTCTCTTTTTTTGCTCTCGATCGAGAGAGCTTTTCGATCTGTTTCCCAAGCTCTTTAATGAGTTTCTTTATCTCTCTATTTCCATCTCTAATGTACTGAGAATATTCATCTATAACTGTTACATACTTAGTAAAGATTGAGGCTTTTCCCCAGAGCGAAAACAAAGTTTTCCCAAGAGCCCACATATCCGCTTTTTCAGGGTATTTATAACCTCGGCACAAAAGATCTGGCGCGCTCATCGAGCGCGTCCCATATAATTTCTGGGAAATAGTCTTTTTCTCCTTAATCTCATTGTCTCTTAGCTTTTTAAGCTCTTCTACAGATCTCATGTGGCCAAGGTCTGTAATGACTGCCTCATACGTCTTAGATATGTGATCAAATCGTATGAGGATATTCCCTTGTTTGATGTCTCTATGGATTAATCCCTGGCTGTGAAGTGTTTGGAGTCCAGTTAATATCTGTCTTGTGATAGAGATTTTGTCATCGAGGGAGAGGGAGTTCTTTTTGAGAATAGAGAGGTCCCCATCATATTTTGGTAGTATGATTCGATCTTTGTTATTGTATCGACCCAGCATGAGAGGGGTAATTATTCCTGCGGTAGAGGTGAGTCTCTTAAACTGCTCTTTTTCCGTAGGTTTAGCTGTTATTGCTTCAACCGCGATTTCAATAGGTTTTGTTCTGTCGATCGGGATAAAAATAGCTCTTTTAATAATCTTTTGTCCGCCAGCTCTTTTCCAACCGGTGTCATGTCTTTTCAAAAGAATGGCAATCCCTTTTTCATTTATGAACATAGAAAAAGGAAGACTAGTTTTTCTTCGATGAATAAGAGTGCACTCTCCGTCACTACTTCGAGGAAAGATCGCTAAAGATAGCTCTATGAGATGAGCATACTTATGAATTTCATCATCATAAAGCTGGTTGTATTCAAGATAGTTGTTAATAGATTTGAGTTGTTCTTCTCGAGCTTTAACGTCTTCATAAGCACTCTCTTGCCTATTGAATGAGTTTTGGAATCTCTGAAGCCTCAATTGAGGCGTAGAGTAGCTATCGTGCTGTGAAGACGCGGTTTCAAAAGGTTTATCTTGAAATATCGAGGCCTCTTCTTGTGAGAGGCTTTCATGTGTATCACTGAAGCGAAGAGAAATAGGAACAGCTGTGTCAGAGTTGTAGAAGAATGGAGAGGACCCGAATCTCTCTTCTAATTCAGATACTGACGGATCGCCTTGGGGGAGTGGTTCAGAGTAAAATTGAGGAATATTCTGCTCTGTCGAGCTTGAAGGAGGTGTTTCTTCACAATCTTCGCCAGAATGCCATTTAGCTAAGTTATCGTGGTGAAAACCATAACTCCCAAAAGTTGGGGAGAGTGAAGCGGTAAAGTAACTCATGATTTATTAATCTTTTAATTTTTAATTAAATAGTGTAGGGATTTTATTTTAAATTAACGATTAATAAATATGTATTTTTATAACTCGTTTGTTGTTTGGGATTTATGCGAGTGCTGTTTCCATCGCTTGTTTTACCATATGGCATCCGATAATGGCCGCAGTCTCAGCTCGTAGCACAGCGTCTGAGAGAATAATTCCTCCATGTGGAGAAACCTCTTTTAAGAGACTCTTCTCTCTTTCGCTCCAGCCTCTTTCAGGTCCAATGAAGATAGACGATTCCAGGTACGTCTTTTCAGTTTTATCCCATCGAAATTCATTAATAGATTTTGAAAGGGGAGATATATCGCCGTAAAAGAGGGGCTTTGGAGCTTTTAAGATAGCCTCGTCCAGTGAGTGAATAAGAGTAATTGAAGGAAGATGAAGTCTTCCAGACTGCTTTAATGCTGATTGCACGATGAGATGCATTCTCTTTTGAGTTGATTCAGAGAATGACTGTCTTTCCGAATAGTCACCTTTGAAGATAAGAAACGATGAGGCGCCAACTTCAACGCATTTCTCAATGGCAAATTCTAAGTGGCTAGGACGGGTGACAGCAATGGCGACTGTTACTCTATGCCTTGGTAGATCCTGGGATGAGAGAGTCTCGATATGAAGCTTACAGCTTTTTTTCATCATCTGTGTGATGGTAGCGTGACCGAGCCAGCCTTTACCGTCGATGAGCTCGATTGTATCTCCTTCTCGGCATTTCATTACGGTTCGGAGATGATGGAGTTCCGCGTCGTCTTCGATAATCGCTTCGTGATCTTCTTTGTATGCGAGGGGGAATGAGACGAAAAACCTGTCGTGAGGCATATGATTCCTAGAGTCTTTAAAATCTAAAATGGCGCAAATTATCAATGAAGCGAGCTGTAAAATGAAAGCTCGATATCACTTACTTCTCTTATTTATTTACGCCTTTATAGACTATCGCTTTTTCGGTATCCAAAGTGACAAGCTGCCCATCGCGAAGGATTTTAAGCGCATTTGTTGTTCCGATAATGGCGCTTTTACCCTCTTTTTTACATATATCGAAGAGGAGTCCTGCAGATGTAAGATCGTCGGGCGCATTCTCCAGTATGACTCCAGAAGCTTCATGGATAAGAGGTGAGAGGGATTCATCATATTTAGGGATGACAATAATCGATCCGCGTACGGTATAAGGCTTGATGCTGTTTGCCGCTGGGACGAGACTGACAGGGGCGTAGAGCTTTTGGCCAACACCTTTTTCTCCTCGAAGTAAGACATCTCCAATACAATCGACTAAGATGGTGTTACTTGTCCCTGGAATCCACATAGGAGATCCGGCGGTTAACACGATCAAATCACCATGCGAGACCATTCCTAATTCTATACCATAACGGCTAGCCCATTGAAATGCCTCATCCATGCTTGTGCAGTGATCATTGCAATGGACGGGAATAACTCCCCACGAAATGCCAAGCTGATGGAATGTGGTTTCATTAGATGTGAGGGCAATAATAGGCATAGGAGGCTTTAAGCGAGAAAGAAGCCTTGCTGTCGCTCCACTGTGTGTGAGCGTGAAGATTGCCTTTGCACCTAAACTGACGGCTGTTTTAACTGTAGCCAGGGTCAGAGCTGAAGGAATGTCGCTGTACGTTAACTTCGCATGCATATCGAAGAATGCAGGATAGTTAAAGTCTTGCTCTGCTTCCTTGACGATACTGCGCATGATATTAACTGTATCAAAAGGATACTTTCCGACTGCTGTTTCTCCAGAGAGCATGACAGCAGATGTTCCATCGTAAATTGCATTCGCAACGTCGGAGACTTCAGCACGCGTAGGTCTCGGATTCTGAATCATTGATTCAAGCATTTGAGTCGCGGTGACAGATGGCTTTCCGATAAGGTTACTTTTTCGGATCATCATCTTCTGGAGTCGGGGGACTTGACTTAATGGAACTTCTACTCCTAAATCACCACGAGCGACCATAACGCCGTCTGCGACGTGGAGAATGTTGTCGAAGTTGTAAATTCCTTCGCTATTCTCAAGCTTCGCGATCACCAAAATATCGGGCCTTGCAAACTGCGTGATTAGTTTTTTTATAGCGACAACATGATCAGCGTTTCGTATAAAAGAGGCTGCGATAATATCTATTCCTTCTCGACAGCCGAATTCAATATCAGAAATATCTTTCTCAGTAAGAGCCGGAAGAGGAATATCAATATCGGGAACATTCATGCCCTTGGAGGATAAAATAGTTCCTGAGTTGAGAAACTCAATAACCGCGCCTTGGGCATTTACCTCTACCACTTTTGCTTGGATATAGCCGTTATCTATTAAGAGGAGCGTGCCTGGTTTTAAGTAATCTATAACAATATCGGGCCTTACGGAAATTTTTGAGGAATCTCCAACGATATCCTTATCTCGAACCAATAAGAGCCTCATCCCTTGGCTGACCTCGACTCCTTCGGGAACTACTTTTCCGGTTCTGATTTCAGGTCCTTTTGTATCAAGCATGATAGCTAAAGGCTTCTTGGTTTGCTCTCGCGCTTGTTTGAGGATATGTATAGATTCTCGATGCTGTTCGTGGGTGCCGTGGCTGAAATTGAGTCGAGCGACATTCATACCGGAATCAATGAGCCTGAGTACGCTCTCTAAAGAGGAAACAGAGGGCCCTATAGTACAAATTATTTTTGTTCGAGTTTCCATATGTAGAACTTGATCTCTCGCTAATTCAGACTGTCATATAAAAGAGGAGGTGCTCGCTCAAATTGAGCCGCCGGCTCTTTAAAAAGTATCGTTACTGAGGGGCGGAAATTTATACAACAAAATAAATCTTAGGAATGATCAAATCTTTTAAGTGTTCGGTAAATAATTAAAAGAGCAACAAATTGTAAATAGATTGTTTTTGTTAATTTAATAAAATGAGTGGAGGTATTATGAATCCTCTATTTACTAATATCATAGATGTCTCTTCTTTATATGTATCTAATATGACTTTTATTCAACATTTACTAACTCCGTTTCAAGGGATAGACGAGAATATAGGCAGTTGTGCCTCTTCCTCTCATCAGCACGAACGTCAGTACTATACTGAGGATAACGGAATTGAAGAGAGGATTTCTAAGCTTTTTCAATCGATAGGCTATAGGCCTCAGTGGTCTCATGTAAGCCGCTTAGCAGATCTGCCTGTGAAAGAAGAGTGTAAGTTCTGGAAGGAGACCTCAAGAGCTATTGATCAGATTGAGGAAAGATTCATTTCTGAGGATGAGACGAACTTTATCACATTGAAAGATGTGCTCACGAATATTGTTCTAAATATCTCTGAAAAAATAGGTGTCTGGACATCTGAAATAGCACAGAAGAAGAGACAGCTACAGCTCGTAAAAAAATCGCTTGAGAATAGGCAAACTGATTTCTTCAGACTTTGCGCAAAAATAATTTCCTCTGGCGGGATATCGCATCTTCAGGATGAGACGAAAGTTATCTTAGACTTAAAGTCTATGGTTCGTAAGGTTCGAGATCGTCATGAACCTTATGAGATTCTAGCAGACTACTTCCAGGGAATCTCACTTCATGCTGAATCGATTGATTGGTATGACAAGGCCATATCAATTATAGAAGAAGAACTTCGAGCCGATCCTTACGCATCTCACTCTGATGTCGAATCGCTTTTTAAAAAGAAGCTCATTCTTAAAGCCAAGCTCATAGAGCAATTAAAATTAAATGGTCAGTTTGAGAGGTCAAATAGGGAACTGGAATCTACAGTCACATGTATAAAGAGGTGCTTAAATCAAGATGCGCTGCCTTCTTGTGCCTACTATCTGTTGATTGAATACCATCTAAGACGAAGAGAATTTGTGACGGCTCATTCATCTCTTTTTGAGCTTTTCCGTAAAGAGGGGGAGATGAGTGAGGCGCTCTCAAAAAAAATTATCCATTTCTACCTTGAGACATCGCGCAAGATCAATTCCAAAGATTATTTAAAAATTAACTTCTGGAGTCTGGCTCGCTATATAGCTCAATTAAAGATGGATAAGGAAAGAAAGATAGAAGACGCTAATTTTACCAATTTTCATCATGTGCGGAATTTATCAGTAGCTGACGAAAAGAGTATCATCATTACCGTTCTGGATATGGTGGATATCATCATCTCTTCTGATAGAGATTCAAATGCTATCATTGAATGGTTTCTTAGCCTTGCTCCTTTTCAAGACGAGACAATAGAAGTTTTTCTCTCATGGATGAGTAATCGGCTAGAACAGCTTGAAGAGGTGATAAAAAGTTCTACAAAAAGGGTTTCGCGTTTGAAAAAAGAGCTGTCCTCTCGCGATCATTGGTCAAAAGAAGAGGCGCAAATAGCGATGGCTCGATTTAAGAAAGAAAAAGATCTTCATATTGGTCCTTTACCTCATGAGCTGTGTTTAAGAAGATATCTCTCTGAATGGCGATTGCTTCTCACTCGTGCTCAGTCGCTTGAAGAAGCTATCCTGAATCAAAGTCAATTAGAGAAATACGCAACTTCTTTGGACGAAATTTCTGAAAAGCTTCGAAGTCTGATCAATGAAGAGCAAAGAATTGTTCACGAACTAATGTATACTCCGACTCAAGAAAAGACACTCGCATCCTACATGGAGAGAATATCCTCTAAAGTTTTAGCTGATAGAGAGGTTGATTCAGACGAAGAGGGAGAGATTTCGTATCAAGAGAATATCCGTCGTGGTAATTTATTCAATTTCATTGCATTCTCTTTTGTCCCAATGGAAAAACAAAACGGCGTGATTGATTTTCTTAAAGAAAATGGAATTGAACTCAGTCGTCTTTGGAAGAGTCCACTCATGATGTTTGTCCCTTCTGATCGCAGATGCCATCCAGATGACCTGAATGATTTGAAAGCATATCTCAATAATGGTCAACTTAAGACGGTAGATGATCTTCGGAGGGTAGTCAATACTCATTAGAGTTTAAAATGAAGAATCTTTTGTCTTTTCGACGGAAGAATCTGATATCAAAACATGAAAGAGAGGGTGATTGGGCTCTATCTCTTAAACCCTCTCTTTCATGAAGAATGTAAGTGACGTAAAACGTGTAACCGTAAATAAGACTTTTTTCGTATTTCATGTAAAATCGTAAGGCTTAGTTCTTCTGTTTCGATAAAACTGAAAAAATTTTCATGTTATATTGAGTATTACGCTCAATATTCGGACTGTGAGATTCTGTCTTAAAAATTAAAGAGTACGATGAAGGTTTGAAACTGTAAGGCCCCCTGTATGAGTATTCCACAAGCGAAGCTCCGCGAAGTGTTATTTCTCTTTATGTATGCGCAAGATATCTCCTCAGTAGATAATTCATATGAGCTCTCAGAGCTCATAATGGAAGAGCTGAAAGTTGCTCGAAGTGCTGTAAGACAGATTAAAGAGATCGCAGAAGCCATCGATTTGTCTAGACCGATCATTGATTCAAAAATTACATCTGTACTCAATGAATATCGAATAGAGCGCCTTCAAACGGTAGAGAGAACAATCCTTCGTTTAGCAGTTCACGAGCTGCTCAATATTCCTGATTTGTCTGCCAAGGCTGCTCATGAAAAACTTCCACTTCCTCCAAAGGTAGTGATTGCTGAGGCAAAGAGGCTTGCAAAGAAATTCGCAACGCCACAAGCGGCTTCATTTATTCATGCGGTTGTTGTTGCTATTGCCAAAGCTCACGGGCTGATTGATGATGCTGTAGATGAAGAGGCTAAATCATCTCTTACTCTCTCGCAAACGATTCAAGATCTTGAATCACAGAGAAAAGAAGAAGAAGAGATAAAGCTATCTCAGGAGCAAGCACCCTCTCCATTGAGTTCTCTTCAGCTTGAATAAAGAAATGTAAAGCCTGGAATGACCTCTTTTTTTCTTCTTGATTGCAAGTGTATTGACTTAATCATCGATGTGAAAGTCAATACACCTAATCTCTCTACTTGATAGATATCGCTCTAACTGTCTATTTTTCGTCCATTCAGCATGAGAAATATACTCTCTTATAAAGAGATGAAGAGGAGCCCCACAATGTTAGATATTGGATCGCTTCAAGTTCAGGAACATGTTTTACTCTCCACTTTGTCTACTTTTGGAATAGGGGGGCCTGCTGATTATTTTTGTGAAGTAGATACTCCACAAGCACTGAAAGAGGCGATTACATTCTCTAAAGAAAGCCAAATTCCATATCTAGTTATTGGCAAAGGTTCTAATTGCCTTTTTGATGATTTAGGCTTCAGAGGTCTTGTCATACGAATGAAGATTGAGTCTTTTCATTCTAACGGGATGGGATTGTATGAGGTTGGCGCAGGGTATAGCTTTGCCCAATTGGGAAGAGTAACTGCCCAAGATGGGTATCAAGGGCTTGAGTTTGCGGCAGGAATCCCAGCGACAGTTGGCGGAGCGGTCTATATGAACGCCGGAGCTTCTGGCTCTGAGACAAAAGATGCTCTGGTTTATGTAGACGCAGTCTTACCTGATGGGTCATCTCGAAGATATATGAAAGGAGAGCTTTCTTTCAGTTATAGATACTCCTCATTCCAGAGTATGAAAGGGAGTATCATTGTAGGCGCATGCTTTCAGCTCCAAAAATCTGAAAAAGCAAAGCAAGCTCAAAAAGAAATTGTAGAGTATAGATTAAAGACCCAACCCTATAAAGATAAGTCCGCGGGATGTATTTTTAGAAATCCGTCTCCAATGGCTCCATCGGGCAAACTGATAGAATCCTCAGGGTTAAAAGGGCTGCAAGTAGGTGGCGCAGAAGTTTCAACAGTTCATGCGAATTTCATAGTCAATCGTTGTGGCGCGACTTGTGAGGATGTAAAAGCCCTTATTAGGTCAATACAAGAGAAAGTGTATCAAGAGACTGGATACAGACTTGAAAGTGAAGTCCGAATCATCGATCAATGGGGGAATACGGTTCACGGGCATACGGCTTATTAAATCTCAGCTTCAATACATATCATGAAGGAAGGAGCGCTCGTTTGATACATATCACGCAAGATCCAAGTGGGTTCGACCTTCATTGTCATAGCTCCTTTTCTGATGGGAGTATGACTCCGAAAGAGCTCGTAGAGCATGCGTACTCAATTGGTTTGAAGGGGATAGCGATCACAGATCATGACACAGTAGGTGCCTATGATGAAGCGCTCTCACACGCTTCTATGATTGGAATTACTCTTATTCCAGGGATCGAGATATCCACTGAATTTCAAGGCGAGAGCATTCATGTTCTCGGTTATTCCTATGATCCTAGCTCAGAGATTATTCTTAATGCTTGTAAGCTTCATTTCGCTCGACGAGAAGAGAGGAATCGAGCGATAGTGGATGCTCTGAATCGGCGTGGGTTTTCGATGACATATGAGGAAGTAGTATTAGCTTCGCCAGAAGCTAAAACATATGGTCGTCCACATATCGCAAAAGTAATGGTTCAAAAAGGATATGTAGAAACGGTGCAACAAGCTTTCAAACAGTACTTAGGAAGCTCAAAACCTTGTTATTTTGCTGGGCAAAAATGGTCGACTCAAGAGGCTATTGATATCATTCATAAAGCGAACGGATATGCTTTTCTAGCTCATCCTCACCTTATCTCTAGGTATCAAAGAGTAAAAGATCTTCTTTGTCTTCCATTTGATGGACTTGAAGGTTATTATTCTCGTTTTGAGCCCGAGGTAAACAACCGATTTCTTCGATTAGCTATGCATCGGAAACTTCTTGTCTCAGGAGGGTCTGATTTTCATGGCTCCGTAAAGCCAGATACCAAATTAGGGGCTTCACAAGCGCCTAAGGAAACGATTGAAATTCTGCTTACTCGATTGCGTGAAAGGGCTCGCTCTTCGTGAGGGGTATTTTTAGAAAGTGATGAAAGCACCTTTTAGATTGCATGATGACTTAATGACCTCTTATTCAGAGGCGCTTCAATGGCTTTTTCAACGAAGTAAAGGTCTTGGCGCTAAATATGATCTTGTTCGAATGGAAAAAGCTTCTGCCCTCTTAGGTTTTCCTGAAAGATCATTTCGGACTGTCCACGTGGGTGGGACAAATGGTAAGGGCTCCGTTACTACAAAGATTGCTCGAGCTCTCCAGTCTGCTGGATACAAAGTAGGGCTTTATACATCACCTCATATCCGCTCATGCACTGAGAGGATCCAGGTTTCAGGAAAAGCGATACTTCCAGAGCAGTTTCTTAGCCTCCTCCAGACGATCTGTAGCAAAGTCTCGGTCGAAGAGTTGGGGCTTACCTTTTTCGAGATTATGACGCTCATAGCTTTTTTAGCCTTTCAGCAAGAACAGGTTGATGTCGCTGTTATTGAGGTGGGATTAGGCGGGCGGCTTGACGCTACAAATATTATTCAGCCTTGCCTTTCGATTATTACTTCAATTGGCCTTGATCATACTGATCTCCTTGGGGATACGATTGAGAAAATTACTCTTGAGAAGGCGGGGATTATTAAGCCTTCTACTCCAATCGTTATTGGCCCTCAAGTAAATATAAAGATCATCTCATCTATAGCTGCTATGAGAGATGCTTCTCTTCATCATGTGGAAAATGTTTTTGAAAGTTTTGATGATGAGAATAGCGAGATCGCATATAAGAGTTTACTTATCTTACGAGCATTGTTTCCTCGTTTAGATGAGCGCTCTATTACGTATGGAATAAGCCAGAGGCCTCCTTGTCGATGCGAAAAGGTTCCTTCTGACTTGGTTTCTGAGGCGCTTAATAGGGGTCAGGGGATTGCTTCTCCTCTCGTGTATATGGATGTAGCTCATAATCCAGATGGGATAAAGAGGCTTTTAAAAACTCTCGAAAAAGAGAATGGAGAGTCTTCACGATATCTCTTTATCGTAGGAGCATCTAAGGAAAAAGATCTCGATGAGATGCTTCATTTGCTCCTTCCTAAATCTCAGTTACTTATCGCGACTCAAGCGCAGAACTCTCAAAGAGCTTTCTTACCAGAACAGATTGTTGAGAGAGCAAGAGATGCAGGTTTTTCTCAAGAGCTTGTGGTCTCATGTGCCTCAGTGCGTGAATCTATAGACGTGGGTCTTTCTAACGCTTTTGATTCAAAATGTCCTTTAGTCATTACAGGGTCATTTTTCATTATGGGCGAAGCTAGAAAGGCTTTTGGATATCAAGAGTTTGAAGATCCAATAGTAGTGAATGAAGCCTCAATTAAGCCTCGCCATAAAGCTTAAAGAAAAAAATGCCTCTTCTTCTTATTATTGTCCTTTATCTTTAAGGGCAATGCTCTGTCTTCGCGGCTCGGTGATGACTTTTCCCCACGAGTAATTATGGGTAAATGAATCTCCGTCTCTTATTTCTTTCTGTGAAACATCTGCTAAGATCTTATTTACAAAGATAAGTTGTTTATTTTTCTCTGGACCACTTAGGAGAGTGATGATCGTCTTGTTTTCATAAGCTGCAACATGACACTCAACATTTCTGATTGTCACAATAGAGATATCAGAAGTCTCGATTACTGGGTGGGAGTGTGTGATGAGGCGTGACGCTTCCGGAGCGGGTGTGTTTTTCTTTGATGCGGTATATGTGAGGTTTTTGGCTGTAGGCTGACTCTTTGTCTCGCCATTTATTTGCGAAAAAGTGATGAGTAATCCAGAGACAATAAAAATAAATAATTTTGTCATAAATCACCTCATTTAATAACAAATTATTATTCATATCTAGCCTCTCTATTATACTCCTTTAATGGTTTATTTGTGTCTTTTAAATTAATTTTTTAAAAAAGCTGTGCTTCTGATAGATTTTCATTTATTCAAATTAGTATTCTTAGAATATACTGCGTGTCAGGGTGCTTCAGAGATGTGTTAGGTTTGAAGAAGCCCTCTATAATCATATTTATGATGGAGAGAGATAAGACGACAATGCCTTTAATGAGCGATCTTCTTTCATGGTGTGTGTTTCTTATAGGCGCTTTTATTGTTCTCAATCTTTTGTGGGGAGCGATCAAAGCGAGTTTTAAATTGGTGTTTTACGCTGTTCTCATTCTTTTATTTATCGCTTTCTTAAAGCGGTATGATCTTCTCCCCCAAAAAGTAAATCAATGGATTGAGTCTCAAAAGCTTATTACTGAAATTCGCGACCGTTTTCATGAAGAAGAGGGATCTGATCGCAAAAATCCTATGGGTCTACAGCTCTCTGGAGAAGATAAAGCTGAGGTGCCAATTTCTTATTCATCCAAGAGTGGTTTGTCAAACTCCACTCAGGGCGATGAAGAAGAGCCTGAGTAAGCTCCTTATCAATACTTTCTTTTTCTTTTTGACCTTCGGGATGTCCTGGATAGCTAGTGATAGAAATAACACCTCCAGGCGCTATGAGGGTCATTGCCTTATCAATACTCTCAAGAGTTGTCTCTCTCATTGTTGTCTTTTCTTTCTCGCCAGAGCCTGGTCGGTATCCTAGGTTATAGACAATCAAAGAGATCTTTCTTTCTTCTTTTATAAAGGTCTTGATTCGGTCAACTTTCGAGTGGCACTCATTTACTAGGTGAATAGAGCTCATATCGAGCTCTCTTTCGAACCCCTCCTCAATAAGTTTTTTCTTCGTATTTATAAGTGCATGGGTGTCGACATCATAAGCTATAAGCCTAGAATCTTCATGAGGGAAAAGTAAATGCGATAGATATGTTGTGTCGTGGCCGTTTCCCATTGTGGCATCTATGACTATGTCGCCCTTCCTAATAAGTTGTCTCCAGAGGCTGTGAGCAAAATCAAGATGTGAGGTAAAGAGGGGGAACTGATGTCTTTTTCTGAGGTTTGTCATTGGTGTCAGAGTATGTCCTTTTTATCAACAGCTGCAGTTTTTGCTCTTTTCTGTTTCAATCAGTGAAGAGAAAATAATGGCTTAAACTTCCTGAAACAGAAGCGATTAGGCTGAAATAAGAGCGAGGCATGATTTTCTCATCTTGAGTGGATTTAGATAAACTGCTAATCTATTGGCCATAAATTCTTCATGTGGGGTATTAGCTCAGTTGGTTAGAGCGCCACGTTGACATCGTGGAGGTCAGCTGTTCGAGTCAGCTATATCCCATACTCTTTATACTCATGAATACTACCAATTATTGTTCTCATTCAGATTCACTCTCTAATGCTTTATCTTCTCATGAAGAGCGACAGCGCAAAAGATCTCAGGCTGCCTCCTCGTTAGCTCTTCTTACATTGGCCTTATTCCGGATGTTTGAGACATTCTATGTCATTCACTCGGATCATGATGACGAAGGCTTTTGCTTGGCAGGACTAATTCCCAGAAAAGTTGGCGACGATTTTCTCCTTCCATTACAGGAGATGTTTCGCTCGCTCGTTCGCGATGATTTAGCGTTTCGCCCCTTTTCAATGACCACAGCTGTTCTCTCGGGTTATGTTGAAGGTGAGGGAGTACATATTGATTCGAATCTAGAAAATGTGCTGGAATCTTCTGAAGGCGGAGAGGTTCTCGAGCTTGTTGAGATTGGAAGTCGACAATTTTGCACTTTGAAAAGAGAGAAGGAGTATGTTGAAAGCTCTTCTTTCTTAAAGTGGAATGAATTGATTTCAGTCGAATGCGTTGAGCTTCCTTCAAATCATCGAAATAGGGGTGGTAAAAACTCACATTGCCTGATTGTCCGAGGTGTTATAGCTACCCACTCTAAAGAAGCGAGAAAAAAGAAGAAGTCTTTAGCGGATTGGTATAACTCCAAGGCTATTTTCAAAAAAATGAGTGATCGTGGCCTTTGGTCTATTATAGAAGATCGCCATACTATTGAAGATGTATTAGAAAGTGAAGAGGGGGTAAAGACTTTACTTTCTCATCGTGTTGCGTATGGCCCTGATCTGACAAAGAAGGTCTTATCTGTTCCGGCTCTGTTTCATGATTGTGTGAGTGTCTGGCAGCTTCCTTTTTCTCCATATTCAGCGTTTACAACACCGCTTCGAGCTTCTGCGATAGATATCTCGGTTCATATTTTTCGTGAGTGGACAGAGATTTTCAAGTGCGGTGTAAATACAGGCTTGAATAAGTGGCTTTTTTCATCCGTGCCCCTTGTGATGCAAGCAGCGCTTGCGTCTCAATCTTTCCTGTCGACTTTAACAACTCAAACCGCGCTCACATTTTATAAGAGATTGAGCCCGAAGGACGAGTTTCTCTCTTTTTTCCGTGAAGGTTATGAGAAATTCTTAAAGCACGAAATATTTTCGAAAGAGGCTTGGGATCCAGCTTCTCTTCAGGTTCGTGTCGTTGTTTCTCCGAAGGATTCATATTTACGAGCTCAATTCCAGACAAAGACTTCAGATGGAATCATTGAAGGTGTTAAGCGGATTCTGCTTACGAAGATGGATGGCTCAATCTTACTTGAGACCTCGTCACTCATGCGAAAAGGCGAGATTCTCTGTGTCTTCTCAGTAAGGAAAATGAATGGGCTTACTTCCATTGATATTCAGTCGTTTATGATGAAAATTCCATCGAGCTCACAGGAAAGAGATGAATTAGGAATCTCTTTGTGTGTGATTCCATGCCTCTCTGTTGAGAAGTGGAGCGCTCTTTCCTTATTTGAATCATGATCTCAATATAAGTATGGCTTCTTTCGTTTTTCTCTCTGAAAGACGCTAACTTATAAGTCATAAATCATAAAATTTATCTCTCTTCGTTAAAAGATGTCAGGAACATGTTGCATCATCTTTGTTGACAACGTACAATGAATAATCGTGTAATACATCTCATGTATCTTGATCGGCTAAGGGTATATAGAAGCTTCAGGAAGAAGCTTCCTCTTTTAAATAAAAGAGAGCCGTGATCAAGTCTAGTATTTACAGATGAGGAGAAGGAAAAACGCTTGAGAGTCAATTACGAGATTCGCGCACCAAAAGTCCGTGTTATTAGCGAGACAGGCGAACAATTAGGAATCATGACGGTTCAAGAAGCTTTGTATATGGCCAAAGAGGCGGGCTTAGACCTTGTAGAGGTTGTTGCTACTTCTGTTCCGCCGGTATGCAAGATTATTGATTATGGTAAATTTCGCTACGATCAAGCAAAGCGTGAAAAAGAAAGCAAAAAGTCACAGCATCAGATAAAAGTTAAAGAGGTTAAGCTCTCTCCTAATATTTCTGAGAACGATCTTCAAGTTAAGGTTCGACACGCTAAAGAATTTTTGGAGAAGGGAAACAAGGTTAAATTTACCTGTATGTTCAGAGGTCGTGAGATCATGCACCCTGAAGTTGGCGATCGAATGATGACCGGAATTCTTCAGGAACTCGAGGAGATTTCCCTTGTCGAAGCTCAGCCAAAAATGATGGGTAAAATACTGTCAATGGTCTTGTCTCCGGCTCCTAATAAGAAGAAAAAAGCTCCTCCTTCTAATCCCGCTTCTTCAGCTCAAGGGACGCAAGTCGCTCAGCATATTCTATCCTCTGCTCAACAAGCCTCTCAGGCAAGCGGCAGCGTGGCTATCAGCGATATTTCTTCAGCGCTCTAGCTCGACAGTTCAAATAGTTTCTTTGCGCATGAAAGACTTTTCATCTTTCGTGCGCTGTTCCCCTTGCTCTATACAACTTAACATGCTATGATCTGGCCGATCTCATTTTTGCGCATTGAAAAGTTGGCCAAATGGAGATCTTCCATGGCCCCTCTACTTTCTTTCAGTGAAAAGAGAACGAGAGAATTTACTGATAGCTCTTCAGTTATCTTTCTTTGAAAAGTGAGAATAACTGAATAGACTGCATCAAATATATCGCACCTAAAAGCGATTTTATCCTTACTGCTTTTCAATGAATTATTCCATGTGAGGTAGTAAGTGACGTCGATTATGTGGATAGGAGATACGTGTCGTGCCTAAGATGAAGACCGTAAAGGCAATTAAAGCCAAGTTTAGAGTGACTGGAACAGGGAAGTTAAAACGTCATCGCCCTGGAAAGCGTCACCATGCGGCGCAGAAGAGTCCAAAACGGAAGCGCCAGCTTGCTAAAGCAGCATATGTTGATCACACCTATGCTCCGCGATATACTCGCATGATGGGCGTTTAAGTGTGATTGTGAACACACATATTTATGTAAGGAGTTAACAAACGATGGTTAGAGCGACAAACGCTGTTGCATCCCATCGTCGCAGAAAGCGGTTGATGAGACTTGCGAAAGGTTTTTGGGGAGACCGAAAAAACCACATTCGATTGAGTACAGAAGCTGTTATTCGTGCGATGTCGAATAATTACCGCCACCGAAAGCTTAAAAAGCGCGATTTTCGAAGCCTTTGGATTACTCGTCTCGGTGTTGCGGCTAAAATGCATGGAATTTCATACAGCAAACTAATTTTTGGTTTGAAGAAAGCCGGTAGCGTTCTCAATAGAAAAATGTTGTCCGAAATGGCTATTCGTGACCCAAAAGGGTTTGCGTCAGTTGTTGAGCAAGTAAAGAAACATTTAGTTGCTGCGTAATACGACAACGTTTCACTTGAGAGTGAAGAAATAAGTTATACCCGATCTCTTCTCAAAAGAAGGATCGGGTATTTTTATTTTTAGGGGGGGGATTCTTGGTGAAAATAGAACCTTCTTTCAATATGGTGCTGCCAAGAATCGCTCGCTTTGATAGGCTCTTTATGAAGAGGGCTGAAGGACTTATTAAGTTAACTGGAATGAAAGCCTTCTAATTCCTTATAGCCCAAGCTTCTCAATAGACTAATGTTCAATCGGACGACGAAATGGAACAGATACGCCAGCAATTTGAGCATGATATAATCTCTTGTGGCTCTTTAAAAGATATAGAGCAGCTCAAGATTAAATATTTAGGAAAAAAAGGATTAGTTCAAGGGCTCATGGGTGAGCTCAAGACGCTGTCGCCAGAAGAGAAGAAAGCTTTTGGAGCTCGTGTCAATGATCTTAAATGTTTTATCGAAGCATCTTTAGAGTCTCAGAGCGCTCTTTTGAGTGAAAAAGAGATTGAAAAGCAAATCGCCAATGAAACTGTTGATATTACTCTTCCAGGAAGAAGTCTTAAAGTAGGATCAAAGCATCCTATATCAAAAGCTATTGAAGAGATAGTTGGCGTTTTCCAAGATTTGGGATTCTCCGTACAGCTTGGTCCAGAAGTAGATACTGATTATTATAACTTTGATGTTTTAAATTTTCCGGCAGATCACCCTGCAAAAGATATGCAGGATACATTTTATATTGACCCTGGTGTTCTTTTAAGGACTCACACGACTACAGTACAAGGTCGTGTCATGGAGCGTACAAAGCCGCCTATTCGCTTCGTCTGTCCAGGAAAAGTATATAGAAATGAGTCTGTTAGTGCTCGATCTCACGTCTTCTTCCATCAAGTTGATGGCGTGTATGTCGATGAAGGGGTCTCGATGCAGGATCTTATGTGGACGCTTTCTGAATTTGTCAGAAGGTTGTTTAAAAAAGATGTGAAAATGCGCTTTAGGCCAAGTTACTTTCCATTCGTTGAACCTGGTGTTGAGCTCGATATTGAATGCTTGATCTGTCAGGGGCATAAGTGTCCAGTATGTAAGCACTCAGGGTGGTTAGAGATTCTGGGAGCTGGCATGGTCCATCCCCATGTTCTTCAGAATGTTGGGATAGATCCTGAGAAGTATACAGGGTTTGCTTGGGGAATGGGGGTTGATAGAACTATTATGCTCCTTCATGGCATTAAAGATATCCGTCTCTTCGCCGAGAATGATCTTCGTTTCTTGCGACAATTTTCTTACCAATAATGGTAAAATCCTAAGGGGCTTTATAAAAAGCCCCTTTATCTTTAAATAAATTTCTTTGTATAATCGCTGTTTTTAAATCGAGACGTTAAATTATTAGCCTGTTAATTTACTCTCTGTCTTAATTTATAGATTAAGTAAAGTCTGGAAAGGGATTTCTGTTTGAAAACTTCCAACGTTAAGCCCCATAGTGATGAGGCGATTGAGTGGATTGCTCTTGAAGAGGATCACGGCAAAGAAGTTATTGATTTTGTACAAGAAAAGATAGCACAAAAAGCTCCTTCAGAATCCCCTCCCTCAAAGAAGTCGATTAAGAAGGTTATCGATCAAGGCGGCTGTTCCATTAATGGGCGACTCGTTCGTAAGTCAAATTTTCTTCTAGCTAGGAAGGATCGCGTCCTTTTTCAGGTTCATTTTCTTTCCCTAAAGCGTGAGACTCAAGAAGTTCATAGTTCGCGTATTTTGTATCGAGACTCGGGGATTATTGCTATATCTAAGCCATCCTACGTTGAGACAGCAGAGAAGCCGATACGAGATCTCCTTATTCGTAAGTCAAAGTTGTTTTCTGATAAAGACTCCCTCTTCTTAGTTCATCGATTAGATCAAAATACAAGTGGCGTGCTCTTACTTACAGAGAATCTTGAGTGTCAGAAAATGGTCGAGGCTCTCTTTAAAGAGAGAAAGGTTGAGAAGACGTATATCGCGGTTGTCGAAGGCTCGATAAAGGAAAAGGGGGGTGTCATTTCTGTTCCTCTCGCGCGAGAAACTCAACATGGTAGTAAAGAGATATATGTAAGAGCTGCGGCCTCCCATGAGATTCATGAGCCTTACGCGCTTTCAGCCGTCACCAAGTGGAAAACACTCATAGCGACTGATCAAGCGACACTTGTTGCAGTCTTTCCGCAGACAGGGCGAACTCATCAGATTCGAGCGCACTTTGCCTATATTGGTCATCCACTTTTAGGTGATGTTCGATATCAGTCATCACAAAAGAGGATAGGCCAAGATACTCGTCCGCCAAGACACCTTTTGCATGCATTTTCTTTAAAGTTTCAGCATCCGATCACAAATAAATCTGTTGTGGTGTATGATCATGTTCATGAGGATATGAGAGTATATGTTGAGCGACTATTCGGCCCCATAGGGGAGAGATTAATATGCGAGTTGTAATTGTAAAGACGTCGGCGATGGGCGATGTTGCCCAGGCGCTGCCTGTAGCTCAGTACCTCAAAGAGAAACAGGGTGTTGAAACTGTTGGTTGGGTAGTTGAGGAATCTGTTGCTTCATTAGTTCGTAGCTATCCATATGTAGACTGTGTTATCGAAGTTAATTCGAAAAAAATTCGATCGAGTTTTTCTTCATTTGAGGGCTTTTCAGAATGGACGAAACAGAAGAGTCGTTTGAGTGAATATGGCGAGTGGGATGTAGCTTTCGATCTCCAAGGGAACACAAAATCAATGCTTATCAACATGTGTCTTCCTGCTAAGGAGAAAATTGGATATGGGTGGAAGACTGCACCTGAGAAGATGAATCTTCTTTCAACTTCAAAAAGAGTGAATCCTCCTGCTGATCTGTGTATGCGTGACGAATACATGTGGGTTGTCCAATCTCATTTTGAGGACGCCTCTACTATTTATGCGCCAACTTCTACTGAAATTAAACTTACTCAAGAACAACAAAAAGCTGTTCTAAGCGAGTTAAAGCGCTGGCCTGAACAAGGCGAAAGGCCTGTCTGGCTTGTCGCTTGTGGATCAAGATGGGTAAATAAAACGTGTACTTCCAGCACAATGCTTAAGGTGCTAGAAGGGGTATACGAACAGATTGGAAATATCTTTTTTGTTTTCGTCGCAGGCTCTTATGAAGAGTTAAAAGAGGTTGGGCATTTCGCGTCGCGTTTTCTAGCTTCAAGTGTTGTGCTCTATCAGCCAGAACTCCCTTGCCTTGCAAATTTGATTGCAAGGGCTGATCGAGTTTTAGCCATGGATTCTTTGGTTCTTCATCTAGCGTCCTTAACGTCGACTCCTACTTTCAGCTTCTTTGGACCATCCAATAGTCAAAAATATGCTCCTCAAAGACCTGTCGATGGATATTTTCAGGGCAAGTGCCCTCTTGGATATTCTTTTTCGAAACGGTGTTCGCTTTTAAGAACCTGTTCGAGCGGGGCATGTCTTAGAGAAGCTTCTTTCCAAGATATGTTAGAAGAGCTCATTTTATGGGACGAACGTGTACTTAAGATTTTAGCAGGAGATCAAAATCTACGTACTGCTCGACAAGATGGAAAGCCTCAAGAATCTTCTCATCATCTTCTTTCTGTATCTTCGCAGTAAATGTTGAGACAGCTCTCATCACATCGAATGTGCACGATGGAACCCAAAGCGCGGGGATATTTGCCATCTCGAGTTTTTGAACAATATCTGACTTCGGCTCTTGCTGTTCAGTAAGAATAACTCCTGTGAAGAACTCTTTGCCGTGAAGGGCTTTTTCTCTTAACTTTCTTTCGACACATGCTAGGATTATATCGTCTCGACAGGCTGGAGTGATAATAATTTGGCCATCTTGGAATTCGTGTAAGAAAGACTCAAGTGACCCCGCGACAAGCTTCATAGTCTGGATATGATGCATTTCCTCGCTCTTCCCTGAAAGAAGAGGGGCGTCAAAAAGAATTGAAAGATCTTTTAATGTTGGCTCGCTGAGGGAGGCAACATATGGAATAGTCCCAATAAGAGGGATCCCCCACATCTCTAAAGCTTTAGGAAAATAATGCTCAATCATCGATCTCTTTTCAGAGAGAACTTTATTGAGGATAATGCCTTTGATCGGAATTCCATATTCTCTACAGATAGATACATTAAGCTGGAGTTCGTCAAACGCGGAGCCAAGGCCTCCAGTTGCTATGATGACTACTGGAGTCTTGAGGATATGTGCGACTTTAGCATTATTTAAGGAAAACAGGGAGCCTACTCCCATATGGCCTGTTCCCTCAACAAGTACAAAGTCATGGTTTTCCTTGAGTGAATTGAAAGTCTTTAAAATCTCTTGGATGAGATCTTGAGTTTTGATTGACTTATCAAGAAAGCGTCTTGTGAATCCTGCGTCGCAGATTACCGGGCTTACATCGTGAGGGGAATCGAGAAGAGAAAACCTTGATGAGAAGAGGGCAGCGTCCTTATCAACAATACTACCATCATCTAATGTCACATGCTTTTGCCCAACCGGCTTGAAAAAGCCTACAGAAGAGAGACGATTCTTTAATGCTTGAAAGATGCCTAAAGAGAGGGTTGTTTTGCCAACATTTTGTCCTGTGGCAGCAATAAAGATCGATCTTGATTGAGCTGACATGTGGCACTCATGGATTAATTTGTTCAAGGTGAAGATACAAATGTACCATACTTGTTAAAAAGATATTTGAGTATGCGTTTTGTCTCATTGAATATATCAGTATCTACAACAAGGGTTTCAATATCAGAGAGCGAGAACCAGCGGCACTCCTCTTCTCTCATAAGAGAATTCATCGATGATTCGATTTCATGTGACGTCTCGTCTATTTTCCCAATAAATATCATGTCAATATGTTGGTGTTGCGGATTGGTGCCGTAGGCGGGGATATTTTCTAGGAGGCATAAGAATGGACGTGGGATTGAGTGCGCATTCCACTCATCGATCAAGAGAGGCCCTGTGTCTATAAGATTTACAGTAAGGCCTGTTTCCTCTTTTACTTCCCTAAGCGCTGTTTCATGAGGTAATTCATTTTCGTCAGAATGCCCACCTGGTGGTAGCCATTTCTTCAACTTCTTGTGGAAGATGAGGAGAGTTTTCAGGTCTTTAGATAATATGTAGCAGCTTGCGACAAGTTCACGTTTCATTCAAAGTCTCATTATGAGTGAAGAGATATTGTTCTTTAGCATACGCTATCTCTTTGCAAAGCTTCATTTTCTTTTTTTCTTAGTCTCTTCTTAAGAGGTGTATATGTCTGAGCGAGAGTACTCATTATCTTCAAGTAATCAGCCGACTTCTCATGAAATTTTAGCTCTTTCAGAAACCGTTGCGTTTTTAATCGGTCCCACAGGCTCTCCTTGGGAGCGACGACAGACTCTTGAGTCATTAAAGAAGAGTCTTTCTGAGGAGGCTGCGGAGTGTATTGAAAGTATAGATCATGGAGATAATGAAGAAATAGCCGATGAATTGGGTGATCTATTGATGAATTGCGTGTTTATTGCTCAAGTCGCTCAAAAAGAGGGGAGATTTCCTTGGTATGAGCCTTTCTTAAGAGCAAATCAAAAGATGATTCGTCGACTTCCTCATATGTTTTTACCAACAGGGCCGAAACAGTTAACAGAAGAAGAAGCTCTCCAACAGTGGGAAGAGATAAAAGCTCAAGAAAAAGAGAGAAAGCCTGCAAGACGTCTTTCACAAGAAATACCTCCTTCGTTGCCCACACTATCGAGGCTACAAAAGCTCATAAAGAAGATCGCGAGTGATGAAATAAATAATACTCAAGAGTCTTCTCAGCATCTCATAGATCATGGAGACCATATTCAAAAGGCACTTTACACTCTCGTTACTGAAGCAAATAAAATTGGCATTGACTTGGAAGAGCGGGCACGAGCTCTCTTTTATTCTTTAAAGAGGGAAATAGATTCATGAAAGGGCTATAGAAAAGAGCTCTTTTCAATAAAGAGCATTCAAGAGTATAGTATTACTTGCACACCGGGGACCTTACGGAATATGGCGGCTTGAACTAGGTCAGGATCGGAAGGTAGCAGCCTTAAGAGTGACGAGTATGCCGTATAGACCCTCTCTGGTGTGTTTTTTTTTCTTTTTCGTCAGAGGCACTTTGAGAGTTTTTCAATAGTGTATGATCTTATGAAATTGGCTTTCTTTAGCCGTATTCTTTCTCTTTCTTCTTATAATGTTATCTCGAAAGTCAGTGTATTGCTTCTTGTGTGGAGTAGTCTACTTTCACATGGATGTGCAAGAAGGTATAGTGATTTTTTTCCTTTCGATGATGCAGGCTTAAAGAAGCCTTCATGTATCGTCCTTCCTATAGCAGTTAATGCCTCAATTGATCAACCGACCAGTGGTGAAGCCGTCGATGTCCTCTATCAGCATATATATCAAGAACTTTGCTGGAGGGGAGAGATTTACATGCCGAGGTTTGAGACTCTTAAAAAGAGGCTTCTTCAGCTTCATGTCAGTGTTCAGGAAATATCGAAAGGGCAGGGAGCATGGAATCCCCATGCTATACCTTGGAAAGACTTAAGGCCTTTTGAGTATGTGGCTTTGATTGAGATGATTGATTGTGGGTATAAGCCATATTCTTCTGATAAGAGTAATATACTCGAAGAGCTTCCCAATGACAGGCGCTTAAAAGCCGCTCTATTAAGCTGTACAATGCGAGTGGCTCTTTTCAAGAGAGATGGAGAGACTACTGGAAAGCTTCTTCGTCTAGAAACTATTCGATCAAAAATCATGTGCTCTATGAATGAAGCGCATCTTTTTAAGAATGACCCATTTTTAAAATATAACGTGCCAGGGACGACTTCTTTTCGATTTATCTCAAAGTTGACTGATGAGTGCACTTCGTATATAGAATCGTCATTTCTTCAAGCCCAGAATGAGCTCAAATAAAAATCAAGAGAGGATAAGGAATAATAAGTGGATTTCTCTCCCTTTGAAGAAGTTGTGATGTATCTCTTTCCACTCATTCTTTTTGGGTGGGCGCTTTTTTCAGCTTTTCTTATTAAGAAGAAAATAGTCTCTCTTCCCTCAATATCATCTATCTATCAAAATACTTATGCCCCCATTCGTGAGATATTCGCTCTTCTCGTGGTTTTGCTTATTTGTGCTGCATTATTTCTTCTTATTCCCCCTTTCGTGGAGAGATCTCTTCTGTTTCTTTCTTCCTCGCGCATATGCTCTTCAATTCGTTATCCACAACTGACGACGCATCTTGCCTCGAGTTTAGTTCTCGCGCTCTCTTTACATTTTGTAAGTGCATGGCTTCAGCCCTCGTTAAGGGAGAAGATTATTGGAGATACGTCAATTGTAGCGATTTCTCGACTCATGAAAGGTGTTGGATTTGCGCTTCTTCTCTTCCCATTCTTCATTATTATCCATGCTGTACTTCAATTCTGCGCTCTATCATTTTCATATATGGAATGGCATAAACAGATAGCTCTTTCATTATTTGAGCAGGCTCGCCACATCTCATTTGCCTATTTATTAATTGCGATATTTACCATTTCGTGCCTGGCTCCAATAATTGAGGAATTTCTCTTCCGAGGGGTTCTGTACAGCGCTCTAGAGTCATTCGTCCATCCGCTTTTGGCTCTCATTGTCAATGCATCAATTTTTGCGTTTCTTCACTTCTCTTTAGAGCAGGGGTCTGCCAATTACGCAATTATAGGGACTCTTTTTATCTTTGGAGTGCTTTCTAGCATTATCAAGAAGCAAGAGAGAAGTCTTGCTTCATCTATTGGATTCCATGCTGGTTTTAATTCTCTATCAGTTGCCTCTGCTATGTTGTTCCAGTAAGTGTAAATGATATGCCCCTTGTTGGTTAGGAAGATAATTTAAGAGAGGGTTTGTGTTCTTCTTATTTATACCCTTAGAAGGGTTGCAAGCTTAGAAAATAATTTTATTTTTTGCTCTTTTCTATTATTTTTAATAATCAAAACCAAATTCTTACAGGCTATTGGTTGAATGAGGCTCGTTGGTATGAAGGGAATTCTCATATGAGCGCTTTTCAAGATTTTCTAAGGAGTAATCCAGGGTCTACTATATGTCATACATTCGTTCAATATGGTGTAGGAAAAGAGTTCATACTCGTAATAAGCTCTTTTCGCTGATCATTGCATGCGTGCTCTTGTGCGTAGCGTCAGTTTCCTCATGTAGAGAGAATCCCGGCATTAATTCGTCGCAGGTGGTCTCATTAAATACTGTATCAGTTGATGTCATAGATGATGCTTTTCCAACTGAAAATGAGCCTGCAAAAAGAGTGTATGAGACCCTTTTCTTCAATCGCATTACACCTGACTCGAAAATTACTCAATTTGTTGTCTCTCCGTACTCTGCATGGCAGATGAGCTCTATTTTATATTTGGCATCAAGCGGTGCGACAAAAGAAGAGCTCGCGACTTTAGTCGCTGAAAGAGGTGTTTCAAATCGGGCCTTGCTTGAGGAGTTGTCAAAAAGGCGTCAAAGCTACCTTCCGTCTCTTAAGATTGCTCAAGGCTTCTTTGTATCACCCTTTATTCAGTTTCATGATTCATTTGTAAATGAGCTTAAGACTACTTTCCCAGATTTAAATCTTGCGAATGTTCCTTTTCAGGTAAATCCTGATGAAGCTGTCCGTGATATCAATAATTGGATCAAAGAGAATACGGAAGGTCGTCTGACTGAAGTGATGACGGCAAATGATGTTTCTTATGATACCGTATGCGCGTCTGTATCCACCCTTTTATTCGACGCAAAGTGGGCATCTCCATTTAATCGTTCAATGACTTCATTTGAGCCATTCTATCCAATATATGGCGATAAGGTCATGTGCGAGATGATGTCTCAAGAGGGGTTTTTCAGCTATTATAGCCATAATGGCTGGACATATGTTGCTCTTCCATATGCATCGAATACTTCTCAAAAAGGCCGTTTTATCTGCGAGATTGTTCTTCCTTCTCAGCAAGAAAGCTTTTATGATGGATTTCATGAAGAATATAGTGAATTTGTCACTTTAGCTCGCCAAAAAGCTGAGCTATGCAGAATGTCGTTGTCGCTTCCTAAAATCTCTTTGAAGCAGCGAGTGGACCTAAAACAGATGATGGAAGATCTTGGGGTGAAAACGGCTTTTTCTAAACATGCTGATTTTAGCCCTATGACTGCAATGCCACTTTCCCTAGAGAAAGTATTCCAGGAGACGCTCCTTAGGATTAATGAAGAGGGGACTGAAATTGCAAGCGCGACAGTCGCCACAATGATTGCCCGCTCATGCGGCCCGCAAGAGAGGCCGATGATTCAAATAGTAGTTGATCGGCCATTTTTCGTAACTGTGAGAGATAAAGAGAGTGATGCGTTGCATATTCCTCCTCTTGTTTTTGCATATGTTGGCGCAATAAACTAAAAGTTTATTGTGACAGTTTTAGTGGCGCTGAAGCAAAGAGGTATGTTACATTGAGCTAAATAATCCTCGTAAAGAGAGGCAGGAGTGGCGTACGTGAGGCTGAAAGCGCACGGAATTTCTGATACTGGACTTGTCCGAACAAATAATGAAGACGCTTGGTTCGTTTCTGTTCAAGAGTCACTCTTCCTTGTCGCTGATGGACTCGGTGGCCATCAGGCAGGGGAGGTGGCTTCAAAAGAAGCTATCGAAAAATTTTGCGAGATTTTTTTAGCTGAAAAAGAGCTAATGAAGTTGAGCAAATGCGATACTTCTCCTGGGATGATGATTGAGCATCCTATTCTCTCGTATATGAGAGTAGCTGTTGAGGAAACAAATAACTCTCTACATGCGCTGTCGACAAGTCACGGTCTCTTGAAAGGAATGGGGACTACTTTGCTAGCTCTTCATATCATGAATGAAAGGGCATTTATCTGTCACGTTGGTGATTCAAGGCTTTATCGTATTCGAAAGTCTCATTCTTTAGAGCAAATAACGAAAGATCATTTGATCTCATATCCTCTTGCCAAGTCTCTTCCCCGTGAGAAAGAGGCGTGTCAGGGACAAAAAGGGTACCTTACGAAAGCCATAGGTACTCAGCCTAGTGTAGAGCCAGATCTTTTCTCAGTGCCAGTTTATGATGGAGACATCTTTTTGATGTGCTCAGATGGACTCTCAGATATGGTGGATGAGAGGGATATCGAATCGACCTTAGAAATGCCTTTGACTATAGAGCAGAAAGTAAGAATGCTTGTCTCTCTTGCTAAAGAAAATGGTGGAGTAGATAATATTACTGTGCTTCTCGTTGAAGTTGTATCTTCTTAAGGTCTTGGTTTTCTTGTCTTTTTATTAATATTTTTGCTCTCGAAGTTTGATTTCATTATATGAGTACTCCTAGAAGTTATCTTGATTGTAATGCTACAACTTGCATTGATCCTGAAGTTTTAGAGGTGTACACATCTCTTTTGAAAGAGGTGTGGGGAAACCCTTCAAGTACACATCGAGAGGGACAGAGGGCGAAAAGCTTCATTGTTGAGGCAAAAGATCGCATAAAAAAAGCGCTCAATGCGCCGCCTCATTATGATGTTCTCTTCTTCTCTTCTGCGACAGAAGCGATTAATACCCTTTTAAAGGGGGTTGTTTCTTCTACAATTAGAGAAAAAAAGCTTGTAAATAGCCTGAAGTCTTTTCTTACTACGGAGATGGAGCATGCGGCTGTCTATGAGACAGTAAAATGCTTTGAGAGAACATGGGCTAATTTCAATGTAAAGTACTTACCCCCTAATCTCTATGGCGCTCCTAGCCTTCAAGATGTCGAAAGAGCTGTTGAAAATGAGCTGCAATCTCAATGTTCCCTTTTGGGTGCATCCTTCATGGCTGTTAATAATGAGACAGGTGTAATTACCGATGAGTTGCCAAGGATCGCTTCACTTCTACAGTCGCTGCGAATCCCCCTTATAGTCGATGGTGTGGCTCTCTTGGGAAAGGCTCCCATAGATTTTTATGATGGGATCTCAGCGCTTATTTTCTCAGGGCATAAAATTCATGCTCCTAAGGGGATAGGATTTGCTTTAGTCGATAAACGACTTCGATTTGACCCTCTTATTGTGGGAGGCCCTCAAGAGAGTGGTAAAAGAGCGGGAACTGAGAATCCGCCGCTTGCCGGAGCTCTTGCTTTTGCAGTAGAGAAGACCTCCCTTCAATTGTCCTCGGACCTCGATTATATGAGAAGTCTTCAGCAAAAATTTGAAGAAAGACTTATATCAGAGTTAACAGCGGATGTTTGCGTTATCAATGGAGAGGGAAAGCGAGTTCCGTCAACATCAAATATCGCGTTTTTAGGTGTAGATGGAGAGGATCTTCTCTTTAATCTGGATTTGAAAGGGGTTTCTGCAAGCCATGGATCGGCATGTTCTTCAGGGGCACTGGAGCCATCACGTGTTCTTCTCAAGATGGGGTATTCGCATGAGAGGGCTTCTTCTTCACTTCGATTCTCAATCAGTCGTCTTACAACAGAAGAGGAGATAGAAAAAGCCCTTAAAGAAATAGTTGCTCTTGTAAAAGCAATTCGTAAAAAAACTTAAAAGATGTTCTTCAAGTTGCATCAACCGTATCGTGTAACTTAGTTCTTGCGGCGAACGCGTCAAAGAGTATCTCTGCGACTTCATCGGGACTATCATTTATTTGAATGATCGACAATTCTGCTTCTGAGATACATCTTTCTTGGGCTACATTTCCATGAAGCCAATTAATGAGTGGCTGCCAGTATGTCGATCCCATCAAGATAACTGGAACAGGCTGTATCTTCTTTGTTTGAATCAAGGTGAGAACTTCAAATAATTCATCGAGTGTTCCGTATCCGCCAGGAAGGAATACATATCCTTGCGCATATCTGACAAACATCACTTTTCTTATGAAGAAATAGCGAAACCTCAGAGCATAATCTGGGTCTATGTATCTATTAGGTTCAGATTCGAAAGGAAGGTCGATGATAAGGCCGCACGATGAAGCTTTAGCTTCTTGCGCTCCTTTATTAGCAGCTTCCATGATGCTGGGGCCGGCTCCAGTGATTATCGAGAATCCTTTCTGAGCGATTTTCTGTGCTGTTAACATCGCCAACTCATAATAAGGGCTTGCATTGCTGAGTCTCGCAGATCCGAAAATCGAGATCGAGGGGCCTAAATTTGACATAGTGTCAAACCCATTAACAAACTCAGATATGATCCTAAAGAGCTTCCAAGAATCTTTATGAGGAATAGATAGCTCATTTGGATGGACAAAATCAGTCATAGTTCCTCAATTTTCCTTTCACATTTATCATTTCAGTAGAGCCGTGTCTTATAGTCCATCATGTCGTTAGCCGCAGATGAACACTAAGGCTTTTCTTTGAGAACGTCAAAGCGAGCTTTTACTCTTTTTTTAAATGAGGATCAAGAGAGATTATATACCTCCTTTAAAAGGAGCCTCTTGTTGATTTTATGTCTGTTAATTTTTTTTAGTTTTTTTTTCTCAAGAGTGATAAGTAGGAATATATAGACAGAGCTCATAATTGGTAACTGCTGTAAGAGGTCTTTTCATACATGCTTCAGAATAGGCAAGATATTCCCAAAGGCTGTGCGGTTTTTTTGTCGATCTATAAGAGTATCAAAAGGCAATTGAGTCTTGCTCATGAAGTTATATTGCCTTCACTGTCTACTGCAGGTGTTTTCTGGCTGCTATCAGGAATGCTTCTTTCTACAACTCCATCTACTCTATTAAGTCATGTATTACGGCCCGAGTTTATATATGTTATTCTTGCGTTCTTTCTTGCGAGAGCCTGTGGGATGACTTTTAATCGAGTTTTCGATGCGTGTATTGATTCTAAGAATCCAAGGACCGCGCAGCGCGCAATTCCTAGTGGGAGAGCTAAGAAATATGAAATCTTTGCTCAAGGAGTTCTTTTTCTCGTCTCTTTTCTTGTGATTACTTTTTATTACTTGCCTGCAGCTCTTGGTACAATGGCTATAGTGACATCTTTTGTCGTGATTGTCTACTCACTCACGAAGAGATTTACCTATTTGTGCCATTATTTTTTGGGCATTGTCCATGCTTGTGTGCCACTTGTGGGATCTTTGTATGTGACCAACTCGTTTCAAGGTGTTTCTACAGCAGTATGGCTTGCATCAGCCGCTGCCTTTTGTTGTGTTGCTGCGGCGGATATCCTTTATAGCCTTCAAGACGAAGTCTTTGATCGCAAATTAAATCTCTATAGTGTGCCTGTTCAGTTTGGCAAAACAGGCGCTATTAAAATTGCTCGTATAACTTCTCTTTGTTCGGTGCTATTTGCAACAACTTCTCTTGCTCTCTTCAATCCTACTATTTCATCATCGATTTTTTGGTTAGGAGCCATTGGCGTCTTCGGATATATGTGGAGATCGATACGAAGAAACGGATACAATTTATCAAGTAGTTTAATGCCCCTTATGGTACCTTCTCTTCCGTTTTTGTTCATGCTTGCGGTACTTATTCAATGGATTCAACTCAGCGCTACGTAATCGGTATTTCAGGTGCATCTGGAATTATCCTGGGCTTTAAAGTTGTAAAAAAGCTTCTAGAAGCGACACAAGGCGTGATCCACCTTATCATGACGCGGGATGCCCGATATACAGCGCTTGAAGAGATGGGGAAATCATATCCGTCTGACGAATCGATTCTGAGTGAATTCCCATCGAGTGAGAGGCATAGAGTATTTCTTCACGGAATTCGAGATTTCAGTTCGGTGATTGCCAGTGGCACATACCTGACACGTGGAATGGTTATAGTTCCTTGTAGTATGGCAACCCTTGCCGCGGTAGCGACAGGACTTTCGGATAATCTCTTACGAAGAGCCGCTGATGTTACTTTGAAAGAGAGAAGACCGTTAGTTATTGTGCCTCGCGAAGCTCCGTACTCCACGATTCATCTCCAACATATGGTGACGCTCTCTCAATTGGGAGCTCGTATAATAGCGCCTCAGCCAGCCTGGTATGTGCATCCTCGTACAATTGAGGATGTGGAAGATCATATCGTTGGACGTATTCTTGACTCTTTAGGTGTGCATATTGAATATGCTCGATGGGTAGGCCCAGCAAGCAAAAGAGTAGAAGATGCGTCAGTACCCCAACAGATGTGCTTAGAGTAGGGATATTCTGATATATACATGATCTAGGCTGTTTACTTGGGAAAAGAGCTCGTTGTGAGAGCTCTTTTTATTCAGCCTCTTCCTTGTGAAGGATAGTTTTAACGGCGAGCTTATTGAGTGCTTGCTTTTTCTTAAATGGCTTCCCGCCTTGTTGCCCTAGAGATACCTCGTGCAAGTTTTCAATTGCAATGAAGGCGCGTGGGTCGATTGCATAGACGATTTCCTTCAATTCAGCTAGTTGAAGTCTTTCGGTGATGACATACAAAACCTCAATAGACTCACCTGAGAATCCACGACGACCATAAAGGATGGTAAGTCCTAGTCCAAGACCATGCAAGACAGCGTCAGCTATCTCTTTATATTTATTGGATATGACTAGAACTGCTTTTGTCTCATCAAAACCTACAATGACGAAGTCCATGATCTTCGCAACAACGACATAGGTGATAAGAGACATAAGGGCAGGGTGCCAATCTTTGAAAACAATGCCGGCTGCGCTGTAGACAAAAATATTGCACATGAAAACGATCTGGCCGACAGTAAATCCATATCTCTTATTGACGATCAATCCTAAGATCTCTGTTCCGTCAACACAGCCGCCGTAGCGAATAATCAACCCGATTCCAAAGCCTAAGATTGCACCGCCAACGACGACAACTTCAAGGCTTTCGCCAATGAATGGCTGGTGGAAGAACCTTTGAATGAGCGCCACCATGGCTGAAAAAGAGATAAGGGCAAAGAGCATGTGAACCACGAATGTTTTGCCCAAGAATCGAAAAGCCATTACGACAAATGGCAGGGTGAAAAGGAATAAGAAAACAGGGAGGAGATGATTGCCGAAGAGGCGGCTTGAAATCATTGCCAAGCCCACTGTCCCGCCGTCAATCAAATTATTCGGTATAAAGAAAATCTCGATTGCGAACGCTGAAATAAAAGCGCCTATAAGAATAAAAATTGCAGAAATTGGGTTTGGAAGTATAGATCGATGGTCAGATTTTTGTGCTGCAATCATGGAGGTGTCACACTTTCGCTCTCATCGGAGACGATTTAATCTTTGATTTTCAGAATACAGTTTTGATTAAGAGCGTTTGGCTCTTGATCTGCTATCTTTGCTCTTAGCTTAAGATATATATTAAAAAGGGGAATATTTCAGTGATGGATTTTTGTGCTATGCGCACGAATCATAAAGAAAAGTGCGCGGGAGACGGGACTCGAACCCGCAACTTCCGGCGTGACAAGCCGGTGCTCTAACCAATTGAACTACTCCCGCATGAACTTGTTCTCGAAGGCTTGGGCGCAACAGGACTCGAACCTATGACCACTTGTGTGTAAGACAAGCGCTCTACCAACTGAGCTATACGCCCTCGATCAGAACGCACACGATAATACGAAGAAAAGAGAGTTTTTCTCAACAGAAATTGTGCGAACAAGCTATGCTTCGGCCGTAAATGGTTCTCTCTTAGAAGTGAATAGTATTTACTCTTTCATGTTTTTATCGCGGAATTCTCATGCAAAATCATATCTCTTGCTATCTCATTTGCACTCTTTTTATCGCTTTTCTCTTTTCAAGCTGTTCGACAATTCGTGATGAAAATTCACTGAAGAAAGACGCGGCTATCCTTAGAGAAGAAATTGTGCGTGAATTGTCTGAGATAACAACACTTCAAGATGCAAAAGCTAAGGCGGAGACTCTTGAGAAACTTTTCATCCATCTTGCGTGCTTAATGATTGAAGTTGATGAGTATCAAGAGAAATGGAAAGTAGAGTGGGAAATGAGCGATGAAGAAAAGCTTTCCTCATCATTGATTTTCCAGCAAATGGAGAGACTCCTTTCAGTGCCAGGTGTCCAAGAGGTTGTCGAAAAAGCGCAGGAAAGGGGATTTCGAAGAGTTGAGAACTATTACCACATGAAGTGGAGAAAAGGAGAAGGGGTGAGTTCTTAGATTTCTCTTTTCTCGTTAAATAATTTTTCGAAGTTGTTCTTCTCGCATTGGATAAAGCGCTCATAGGTGAGATCTTCGACATAGATGGGAACACAAGTTGTATACCCATTACGTAGCCAGTGGATATCACTTAATTCGTCCTCGATTAAATCACTATGGAATCTGCCCCCCATATGAAAGACTGTTCCGTGGTGATCATCATGCTTATTGGGGGCTTCAACAAAGAGGGGGTTTTCCAGGATGTATTCCTTTCCTTGTCGAGCCAGTTTGAATCCTGCGAATGACTCTTGAATGCCTAAGCTTTCAATAACGCTTTGACAGGGAAAATTTACATTAAGAAGTGCGCCACTATATGAGTCAGTTGAAAGAGCATATTGGACAAGCGAGCTTGTATAAGGGGCATACTTTTCAAAAGATGGGTTTGTCACGCTGTATGACGAAAACGCAACAGAGCGGATCCCACGGAGTGTTGCTTCAATAGCGCCTCCGATTGTGCCGCTATAGAGGATGTTTTTTCCAGCATTTGATCCTTTATTGATGCCAGAAACTACGATGTCAGGAGAGGTCTGTAAGACAATACTCAGTGCGGCTTTTACGCAATCCGCGGGAGTGCCAGTGACACTCCATGCCGCATCAATTGGAAATTCTCTTCTTCTCTCAATAGTAAGAGGTTTTCGAACAGTTATGCTGAGAGAGGTTGCAGACTGTTCTTCAGAAGGAGCTACAATAAAGACGGTTGCCCACTTTTGCAACTCTTTTGCCATGAGCCACAAACCTTGCGAGTGGATCCCATCATCGTTTGTTATGAGGATAGTCGGTTGTTTCATTCGCAAGAATTTCCCTATTTTTTGTGAGATGTAAGAGGAAGAATCAAACTTGCTTTTTCAATAAAAAACTATATATTTGCATCCATTCTTTCATCTAAAGTATAATGATAGTAAGAAAGGTTTTTTTGTGAGATCCATTTTTTCTGTGTTACAGCCGCATGAGAGAAAGACGGGTTTCAGCGTTAATAGGGGGTTGCGAGCATCATGGAGATTCCGCCTCGATCCACACAAGATGGTGTCAGCCCTCTAAAAGATGACTCCTCATTTGCCCCTCCCTCTCCAGAGCCGCCTTCTCCAATAACACAGAAATCATTCTTTGAACGAGCAAGCGCTATCGTCTCCTGGCTTTTAGGAGGCGCTCGCGCGAATAATGAGGCTGCTCATTCGCTACAAATCACCGAAGAAGAAAAAATAAAATTGCAGCGAATCGGCGAGCTTAAAAAGTACTCGCATGAAGACGTTCTCTTGCGAGCTCGCGCAGTCATGAAAAAGTTGGAGATGACTAAAGAGGCTCTCGTAGAAGATTTTGGTGAAGCGGCGCTTGGATTTATATTTAGGCATATTGACCCTGTTATTCATAGCACGAAAACCCTCCTAACATCTTTAGAAGGTGTTGATGAAAAGAGGGCAGAAGAGACAAAGGAGCTTTCTTCTTCTGATCAGTCAAGGGAAAATACACTCTCTCAATTGCTTGAAGGTGCTGTAGATGCTGTTGAACTGTATGCTATCATGAATGACGAGGAGCATCTCAAACGGAGAATTTTGCACAACATCGAGCGTCATGCGTATCAAGCAGTTATTAAAGATATTCAAATATTAAAGGCCTATCAAACGACTGCGTCACAAGAGTTGGTTGTCTCTCATGCCCAAGCAAGTCACGAATTGGTCTCGTTAATTCAAAATGATTTAAGCCCTATCATCAATCAATTAGAGGAGTTGATCGAAGAGTTTCCTCACTCGTATGATTTTGGCAAACTCTTCGAGTGGCGACGAATTTTTGATGAAAAGAGAAACTCTCTTGTCTGTCTTGCCACATTCTTGGTTGATCTTCATCTCATGCGCTACTCATTCTTTGCTCCATATTACGGAACACATGGCGCTAAAGAAAGTGAGGGATTAGCAGCGGAAAGGGTGATTTTTGTTACTGATAGTCAGGTGGGCGATTCTGCAGCTCTCTTAAATGAGTTTGTTGAGATAGAGGCCATCTTCATTCATCTGAAGAAGCAATTGAGTAAGGTACAAGATTCGGCTTTGGAAGCTCAGCTCCAAGAAGCTATTCGCGAGATGTATGTATTGCTCACGAGTTTTGACTCACTAGCAATAGTAACTGCTCATGATATAAAGAGCTTTGCTGCTCGAGGCGAGATTATTAGAAGTCATTTAAGTCAGATAGCCTTATTCAAAGACCTGCCTATAATCTAAAGTTGCTACATCGGCAGATCGTCCAAAAATTCAAAAATATAATCTTTGGCGATCGATCTTCTTTCTTTACTATCAAGGACATGAAAAGTCTTAAGCCTATTTATCCGCCGTTCGGAGAATTTTTTTATTGGTATATAGAGGATTTTGCGTCCACGAAGGGCTGCATAGTGTCGGAGAGTCTCAGAGGGTGAGCTTGGAGCTGAATAGATGACTAATGGCTCTTGTGAATAATCGATAGCAGCGGCAAGAAGGATATCTTGGCGAAGATGAAGGCTTGAGGTGTAATCTCGATCACTCCAGACATTCATGAGTCTTCCAGGGGGATATGATAGGAGAAAACCGCCATATGTACAGCGCGCAATCCCAGGGCCTATTATGCCTTGATGTGGATGTGATGCGTAGAGGGCCATATCAGATTCTTGAGTGTGTTCTCCATGCCATGTGATCACCCAAGGAAAAAGCTCATGATCTTTTTGAAGGGTCTCTTCAGAATCTTCGTGGAAGATAACAACACAGGATCCAACCTTGCCTTTAGGTGCTTTTATCCGCTTAACATAGAGGCCAAGCTCGCCATCTTGTTTTGAGAATCGATTGCGTATAGTCTCTCGAACATCTATCCCATCTTCCATGCTCGTTGAGAATGGGATGGTGACGGTTGCCTCTTCCGCTAAAAGATCGACCCCTCTTTTTTTTAAAACCTCTCCGAATGATTCGACAATGCTATCCTCAGGTGGATAGGAGCATATAGAAAAGGAGGAGGAAAATGATTTTTCAGTATATTTTTCTCTTTGTAAAGCTTTTTGGAAGAGCTGGCTTTTCTCTGATGGAAGGGTTGGCCGGAAACGAATAGTTGTCTGATTTCCCCATAGGTCTTTGGGTTCAATGTCTACTTCAGGGATATTCTCTACGTTACTTGTGAAAGGGTAGTGCGTTAGCTTCTTCCAAAAATTATATGCCGCTTTTTGTCCCAGCATTCCCTGCACGGATTCAATCAACTCAACTGTCTCTCCAATGAGTAATCCGCGGACACGACTTAAACGTTTCAGGTAAGAGAGGGCTTTCGCTTGCTTTTGAAGTGGAAAATGAATACCTCGGAAAGGTGTATCATCATCCGTGCTTTTTTCGGACGCTAGAGTGGAAAATGTCTCATCGAGAAGATCAGCGTAGACTTCGAGTTTATCGATGATAGCAACATCTGCTGAGGCGTCTTTTTTTTGTATGAGACTTTCTCTCCAAGTCTCGTAGGCTCTTGTGAGATAGCCAGGGGTTTTCATTACCTCGCGTATCTTTTCATCGTTATAGGTCACAATATCGGTGTGGAAGGAATACGCTTGAGGCATGTCTTGATGAGCCTCGAACTTTTTTTGACGTATAAGAGAGCTAATACGAAAGAGATGGTGCATGCCGACTATAGCGACTACTTTGCCATGACGTAATGAGAGATGGAAAATCTCTTTGGCCATGTGGCTTTCTCTCATATCATCAAAAGGCGTTACTGGGATAGGTCTTGAAGACTGTGGCTGAAAGAGTGAAAATTCAACGTATTTTTCTAACCCTAATGTCACGATCGCATATGGATCGACAAGAGGATCTGCGAAATTTGGATAGTTTATAATATCGAGATCTACGGAGTAAAAAGGGATCTCTAAATCAAGGGCAGCTCTAGCTCCTTCGACAAGTGGATCGCATGGCTCTATAGGGATGAATATAGTCTCTTCAGGAATAGATGTGTCAAGGGCTCTACGCCGTACTGCCGAAAGGTAGGGGAGTCGATTGATTGCGGCTTGAAATGCCTCATGGCATGAAGCTGGAATCTCAAGAGCTACAGCGTCAGGCTTTATTGAGAGGATTGTCTTTAATACTTCTGACGCTGACTCAATGCTATAATGAAGTGCGGGGACTAAAAAGATCTCATCGGTAACAGCAAGGGAGAATGGCTTCATAACAATAATCTCATATCCCCATTCGCGTGTTATTCAATAAAGTCTGTGAAGGAGTCTTCTCCAACAGTCATTGCTATAGCTTGGCGGATGATCGCTGCTCGCTCCTCCATGCTAATCTCATTTTTTGAGAGAGTTGCAAGCCTCTTTGCGGCATAGCGAGCAATATTTATACCATCTCTGACGGTGTAGCGCTCATCTCGCATATGAGCGTTTTGCAAGAATGAGACAACGTAGTCGATGACATCCTCTTCGACGAATGGGAGATTTTCTCTCATAATGCGCTTTTCTTCTTCTCTATCAGGAAAATCGACAAAGATCTCTGGCTTGAGGCGGGAGAGGATATACTCTGGAAGCTCGAAGGTCGTCGCGTCATCATTCGTTGTTGTCGCAAAGCGAAAGTCAGGATGCGCATGGATTTTCACCCCAGCTACGATCGATTCTATATATCGTCGTGAATCGAGAAGGGGAGCCAATGACGCCCAAGCTTTTTCGCTCATCCTATTTCCTTCATCTAGTATGCAAACTCCTCCTCGTATCATAGCCGATACGAGAGCTGAGGCGACATATCGAATGTTGCCGCCTTTATCGATGACAGGTGTGATGAGGAGATCTTCTGGGCGGGTATCGATCGTGCATTGAAAAATATAAAGAGGAAGTCCGAGTTTTTTCGCGGCAATTGAGGCAAGAGTCGTCTTTCCGACTCCCGGTTTTCCTATAAGACGGGGGTGGAGGGGAAGATCATCTGGGTGGATGACAAACCATGAAGCTAATAGCTGATCGAGAATTTCTCTTTGTCCAATCCAATCTACATGAGGAGGAGAGTCTGGGCAAGAAAGATAGATCTCCACTCCCTGGATCAAGATTTTATCTTCATGATCTTCCGAGGGCAGTTGAGGTCTTCTTTCGCCATTTCGTGGCTTTGCCATGATTTCTCACTCCTTTTTTCTATCAAACATTAAAGTCTCTACAGGTAATGATCACTTAATGGTTTTAGCATTCATCTGATTTTTCTTCTGCCTTATGGCTACCATAGAGAAGAGAGGCGGAAGCTAAATTATCACGAGCATGAGGATAGATCTCTTCAATGGTATCAATCAACTGATCTGTTTGCTTTCTCATAGAATTTTGCCCAACGGGACAGCGACATGTAATACGGCGGAACCCGTAGTGCTGAGCAAATGTCGTGATCTCTTGCTCGCTCACAAAAATGAGGGGGCGAAGAATGGTAATACCATATTTTACCATGTTGATTTTGGGGAGGAGCCCTGCAAATTCGCCTTTATGAAGAAGATTCATAAGGAGCGTTTGAGCGTTATCATCTTTGTGGTGGCCAAAGCAGATTTTCGTCGCTCCACTCTCTTTCGCTGCTTGGAATATAAGAGAGCGCCTCTCTCTTGAGCAGCTATAGCATTCTAAATTTTCTAGCGTCTTCGTCGATTCTTTACGAATAAGTGGGATATTCAAGGATCTGCATGCTTCATCGATAAATGAGCTGCCAACTCCAGCTCCACAGCTGAAGGTGCCAGAGACGTGAATTGCTACGATTTTAAACGGAGGAAATCCTCTTCCGCTGATAGCGGCTAAAAGAAAGAGGAGGGTAAGGCTATCTTTTCCGCCGCTTAAGGCCAAGGCTATTGTCTCATCTTTTTCGTCGATCATAGAAAAGTCGTACATCGCTTTTCTGACCATGCTTTCCATTTTTTTTCCAACACCGGTCCAAGGGGGAACTGGCGGAGAAAAAAGAGGGGAACTATCTGAGGACGAGTGTGATGGGATAATTGGGAGCATGTATGCAAAAGGTTCGTAGTTAATAATTTAAATTATTGAGCCTCTTATGCTATCTTGAACTACATCGGCTGTCAAAGTAATTTCAATGAGAAGTACGCATTCTTATGACAAAAATAAATAGAAATGACCTCTGTCCTTGCGGATCCGGTAAGAAATATAAAAAGTGCTGTGAATTGAAAGAAGTTGAAAAGAAGAAAAAGAGAGCTCTTGGGCTAAAGGGAATGAGCCTCAAATTGAAAAACCCAGGCTCTCCAATGGTTTCATTAGCCAATAAAGTTTTCTCAGTTCTCTCTACCAGTATGGATCAACCTGTGAAAAAGTCTCTTTCACAGCATGTTGTAACCTCAAAGCAGTCAGGTGAAGGACACTGCCACGGAGATTCCTGCGGCTGTCATGTAACAGAAGAAGAGATTCTTCGTCATGAAGAGGAAGAACGAGCAAAAAAGCGCGGGTATCGAACGCTTGAAGAACTTATTGGAGTTGAAGACGAGGAAAATCAAAAATAAGACATCTTATTCGTAATGATTGAGAGTTAAGCCTTTCAGTGCATTCAACTTCTTTTAATTGAGTAAAAATAGGATAGCATGATAGTCTGCATGCATCTTTCTTGATGTTGAAGCATCAACGTCAAAAAAATACATGCCTAAGGAACATGCATGCTGACATAGCTCAACTGGTAGAGCACTCGACTTGTAATCGAGCGGTTGTGGGTTCAAGTCCTACTGTCAGCAATCCTTTTTCATCACATCCTTCTCCTCATTTCCCTCGGGGGTATCGCATAGCGGCAATTGCAAGGGACTGTAAATCCCTCGACTTCGGTCTCCGTTGGTTCGAGTCCAACTGCCCCCACACTTTATCTATAGTCTAGTCTCAAGATCCTTCCAGTTAAAGCCTACTAAAGCAGTAAATGATTCATATGTCTTGATGGAAAGGCTCTTGCCATCAAATCTTAAGATTAAAAACACGATATCCAAGTGTTAGTGAATACGTATAGATATGTAATCAAAAATCAACTTATTGCTCTTTGTTGAATAGGGGATAGCGCAAATTGCTCTTACGTATCTTTATATATTTTCAGTATGCTCGCCTGTACCTTTAACTTAGGAAAGATTTATATGAAGCGTGCGCTTTTATTTTTAGCTGGTCTTGTATCACTGGCTCTGGTGCTTACAAATACACAATCTTTTGCAGAAAGTGCTGACGTTAATGTAGATGCTCACAAACCTTATGTTGTTTCTTATCTAAAAGACCTTGAAGAGCAGGGATATTGTGTCATTCCACAGGTGCTCTCAATTTCGGAAGCGGAAATATTATATCAGCGTGTCTGGCATGAGTTTATTGAGAAAGCTTGGCCGAATTGCAGGATGGACGACAGAAGTAACTGGAAAGAAGTATTTCCGATACATAACAAAATGGGGATCTTTGCAGGCCCCGCAGGTCAGACTCAAGTGATGTGGGACTTAAGGCAAGATCCCCGCATTGTTGATGTTTTTGCCCAGATATGGAATACCCAAGATCTCATCGTGAGTATGGACGGATTATCCTTCATGTGTCCTCCAGAAATAAGGGAAGGTTATATTGAATCATGGCCTCATGTCGATCAAGCAATCTTACGACGACAAGATAACGTTGCACATAGCAATAATGCACCCATTGGCTTTGTTAGTGAATCGATATTGAAAACGCAACCATACACTATTCAAGGACAATTTTTATTTGAGGATTCTTTTGAGGGTGATGGAGGATTTTACTGCATTCCAAAGTCGCATCTTAGGTTCGCTGAGTTTGCTCCTCAAGTAGAAGAGGTGATGAGTAAAATAACTAATGGCTTTGAAAGAAGAAAAGCTCGAACTAAATTTTTAGAAGATTTTTTTAATAACAATATAGATGAGTCTGGGGCTCCTTATTACAAGAAGCATATTACAGCTCCTCGAGGGTCGCTTATTTTGTGGGATTCAAGAACGATACATTGGAATCAACACGCAAGTAAGGATAGACCTTCAAGTGATAATCCAAAAGTACGAATGGTTGGCTACCTATGCTATGTCCCAAAGGCCAGAATGACAGAAGAAGGAAGAATTCGTAGGTTGGAGGCTTTTGAAAAAGGTGTGTCTACCGGCCACAATCCCGCTTATCCAGAACTCAAATATACCAAAGACCACATATATAAGGAGTTCGAGCAATATCTAGAAGATCCAAGCTACAATCAACCAGAAATCAGTTTGACCCCATTGGGGGAATCTTTATTGGGCGTAACTAATCCATAGCAGAAAAATCCCGTCCGATTGTAGAGGTCGAATTGTAAAGCAATCACGGCATATAGGTCAGACTCGAACATCATGACGTTAATGAAACGATACAAGCAAAAAAGATCGCGAATCTGCTGAGCTAGTAAACAGTATTTATCCAAGATCTTATCTGTAAGCGAACATCTTCAAGATGTTCGCTTACACGTCTATCCTACGTATTTGTGGCTTACATATGTTAATTCTGGATCTGGTAAACTCGCTGCAAAAGCCTATATAGGGTTTATTATTCGATATCATAGATTTAAGAGGCTAAACCTACTTTGGAGTGATGAGAATGAGCTGTCATGTGCAATATACAAGGGTTTCAGATAATAAATATGTGAACACAACCTGTGAGCAGGCTTTCGATGATTTGATACAAGAGCTCCTTATTCGAGGAAGAAAAGATATTCAAGAGAAAAAGAGCTCTACTCTTGGGACATCATTGCTCAAAGAGATGGCAGAGAAAGAGCCTTTTGCGATTAATCTCAAGGCAGAAAGGCGGTGGCAGCATTCAGGGGAAGTTAAGGTACAATGTGAGAAGCTCGATTTAAAGAGATTTATTGTTCTTGTGGGAGCTTTTAACAAGTGCGATACGGCATTATCTCTTCGTCAGAGAATCGAGTGGTTGAATCAATCGATGAGAGAAAGGCAGTAGTAGATGGCTTGAGTGTCATTCATGATTTGCTTTGTTCAATTGTTTTCCTAATACTTAATAACAGCCAAGAGCGCGAGAGCAGGTGCTCTTGGTTGTTTTGAGTCTAATTGCTCTCTGTATTGCTATAAAGATGAATATCGATGTGGTGGCAGCCAAGTTCCAAGAAAAGGCAGACACTCCGAGTTGTAGAACGAGGCGATCAAACTGGCCTCGCTGAGAGCCTCTTGCTGACTTCCGCCAAGTTTTAAGGGCCCTTTTTGAGTTAATACGTTAACTCTGTCAGCATATACTGCTGCAGGAAACCATACATTGCAGTCTTGCTTAATTATTGTAAGTATCGGCTTATCAATTTTGGGCTCGTACAAGGTGCTGTCGTATGAGATGTTTTTAGATTTTGCGAAAAGTTTGGCTGTAGTTTGAGCAACTTTTAGATCAGTCTCCAGGCGCGTTGAGATAAATTCTTTCTTTTTCTCGTCAAAATGAGCTGCGACAAAGCAATTTGCGAGTCTTAGAACGCAGGTAAACTCAGTTGATTGAGATTTCATTCCTATTAATAGTGGCATGTATCTAATCCCTTCAAAACGAAACGTTTCCTCGTTTAAGTTTAAAACGGCCCTAGCAGGCATTCTCTCTGTTGCGAAAATACGGATTAGGAAGACTTATATCCTCATACTTTAAAATTGTTAAAGTATTTGATTTAGGATGGTCTTAAGCGCACTCATATCGGTTAAAATTGCCTAAGAGATAGAGGCAATCTATTCAATAACCCATTGAAATGAAGTAGTACATACATATCACTCGGCGAGCTTAGGAATAGACAACAAGGATGATTGATATTGAAAAACTTATTGAGAAGATAGCCGTGCTAGATGGATCTCTGAGGGATATTTATATCCATAATGTGGCTTTAGATGATTGGGATCGGCTTATAGCAATTTTAAAAGCGAATTATCAATTGCAGTGCGACGAGAAGATGATTCCTGATTCAATACGGAAGATAATCCCTATACAGCAAGAGAGAGGGTTTCTTCTCAAGATTATGATTGGCGAAGGAGTTGTGGCACACTGCCATTTTTACGTTTCCGAGGATGAGTATGATCGGATTGAACTCGATCTTGATCCGCGTGAGCTACAATCGACAAGAGCGATCGAGCGCGTGTTACATCTCATGCGCACATTAGGAGATTCTCTTATGAAGGATGTTTTTCTTACTGCCGAGAACTCCATAGAGGAAATATATCTTTCGTATTCGCCTCTTAAGTGCGAATTTTTCTCTTATTGGGACGATGATGAGAAATAAAGATGCTTGAGATGGGCTCCATTCGGCATTACGTTCCACTCTAAACAAAGAGTCTCCCGCGAATGTATCTTATTCAGCTGCTTTATTCAAAAAAACTCCGTCACTTGATCTCGCTTTTGAGAAGCTGTAGCCTTTATGTATAACGAAGTTTCGTAAGCGAGGGGATATATGAGCTGTAGAGTAAGTTTTACACGGATTTCTGACGGATCATCCATAAATATGCCATGTGACGAGGCTTGGGTAGATGTTACTCTCTATGTGCTCAAACAAGAAGAGGCTTCATGGATGAGAAATGGAAGGCTTTTATCTTCTGTCTCAAATGGAGTCAAAGAGGTCGCGCGTGAAAATATTCCCTATGCAAAAGATGTGATCTTAGAAAAAAAATTAGACGACTCAAGCAGGATAGTTGTTCGTCACAATCAATTAAGTCGGAAAAGTCTTATCTCATTGATCCAGAACTTGCGTCAATGTACGAGCATTGATGAGCTGCGTCGTCGGATGACTAGTTCAGCTCATCGAGTTCAAGATAATCCTCTTACTCACTCTCAAGAATACCATGAATAGTGGGTAATGTTTATTTGTTGTTGATTGTTTAAATATTAATGAAATTAAAATATATAGACTTCGTTCAATTTTATTAATTAACATTGGTTTTTCGTGACAATTAGTGTAATAGGAAATGGCGGTGTAAAAGACAAAGATCTAGCACCTCCGCTCAAACAAGTATCTCCTTCAGGTTTTTGTGCTCGTCTTGCGAAGAATGTATCAAAATGTATCCAAAATCTTGGAATAGGGGCTTTAGCTTCAAGCATTGGGACTCCTGTCGCAAGCGGCGCTGCGTATTTAGCTGAAAAGGTGGGAGTCATCTCAAAGGTGGGCAGCTCCACGAGTAATCTGAAAGAAATTGCTGACAATATGATTAAAATGGGGCTAAGGCTCGATGGCGACGCTATTGCCAATGCAGCATGCCCTCTTCAAGAATTTGTAACTCAATTTAATAGAGTAGTCCTCCCTGAGTTTCAGACAACAGTCTTCGCTGAAAAGGTAAAAACAGCTTGGGCGGGAGGATTTACTATTCCTATTACGGAAGAGCTTATCTTTCGAGGGCTTGTCCAAGACGTTCTTTTAACTCGCCTTCCAAAATATATAGTTAAAAAGATCGTGCCAGGACAAGAGTCACTTCTTGACTCTACCACAGCAAAGATTATTCGAGTTGCTTTGACTTCCGCACTCTTCTCATCAGCTCATATTGTTAATATAGGAGTTTTACCAGGGTCGTATGTCAGTATGCAATTGGTTGCGACGTTCGTTATGGGAATTTATTTGGGAGCGCTTAAAGAGTCAAAAGCGGGCCTTCTCGGATCAATAGGAGCGCACATCTCGAATAATATTATGGCTCTTATCCCAAATCTAATGCAGTGCTGAGAAAATAAGAAAAAATTCATCTCTTTGAATGCAATTTTCGTTTCCTTCCTAAGCCATCTTTTATGGCCGTCAATCGCTTACAGAGAAATGCTTGAAAAAAGGTGGATCAGTTCTAGGCTTTGGATATGATAGACATTTCACCTTGGAGGATATCATGAAAATAAGAGCCTGGAGTCTTCTCATCTTTGTCTGTTCTTACTCTCTTTCTCTTATCGCGAGCCAAGAGGCTGTAGATCACACTCAACAGGCTATAGTTGATATGGCCGATAAAAACGATCTTTTACAGTCTGTTATGCAGGGCAGATTTGAATTCTTCTCTGCAAACGGGGCTTATAGTCCATTGCCAGGAGCTGCTTTTAAAAAGAATGATGATGGCTCTTTTTATTATTCATCAGGGATGAACTATGCGCCATGCAATGGAGTAATCGGAAATGATGAGAAAGAGTTGTCTGAAAAAGAGATCAAGCATGCAATTCAGTTCTTCGAAAGCCGTAAGATTCCTTTTATTTGGTGGACATCTTCCAAAAAATTAGAGAAAAAAGGCTTCCAGTTTGGCGGAATTCTTACCGGCATAGTCTTAGACATTTCTCGATATAATCTCACATCCCAGCCATCGTCTCGAGTACAAATCCGAGAGGTAAGATCAGATAAGGATCTATGGGCATTTACTCGTGTAGCAGTCACCTCTTTTGGGATGGATGCAAATACTATCGAGCAATTTTATGCAGTTAATGCAGCTCTTATGAATCGTGGAGAGCTCATCCACTATTTAGCCTTAATTGATGGTGTTCCAGTCGGAACTGTGACCCTATCCACTACCAAATCTTCGGCAGGCATTTGGAATTTAGGGACTCTACCAGAGTCGAGAAAAGCTGGAGTTGGCACCGCATTGGTATCCGCAGCTTTGCTTGAAGCTAAAAAACGGCATTATAATCATGTTATGGCCATCTTAATGCCTAAAGGAATGGCGTGGGGGATATTTACAAACTTTGGCTTTCAAGAGGTTTGCCAGTTTCCATTCTATGTGTTTGGAGCCTCAGCAGAAGAACTTGAAAAGTAATCTTTGGTAAATACTGGTATGAACTCAGTTATATATCTCTTTGGAGCCTCTTGCAGCGGAAAATCAACCCTTGGGGGAGTCCTTCAAGAGAGTCTTGGTAATGAATGGGTCTATATTGACCGTGATGATATTATCGAGCAAAATGGCTGTACTGAAGAAGCTGCAAACAATATCTTAGAAGAGAAAATCCCTGGTGCAGGTGGACGGATTACAGCAGCAAGTGTTATTTCCAATATTATTCAAGCGGGCTTAAGAGAGTAGTCTCTCTCAGTAAAGGAAGCTTTTTTTGCAGCTTCCTCATGTGAGGAGGAGAATCTTTAAGTTTCGCTTTATATAATGGATTATGGTTGAAATGTTCTTTAGCTATCCTATGTGTTAAGTGTAAAACAGCGTCCCATGATGGATTTTGACGTGTGATTGCATAGAACTCTAAAGCAGTCTTAAACGATTTCGTTAATGAGCTTCCTATTCGATCGAAATGGACGCAAACAAATCCGGGTTTTGCTGCGGTCAAAAATACGTGGCCTTTTGATTTAAGGAAGAGTTGCTTGATGTTAGATCCTAAAGACTCTTTTGCGGCTATGTGAAACTTGTCTTCAAGGTAGTTAATGACAAATGGATGCCCCTGAGCTTGAAAGTGGTATGCGTATCTTAGAGGAAATACCCGCGACCCATTACAGCAATCAGTCATGACAAAAAGAAATCGAGGTTTTTTCGCCTTTAACGCTTTGATAATAGATCTCGTAGGAAAAAGCTTCTTCTTAAAGGCACATAGCTCTGGCCATGGTGAAGCATTTTTAGGTGTTCTTGTTCCATGCCCGGCGTAATAGAAAAAGATTGTATCTCGAGGCTTAATTTTTAATGCATCAATCGCTCGAATCAGATGCTTCCTCTTAAGTTTCTTATGTTTTGAGTGAAAAGCTTTTCGAACTTTGCAGCCACCTGTTCTCATAAGTGCAAATAAGTTTTCACAGAATATTTCATCGTGAATGAGGGATTCTCTGCAATTTGGCTCACTATCAGTAATTAATATCGTATGAATAATAGGTCTGCTTGTCGGTTCATTTGCTGAAAGGAAAAAATTAAAGAAGAGAATGGATGCTTGCGAGCATAACATTAAAGCAAGCGAAGATAGATATTTGTTTCTGAACATAATTTCCTCTTATTTTGTGTAATAAGAGTGAATTATTTAATTAAAGACATTATTAATTTTTTGTTTTTTAAATATATAATCCAACTCGCTCTTTTAGAAGAGCGAGCAGGATATTTCTTAGAAGAGTAGTATCTGTCGCCTCTCTTTAGTTAAATAGTAGGGTCCCACATGTTAAAGCACCGTCTGCCTTGATAAGCTCAGACATATGAAGCTTAACCATGTGTATATTTCTTTTCTCACATAGTTCTTCTAAGATTTGTTCACTTTGAGGAAACCCATCCTGTATAAATAATGTCGCCTCAACTCTTAAGACATTTGACGCAATCTCATCAGGAACAGTTACAAATTCGTATCTAGAGTTAGTAAGTCGATTGATCGTGTTTTGAACTGCATTTCCTGCAGGGGTATCAGATATGATAAGAGTTCTTTCATCAAATAGAGTTAGGATAGATTTGAGGTGCAGGCTTTTTATGACTGGAATTCCGATAACTTCAACCTTTCCTTTGAAAATTTTTTGAAGTTCACGAAGTGCATGATCATTTGTTCTATGCGATAACCCAACAAAAAGGTGTTTTCCAGTATAGAGAATATCTCCTCCATCCATTGTCGAAGGCTCTTTAAGGCGGATGATTGTAAGGCCTAATTTCTTTAAAGTGTCCTCTACGATTACTTCTTCTCCACGTCTTTCTTTAGCGCCCATTCTGCTGATGATTGCTGTATCACCAACAATCAAGGCTGTATCTTCGATGAAGTTGCAATCCGGATGATGTGGATCAGATGGAAGCCGTATGACATGAGGTACAATTTTTTCTAACTCGTTTACATAGTGCTCGTGCTGCTGCTTAGCAAGTTTAATATTAATCGGAACTGAAGGCGGGTTTAATTTTAAACTTTCTTCAAAAGAGTCAGGTAACTCTCTTACAAGTGCGTATTGGTAGTGAAAAAAGCCATTGTCTGTTGAAGCCTCATGTCCAAAGCAGCATGCTGTTACGAGCGTAAAAATGCCTGTGAAATAGAATCGGCATATTCGTATCAGGTTTTGCATTTAATTTTCCTCTCAATGGGGTTTTGAACTCCAGGGATTTGCAGGGGAATTTCAGATGAGAGCGTATAAGTTTTTTGAACAAAATGAGCAAGAGAGAATGGTTCGATTTTGATAATGAAATAAAAGCTTAGGGGAGGGAGAGGCTAGGATTTTATTCTGAGAAGACATGAAAACAATTGGGCCGAAGATTGTCCCTCAGCCCATATGTTCGTTAATTTTTGGCGCGAATCAATTCTGCTCCGACCGTATAGTGATCGGATTGATTTAATATGTTTGGAAGAGGTGTATTTGTATCTGCTTTTCCTTCTTTAAAGCCGACAGTGGTTGTGCCTATTTGGAAATGACCTCCTCTATGAGGGCTTAAAGTGATGACATAGTCTTCTTCATCAATTGCAAACCTTCCAGCCTTTCCGTGCTGAACAGTTACCATTCTTTTCTTGATGGTTGTAGGACCTACATTGGTAGCGATGAGGCCATTCTCGTCTAATACTTTTTTAAACTGTTCTACATCGTCTTTTGACTTTGTATTAGCATCCATCCCAATTATAATTTGAAGGTCTGGATAGATTATCTTAAGCTCATAGAATTTCTTCATGAGAAGCTTAATTTGCAAACGTCCGTCTTCTGGCTGGGTTGAGTGCCCGTGACATGAAGCGAGAATGAACTTTTGACCTGTCTCTTTGAGGGTTGCCAAGACAGCATTTATGCACCCTTCATCAAATTTTTCATACTCATCTAGGGAGATCATTGCATAATCGGGCTCCCATAGATCAGATCGCATGAAAACAAAGGCGCCATCATTTGGATTTTGCTTGTCAACAGGTAGGAAGAATCTGTCATCTGTTAATTTGCGAGCAAAGAGAGCGTCACTTTCTTGGGTGAATACGACGCCAGAGTCTGCCTCTATGAACTTTTCTCGAAATGCATTCGCTCGGGACTCTGAGTTGCCGAGTGTTTTCACAAATAGATCTTTTACTCTGTTGATTTCCTCGATAAGACCTGGTTTTTGTGAGAGGAGGTGAAGGTTTAACGCATGATACATCCAGAAAAAGAATGTCTGCCCTGCAGGCGAGCTGAATGCCTCGATGTCTTGATTGCTCGCTCCTTTTCCAAAAAAGCTTTCCAAGTAATTTGGCTTTAATTTTTCTAGTGACTTACGGACTTTTTCTTTCGGTGTAGCTAAGTCGAATGTCTCTTTTGTAAAGACGGCATCAAGTAAGTTTTTCTTCAGCTCAAATCCATTTTGGCCTTCGAGTGTTCTTGCTGAGCTTAAAAGAGGGAGGTCAAATGATTTTCCTTCTTGAGAGGCCTTTTGCTTTAAGAAGAGATCTAAGCCTAATAGATCTGATGGATTGTTTCTTAAGAAATGAAATATTTTCTGATCTTTATATTTCTCTACGAAATGCAAGATATTATCTAGCTCTTGCTTCGTAAAACCTGATTCTTGAAGTTCGATTTGCTTCTTTTCGATCTCTTGAATGAGCTCTTGTGTCACTACTTCAGATAATGTTGGGCCATACTCTCTTTCAAGTCTTGTAGCTTCACTCACTCGAAATTCTCGGTACGCTTTGATCTCTTCCTCATTGGCATGCATATTGCCCATGAGGTTTTTAATTTGTGAATCAGTCAAGTTTTTGGAAAGCGCTTCCTTAGAAACAACTAATTCAAAAACTTTCTCGCGCGTTGGGTTTATTTCGTTGCCATAGTCGCCTTCAAATTCAAAGGGATCGTTGAAAATACCTAAGATATTTGAAGTGTGGACCAACAGGCAGAGTGGAAGAAGCATAAATTCCTCGATAATATATTATTTTTGGACCAGAGATTCATTTAATTAAAAGATTATACATAAATATTACTTTGATGATTAGTTTTTTCTTCTTCTTATTTAATTTTAATATTGTTTTCTTGCCGTGAGAAATTACCAATTTTAGATTAAGGCTTTTTATTTACAGGTGTGCTGTCAAACAAATTTTTTGACCTGAATTATGCGCTTGTGTATGGAATTTGACCCAAAAAGCGTTTCTAAATCCTGTAGACTAAGGTTAGATGATTTCGATGTCGCGGTATATATCCCTCCTCGTTGTAGTGTCTGTCCTTAACTTAGGTATAAGTGCAGGATATTCTTTTGAGTTTCCTCAAGAGCAGTTTATGAAGTATTTTTCTTCGCAAAAGCCAAATATCCATCCTCCACGTCAATGTGGTGGTAAAGGCCCCGGTGCTACGGGAGCTACAGGAGCTACAGGTGTAACAGGAGGTATTGGCCCAACCGGTTCTACTGGCTCTACCGGTCCTACAGGTCCAACCGGAGCAATGGGTGTTACAGGAGCTGTTGGCCCTACCGGACCCACGGGTTCACAGGGGTCTACAGGAGAGATCGGGCCGATGGGCCCAAAAGGCGACACAGGTCCCACGGGTCTAACCGGAGCTTTGGGCCCAACAGGTCCTACAGGGACTACTGGTGTCACAGGAGCTACAGGCCCAACAGGTCCTACAGGTTCAAAAGGGGCTACAGGAGCTACTGGCTCAAGAGGGATTACGGGTGCTACAGGAAACATCGGTCCTACAGGCGCAACAGGAGATGCAGGTTCAACAGGAGCTACAGGAACTACTGGTGTCACAGGAGCCACTGGCGTAACAGGAGGTATTGGCCCAACTGGCCCAACCGGCGCGACTGGAGATATTGGTCCAACTGGGCCGGCAGGACCTTCAATTACTCCTGCACATGCATCGTTTTATACAACGTCAGGTGCGTCCATAGCAAATGGATCAGCGATTCCTTTTCAACATACATCAATAAATCATGGTGGACATGTAACTAGTAATAATGCAGGAACTTTTACCATTAATTCGAGTGGTTCATACTTTGTTTCCTATGGGGTAAGCGCTAACATCGATAATGCTCGGATTGCTTTAAGGAAGGGTTCTTCAAAAATTGTCCCTGGCTCATTTTACATATCGAGATATGCTCAACAAATAACTACGTTTTCAATTGTAACAGATTTCGAAGCTAATGATACGGTCTCTTTAGTGAATAACGGAGGCTCTAATTTTTCTTTATCATCTCCTGCATCAGGTCAAGGATCTGTTACAGCGTTTATTATTTTTATTAAATTGGAATGAATACCATGTGAGTAATGGTCGAGGTAGGTTCATAAATCTCCTGCATTTGAGAAATCGAAGAATGCTCAACAGGGATATTTTTTCCTCTCCAATTAGGAAATTGATTCTAAGCAATAGTGGATTCATTTTGATCTGAATTTCATTTTGGTGTATCCGTCTTTCTTTAAATAATTTCTAGTATACATAGGTGTTGTAGAGCTGTGAGAATCTGATCACCTCTAACTCTTAGGCTCTTCATGGACATGTTTATATATTAGAAGTGCTGTGCTACTTAAAAAAATAAAGTGGATTACATGAGCTATTGGCGGTAGTTCTTCTTCTTAGCGATATGAGGAGGATTAAAGGGTAAATAGCTGACCATTCTCTGTTTTTTGGAAAATCTATTATAAGTTCTTTGGTCGGTCAATGGAGAGATGAAATGAGAAAATTATTCCCGAAAACTCTTGTGTTTGTATTTCCATCAATCATGTGTTTCAGCGCGATCCAGTTATCTTCTCAAGGCATAGATGGAAGAGGTAATTGCTGGATGGCTCTAGAAAACCAAAATAGTACCAACAGCTCTATACAAGTTCTTTATGCACCATTTGGATTAACTGCTGAAAATCCAATAACAATCTCTGATCCAGCGCATTATTCAGAAAATCCTTCGATAAGCGTAAATAGCGCAGGAGATGCTGTTGTTGTATGGACCACGTACAACTCTCAAGTACAGCGGCGATTTCTATATGCATCGACTTTTAAGTCTGGGGGATCATGGAGTGAGCCTTACTGTCTATCATCAAATGATGAGAATGTTGTGACTGGATATAAGGTAAACATTTCTGACAATGGAAATCTCAGCGTTGCATGGAATTCTTGCCTCGATGATGGGACATATGCATGTTCGGTTCGTACTGGCAATGCGAGTGGCGAATGGAATCAATGTAGTAGGGTATTGAACTGAGATTAACGTGCGCCTTTTGTTTAGCTTTAAAATGATTATTCTATTGGGATGTGTATGAAGAAACTATTTACCTTGCTTTGTCTCTTGGTTGTGCATAAGTTGTTTTGCTTTAGTTATATAGCGTTCACGGATAAAGATGTCGATGGCGCGGGAAACTCTTGGACTGTTTTGCAAAATCAGAGTTCATCAAATGATGGATCGTATAGTAGTGTGATTGAGGTTGCATACACTCCATATGGATCACCCCTTCAGCCAAGCATTCAATTGTCTGATTCTACATATTGGTCAGAATCCCCAAGAATAGCTGTCAACCATAGAGGCGATGCTGTTGCGGTTTGGGTTGGTTATGATTCAATTATAGATTCTCGAGTCATATTTGCTTCAACGCTGGTGTCTGGAGACAACTGGACTACACCAGTTCGGTTATCATCTTATGATGAGATTGCTTTAGATGGGTATTCTGTTGAGTTGTCTGATGTCGGCGAGATTGTAGTTACTTGGAATTCATACGTTAAAGAATATTCTTATACATACAGCATAGCTTGTGGCCATGTAAACGGCACGTGGTATCCTGCCCAAAGAGATCCCGCATATCTTCAGCAATAAATTGCTTTTAACTCCGCTCAAGCTCTTTTTATAATAAATTGCTTGAGCGGAGTTTTTCTCACTCGCTCCATTTTAATCTTGTTGATATCTAGTGAGTTATAATCATATTCAATATTATTTTTTTGATCTGAATGTGGCTTTAGTGTATGCATACAATCTAAAAAAAATCTTATAGACAACTTGTTTTGAGTTTATTGTTTACAATGCATCCATATCTTTTTTGGCTGTTTCTCTTTTCAGCTCTTGGGATTGGTGTCCAGGCTTCTTATGCTATTGACTCATCCCGAAGAGAAGATGACAAGGAACAATTAACAAAGGGGTTCTTTTCGAGTTGGTCAAAAGGACGTCGGGGCCCTAGAGGACAACGCGGGCGAACAGGGGCTACTGGACGGAAGGGTGCGACTGGAGCTAAGGGTGCGACTGGAGCTACAGGCGCTATGGGCGCCACTGGTGCAGGAGTGACAGGCGCCACAGGAATTACTGGCCCTACGGGAGCTACAGGCGCTACAGGGTCTACCGGTCCTACAGGAGATATAGGTCCTACAGGTTCCACCGGCCCAACTGGTGCTACAGGCGTAACCGGCGCTACGGGAGCTACAGGAGCTACTGGTGTCACAGGCGCCACTGGCGCAACAGGAGATGTAGGTCCGACAGGTCCAACTGGTGCTACAGGCATAACTGGACCAACAGGCGCCACTGGTGCTACCGGTTCCACAGGAGCTACTGGACGGAAGGGTGCGACTGGAGCTAAGGGTGCGACTGGAGCTAAGGGTGCGACTGGAGCTACAGGCGCTATGGGCGCCACTGGTGCAGGAGTGACAGGCGCCACAGGAATTACTGGCCCTACGGGAGCTACAGGCGCTACAG
>CAYRUD010000002.1:0-153656 GCA_964427425.1 uncultured bacterium
TGGGTATTCTTGCTATTTGATTGAGATTGTGAGTGGATCGCTGTAAAGGCCAGAGTCTCCTTGAGCGACAATTCTATACTCAACTCGCTTCTTACCCCTTACATTTCGCACATCAACAGAACGTGGTTTTCCTGCCAAGACCGTTTTGAAAAGAGATCCGTCTCGATAGATAAGATATTTTGTCACGAGAGGATCAGGGCTTGCTTTCCACGATAGTCGATGCACATACTCAACCTGGGAAGAAAAGGCATGCTCAATCAGCTTTCCCTTAAATTGAGCTGGTGGGGAAAGAAGGTACGTATATTTTGTCGCAGAAGAGCTAGTAGAAGAGCCCGATGGAGTAACGACTACAACATCAACAATGCCGGATCCAGGAGGAACTAGAGCGGTGATTGTTGAGGGTGAATTCACAGTAAATGAGGCCTCAGTCGTTCCAAAGAAAACAGATGCTGCGCTCGCAAAACTGCTTCCTGTAATAATTACTTCTCCTCCTCCTTTTTTTGGACCTGAGGAAGAAGAAAGACTTGTTATCTCGGGTGAGGCTACATAGCTCGCGGATTGGATTTGATAGCTTAAGCCAGTCCAATGTCTCCAGGTTGCAGTTATATGAGCATCTGGATCGATTGCGGCATTAATCAGTGCGCTGGCGCCATCATTTGGCACGGCCGAAGAAATTCCTATTTCAATAGCTGGTTGCCATTCATTACTCGTAGATGGTTTGTAAGCTGACATGACTCTCCAATTCGATCCGGTGAACTCTCTCCAAACAGCAGTCACACTCCCTGATGAATTGATTACAGTTTTAGGTGTGTTGGCCTCGATCCCTGTTGCAGATAAAAGCATAGGCGTCTGCCATGCGCCGCCTGCTGATTTATAGGACCATTGGAGAGTAGTGCTAGAGCCAGTCCACTCTTCCCAGACTGCTACAGCGTTTCCTGTGTTATCTAGCGTGATTCGAGGCGAGTCATTGACAGTTAGTGCGCTTGAAGGTATTGACTCAGCAGGCTCCCAGCTTGCGCTTCCAGAGCGTTTCATTCGAGTCTCAATATAGGCTGAGGGGAAATTGTATACAGTCCAGCCAACAAGAACGTCTCCTGATTGATTACATGCGATCTGAGCAGGATAGGTGGATAGTCCAGCAGTAAAGATCTCTACTGGCAAATCCCATGTATTGCTTTGAGATGACTTAGTTGCGGCATATATGATCTTAGCCTTTTTCCAGGTAGCAACTGCATTATCCGAAGAATCAAAAGCTATATTAATTTCTTCAAATTGATTTGAGCCTGATGTTAATGTCTCAATAGCGAGCCAATCACTGCCGAAAGGCTTTATAGAAGTATTAAGTGTCCACGTATTCGTGATAATGTTTAATTGAGGCCATAAGATAACAAGATTGCCTTGAGAGTCAACTCCTGCTTTATATCCAAAGGAAGTATTACCCATACTAGCCCCTGCGATTGCAGTCGGCCCTTGCCAGGACCCGCCAAAAGGCTTAGTCCAATATTGAAGACCCCATTCATTGATTCCTGTACTCGTTGCACATATCGCAGTGAGATTACCAGCCGGATCTACAACTAACACTGGTTCTGTTGTGCCTGGAACAGCTACCGGACTAAACAGATCTTCGACAGGCTCCCAGTTTGAGCCATAGGGTTTTGTCGAAGCCTGGATAATATCGTATTCTGTGCCATTGATCGTTTTTATAATCCGCCACATACAAGTAGCGTTACCAAAAGAGTCGACAACTACCGGATCATCAGTCATGATGATCCCCGCTTCACTGATAGTAACAGAATTAGACCACTGCGCCTCTAGGGGTGAGAAAAAGAGAAGAGCGCACATCGAAAAAAACGCTCTTATAAAGGAATTTAATTTCATACTTTCTCCTTCCTTACTTGGGTAAAAAAGAGCCTAATTTTCTACATATCTATTTATGTGATTTCGACAAATGAATACTTAATTTGTTTCTCTTTAGTCTTTAAAGGGATGAAGGAAAATGCAATTAAATGAATGTAGATGTGATTTGCTCGAAGTCAAAAGAGGGGGGTATCGTAAAGAAAGCTTCAAGAGCACATTGCCTTATCTCTTGAAGCTTCTTTGTGTGGAATGCTAATAGCGAAAAAAGGGGCCAATCAATTTAGAACGTAAAGTTGATTGATCCACCAACTTTCATACCGCTCATATCGACGCTCTTTCTCTTCACATAAGGATGCGAGCGATGGCCTGACATATGGAATCGTAGAAGTGAGTATTCAACAAAACCGCCTACCGATATATGATTCGTAAAGTGATAGGTAAGTCCTGTTTGCACAACACCGCCAAATGCGCATTTATGCGTATTTTTGTGAACGTAGCGCGAATAGTCTTTGATATGAAGAATGCCATAAGAGGCGCCTAAACCTACGTAAGCATCTAATGAAGATCTTAAATTGAACAAGCGTTGCACGCCTAATGTAAGAGGGATCATGCGCAGCTTCGTTTTGTCACGAACTCCAAGAGAGTGGCCGCTATTTTCGGTGAAGCCACAACCAATGGTAGCTTTCCAATTTTTCCGGAAAGAGAGTGAGGCTTCTACTTGATATTCAGCCCAATTTTTCCCATAAATCTTTTTAACTTTGTGTGAGACAGGACGAAAATAAGCCGCTCGAGCTGTAACAGTTGGTTTTTCCATAGAAACGAGGCTTAGTGGGATACTTGTTAGACCAACAAGAGACAGGATAAGCGAGTTTGTAAAGCGTCTCATAGCTTGTACCATAATGATGAAGTTTCTAAAAAATTCCTAAATAACTCCTATCTATATTTTTTTTGAAAATTATGTAATAACTTTTTTCTTTAAAGAGCTAATTTCGCTTAAATGGTGTCATTATACGGCACTTTATGTGTCTCTTCTCACGGTTAGTCAGTTTGATATGTTTTGTATGAGACAGTGTTGTACACTTGAGATGCACCCTTTTCTTTTTTAGAGAAAAGGGTGTTCTTATTTTATTTCACTGAAATAGCGACTGGCTCGCTATAAAGGTCAGAGTCGTCGTGTGCGACAATGGTGTATTCAACCCTTTTTTTGTTTTTAATGTTCCGTACTTTCAGAGCAAGCGGCTGATCTGCTCGTACTGTTTTGATGAGTCGGCCATTTTGATAAACGAGGTATTTAGTGACGGATTGATCCGGGCTAGCTCTCCATGTCAGCTGATGGAAGAACTCAACTTGTGAGCAAAAAGCGTGTTTGATGAGCTTGCCTTTAACATGTGTTGGGGACGAGAGATAATAGCCATACTTTGATAAGGATGAACTTAAAGAAGTTCCCCAATTCGACGTTATTGCAACATCAACAAGCCCAGACCCTGATGGCGCGGTAACAGTAATTGATGTGGGAGAATTGACGGTAAAAGGAGTAGACGTTGTTCCAAATACCACTGATGAAACATCGATAAAATTGTGCCCTTGTATTACTACTTCGTTTCCTCCAGTTCTTGGCCCGATAGAAGGGGAGAAGCTGGTAATTTTAGGTGGAGCGTACGAGTTGGAAGTATGAATAATGGCTCCTGATGCAATTGAAGCTGACCATAACGCAGTCATATTTCCATTAGGATCTTGTACAAGATCAACAGTAAATCCGCTGATAGTACTTGGATCTATATCCGATACCTCTATTATAACAGGCACTTGCCATGTAGTACTTCCAACTGGCTTATATACTGATTTGACAAGCCAGTGTGTTCCGTCAAACTCTGCCCATACTGCTGTAGCATTACCGAACTCATCCACTGTAATTTGTGAATTGCTAGTTGGTTGACCTGCTGAAGACAAGAGCATCGGCGATTGCCATTCACCTCCAAAAGCATGATATGACCACATTATCTCAGACGGATTTGTCGCTCTTTGCCAGACAGCAACGATAGTCCCATTGCTATTGACAGCGCTATAAGAATCACTATAAACTCCACCTTCACTGTTGGTTGGTATAGACTCAACGGGTTGCCATGTAGAGCTGCCAGCGGGTCTCAAAGCTGATAGGAGAAAAGTCTCTTCATCATTATTTGCGGCCCAAACGACATACACATTCCCAGAAGAATCTGAGATAATATTAGGTGCTCCTAAGGAATCAGTTCCATTATTGCATATCTTGATAGGCGTTTGCCATGTATTGCTATCAAAAGGTTTTACTGACGCATAGATAGGCCACTCTGGCGAGGATAGCTCTTCCCAGGCAGCAATAGCATTACCATACGTATCAAAGCCGATATTCATATTGATGTACTGATATGATCCTGCTATGAGTACTTGGGTTGGTAGCCAATCGCTTCCGAAGGGCTTTAACGCAGCCCGTACTTGCCAACCGTTACTATCATGACGATTCCAAATGACTGCGATATTCCCTTGAGAGTCAACGGCCATTTTATAAGGATCATTACCCACACCTATATCATCAGCAATAGAAAGTGTAACAGGCCCCTGCCATGCTCCGCCAAAAGGCTTGAACAATGACATAAAGCCTTTTTTCCCTCCACCGAGGTCCTTATAGCAGAGAAGAGTAACATTTCCGAAAGGATCGACTACCATTTTCAGGTTACCGCCTTCTATTGGATTTGGGGTATATACGTCCTCTATCGGTCCCCAATTTGCGCCAAATTCCTGAATCGTAGACTGAATGGCATAGTAAGTGGTACTGTTTATAATTCTTTGAGACTGCCATACAGCTGTTGTATTGCCAAAAGAATCAACTCCTATTTGAATATCGTATTTATTCCCTGTTTCTACCGGTAAATTAACAGGTGTTGTCCACTGAGCATGTAGTGGAAAAATTGTAAGAGCACTGACTATGAAAAGTGCTCGTAAAAATGAAAGTAGCATATTCGTCTCCGTTCTTGGTTCATTTTTTTATAAATATTATTTTAAAAAAATAAAGTGGAGCAGATACTTTCTATGGTCTTAATACAGATCAAGACATGTAATTTGGTTGAAAATAAAAAAAATCTCCCCTTCCTTTTTCAGAAGAATGAGGGGCATATGGATGGTTGCTTTATCACTGTGAAATACAATTTGATACCACAACGCTCATGAAGCCTGTGCGATGTTAAAACATTTTCTTAGGGGCAACATGGATTCATGCTTGCTCGAATCCAACCTAATCTCTTACGCTTAAATATTTTCGAATGAATCGGATACTGAGAGATCGACGTACAAGAGAGGAAATAGTTTTCTTTTTAAAGAAGAGACGAGTATTCCTGATCTCTCAAATTTGTGAACTGAACTTATCTACTATTTCTAAAGAGAGTGGACATGCGTTCAATAGCCTTTTTACGACTCTTAGTATTAACTTCTTCAATTGGTGTAGGCACTGAGCCTTTTTTAATATCAAAGTCTTCTCTTCTTGCTGCTGATGCCGCGCCTAAAAATGTTCCTCAGGTGAAGACAGCTCAGCCTATGGCGAAAAGCCCTGAAGGTCTTCCTGTTCATTCCTTTCACATCTATGTGACTGAAGTAAATGAAAACAAAGTCGAGCTCCCTTCAGACAATGCGATTGTTCGAAATTTAAAAACACGTGAGCGGCAGCCATTCTCTCAAGTTGAGTTTGACCAAGATTTAAAAATCCTCGCAAGAGAGTTTGATAAGGTTGAGCCTTTAGTTAAAGTTAAAGGCAATGAAGTTGATGTTGAGATTACAGCTTGGAAGAAGCCATTAGTCAGAGAGATCACATTTCAAGGAAATATAGCATTTAATGAGAAGAAGCTTTTAAAAGAAGCCGAATTCCAAAAAGATACCCTTCTTGATCGCCAGCTCTTTTATAAGGGTGTTCAGAAGATTAGAGCTCTGTACGTGAAGAAAGGCTACTTTGAAGTAGATATCCATCCTGATATTAAAGAAACAGCTCCCGGGGTCGTTGATATCGTTATCAATATCAATGAGGGCCGCGCCGGATTTATTGAAAAGCTACGCTTTCATAACTTCTCAGATAAGGAAGAAGACGAGATTCGTGATCGAATGATGACGAAAGAGTATAGCTTCTTCTTAAGCTGGATGAACAATCAGGGTACCTATTACTCTGATATATTCCGACAAGATGAGCTTCAGATCCTCTCATATCTTCAAAATATGGGCTACCTTGACGCAAAAGTGTCGACAAGCGTTACTGCAGCACAAGATAAAAAGGATCGCATTATTGTCGACATCTATGCTGATCGCGGTGAGATGTATTATTTAGGCGAAATACACTTTGAAGGATCACAGAATATCATCTCAAATGAAGATCTTCTCAAGAAAACAGGTCTCGTTCCTGGAAAGCCGTATTCCCCAGATGCGATTCGCTATGCAGTTCGCTCTCTTTATAGCGCATTTGGCTCAAAGGGCTACATCGATACAGCCGTGGTTCCTGAGAATAAGCTTGTTCAATCTAAAGATGGCAAGCGCGTATATGATGTTACCTTTAAAGTCCAGCAGGGTAAGTGCTACCGAGTCGGCCTTATCCGAATTATCGGCAACACCAAGACACAAGCGAAGGTAATCCTTCATGAGACTCCACTCATTCCTGGGTCTGTTTTTGACTCAACAATGCTCGCTAAGACTGAAGAGCGTTTGAGAAATATCGGCTACTTTAGAAGTGTGAACGTCTATGCGACACGATCTGATCAACAGAGTGTCGATATGATTCCATTCCGCGACGTTCATATTGAAGTTGAGGAGAATCCAACGACCGCTCAATTTTCTGCATTCGGTGGTTACAATACGACAGAGAGCGTCTCAGGTGGCGTCAATTTTGCTGAGACAAACTTCAACATGGAAGGGATTACAGATATCCTAACGAAAGGTTTTCGTGCTGTCCGCGGCGGCGGTGAATACTTTGGGGTTACAGCGACTATTGGTACAAAGCAAAAATCGTACACACTTTCTTGGACGAAGCCATATTTCTTTGACTCGAAGTGGGCTTTTGGTATTGACCTTTCGAAGCAAGATAATGAGTTTGCGGCAAGCGACTACGCAATCAAATCAAAAGAGATGACACTTTCGCTCAAGCGCCCAATCAACGCGTTTGTCAATGTGGGAACTCACTATAGATTGCGTGATGGTCACATCGATTTGAAAGGTGTTGAGGATAAGTCGAAAAATAAACAGTTGATCCGTGAATCAAAGAATGGTGGCGTTATCTCAGCGGTTGGAGCCTCCATTAACTACGACTCAACAAACCATCCGGTCAATCCATCGTCAGGTGTTCGTTCGAGCTTGTCTCTTGAGTACGCGGGTCTTTTTGGCGATCACCACTTTGCAACATTCGGTTATCTCAACACACTCTATTTTCCTGTAGCTCAAGAAGGTGTTTTGAAGTTTAGAGGAAACCTCCAACTTATTCAGCCTCTCTTTGGTACAAAAGCCAAGCGTCTTCCATTGGATGAGAGGTTGTACTTAGGTGGCGAGGGCAGTGTCAGGGGATACCGATATAATGCGATCGGACCTTTGTTTACTGATAAATACCATACGCCACGTGGCGGTATGACATCGGCTTTTGTTTCCGGTGAGTATGAGCATAAGCTCTATAAAAGCTTACATGGTTTTACGTTTATTGATGCCGGTAACGTTTGGTGGAGAACTTTACAATTCGGAAATCTCAGATACTCTGCAGGCTTCGGTATCAAGTATTACATGACTGAAACGACTCCATTGACAGTCGGGTTCGGTTTCCCATTGAATCCTAAAAAATCACGTGATGTTCGCCGATTCTATTTCTCTATCGGAACGTCTTTCTAATGAAAGAGGGGAGTAAGAACCAATTTCAATGCGAACGATGATTTAAAACGAGGGTATTATTTATGAGAAAATTATTCAGCGCTCAGCTTCTTGCGGCTTTTCTATCAGTTACAGCATCTTTATCTGCTTTGACAATTGGGACAGCAAATGTTCGTTACTGCATCGAAGAGTCAAAGATTGGAAAGAGCGAGCAAAGCCAATTCGAAGAGCTTAAGAAGCAATTAGAGCAGGGATTAGAGCAGAAAGACAAAGAGCTTAATGAGCTCGCTCCAAAGCTAAAAGATGAGTATCTCGATACGCTTACTCCTGAAGCTGAAAGGGAGCTGAAAGAAAAGTTCAACCAACTTTCTCAAGAGATGTCGATTCAGCAAAATCAGTATTATCAGACGTTAAACTCGGCGAACTATCAATTTATGAGCAAGATTCTTGAGATGATTCAAGAAGCATCTAAAATTGTAGCAACTCAGAAGAAATTAGATCTGATTTTGAATGATGAAGCATGTTTTTATAAGAACGACTCAGTCGATGTATCAAAAGAGATTGTAAAAGAACTTGATGCGGCTTTTGATAAAGCTCAGAAGAAGTAGTCATGTAATCTTTTTCGAGAACTTTAATCTCAAAAGGGTGTATTCTTTTATCTCATTGCCCAGTAGCTTGATAGTTGGTTTTTGTATACTATCAATTCAAAAGGGTAATTGTAAAAGAATCACCCTTTTTTAATTTGATCTTTCTGAATATACAAAGAAGAAACAAACTTCAGATTCACCTTCGACTCAAGAGAAGAAGAGAGTATCCTTATGCCATTATCCATAACTTTGGAAGAGATTATCAAGCGCTGTTCCCTACAAGAGTCTTCATTGGTCGGAGATAAAAGTTATCGAATCGAAGGGGTGTCAGATCTCGCTTCAGCAAAGCCAAATGAGCTTTCCTTTTTTGCAAATGCTCGATATGCCGCTGATTTAAAACAGAGCTGCGCTGGGGCGGTCATAGTTTCTCCAGAGTCAATGCAAACAGGTGATCTTCCGCAAGGAAAGAATTACATCGTTCATGAGAATCCAACAGCAGCTTTTCAAGCGGTTCTCAATCTCTTCCATGAGGGAGAGGTTCCAGAGATTACTGGCTTTAAAGGTGTTCATCAGACTGCGGTTGTGCATCCATCTGCGAAAATAGGAAAGAACGTCTCTATAGGTCCTTATGCTGTTGTCGACGAGGGAGTGTCTATTGGTGATGGAACTCAAATTCTTCCTCATACCTATATTGCGAAGAACTCAACTATTGGCACATCCGCTCTGATTCACTCTCATGTTGTTATCCGCGAAGGAAGTGTCATTGGAGACCGGGTAATCATTCAGCCAGGGGCTATTATTGGGTCATGTGGTTTTGGATACTCTACTGACAAGCGTGGTGTCCATACAAAGCTTGCTCATTGGGGGAACGTTGTTATTAAAAACGACGTTGAAATCGGGGCTAATACGACAATTGATAGAGCTCGATTTGCCTCCACAGAGGTCCAAGATGGCACAAAGGTAGATAATCTTGTCCAGATTGGACACAATGTAAAAATCGGTCGCCACTGCTTTGTTGTCTCGCAGGTAGGAGTCGCCGGTTCTACAACTATTAATGATCACGTTGTTCTAGCGGGAAAAGTTGCAGTGAATGGTCACATTGAAATTTGCAGTGGAGCAATTATTGCCGCATGTTCAGGTGTCACTAAATCAATCAAAGAACCAGGAAAATACTCAGGTCTTCCTGCACAGAAGATCGAAGAACATAATAAAAATGCAGTTTACCTGAGAAAAATCCACTCGCTTTTTGAAAGAGTCAAAGCTCTTGAAGAACAGATTAAATCAGTAATACATCCAGATACATAATGAGGTTTTGAAGAGGTCGTATGTCGTTTTCTCTTGCCAGTGATAATATAGCTGGCTGTCACCCTGATATTTTAGAAGCTCTCATTCAAGCAAACATTGAGAAAATAGAATCTCCATATGGGAACGACTCTATCTCCGTAAAAGCAAAAGGGGTGTTGCGGCAATTATTAGGGGTTCAAGAGTGCGATATAGCATTTGTCACTACAGGTACTGCTGCAAATGTATTAGCTCTCTCTTCAGTGTTGAAGAGTTATGAAGCAGTTATCGCATCAGATACAAGCCATATCTGGTCCGATGAGGCGGGCGCTGTCGAGCATTTTTCAACGGCTCGTATTATCCCTGTTCCAACAGCCGGTCAGAAACTGACGATTGCGCATATCCAGGGTGCACTTCAAGAGTTTCCTCTAGATGGGCCTCCTCATAAAGTGCGGCCAAAAGTCGTATCAATTTCACAGACGACAGAGTTTGGTCTTGTCTATTCTCCTGAAGAGATTAGAGCTCTTGCCCAGTTTGTCCATGAGAAGGGAATGCTTTTACATGTAGACGGTGCTCGGCTCTGTAATGCCGCTGTCAATTACCAATCATTCAATGACGCGATTGGCGGCAAAAATCCTGATCAATATGTAGACCTCCTCTCATTAGGAGGAACGAAAAATGGCGCATTGGTTGCCGAAGCGCTTATCTTTATGGGAAGGGCGAAGGGGCTTTACTCTATCCATCTTCAAAAACAGGCGATGCAACTTATCTCAAAGCAGCGATTTATTGCAGCGCAGCTCCAGGCTCTTTATGGAACTGGCTTATGGAAGCTCAATGCCACGAGGGCGAATGAGACTGCAAAAAGAATTGCTGCGATCCTCAAAAAATATGGGAAAGAGAATATTCGCTTTTCATTTCCTTCAATCGATGCAAACGCAATTTTTGTGTCTATGCCTGAGCGGTGCATTGAGGAGCTCTTAAAAAGGTGTTCATGCTATGTCTGGGATAGAAGATTGAACATCGTTCGAATTATGACTTCGTGGTCTACTTCGGATGACGATATCGCTCGTTTTGAAGAAATTGCGAAGGAAGTTTTTGCCTTCGAAGAGGTTATTCAGAACTAAACGTCGTTAGAGTGGTTCCCTTAGTCATGTCACTCATTCCCATTCCAATCTTTGATGAAGGGTGTTTACTTCGGCTGTCTCAATCAATCGATGACGAGACAGCTGAATCAATCACAACTTTACCCTTATCCTATGCAACTTCTCTGCCTCAGACGGCCACGGTATTCCTCCCAGGAAGAAGAGAGTATCTCTATTTAAAGAGAATTGTTGTAGAAGAGTCTGTGAGCGATCCAAATTTTTTAGCTGCACAAAAGTTAGGAGCTCAACTACTTCAAAAACTTTTTCAGCGAGTGCTCAATGGTAATGGAAATCAACAGTCACTAGTATGCAAGAGTCAAGACTTGCGGCTACTTCTGAGTGAGTCTATTAAGAGAGTTTCAGAAGTTCATAATCATACGACTGAGTTTCTCAATAGAGCCCTGGGTAAGCTCTCACCAAACTTACAAGATAGTTTTCGCTTTGTTCACTCAACTTGGGATGGTTTCGTACCGTACGCTCTTCAGGCTAAAATAATTGAAACTTGGGAGAGTGATGAGCATTACACTTTATATGATGGAAATGATTTTTGTAGAAAAGTTTATTTAGAAGTTAGATCCCTTATATTATCAAAGCAGTTTGTAAAAGCGGAGAAGGCTTTAAATCACGCTTATCATCTTATAAGAGCTTCCACTGAACCTGAGTGTTATTATGATGGTGCCTTATATTTACAGAAGAAGGTGAAGCACCTTCTTCTGAAATGCGAGACTCCACTACTCAATTCAAGAAGTTTGGGAGCAGTTGTAGATGTTATTCTCTCAAAAACTCAGACATTTAAAGTCTCTACTCATGACCTGGGTGTCAAATCTCTTCATTCAGCGATAGATTATACTCCTACGCATTTGACATTTTATCTCGCCCCAAAGGCAGTGCCAGAGAGTGTTATAGAAGAAGATAGTTTGCGAGAAGTTGTAAACAAATTTCCTCGGTTGAAGCATCTTTCTATAATACCTGATCCAAGTCACGATGATCAGATATTAGACAATGTCTATGACATTCGCTCATTAATTTTTAAGCTAAAGTTTCTTGAGGTTTTAAATATCGTTCACGTCTGTAGCCTAGATATCTTTAATGAATGTAATTTTTTTTATTTGAGGAAATTGAACATTAAATGTGCTAGCAGAAGTAATTCTCAATATTTAGATAAAGCTTTTCTCGAGAATTGTTATTTTCCCAACCTTCGGATTGCATGCCTCAGCGCAAAACCAAAACTTTTATTGGTTAGATTTCTTAAAGGTATTTTAAGAGCAGCTCCGGCTATTGAATCAATAGATGTATCCTGCTCGAAAAACGATCAGTCGACTGTTTCAAGTGTAGCGATTCAAGTCTTAGACAAAATCGAAAAATTACCTTATCTACGTTATCTTATGATTGCGAATTGCCCTGTAGAGCGTTCTTTTGTCAATGAGATCATAAGCAAGGCTCCGCGCTTAGAGAAACTTAAACTTCTGTCTGATATTAAAGATGGAGGAGAAGTTGTAGTGCATAACTCGAGCATCAGAAAACTTCATATTAATAAATTGTTCTTTCCTGATTGCTCGTTCTCTCTTAGTTCGCTTCGTACTTTTGTTATAGGGTCGCTTAAAGTGTCTCAGCTTCAAAACTCAAGTCTTGCATTTTCATCTTATATGCATATCACAAAACTCGTTGTTCAAAATCTTGAGCTAGCAGATAGGTGCGATGTTTCATATCTGCAACTTCCTTCTGTGACTACAGCTAAATTTGAAAGTTTTACGTCACAAAGCGATAGCTATATTGAAAGATTCCCTCAGATGCCAAATATTACGGATCTTAGCATAGGTTGGGATTATCAAAGTTTTAATAATGAGAGAGTCTATCTTACAAATGAAGCTCTTTCTCACTTTCCAAAATTAACCCGCCTTCATTTAGGCATTCGAGTTCATGGCGAAACTGAGGGTGCGCCGCAATCTCTTCAATCTGTTACACGTGTAAGTTGCACTACGTTCGAGTATATGGCAGATGAGGGATATGAAGTGGATATACTATCCAATCTGCTTCTTCCTAAAGTTCAATCTCTATTAATAGTGTTTCAATACTACGATAATGATGAAGCGGAAGACATATCCCCAAGTTATGTATGCTGGGGAGATAACCAAACCTTCCATGAGTTGTACGAGCTCAGCTTCTGCTCTTTTTCAAAAGTTAATGTGCTCTCACATATAGATGCTTACTTATCTTCTTTGAACGCCCCGTCTCTTAAGAAAATCGATCTCAGTGAGCTCATGGTAGATGATTTTGATAGCGATTATATTTGGAGTGTTGCGAGAAGGTGTTTCCCTGAAATTGAATGTATAATCTTTCCTTTAAGAGATTAGGCGCTATCCATTATCAAAACTATTTTTTAACGAGATTAACATCTCGCTTGATGATCACAACTCTACTTCTTTTGAAGTAGAGTTTTTAAATTGTGAGCGGAAATCGCAAGCTAAAAACAAGTAACCTGTTTTTTACTCGCTTTATGCTTGAGTAAAAGCTGCTTTAACTAAGCGTTATGTGTGTACAATAAGTAGAATAATGCCTTCATCCTAGCTAGATCTTCTATTGTTGGAGTTTGAGAGATGAGCTTATCTTTAGGTTTAATTCTTTCAAATTCCTCAAAGACTTTTTTGTAGAAGATAGAGTAGCTCTCACTTGCCGCAGAATTCATTTCTTCTGGCGCGGGGATTAGCATATTAAAAGACAAGATGAGTCCAGAGTATTCAGCACGAAATATTCCCAGCACATTATCAGCGAGAGTGGTTGCTGCGTCAAGAGAGTTGTCTTGATGATTTGCAACATCAATCTCTGGCTCATTGAATGAAGGCAAACGAGTAGAAGCTTGTCTTAAACAATCTTCTACTAATTTTCTATCTTCAGGGGTTTGGAAGTAGCCGGCCCTCGGAGAATGAAGAGAAAGGGTTAAAGGTTTCACAATAGGCTTTTCGCAAAACATATTCATGCACTTAATCGCTACGAGCTTAATTTTCTCGATTGTCCAATACACAAGTTGAGCGAGTGGTGCAATAGAAGCGTTATTAGATGGTACTAGACTTCTTTGATAAGAGGTAAGGCAAAGAATAAATCTAGAAAATAATGAAGACGCGAATGAAACGGTTAACGCTGGTCTAAAACTATTTTTTAATTCATTTATTGAATATTCGAAATTGTTGGGATAAGTAATAACAGCCTTTTCAATGCGTGGCTCTTCTTGCGAATCCAGAGTTGGCTCCTTTGGATGATGATCAAAAGAACTCTCCAGCTCAGGCGTGTCTTCTTCAATACGGGGAAGATTTTCTAAAAAATTTTCTAGTTCAGGCGTGCCTCGTAGTTCAGGTGTGTCATTTTCGATCTGATTAAGAATTTCATCAAAACCAAAGCCCCTCAAGCTATTGATATAATGCTCAATATAATGGAAAATGCGTTCTTTGGTAGTACATCGAGGAATTGGCCGTAATACATGCGCAGGCATGCTAAATGTCAGTTGTGAGCTTGACTTGATAGTGAGTGCCTTTTGAAGTGTTTCATCGACGCTGAGGCTATTAAGGGATCTAACGTATGGGTGTACTGCATCAAGGATTCGCCTTGCGCTAGCATGAATTGCATTATGTCTTTTTGTATATTTATCGACACCGCGATGGATGCCATTTGTCGCCTCATCAAGGCCGCCGGCGATGAACAGATGAATGGTTCTGTTGACCAGCGATAGAATGCCGCACTCTTTCGGTGTAAGGTATGAAGCAATGTGATCCCAGCTAGCTTCATCAAGAGCATTAATATTTGTATTACTTATATCATTACGTTCATGAGCGGTATTTTGACTTGCTAGCGATTCTGCACCAGGGGTCATTATTTCTATCACTGGATAAGAGGAGGAGCTAGATTGAACTATCATAATTGATATTCTCGAGTAAGAAAAATATTAAATGTCTTGTGATGCAACTCCAAATTTTCGGTTATTTATACTTTAAGATTCAATGAAAGATATTCCGATAGGATTTAGACTCGACTTCTAAAAATAATCGAAATCTCGAAGTGGATATAAATTGCTCGATTAGAATTCAGCAATAACTAGAGTTTAAGACTCTGAAAGAGTTTAAGGGCTTCTTGGCATGTGAGAGGGTTATCTGCATTAATTATGAGTAACTTTGCGATTGCATGAAGGAATTTTACCTCGTTTTGAGCTTCATCATCGTTCTGAATTTGCGTGTTTTTAGCTAACTCCTCAACCTCATTATAAAATAGCTCGCATAAAATGGCTCTATTGTCTGCGGCTTCTTCACCAACTTCATCGTTTGATGAGCCAGATTCTGTTTTTTCTCCCCAGGTGCAGAAATCGGCCTCATTTGCTAAATCATGGAGAAGCTTGACACGCAATTTTTCTGCATCATTGTTTTGTATGGTAACTATTTCCAGAAGACTTAGGCCAACAGCCCAAACGTCATTTATGTAATAATTAGGTTCTCCAAAGGGGTCACTTGAATTGCGAATAGCTTCGGGGCTTGCGTAAGACTTCGTCCCATATCCAGTGTAGGGGCTGTTACTATTTGAATAATGACTCAATCCATAGTCAGTAAGAACGGCGTGTATATTGCTTGCGCTATCTCTTTTGTATAAGAAGTTAGCGGGCTTGATATCGCCATGGACGATACTAAGCTCATGCATTCGAGCGAGTCCGTTCAAGATTTGAAGAGCGATTGATCCAGCTTGCTTGTAAGAGAGATTTGTAACTTGATCTAATGCTCCATCAAATCGCTCGAAAAGTATTCCTACTTTAGATGTGCCGCGTTTATCATAAGGCCTTATAAAATAATGGCGGACATGTCCTGGAGCAGAGTTAAAGATTCTTAAGAAGTTTAGCTCTTGACTGCTATCTTCTGCTGATGATATCGCTTCTACAGCCTTCTGAGCTGGCTCATTCCTGTCTTTAGGCACGAAGAGAGCTTCCTTGACAATTTTAAATCCTCCCTTTGATAGTTCTGACCCACTTTTTTTCTTCTTGAATAAGATGGCTACCGATCCTGTGTTTTTATCTTGAATTAAAGAATAAGGGAGTTTGTAGGTAAGTCGATCAAATTTATGTATGCCATAATGGGTATTTACAGCTTTTCTATATTTTGGAAGAGCTTCAGCTGTACTTTTTTCGACTTTTGAAGAGGTGTTCTTTAAAAGAGGGTTGGTAATTTCAATAAAGACAGCGTATTGAAGTTTATGAAGGTCCGAAAGAGAGTCTCCAAGTTGTTGAAAACGCTCCCAGACACAATGAAGCTGTTTTGCGTTATCAGAATCAGTGCTGTTTATATGTGAATTTACTCCTTCAAGCTCTGTGAGGAGATCCCGTAATTCTTGATCATCCGGAATCCAGCCATTTTGGATTTTAGTTAGCTTTTGGGAGAGAATATCGCTGGAGGAACTTAAGACTTGACGAGACTGGGTATCATCTTCAACGAGTTTCTGAGTCGCTATATCGTCTTGTAGAAATTCAGTTACATCTCTTTTTTTAGGGGGATTTTTGGCAGAAAATTGCTGTTTTTGTTGAGCTTTTGGCGGATCATTTTTCACAGGAATAAGCAAATTCGTAGGCTTATATGCCGCAGGCTTTTTCTTGATCTGTCTTCCAGCTAAATTCCCAGGCTTGTTCGATAGGTTGCCTGTTCTTTTAGGCGAGTTAGGGTCTATTGGAAGATTTTTTGAATCAGAAGGTGATATGCTCATGTAAAAAACGCCTTTATGCATGTACCTCTTTGCTTATTGTTTTTATGTAAAAAAGACAAGGTGCATTTATTTATCCATACAACGAATGAAAGAACAGAGGGGGAAGAATACATCTCGAGTTGATCAACCTTTGAAGTCTTTATTTAATATCTTATCAAGGGTGGTTATTGTACTCTCACTGAATTCGCATATCAAATCTAAAAGCTTTTTAACTCTATTTACATCTTCAAGAGTTACATGGAAATAGGTACTGTTATCTGAGGGGTCTACTGTTTGATATCGAGATAAAGTCTTGTCAATCTCTTCCGTTATGGTAAGAATGTTTTGTAAAATTGTGGGTAGTATTCGAAGCCCTGAACTATTTTCTTGTTGAATTCTGTGGGTAGCTAGAGATTTTCTAATTGTTTCGACACGTTCATTGTTACTTGAGATCAGTTTTGCTCGAATATCAATAAGATGCTGTTGCAGTTCGTTCGCTTTTGAAGTTGCTAGTGAGCTAAACTTTATCTGAGTATCGGCAATTGAAACAATTGTTTCAGAATTATATTTGAGGGCGTAAGTAGCTTGTCTTAGGCAATCTCGAACAAACTCTCTTGTTTTTGCATTATCGAAGTAGTCATTGTGTTTAGGATTAAGCTGAATTGCTATTGGCTTCAACACATGATCGTTGTAAAGTTTTCTTAATTTATTTAGAGCTAGATGGTTTATGAAGCTGAGAGGAGCTAATGCTAATTGAGCAACTCTTGTTTTCAAAGCATGCTCGGTCAGCCAATGAATACACTTTATGAGAGTATTAGGCGTATAGATGACTTTGATTTGAGGCTGGAAGCTGTTTATTAACTCTTCTTTTATGTTTATGTCATTATCGATACTGGAAATTAAGGCGCAGCTGATCAAGGGCATATTCACTGATTCTTCAGTTCTTACTACAAGAGCTGGAATGTCAAAGATTATTTCCGATCCATGCGGTTTTTGATACGTCTTATCAACGATTTCATCTAGAGTAAGGTCGTCTGCACTCTGTATATAATATTGGATAATCTGCTGAATTCTTTTTATGTTTGTATGTACTGCATTGTTTCTTCTTACATATCCTTCAGCTCCAGCATATTCCATGTTCGTAGTTTCATCTTTGCCACCCGCAATATATACATGTATTTGTCTGTTTACTTGTGCTACTCGTCCGCAATCATGAGTTGGGAGGTATGAAGCTATGATCTCCCAGATATCAGAATTTAAATGAGTAAGTTTTCCAGAAGGGTCTATTGTTTCTATTGAATCCTGGAGGTTCATTTGATCTGTTAATACCACGAGCTCTTCGACGCTCGAGGAAGAGGAGGGCTGTGATGTAGGGTTCATGAATTCCGAGTAGTTACATAGTTTATTATCTATTCCAAGGTGTGGTGTATAGGTAGTAATTTCAAGTTATGATCTCGAAATCATGATCTTTGCAAGAAAAAAGCCCATAGGGGAGACCCTATGGGCTCATTAATCAGTAGAAGATAGATATAAACTTATTCGATATCTAAAATAATCTCGGCTTTATTCTTTGGATCGCTGATTCTCGCATATGTGGAAGTTGCATCAATGACTTTACTTTCATCATCAACAAGTGCTTGACCTTGTACTGATCGAAGTTTTTTTTCTGAATTACTTTTCTTCTTCTTTGAATAGGCAGAAGAAAGCTTGGGAAAATCAACATCATTAATCCAGATAGAGTCATTTATAAAGTCAGTTCTAAATGTCTCGTATCCGTTTTCTTTAAAACAGCGATGCCAGATAACACCGGTTTCTTTATCGACACAGTAAATCACTTTCCCGCGATATTCTTTGTCATCTGTCTTGATAATACATGGCAAAGCGTACTGCTCGCTTCCAGGATATTTCTCTAAGTTGTCTATCCTCACGCCGTACTTGAAGACAAAGGGGTCTGCAAGGGATGAAAAACTATGAAAGAGATGAATCTTATCTAGGACTTCTTTGTCTTTTATTTTTTGGTACTTTGAGTCTTCTTCAACAGGATTTTCAGTAAACCAACGGCTAACACGAGGATGGTAAGAGTATTTACTATCGAGGATTAAGTTCTGTTGAGGAGAAGAGACTTCTACGCTTTGAGTAGATGTAGATGGAGCTTCACTAGCTACCTGTAACTGAGAGAAGGAGCTAGAAAGCTCGTCAATCCGATCGATTTGTATATTTTCCTGAAGTTTCTCAAGGAATGTGATAATTTCTTCGTACTGCTTTAAGACTGGATCGTGAGAGATATCTTCTAAAATGCTCTCGGCTTTAATACGAGTAAAGGAGTCCACATTTACTGCAGGTACATCATCAAGTTCTGATGATGACATTTTTTTAATTTTTTTATACGCCTCGATCTTAGATGGTTTATTTCTTGTCTGGTTATTTGATTGGCCAGCAATGACTTCTAATGCTTTTTTATACTTTTTTTTCGTGGTTATAAGCTCATCATTGAACCTTCTGATTCCCTTAAGAAGGACGTCAATAGCTTCATCAGACTTATTAATAAGGCTCTGAATTTCCTGAACGGTTGAATAAGTATCAGATTGATAGCTAAGAAGTACTAGATTTTTAAAATCAAGCCCTAATGAGTTTAAATTATGTTCAAGATCTGAATACCGTTTCGTGCGAAATTTCATGAGTTCGTTAAAGCGATGAATATCCGTAATGTTTGAATTAGTATCAGATTGATAGCTAGGAGGTAATAGATTGTTTAAATCGAATCCTAATAACATTAAATTATGTTCAAGATCTGAATACCGTTTCGCACGAAATTTCATGACTTCGCTCGAGATAGCTTTTGAAGAAAGATCCTCTGATGCCTTACCATCGGTAAGATAGTTGATCAAAGCATATTCAAACCATTTGATTAACTGTTTTTTGTCTTGGAAAATGGAAGGATTTCTCCTGATTATACTCTTTATTTTTTGAGTCTTTGCTGACGTAATGCTCCCGTTATCATTCATTATTTCCTTAATAAGAGAGCAAAACTCGAGAGGTACTCTGTCTTCAAAAATATTTGGGAAACTATTTGGAATTTTTTGTTGTTTGTTTAATTTTTCAAGCTTTGTTTTCAATAGACGCTTACGCTTAGCGGTACACTCCAAAGCCTTTTGAAGGTATAGGTATTCTGAGTTAATTGACTTCACATAGCCTGTCAAGATTTGTGATGAAGACAATCCCAATGCAGAGCTTCCTGTTAAAGCTTTATCAACTAACTTGTCGTTGTCTTTCATTAATTCGTCAGTATCATTATGCTCAAAAGGCTTTAAGTATTCTGAATATTGCTCGCATAAATTTAGATAGTTTTTCACTAAACCCTGGAATTTTTCTTGTGTAGATTTTTGATGCAGAGTTTTTTCTGGGTTTTCTTGTAGATTATTTGCAAAATTGGTTTTGGAATTGATTAAAGTGAAAATCAGATTAAATTTTTTATATGATTCATTTTCTTCGATATTATAATTAATTTTCTTTGTGTGCTCTATTATCTTTTTTTTAAAATTGGTTATATCCTTCGCAGGAGTACCATGTATACCTTCACCATAACTTTCGAGCACATTCGTTGCGATCCCACACATTTTTGCTACAAATTCGCTATCGTTCATTCCGTTAGCTTTTTCATGAGTGTGCTTGAGCGCTGAGTTTATATGCATACCGTTATTTCGCAAGTCAATGCAGGTATTACACTTTTTAATGCTCTGATCAATTTGATTTTGATCAAATAATTTTGGCGTCGAATTATTTATCATTTTATAATTCCTTATTAATTGATGGATAAATTGATTTTTTGCTATTAAATTGTATTTTTAAAACAAAAATTAAAACAATATAAAAACTGATCCTAATCAAGTAGTGATTTTAGGTTTTATATTTCAGTTTAATTCTTGCGCTTTCTTTAGAAAATAAGGTTAAAGCAAAAAGCTGTTATGTCTATTTCAAAGAAGATAGCCAATCATCAGCGAACGTGAGAAGTCTCTTATAATTATTATGATGGCTATACAAGCGAATTTGCGGTTGTGAGGATACGGCAGACGGATATGAAATCAATCTGCCGTTTAGGGGTGGGATCTTACCCGATGATCACAGAAATGGGTGATTCGAGCTTTTCTTTTAAGGTCTTTAGGAATTTCGCGGCATCAGCTCCATCGACTACGCGGTGATCGCAAGAAAGTGTCAATTTCATCACTTTTCCTGGAACACAAGCAGTTCCTTGGACAATTGGCATGTCGATCGCGGCGCCCACAGCGAGGATTGCTGTCTGTGGCGGGTTGATGATCGCTTGAAATTCTGAGGTGCCGAACATTCCAAGGTTTGAGATCGTGAAGTTTCCACCAATGAACTCGTGAGGAGCTAACTTATTTGCTTTTGCTTTCTCAGCAAGTTCTTTAATTTCTGATGAAATAGCAGATAAGGGCTTTTCATCTGCTCTTTGGACGATCGGAGTGATAAGACCACCATTGATCGAGACCGCGATGCTGATATCAGCATGAGGGTGGTATTGAACTGTGTTCTTCACAGGATCAAAGGTTGTTCTTACAACCGGATGCTCCATAAGGGCCAATGAGACTGCTTTGACGATAATGTCGTTCACAGTGATTGCATGACCTGCGGCTTTCAACTCTTCGCGTAAAGCGACAAGTTTTCCAGCATTAACATCAACGGTTGCATAGAAATGGGGAATCGTAGCCTTGGACTCTTGAAGTCTTTTTGCGATGACTTGTCTCATCTGTGAAAGAGGCTCAACACGAATTTCACCAGAAGATGCAGGCTTTGGAGTTGGCACACCAATCTCTTTCATAGGGGCTTGATGCGTCTTTTCAGAGCAACAAGCAGACTCCGGAAGATCTCGGCTCATGATTCTTCCACGAGGGCCTGATCCTTTGATTCCTTGGAGAGGAATTCCCTTTGACGCTGCAAGCTTTTTTGCGAGAGGAGAGGCGATAGGGCGATCGTTTGCGGAATTGGACTCTTCGCTTTTAGCTATAGGCTTATGGACTTCGTCAGCTTTTTTCTGCTCTTTCTTAGGTGTTTGTTCTTGCCCGGTAGATGGAAGAGTATCTGAAAAAGGCTCATCTTTGGTTTCAGTCATGATAGCTAGAACAGCATTGACTTCAGCTTTTTCGCCATCTTGGACAAGAATCTTTCTAAGCCAGCCGGCATCGAGCGCATTGTGCTCAACCGTAGCTTTATCGGTCGAGATTTCAAGCACTAAGTCTCCAGCTTCAACAAAGTCTCCTGGAGCTTTATGCCATTTAGCAATGAACCCTTCAGTCATTGTTGGCGAGAGTTTGGGCATGGTGAGTGTGAATGGCACAAATAACCTCTCAATCTCTTCTTTAAAGTGCTGATATATGAAGCGTTTGAACAATCGTTTCAACAATTCTTTCTACAGTTGGTATCGTCTCTTTTTCAAGAACTTTCGAGTATGGCATCGGCGTCTCACGCTGGCAGACTCTGGCAACTGGAGCGTCGAGGAAGTCCATACAGCTCTCTTGAATCTGGAACGCGACTTCACTTGCGATACCGCCGAATATATGGCCTTCTTCGACAATGACGCAAAAATGTGTCTTCTCAACAGATTGGCGAATCGTTTCCATATCAAGAGGTTTGATCGTCCGAAGATCAACAACTTCAACAGAAATGTTTCTCTCTTTCATGAGCCGCTCGCTTGCTTCTAAGCAGAGTTTGACCATTCGGCTATGAGAGATAACAGTGATATCACATCCTTGCCGCTTCACGTCAGCTTTTCCGATCGGAATGAGATATTCCTCGGTCGGAATCTCCATCTTATCATTATAGAGAAGCTCACTCTCTAAGAAGAGTACTGGGTTATTCTCGCGAATAGCGGTCTTCAGCATTCCTTTCGCATCATATGGATTTGATGGAGCCATAATGATAAGTCCAGGAAGATTTGAGTAGATAGCTTCAACGCAGTGGGAGTGTTGGCATGAAACTTGAGCTGCAGCTCCGTTAGGCCCACGGAAGACGATTGGAACTGAAAAGCGGTTTCCGGACATGTAGTACATCTTCGCTGCATGTGAGACGATCTGATCGAAGGCAACGAATGAGAAGTTAAAGCTCATAAACTCGACAATGGGACGAAGTCCAGTCATGGCAGCTCCGACGCCCATACCTGCGAATCCAAGTTCTGAGATAGGAGTGTCGATAACTCTTTGTGAGCCATACTTGTCGAGAAGGCCTTTTGTTACTTTATAGGCGCCATTATAGTGTCCAACTTCTTCGCCCATGATAAAGACTGTTGGGTCTTTTTCCATTTCTTCATCGATTGCTTGGCGAATAGCTTCGCGCATTTCAACTAATTGCATCGGCACGATACAGAAAACTCCAATCTTTAAGGTATTTATTACATCCCTTTATGGGGCAAAGACATCTTCTCCCAATACTGCAGGATCTGGCCATGGGCTCTCATCTGCGTATTGAACGGCTTCAATAATCTTTTCTCTTATGTTCTTCTCTCTTTCTTTAAATTCATCCTCAGTGAGGAGATTTGCATCAATGAGAGCGTTTTTAAGGAAAATAATAGGATCTCTCTCCATACACGACTTCAGCTCGTCGCGAGTGCGATAAAGTCCTGGATCAGAGATCGAATGCCCTTTAAATCGATGAGTGACACATTCGATGAGAACAGGTCTTCCTTTTTCTACAACGTGGCGATATGCATCTGAAAATCCGTTATAGGTATTAAAGAAGTTCATCCCATCTAATCGATAATGCTGCATTCCATAGGCTTCTGCCGCATGTTTCGAGAAATTCTGGAAGTTGGCAAGTGTCCTCGTGAGGGGAGTTCCCATACTCCAGTGATTATTTTCAATGACGTAGATGCAAGGAAGCGACATGATAGAAGCCATGTTCAGCGACTCGTGAAATGCCCCTTGAGGGACTGCGCCATCGCCGAAGAAACAGATCGCAACTTCATCTTTTTTCCCAAGATATTTCGAGCTGAGAGCCGCTCCTGTAGCGATCGGAATCTGACCCCCGACAATTCCATAACCTCCGAGCATTCTGTCGCTGTAAAGGTGCATGGAGCCTCCACGGCCCTTCGCATTACCTGTAGCTTTTCCAAAAAGCTCAGCCATCAACGACTCAGGTGTTTCTCCTTGAAGGAGGGTAAGTGCATGACAGCGGTACGACGTGATAAACCAGTTGTTTTTACCAAGGGCTTCTACTGCGCCCGTCTGGATAGCCTCTTGCCCGATATAAGAATGGAAGAATCCTCCAATTTTTCCTTGGAGATATGAAGCTTCAGCTCTGGTCTCAAACTGACGTATGAGAACCATTTTCTCAAGGGCGTTGATTAACCTCTCTTTATCCAACGACTTGATCAGCTTTTTCTGATCATGTGCATGAAAGGTGAGAGGGGTTACAGTGTGCGCCTTCTCTTCGCCTTTAGTATCTTTCATTAAACCCATATTCGTGTTGCTGTTTTATCAGTCTTTCATGGAATAAAATTTAAACTATCACGATTTTCTTTTGCCATATCATCAGACATCAAAAGAAAAAAGACAATCATTAGAACTAGGAAGCGGTGATTATCGCGAGAAAAAAGAAGAAAAACGAGATAGATGGGTGAGTCAGGAAGAGGCCACTTGTTTTGACCTCTTCCTTGTTATAGCTAAAACTAGTTTCCGGCAGTTTGATTCATCGCGGCTTGTGATGACTGGATGATCTCATCGACAGTTGTTCTTCCTTCATGAACATCTTTAATGACGTCGAAGAAGACTTCTTTCGCAAAGAGGATTGTGTTGAAGATCGATTGAAATGTTGCTGGTTGAACTTCTTCAGTGGTTACTGGTAGACCGAATTGGAAATAGCAGCAGCGCTCGAGCTCACTCATAGAAAGAGAGCCCATAGGAAGCGACTTATTTGCCAACATAAGGAGTCGGTTGATTTCGTTAAATGATTCAGGCTTGAGCTCTGTTGGATGAGTCATAAGGAAGTTCAAGATATGAAGTGTTCCCAAGCTCTTTGGCTCTTGAGTTGCGCCTTCTTCTTGAGGGGCTACTAGTTCTTGCTGATAATGATGAACTTGAAGAGTGACGGGGGTGTTGTCATCATCCATTCCAAGGGCGAGGAGAACAACGTCAAAAGGAATTTCTTGTGAGCGAACTCGGACTTGGTGTTGGATCTCGTTATCAGTTAAAAACTTTACGAGCTGAGCAAATGGAGTTGCAGACTGTTTTAAGTTGGAATGTGCCATGAATTCATCTCATGTTAGTAGTTTCGAATGCGAACGTATCATCTTTCATAGTGGGAGAACAACAATTTTTTGCATGTGCTTAGCCATATCGCACAAACGTCTCTGATTTACTTTTTATTTTTTTTCTTCTCCTCTACGAGGTTCGGATAGAGATTCTGAATGAGGAGGTCTGGGTTGATAGCTGAGTCTTTGACTGCTACTTCATCTACTGTTTTTTTAATCGCTTTGTACGCTTCTTGGATTTCTTTAGCTGATAGAGTCTTACTATCGATAGAAGCCTTTATTTTCTGATAGGACTCGGAAGGGTTATATCCTTTTAATTTTTTCTCATCTTGGCTCTTTTGGATGGCTGTTCCGATTTTAATCCCAACAGCCACAAGTCCTATACCAAAACCAATTCCCGCTAAGACAAAAGCAGTTGTTCCTGCGGTGAATGCCGACGCAATAGCAAGCGCGCCTCCTGTGACAACTAAGACTCCAGCTCCAATAGCAATAGCACTTGATCGCACTTTGTTCTTATGAACCTGGCGCTCTTTCTTTAATGATATAAGTTCAAGCGCATAGAGGGCTTTTTTTCCTTCATGAGTTTCTGATGTAAAGGCTTCTTCGACGATGCGTATTTTTTTATCAAGCTCGCGCATCATTTTATAAGACGAATATGTGGTGTGAATGCTTCTTCCAATATCGACAAGCCCCAAAGCTATGGATATGCCGCCTGCTACAGTTCCTAAGACAGTTGCCGCAGTTGAAAGACCGCTTAAGACTGCTCCAGGAATTGTCTTTAAGTGAGAGCCAAGACGTATAGCAAAACTTATGCTGCTTGAGGCGACTTCAAGTAAGTCTTTAGGAATCTCAAAAAAGCCGTATATTTTTGTATTGGCTTTTTTGATCTGTTTCATGAGCTTTGTTTTTTTCTGATTTAATTCGAAAAGCTCGTTACTGACTTTAAGATACTCGTTCTTATCTTCTATAGAGGGGTTTTCACAATCTAACTTTTCCAGGAGGTTTATTTGCTTTTCGCTCAGTTGAGAGATCTCTTCTTGGATAGCTTCGAGATCTTTTTTGTAGCTTTTACGCTTAAAAGCGTAGTAGATGCTACTGCCAGTTTTAACAACAATTTCGGGCAGAGCTATTGATGCTTTAATTAACCCTAATCCTGTTTTGATATCATTTGCGACTTCTTTTGGGATGCCTTTAGATGAAAATGAGACGATTTTACATATAAAGCCTATCGTTTTGAGTGCGGTACTACTTGCAGCGCTTTTCAAAGCTTTAAGAACTTGAGGCTCTCGTATGACTTTGAATGTATTAAGTGCGGCTTTTCTAAAGACAACTTGAGCAGGAGACTTAATTCCAATCGCTTTATCCTTTGCTCCTTCTATCTTTTTGTCAGTAGGAGAAATAAGAGCTTTCGATTTTGTATTGGATATTGAAGGTATTGACTGGGTTCCACGGATTGGTGAAATTGGTTGAGTCACTGCTTGTCAAAGCTCCCTAAAATCCCTTAATAAGGCGTCAAAAAGTCTTTATAGTAGGGAGCCTTATTTCTTGAAAGAGATCAATTTTCTAAAAGTGCAAGGAGATTATCTTACTCTGTCGCAAGATCAGTGCGTTCCAGAATATTTGGAAACAGATCATGGATGATATATTCAGGTAAGACCAAGCTATCCTTAAGTTTTGTTTCATCTAATTCTCTATGAATGAGACTAAATGAGTATTTTAAGTCATCTTCTGTAAGGGATTTATTTTTAATGGCAGCAACCAGTTTCTTGAAACTGTCTTCAGGGTGTTGTTCACGTATTGTTTTGTTGATTGAATTCTCTTCAATCTTACCTTTGATGTAATTTCCTACTTTGATTCCAGTAACAGCGATACCTATACCGAATCCAATGCCTGCTAAAATAAGGGCAGTAGTTCCTCCTGTGAATACGGCCGATATTGCTAAGGCTCCACCGGTAACAACTAATGTCCCAGCAGCTAGTGCAATAACTGCGGATGTAAGCTTGCTTTTATGGATGTTACGTTCTTTTTGAAGCGACATCAGCTCAAGTTGGAGTATTGCTAATACAGCTTCATCTTTATCGCTTTTCTTTGATCCGTTTAATTCAGTGCATAAATGCGACACATGGGCTATTTTCTTATCAAGGATGCGCATTTTTTTATACGAAGTGTATAAGCCGTGCACGCTTTTAGCCATATCTGCTAGGCCTAATGCTATAGTAAGGCTTCCAGCAACAGTTCCTAGTACAGTCGCAGCGGATTGCAGTCCAGTAAGTATATGAGGAGAAAGGGTTTTTAAATGGCCTCCTAAAGTTGCAGCTAAATGGACGCAGCTATTGGCAATATCGACCAAATCTTTTGGAATGCTTTTGCAGCTAAGCATCTCTTCTTTTGCCACGCTGATTTTCCCTTCGAGCTGCTTTTTTTTAGTTTCCAGCCTCAGTATTTCACTTCTAAAATGAGTATATGTCGTATTGTTTCTTAAATCTTCTGTTTCTTCGTTAGACAATAGGTGTTTTTGGAGTGTTTCCGTTTGGCCTAAACACGCATTGGTATCCTTAAGTTCCGCTCGATACTTTATAATTTTAACGCCGTGGTAGATACTCTTTCCAATCTTCAATGCAATTAATGGGAGGGTAATTAGCCCCTTAGTAAATCCTAAGCCTATTTTAACATCCGCTGCAGCTTCATGAGGAAGACCGTGAGTTGTGCCTGCCACTACCTCGCAGATAAAATCAGTACTAGTCAGAACAGCGTCTTTTAAAGCGGATTTAAGACGAGTTTTTGTTGGGGGTTGGCTAATAACGTTTTTAGTATTGCTTGAGCCTTTAGCTACTTCTTTAACTTTCTGGGATGTTGAGTCGTTGGGATTAGGAGTAACAGCCGTGGGAAGTGATGCCTGGGATGATTCTGTAGATTGCTCGAGCGCACCCTGCGCAGCGGTTTGTGTTTTCGAATCACTAGGATTAAGCTGCTGTTGCGTTGTAGGCTGAGGAGTCGAAGAAGTAGGTGAATTGAGATTCGTTGGGTTTATATTGCTCACAGCTTACATCAAAGCTCCCTGATTTCACTCATTGATATCTAAAAAACTTCTTATATATGGCACTTTCATTTCTTGAAAGAGCACAGTCATAGAAGTTTTTTAAAATCTTAAATGAGGTCGGAAGCTATCTCGTCGTAGACGAGTCGGCCTCTTGGCGTAAGGATGTAGAGCTTTCCTTGGATTTCATCATGGAAAGATTCAATGAGGCCAGTCTTTTCAAAGTATGAAAGAGCGGATGTAAAATCAGAAGAAAGGTCTTGGACGTTATATTGCTTTTTTAGATCGTCAAGACTTATGCCGGTGAAGAGACGGAGCCCCACACAGAAGAGCTCTCGAACTCGAGCTTCTTCAGAAATAGAATCAATATCTTCATACTTTTGCTCGCCGCTTCGCATGTCATCTATGTATCGAGGAAGATCTGCGATATTCGAAAAACGGCAGTTTCCCATAAAGCTATACGCTGAAGGGCCAAATCCGTAGAACTCTCTGCCAGTCCAATAGCCAGTATTGTGCCTTGAGTGAAAAGGGGTGCGAGCGAAGGCTGAGATCTCGTACTGATGAAATCCATATGAGAGAGCAATTTTTTGAGCTTCCTCATACATCTGAAGACCCACTTTTTCTGGCGGTCTTGCTTTTTCAAGCTCGTCTTTTTTTCGAAAGAACGCAGTTTTCGGCTCAATCGTAAGGTTATAAAGAGATACGTGTGTGATCGGAAGTGAGAATGCTGAGTGAAGCGAGGCCTTCCAGGCGTCGAGAGATTGATGAGGAAGGTCATACATGAGATCAATCGAGATATTCTCAATACCGGCTTTCCTAGCCCAGGAGATTACTGATTCAATGCGGTTTTTTGTGTGTGAGCGGCCAAGCAGCGAAAGTTCATTTTCATGAAATGATTGAACGCCAAAACTTAAGCGGTTGATTCCGGCTTCATGATAGAGTGAAAGAAGCTCAAAGTCGACCGATTCAGGGTTGGCTTCAAGCGTGATTTCGCAATCGTCCGTTATCATTGAGGCTAGTTCCGAACGAATGGACTCATGAAACGCTTTGATTCTGTCAGGGCCAAACAGCGAAGGCGTTCCACCACCCCAGTAGATTGAGACCAATTTTTTCTGGGGTGGGAAACGTGATTTATTGATGTGAAGTTCATTGGTAAGAGCGCCCAAAAGGTCATCTTTTAGGCTCTCTTTATTCTCAAGTGAGGAGGGTTCCCTTACAACGTAGAAATGGCAGTAAGGGCATTTAGATCGGCACAGTGGTATATGGATATAGATGCTAAACGAGTCTTTATCACTCAAATTACCATTCATCTGCGTCAGGGTCCATGATTCCACCCCGTCTCCAGCGATTTCGATCGCTAAAGTAGGACTCGTCTTCTTCTTCCTCGTCGTCTTCGTCTTTCTTTCCTTCGCTTCTGTCTGACTCAGTGTAATCTTCATTATCGAAGACATCTTCTTCTGATTCATCTGAAATCGAGGTTTCATCACTGATGTAGGTTTCCATATCAAAACCGCTATCAGTTAAACCTGAGCTTGATTCTGATAGGTCAATGTCAGGAATTGTTGGCATATCAGTATAGCCAGGCTTTCCAGTTGATCGCTTTGGAAGGACAAACTCTTCTGCTTCGCCGCCCTCTTTCAAGAATTGGAGTCTCTCTTTTTCCTCATCGATTTTGCTTTGGAGGAGTCGGATTTCGTCTTTGTGTTTTTCCAAGTCTTTTTTGGGGACAAGGCCAAGCTGAAGCCATTGTTCGAGATCTTGTAGCTCGGATTCCAATTTTCGTAATCTTTCACTTTTAATAGGCTTCATGAGATACATCTTTGGTTATAAAATATTTCACTATAAGGAGTAACTGAAATACGCCTTTTTATTCGCCAAGAAGAAGTGTTACGTTCAACCTCTTGTCATTTATAAAAGCTCATGTGCACTCAATGGCGCCAATTTGGCTCGGTAGATTCGAGATATTGTGCCATTTAGCCTCTTTTTTTCTCACCTAATCAATTGCATACCAATTACAATTACAAAAATTGTATGCTAGGCTTGATGTAAGAGCTCTTTTTTAACTAGCCAGCTGAAGGTTACAAAGCCTTCATTAGGACCAATTATCCAAATTTGCATCTTCATATGCGCATCGCTCATTTTTCTTTAAGAATTTTTTTACTGTATGTACAAGAAAAAAGAAGAATGAAGGGAAAGACGCGATTTTTTAAGCTTAGCTTATCTGATAGTAGCGTCTCTTTCTCATTTCACAAGCTTTCTCTTCGATGAATGAAAGGACTATCAGAAATGGCGCCTCTTTCAAGAGCATCTCTTCTATCAGAAATGGCACGCTTTCTCGAAGCTTCTCAGGAGAGGATCTCTTTCGAGGAGCTGAGTGCGATTACTCGCTTGGCTCAAAACGATGACTATAGTGAGCTATCCGGTCTTTCAACAGAAGATGCCTCCTTTTTTGGAAGTCTACTGAAACGACATGTCCGCATGAGTGGGTGTCGTCCTTTTGATGGGCAACTTCCTGGAAAAATACCTGAAGCTATACAGAGTCACTTTCCTGATCTTGCGAGACTTTATGATCTGTATCAGAGTACAGAATTTGCTTTTGAGTATATACCGAATGAAAGCGAGCCCCCTAATAAAGGGGAAGCCATCTACGAAATCTATGAACGGTACGCAGCTATGCCGTTTGAGGGCATAGCTAAAGTATATCAGAAAAGCTTCGATGAAGTCATAGCTGATTCGTATCAGTTTCTTCAAGAGGTAACAGCTTTCGAGCGATTTGTCCACACGAAATTCACTGGCCAAAAGAGGTTCTCAATCGAAGGATCTGAGAGCGCTCTTTATGCCCTTTATCTACTGAAACAGCTTTACTTCCAAGAACAAAAGTCCCTAGTCATAGGCATGTCTCACCGTGGTCGTCTGGCTGCGATGGCAACGCTTTTCTCAAAGCCGCTTTCTTTGCTTTTCCTCGAGTTTATGGGAGAGGATGAAAACATAGACGAGAGCGGCAATGCTCCTCAGTTGGGAGATGTTAAGTATCATAAAGGCTACACTCACTCATCTTCTGAAAATGGTCCTCATATTGTACTTCTCCCTAATGCGAGTCACTTAGAGTCGATTTATCCAATCGCACTAGGATATACGAAGGGCAAGCAAGAACTCGATGGTACAGATGCTTGGGCCCCAGTTATCTTTCATGGCGATGCAGCGTTTACAGGTCAAGGTGTCGTATATGAGACTCTTGAGATGAAAGACTTAAATGGCTTTCATGTTGGGGGAGCGATCCATGTTATTATTGATAACCAAGTAGGTTTTACAGCAACCCCTGAAGAAACTCGATCGACAGTAAGGCCTACAAATATTTTCGGATCATTTTCAATACCTATCATTCACGTAAAAAATGATCACCCAGCGTTTCTTTTAAAAGCTGCTGTCATAGCCTTTCAAATTCGTCAGCAATTCTCAATAGATGTTGCGATTAGGGTCTTGGGAACTCGAAAATGGGGGCATAATGAAGGGGATGACCCAACATTTACTCAGCCTCAGTTGTACAAGAAGACGATAGCCTCTGTAAATCCGGCCTTTGAAATCTTTCAAAGTGTGACTAAATTATCAGACGTTACCTGCAATCAAATATCAGCTCAAATTCAGAAGAAGCTCTACGCTGAATACTCAAAAGCAGAAGAGATTAGTACTAAGAAGCAGAAATCAAAGCAATCAACATCCCCTCAGGCTCCTCGATTAAAAAGAGACTATTTATCTGAGGATGTTTTCAAAAATGTACAAAAGGCTCTTTCATTGCCTGTTGGATTTCATATCCATCCAAAAGTGAAAGCGTTCTTTGAAAAAAGGCAGCAACTTTTACAAGCCCATGGGATAAAAGCCCTTCTTGATTGGTCTTTTGCCGAATTTGTTGCATTTTCTTCCATCGTATCATCGGGCTTAAAGCTTCGTCTTGTTGGCCAAGACGTTGAGCGGGGAACCTTCACACATAGGCATGCGACTGTAGTCGATCAAGAAACAGAAGAGGAATGGTCACCGCTTTCTCAGCTCGGAGATTTTGAAGTATTCAACTCAATTGTCTCTGAGTATGGCGCTTTAGGATTTGAATATGGCTTTTCGCTCGCGCTTCAAGATAAAGGTCTTGTAATCTGGGAGGCACAGTTCGGCGATTTTGCGAATGGAGCCCAGATTATCATTGATCAGTATCTCACCGCAGGCTACGAGAAGTGGGGAGCCAAATCAAATCTTGTCCTCCTTCTACCACATGGATATGAAGGACAAGGTCCTGAACATTCTTCATGTCGTCTTGAGCGTTTTTTAAGCCTTGCCGCAAATAACAACCTCACCATTGCCTATCCTTCAAGGCCTTCGACGTATGCCCAATTACTCATGAGGCAATCTTCTGCTATGTCCCCACTGATTGTTCTCACTCCGAAGGCTATGCTCCGCGACTCTCGAGCCGTAAGCTCATTCTCAGAGTGCTTTGATACCAAGCTGTCTTGTGTTGCCATCATGAATGAGAATTCAATCAATCCTGAAACGGTAAGAGTAGTTCTTGTCTCTACAGGAAAGTTTGCGTACGAGTTGGTCAGTTTTCTTGAGAAAGAGCGAAGGGCAGATACTGCCGTTATTTCAATAGAGATCTTGTATCCATTTCCTGAAAGTGACTTACAAGCAATCCTTCATCGATTTTCTCATGTAACACATATCATATGGGCTCAAGAAGAGCCTGTAAATATGGGAGCTCTCCCATATATGCGTAACTGTTTAATGGATTTAACTCGAAATATTGAAGGGATAAAACTCTCCTTTATTGGGCGAGGGGAGAGCTCTTCACCTGCGACAGGGTATCATGCGCTTCACGACCGAGAGCAAGAAAAGCTTTTAAATCAGATTCATTCACTTATTAATGAGTAATTAACAATGAGTTCTTCCGAAGTATCTACAAAAGAAATTGTAATTCCTTCATTCGGAGAGTCAATCCGAGAGGTAAGGCTTGCAAGACTCATCATTCCAACAAACACGAAAGTGTCTCAAGATCAAGAGATAGCTGAAATCGAGACCGATAAACTAAGCCAAACTCTCTATGCGCCTTCTGAGGGGATTCTTATATGGAATATAAGAGAGGGCGAGACAGTCCCGATAGGCGCTCTTGTTGCACGTATAGAGACTGTAGGATCTTCTCTTAAGCATGAAACAGCTCCAGTAAGTGATTCTGTTTTTACTTTCTCGTTAGAGCCACAAGAAGAAGCTCCGGATATCCTTATTAAAGAGCAGAAGGATGATGCAACAGTATTATCAGACGTTAAAAGCGCTACAATCCCAATCCAAGCAAAGGGAAGCATCGAGCAAAAAGGCTTTAAGAGAAAGCCTATGTCATCAGTTCGGCGAGTGATTGCTCAGCGTCTCAAGGAAGTAAAAGATACAACTGCTATGCTGACAACGTTTAATGAAGTCGATATGCATCGTATTATTGAAATACGTGAGACGTACAAACAACAGTTCATGGATCGATTTCAAGTAAAGTTGGGCTTTATGTCCTTCTTCGTGAAAGCTGTCGTTGTGGCTCTTAAGCAGTCTCCAATCGTCAATTCATTTATAGATGGGACGGACATCGTAGAGCCTGACTCCATTGATATAGGTGTTGCCGTATCAACCGAAAAGGGCGTTGTCGTTCCAGTCATCCGTAATGCCGATATCTTAAGCTATGCAGAGATTGAGAAGGAAATTCAAGGAGCTGCAGAAAGAGCGAGATCTGGGAAATTACGCATTGAAGAGCTGCAAGGAGGAACATTTACGATTACGAATGGAGGGGTTTTTGGATCTCTTCTGTCAACTCCAATCCTAAACCCACCACAGAGCGCGATTTTAGGGATGCACGCTATTCAAAAGAGAGCGGTTGTTGTCGATGATCAGATCGTGATTCGGCCAATGATGTATCTTGCGCTCAGCTATGATCACAGGTTATTAGACGGCCAGGATGCTGTCTCATTCTTAGTGACAATAAAAAAAGAACTCGAAGATCCCGATAGACAGCTTTTAGGGCTCTAAATAAAGAAGGAGACTGTGAGATCACACAGTCTCTTTATAGCTTCTCATGCTTCCAACAACGTGAGGCGCTTGAGAAGTGCCACAGGAGATCACCCACTTCATTCCCTCGTCAGTCGGAATATCGGTATATTGGACGACTTCTTTCGGGAAAAAGAGGAGATAGCCGACAGTTGGATTGGGAGTTCCAGGCACAAGAACGCTTACGAATTTTTGCTCGCCATGGCTTGGAAGCTGTAACTCGTTTGTGATAAGGCCCATTGTCCTTTGTGTTTTTGAAGGAAATGGAACCCATACAACTTGAGAAAATCTCTTTGAGTCTTCTTTAAAGAGGATATTGGTAAAGTCCTTACACGATTTGTAGATTTTATTCACAAACGGCATCGCAAGTAGGATGTTGTCAAAAATGGCTACAATCCATCTTACAAAGAACCACTCGCCTAGCATACCAATAATGTAGACACCGAGCGCAATTGCCAAGAGAATAAGGATAGTTGATAAGATAGAAACTGCTTGTGTTTCTGAAAGTGAAAGGAAACCACCGTTTTGGAAAAGGCCTGTGCTATGAAGCCATGAACGAGTCATTGATTGGAATGGCCCTGTTGCGATGCCAATAACTGCTGAGACTATCCACCACGTGACAACAAGGGGAAGAAGAATGATAAGTCCCGTAAAGAACCTTTGTTTCATTCGCCAATCTCCTTGATGGAAATTTCCTCAGCTTTCAGCGTTTGTAGTGTCTTCGACGTAGGGGTAAATCCATTTGCCTTGCTGTTAGGATCGATTAATACACCGCAAGAGATAACATATCTTAAAGCAGTCTCTACAGACATCTCAATAGGGATCACTTCGTCTGCGTTATACATAACGAGATAGCCAGATGTAGGGTTTGGCGTGGTCGGTACAAACACTGGAATTCTCTCGCCCATAATTTCATCGCCAGTCAAAAGACCTATGCTCATGCATCCTGGGTTAGGAAAGGGGACTAGGACAACTTGCTTAAAAGCCTTATTATCAGACGTGAATATGGTTTGGATAAGCTCTTGGGATGTTTTGTAGACACTACTAATAACAGGAATCTTATGAAGAATAGAGTCGCCGATCTTAATAACATATCTGAATAAGAAATATCTCGTGACGGCGCCTATAGTTATGATTGCGCCACCTAAGAATACAAGGATCAACAGCTGACTTGTCACTTTAAGAACTTGTTGAGAGCTTAAAAAAAGAAAGCTCGTTCCTTTTAGTCCAACTGTAGACAAAACTTCTTCTGTAATTCCTAAGAAGGGCTGAGTTAGAAAGCTGATAACAAAACCGACTATCCAAAGTGTCATAGCCAATGGTAATAGGATCGCAAGTCCCGTGAAGAGATGCCGTTTCATGTATTATCCCGGATGCTCCTTGTAACAGATAAGGCAATGAATTTCTATCCAAGCCGGATATACCGCGTATTCTACTGAAGCTGTACGTATTGGAGCAAGTAAAGCTCTGTCATGAGTGACAGTATTTTTACCTTACTCAGCTCTAAGAGAGCCTTTTACCTCTACTCTGGCATAGTAAAGAACTTCGTTATCTCTTCAAAAGAGAGATAGAGCGGTATTACTTTCTTGTCCTGTTGGTCCTTGCCCCATTTAAGTTCCTCAATCGCGTATCTTACTCTTCCTCCGCTCGCGCAATGAATATACAAAGTCGACTGCGGGGCGGAACTTGGAAAAGTCTGGATTCGATCCTTTTGGATTTTACTAAGGGGTATGTGAATTGCGTCTTTAATATGTCCGTTATTCCATTCTATGTCTTCACGGATATCGATAAGGAGAGCAGATTTATTCTTTATCTCTTCAACTACTTTTTTCAGGAGGAGTTCATCGCTATTGTGTTTCATAATCGACTTGCTGCTTGGGTGTAGTGAGAATATAATTCGTTGTGAGAGCGCCTAAGTCTATATATTTAGCTAATGCGCATTCGGCATCGTTATCAGTTTTCTCTGATATTTTAGAAACATAGCCAAATAAGGATTCATAGAAGCGAAAAGGGGGAGAGCTCTCATTAAGAGAGTTCATATCTCCATTAAAGACAGTAAGGAGAGCTAATAAGACGAGAGGTGTGCTATCATCTGCTCCAAGTACTGATCCTTCCTTGTGGCCGAGAGTCGCGAAAGTCTTACTTTTATCGAGATTGTGATTAATGTGTTGAAATAATGTCGGAGCTGCCATGAGCTCTAATGTTGAAGAGGTATTAAACGGTGCAAAAATGCGCCAAAGAATTTCCGAAGGAGGAGGTTCTTTTCCTTGTAATGTTTCAACTAGAGCAGGGTGAGTAAGAGCATTTTGTAATTTTTCGGTAAAAACATCAGGAGCTTTGTCATTTTCGAGAGTTCGAACTCGCTCTTTCGTAATTAACACTGTTTGTTTAAAAAGAATCGCGAAATCTTCCATCACTCCTGAAGCGATACGCCCTTGCTTATCACTCTCAAACATATCTTGAGCCGCGCTGTTATACATCGTCTCGATCGCTGCGATACACTCTTTATAGTACTTCTGGCTTTGTGCTGGATCATTGAGAATCGCTTTAAGTTTTTCTCTTGCCGGCTTGTCAGTATATGGTATACGGCCTGAGGAAACTTGTTTTAAGAATCGAGAGGGGCTCGCTCCATAGGTTTTAAAATAATAAATCGGATTAGTCTTTAGTGAGCGGATAGTTTTTAAAGATAGTTGAGTAATTCGCGGAAGCTTATAAATAGAATAGATAGTCCTTCCATACCACTTGCTAATCGTTTTCTTACACGATTGAACGAATGCATTCAAAGTGGCTGGAAGTTCTATTCTCATTGAGAAACCTAATCTATTTCTTGCGTTTTGCTTTGCCTTTCCTCTTTCTCAATAAAGGAGTGGATGATTTATTTTCATCTTGTGATTCAGAAGAATTTTCAACTGATCGTCCTACCATGTGCCAGCTTGCTTCAACAGTGATAAGGTCCATAGATTTGCACATGACAACGATCTCATCGCCTGCTCGGTACGAAATTCCTCGGTATCTGCCGACCAAGACATTTCGATTATCATCAAAGATAAAATAATCATCTTCGAGTTCCGAAATATGCAAAAATCCTTCCATCATCAGATCGAGAATATCAAAATAAATACCGAAAGGCTTTACTCGAGAGATGAGAGCTTTATATTGCGCTCTCGAATTTACTTTTTGCTTCTCAGCTAAATACCTAAGCTTTTTCACTTGCATGACTGAGCCTTCCGCTCTTGCAGAGATGCGCTCTCTTTCTGAGGCGCGAAGGCTGATTTGCGAGAGCTCGTCACGTGTGATAGGGTAGTTAAAGAGGAGTCTATGTACAATTGTGTCGACATAGCGACGGATTGGGCTTGTAAAGTGGCAGTAATGCTCAAGGCTTAATCCATAGTGGCCAACATTATCTGGCGAGTAGCAGGCAAGGCGCATACTCTTAATGTAGCTCGTCGATAAATATTGGATATGAGGACTTCCTTCTGCCTCTTGGAAGAATTTTTGGATATCAAATGGCGTTGGGGCATCAGGTAAAGAATATCCAAAAGCATTGACAAGAGAGGCAAAATCTCGTAAAGACTCAGGAGATGGCTCCTCGTGAACACGATACGAAACATCTTTTCCTTGTCGTGCGAGATGAATTGCGACGATTTCGTTTGCTTTGAGCATGAACTCTTCAATCATCTGGTGAGTGATATCATACTCATGGACGACGGTTCCTGTCGGGATGCCTTCCTCATTAATCTTAAGTACGAGCTCTGGCATGAAAAGCTGCACGCTTCCTCTCTTTGTCCGCTGCTCTTGAAGGAGCTTACAAACCTCAACCATAAGAAAGAGTGTTGGCGCGTGTGGACTTTGCTTCTTGCCATCGAGGATTTTCTTAGCGTCGCCATACGTGAATCGCTTCTTACTTTTAATGACGCTTCGAGCGATCTCCCAGCCAATAGTTTGACCAGACTCATCAAGATCAATGAAAACTGAGACGGTAAGTCTGTTGACGTTTGCTTTAAGCGAGCAGAGATTATCTGACAGCTCATGAGGAATCATCGGAATGCACTTACCAGGAAAGTAGGTAGAGTTGCAGCGAAGGGCTGCTTCATCATCAATAGCAGTGCCAGGTCTTACATAGTGTGAGACGTCTGCTATGTGAACGCCCAAACGATAGCGATTGCCGATTTTTTCAAGTGAGACAGCATCATCGAAGTCTTTCGCGGTATCAGGGTCGATTGTAAAGCACTCGAGGTCTCGTAAGTCGAGCCTGTCTTTCATGTCTTGAGGACGTACTCGCGTACCCCAAGCTTTGGCTTCTTCAATCGCGGCTTTCGGAAATTCTGATCGAATATCATTCGCGTAGATAGCAAATGGAATATCTGAGAGAGGATCGTCTACATGGCCAATGTTCTTTACAATTTTGCAGCTCTCAGGCTGTTTTTTCGATCCCCAGGAGTGAATTTCAACTAAAACTCTATCTCCACGAGAAAATCGTGCTTTCTTAGGAAGAGGGCACTTCATAAGATTGGCCTCGCCAAGAAGGCTTGAATAAACATATGCCGATCCGTCGACTACTGACATAACAGTACCAGCTATCTCTTTTCTTCCACGTTCGAGGATCGCGACGACCTTCCCTTCAGGGCCTTTTTCTGACTGCGCCGAAGGATCGAATTCAACTTCGACAATATCGCCATCGATTGCGCCATTAATATAAGGCTTTGGAATAAAGATGTCTTGTTGAGGTGATGGCATGTTCACGAAACCAAAGCCACGAGGGTGAACTGAGAGTTGGCCTTTTACGAGCGTTCTCTGAGTGGACTCTTGGTCTTGAGCGAAGTGGTATTTGTCGTCTTTAACCGCGATATGCCCTTCCGCTTTGAGCGAGTTTAAGACCCCTTCGAAGAGATCAACATGCTCTTCATGAATCTTAAGTCTATCTATGAGATGCGTTTTCGAGTGAGGTTTGTAGTTCTTCCCTTTGATAAACTCGTATGTTACCTTAAGAAGGTTATCGAAGAGACGTTGCTCGCGAGGTGATTTTACGGGTTTTGTATGAGTTGTTTTAGACTCATCAAGCGACTTTTTTTTCGATCTGCTTTTAGGGGAGTTGGTAGCTTTTTTCTTAAGTGCGGGAGGAGAAGCTATAGCCTCAGCTTCACAATGAGCTAATTGAGACTGAGGTTTTACCTCATCTTTAGAGGATCTCTTGGCTTTCTTTTTGTTCAATCCAGTCTCTTTTACTCTTTCTGAAGGAGATGGAGATTGCACTTTTCGATTCGGCATGGAACTCACTTATATTTAACTCATAATTTATAGACGTCTTATACCGAGAAAGGGAATAAGATGTCGAAGCTCTTTCAAGGAAGGACGTATTTTATCACACTACGTATTCATAGAAAGTAGAATCAGTATACCCCAAGTAGCTAATCGACGTCGCTAAAATTTTTAGCTGAAAAATAATATTTTGATGAAATTAATGCAAAAAGCCTCTCGTGATTTCTGTTTTCATGAGGAAAGGTTGTTTTTTCCTCATCTCATCTGGCAGCAAAACAAAGAAGAATCTATACTCTCGTTTTCTTTGAATTCTTAAGACGCTTTTTAAACCCTCTTAATTTACCTCTTATATGCAACAATACGACCATCGTTCTATTGAGAAAAAGTGGCAAGGTTTTTGGGAGAAGAATAATACGTTTCACTCTGACGTCGATCATTCAAAACCAAAGTATTATGTCCTCGATATGTTTCCCTATCCTTCGGGAGCAGGTCTGCACGTAGGACACGTAGAAGGGTATACTGCGACTGATATCGTTGCCCGCTATAAGAGGATGATGGGATTCAACGTGCTCCACCCTATGGGCTGGGATAGCTTCGGTCTTCCTGCGGAGCAATATGCTATTCGAACAGGAACACACCCAAGGATTACAACAGAGCAAAATATCGACAACTTCCGCCGTCAGCTTAAATCACTTGGATTTAGCTATGACTGGTCAAGGGAAATTGCGACAAGCGACCCATTCTACTATAAGTGGACTCAGTGGATATTCTCTAAGCTCTACGAAAAGGGTTTGGCATATGAAGCTGAGATCGCGGTGAACTTCTGCCCGAAGCTTGGCACTGTTTTAGCGAACGAAGAAGTAGACAATGGCAAGGCAAAAGAAGGTGGTCACGAAGTTATTCGGATGCCTCTTCGCCAGTGGGTGCTTAAAATCACAGCCTACGCCGATAAACTCTTAGAAGATTTAGATGATCTCGACTGGCCAGAGTCTGTCAAGTTGCTTCAGAAGAACTGGATTGGAAGAAGCGAGGGCTTGACACTTCATTTCCCAATCGATGGCCATAAAAATGAATCCCTTTCTGTCTTCACGACTCGCCATGACACTATTTTTGGTGTCACTTATATCGCTATTTCTCCAGAGCATACGCTTCTTTCGTCGCTTGTAACAAAAGAGCATGAAAAAACAGTTCATGCCTATGTAGAAGCTGCGAAAAAGAAGAGCGATATGGAAAGAACAGAGCTCAATAAGACAAAATCAGGCGTCTTTACGGGATCTTTCTGTATCAATCCACTCTCTGGTGAGAAGATTCCAATTTGGGTTGCAGATTATGTTCTCATGAACTATGGCACTGGCGCTGTGATGGGTGTTCCTGGTCATGATGAGCGAGATAATGAATTCGCGAAGATTTATGGATTGCACGTTCCTCATGTCATCTGCCCAGTCGATCAAGATGAAGACTCTATCGAAGAAAAGAGCTGCGTCTTAGGTGATGGTATTCTCATGAATAGCTCATCTGATGTGATCACATTGGATGGTATGACGGTTGATCAAGCTAAAGAAGCAGTCGCTTCTTGGGTTGAGAAGAATCAATGTGGAAAGAGAACAGTTCACTATAAATTACGTGACTGGCTCTTCTCTCGACAAAGATACTGGGGCGAGCCTATTCCAATTCTTCACTTCCAAGATGGAACAAAGCGCTGCTTAGATGTCGACGAGCTTCCATTAATGCCGCCTGAGCTTCAAGATTTCAAACCAACCGGTGATGGTCAAAGTCCGCTTACTCGAGTGGGTGAGTGGGTTCAAACTATAGATCCAAAAACAGGAAAACCTGCAGTTCGCGAGACAAACACAATGCCTCAATGGGCTGGATCTTGCTGGTATTACCTTCGTTTTACAGATCCAACAAATCCGGATAAGGCGTGGGATCCAGAAAAAGAAAAGTATTGGCTTCCTGTCGACTTATACGTCGGTGGCGTAGAACATGCGGTCTTGCACCTTCTCTATTCTCGCTTTTGGCATAAAGTGCTCTACGATTTAAAACTCGTTACGACAAAAGAGCCTTTTAAAGCTCTTCGAAATCAGGGGCTTATCGTAGCTCGCTCATATAAGAACAGCTCGAACTGCTATATCGCGCCTGAAGATGTCACAGAAGATAAGGGCAGTTACTTCCATACCGCGACAGGCGAGAAGTTGACCTCTCAAGTTGAGAAGATGTCAAAATCTAAGCTCAATGGTATTACTCCTGATGAAATTATTGAGCAGTATGGCGCTGACGCCCTTCGAGCCTACGAAATGTTTATGGGGCCATTAGAGAAAGAGAAGGTCTGGAATACTGATGCGGTTGCGGCCTGTCGAAGGTTTATCGCTCGAGCGTTTGATGTCATCCAATCTGATAAAGTAGTCGATGATGAATCAAATATAGACGCGATGAAGTTAGCTCATAGACTGGTTGCAAAGGGACGCGAAGATTATGAATCTCTTCAGTTCAATACCATCATCGCGAAAATGATGGAGTTTATGAATGAGTTTTCAAAGTTTGATAAGTATCCTAAGAAGGCTTTGGAGTGGTTTGTCCTTGTCTTAAGCCCTATTGCTCCACATGCGGCAGAAGAGATGTGGCAGCTTTTAGGCCACACTACATCAGTTGCACATGAGCCATTTCCTCAGTTTGATCCACTCATGCTTGTTGATGACGTAGTCACCTACGTGATCCAGGTAAATGGAAAATTGAGAGGCCGTCTTGAGCTTCCAAAAGATAAGGGAGAGCAAGAAATTGTCTCTGTTGCTACAAGCCATCCAAACGTCATTAAGTTTTTAGATGGACAACAGGTTCGAAAGACGATCTTTGTTCCTAATAAGCTCATTAACTTCGTTGTATAACGACGATTAAATTTCTTTTATACGAGAGAGCCATGAAGTGTAAATTTCATGGCTCTTTTATTTTTAAATAATTTATTTGTTCTATCTGTTATACTTTCACTGGATAATAAATTGATATTGCTCATCTTATGTAATTAAGCGTAATATCAGTTTTGACTTAAAAATAAGTTTAAGGGCGGGGGAATTATGAGCATATCTAGATCAAAAGAGGTCTTTAAGGATCTATATAATCAACTCGAAGAAATACAATCTAGCCTTCATGATAGTGGACGCAGTGAAGATGTATCCATTCAACAAGCTAATAACCTCGTTCGTCAGTTTCTACGTATCGAATCAAAGATTGCAGACTACGATCAATCTCATATTGATGAAGTATTGAGAAAAAAGATGGTTAACTTAATACAAGATATCAAAGCATCTCCAGCTCTTGAAACGATGCTTGGAACAATGCAAGCTCAGTTTTTTCAAGTGCTCCATCGTATTGAGAATGTTGTAAGTCATGAGCAAAAGGGAAAGCGAGTCGAGAAGGTATATAACGAGAAATTAGATTTTTAATTTCTCAAAACGCGAGCGTTTCAAACAATTGCGAAGCCTGGATAAGATAGTGGCAAGTTTTTACACCCGTATCTTATATAGGCTTCTCTTCACATATGAAAATGTCTCTTTCTTCCTGGCTTGGGAAAAATTCATCTCTTCTTTCGTCATGTCGAAAGGCCGTTGCCTCCTCAAAGAAAAAGTCAAGCTTCCCCTCAAAGAAAGAGACTCTTGAAGCAGTCCATTCTTCAGATTCCTCATCTCAATTTAAGAGGGTTTCTTACACAGAAACTCAAGCTTTTACAGATATGATTACTCTTGACGGGGTGCAGGAGTGGCTTTTCTCATTACCTAAGCGCTTTAAGCAATGCGATCTTCTCCTCTCAGATGGAACCCAAGTGTATTTGCGCTTCATAGATGATTTGGGAAATGATGTGTCCGTTCATCAGAAGAAAGCAACCGCTCTGACTCAACTAGATCCTCTTACTCACAATAGAGTAAAGGCGGTTCCTATCAGAGAGAACGAGTCATTCATGCCCTTCGTTCATTTAGGTATCATGGATAAAGAGGGGAGAGTCAAATCTTCCATGAGGCATAAGTTCACTCAGGTAAACTCTTTTATCTCGTTAATGGAAGACGCTATCGACCATTTTTTCAAAACACACGATTCATCTTCAAAGCTTCAAATAATCGATGTCGGTTGTGGAAAAGGGTATCTGACAGTTGCGATGGCTGTCTATTTTGAAAAAAAATATCCAGGAAGGGTTGAGGTCCTAGGCGTCGACTCAAGGGATGATGTTATCGATACTTGTAAAAGAATGCTTTCAAGTATTCATAATCTTTCATTTTATGCTTCTGCCATCGGGCAAATAGAGGACATATTATCAGACGTTAATTCTACTCCAAATTACTATCGAGCTATCGTAGCTCTCCATGCATGTAATACAGCAAGTGACGTAGCACTCTTCAAAGCAATCAATTTAAAAGCATCTATGTTCTTTGTAGCCCCATGCTGCCAAGCAGAGATTGCTTCAAAGCTGAACCCAAACTATCTGCAATTTGCTACAAGACATCCAACGCTTAAGCAGAAGATATCAGCTCTTTTGACAGATGCTTTACGAGCATCTTTGATGGAAGAACAGGGGTGGAAAGTCGACGTTATCGAGTTTGTCGACCCTGAGCATACTCCCAAGAATACACTTTTGAGAGGGCAGTGGACTGGCAAGAAGATTGAGTTGCCTCAAAGCGCTCAAGAACTCTTAGAACATCTCGAAGAGCCGCCGCTTCTGAAAAAGCTTATCTCATCAGGCAATTAAAAGAGGTGTAAAAAATCTTTTAGTGAAGTATGGCAAATAAGAGAAGTCTCAGTTAACGAGTATGAACAAGAACAGCTTATTTGCCATTTTCCGAGATAAAGCATGTATTTATCAGATATATCACATCAATTTAATATTCTCTTAAAACAGGCAAAACTTGATGAGGTACAAACATCAGCTTCTTCGCAAAAGCCGCGTCCTGATGATCAAGTGGCTGAGGTGGTATGCCAGCAGCTGTCTCGTTTAGAAGATCAACTTAAAAAAAAATATTTTGGATTTAGAGGGGCGATTTTCCCTATCAACAATACATACTATCTGTAAAGAGTACGAGAAGATCTCTCATCAAGCTGTTAAGGTCCTTCAGAAAAAGAAAAATCTCGGGCGTATTTCCCATGATCAGTTAAAAGAAGTTGCTTACTCATTACAAACATGCTCTCAAACAGTTGAGAAATTGAAGACTGCTCTTATTGAAAGGCAAAAGCAGATCTTGGATACTAATTCACAAGAGGGTGTAGTTCATAAAGTCTTTGGATCAGTCGTGCAAGGCACAACTTCTTTAGGCTTGAATCTTCTTACATCTGATGAGCCTGCGTGGCTTGATGACCAGATTAAAAGGTATAGAACGGAACTCTATTCATTATCTAACAGCACAGTTGCGTCTGAGTTTTCCCTTATGGTTGGAAAATTCGTAACGTCCATGCTGGAGGAAGAAATATTACATATCGATGAAAGAGAACCTGTCCTGAGAGGTAGTTTCTTAAAGGATCTTTTTTATGAAGAGGGTGTTGCTAATCCTGCTCCATCCATGTTAGGTGGGGTGGTTATTTCTCTGCTTAAGAATAGGCGCGAGCTTATGGAAAAGCTCATAGCAGTTAATCTAATGAAGGGTTTTACCAATCTATATGATCGTTTTCAGACAATTGAAAACAATGATCGCGATTTCTTTGCCAATTTTGTATTAAAGTGTATGGAGACTGGCTCAGAGCATATTGACGATACAGAAAAAGCTGATATTCATGGGTTAGAGTATACTGTCGGTAAAGAGGAGAGAAAAAAGTTTTTATCTGGAACCACCCCGCGTTCTCTTGGGCAGGCTATCCTCAAATTTGGTTTTCCTAATGGACACAAGGATCTCATTTTTATCTTACCTGATATCTTCACTGACCAAGTGAAAGAAAAACTCTATAAATTGATGAGCGATGGATTAGATGAGACGTTATTTAATGCGTTTAAAGACATGTCCTCAAATCAGACATTAAAAGAATCTCTAGTATTAGAGGGGTTTAGAAGCGTTGAGAAAGTCTTTGAAGATAGCTCGAATAAGTCTACTCAGATACAGCCTCCCAGGAATTTTATCCAAACACTCGTTGATCCGAAGCGTCCAGCTTTGGCTACAGCAGGTATTGTTTTTGTCTTTTTCCAGGTACTCTTCTCAACTTTAGGAAGCGTGTTTAAAGAAGCTCTTAATATAAGAAATCTCTTTGCCACCCCTAAAGAACCAGACCCGCTTGAGGAACGGATTAATAATCAAATTTACTCGCTCTTATCTCCAGTTATTAAGGCGAGCTCAAGCACACTTGTCAGGTTCTTATTTAAAGTAAGAGGTCGGCGATTTGTGGAAACACTTGGTTCATCGCTTACTGTCAAGTTACGCGATATGAAAATATCAGACTTGCTCACTCTTCAGTTGGAGTCTATTCTCACTTCTACTTTAGCGCCAGGAGGGAGCTGGGAAGGGGTTGGAGATGAGCGAAAGTATGTGGGTGGTGAAATTCCAAAGATGCCTCGAACGGTTGGTGAAGAGCGGAAACTCGAACAAGAAAAGCGTGAGGCGCAAGAAGAACTTCATAAGCAATTAAAAAATGTAAAGAATGGCTTTGCTAAGTCGATCTCTGGATTGATAGGTATGATTGTTACTTCTCTCTCCTTCAAACCTAAGTTACAAGTTAATCCTAATTCTTCTCGATTCCAACATGCGATTGCTTCGCTTGAGCGAAGGATTGTTAATTTTGCGAATTCATGCATTGAAAAGGTGATAACTCTTCTTATGCACATTCTAAAAGCTGATAGAGTTCTTCATCAAATTGGCAAGTCGACATATAATCAAACAAAAATGATACAGCAAGACGGTTTTATACTCGCGGTTACAGAGTTTGCGAGAGTTAATCTTGTTAAGTCTGCTAATAAGTAGTAAGACCCACAGCGAATGGTAGAAGGATAATAGAGCCGAGGTAGGCGAGTGACGCAATAAAGAGGGCCCAGCCTACAAAGACAGCTACAATATCTTCTCTTAGAGATCCAAGAGCAATTACTGCTATTGTAATGGCGGGTAGTGTATTCGTTGCAGGAAAGGGGATTGGGAGAGCTAAGAGGAGGCTTGAACAGAAGATAATCATTCCATTCACTATTCTTAAGAGAGCTGTCTTGTGTAAATATGACGCTCGTGGGTGAAGCCATTTGTCAGTTTTTGCGCAGAATGCGAGGAAATACCGGCACCATTTCTTAATAGTCGGAGCTTTCACCTTGTACTGCTTCATTCTATCAGGCATATAGAGCTTTTGGTCCGCAATGATAAAAGCACTAAAGAATGCTAAGCTTGTACCTATAATAGTCGACAGTCCAAAGAGTGGAATCGGCTGTAGGAATGGCATGACCATAAAAAGGCTTAAGAAAAAATACGAAGAGTGTCCAAAAAGAGAGACGATTTCAAAGAGAGTTATTTCTTTATGAGTTTCTGCGTATTTTGATAGCAGCTCAATTCGATTTCCTAGAGGCTCATACTCTGGTTTTTGTTCCATAATGGTGTAACAGCTTCCGTAAGATTGGTAGTGTGTGCATATTTTTTACTCTATTCTAGCAAAATTTTTTTTGATATAGGCAATGTGATGTTAAGAAAAATTGAGTTAAAATTATGCAATCAGAGCCTAATCCTCCTCTAAATTCAAGTCAGAACACTCTTCAAGCTTTGCAAAAATATGAAAATAGAGGAAAGGAGAGGAGCTTTCTCGTTTTGAGGAAAAGAGATGGGGAAGTCTTCCTCGAAGCTGTTGATAGGGGAATAAAAAGTTGGTTTACTAACCCCCTTGATCGGCTTGCTTTTTCATTAAAGCATCTTTTCCCGAAATGGACGAAAAATTATCAGTTCCAAGCTATTCAGCGGCATATCCAAGAAATCAAAGGTCCCAATTCTCAACAAATTACAAAACTTTTTAATAGTATTTTTCCTAGGACTAAGCTCTCAGAAAGTCTGGCTAAGTACACAGCTGTAGTACCTAAGAATACTCAACCAGGAACAGCGACTACTCCGGAAAGCAAAAATATACATCGCAATAATGACTTATCTCTATCAAAACAAAATGCCGGTGGAAGCCCAGCAATTACACCGCAAGTAGTGATATCGCCGAAGACGACTCCAGTGGATAGAGATGAAGATCAAGTTGTACCAAAAAATGTTGCCGGTGGAAAAAACTCGGCAATCACTCTGCAAGTAGAGAAATCACCGAAGACGACTTTAGCAACGAGGCCTGAAGATAAAATTGCATCAGAAACACCAGTTATTGACATAACTATGCTTGATGACGATGCCATTGAAAGCTCAATCGCAATTTCACAAATAGAGAAGTCGCCAAAGACAGCTTTAGCAAGTACACCGGAAGATAAAGCGATTCAGTTTTATAAAACTCATCCCCATCAAACGCTTTGCTGTGGAATTCAGAATTGGGTAAATAATCGCTGTCTCGATCGCTGCTACTTAAATGCAACGCTGAAAGCTCTTTTTGCATGCCCTGAGTTTAGAGATAGAGTTAATAACTTTTCCGTTGATCAAACGCTATACCTTTATTTAATCGAAAATAAGCTCTTTGATGATGCTCAGCTTGTTGATAGTAGAGATAAAGCCTTGAAAAATTGTGTTGAAAAGCTTCGGCTTCTTTTCGATGTGTTAGATAGAAGCTCTAGTACTTCTCAAGCAATCTCACAGGGGGTTGCTGAAAATCCATCTGAGATCGATTTGTTTGTTACGTCATTTAGCGAGCTTATGCGTGCGCAAAATGAAGTTAATAAAGGGTTAACTAAAGCTGGGTATAATATTTCTGAGCTGCCAGGGATCGAAGGAAGTTTTAAATTTGAAATCAATAAATACAAGCAGCAAGACGTTTCAGAACTATTTCAACAATTGGTAGGAGTTATATGGAATACCAATAGAGAGTTTCTCGTATCTATTGAAGAGACCAGTGGCGTAGTTGATGGAAACAGCCATGTGGATCGCGGGGCGCTTCCTTATGTGATTTTTCGTCGAAATGACGAGAAATATGATTCTCTCCAAAATAAGTTTGAATATGATTATTCCGAAGAGAATCCGATCGATGATCAGCACGGCATTTCTATTCGATATTCTAGAGCAGTACTTACTGGGCCCCAAGCTCCTGATTTACTTCCTATACAAATAGCACGGTTTCGGGAAAATCAGGAAAAAGATCAGCGTCAGATTGAAATTCCTCTTGTGCTAGAAGTTCCATATCTAAACGAACGTGGTGAAGAAAAACAGCTTTATGCTCTTAGAGCTATTACCATTCATTCTGGAGCATCAACAAAATCTGGGCATTACTTCACATATACTCCAGATCCATCACAAATTAAAAACCAATTTTATACAAATAAAAAATCAGGAAAAAAAACAGAAGAGCTTGTGTGTGAAAATTGGGTTGAGCACAATGATGCTACAGTTAAGAAAGTGAAATGGCGTGATATAAATACAATTATAAGTGAAAACGCATATATGGTATATTATGAAAGAGTTAAAGAATAAAACAATAACGAGATAATATGATATCAGGCGGTAGAGAGAGTAACAGATTAAACTCTATTCGATTAAAGGCTCATGAGATCAAGACTATCCAAGCGTTGGAAGAGTACGGGCAAACGCCTACTCAAAAAATACTCGTTTTGCGAAGAAATGCAGATGGTCAATCATACCTTGAGGCTGTAGAAAATAATGTATTCTCTCGACCATTAGAGTGGCTTGAATATCGCCTTAAAAAATTGTTTTCTTTTCTTCCTTGGGTAGATAAGTATAAGCTCTCTTGCCTTCATACGCATTTAAGATCATTTTTCTCAACAAAGACGGTTAAGCTTTTATCTAATTCAGAGCTCAAAGGGCTACGTGAAGGGGTAAAAGCCATCAATGAGAAGTTTGGAAATCATGGGCACACTCGTATTGCGTTTGATCAGCTCGTTAAATCAGCGCTCAAGCAGATGGCTCGTTCACAGAATTCAGAAAATACCCGTGTGAAAGATGAAGAGATAAAAGTCACTTCTTTATCTAAGAAAAAAAAGAAGCATGCCATATCAAAAGAAGATAAGACTCCATTATTACCTCAATCTGACAGTCTCTCACTTTCTGTTATAGATACAAAACCTTTTCTGAGTGATGATCTTTCTATACAGGCTCATGGGATTTCAAATGGCGGTAATCGCTGCTATATGAACTCGACTCTTAAAATCATTAAGTCTTCACCTGCACTCCAAAAACTAATACGAAAGCAAAGAGAAGCCATAGGGGAAGAAAAGAGCCTCCGAGCTGATTTTATCCGAGCTGTATTTGAACTCCAAAAAGAGCTCACAGTTGATGAGGGAGTTCAACCAAAGGTTATTTATCAGCGTTCAAATTCAAGCGATCCTTCTGTAGTAGATCGATTTGCTCTTGCCTTTGAAGCCTTAGAAAAACAACTTCCAAAAAATCATCGATTTCCAATCGAAGAGTATAATCAACAAGATGCCCAAGAGTTTTTCAGCCGCTTTCTTGAGTATCTTCTCCCTCAGAATGAGAACTTATCATTCCAATTCGTTCAGAAAAATGACCATATTTATCAAAGCATAGCTGTACGAATACCAACGCTAGACAATGCTGCAGCTCAAACAACAACTTTTATGATGGTTGATATTCCTACTTTCAAGGACGGCATTAGCTCACTACAAGGTATTTTCTCGGGATATATTCAAAATGAGATTATAGATCTTCATTCGATTAACCTCGATTCTGAGCACATTGCAGCGTTTCAAACGCTGAATAATGAAGTATTCACGCAGCACGAGATTGATTCTGGATCACTTCAAATACCAGTTCAGTCATATAAAGTAATTGTTGGTAACGAACCTCCAAGTGTTCTTCCGATTCAGATAAAGAGATTTGATGATCGACAGAGAAAAAACAAAGCGTCAATCGATATTCCATACATACTGCATACTCATTTCCAAAAAACAGGGAGCGGAACAGGTTGAGTCTATCGATTACGTATTACGTGGGGTTGTTATTCACTCCGGTTCAAGTATCACAGGCGGGCATTACTACACTTGCGTTCCTGATGTGTCTTCAGCAGTCTTTAATGAGAAATTAGGCGAGACCCAATGTACTCACTGGTATGTGCATGATGATATGAAAGTTTATCGGACAGAGTACAAATCGATAGCTGAGCGTATACGAGCCGATGGTTATGTTATGCTTTATGAGCCTGTGTCGTACACGAATGATAGCTCTCTAAAAAAATAGAGACGCTTAAACTTATACTAAGTATTCAGGTGGCTGGACTTCCGGCATGAGGCGGCTCTTCTGAGGAAAACAGGCGTTATACGCAATGGTTGCCGAGGTATTCGTGCTTATATAGAACAGAGATTGTGTAAGAGAGCCTACAATGTCTGCTGCGATAAATGTCGCAGTGGGCGCAATCATAATAGCACCAAATGGGGCTACAGTCTGTAGGCACGTCCGTATGATTGGATTTGGAATCGTATTGATCCAGCCGTGGCGAAGCATCGACTCAATACCGGTTCGGATGATAGGCATAGCATGATGGGCAAAAAGACATTTTGCGAAGTATCCAGCAGCAATCGATGAGATCTTCAAAGCTATATCTATCCATGTAGGAAGTGATTGGTACGTCTCTTCAACCATGCCCGCAGCTTTGGCGGTCAGATAAACTGCGGATTGAGTAATTTCAGATACAGCACTCCATATTAAATCTCCTAGGAAAATAGTAGCTGGAACTGAAGTCATCATGGCTACTTGTGAGCCAATAGCACTGCCAACGAACCATCCGAACTGCTCTTGAGCGACTTGGGTGACAACATCCTCCAGCTCTCTTCTGACACCGGGCAGTCCTGTATAACAGAAGCCTTGCTTCGCTATAAAACCTAATGAGTTGCCAAGTGCAGATCCAAATGCGTTCACAGTGAATGCTATAGCCATAGTAATGCGTTACGACTCATTAAATTGTTTTTCTTACTACATTTTATACCTACGATACCTATCAATTTCTAAGAAAGCATAAATGTGCAGTGTTATAATAGTTTTTATTTGTTTACCGAGAGGGGAGTTCTTTAAATTAAATAAGAGATATTAACGAGATTCCAGTTTGCTTAAATTAGCTTAAGCAAACTGTGATGGTTTCATTATTCAATAATTTAACGTACGAATCATTGAACAATTTCACTGCTATCATAAGAAAGTTTTACTTGTAAATGCATTTTGGTGCTGCGGAAGGGTAAGCTGAATCAATGAGAATGAAAGGCTCAATAGCTTCTGATGTGCTTAGAGTATACTCACTGCGCTGACTACTCTTTTTTAGATATTTATTGTTGTATCTATCAATATTTTGAACTTAATCCTCGGATTTCAATAAAAGAAGACTGAAATCGAATAGGGGCACTCACATAGTGAAATTTAATCCAGAGCTTCATCATTTAGACAGAGCTAAAGACAACAGCGATGTGACAGTACCTAAAGCTGTTGGTATGATGAAAGGCAGAAAGATTGAAAAAGCGACCACAAAAGGGAAAATCTCACCAAAAAAGATATCTGCTGCGCAAAGCGCAGAACTTGGAGAGGTAACAAAGCTGAAAAAGGGGAGTAAGAGTAAATCTCTTAAGATTAAAGAGAACTCCTCTTCTGAGATCTCGGCCATGTATCAGACTTTAATGGCCAACACCATTCCCCAAGAGAAGCTCTCAAAACTTCTAGCCTCATTAGCTCGTCTTGTTCAAGTATCTCCAGGAATTTTATCTGATAAAGAAAAATCGGAGCTTGATTTCATTAAGCGCATATATAACCGATATACTCAAATTTCCGCAGTTTCAGGTGAGTATATGTCCGAGGAGCAATCTTTTGCCTCGGCTTGTGAAATTGAGAAAGTCACCCTTCTTAGCACTAGTGTCTTTTCTTCAGCTCAAGAGGGTAGCAAGATAAAGCTTAAAACAATTCCTCTCCAAATAGTAAAGCAATCCGAAGGAAATATTGGGCTGTTGTTTAAGACAAAATTCTCAGAAAAGCCAATAGGAAAGGGGAATTATAAGGTCGTCAAGCCTGCTCTTTTCTTGCCATCTTCTCCAGATTGCGACGCAATCCGGGCGGTTGAAGCTTTGACATCTCATTCGAGAAGTTTTGCTCGAGAGAAGAAATTCGTAAGAGAGTTAAAAGGGTGTCCAGGCCACGCAAGGGCTTTCAATGTGATCTCATATACAAATAAAAACAATGAACCACGATTTGCTCTTTTATTGGAAAGATTTGACAATTCCCTTAATACGTATGAATTATCTTCGTCTAGCGCGCTGGTCGCATTGCTGCAGATCCTTGAGGGTATCAAAGCAATGCATAATCGCGATATTATCCACGGAGATATAAAGCCTCAGAATTGCCTGTGTAAGCATTTAAATGATAGCGAAGCCCTAGAGGCTCATAAAGAGGTGTTTTCAAAACTATCAAACAAGTTTAACAAGGATTTTTTAGTAGTCATATCAGACTATGGACTGTCTTATAAAACTATTGATGAGCCTATGGTCTTAGGATATGGGTCTCCACTATATGCAAGTCCTGCATCTATTTTAAATAGCACTGAGGCAACTTCAAGTGTTCCTTACATTGTTGATGATTGGAAGCGAGCCGATCTTTGGGCTGCTGCCTTCTCAGTTTTACAACAGATGAGGAGCTCTAATAGCACATTAGAGGGCATTCGTGTCAAATTTGTAACATCAATAGCAAAAGATACTGCGTTCTTACGGTGGGCTCATGAAATTTATGAGAAAAAGCCTATATCAAAAGAGGATGCAATTAACGCTGCGAATGTACGTAGAGGGACTTGTTGCGAATTTTACGAAGCAATCAAGACCTATCACGCAACAGCAGAAAAAAATCCAACTCTAGATCCAAAACTAAAGAATGACTTGCGCATGCTCTTTTTCTTATCTCGGTTACTTGTGAACGGTATTAACGAAGATTTAGATGCCGATAGTGCCTTGGAAGACTTGCAGAAGCTATCGAATCAGTTCGATCTCTAAAAGATAGTGCCTTGAAAACATCTTGAGAGTATTGATTTGAATCACATGCTCGTCTAGGAGTCATCATTACAATATTTGGGAGACATCGAGCAGGATTTAAGGGAACCCCTCTTACATCTTATGTAAAGCATGTTCTCTTACATGTTAAGTCTTTTCACACATGAAATCTCTCTTCGAAGTAATTTCTTTGCTTAAGATTTCTAAATGCAATATAAAGCCAGTAATAACACATGAGTTTCTTATAAAAACCTTGAGAGACAATATGTCATCGTCAATTCATAGTTCAGGATCTGTAGGTAATTCCGGTCATGTCAATGGAGACCATGAGCCCATACAATCGCCTTCAGATGGTGCTGAGGATTTTGAGATTATCTCTGGTGATACTAGCGAAAATAATCCTCAAAATAACTTAGAAGCTTTAACAGGGCATGAAATCTTAAATAGTTTCAACCAAATGAGAGTGCTAAAAGCACCCGAAGAGCAGCCTATTTCGGACAGTGTCATACATTCATTAAGTGACGAATTTAAGAAAAAGATCGCAGTACAAATCCAAAGCGCAGAAGAAGAGTATAAACCACGTTCAATCTTTAACAAGGCGTTAAGTAGGATTAGCTCATTTCTCGGAGGCGGCTTTATTACTGGGATTAGAACAGCCTTTCGTACAGTAATTTACAGTCTACGTAATCCAATACGAATCCATTTGGCCCACGAAAATGAGTGTTTAGATGAGTATTCATTAAGGCTTTTCCGGGCTTGCGGAAAGTGCATGACTGATTACGCAGAAATGGATATTCTAAACCGAGTTCAGCTGAGAAGGAATATGCTGCAGATCTCTTTTTCTGGAATTTTCAACCATCAGCCTGAAAAGGCTGCTCCAATACATTATCTTAGTGGCGATGAGAAAGCGCTTATTAGCGCGAAAGAATCGGAAGGTCTTTTTGCAATCCCATATACCTTTCCAAGCTATCCTATAAACCATATTACGATGATAGTGGTTGATTTCAAGAATCAAGATGTTTGCTTTTTTGATTCAAAGGGGATTACTGCTGAAAGCGCTGATTTTACTTACTCACTTCAATTTTCAATGAAGAATGAGCTTGAACGTCTTGGTAAAGTCTGTTTTGGAGATGATTGGAGTTCAAAAGGTCATATCAAGTCAAATTCAAAGGCTTTCCAAAATGATGTTAACAACTGTGGACGGTGGGTTGCATTATTCATCGAAGAGATGTGCAAAAAAAAGAGCTGGGATAGCACGATGAACGAGCTAACACGGATTGTCGACGAGAAAGGCAGTAAGAAGACCATTGAGGATTTTGTGGATAATTTCAAAGTCGTTTAGACATCTGAATAAATCTACCTTTAAAGGTATTCTTGGCTTTTATTTATTCGCCTGTAAAAAAGGGAAGAGCTAGCGATGACTTTGATGTTTCTCGAGACCTTAATTTTATCAGAATTTAACACCTCGATAGAGTCATTATTCTCCAAATCTACGAGTGTTTTGGCACAGCCGTGAATTAGCAAGGACGCTGAAGCTCCATGAGTATCAATCGTCTTGACTTGATTCAATGCCTGCATGATAGCTACTGATGTTACACATCGATCGTAGAAGCTCAAAAAAGATTGGAAATTCAATAATCGGACAACACGAGATATTTAAAGGTTTTAAGACCTTTGGAATCCTAAGTTCAGGGTTTAGTTGGCCATACATTATATAATGATACAAGATAACTGGAAAAAGTGATGTCTTGCAACTTTGCAGCATTTTCGCCAAAAGTCAACTCGTCTAGAATCGCGAATTTGTAATTGATCTGTGTGTTGACCCAGCTATTTCAAAATCCAGACAAGTTGATTTTTGTGAGCTTGTTTGATTTGGATTCGTGAATCAACGCCACGAGATTTGCATACGAAATTGAAGCTTGGTTCAGAAAAAAAAAGAATAGAATGAAAACATCGAGAGAAAATAGATAGTAGCGAATGTAAGTTTGCCCATAAAAAAGTGAAAAGTTTCTCAATTAAGTATGAAAAAAGGCAGTCAGGGTCGGCTAAGAAAGTCGCTACGTAAGAGAATCAATTTATAGGAAATCTAGCCTTAAAACCCCAGTTTTTGGGGAATAAAGATAACATAACATCAATTATCAGACCTTGGTTTTTAAAAAACCAAGACAGCCCTCCCCTAGGTTTCATACTTCCTACTGTATGATACAGACTAACTGCTTTTATGTTTTTGCTTGCTAAACATAGTGATTAGGTAAGCCGCTAGACAGACATAAGAGAAGTGTGTACTTTTCACTAGTTGATATTTTTAACAGCTTTAAATGATGTTTAATTCAATTATAAAGGTATCTGGTTATGATTTAATTTTATTTTTAACCAAACTTATATATTTTATTTAGAATGTATCCCGTATCTTATTACTCACGTTTTACTATTAGCGCTGGCGCCACATCCACATCTTCTCATCCTTCTACAAATATCCGATTAGACCGAGTTAAAAAAGCTATAGTGTCTGTCAGAGAAAGTAATGGATTGTGCTTTGAAAATTTATCGGAAGATCTTCGAAATAATATTGACGTTGTGCGTGAAACTAGTCTATGCAATAGATGGCAACTTAAATTTGCAGGCAAACGGGCTTATGTTAAGTTAATAAAAGAAGATCCCGGTCTTCTTAAGTTTGCAAGCGAACAGCTTAAAGACGACAAAAAAGTAGTACTTCTTGCTGTTAAAGGAAATGGAATGGCCCTTAAGTTCGCAAGTGATACTTTAAAAGATGATGAAGAAGTGGTGATGACCGCTATTTTAGAAAACTCATTTGCTATACATCGAGCAAGTATCAGGCTCCAGAACGACCCAACTATCTTTATGAGAGCTCACAAATGGTCTCGAGCCTAACAGTCCTTCCCCTCCTTTCAAAATCGAGTCAGCCTTATAGTAAGTAATTTATAAGGCTGTTTTTTTTACTTAATTCTTTGGAGTGCAGAAAACTATTTTGAATGCTTGGTAGCTGATTCAGAGTTTTTCAATGAATTGAGATGTTCGATAGCATTGCCTAATACTGTATTATAATCAGGATAAGTATTAAGACAATTTCTGAGCGAATGGATTGCTAAATCGATGTTCTGAAGATCTTGGTCTACTGCTTGAAAGCAACAATAAGCTAGATTTGTGATTTCGCTCTGCTTTTTCTCGTCATCGGCAATAGCTATGGCTTGTTCAAAATGCTCGATTGCTAATTTATAGTCTCCCTTCAGCTGGTAACACTTTGCAAGTGAAGAGATAGCTATTACTGAACCACGATCGGAGGCAAGACACTTTTCGAGAGAAGCAATTGCTAAATCGATGTTCTGACGATCTTGGTTTACAGCTTCAAAGCAACAATCAGCTAGATTTGTGATTTCGCTCTGCTTTTCCTCGTCATCGGCAATAGCTATGGCTTGTTCAAAATGCTCGATTGCTAATTTATAGTCTCCCTTCAGCTGGTAACACATTGCAAGTGAAGAGATAGCTAATGCAAAATCACGATCGATGTCGAGACACTTTTTGTAAGAATCGATCGCTAAATCGATGTTTTGATCGTCTTCGTCTACTGCTAGATTGCAGCAATATACTAGTTTCTCGATTTCGATTTGCTTGCTGTCTGAATCTGTTAAGTCTATCGCTCTTTCAAAGTGCTCGATTGCTAATTTATAGTTTCCTTTTAATTCGTAACACTCTCCAAGTAACGAATTTGATCTTGCGCAATCGGGGTCGATATTAAGACTCTTTGTGCAAAGCTCGATGGCTAAATCGATGTTTTGTGGAAGATCTTCTCCGCCCTCAAAGTAGCATTTGGCCATCGAATAGAGGTAGGTTGAATTATCAGGGCCGATATCGAGAGCTTGCTTATAATATGCAACAGCTTTTCTATTGTCTTTGGAAATGGTTTCATCACCTAACATATAGATAAGACCAATATTGGCTAATATAGATTGGTTATTTGGATCAATCTCTAGAAGTCTCATATAATAGTCTAGGGCAAGATCATTTCTTTGACCTTCCCCAAATAAATAGTAATCGCCTACATTCTTAAGAGCCTTAATACTCTTAGGATCAATTTCTAAAGCTTTTTGATAACACTCAATTGCTAGAGGTGTATTTTTGGTAATATTCCCAACTTCCATTCGATAGCATTTCGCAAGGCGTTCTAAGGTGTATGAGTTGTGAGAATCGACCTCTAAAGCCTTTTTGAAGCAATTAATAGCTAATTGCAGGTATTCTTCTGCAGTCTTGCTATTAAATTCATTTTCTATCTCTTCAGTTGTTTCATTGTCCAATTCTTCAGTATTTAGATCTCTTAACGTGCTCTGATCGTCATTTTCTAACGTCTCTTCAGGCTGTCCTATAGTTGGGCGTGAGTAATTTTCTGCATCCTCGTCTTCAATTTCTGAATCTGAATCAAGATCTTCAGCTCCTGAATTTGTATCTGAATCACCATCAATCATATTTTTCGCTATTAGTCTATAGCATTCTCCCAAGCGTGAGAGTGCAAAGGAACTTTCGGGATTATATGACAACGCTAACTGAAAGTTAATTATTGCGTTTTCTATATCTCCGTCATCGTCTGAAGATAGATAGCAATCCCCGAGACGCTCAAGAGTGAACAAATTTTTCGGATTAATTTTTCTAGCTTCAATGAAGTTCTGCAGAGCTCGGGAGGTATCTTTTGCGACACCTTCTCCTCCTGTACGTAGGCACTCACCGAGGAGTATATGGGCAGTCTCGTTAGCAGAGGAAAGACTTAAGGCCTTTACTAATGATTTATATGCTTTAGCAAAATTTCTCTCTCCACCTGGTTGATGCCCTAACAGATATAGTGCGTTGAGAGCGAGAAGTGTAGGATTGCTTGGGTTCTTCTCGAGCTTTGCCTGGAGTAATTCATACGTCTTCTCAGGGTCGTTCTTAATAAGGCAATGCCATGCTGGAGCAATATTTGAGTCAATCTCAAGCGCTTGAGTCAAGCACTCTATACCCTCTTTTTTCTCTTTCTCAGATAGCGATTTATCTCCACTTAGGAATAGCCCTTTTAGTGTAAGTCCTAAGGCATCTTTCGAATGTTGCTGTAAAAAGTGTTCGTCATTTGGCTCTTTATTTGATTCGATTAGGTCTATTATTGACAAGCAAGTCGAAATATCTTTATTGCTGACCCTTTCTTGTAATGCTAATAGTTTTGTTTTAAAAGATGTGGCATCAAAGCCATCATCATATAAGAAAGCATCTACAAAGTTTTTGTGAATAAATTTTATCCAAAAAGAACACTCTTTGGGATTGTTTATATGTTGCAGAGCTATATCAATTTGGTCGTATAGTTGGAATAATCGTTCGCTATTTTGACAAGCTGATCCGAGTTTTTTTATTTCTATTAATCCGTTGTTTGCTTGAGGCTCCTTCGAGCTTATTTCGATCTCTTTAAATACAGAGAATTGATTTGGATTTATTTCCAACTCGGAAGTCTGTTGGTTATATATGCCGTTCCAGAGGTAGATGATTTTATTAATTTGTTGTTTATTATTAGGATTGGTGACCTCTACTTTTTCAAAGATGTATGAATGAAGTGCATGAGCATCAAAGTACTCATAGTCATCCATATTTGATAAAATTAAAGTTGCAGAATCGCTTGTTTTCTTATTCACAGCGGCAATTAAGAGCGGCAATCCTTTGTCTTGTTGTTCTTGGACTAAATCTCCTACAGATGAACAGCTAAGAGTACAGTTATAATCTTGTAGTCGATTTGAAGGGATCCCTACTTGATTGTTAGTATTTGAGCTTTGCATTATTTTCACCATTACATTATTAGTTGTTTTTAATAATCGAAATAAATTTTTAATAATAAATTACAATTATTAATTATTTTTAAAGCTTTGTTTAAAATAAGAATTTTAAATTAATAACTATTAATAACTAGCTTTGTTGCCGGTCATTTTCCGGCATGCTCTGTAATGGATTTATTCGTTCTTTACTTATATTTGATCTCTTCTCACGGGCGCCTTAGGTGCTCTTGAATTCTCAAGTAATAAATAAACGTAGAGATAGCATAGAGGTCGTGCGGACTGGCCTCAGCTCAACAAAAATTATTTCTCAGGTTTGCTAGCTGAAGAGTAGTTGCTGCTATGGGAGATGCAGATGTTATAAAGGCAGCTAGTATGAGCGAAAACAATAGCATCCTCATTAATAGAGGGGCGCTTAGTAATCAAAGTCAAAAAATAAGATATGATGTTTTCAAGAGCAGCATAAATCGCAGATAGATGATTAAAATAAGGCAGGGATTGTCTCTATTACGCTCGGTATGAAAGTGTGGTCTCCCACTCCCCTCTTTTAACACACCTTATTATGTATTTGCATATAAGGTGTGTATCTTAAATCGCTTTTTTTTCCGGCTATTTTCTTAGCCTTAAATCTTTTTGGGTTAGCTCCCATCCTTCTTAGTCTCCCAATTTTAGTAATTTTTTATTCTAAGATTTGTAAATTAATACTTATTTATTCTTTAATTTTTCTTAAAATACTATTTTTTATAATTGATACGTTAATTTATTTATGAGGTTTGTTGTGAATATTAATACTAATTTTAATTATTCATTATTACATCTTTGCTGCATTTCTTCTTCTCCAGAGAAAGTGGTAGACGCTGAACGCGTATTAGAGCTGGTTAAATACGATGCTTCGCTATTTATGAGCTTGCCAGAGGACATGCGAAACAATAGAGAAATAGTCCTCCGGGCTGTCAAACAGAATGGTCGTGTTCTTAAGTTTGTGAACGAAGATTTTAAAAATGATGGAGAGATAGTCGCCTATGCTATCATGCAGAATGGGCGAGCTCTTAAATTCGCAAGTGAAAATCTCAGAGATGAAAAAGAGATTGTCTTCAGTGCTATCAGGCAAAATGGGAAAAATATCAAATTCGCAAGCGAGAGTCTCAGAGATGATTTCGAGCTTGTTCTATACGCTGTCTCTAGTAGTAGATATGCTCTTCGATACGCAAGTGAGAGACTAAAAAACGACCAAGATATTTTCCATGCAGCTATAACAAAAGACGCAGCAGCTCTTCAATACGCAAGCGAGAGTCTTAGGAATGATTGGAATTTTGTTGGAGCGGCATGCAATTATGACCTGACCGTACTTAGATTTGCCGGGAAAAAAGCGACTATTGAAGCTATTCAAGAATGTGCACGGTATATTTGGTGCGTAAGCGAAGAGCTTAGAGCTGATCGAGATGTTATTCTTGAAGCTATCAAACAGACTGGATTGGCTCTTGAGTACGCAAGCGAAAATCTCCGAAATGATCGAGATATTGTCCTTGAAGCTATTAAACAAGATGGATTGGCTCTGCAGTTCGCAAGTGAAGAACTAAAGAATGATAAAACGATGGTTCTAGAAGCTGTTAAGCAGAATGGATTGGCTCTGGAGTACGCGAGCGAAAATCTCCGAAATGATCAAGATATTGTCCTCGAAGCTATTAGACAGAATGGATTGGCTCTGCAATTCACGAGCGAAGAACTGAAGAATGATAAAACGATTGTTCAAGAAGCCGTCGAGCAAGAAGGATTTGCTATTTATTACGCAAGCGAATCACTAAAAAATGACATGGATATCGTCCGCGAGGCAGTTAAGAATAATGGGCTGGTTCTTCAGTGCTTAAGCGAAGAGTTTCAAGATGATATAGATATCGTCCGTCTTGCTATAGATCAAAATGAATTAGCTTTTCAGTTCGCTAGCAGAAAAGTAGTCATCTCTATGCTCAAGGAAAATGGCCTGCTTGTGAAATACGCTCCATTTACTCTTAAAAAAGATGGGGAAGTTATACGAACTGCTATTAACAGCGAGAATAATAGCATTCTTGACAACAAGGAGCTGTTAAATGATAGAGAAATAATGCTTCAAGCTGTCAAGCAGGATGGGCTCATTCTTAAATTAGTGAGCGAAGAGCTTAGAAATAATGAAGAGATCGCTCGTGAAGCTGTCATGCAGAATGGATTAGCTCTTGAATTCACAAGCGATAGGCTTAGAGACAGTATGGGAGTTGTTCTCCAATCTATCAAGAATAATGTAGCTGCTCTTCAATTTTCAAGCGATAGGTTTAAGGATAATTGGGAGCTTGTTTCAACCATAATCATAAACAATCCATCAGCACTTGAATTCGCTGGGAAAGGAGCTACGATTCAAGCTGTCCAACAAGATGGACTTAATCTTAAGTATGCAAGCAAAGCGTTTAAAGCTGATCGAAATGTAGTTCTTGAAGCCGTTAAACAGAATGGATTAGCTCTGGAGTTTTCGAGCGAAGAGCTGAAAAATGATAAAGAGATTGTCCTTGAAGCCGTCAAACAGAATGGATTAGCTCTGGAGTTTTCGAGCGAAGAGCATAAAAACGATAAAGAGATTGTCCTTGAGGCTATCAGACAAAATGGCTCGGCACTTCAATTCGCGGGCGAAGAGCTGAAAAATGATAAAGAAGTGGTTCTGGCAGCTATAGATCGAGATGGATTGAATCTTAAGCACGCAAGCCAAACGCTTTGTGATGATAAGGATGTTGTCCTTAAAGCTGTCGAGCAGAATGGATTGGCTCTTGAGTTTGCGAGTGAGAAGCTAAGAAGCGATAGGGAAATCGTTCTAGCAGCTATCAGACAAGCTGGAGGCGCTTTTACATACGCAAACGACAAGTTCAAGAGTGATAAAGAAGTGGCTCTTCTAGCTGTCAAATATGACGGAATGATTCTTGGACGCTTGAGCGAAGAATTGCAGAGAGATAAGGATGTGATCCTTGAAGCTGTTAGACAGAATGGAATGGCTTTTCAATTCGCACATATACAACTTAAGGATGAAAGAGATATAGCTCTTGAAGCAGTTCAGCAAAATGGGATGGCTCTTGAGTTCACAAGCACAAGTCTTAAAGACGATAAATATACGGTACTCTGGGCAGTCAATCAAAATGGGAATGCCCTTCAATTCGCAAGCGAGGGACGCAGGAATGAGGAAGAGATTGTTGCCGCAGCATATAAGAACGATAAAAAATCACTTCAATATGCAGGTAATGACATAGCTATTAAGTATGTTAAAAATGATTGTCTTAATATTAAATTTGTAAATGACACAATAAAATCAAATAGAGAAGCCGTCCTTGAAGCTATCAAACAGGATGGACGAGCTCTTTACTGTGCGAGTGAGGCGTTAAGAAGCGATAGGGAAGTTGTCCTTAAAGCGGTTCAGCAAAATGGATTCGCCCTTGAGTTCGCAAGCGAGAAGCTAAAAGCTGATAGAGAAGTAGTCCGTGAAGCAGTTCAGCAAAATGGATTCGCCCTTCGGTTCGCAAGCGAGCAGCTAAGAAGCGATAGGGAAGTTGTCCTTAAAGCGGTTCAGCAAAATGGAATGGCTCTTCAGTTCGCATGTAGAGAGCTAATAGATGATAGGGAAGTTGTCCTTAAAGCTGTTCAGCAGGATGGAATAGCTTTATGTAATACAAGTGAAAAGCTAAAAGCTGATAGAGAAGTAGTCCTCGAAGCTGTTAAGCAAAATGGAAGAGCGCTTCGATTTGCAAGCAATGAACTAAAAGGTGATAAGGAAGTAGTCCTCGAAGCTGTTAAGCAATATGGAATGTCTCTTCAGTTCGCAAGCGAGGAACTAAAAAATGATAAAGAAGTTGTCCTTGAAGCTGTTAAGCAGAATGGTATGGCGCTGTATTTCGCGAGCAAGCAAATACAAAGTGATATTGAAGTCGTACGTGCTTCTTTTACTCATAATAAGAGGGGATTATGTTTCGCTGATAAAAGCGCGGTTATCGAATTGGTCAAAGAAAATGTATTCTCTTTGGATTTCGCTTCAGATGCGCACAGATATGACCCGGACGTTGTAAAGGCCGCTATTGAAAGCCGCAAGAATAACATTCTCATCGGTAGGGATAAGATTCGGGGAAATCAGAACAATACAGATAGGGAAATTTCAGAAATAAGATACAAATTGTTTAAAAATATCCGAGAACAAATTAATACGAGCCACGGTTCTCCCAGGAGCAGCTCAAGCCTGAGATAATTAAAATAAATGGTGGGGGTTTTCACTATAACGCTTGTTATGAAAGCGTGGGATACCCTTGCCTCCCCTCTTTTAACACACCTTATCTGATGTGTTTGTGTAGTTGCCTTCGAGGTAATTCTCTTCATATTCTTACTCAGCCTTATAGTAAATACTCTATAAGGCTTTTTCTTTTTAATTCTTACATTTTTGCCTGATAATGAAGCTTGGAACGGCTTCTGATTAAGGCAAAGGCTGTCGGGATTGCTCGATATAGTTAAAAGCTGATGTCGGTTCGATAGCACAGGCATGAGATAGGTGATAAAGAGCCGCTTTTGAGTCTTTAAATAATCTCCAATAAAGCTCTCCGAGAATTGCGCGGACATAACCGTTGTGAGGATTGATCTGATACGCTCTTATAAAATGTAAAAAGGCTTCGCGTAGATCTTGATTTACGCCTCCTCCTCCCCTCAGATACAGTGTGCCAAGAGTTGATAGCGCAAAATCGTTGCTACTGTCGAGATTGCATGCTCTTATGAGATATGATTCCGCTGTAATGATATCTTTTGGAACTCCTTTCCCATTTAAGTAGATGGCACCGAGGAAAGCGTATGCTGATCCATTGTTATCATCACTGACGCATTCTTCCTCGATAGTAGTGATCTTGGATGGAATCATTGAGCGGTATTCCTTATCCAGGAATGCTTGCGTAAAGTGTGCGTATGCTTTTTCTGGACTTTTGTGTTCTTCTACTGTGAGGTATATGTTGCAAAGCTCGATATGAGCAGTTGCGTGATTCGGATAGAGCTCACTTGCCTTTTCGTAGTAAGCGATAGCTTTTGAATAATCTTTGGGAATCCCATTTCCGCCATTGGAGTAAATCGTACCAAGAAGAGTGTACGTCAAATAATAGGACGGTTCTAATTGTATAGCTTTATTTAGATAGTAGAGCGCTTTGGACAAATCCACCGGGATATCATCATTGCCATACACATAAAGTTTCCCCAAGCGGGCATTTATTAAGGCACTATTAGGGTTGAGTTGATACGCGTGTAAAAGATGACTTTTAGCTCTTAGACAATCTTTTGGTATGGTTTGACTTCCTTTTAAATATACATCACTGAGCAGAAGGTGAATGAGGAAGTGATTGGGGGAAAGGTCGTGGGCCTTATTTAAATGATAAAAGGCTCTTTCAATATCTGCGGAGTCCCCACTTTCGCCATATAGATAATAAATTGCCAACTCTGTGTGAGCAAAAACGTTATTTGGATCAATCTCTAGGATAGAAAATAAATGATTAGATGCCTCTTTAGAGTTTTTATTAACTCCTTCACCAGACAAGTAACAGCTTGCAATCGTTAAATGAGCAAATACATTTTGTCGATCGTAGAGTAGAGCCTCTTGTGAGAGCTTAAAGGCTTTATTGAGATCTTTTGGGAAGTGATTGCCTCCTTCCCTATACAGCAAAGCAAGTCTAGATAAGGCCAATGAGTTTTGAGGGCAAAGCTCGCAAGAAAGCTTATAATGGAAATATGCTCTATCGTTATCATTTTTTTCTTTTCTGAATAGCTCGCCAAGAATGGCATGAGCGAAGGCATTCTTAGGGTTTATTCTACACAGCTCTGTCAGGTGAAAGAAATCCTTTATGGGGTTACGGAAAGTACAGATTCCATTTGCCAAGTACTGATCGGTAAGCTCTGCGTTCAATTTTTGTTCACTTGTACTCAGGGACTCTTCTTGATTTGTCTGAATTTCTTCGCAGTCCTTTGGGGAGAGTAGATGAAAAACTCTTTGAAATCTTTCCAAGCATTCTTCATGGGCATCTTTTCTCGTGAACGATTTTGTGCTCAGTAAAGACGATGAATTATTTGAAATATGATTTGAGGAATAAGCGTTCCAATTGTTGAATGAATTTTGTCTTTCAGTTTGTAATGTTTGCCTATCTTCCCGGAGAAGATCGCTTGCTCGAGTACAAAGATGGCTCTGTTGTGTACTACTTGATAAAGGAATATTTATATTCATTATGCATTTCCTCTGCTTATTTGAGAGGATGCTCTTATATCCTGTACTAATTAAAATTCAAAGTAACTGGCGAATGATTCTTTACTAAGGTGGCCCTGGAGAAGCCTGAATATTGGAGGGTTGAATTATCTTGTCAGGAAGCGTAGTTGAGAGGATATTTCATAAAGTGAACATGTTCTACAGCAACTACGCAGTTTTATCTCAATGAATTATTAGCCGTGATTTTGATCGTTTGTTTCGCTAGTGTCAGTAATATCCTCAATTTTTACGAATGACGCATAGTTGGTCGATGGATCGTTATTTAAATAATGGTTCAAACAGCCAGTAAATACAATCTCATTCTCAAACTCATCAATTGATTCAGTAACAAAATACTTAAAAGATGGCTCTAAAGCTACTTCAAGCTCCATGCATTTCTCTTTAGAGAGTCTTTTTATGAAGTCAGTGAGTTCATCGTTCCAAATCGATAGTCCGAATGTATGTTTTAATTTTTTGTAGTCTTGTCGAAGCGACTCATTGCTCTTTAATTGTTCATCTAATAGTTGCATATTTACACGCGCGACTAATGCAAACATATTATTATCTCGATTTCTCATTTCAACTTGAGTGCGTGGAAGTGGAACGTGAGCAATAACATGTTTAGAAGATAGGTCATCGTGAGCGTAAGTGACTTCCTGAGTAGCTAAGTAAAACCGTTTATCTTTTAGATAATCTTTAAACGTCGGATAGAGCTGACTCGAACGAAAGTCCGACTCAATTTCAGTTTTAATTGTACGTGTTCCCCTTTTTTCGTTAAGGCACATTACAATCATGTTAATGCTTTGAGTAAGTCGTGCGAGATGCCGAGATTCTTCAAATATCTCATGGAAATAGCGGCAGCTATTTTTGAGATTAACGGCATCTTTTATATTTCCGTATTCAAAAATAAGATGGAGTATTTCTGGAGGGAGTTCATTAATGTTAAGGCTTGACGAGCTTCCTTTTACAACAGCACCTGCGTATTCACCTCTTTTAGAAATATTATTTTCTGTATTAGTAACAATAGATAAATCACGAAAATTGCTATCTGACGAAAGCTTGTTAATCATCTTACTCCTATTAGGTTTACATTAGAGAACTGGCTACATAATTGTTAATTGCAGTTATATTTTAAAATTAAAAATATATTAATTCAATTAATTATCCAATTAATATTAAATCACATTGTTACACTTAAGCGTATGGGAAAATATAAGAACCCCTTGACTTCCTATCTGAATATCATTCGCACTCCTGTTCAAATATTCACTTTTTGAATTCTGTACGAATTTATCTTTTGCCACTTCATTTGACTTGTCTTTCACCTTTTGCAAATTTGCCACTTCATTTAATGTGAAAAATATTTTTAAATTGGGGTATAATATGGTTCTTCATCTATACAAAGCACGAGCTCTCTTAGCTGGAGCTATTCTCTTTTCAAGCTTCTCGAGTTTAGAAGCATGCTCGAGGATATTTTGGGATAATCAGATTAATAAAGTCACAAGTAGAACGATGGATGTGTACATGGACGACACCCCTTGTTTTACAATGTACTCAAGAGGGATGTTACGCGATGGCAATGCAGGAGACAATTCACTGAAATGGACATCGAAATACGGAAGCCTTGTTGTCAGGTCCTTTAATGATGGCGCCACAATTGATGGAATGAACGAGAAGGGCCTAGGAGCGCATGTTCTCTACTTGGAAGGAACACAGTATGAAGCTCGCGATAAAAGACCGGGAATCTCAAATGGTTTGTGGATTCAATATTTTCTTGATAACTTCTCGACAGTGAAAGAAGCTTTAGATTCGCTGAAATCTTTCCAGGTCGTATCAACAATAATTGCTGAAAGAGAATGGCCCGCACACATTGCGTTAGAAGATGTAACAGGTGATTCAGTAATTATTGAGTTCATAAATGGAAAGCAAGTCATTCACCACGGCCCGCAATATACTGTCATGACAAATGAGCCTTCCTATGATATTCAACTCAACAATTTGAAAAGATATAAATATTTTGGCGGTACTCTCCCGCTTCCTGGAGACACAGACCCTGAAAGCCGCTTTGTCAGATGCTCTGCCTATCTTAAAACGCTCCCTCAACCTAAGAATCTTCAAGAAGCTATTGGATTGTCTTTGAGTGCAATTCGTCCAGTACAAATCCCATTTGGAGCCGAAGATACATCCGGATCAGCTTGGGTGGATAGTTGGCCAACTCGTTGGGCAGCCGTGACCGACATTACAAACTTAACCTATTATTTCAACTCGACTCTTACGCCAAATATTGTTTGGGTAGATTTGAAAAAGCTAGATTTTTCCTCCAAAAAAGATCCTGTAGCTGTTCCCCTCCAAGATTTGAATCTTGTAGGTGATATCTCTGATAAATTCGTAGCGAAAAATAGCTGAGATAGCCTCTCAAGAGGGATAGTCACATATCGGCTATCCCTTCTTAAGTATCTTTAGTCTGATCTATACATTTCTGAGCTATACGGAGTTGAATGAGAAGCATATGTTTAATCCCTCTATGAATTCAGTATTCCAAGGAGTTGTAAAGACATCCTCTCATGTTGTTGACACTGCGAAGAATCTGAAAGGCTGCAGCTCAGACAAAAAGGTAAGAAAACTCATACAAGAGATTGAACTGCATTCAACAGCTATCGTGAAAGAAATTGCTGATCCAAATAAGCGAAGTGTAAAAAAAATTAATGAGACGAGTCAGAAGTTAAAAAATTGTGAAATGGCTTTGAAAAAGGCGCTCAAATCAGTTAAAGCTGACCACACTCACAGTAAGAATATAAGTGAGAGTGTTGAGACCTCCCTCTCGTCAATTAAAGTAGCAGAAAGCATTTTATCATTTGATCAAGAGTTTAAAGCAGAATTTGAGCAACTAGAAGACGAGATAGGGAAAATCGGCCTTCAATCAAACTGGTTGCGCCTTGGCGAAGATGAGATCAGTTTTACAACAGAGACTTATGCAAAAGCTTTAGATCAACTTAAAAAATTATGGATGATTTATTCTCAATATAGCGCTCACACTGAATACCCTCCATCGTATCATGAGTACATCAATGGAAAGTTAAAAGATGCGTTCCATCTGGTACAGATATCATTAGCCGAACACTCCTCCTATATACAAGAGAAGCTTCCCGAGATACTTGAAAAGAGAAAAGAAGAAATTTCGCAGGCTCGCATCCATTTACTTCAAGGGGGATCTGAAGACATTATTGGATCGTATCGTGAATTCTCAGAGGCGGTTCAAAAGCTGCAGGCTTTAGAAAGACAATTTGCTACAGCATGCGAAACTTTAAATAAAGCGTCAGTATGGATTGCACAATTACGTGACAACCAAGGAGAAGTTGCTCAACATAGTTTTCTCGGAGCAATTGTTGATTCAATATCCAAATCTCTATTTAGACCTTCGACTGCCCAAGAATTCATAACGAATGTTGCAGATCACTTAAAAAACGATGTTCTTTTTTACAGCGATGCTCACAAAACGATTAAAGATCTACTATCCACATCTCTTGAGTCCATTGAAGAGGTAAATCATGCGTTTATTCAGCTCATAACGGATCAATCTGGGGGATCTTCTCAGCTTTTAGAGTATATGAAAGGCCTTAAAGATAAGATTGAGAAGGAGACTCTCTCCTATAATGAATATGTTGAGATAAAGAAGCAGTTCCTCTCAGTCGAGTTTCTCATTAGTACGATTTCAGTTACTGATGGAAAAGCTGCTGCACAACCTGACATTTTAAACTCTTTGAAATCTATACGATTCGATCTTAAGAAATCCATCGAAAGTTTTGAAAAGAAGACTGGGTTTACTTTCTCTCATGAAACTGAAGTAACTGACAGACTTAAGCTTTTAAGTCATCGATGGGAAAAAGATCTTATCGCGACAGAATGGAGTGACACGACAAAAAGAGTGGTGCGGACCTGCTGTAAAGCCCTGCAACTCTACGCACGAATCTACAAACCTGCCAAGGTGTACAGGGCAAATCTCCTCAAAAAAACAATAGAAAACACGAATAATGCTCCTCCCCATATTCGTAAAATTATGGATATTGGTTTTCGTAAATAAATTTTTATTTAGGGTTATTATATAACGATTACTTAAATAAGAACTGAAGTATAGGTATATCTGTATGCAAATACAAGGCTCTCGCTTTAGTGTGGGTTATTATGCTGATAACTACAATAATGATGAGGATCAAGTCGATGAGGGACAAGTTCAAGATATAGATCAGCCGCGACCTGATGCCTCGTTGCTATCCATCGATACCTTTGCATACGCTAAAAATAGCGTTCTTAACATAATTACTAAGCTTACAGAGCGATTATCGGATGTTGGTTTAGAAGGCGACACTGATCAAGAAGCTGTCCTTGACAGCGATGAAGATGGGGAAGGAGAAACGCCAATTTCCCCTGCCTATTCTCTTTCCCCTCATTTTCCTTTTGGTGGCTTAGACTATATGGTGCAGAATCAGCAAACAAAAGAGGGACATGCTCGAGGAGATTATAAGTTCTACAATCACTTCTTTGTGAAAAAAAACTATGAAACGGCAGAGTTTTATTTACGAAGTGCATTAAAGTCTAACATTGAGACGACTATAATATGCCTTGAAGATGATCTAAAACGGTATGTAAATAAATATAATCGATTGGTTCGTAGAAGTTCACATGCACATAAAAGCCTTCCTACGCCTCACTTCGTATCAGACGAAAAAATAAACATCCAAAAACGCCATGAAAGCCACGCTAAAGAAGGAGATGAGCTCATTAATCCAAAAGAAGTTCTTATGAAAAGCGTAAATGATTTAGCTGAGATTATGAATGGGTTCTTGCTGATCATTAATACGATTGCCAAGGATGTATCTGAATTGCAGGATTTAGCTTCAAAAATTAGCAATCAACAGGCAAAAGTTGTGCAGCTGAAAGATGAATTACAGCAAAAAGTTTATTAGGAAGAAGGTGGTAATTACTTAAGAGTGTAGGTAAAAAAAATACCTACACTCGGAGATCTTACTTATTTACTGGCCTTCTTGATCAGTGATATCTTCTATAACAGGCCCTGAACTTCGATCATCTTTATTAAGTTCGTGTAATACATAATTGATAAAGAAACGGACATTTTGCGGTTTATTTGAAACTCCATTTCCGTTTCTGTAGGACGTATCTTCTCCAATCTGAAAAGCCTTCCCTTGATTGACCAGGCTTTTAAGTAAATCATCGGCAAATCTCTGATATATTCTATCGATTTCTTTGCCTTCACCATTCCAGAAATAATTCCACGCCTCACCAGCGAGCCTTTCTCGCAATCTTCTGCTTGTATCATAATCTTGGAAGAAACTCTTTACTTTCAATGCGCAAGCCTTACAGAATAATCCGCTAATTGTAGATAACGCGGTACTTGTTGCTACAGCTTTGTGTTTCCAAACGGAAAGCTGTCCAAGAGCCTTGATAACATCAGCATTTGAAAGATGAGCTATAAGTTGAATATCGAGCTCATTTTGTCTTTCATAGCCAGTATGTGTAGCATTTAGCCCGAAAATATTAGTTGGCTTATATTGGTGGGTACCCCCTTCTAACATTATATGGCCGCTTTGAGCTTCCTTAGCAACGTTATATCTACGTGCTCCTAATACCTTTTCATCCATCTCATCTGATAATATTTTATTGGTAAAAGGGCTTAGTATAGCTTCTTTTTTTACAAAACTAAAGAAGAGCTTAGCGAAGTTATTTCTAATATCATCCATTACGAGTTTTACGCTTTTTGACACTCTTTCTGAATGATGAGATACTGGATACGCCTCAAAGAATCTTTTGCAACAGGCTCGAGCTTTGTAAGCTGTTTCAAGGTCTGTGTATTCCAAAATATTATTTACTTCATCATCGCATAGCAATCCAATTTTAGACTGAGTAACTGCATTGCGACAAGCTAGCTGCTGAACTGTATTCTCGGCGAACTGAATAGAAAGATCTTTAAATGCTGCTGTTGTATTAAGGTTATTAACCATAAATTCCCTTTTTGTTACTGTTTTTAAATATTTATAAAGAAATAATAAATTATAATTTAGTTTAGTAAAACCATCAATTAATAATGATAAAAAAAGAAATTTAAGTTTTTACATGCAAGACCAACAGCGACGCTTAATGTAAGTGAAAAGATCTTCAGAAACTGCCACCTGATATAAAAAAGTATGGCGATTGATCGAAGCGTATGAATTAGAAAACTTTTGAATGACTTTAAAAATGGTTTGCAGCTCTAGTGGTATTAAGATATCTATAGGTATAGCTTAGCAGACTCGAGCCGCTTATATTCTCCCTCTTCAAAAAGTTAAAAATAACAACAAAGCTATCTATAAAAATTGGAGATGGATGATACAGCTCGCATTTGAGATTGAAAATGTTTAAACTAGTCTCTTCTCTATGTTCCGTATGAAAAGAGATTAACTTAGGAAATACGCAATGAAGTTTCGATCAGCAATGGCAAAAACCATCCTCGGTGCAGTAGCAGCTGGTATATTGTTTCTCATTTTCTTACCCACAGTTTTAAGCATCTCATTTATCCAAAGCGGTCTCTTCTATGGAGTAAAGGTCTTTACAGGCTATGAGATTGAATGTGAATCTGCATCTTTCGGCTGGCTTTCAGGTGTTGACGTTAATGGTCTTAAGGTGAAAGACCGATCTTCTCATGTATATATTTCCCTTACCTCTTTTCATTTGCCCACACCTATATATTCTATTCTTAGATCCCCCGATGATTTGGGAGTATCATATGTAAATGGATTTCGAGTTGTTATAACGTCTGATAAAAATGATGCTATTCCAACTAGTTTTCTCGAGGAAATTCAATTTTTTGATGATACAGCTTTATCTCAAGCAAAAAAGATTCCCCATCTTACAATCCAGAAAGAGCAAGCTCGCGCTCGCGAAGACTCAAGGAAAAGAAAGCTTAACGATAAGTCGACATTAGAGATCCCTCAAATGAAGGCTGATATGGAGATCGGCAATAGTCGAATTTACGTTCGCCAACCAAGTGGCCATTATGCGGCGATTGAGGATATTAATGCTCAACTCTCGATAGATAAAAATCCATCCGTAATGAAGCTTCGTTTTACAGGAAATATCATCTCCTCAGAACAAATCAAAGGGTCAAGATCGGTTGCGCCATTGAATTTGGAGATATCTTTTACGGGTAAGGAGCTATTTGATGATTTGAGCGGAAGAATAATAGCGGAAGTAAAAGAAATTCCATCCTTCTTTATCGAAGGACTTTCATCGATCTTCTGTGAGAGTCTGACTCCCCTCATCAGGCCGCTTTTTGGTCATGAGATTTCGCTTTCATTTAACTCTGAGATCAATCCGTCCAATATAAATATCAGCTCTCAGATACAGAGTGATAATGCTAAGAGCTCTCTGTCACTTATAGTCACTGAAAATCAAATTGAAGTTGCAAAGGGCAAGCTTTTAGAGATGTCGGTTTCCAATGAGCTCTTTCAAGCTCTGGTAGAGCAGCATCTAAAAGATGTTGTACATCAGCAACTCGCTTTACAAAAGCCTGTACGTTGCGCTTTTACAATCGATGAATCAGCGATTTACTCATTCAAGGAAGATGCTTTCCTTAATCCTTTAAGGCTTCGACTCTCTCACTCCCCTTCTTTCTCTATTGAGAGAAGAATCGAGGGAAAGGAGTTAAAATCAATCGCACTTGATTGCGCTCTTTCCGTTCTCGGAGATATGAAGCATGAGAAAATAGATTTCTCGCTCATAGGAGGGTACCAAAAGGGCACAGAGACAAGCTCAATCATAAGCTCTATTGAGACATTTAAGCCAAATGGAGAAGGTGGAAATGACTTATTTGCCTTTCAAGGAAGAGATTTTAAAGGGGCAATCACTTGCCAAGGGGCGCTTCTTCGCATCCTCTCAAACGAATTATCGCTCCCCCTTTCTACGCTTCTAGGAAGCCAATCGACTCACTCAATTGAGTTTGAAGGTACGATAAATAAAAAAGGCTTTATTTCGTACACGGGAGACATAGTCTCTACGCTTGAGAAAGGCAAGAAATCTGTTCATTTCACTGGAAACGAGAAACAAGTTCTCTTTGAAAAGGGACAGGGATCGCTCTTCATCCCGTACAACAATATTCAAGAAGCATTGGGACTTCAACGAAGCGATTATATATTCAGCTTTGACTCCGGAGTACAGATAAACTCTGAGCTTTCGAAGCTTTTTGTTCCTCTTTCATGGGATGAGACAGCACTCCACGATATTTTTTGCGATCTCAATACAAATTTTGATCTAGGAAATATAGGATCACGTCTCACTCAATTTCAGATTGACAGTGGCTCAAAAGTATATTACTCGATCACTAAGGAGCAGGGAACGAACTACTTCTCAGTTGCAGCTCAAAGCGAAATTCCTTTTGTAAATACTCCTGAGTATATATCAAAGCAGGTCCCTAAAGGCAGCCCATTGCTCATGAATATTTCTTTGGATGCCATCTTTGATAAGACAATACAAACATCGATTCATTCTTTTACAATTGGATTGGCACAAGCCCTCAATATTGAAGCGTCAGAAATAAGCTGTATTGTTGATCCTCAGAAACAAAACGTAGAAGTTACACTGAATCGGCCATGCTTTTTGCAACTTGCGGCAGACGCTCCAGATTTTATCCAAGTATTCCCAAAAGGAACTCCTCTTACTATTCAATCTGCAATATCTTCAACAACGCCGTTCATCGCTTCTAAAAAAGGTGGATCACAGTCGGGGACGTTCGATATTAAGAATACGCTCTCTCTTCATAATGGCAAATATGATGTTGAATTCCCCTTCTTTATTGATATAGCAAAGCGAATGGTGCGTGGAAGCTGTAACATACTGGCCTCAAGCGAGAGCAAAAATGACTCCTCAGGGACAGAGGTAAATCAAACGAAATCATTGGGATCGGCACACTTCTTAGCAGAGTTTCCTTACGATTTGTCGATCCAATCTCTTCGCGACGAAGCGACATGCAAGATTGATGCATCCTTGATGCCATTCTCAACGAAGGATTTAAACGCAGTCTTTGCTCCGCAAGTTGTAAATACTCTTTCGACCATCGTCGGGCCAGAAGTAAACAATTTCTCGCTGAAAACTATTTATAGAGGGATATCTTCAAAAGAAAATGAAGTTAATCTGTCACTGAAAGCTGATAACTTAAAACTTACAGCGCAAGCGAATGTGTCGAATGGTCTGATAATTTCTAATCGATCTCCTTTTCTTTCTATTTCATGTACACCCTCTCAAGACCTTTTTAAGCTTTTTGGAATGTCTCAGGATTTAAAAGTCATAGACACAGATCTAGCTTCAAAGAAGATCTCTTTAGAGGTAAATCACGTATCTCTCCCCCTCCGAGCTCTTCGCTTTTCTCAAGATTCACTCTCATCAGCTCTATCTATAGTAAAAGAAACCAACTTCGATTTTACACTCACGAGCGACTCTCTTGAGTTTAGCTCAACACGTGAGTCTAGTAGCGGATCAATTAAAGAAAAGAAGTTTGGACTCCACCCTCTTTTTGCTCAAGGAACTCTAAACGGCAATGGGGGCACTCTTGAGACTGCCGTAAAAATGAAACAAGTAAAAGCTGATAATGTTGCCATTGCAAATGCGCCCGATATAAAAGCCAATATCTCAGCCAAATTCCCAGTTGATAGAGAATTTGCCTCATTCAGCGAATTGGCTCAATCGTGTGATGTCGATGCTTCCGTACAAATTGAAGATTTAGAGCCTGCTTTCATATCCAAGCTTCTCAATGAAGACAAAGATACGTATGAAGATCTCTTGGGAACCCGTGCATCGAGCTCTATAAAATTAAAGCTTACTGAAAATGCAGACGGCAAAGCTTCAATTCAGTTTACAAGTGATAACTGCCGATTCAACTGCGAAGGAAACATCGAAAAGGGTGTCTTTCTACCGTCTCAGCCAACCGTCGCGAGTGTAAAGCTTTCGAGGAAGATTGGAAAATATTTCCTTCAAGGATTCAGCTCATTCTTTGCGAAAGCAATTCAAACTGAGAAACCTATAACGATTTCCATTCCGCAAGATGGGGTCTCTATCCCAATCATTCCTTTCTCTCTTCCCAATCTGGCAATTCCTAAGGCTAAAGTTGAGGTCGATCGAGTTCTTGTAAAGAACGGCGGAGCATTAAAACTGATCTTGAAACTTCTACGAGTGAAGAAGAGCGATAAACAAAATGAGGTAGAGCTGTGGTGCACTCCTATCTATCTGTCCGTTAAGAATGGAGTCATTACCTGCGATCGATTAGATGCCCTAGCAGCAGGCAAGGTTGAACTTGCGGTCTGGGGAACAGCTGATCTTATTAATGATCAATTCGCGATGAATCTTCTTATCCCAAATACCACTTTGCGCAAACTTGGCTTCCAAGCATTTTCTATGTCAGGATTAATTGTGCCGATAACAGGACCTGTTTCAGATCCTGGGGTAGATACCGCTCGCCTTACTGCGAAATTAGCAGGAATTGGATTAAGAAGCACAACAGTTGATCCGTCGACACAAATCTTAAGTGGTCTTCTTGAAGTTGCCGCCGGTATTGGTGAAGATACAGGTCCTGTTCCTCCACCTACCACATCGCCACTGCCGTGGGAAAAGTAAAGAAAAATCATTAAATAGAAGACCCCAACCTAGTTGCCTTCGGTTGGGGCATTAACATAAGAGGTTAATCAGTCACAAAGAGCCTTCTTAGTCTCCTCTGGCAGATCATTGAGCGACACCCATGCATCAGCGTCTTTCGAAGCCCATTTCGCCAGAATCTCACCCCATTTGGTCTTTTTTTTCTCTTCTTCTTTCATAGGCTCAACTTCAGAGCTCGCCCTGATATTGGCACCAGTAATCATATATTTGATCACGTCACGATCAGCAAATTGAGCGTTTCGCGGATCGGAGAATTGAATATCAATAGGAGCGTAATTCGTCCCAACATTAGGCGGCATTCTTCTCTTCGGAACATCAGTAATAACATTAAATAGTACGGATAAATTAAACTTCTTAAACTTCGATATATTGTCTTTAAAATTGTATTGGGGATGAATCAATAGTGCATCCTGATCGGAGTTGTTATCCCCTAGTTTCCTCAACGCTACTAACTCATACCTCTCATCCAACACTAATGCGTTCAGAAAATTAAGCCACCCGCGTTCTATCGCAATTCTTTTAATAGCAGCTGAATGTATAGTGTAGAAGTGGGGAAGAAGTTTCTCGATATTATGAGCTGCGATTTTAGCAGCTCTCATATTCAAGTTCTCAGAGGCGCACGGATTTTCCTGATATTCTTTTGAGGCTATTACAAGTCTTGCTAAATAGTTACGCAAGTTTTCCTGATATTCTTTTGAGACAGCTTCAATTTTTACCAAATCGCGTATGTTTAGATAAGAAAAAATACGCTGCGTCCAAACTTCCGGTAAAATAGATCGCTTTTGAGTTACTGGCTTCTGAGTCGAAGCCTCTTGGCCAACTTCAGGATTATTCGTGACATCCTCAAAGGTAACTGTTGAGTGGTCAGAATCAAGTTCTGTCTGAGAACGCTCTGTACCTTTGAAGAGGAATGAGATATCTGGTTGCCAATCGTTAGCTGCATCAAGCTTTGGAAGTCTATTTCGATTGACACTGAAATAGTTATTAGATTGTGTCGGCACCTTTGGGAAAAATGGTGAGAGCTCAAAACCCTGCAATTGGGAAGCGAGCCCTGAAGCTGTTCTACCACTTTGTTGCCCACGATTTGTCTCTTGTTCTGTATCAGAGCTAGAGGAAAGAGGATTTAAACTACTGATAAATCCAAAAAGACTGCTTATATTCATATAGATTCACTAGATCCTTAAATTGAAAAAAGCTATCGATCTACTAAAATTAAATTAAAGCTAATTGAATAGCCCACCTAGGATAACACCAGCATAATTACTTGTTAATTAATAAATCTTTCCGCACTTGCTTGTAAAGGGTCCGATACATTGATCCTCCATCCTTCATTACAGCCGCAAGGACTAAACAACCTGGAATCAAATTAGCAATTAAATCATGAACAGATGCGATAAAATATTCATAGTCCATCAGACAAGTCTCTAAAGACAACGTATGAGAAGACATTATTTGCTAATTGCTTTTTCTAATAACCGCTCTTATAAGTAGATCGTGATTTAGAAAAGAAAAAAGCCTCATCAGACTGTGAGGCTTTTTGTTTAATGATTAATCCTCTGATTTAGGATCAGAATTCCAATGCTCAGCAATAGTATACATGAAAATTTTTTTCATCTCTATAAGCTTGGGAAGCTCATCACATATCTTCTTGTTAAGTATATTAGCTACCGCAAATGAGATTCGTGATTGAAAATTTGAACTAGGTGTATTAAACACATCGGTCTCATACTTAATTCTAAAAGGTTTAAACGGAAGCTGGTCATGCCGTAAACAACCATTAAAATGTTTAGTGTACAGCCTGAACTTGACAGTCTTTTTACTGCCTACGCTCTCATTAGAAGAAACTATTACATCTTTTCCATTCACTTCTAACTTAGCAAGCTGTCCTTGCTGATTTAATACAAGAACACCGGCAGTCATTTGCCACTCAGGATCATGTTGAGACACTGCAAAAATCATACAGCCGTTTAAAACCATATGATACACATATGGAATCATGCTGAGAGCAATTCTTGCTGCTTTCTTGCGTACTATAAAGGCATTCAGCTCATTTTCTTGTGTATAATACTCTTCAGAATCACTGATTGTATTGAGAATAGACCTGAATTGCTTTGAAACTCGCTCGCATACTATTAACTCTTTAGAACTCAAATAGCTAAAAATATGATGTTGTAAAAGGTCATCAGTTAAAAAAGGCTTAGCAGTACTACAATCAAGTGTTTCTACTTGAGGCGCGGGAAATTCGGCTCCTGGCGCTGCAGAAGAAGAGCTCGATGCCACTTCAGATTCTTCCGAATGTGTTTCTTCAGAACTAGATGAGCAGGACAGGCCGGGGATCCAACTAGTAATTAAATTATAAAGAGAAGTGTTAAAAATACTCATTTTCTATCTTTTTATTTCTCCAAGACACGTTCAATCGAATACCTGGTTTCCACACAGTTGATATTTTTCAAAATCAATCTCTTAGTTAGTAGCAACCCAAGAACTACATTATTAACTGATAGATAAATAGGGAGCAATTTTATAAGAATTTTGTATCGATTAACTAAGCGCAAAAATAACCACTGACTTCATGAAAAAGCCTCGCAGAACCTAGGAAATGGTGCTGTGAGGCTTGTCTTTATTTACATTAAATTCATTAATTGATGATCAAACCGAGAACAACGTTTTTTTGAAATCTCAATGAGATGTCGATGCTCGTTTAAACAATTTTACGATACATAGATCCAAAGATCCGCTATTACCAATATGGTTTTCATCTGACAAGTTTAAATCTCTCGAAGATATCCATTTGACATTACTCATAGAGAATAACTCTTTAAGAGCATCTGTCGCTTTTGTGTACTCCTCATCTCCTGCCTCCGAGAACCTTACCGATGCTGCTAACGTCTCATTTCCTGATAACATATCGTCGAGAAGCTCAATCACCATCATAACGACCTTTTGATTGGTAGTTTGAACAATCTGGACAGGGACATATGCTGATGGAATATCTTCCGGTTTTATATGGCGACTACTCTTTCGAGCCAACAACTCTTGAGTATTTAACGTAAGAGCTTTATATGAGCGCTCTTTATTCTGTACATCTAACAAATTTAATTCTTGGAACATGTGCACTAAAGAATCATCATCGTTTTCATCATTTGACTTAACAAACATGAGCAACTTGTCGTTTTCATCCAGAATTAACGAGCCATGTGTATGTTTTCTTGAGCTCTTATCGCTTGGATGATCAATCGTTATCCGCGCTAAAATAGGCATTAATTTCCCTGCGTTATATGCAGCTGTTCGTGCCTCGTCTATTGTGAGTTTTTCCTCGGGTAACATTTTTTGAATACTGCATCGGAGCGTATTTTGAGCAATCCCCTGCCAGCGTCTGGATATCCTTTCGCACCCTGCTATCTCTTTGAAATTAAGAAACGGTAAGACTTCATGTTGAAGAATATCATTAGGTATAAAATCTCTTTCTTTACATAAACGACTGTCATCACCAACCGAGTTGTCAACTGAAGGGTTTGCTACATCTTTGAAGAAAGGCAACACACTAATAAAATTATTTAAAAACCAATTATATGTATTACTTATCACAACACAACACCTAAACATTTAATTTAAACACGTTATTATAATTGAACACAGCGTTGTTTTGAAAATATATTGTAATTACAAGCAAGAGGCTTTAGTAATTGAGATGTGGGAATTACATATTCCGAACGCTAAGCAATGTCGGTAATTAATAAGGAATTAGACAGAGATAAGAGAATTCTCTGCTTAGAAAAAGCCTCACCGCGCCAAAATAATCCGACTGTGAGGCTTAATTTATAACGATTAACTCTTTGATTGTGAACCGGGCTCCCAATGTGCCGCTATATTAAACATATGAATGACTTTCGTTTTAGCAAGCTCTACAAGTTCGCTATAGATTTTTTCGTTAAGTATTGTTGCTATATGTTTTGCAATATTTTCTAGAATAGTTCCGGATAAATCCCAGATTTCACTCTCAAGCTTGAAAAAAATGGTAGGCAAGCTCTTCGGCTCAATTTTCTTCCCAAGATCATTGAATTTAGCGACATACAGTCTGAATATAGCATCTACGTTATCAGAAATAACTTTTTCATCTTTTATAAGTACATTGTCTCCAACTTGAAGCTTGACTAACTGCCCAAGTCGATTTAACGTGAGTACACCAGCTGTCTTTTGCCAATTACGACCAGCGATGGCATATTCTTTTTGAGTATAAGCAAGAATACTACCTACATGCGAAATAATTTTATGCGCTTGTTCAAACGCGAGAATCACATTATTTCTTTCGATACTTTCTGATTCTAGAAACTTATGTAAAACATCCTTGAATTGCTGCGACACTCGTTCACAAGTCATCTTATCTCGTAAGCTTAGAAAGCTAAATATATGGTGCTGTAAAAGGTCGTTGGTTAGAAACTGCTTAGAACGTGTAGGCTCAAGAGCTTTTGGCTGCGGAGCAGGAAGTTTATTAATTAACTGAAGAGCAGTATCAGCTACGAGTTTTTCTTTTGGCGCAGGCGTTAAACCCTCAACTTCTCCACTCTTTAGATCAGTAACATCTTCAAAAGTAACGCTGGACTTCTCACACTTTCTATTTGTAAGAGAATCCATAGTAGCGAAGCTAATTAAAACATCATTATAATGATTTGATGCCCGATTTAAGTATATTGGCAAAGACATTCAAACACCTTTTTGATAAAAAACAAATATTAATTTCAATAAATAATATAATCACATATAAATCTTTTGATTTCCAATATCAAAATGAATTAAATCAGAAATAAATAATTATCTTTGTAGAATAACAGAAATGTTAGTAATTAAAGATGATTCGACTGAAATGAGCGGATTCTTTACATAGAAAAAGCCTCACCAAGCCATAAAGACTGATTGTGAGGCTTTCTTAAGGATTATTCTTTAGATTGCGGCTTTGACTTCCACTTTTCGGACAGATTCTTTCCAAGATTAGAAGTGTCGATTTTCGTTGTTTTTACGAGTTCCTTAATTTCTGCGTATATCTCCTTGTTCAGTATCTCTTCTATACAAGCAGCAGTTTCATCAAGAATAGTTGTGTTACAATTTTCGTTCTCCAGGTTTTGATCTTCTTTACACAACCTGAAGAATGTTGATGGTAAGTTATTCTGATCCAAATATTTCTGTAAATTTCTGATTCTTAAGTTATAAACACCTTCTCCGATAGCAGGGCGAGGACAATATGAGACAGATTGTAATACTCGATGCTTAACAAGCTGGCCTTGCAGATTTAAGGTGATTTCTCCAGCGGTCAGCCTCCATTCACTTCGGCGTTTAACAGTAAATAAATCGCATCGTTTTAGCATATCGTATACGCAGGGAATTATCTTCTCTATATGCTTGCTCGCCAAAATGATTGGCAGATCTTCCTTTGTGAGCTTTTCAGATTTTAGTGATTTAAGAACCGCTTTCATAAATCCTTTTGACACTCGTTGGCAGCCAACTCTCTCGCGTGGGCTCAGAAAAGATAAGACCTGATATTGAAGAACATCTTTTGATATGAACTGCTTCTTAGGAGCAGGCTCTACAGATGGAGCTGCATTGCTTGTGATTTCCTCTTCGCTCTTATCGGTAACATCTTCAAAGGTAACAGTTGGTTTCTCGTTATTCGAACTAGTTAAAACACCACTAGAATAAGCAGGTATAAAATTATAGTTGTTATTTACCATAAATATCGCCTCTTTTTTAATTATACTAATTAAATTATAGAAAAAAATAACACCTCAGATATTATTAAAAAATAATTAAGAATGCGATAAAAAACTACAACACTGGCAGTAATTAGGAGGATTCTGAGACGAGCTAAAGCAGACACCAACTACGAAAGAAAACGTGAAGTCAGAAGAATCTAACTGTAAAGCTAGTTCTATGGATTAACTACTTGGTTAAAGATTCGCTTTCCAATATTCATGAAGATCAAATGAGGTGTATTTTTTCATCAATCTCTTAACTGATTATCAATTTGAGTATTGATGCTGCCACTCGTCGCAAGTGAGGCGATAGAGAACGTGTCTTGAAAGCCAATGATCTTTTGGCAATTTTGGATTGTTGAAATCATCGACTGGATTACGTTTCATAGAGAGTCTCTCCATAACCATCCTTGATCGATGATTATTTTCATATGTGAAGGAGATTATTTCCTTGAGTTGAAGGGTCTTAAAACCAAATTTGAGAGCTGCTTTCGCGCCTTCAGTTGCATACCCATTCCCCCAAAACTGACTCTTTAGTCTCCAGCCAATTTCGACACATGGAGTAAATGGAGCCTCAAAATCATCATAGCGGAGGCCAATAAATCCGATGAATTCGCAAGAGCCCTTAAGGACTGTCACCCAAAACCCCCACCCGTATTTTTTGAAGTGGTCGGTATACTTTTTTATGTAAGAAAGGCTCTCGTCGGCTGAAAGAAGACTTGGGAAGAACTCCATGACGCGAGGATCTTGATTCATTTCAATAAACGGCTTTTCATCCTCTTGTATCCATGGGCGAAGGAGAAGCCGATCAGTTTGAAGGGTAACGAAGTCCATATATTTTGAAATGAAAGAGAGATAAAGAAAAAAACCTGTGAAGATGTTCTCTTCACAGGTTTCGTATGAGTTTTTAGACTGTAACGAACGAGTCACTGTACAAGTACAGCTTTCGCGAAATTAGTCATCTCTACGTGATTGAAGGCTTGGGTAGCGTCTTTGTCCACCGAAGTCTCCACCGCGTCGCTGTCCATCAAAGGAGCGTCGCTCGCCACGTGGTGCTCTTTCATCTGCACTACGAGCTTCGCTAACGCGGATTTGACGTCCTGCGACTTCTGTGTTGTCAAGGTTTCTAATAGCTTCTTGGGCAGCTTCGTTATCTTTCATTTCTACGAAGCAGAAACCTCTGGATCGGCCTGTTTCACGATCTGTTACGATGTGAACAGAAATAACTTCGCCAAAAGCTTCAAACAACGGACGTACGTTTTCTTCCGTTGCATTCCATGAAAGGTTACCCACAAATAATTTGGTCATATCCATATCTCCGAAAGCAGATATTCACTAAAATTCGCATTCTTTAGTCCCGTGACAGTTGAATGCGATGCTGCTAAGGAGAGTCAGAGCGCAATATAATGAAGAACAAGAAACCAAGGAAAGAGGACAAAAACTCTATCACACAACGGGCTTCACTTAAGATCGATACAGAGACTTAGCATGGTGTGCCTATCTCATATGCGAACTAATTCTCACATGCTGTTTTCGGTAGCAACACTTCCTAAATAATAGAAAGTTTTCGCTACAGACGTTTCGACTGAAACGAACTTATATCATCATAAGATAATATACATTCAATCAGTGCTCATCGACTCAACTCGCAATAATGTCCATGCTACGCACTTCTATCATTTAATGGATACAAAAAAGATCTCTATTTTTCCTTTTCTTGTAGATGAATAAATAGCATGCTATATTTTTCGAACTCGATGAACCATAATCTTAGACATTTAATCTTAATAATCGGTAATGAGGTGGCGCATGACAACTTCAGATACTCCTTTTACTACAGCTGTTGTTATCCCTGCGCGATATGAAAGCTCGCGCTTTCCTGGGAAACCCATGGCTATGATCCAGGGAATTTCACTTCTTCAAAGAACCTATATGCGTGTAAAAGAAGCGAAGAGTGTCTCTGAAATCTTTATTGCGACTGATGATGAGCGTATTGAAGCACACGCCAAATCCTTCGGCGCGGAAGTTATTATGACATCTCCGAGTTGCCCGACCGGAACAGATAGGATTGCGGAAGCGGTACGACTCAATCCTAGCCTTCAGAGATTTGATTGCATTGTCAATGTACAAGGCGATGAGCCATGTATATCTCAGAGTACAATCCAAGAGGTGATTGATCTTTTACGCTCAAGAAGAGATGTCGATATTGCTACTGCTGTAACCCCTATCACAAATGACAAAGATCTTCTCTCTCCCAATATCGTCAAATGCGTTCTCTCAAAGAGTAATACGATTCTCTATTTCAGCCGTATGGCAATTCCTGGAAACAAGCGGCTTCAACCAACTACTACAGGACGCACTCCCTATTTTCGCCATATTGGAATCTATGCGTTTCGACCTAAGAGCCTTTTAAGATTCTCAGAGCTTCATGCTACCCCACTCCAGCTTGAAGAAGATGTAGAAGCCTTAAGAGCATTAGAATATGATATGAAGTTGGCTGCCATTCATGTTAAAATAAACGCTCCGGGAGTCGACACCCCCGAGGACATCGAAGCCGTTGAACTTTGGCTTAAAAATGAACAAACCGAGGAAAGGCCAAGCCTTACATGAATGTAACCCCTCTTTTCAAAGACGCCGCTAAAAGAGCTCTTTCTGTTGATTTCGGCCATGCACGAATAGGACTGGCCGTATCTGACAGCACGTGGACAATCGCGCAACCTCTTGCTACTATTCAAGGGGATAAAAAACCCGCAAAAGCCGCGAAGAATACGTTCCAAGCAATACAGCAATTAGAAAAAGAAAAAAAATATCGCATCGATACTATCATCATTGGTCTTCCTCTAAATATGAACGGGACTGAGTCCGAACGCTCAAAGGAAGTAAGGCAGTTTTTTGAAGCCTTAAAAGCCCTTATCCCCGATGTCAATATCGTGTTATTTGATGAGAGACTCACCTCGCTTCAAGCTGAACGAGCAATGAAAGAAATGCCGTCTATGACGAGGAAAGATCGAGCAAAAAAAGTCGATAGCGTTTCCTCTATCATTCTCTTACAAAGTTATTTAGACAGTGTACAGATCAAGCGTGATAAGCCATTTGAACAATTGGTGTAGCTATACCTATGAACCAACCCCTCTCTCTTTTGCATGTTCTTAACCTTGATACTATTGGTGGTGTCGAGTCGCTTTATATCAATTTTATCCAAGAGCTTTTAAAAAACAGACAGAGGACTGAAACCCTCCACCATACTATAGTATCGGGAAGTCGATGCCATCCAATCTATCAATCTGTGTTCGATCAGTTCGGCTATAAGCCATTTCATGAACTCTATCTTTCACGGATTAAGATCCCGAAATTTCTTCGATGGATCGTAGACGTTCGCCGTGGAATGATAGATAACGTCATCAATGGACCTTCACGTTGGGTTTTCTGGAATAGAATTGAAGAAAGAGACCCTCCCGAGGATGCGGTTTACTATGAGCATGGCGCGTCGTGGATGGTAGAGCCGAATGAGAAGCGAAAGAAATTTGTAAAAGGCATGAAAAAAATCATCGCCAACTCTAAAGCCGCTCAAACCCTTGTCTCACACATGTGGGACATTCCATTTGATGATATAGCTTTAGTAGAAAACCCTCTGCGTCCTGATATTGCTATTCGCAGTGAACCACGCAAAGGACCTAAAGAGGGACATATTCATCTAGGATATATCGGAAGGCTTATCCCCTTAAAAGCTCCCGGGATACTTTTACATACGCTTTCAACACTTCTCACGAAATACAAAAGACAAGTAACTCTGCATATCGCTGGCGAAGGAAGTGAGAAGGACTTTTTAGTTTCACTTGCAAAATCACTTGGCGTTGAAAACAACGTTAAATTTTTAGGTCGAGTTGATAAGATCAATGAGTTTTATGACTCGATTGATTTTCTTATCATTCCTTCTGTTCGAGAGCCTCTTGGCCTTGTAGCCCTTGAAGCAAGCGCTCATGGAATTCCCGTTATCGCAAGCCAAGTAGACGGTCTTGCAGAATCTGTTGCCGATCAAAAATCTGGCATCCTTATTCCCCCATCACTTGATATCGTAAAGCACCAGCCTGAATTCATTAAGGGTACATCAGGGCTTCCACGCTTTGTTGTAGATTCAGTTCATCAGAAAATAATCGACCCTCGATTTCTCGACCCATCAATGGTTGCTCAAACAATAGATCATATCGTTTCAACCCCAGGACTTTATGAAGAATTAAGCGCGGGCGGAATTTCACATGTCATGAGTCGGATTACTTTTGACCAATATGTCGAGTCCCTTCTTCGTGAAATTTGTGATATGCCCTACTATGTTGAAGTCGATGAAATAGAACATGAAGTAGAACATACGAATTGAGTTGTATATTCTCGGTTTATAACGTCTGATAATTATTTTGTCGCCATTCGTCAGATTGATAGTATAGTTTTTATATCATTCCAATGAATGGCCCCACCCCTTCACTCGCTCAAACGCATTTTCTTCTTAAAAAAAGAAGAAGCGACTGTTCTTTTAGGCAACACTCCATTACAATAGCGCTCGCAAAAAATGACGTGTTACACTTCATAAAATGATATTAATCACATGTTGAAACATGATGTATTTTCTGTCGTAAAATGGAATGAAAAAAAGTAACACCTATATCAAAAAGATATGGCGTTATTTATCACTTCAGCTTTATCTCATTTCATTTACTGAAAAAGACAATCATTGTTTAAACCTCCGGAACAACCTACAGGATGCAGAGCATGCGACGATCAATATGCTATTCTGAGCCAGCTATAGCTTTGGCTGGAGAAAGAAAAACGTGGCGATTTATTTACGCTCCAGGAGCCACACTGCCTAAAGGCACCGCCATGCGTTTTGATTTGGGATGTCGCGGACGATCAATTGACTGGCAAGCCCCTTCTGCTAATTTTAAAGAAGGATCTAATGTCATATGGGCAGAGCTTGAAAATGGAAAGAAAATCTACGCTGAAGCGATAGATGTAGAAAATAGTATCGTGCCTCAGTACGAATTTGTGCTTCCGGTAGAAGTTCCCGCTGGTAAGCAAATAGCCATCTGCTTAGGAACACCTTCGAAAGACGAAGAAGAGCATGGCAATATGGCCCAGCTGACAATTCAGCGCAGGCGTCCTTTCTATCTTTTCGTTGATCCATCAGGAAAAGGCAACTGGCCAGAGCCTGAGGTATTTACAGTCGATATTAAGGGAAACTCACTCCACACGATTAAGATCTTAACCCCTTCTCAAGTTGTAAAAAACCGTCGCTTTGATGTGGTCTTACGCTTTGAGGACATCTATGGCAACTTAACAAACAACGCGCCAGAGAACACCCTCATCGAGTTAAGCCATAACAACTTAAGAGACAATCTTAAGTGGAAACTATTTCTTCCTGAGACAGGGTATATTGCCCTTCCAAACCTCTATTTTAACGAAATTGGCGTCTATACCATTTTCCTGAAAAACCTTACGACTGGTGAAGAATTCAAATCCTCACCAATCAAGTGCTTTGCATCGGATACTAAGAATGTATTTTGGGGAACTCTCCATGGAGAGTCTGAGCGCTTTGATTCAACGGAGAATATTGAGAGCTGTCTTCGCCACTTCCGCGATGAGCAGTCAATGAACTTTTACTCGACATCATCGCCTGACTCCGCTGAAGAAACCACTAATGATATCTGGAAGAGCATCTCACTTAATGTTGCCGAATTTAACGAAGAGGATCGCTTTGCTGCATTCTTAGGTCAACAGTGGAATGGCTCCCCTGGTGATGAGGGATCCAGAATAATCATTCACAACAAAGATGATAGACCGATAGTTCGTAGTAAAGACGTTCGATCCAACTCGCTTAAAAAGGTATATAAGCTCTTCTCGCCTAAAGAAATCATCTCGATTCCATCATTTACAATGTCATCGACGAATGGCTTCTCCTTTGATGATTTTCATCCTGAGTTTGAGAGAGTTTGCGAGATCTACAACGCTTGGGGATCATCAGAGTGCACAGTGAAAGAAGGCAATACTAAGCCTGTTTTCTCAAAGTCTAAAAAAGGCGCCAATGAGTTTAAGGAAGGATCCCTTCTTCAAGCCCTTAAGAAAAACCGTCGATTTGGTTTTATCGCTGGCGGTCTCGATGATAGAGCCATTTACACTCCATTGTATGATACTGACCAAAAGCAGTACTCCCCTGGTATAACAGCAATCTTGGCAGATCAGTATAATCGCCAAGCTCTCTTCGACTCACTGTATAACAGAAATTGCTATGCAACCACTGGAGAGAGAATTATCGTCGGCTTCTCTTTAGCCGGCCATATTATGGGATCTGAGCTTTCAACAGCACAAAAGCCAGGCCTCCATATCAACCGCCATATTTCAGGATACATCGCAGGAACGTCTGAGCTTTCATCTGTTGAAGTTATTCGTAACGGTGAGGTTATCCACTCAGTTCCAGTGAGCGGAAATAGCGTCGATTTTGAATACGATGATTTAACTCCACTCCAAGATGTCTCGTTGAAAGACGACTCGTCTAAAGGACTCTTCTCGTTTTATTATATACGCGCAACCCAAAAAGATGGACATATGGCTTGGAGCTCTCCGATCTGGGTTGATTGCGTCGGTGATATCAAGAGCAAGAAAAGCGCACAGCAGAAGAGCGCGGCTTCTAAAAAGCCTCTTGCTCCAACAAAACCTCTCTTTAAGGATGAGGATGAATTCTCTGAGGAGGAGGAAGAGGAGGATGATCTCTACTTCGACGACTCTTTTGATGATGAAGACGAAGAGGATGATGAAGACGATCTTCCGCCTAAAAAAGCATCAAAGCCAAAGAAGCCAGCTCCAAAAGGCAAGAAAAAATAGGCATAGTTGATAAAGGGTAGTGTGAATATGACTTCCACACTACCCTCCTCCTCACTCAAGTTCTATGAATTAGATTACATACTTATTCAGCATTATAGCTTTCGTAGAAATCCTATTGACGAAACTCTCTTATTTGATAAAATAACTGATACTTAATTACTTCCGAATCAAGGAACACAAGTATGGTAAAAGTATTTTTTGAAAGCACCGGCGAAACAATCGAGCTCGAAGATGGCGCAAACTTACAAGAAGTGTGCGAGCAGCAAGGCATTCCTATCGGATGTAGCGAAGGAGTATGCGGGACATGTATCTGCCGCATAAAAAAAGGGATGGAACACCTCTCGAAACCTAACGAGAACGAGATCGATTTCATCGGACAATCTGGTGTGCAAACTGAGCGCATGTTGTGCCAGACAAAGATTCAATGCAAGGAAGCTTCTGCTGAAATTGTTATTGAGTCATAAAATTCCGTTAATACCACAACAGCCCTAAAAGAGCTTATGACAACTACTTCAAAAGATTTACCACCAATTACACAGCAAGATACGATCGAAGATCTCTTCACTCGATATCCTCATAAAGCGCAAAAGCTAGCGTATGAGTTGACTCGATGGGGACTTCAATGCGTTGGCTGCTCAGCCGCAACTTGGGAAACCATTGAAGCCGGAATGATGAAGCATGGCAAGAAGTCAGAACACGTTCAAAAGCTTGTTAAGAATTTGAATGCTATCTTAGCTGAGAAGAGTGATCCAGAGACTATCTCCTTAACAGAAAGAGCCGCGGAGCGTTTCAAATCAATCAGAGAAGCCGAAGGAGCTCCAAATGCAGCTCTTCGTTTTGACGAAAGAGCCGCTGGCTGCAGCGGATTTGAATATAGCCTCGATTTTGCTGAAGAGCAAGAGCTCGATGATGTCGTATTCACCTCCCATGGTGTAGATATCTACGTAAACAAACACTCGCTTCCTCGCCTAATCGGATCAGAGATCGACTATATCGACGGACTTCAATCAGGCTTTAGGATTACCAATCCAAACGTACGATCATCCTGCGGCTGCGGATCCAGCCATGGATACAACTAACGATTTATAAAACAGATCGCTTCGAACCACCCCTTATACATTTTAGAATAACTCTTTGTGTATAAGGGGCTCTTTTTATTTTAATCCTTATTGCTGATGAGGATGATTTGGATCCACATGAGCTTGAGTAAGCTCCGCATTATGCATACTAAATGCTGTAAGCCCAAAAAGCCCTGCATTCAAAAGACGCGTCGGACTTAGCGTCACAATGCCTGTAACTCCGAGTACTGCAGATGCTACAGTACATACAGCAGTTATAGCAGGGATAAACCTGTTCACATTAGCTACAAAGCCATTCATCGCTCGAGCCTTTGCTTCATCAACTTGCTGATGGTTTGACTCTGGATTCACTATAGTTTGAAGTTCAGGTATAACAGGCGACAAAGCTTGATAAGCTGTGTAGAAAAATGCAACTGGTGTCAATATACCAGTCATCGCTGAAGAGACTACCACAACTTCAGGAAAGACTCTACTTACCCTATCAACAAGATTCGCCATCGGCTCTGATAAGTTCTGACGCGCTGCGTCAACAACACTTCTTCGCGTATCTTCGTATATTCCAGAAGCCACTGTAGAAACTCGAGAGGCTTCTCGAGCAATCGTAGTAATACTTGGCTCTAAAACTGTATTATAAAAATGAATAATAGGATTCTGTACTGCTTGACCTGCTTGCATTGCCACTATCTCCTTAATATGATCTCTTTTATCGGAACAGAACCAAACAAGTTTATTGAAATGAAAACGCCTGAACGTGAGCACATCACCGTAAAACACTCTTAACAAGAATATCTTACGAGTAAACAAATACCCTTTATTGGCGAATATGACTATACGGTGAAACGTAATAGAAGTGCATTAAGAAAACATTAAGGGATTATTTATTGATATCTCGAAGGATTAACATCAATTAAAAAGCCCTTTTAATTTTGAATCAAATCTAAAACACGGCTAGAAGGACGCTTTTCAAGTAATCTGTCTCTCTATGGTACACTGTCGCTCCATGATCTAGGGAGTTCCTATGATGTGACAAGATGCGAATATCGCGCTTTGAGTCACACGCTGCCTTATAGATCATCTCATAAAACTCTTCATTCATTACATGATAGCTGCAAGAACATGTCAAAACTAAAGCGCCAGGCTTTACATGTTGAAAGGCCCTTCGATTAATCTCTCGGTATCCTTTCAGTGCATTTGGAACATCCCTTTTCGTCTTGGCAAACGCAGGAGGATCTAAAATAAGAAGATCACATGATGTAAGCTCAGGGTTTTCTCCCCCGCTTTCAAGCCACTTAAAGACGTCAACGGCTCTCGACGTGTGATTTTTTGAATCAAGATCAGAGTTAAACGCCAAAGATTGATCTAGTAAAGAGAGAGCCTCCTTTGAGACATCTAAAGAAAGAACCGATTGCGCTCCACCTTTTAAAGCATTTAACGAGAAACCACCACTATATGAGAAGCAATTGACAACCTTCTTACCCTTTGCGATTGATCGAACTAACGATCTCATCTCACACTGATCAATAAAAAAACCTGTCTTTTGGCCATTCTCGATATCGACTCGGTATGTAATACCTCTTTCGGTGGCAACCATATTTTCTCGAAGAGTCCCTAAGAGTAAACCTTCTTTAGGCTGAAGCCCCTCTAATTTTCTCGAAGCGCTTGTCGATTTTTCATATATCGTTTCAACTCCTACGATATCTTGTAGAGCTGAGATAATCGTAGATCTAAACTTATCCATCGCAAGAGAAGAGATTTGAATCACCGCAGTCTTCGATCCATACATATCCACAATAAGACCTGATAACCCATCGCCTTCTGCGTTGATCAAACGGTACATCTCTTGAGAGTCTTTCATGCCCATCTCAGGAATAAGCTGTCGTCTCAAAGAGAAAGCTTTTTCAATTTGATGGCGCACGACCTCTTCGACATCACTTGTTGTAAAGCTGATTACGCGTCCAGCAATAGATGATTTTCTATTGAGAATTGCAAAACCAAGCGTACGCGTTTTCTCACTATCCGTTACCTCTACCAAAGACCCATCTGGTGTCGATTGAGGAAGAATGGATTCAATAGCGCCAGAGAAAATCCACATGTGGCGATGTCGGATTGGGAGATCCTTTCCCTTTTTAAGAACTAATTTGGGCAGTTGTTTTGCTTCAGAGTGTATGCGTTGTGAGCTCATGAAAATGATACAAGTAAGTTAATGACAAATGGTGAATGAAAGAGAAACAATGGTAAACGAAAGGATGAAGAAATAACAGAGAGAAAAAAGCTTTTTCACGCACTATGAGAAGCGCGTGAAAAAGCTTTTAAAACAAATGATCTAGAGGATTAGCCTTGATTTTGCTTAAGAGAAAAGCCATCAACTAACCGCTGAAATCCTTTCTTTGCCCTCTCGCTACTTGAATCAATCGCGGTGAGAACATATACAGTTTTGCCAGCGATTAATGCTCGCGCAGAGACTGATCCATGCTCAGTTTTTAATGTAAAATCAACAGATGGGCACCCCAAGAACTCTTGTCTTGACTTGTCAACTAACACATTCTGAGCATCACCAGACATCATCTCTTTAATAATACCCTCTAACAGCATCTCAGAATTACTTGTATCGAAAGACCGAGGATACTCAATCATATTAATCATATATGTAAGCCCGCTCTTTGACTGAGTCAAATACATATTATATTTGATTGAGTCAGATGAATCTGGAATTGGCACAACTTCAGAAGCATGTTGTGGAAGAGTTGGCAAAAGTGCCGTAAACGAGCCGGTCGCAGGCTTATACTCCTTCCAATCTTCAGCAAAGACATCTAACCCACTCTCACTTGAGGCTGAGAAAAAACTACCCATAACAGATTGATCATCTGATGTATATGGTCTTGGCTGAAAAAGATAATAGAGAGTTGTTAAAAAAAGGAGAACAGCTCCCACAGGAAGAATAATTTTTCGTGCTGAATAGGCCATATTTGATTCACCAGCCCCTTGAAAATAAAAGTGTTGCGCTCAGTTTCAAATTTTTTTGGAAGAACTTTAACGGTGATCCTAGAATTTTTATGAATTTATGACTATTTTCATCTCTTTGGATTTCATAAAAAGAGAATATGTACCCTATAGATGTATAAATGCATGCGATACAAAAGAGTGATTCTCAATTGTAAAAAAGTGATCTGGGGACGCACCATTTAATTTGTGATGACACTCACGATCTTTAAATATCGATAATAAAACCAGATAATAGAAATATCGGAGGACATTGATGATATCCTACACCGCTTCAAATATATTTCGCTTCTCTTCTTCTTTCTCAACTCTTATTCTCTCTGCTACATTAGCGGCATCAGCTCTCTCTTCATTTTCTTCTCTTCATGCCTTTTCAATTTTTGGCAGCGATGAAAAGGATGAGAAAGCAGAGATCTCAAAAGATGTGGATCAATCGAAGGTAATTAAATTAACCCTACCATTTGATCCAGGAGCTGTTGACCCACGTAAAATTCGCGACTTATCGCAAGTTGCCGTCTCAAGATGTATTTTCGGCGGCTTGATGAGAACCGATAGAAACAATAGAGCAATACCAGACATTGCCGAGCGCGTAGAAACCCCTGATAACGGCCAGACTTATATCTGCACGATCCATCCAGATGCTAAATGGTCTGATGGACAAGCAATAACAGCTTATGATGTAAGAGCTTCCTGGCTTTCAACCCTCAATCCTCGCGAGGGCTCGCCAAACGCGTCGATGCTCTTTGTTATCAGTAATGGGCACAAATTCTTTAAGGGTGAAGTCGATGAAAGAGACGTAGGGATCGATGTCCTTGACTCAAAAACATTGAGAGTCAAGCTAGAGACACGCTGCCCATTTTTCCCGCAGCTTCTTACCACATACCCTTTCTTCATTCTTCCAAAATCATGGATTGAAAGAGAAAGAGATCTTTCTACAGTGATCACGATGAAGGGAGCTGAAGACGCGCCAAGTTACGGCCCATATATCATTGAAAAGTGGGACACAAACAGATCTCTTACACTTAAAAAGAACCCACACTACCGATTCGCATCAAAAGTTCTTTTTGATACGGTCGTTTTTGAAATTGTCAATGAGCAGACAGCTCTCGTTATGTTTGAAAAAGGAGAAGTCGACTTAGCAGGATCTCCATTGTCGACACTGCCAATCGACGCGATTCCTGATTTAAAGGAGAGAAAAGTTCTTGGTAAAGCACCAGCTTTCACAACAACATTTTTAAGAGTCAATACCAGACAAAAAGCTTTAGAAGAACCAGACGTGAGAAGAGCCCTCTCAAATGCAATTGACAGAGCTGCCTTAGTCAATCACGTCATCCAAGGCGCAGGAGTTGAGTCTGTTCAGCTCGTTCCTCCTCTCTTCTTTTCTACCTTCACTATGAATCGCCCTCAAGGTCATGATGCGCCGAAGCCAATCTCAGCGAGGACTATCCGCCTGTCATTTCCTTCGAATGATAGAGATAGCAGGATTGCCCAGACAATTCAACAGAATATCCAGACTGCATTTCCTGAGATCAAGATTCAACTCGATCCTTCAGATGCAAAACATCTATACGCAAAAATAAAACAAGGAAACTACGATCTCGCACTCGGATCATGGGTTGGCGATTACCTCGATCCTGACTCATTTTACGAAGTATTCCAATCAAGAGATAGCGGAACAAACAACACAGGGTGGCAATCGACAGAATACAAAAACTGGTTTCTTCGCTCAAGAGAAGCAATGGATCTTCCTCAACGACAAAAAGCATTTGCTGAGATGGAAGATATTCTACAAAAAGAGTGCCCAGTTATTCCTCTCTTCCATAATGTGTACATGTTCGCCCAAAGCGAAAAAGCAAAGAAAATCTACATATCGCCGATGGGTACTTTTGATTTCTTGAGTGAATAACGATTTGATTTTGTGAATGATCATCAATTACGAGAAGGGTGAAATGAAGAAGACAAGTTCTATTCGCTGGCTACTCAAATTCTTCATTTCTACTTCTCTTTCACTCTTTCTCCTCGTCTCATCATGCTTTCTCATCATGCATGCAATTCCTGGAGATCCTTTTCAAGATGAACAAGGAATTCCAGAAGAAATCGTAGAGCATCTGAAAGAGCGTTGGGGACTTAATAAACCGATCCACGAGCAATATTTTCACTACCTCAATCGCGTTCTTCATGGCGATTTAGGCATCTCTATACGATATCCCTCGCAGTCAGTCCTCGAGATTATTACAAATGGATTTCCTGTATCTGCAATCCTTGGGTTTCAAGCTATCGCACTGAGCATTCCTCTAGGTGCTTTGCTTGGCATGATTTGGGCCTACTGCATTATACGACGGAAAGGATCAATCATAGAAATTGATTCTCGTGAAGCGGCATGTCGAAGAAATCCTAAGTTTGCTGATCTTTTTTTCTCAATTTCGTCTACTGCGATCGTATCGACACCCAATTTCGTAATCGCAGCCCTTTTGCAGCTTGTTTTCGCGCTATGGATACCCCTATTCCCAGTTGCGCGATGGGGGAGCCTCTCGCACACTGTTCTTCCGACTCTTGCGCTCACAATAGGGCCGCTTGCCATGATCATTAGACTATCAAAAGCTCGAGCTTTAGATATATACACTCAAGAATGGGTTACTATGGCTCGAATGAAGGGCCTCTCTGAGTTGAAAATTCTCATAAATCATGTCTGCCCTCATGTTATCCTCCCAATCCTCTCCTACCTTGGTCCAGTTATAACGAACCTCTTAGTCGGAAGCTTCGCTATCGAGCGTGTGTTTGGCATTCCAGGATTGGGTCAGTGGTTCGTCAATAGCATCCTGACTCGAGACTATCCAGTCATTGCTGGACTTACCCTCTTTTACAGCCTCATTCTTTTCTCATGTCATACGCTGGTTGATCTTTTAACTATTTGTATCGATGGTAGAAAGAGAAAAGACTTTGGGCGCAGCACTCTCTTCTGGCTTTCCGGTAGGGAAGAAAAGATTACAAAGGCAACTACAGTCTCATGAGCTCACCTTCTGATCCACCATCAACGTTTTTCTCTTGTATGCGTCCTTATAGACCAACACTCAAGTTACAACTTGGCGCTTCTCTCGTCCTATTTCTTATTATCTTCTTTGTAGTTTCTTCGCTTATATATGGGCTTCATCCCTATGAGACGTCGCTTCAAAACAAAAACACATGCCCATCATTATCTCATCTCTTTGGAACAGATGAGCTAGGAAGAGACCTTCTCTCGAGAGCAACTCAAGGAATCTGTATCTCCTGTGGAATCGGCGCTATCGCATTTATGATCGATATGACAGTTGGAGTGTTATGGGGTGTTCTTATAGCGATCACCGCTCCAAGCCCCATTTCCGAAGCTATGAGGAAAATATCTGAAGTACTATATAGCCTTCCCTATCTTCTTGTAGTTATCCTTATATCTGTATTTACAGGCACCGGGATCATTCCACTCGTCGTCGCTATGCTCTGTATGGGCTGGGTTCAAACCGCTCGAATGGTTGAAATGCTCACAGTTGAGGCTTTACACTCTGAATATGTTCTTGCAAGTAAAGTTATAGGAGTTTCAACTCAACGAATTATTTTTCGACATATCTTACCTAATACAATAGGACCAATCTTAGCCTCAGCGATCTTATCAGTTCCTCACGCTATTTTCTCAGAGGCTTTTTTAAGCTTTTTGGGTGTGGGTATCCAGCCGCCACAAGCAAGCTTAGGCTCGCTTATTAGCGACGCACTGCCTGCGCTACGCTTCTACCCATGGCGGATTCTTTTCCCAAGCGGAGTGATTACACTTCTGATCTTGTCGCTCACCCTCATCTCTGATGGAATTATGGAGATGACCGATCCGAAACTATCCCGTCAGATTGATCGCTAAGAGATATGAGGTAGAAAATGGAACAATTCGATCATTTACTCCAAGTAACCGATCTCTCAATCTCATTAAGGCAAGGCAACTCTCCCTCTAAGACGATCGTTCAGAATGTCTCTTTTACATTAGACAAAAACACTACGGTCGCACTAGTCGGCGAATCAGGATCAGGAAAGACGCTCACCGCAAGAGCAATTATGCAGCTCTTTTCCTCGCCATCTCTTTATATCTCTTCTGGCTCTATTCGATGGAAGGGCAAAGAGCTTACCGCATTTCAAGAAAAAGAAATGAGAGCTCTTCGCGGAACTGAGATCGCGTATATCCCACAAGCCCCAATGAGTTCGATGAATCCTATGATGACGATTCAAGCACAGCTTCTTGAGGGATATCGGCGTGGTAATAAGCTTCAAGCTCATGATAGAGCCGTTGAATTGCTCAAAAAATCAGGATTCACATCTCCTGAGACCATTCTATCATCATATCCACATGAGTTAAGCGGAGGGATGAAGCAGCGAGTTGTCATCGCTATGGCTCTCATGAACTCACCAGATCTCATTATAGCTGATGAGCCAACCACAGCACTCGATGTTTCACTTCAGGCTGAGATTCTAGAACTATTAATGGAGCTTGTGAAAGATCAAGGATCGTCACTTCTATTTATCACTCATGATTTAGGTGTGGTAGCAAGGATTGCTGATCATGTCATCATCATGAAAGAGGGATCTATTCTCGAAGCACAAGAAATTTTCGCTCTGTTTGAAACTCCACATTGTGACTACACTCGCCTTTTGATAGAGTCATCAACGATAGAGCCCCTTTCGCATTAAGACGGTCAATACTATGGATCATGAAAAGAAAGACATCTCACAACTCCTCTCATTGGAACATGTTTCCTTCTCATATAACGCGAAAGGAACCAGCTCATATGACGAGTACACATTACATGACCTTTCTTTTCAGCTTCCGCATCTTTCAACAACTGCCATCGTCGGAGAAAGTGGAAGCGGGAAAACGACAGTCGCAAAGCTGATATTAGGACTCCTTGATGAATTCCATGGGAACGTCTTCATTGATAACATCCCCCTTCAGAAATGGCTCTCGGATAAGCAAAACACACTTTCGTACAGGAAGAAAGTCCAACTTATCTTCCAAGATCCAGACTCTTCGCTCAATCCAAAGATGAGTCTTGGAGAACATCTCAACGAAGCTCTATCAATTCATTTTCCAGATCTGTCTGAGAGCGAAAAAGACGAGAGAATCAACACAGTACTTCAAGAAGTCTCTCTGCCTGAAAACATAAAAAATCGATTTGCCTTTGAGATTTCTGGAGGGCAAAAACAACGTCTGATAATTTCACGAGCTCTTTTGATACAACCCGAACTTCTCATTCTCGACGAGCCACTCTCCTCCCTTGATGCCTCGATTCGAAAATCGATTATTGCATTACTGAGTAAACTTTATTCAGCCCACAAGATGACATATCTCTATGTCACCCATGATCTCTCAACAGTTCCTCACTTAGCAAAGCAAGTCATCATTATGTATAGAGGCGTTATTGTAGAGGATGGAGAGGTTGACGAAGTCTTTCGAAGTCCCGTACACCCCTATACTCAACTTCTTATTGAATCTGTGCCTACCCCGGATCCAGTACGTGAGAGAAAGAAAAAGAGATTATTCTTTTTTGAGAAATCAAAGCCACTACCCCCCACTAAGGGCTGTGTCTTTGCTCATCGCTGTCCTTTCGCTACAGCGCTCTGTAGAAACACGCCACCACAGCTTGCGGACTATGGAAACCATGGATCACACAGAGTCCGCTGCCACTACCCCGACATTGTCAAAGGCTCGGCATTCAATCAAGAAGCGGTTCAACAACAAGCTACTCTGTCAGCTGACCATACTGCGACATAATCGTTGTACAAGGCAAGTCGACGAGGTCTTTGGGGCCCCAAAACTGAGGCGGCAATGTGAATTCAAAGGCGTCTTCCATAATCCACTCTTGCCTCAAGCCCTTATACCTCTTAAAGAGAGCTCCACTCAAATCGACGAGCTCTTTTTTGATCACGGCCCTCATTTTTCCTGAACGTTGCTCAAAATGGAGAAGATCGATGAGTGGGATCGCAACAGGTTTCCACTCTTCGGGTGGTAGATGAAGGTTCTTCAAAGAAACAATATGCCCATTGAGTTGATGCTGAATTGCAGCTGCCGCGACGAGCCCTAAATTATAGCAATAGGCGCAATCAAAGTGAGAAGGATCCGCGGATCTTCCCTCATAGCCGTAAAAGGTAGTCTGTGATGAATATTTCGAGTAAAGCTCAGGGTATTTTCTTTGAAGCTCTTGAGAGACGAGCTTCTCGATAAGGCTTTCTGTCTCGATTTTAGAAACCTGAACATTACCATGAGGGTCGCGCTCTTCAATGAGCTGAAGCTCGTAAGAGAGAGGAAAAAGTGATAACGTATTCTTCGCATCATCGCTTAAATGATCGTAGATATACTCCAGGCGCTTTTGAGGGATAAAGATATCTTTAAGTTCATTGTATAAGGGATGGTGTGATGACAAAAGGACATTCAGCTCATCGAGAAGCGCTTTTACGTCGACCATCGACTCTATTAAGCCCTCGGGGATGAGAATAACCCCATAAGGCTTACCACTTTCTATTCTTTTAACGACAACTGAGACGATCTCTTGCGTAATCTCAAGAAGGGTTTTTCTCTCTTGAGCCACTTCTTCTGAAATAAAAGATAAAGTTGGATGTGTCGACAGCGCGCACTCTAACGTGATGTGGGAAGCTGACCGCCCCATCAATCGAATGAAGTAAAAGTACTTTTTGGTCGAAAGACAGTCTCTTGCAATATTCGATATGAGAGACGAATACACCTTTGTCGCAGTATCGAAACCAAATGAAATCGGTATATCTTTAGACTGAAGATCGCCATCAATCGTCTTAGGAACACCAATCACTGTACAGCTTCGTATTCCACGCACGTGGAGCTCATTGGCGATAAACGCTGCATTCGTATTTGAGTCATCACCGCCTATTATGACAAGCCCCGTCAGCTGATGCATTTGAACTGTCTTTATGACATTATCAAAGTCTTCTTGAGCCTCTACTTTTGTGCGTCCTGATCCCATGCAGTCAAAACCGCCAATGTTACGAATCGAATCAATTATCTTCCGATCAAAGTCGATATAGCGATTCTCAATAAGTCCTTGAGGTCCATTTAAGAAGCCTATGAGATGAAACCGTCCACTTGCAGTCTCTTCAAATGCATCAAATATCCCTGAAAGAACGTTATTTCCTCCTGGAGCCGGACCTCCTGAGAAAACAACACCTATTTTCATGATGACTTCATGATGTTGATGTGGTTTATGGTGAGCTTCATGAAACACGACATGAGAGTCTCGAAAATTCTTGAGTGTCGGCAAAATGCGATCTATCTCATCTCGCTCTTCTTTAGAAAGAGAATTGAGTTCAGGCTGGATAGACACTCGTTTGAATGTGAGGGATGATATATCTTTTAGAAGAGAGGAAACGCGAGGCTTATAGCTTTTCTTATGTTGAAGCAAAAGATTGCGAACGTGGATCGGACTGCTGTGATTCTTCTCCATGAAACTCCTTCAAACCCATTAATTGAGTATCCAAGGAGTATATATACGCCCGAGTTGTATAAAAAAGAATATTAAGAGTTGGCAGATTCATTAACGCCACATTAAGCTATCACCATAAAACCCTTACATCTTTTTTTAGTGACTAAAAGAAGTAAGGCGAAAACCTTTGACTCAATTCAGCCCGATAGCGAAGTTATCTTTATATTCTCACTTTAAGAATAAAAGAGATATTCGCCATCGAAGCTATATGCTCATTAAGCAGAACGCAGTATATTGAATGCTCTATGATATAAATGTGGATGGACTACCTTAATGTACTGTAGAACATTATGGTTTGCTAAAACTGCTTCTAGAAGAAAGTCAGGACTCGTATTAAATTGACGCGCGTATTGGACAACGCCTGCGTTAAATGAAATAGCTTCTAAGACGAAATCCTTATCCTTTCGAAGCTCAGGCGAAGAGAAAGCGATTGCCAACGCACAGTTTTTAATAGCAGTAAGAACAACCTCTTTATCTCCTCGAAGAGCACTACTCACACAAGGAAGAAGAGCTCCATTGAGATTTACAATCGCGAGGGCTACTCGCTTGTCATTTTTGAATTTATCGAAAATCAGTTTGAATTTTTGATAGAAAATCTCTGTACTGTATTTTCTGACGTCTATTCGCTTTAAGAAGAGAGCTAAACCCTTTAACAATTGCCAGTGTATTCCTTTATCTTCTGTGTAATGCTCGCTTACAAGATCATATACATAATCGAAGTCAACCAAAGCTTGATCAACCGCTGCCTGATCTGATACATCAAGAAATTCCATACTGACAAAAGTGCTTTTTATAGCTAGAGCTAAAACTTCCTTATCTATCTGTACAGATTTGGCAGCACACTTAAACGCTTGCGGGTACAAAGAGACAACCTCTTTAACTAAAGCCTTATCGCTGCCATATAGACCGACTATTTTCTCAAGAGTAGAGCGTAATGTCTCGATATAAGTCTCGTTGCCGCTTTTTTTTAAAAGAATCGGTTGTAAAGACTCAAAACCGCAATCATCTTTTATTTTCGGAACTTTCATTGTTTCGTGAAGACATCCCGCTATCTCTTTTGCCACCTCTAGGGCTAGCTTGCTATTTGATTGAATCCTCTTATCGAGGATCTTATACAGAGCTGAAAAATTAATTTCAGCGACCTCTAATTTAAACACACACTCTGAGTTAAACAGCAATAAGCTCAAATCATCACCAGACAAGGCACTCGCAAATGCACCGCCCATTTGATTAAAATAACGCTGATCTTGCGCCGCTGGGTCAATACTTCGAAACTCTCGTATTTCTTGAAGAATTGCCTTTATCTTTCCGATAGAAGATTTTATCGCGATAGACGCTATCTCATTATCTTCTTGCAAAAACTTACTCGCGTACTGAAATGCACTACCATTATTTCTTACTGCGGCCAAGACAACTTTCCGAATATTTTTGACTTTCGCATCAACATCTTTCAATCGAAGACCATCTTCACTAACTAAACGCAGCGCTTCTTGCTCATCACCTAACAGATGTGTTACTTCATCATTTGATTTGTATTGCTGAACTTTCATAATTATCCGTTAATTTATGATTAATTAAAAACCTAGCTATTATAACACTCAATGAATTATTAAAAAATAATTAACCACAAATATACAAGACATCATTTAATTAAACGGAATAATATCCAACGAAAAATAATAGATACTTAGACGAACAAAGAGAGAATAACAAACACAGAGGAAGAACTATCAGGACACTCCCTCTGCCGTTTGATCAAGGGATCGAGGCAAAACTCGCACTACATTAAACAATGAAGCATGCACATTCTGTATAGGAAAGGCAGAACCGATTATACGTACAGTTCTCTGGTAATCCAATCAACGGTTAAGGAAAGGCTTCTTTGACGAGCCTCATAATTCGAGCATTCATGATTTGCATCTTCTAGGCGTATGAGATCAGTACGAAGAGATTTTTTTCTACCATCAAGGTATTTGTCAACATGATCGGGAAGGACAACCTCATCGTTTTCATGAGATATAATGAGAAACGGCAAAGAAAGGGACGCTTCTAAAGCCTTGGTTGAATCTAAATTGAGTAGTTCTTGAACAAGCTTTTGAGAAACAGGCTCACCTTTGAAGAATAATGCGCCAGCATTCATTTGAGCGCTGCCCACTTGAGCGTTGTTCAGCCAAAATGCGGCATCAAACATAGGCGCTTGTATGATTGCAGCTTTAGGCATGGAAAACGTACGAGCTAATGCATGGGTTACAACCATTCCGCCGTACGATCTGCCCCATAGTATCATTCGAGTTGGATCAAGGATCTCATTTTGCGATTGAGCCCACTCAAGCACGGACAAAGTATCTGAGACTGCGTCAAAAAAACCTATTTCTTGAGGATGCCCAAAGCTGTCGCCACAGCCCCGATAGTCAAATCGAATTGAAGCAATGCCCCTCAATGCGAGCTTCTCTGAAAGCTCAACTTGATAGCGATACCTACCTGTTTTATTACCCAAAAAACCATGACACAAGATGACATAAGGCCAAGGAGCTCTTTGATCCGCTCTCGAAGCCAATGGAAGATGAAGGCATACTGAAATATGGGTACCGCCACTTGGTATATAAAAAAGAGATCTTGACTCTTCCGCCATCGTGCTCAAATTCCTTTGTTGATCTTATTCTCTCTTAACACCTCGCCTGAAATCATATCAACTAGGAGAACTAATAAGAAAGTAATCAAAGACTCTTATATGAACGAGAGCCTTTCTTTTGGTAACGAGCACGGGCAGGCAAGTTAAAGAGAGGAGGTGTTATAACCTCCTCTCTTTCATAGAGTCCTTAACTTCGTGTTAAGGTCGTCCTATTCATTAGTGATAACAGACAGAATTGTTACTGTGAACGAACTATGGTTCCATATTTCTTCTTAAACTGCACTAATGTATCAGGCGGAAAAATACTACTGCCCATAGCCTGCTTTACGCGCGCAAGAAAGTTCGCATAAGTTGCCGGATTTTGAAAAATTACCCTACTCACAAACTCGTGGTTTAACAACAAAGAATGATCAAATGAAAGCACAGCATCTTCGTCTTCGATTGCAGCATGAAGTGCAATTTCCTCATCACGCTTCAAAGAATCTACTATATATAAATAAGCTCTGCCATATCGACTTACAAGTAAAGGGACTATCTCTTTATTGCTGTTACCCCTAAGACCGCCCATTAAGATTGGTAAATAAACTTTCTCAAAGCTCTTGAGAGCATTTTGCCAGCAAGCCTTGGCGCTTCCTTGTGTATCCCCGAGTTCGCGGATATATGTCTTACATTTTTTTAATGAATCAGTGAGTTGATCAATAATCTGAGTCGCGAATTCTATATCACACAAATAACCACTCTTGCATAAGCCGAGGAGAATTAATTTAAGATCATTATATGTTTTTATTAACGTCGTTAATAATCTTCTTTTTTGGGTATCGAATTCCTGTTGATCTATCTCCCCATTGCTTAGTCGTTGTTCGACATTTGCCCATTCATGAATATTGGGAATCATTATTTCAAACCCACGATGAATTGCTTGGATGACCCCTTGCTTATCACTTGGATTCTCGATACACGATGAAAAGAGCGAATTTATATTAAGCACTTCGGAAATAAGCTCGTGATCAGCTTGCAGCTCTTTACTTGCATGCTTGAAGGCAAAAACATTATTCTTGAGGGCTGCTCGAACAATCTCTTTATCATTTTTTAAGGTGTCATCTGCATATTGAAGAGCTTCTCCAAAATTAGTTATAAAATTCAAAAACTGATCTCTTTCCTTGCCCATCTCAGAAATAAAAGAGCGGAAGGCCTCTACAATGGAGATTGCATTCTCATCATTGGTGCTTTTATGCGATATCAAATTCACTATACCAAGAATAAACCGAATATCGTCAGCAAGGCCAGATTGATTACCAAAGATCTCTTTCTTGTCTACTACTTCACAATTTTTAACTAAAAGTTTACTAATATTATCTAGGTTGAGGCGAAAGACTGCCGCAAGATCTTCGTCAAGACTCATTCCCTCTGAGAGGGCTTTTGCAACTTCGTCATATGCTACATAAAGACACTCTTTAAGAAGCTGGGGCTCCTTCTCAAGAAGTTCTTTATCAGCATATTGAATAGCTCTGATATCTCTCTCAGACGCTACTTGAACCAATAAGCCATTTTCTCTATAGAACGAACAAGCTTTTCTCAAACTCATCGGAGATAGCCGTAGCATGAGACAAATCATCTTATCGTCTTCAAAATCATCACTCATTAGTCTTTCACAAAAACTATCCATGATACTCTGCAAGCTTTTTGTCGTCTCTTGATGCATCTTCAAGTCAGCCCATGTCGATTGGAAACTCCACCTCTCCCTATAAGAACTCACCGGCTCATGTACACTCGCCATGAAAGAGTGCAAAAGGGATACAATACAATGAATTGAGTCTGGATCTTCTTTGTGAACACGACCAAGCAATTCCTGAAGCTTTTCAAGTAATTCAGGACAATAGTTTTTAGAATTCTTTCTTAATGATCCAAAGATTTCATCAAGACCAGTAATAATCTCTAATGCATTCTCTGAAAGTCTAGGGGCCTCAAGCTGGATTATATCTCTACTACTACCACTTCCATCTCGAGTAAAAAGATGTGCAAACGCTCTTAAAGGATCCTCTCTCGTCGACACATTGAGGCTATAGCTACCTAAATATACCGAAGGCTTATTTTCACTACCTGGTTGTTGAGTATATATAACGCCAATGAAACCGGGCATCGGCATACTATGAGAAAAAGATGACCCTACGGAGCTTACCCGTTGCGTGGCTGATGAATTCACTACGTTTTGTGCAACGCTATTGACTCTATTTCCGGATCGAGTTCTCGAATCAATAGGAGTGGACTGTGAATTTGATGTCGTTTGATTAGAAGAAGAGGAGGCGACATTGTTAGCATTATTATACGTTGGCGTTGATGATGTTTTATTAATATTCATTTTTCCTCAAAAATTAAATGGAATCATAAAATACAATAATTCAATTCATAACTAATTTAAAACAATTAATAAAAAAATAATTTGTATATTATTACAAGGCTCTAATTAAATAAAAATAAAACCTTTTATGATAAAACAGTTTCAAATTTTCACTCTTGAGGAGAAAAGAGCTATTAGATTGAGGCTTTGTAATTACATGAAGACTTGGAGAGGAGCTGATCCGAATTTTTACGAATGCATTTTTGGATCATCAATACGAGCTAAACTCTCAAGGTATGTTGAGCCTCTAGCAATACATTCACGAGAAGGATCCAATACAATCAAAGGAAGGATGAACGGTTACACCCTTCCTCTATCGAATACGAGAACTAGTTAGCGCTTAAGGGAAATGTGATGTTACTGCGAGCGTAGTATCCCATATGCCTTCTTCAGCAGCTCATTATCATTGAAATAGTCGACAACATGTGGATTTACATGGACCGACTCTAGAAGAAAGTCGAAATCATGATTGAATTCTTCAGCATAATCAACAACTGCCTCATTCACATACACAGCGTCAAGAACGAATTGCTTGTCTGTTTTTAGTGACTCACTTGCGTACTCAAACGATGATTCGTGATTCTTAATGGCATAAAGCGCAAGGTTTCTCTTTCTCATCAGCTCATCGGATGCATACCCAAGCGCCAGCCCATATCTTTTAACAACTTCGATCATGACAGTTTCATTGTCTTTGAATCTCTCGAGTAATGAGGCAAAATCACCCTCGATTTCGGTAATATTGATATCATCATCGATCTCTTTATCAACTGCAAGTCTAAGTACATCCGCTAATCCGAGAATACACTCTAAACATATTTCATCATCGTGCATGAAATGTTTAACGATGACTTCATAAACTAGCCAAAAATCAGCGCACGCCATTTCTCGACCGAGAACATCTAGTGAGAGAGAAGCTTTCAGTCGAGCTATCGCATTTAACACTGCAATTCTTATAAAATCTCGATTCATTTGAAGACTCTCATCGACAAATTCAAAAGCCGCGCAATCGTTTTCAATGGCTTGGCGACCTAGTTCAAAATCTTTTCTGCATTCAAGGCTCGCGTACTTGATAAATGTACCTCTATAGTTAACAGCTGCTTGGATAACTTGTCTCATATCCACATGAGTCTTTACGATGCTGTTAATGACTCTATTGAAGTATTCAAGAGAGCGATTGTTTAAGTTCCCATGCGAGCTTTCCTGATCGATAAGAAGCGAAGAGATGCAACTTAGAACAGAGGCAAGTGACATCGCATCTACATCCGATTTCTCTTCAGGCTTAATTCGCGACTTAATCACTTGATCAAATCGCGTCATAGCAAGTCTCCACTCTTCTTCTGAGCCCGTTAACACTCCCTTGAGATTGTGGATAGAAGCGTTAACAGAAGCGACAAACGCTTCGTTATCACAAGAAAGATGGCCTCTCTCAAACTTGAGCAAATAAATATCGATCACATCATTTACAATTAATTTATCACACTGCAGATCAGGATTAAGCGCATTATAATTGCAAATACTCTCAGCAATAGCCGACCGCGCGCTCAATTTGTCTACGATGCCATGAAGGCGAGCACGCTTTTGAAGCATCTCAGTAGGTATAAGTACCGGCTCGTATATAATTGATCTCGCTAATCGACTAATCTCTTCTTTTCGTTCATTCACGAATGATAGGGTCTGATTTACGTCTGAATTGATTTCTATAGTTGAAGAAGATAGAGCTGATAATTGAATTGAATTGGACGAGATACTTTGTAAAGACATGACACCTTCCGTTCATTTAAGGCAGGAAAGCATACTCCAATAATTACTTAAAATTGAGTAAAAAACAAATTAACAAATCAAAGAGAGACCACTCTAATTAGCACGAAAACAAGCCTGAAAAATTTATTATACAACTCTCAACTATATTTATTCAGATCTCAGGGTTATTTGCGCGCTCTTGAGTAATTTTTAAAGTAAATATCCCTTAAAATTCTCATTGAGAGCGCTTAAATGATAAGACCTAAAACCAACAAAAACAGTAATCAAGCAGATTCACAGTTTACAAGTCTATCCCAACAGAAGCAGAAACTATTTCTTTATCATTCCTTAAATGTTCGCTCACATACAAGAGAGCCCTGCTATATTTCTTTACAAGTAAACAGATAATCCCCCTATCCTCCTCATCTAGTGAATTTTTTATTAGAATCGGTAAACACATCTTCTCTAACCCAATAAGAGTTTGAGTCCAGCGGCTATTTTTATCTCGTTCGTTGAGGTCAAGTTCACGAATTTGGTTTACATAGTCTTTTAATGAATTAACAAGCTGATCAATAACCTTTGTCGCGAATTTCATATCATACAAACAACCAATCTGACGCAAGCTCACGAGAATTACCTTAAGATCGCTATATGTTTTTTTAAGCAATTCGTTTTCAGTGTCAAATTCCTGTTGCCCTGCTTGGTTGGTTTTCATTCGTTGTTCGATCCTTTTTAAATTGAGAGAACATGTAGACAACGCTTCAAATCCAGATCGAATTGCCTCAACAGACCCTTCCTTATCACTTGAAGATTCGATACACGCTGAGAAGAGTGGATTTATGTTAAGCACTTGGGATTTAAGACCTCCATCATCTTGCAAGTCTTTACTTGCATGTTTGAAAGCAAAGATATTATTTTTGATAGCAGCCGCAACAACTTCTCTATCATTTTTTAGGGCATCATCGGCATATTTAAGAGCTGCGCCGAATTCTGAGATAAATTTTAAAAATAGTTCCCGGTCTTTGCTCATCTCTGAAATAAAAGAGCTAAAAGCATCTTTTATAGGGCGTAGATCCACTACATCGTCAGCCTTGTATGATATCAAATTCATCATGTCAAGGATAGCGCTTGCTTCTTTGTTTTCTATTTCACCTTTTGAAAATAACAAGCTGCCGAAGTTTTTTACGTAGGAGCACATAGCCATAAAACTCTGTGGAGGAATAGGCCTTTTATTGAAGATCAATGTCTTTATGTTTTTGTAGGCAGGCTCAAAAAAGTTTTGTTTTAAATAGTTTATCTCTGTTTCAAGAAACTTTTTACTAATATGTTGAATGACTTCTGGATTTATCGAAAAGGCCATTTTGAATATGAGCTTATTGTTTTTATGGAATGGACAAGCATTTTCATAACTCAGTGGTGATAGCATAAGCATAAGACAGATCAACGCATCGTCTCCAGAGTTCTCCTCCATTAATCTTTTAATAAACCTATCCAAAATTACTTGCAGGCTTTTCTCGACCTCAGGAGCCACTTTGACGATATTCTGAGATATTCTTGACCTTTTTGAAGTTTCATACATAGGTTGATGTATCTTAGACATCAAATGAAACAAGTATGAGACAAGATAGTGGACAGTATCCATGTCTTCGCTATAAACACGATCAAGCACCCCCCGGAACTCTTCCAACACTTCAGCGCAATTTTCTGAAGGGTTACCACTTATTGTGTCAATTATACGTTTCAATCCTACTACGATCTCAGAAGCATTCCTTGATAACTTTGTTTTATCAATTGTGATACTTAGCTTAGTTATAGAGCTTTCCCCTCGGAGAAATATTGGAACCATAAAACTATTGCCCTCTACAACATAAAGAACTGAGGCTATCCTACCCCCATACAGCTTCCCAATCGAGTCAGAAGAAGAAGTAGCATCTCTTCCACCTTGGGATTGCGATAATGCTTGAGTAGGTGTAGAGACTGATCGACTCACTCCAGGAGAAGCTGAAGCACTAGAACTTACTTGTTGTGAAGCGCTCACTACTTGCTGCGCAACTTGATTAACTCTGTTTTCGGTTTGAGCGCTCGAGTTTGAAGTGGTGGACTCTGGAATAAACGGAGCGAGAGAATAAGATGATGATGATGAGCTAGTAGTAGGACTAGGATGCACAGAAGGTAATATTGTACTATTGATATTCATATTTTCCGTAAGGTTCAATTTTATAAATAAAATTGATAATAATAAACAACCACTAATTAAACTTCAGCATTATTATTTGCATAATATATTTATATTGAGAGCAATCTAGCAGCTTATATCTGAGAAGAAAGAGAATTTTTACAATAAAATGAAAGCATGGAGTGAGGCTGTTCCAAGTTAGCTGCTGACGCAAGCTCAACCCCTATTAATAGATACGCACGAAGGATCCAATACAATCAAAGCAATCCATATTGTAGCTTGAAGTCGGTAATAGAAAGAAGGATGAATTGTTCTAAGCTTCTCATATCGAATACGAGAGCTGAATAGCACTTAAGTGAAATGTGATGTTACAGTGAGCGTATTATCCCTACACCCTTTCTCGTGTATAAGCGTCCTCGCTAATCGACTAATATCTTCTGTTAGTTCATTCACGAAAGATCGAGTCTGATTTACGTCTGGATGGATTTCTGTATTTGAAGAAGCTGAAGCTGATAATTGAATTGAATTGGACGAGATACTTTGTAAAGACATGACACCTTCCGTTCATTTAAGGCGGGAAAGTATATATCTATGACCACTTAAAATTGAGTAAAAAATAAAGCAATAAATTGAGATGAAGCCAAATTAATTAGCATACAATTAATCAAGACAAACCGTTTTTAGATTCACATCTTTTATTTACTCAGATCTCAAGATTGCTTGAGCACTCTTGAGCAATTTACTCCTGTCTTTAAAATTGGGAAGTGTATGCTTAATAGCTAATACATTCTTTTCCACAGCCTCACAGAGAAACTCAATATCGTCTGCAAAATATTCAGAGTAATAAAGAACATCCTCATTCAGCATCACAGCCTTCAGCATAAACTCACGACTCAGTTGCAGCCGCTCTGATATGTACGTTAATGCCGCAGCTTCATTATGAAGTGCATTGAGACACAACTCTTCATCCTCACTAAGAGATGGATTCACATACCGTATAGCTAGACCATACTTCCCAACAATTTTTAGAAGGGCCTCTTTGTCCTTTTCGAAGCTCTTTACTAAAGGAGCAAAGAACGAATCTTCTACAAGGTAAATTGTTATGGGATAATCATCTCTACATGAGTAATCAACATGCAAGAGCTCAGCCAATCTCAATGAAGTATAAAGAGCTATCTCTGTATCGTTAGGAAAATATTCGTCAGAAATATTAGAAAGAAGTTGATAATCATTTAATGCCTTTGATACCCCATCATTGCTCACTAAGCTCTCTGTAAGCCTCTTTACCGCTATAGCGATTGCGTGCATGATGAACGCTTTATCTTGAAGAACTGGGGCGGCTATATATTGTATCGCAGAGCAATCATTCATGAATGCTTTCAATGCAACCCCCTTATCGCTTTTGCATTCATCACTCGCGTATTGAAGAGCTACACCATAATTACTGACAACTGATCGAACGACATCTCGATCATTTTTAAAAGCCTCCACCACATTTTTATAAAAAAGTTTCACAACTCTAAACTGAGAGGCTTCTATTGTCTGACTTGAGCGTCCATTGTATCCAAAGAGAAATGATGATAATGACCGCAAGACAGCGAGGAGGTGTTTTCTCCCCAAAAGAACAACGTTCTCATGATCCCCATAACCCCACGAAAGAAATTCCTGGAGAAGAGATGATACGCCTTCAATATCTCCTCTGTTTTCCTTAATAGCCCTCTCAAGTCGTCCTAATACAGCTTTAACATCTACAACAGAGCTACTTTCTTGCACTTCATTCAAGGATCCGATATCTAAGCGGCATCCATGGGCACCCTCTAATCCAATTGAATAATTCATTAAAATGGTATTGCTTGAAGTTTCAGTCTCTTCTGCTGTTGATTGAAAAACAGCTTGTATATCACCTTGAGGAGACAATACGGAAGGTATCACATGTAAATGCAACGGCCGAGTTCTAGAAAACGGATATATGACTTGACGGGTTCTAAAGTCTCCTCTTTGCTCTTGAATATTCTCCACGCGAGGGAACAATTCAGAATTTTGTGAGAGGGGCTCGAGCCTTGGTTGCTCGAGTCTTGAATATTGCGTTCTCAGAATCGACATGACGGATACGACTGATGTAGTAATTAACCCTTGGGACACATCTATTCTGCCTATCCGTAACCTTCAAAGCAAAGAATCTTTTAGCCCTTCTATGAATGTCAAGGTATATGGTTGGATTGCCTTCTTCTTAATGATAATATCCAGCGGATATAATTCTTCTTGAAGAGGTCGTCTTAGAGCAAAAGGATCACACTGACTCCACAATAGAGATATAGATTGAGCTCCTGCATTAAACCAGGTCATAGCAATAAAAAGAGCTCCTTGTTGGATGTTTGACTCCAACTCTTCTTTCAACACGTCGACAAACTGATGAAGAAAATGTACCCTCTCGAGCGCAACTGATTTTGATACCTCTAGCTGAAGTGTGTTTGCAAGAGGAAAGAGTTTCACGAAGAAGTGATCAAGGGCATAACGAGTGTCGTCATATGCTCTTTGAAGAGCAAAAGGGTCTTCTGAGTGGAGAATCTTCGATCCAATCTTACCAGCAGTATAGAAAAGACGCACAACTCCTAAGGCGCCTAAAGCCTCCATACGATCAGCGTCTTGTAGAATCTTAGCCTCAATCGTAGTGGGTTCTACTTGAGCGGAAAAACTATGAGCATGGATTGCGTGGTAGACATTAGGCAAACTTTTCGGATCAAACCCCATATCCTGTAAGATTTGAACCGCTTTATCTGCTGATAGCTTAGATGAAAGATGCCTTTCAGGATGATTCTTCGGAAGAGAGATAAGATCGTGAAAATACGCCGCAGCTAAAAGAGCCGGCATATCTATAGAGATGTTTTTCTCTACAGAAGCAATCTGACGGGCAATTTTCCACACCCTTTGAAAATGAGAAAGATCATGTGATGCATCGTGGGAAATATTTACCTGTTGTTTCCAAAAACGAATAAAGCGATCTTCCCACGATTGAACATCTACATGCATCATTCTTACCGCGTCTCTTTTTCCTTTGTAGCAAGTGAGATTGCTGACCAATCCAGATCAGATCTATCCTTTTGAATACCATCTTCCAATCGCTGAATGAGGAGGTCTGCTAACGGAAGATGTATATTCTCTCCTGCAGCTTCCTTAAAAAGCGAGATATCCTTATGCCCTAGTTTCATGGCAAATCCGGCTGGCTCGAACTGTTTCTCAACGATTACTTTTCCATAATTGATAACAGCCGGGCATTGAAAAATTGACTCGGAGTAAAAGGAATAAAGCTCTTTTGGGTTCACACCATTTGTTTCTGCAAATGAAAATGCCTCTGAAAGAGATTCAACGATACTTAAGAGCATAAAATTACCAGAAAGCTTTACTATCATAGCATTCTTAGCCTCAGTACCAAAGTCATACACCTTTTGACTCAGATGAGTGAGAAGCGTAAGAGCTCTACCCTTGCCCTTATTAGCACCGGCACAGCAGATAATAAGTTTTCTTGCTTTTGCCGCGTCAGGCTTTCCAAAAACTGGAGCCGCTATGAATTCAATCCCCTTTTTATGGTGAAGATCCTCCAACCGCTTTGTAAGCTCGGGACTTACAGTACTCATCGATATATGAATAAATCCTGTGCGACTCGAAGAAAGAAGTCCATCTTTACCTTCAGCGACTGTTTGGAGAGCTTCGTCATTTGCCAGCATTGTAATCACAAAAGAGACCTTCTCCGCTGCCTCTTTCGGCGAATTCAAAAGATGAGCGCCCTCTAATAATAATTCATTACAAGCTTCTTTCGTACGATTGTAGACATACAACTCATAGCCGCTCTTGAGGATGTTGTGCGCAATCTCTTTTCCCATTTTCCCCAAGCCGATAACCGCGACAGCTTCTTTCACGTGCATATCCTCACCCTCTTGTAATGTACATTAGCTCAAAAAGAGGGACATTACTTTCTATTATTGTTTTCTATCAAATCTCTTTTAAAGAGGACGTTAAGACTGTGGCGAAATCTTCTCCAAACAGTTTTCGAACTGAACGTAAGACATTTTGTTGTAAGAAGAAAAATTCATGTGAGAGAGAGGCCGCCTGGCTTGCCTCCGCCATATTATCGAGTTTGAAATAATCATTCTTTCTTAAGAAGAGAAGAGATCCTAGAAAATACATCCAGACAAATAATCTCTCAGATTCTCTTCTAAGATACTGCGTGTATTTCTCTTCAGAGGCTGGATCCACATATTGCTCAGCATGGAATAGGGCAGCTTCCTTTCCTTCAAACTCACTATGAATTTTTTCATAGAGGACATTCATCGAGGTGAAGCCACTTTTTAATCCATTGACCACTAGCTTTTGCCGTTCTTCATGTACCATTTCTTTTGCCTTGTCGGCTAAAGAAGAGACCTCTGGCAAAAGATGTCGACAGTAGACCCCGAGTTTAACCTTCTCATCCTCGGTTAAGTCCCATTCATCCATATTGTTCCATACATGCTGCGCTTCAAGCATCGTATCGAGAACAGGTATCGTCTCATTATAGAAGTGAGATGATGGATCTTGAATCACTTGGAGTTCTGTATATTGGCTAAAGAAGCGCCCCCTGTCGAGCTCACTTAAGAAATCGCCGGGCATCGGCTCACTGACGATTGAGCACTCAGTCTCTTCTGGGGATGGAGGAAGTCTTAACCCGCTTTCTGATTCAGACTCAAGATTACTCGTTACCAGCTCTGTTTCTGAATCGTCTTGTGAATAATTACCTCGTTGATAGTAACTCCAACTCGTTCCACCATCATCATAAAGTGAATATCGCTGACGAGGCGGCACTAGATCATCTTCGAGAATATTTTCATCGAGCTGAGATGCAGTGCTTGAAATTTCATCATCGTCTACCACCTCTGTTTCGACAAATTGGTCAATTACTGACGAGATAGAACTTGAGGAACTATTATGGCCTATTCTCATTGTATTACCCCTTGCGTAAATGAATGAATAAAACAATTAGGCTCTTATTTTTGTGATATAAACGAGAAATAGAAAGAAATAAAATAGAAAGATTGAAACAGGGACGATTATTAAACACCTATAAGAGTTACAATTCTTAGAAAAACACCTATTGCGAGAACACTCGATAATACAAAAATTCCTTAAAACAAATGCGCATTATTCGCTGTTTAAACTATCTTATCTGTCAAATCTGACGAAGCAATACAGAGGATTTAGATACATGAAACCGCAAGGCATATTCTTAAGCTGGGTCGTTGTTGAAGATGTAAAAAAAGCGATCGAGTTTTACACGAAGACTCTTGGATTTACACTTCTTGAATATCATGAGCAATATGGTTGGGCTGAATTATCAGCAGGCAATGGATCTCGCCTCGGACTTGGAGTCTACACTGATGAAGAAAAATTATTACCTGGATCGAACGCTGTAGTCACCATTGCAGTTGATGACCTTGAAGCTTCAATCAAAGAACTTAAGGAAAAGGGCGTCTCTTTTGTCGGAAAAGTCATCGATATACCTGGCCACGTAAAAATGCAATCCATCCGAGATAAAGATGGCAATATGCTCCAACTTGTTCAAATGTACAGACAGTAGAGAATCTATGCTATACAGCTCTCGTTCTTGAGGGCTGTAACGACAAACACTTCAAGCGAGTCCAAACCGTTGGTCTTATCAAATAAATATTTTAATGATAAGGAGTAGATAGAGCCTAGTATCTTAATCAATTAGAGATTGAGTGAGACAGAGAAAACTATGATTTTCTTCATCATCATCGCCTTAGTGACAACTCTCTTTTTTCTGATCGTAAAGCCACAGCGGAAAGATCCCCGCAACATATCTGCACGGTCACAATCATCCACTCATCTTTATGAATTATCGCTGCTAGTAAACAATACACTGCCAGAAAACACTAGTTATCAGCATAAGCCGACCATTGTCTCATGGGGATCCGACACTCATAATGCATATATATGCCAGACAGATTGTAGCGAGCTTATCTCATCTCTTCTTATGCACACATATACATGGACAAGAGATGATCTACAGGCAAAAATTGGAAAGAAACGCCCTTATGCTCGCGACTATTTCCGAGCTATCGTAGACGAGCAATACTTTGAGCGAGTCAGACACATTCAAGATGTCGCCCCTGGTGATTTTATAGCTGTTACATATCCACTTGGTTTTGATGATACCGGGCACATTATGGTAGTTCATTCGAAACCGATTCAACGCGTAGCCACTCCCCCTCTTATCTCTGAAAGGAATCAATGGGATGTTGAGGTAATCGACTGCACAAAAAAAGGGCATGGACTTCACGACTCTAGACGCATAGGCAAAGGAGTATACCGCCCTGGAATAGGAAAAGGATTTATACGCTTATATACAACACGTGCGGGAGATATTACTGGATACACCTGGAGTACCTCATCGACATCCATTTATAATAGCAATAACGAGCACCCTCTTGCGATCGGCAGACTCATCAGCGAATAAGCACCGATGCAATGCCCAACACATTTCAAAAATAGAGTTGAATAGACTTTGCATTAAGAATTGTAGATGTGATATCCCTCTCTTCTCCGTAAAACCATTATCACACTCAAGCTTGTTTATGAAACTACCTCGCCTTCTACTCGTTCTTTTGCTCCTATTAGGAAGCCATCTGTTCTGCACAGAAGATAGCGCAAAAAAGACTGTCCTCATAGCGATTCTCGCAAAGGATAAAGCGCATATCCTGCCACACTACCTGCAGTGCATCGAGAGGCTAGACTACGACAAGAAGCTGATAACGATCTACATCAATACAAACAACAACTCTGACAACACAAAAGAAGTCCTCCAAAATTGGATGGAAAGTCGCAAGAGCCAATATAAAGCGATACACTTTGAAAATCGAGAGTATGAATCCCTCCCCAACACGCGTCCTCACGAGTGGATTAATGAGCGCTTTAAGGTGCTTGGAGCGATTCGCAATAAAAGCATGAAGAAAGCCAAGGAATGCGATTGCGATTACTATTTTGTCGTCGACTGCGACAACTTCATCACCCCTCAAACTCTATCAACTCTTATTAAAGAAGATAAGCCCATCATCGCGCCGATGCTTAAGCCAATTCCAGAAGAAGGCGATTTTTACAGTAATTTTTTCTGTGACGTGAATGAATATGGTTACTACAAACCGCACCCTGACTACTACGACATATTCTTACGAAAAAAAATCGGCACATTTAAAGCGCCTGTCGTCCACTGTACCTATCTCATTAAAAGCGAATACATTGATAAGCTCACCTATGTCGATGGAAGCGATGACTATGAATTTGTGATCTTTTCAAAAAGCGCAAGAGAGAACAATGTCGATCAGTACATCTGCAATAAAGAGGACTTCGGCACACTCATCCACCTAAAAGATGACTTTACGCTAGAAGATGAAATCAAAGAGCTTCAAGCGAAGTATCCATCTATCCTTCAAGCCGCGAAATAAGCTAATCGCTCGATTAAATAAAGGACATCTATTCAAGATGTCCTTTTTCTCTCTTCAAAGGAACCATCAATCATTAGGCTTAAAGCTCACACTCTTCCCAGATTGCCTAGCTATAGATTTCCTTTCCTCAAAAGCTATAAGCATATCAGTAAATTGCTTTAATAGAGCTTTCGATGATGCATTTTCAGGCATATCTATACATTCTTTTTCAAACTGGAAAGCCTTTTGCCCAACCAGATCTACTGAGTTCTCATCGATTTTTTCCTGAATCGCTTTACAGAGCTCTACTATAAGCTCGTTTTCGTCATCGTCATCATAAAGGATATACCTTGCTTGATCTAAGAGCTCGATAAGCTCATCAACACTCTTATGCGCCGCCAGATCCTCAGCTGAGAATAACTTATCACTGTAGTTTATCTCGAAGAGTTCAAGAGGCTCTTTGAGTAATGAATCCTTAACTTCATACGCATACTTTAAGATAGACCAAAAAGTCTTCTTGGATAACTTATGGATCAGCGCCTCAGAACAGGCTTCCATACAAGGCATCTTGAGATCATCGATAAGCGTCATATGAGCCAATGACCCCAATGTTATAATATCTTCAACTTTGAGATCTTTTAGGTCTCCTACAACTCTAGTATAGACAAATGTAAGAAACTTCTCAAAAACATGGGATGGAACAAGAAAACCTACATCGAGAGATACTTCTTTAGTAGCCTGCAATTCAGCATTCTCTTTAAAACCAGGTGAGAAAAGTCCTTCAAAAAATGGTGATGAGCTACTTAGTATACAACGATGAATATTGAAATGCTCTCCATCGACAATGATTGTAGCGTCTGTGAATTTATTCTCATTTCGTGAAGCATTAAATCGAGTGCCGAATTCATCGGGCGAAGTTCGTTTATTCTCTAAGACGAATTTTGGATATAGAATCGGATTGCTCAACTTCCAACTGTATTTTATGCCATGAAAATCAGGATTCTCTATCTCAGCCCGAAGATGATTCCAATTCTTCTGAATAAATGAGAGTGTTGGATTATTCAATGCCTGGTCTAAAATTGATCCTTTATGTCCTAAAGATGCTTTTATCCCCAAAAGCGCGAGCACTTTTCTTTGAATCGCTGCGTCAGCAAGAAATTTTCGCGTAAACTCGTAATTCTCACGATTAGCTACACTATAATTACTGCTTTTAAGAGACTCTTTCTGGTTAATATCATAATAAAAAAGACTATCTTCTTTTTGAACAGCTTCGTCGATTATCGGCAGGATTTCATCAATGATTAGATTTGAAAGATCACCCATGTCGTTTTCATCCATTCCATTTTCAGGAACTTCTCTACATAATTCGACATACGTATCCATGGAAATATTCTCATAAGCTCTAATCAACGGGCTTGTATTCATAGAAACAACAAAAGAAAATAGGTTTATAACTAATTTTTTTAATTAACAAAACTATAATCTCATTAAAATGAGTTAAAAAGAAACAAATTATGGTCTTATGAAAAAGAAATAGCGGAGAGGGAAAAATCCGAACCTCCGGTAAATAAGGGATATCTCTTCAAGATGTCCTTTTTAATACACCTCAAAGCGCATATCAATTATCGGGCTTAAGATCACCCTTAGATTCACTTTGCACTGTAGAAGATCTCTTAAGTTCAAATTTTTTAATAATTTCCTTAAGATCGTCTAACACGGCTGAATAAGCGTCGGACGATTCACGCTCTAACCGCACAATCTTGTTACGCACCAGTTCAGCAGAATCATCATCTATCAGTTGCTGGATTGCTCTACAGAGAGTTTCAAAAAGTTCATTGGAGTCATCTTCAGGATTAAGCAAATATATAGCCCAATCTATCAATTGAATAAGCTCCTCAATACTCTTATGAGCTACTAATCCTTCTTTAGAATACAATGAATCGCTATAATTGCCCTCGATGATCTCAAGAGGTTTCCTCAAGAATGCGTCATTGACTTTAAACGCATACTCAAAGATAGGCCAAAATGTCTTCTTAGATAATCTTTCGAACAACGCTTTAGAACAGGCTTCCAAACAACTAGACTTAAGATCATCGATAAGAGTCATATGAGCCAATGAACCCAATGCGATGACATCGTCTACAGAGAAGGCTTTTAAATCACCTACAACCCCTGTATAAATAAACGCGAGAAATTTTTCGAAGACTTGTGAAGGAACACAAAAACCGACATCAAGAGTTACTTCGTTTCCCCTCTTTAATTGTACCTTCTCTTTGAAGTCCGCTGAAAAAAGACTGTCAAAAAAAGGAGACGAACTACTCAGCATACAACGGTGAACATTAAAGCGCTCATTATCGACAATGATTGTAGCGTCTGTAAACTTGTTCTCAACTCGAAGATCATTAAAGCGATTTCCAAACTCACTTGGAGTAGCTTGCTCATTTTTAAAATTGAACTGAGGGAAGAGATTGCGATTGTTTACCTTCCAATGAAATTTTACGCCACAAAAGTCTTTGTTTTGGAATTCTTGTCGAATACGATCCCAATTATCTCTTATAAACGAGCAAGAAGGATTGCTCAACGCCTGGGTTAGAATCGATGTTTTATCACCTAATGACACCTTTATCCCTAAGATCTCATACACTTTCTTTTGTATTGCGACATCTACAAAGAATTTACGCACGCACTCATAATTCTCTTCATTCGCTTCATTTACATTCGATTCTTTAAGGTATCCATAATTATCATCATAGAAATACAGTTTATCATCTTCTTTCACTGCATCTTCTATTCCTGGCGAAATTGTATCGTCATCTATTTCTTTAAGATCATCATAATGAACCTGTATTTCTTGATCAGTCATACGGTTTCCAGAAACTTCTCTACAAATCTCTTTGTATTTATCAAATGAAATACTATCAAACACACTAAACGGCCCGTTATTAATCATACAACCACCTAATTCAACGATCAATTAACTCGTTTATTATCTCGTTACGACTAATGTAACGCAAATAAAATAGATAATTGAGTCAACCGCAAGGAAGTAAAGAGAATGAGAGAGTAATGAAAAAAATAGCGGGGGAAGGATTCGAACCTCCGGCCTTTGGGTTATGAGCCCAACGAGCTAACCCCTGCTCCACCCCGCGACAAAAAGAAATGTAAGACGTTCTTTGCTTAGTAAAGTGCAACTTTGAAAGCATTAAACAAATGAGACATGAATAGCGGCAGTCGGACTCGAACCAACGACACACGGATTATGATTCCGTTGCTCTACCACCTGAGCTATACCGCCATAAATCAAGAATAGAAGAACTAGGCTGATGCCTTAAAAAAATAGCGGGGGAAGGATTCGAACCTCCGGCCTTTGGGTTATGAGCCCAACGAGCTAACCCCTGCTCCACCCCGCGTCAGGATTAATCAGGTTGCGACTATTATACTATGTGAGACTATTTACCTCAACGCCTTTTTAAAATGAATCTTCTCATACAGCGATAACTAACTTACAAGGAGTCTTTTATACCAAGTTCAAGATCACTCTCCCCTAAGACCCTGTATGAGGATCTTAGATAATTTTACGCTTGGACTTGTTTCATGTTCTCATGAATAGCATCAATTGTTCGCTTTGTAGCCCCCTTACAATCGGTTGCCCATTGAAGCGCTTTTTGAGCCATCTGAGATCGGACATGACCATGTGTAGAGAGTCGATATAAACTCTTAGCAAGGTGATGAGCTGTCTTATGACGAATAACTGCGTGATGATGTGCTGCAGAATCAAAGAGCCATTGCTGCGAATGCATATATGGACCGACAAGCACAGGTGAGCCGACAGCCGCAGGCTCTAAAATGTTATGACCGCCTACATGGGAGACAAAGCTGCCACAGACTACTGATAGCGATGCAATTTGATAAAGCGACGTTAAAATACCCATCGCATCGACAATAAGGATATCCCAGTCTTTCTCAGCGCCTTTATTTTGCAATTCGCTAAAAAGAACAACCTTCTTTGTCGGAAAATCCGACTGAAGCATTTGAAAGACTTCTTGGAACCTATGTGGATGCCTTGGAACAACAGCTATTTTCAAAGGGGGCACTAAAAAGTACTCAAGCTCTTTTATAATAAGCTTTTCTTCGGGGTTATGCGTAGATCCTAAAACAATTAAGATATCGCTTGAGTTGACACACATCTTTCTTCGGAGATCATCTTTTTCTGATTCAAGCAGCATTTTAATGTTAACATCGGCCTTCATGTTTCCAGTGACAACAAGCTTCGAATCAGAAACTCCTAAAGCTTTATAACGATCGCGAAATTGGGTTGTCTGCAAACAAAAGAGATCAACCATGCTAAAAATCCATCGAGCAGGATATGACAGATACTGATATCTCTTATATGATCTTGTCGAGAGCTTTCCATTAGCGACAATAATTGAAGCACCCCTCTTCTTCGCTTCAGTAAGGAAGCATGGCCACATATCCCCTTCCGAATGAATAACAGAAGTAATATAAGGGACATCTTGCATAAGCCTTCTGACTGAGAAGAAAAAGTCGTACGGGAGAAATACATGAGCTTCAGCAAAAGGAAGAAGCTTCAGCCCTGCTTCCAGGCCTGTCTGGGTTGCATGCGATGTGATAAATACTGCGTCTGGATAGAGATCTTTCAGCTCTTTTACTAAGGGAGCTACAGCGACAGTCTCGCCAAAAGAGACCGCATGAATCCAAAAGACCTTCTCTTTTCCAGTTACCATTTTTTTGAGGGAAATCGGTTTAGGAAAAAACCGCTTCCAGATCAATGAAACATTTTTCTTTTTCCTCATCTCTAGGAGGAGTTTAGGCAAATAGAGAACAAAAAGAATTGTATACACAATTTGATAGAGGAAAAGAAAAAAATAATGAAACAAAGGAGGACGCATGCAACAACCACTTAAGGTATTATATTTTAATAAACGATTTGATGCATACAATGCTGCCAGCTCTTCTGTTTCAAGAGAAGAGTTTTTCTATCATAAGGATTACTTTCGTATGTCGTTCACTCTAAACGAGATAACGACCCCTCAGACATGTAAGCAATCTTGCCATCAATAAATGAAGCTTCTACCTGGTATGCTTCACCCACTTTTTTCCATGCGACAAGGTCCGCAACATATTCTTCACGAAGAGATCCCATCTTATCTTGAAGCCCAAGGACACAAGAAGCTCGATACGCTGTCTCATATACTAATTCTATGAATGAGATATCTAATATTGATGCAGCAATATGAATTTGTTCATGAAGCGGTAATATTGACCCACTTAAGATCGACCTCGTTTTTTCATCAACCGCCATGGACCCATCAGAACTTTTAGTAATAATAGTATTGCCAAAGGGACAGGTTATTGAAGATGAGAAGAGAAGAGGCGATGCATCTGAGACAAAGATCATTCCATCAGGAAAAGAGCGTCTTGCTATTCGAAGCGCTTCAGAAGAGAGGTGGCGTCCGTCAGAGATTACAGTGTAGAAGGGAAATTCATGTCTACCTAAGACAGCCGCAATAATAGAAGTAGAATCTCGGTGATGAAATGAAGGTTGCGCATTAAAAAGATGAGTTATAAGCCTAACTCCCCTCTTTTTAAGATACGAACTTACCTCTTGAGATAACTTAACAGCAGAATGGCCTATGCTTATTGGGATATGAAATTCAGAGGCTAGCTGTAAGCACATATCAGCCTCCTTTATTTCCGGAGCGAGCGTAACAAGAGCTACATCTCCTCGTAAAAAGATATTTCTCCAAATATGCTCGTCAAAAACTTCAGACTCAAGAGCTGTTTTTGAGTGTATTCCGCTAAGTGCCGGATTTAAAAAAGGACCTTCAAGATGCCACCCTAAAGGTTTACACAACCCTTCATGTGACTTTAAAACATCACACTTACTAAATACCCGCTCATACCAAGAAGACTCTCTAGTAATAATGGTCGGAAGAAAGCTAGTGACACCGCGAGATGGAAGAAAGCGCGACACTTCTGAGACAAGCGTCTTATCTGAGACAAACTCTCTTCCAAAAGCGCCATTCATCTGAAGGTCAATGAGGCCTGGAGAAACATAAAGCGATGACCCTCGGAACCTCTTTACCGGCCTATCAAATGACATCGAATGCACTTTCTCTAGATTATGACCAATCGAAGAAATTACGCCTTTATCGCCATCGAGCAGGATATCAACAACACCTCGACCATGTACATAGACGTCTTTGATAAGGATATAGCACATCAGAACACGCCCATAATTTTTTAGCTGGACTTCTATTCAAATCAGTAAAAGTTGTAGTCTTACTTCAATTCTTCATTGTCTGCATCTTGAAACGTATGATAGGGTACAAATTCAAACTTTAAAAAAACTACTTCTTCGCACATGTCTATACTCGATACTATCTCAACATTCTTCTCTTCTTCAGTTGGAGCCTCACTCCTTCTTGCAACTCTTTTGGGAGCCATAGCAGCCATCCTTATGTCACTTGGCTGGATTATCGGTGGGGAGAGTAAGACTCTTCGAAAGCAGTGCGACAAAGCGCCCGATGGAAACACTACGTGCTGCATGGGAAAGTCTGCCTCATGCAAAGAGAAAAAAGAATAAAGAAGCGACAGTTCTTATATCCTCAATCTTAAAGCAGATAGAGAGTCGATTGGAGCGCTCATATGACAAAGACAGCGAAATACTCAGAAGACACAGCGACACTGGATGCTCAATTGAGCACGATACTTTCTCACTCTTCACCCGAATTGAGGTCTGTTCTAGAAAAAATTCTCCGAGGAAGTCGCGCCTCTATTGAAGACGGAATGAAGCTCTTCTCCCAAGCTGATACAAAAACTCTTCAACTGACAGCTGATTATATAAGAAAGCGCTCTCATGGAGATACCGTCACCTACTCTCACACGCTCTATATCTACCCAACGAATCTATGCGAGCTTTCTTGCCCTATGTGCTCATTCTATGCTAAGCCCGGTTGGGATAAAGCATGGTTTATGACCGCAGAAGAGGTCGAAAAGAAGGTCAAAGAGGCAATTCCGAAAGGAGTTTGTGAGATCCATATTGTTGGAGGCCTTTGGAGAGATTGTAATCTCGACTACTATAAAGACATCTTTACGCGAATTAAGCGGATAAATCCCAATCTTCATATCAAAGCCTTAACTCCCGTTGAGTATGATTTCTTAGCCAAACTCCATGGAATAACTGTTGAAGAAGTATTCTCCCTAATGATCTCTTGGGGCCTCGGATCCCTTCCTGGTGGAGGTGCTGAAATTCTCGTTGAGGAAGTTCGCCAAAAGATTGCTCCTGGTAAAATCTCATCTCAGCGTTATCTTGAGATACACGAATCCGCGCACCGAATCGGACTTCCGTCAAATGTAACCATGCTCTTTGGCCATATTGAATCTCCTCAGCATATTCTTGAGCACCTCGATTCTATCCGAAAGCTTCAGGATAAGACAGGCGGCTTCCAAACATTTGTCCCCCTAAAGTATCACGATGAGAACAATGCTCTTGGAAAGCGAAAAGATCGACTCCAACCTAAGGATATTCGCAAAATCTATGCGATTAGTCGGATTATGTTAGATAATATTCCAAGCATTAAAGTCTTGTGGAATTATGTCGGCATTGAAGAAGCTCAAGATATCCTCGACTGGGGAGCTAATGATTTCGCCTCTACATCCTTAGAAGAAAAAGTGATTACAATGGCCGGCGGGATAAAGATTCAGATGACAGAGAAAGTCATGGAAGATCTTATTCGCAATAAGAATAGACATCCTATCAAAGTCCATTCAGGAACACTTTACAAGAACTTGAAAGAACTGACAGCACTCTAAGAGCGAGCAATTGAATACTTATGATTCGTATCGGAGCCCTTCACTATAGCAATGTTCTTCCCTTCTTTTATCCCTTATCGACCGGGAAAGTGCCATACCCTGGAACCCTTGTTTGGGGAACTCCTCGCGAAGTCAACAGTATGCTCGAGAAAAAGGAAGTCGATATAGCAATGGTAAGTAGTCTTAGCTACGTCGACCGAAGAGAAGATGCTGTTCTCTTATCCGATCTTGGGATTGCGAGCACTGAATCAATTATGAGCGTCTGCCTTTTTACCCCCAAAGGCGTAGATCCATCTACGTTCAGAGAAATCTTGCTCACTACTGAGAGTGAGACATCAGTTCGACTTTTACGCGTCTTATGTAATCACTTTTGGCGAATTAGTCCTCAGCTGACTCGCTCAACACTTTCTCCTGAACTACTCCTTAAGCAAGACAAACCCTTTCTCATTATCGGCGACTCATGCCTTGCGATTCTTGAGAACACTAAATTTACAGCTATCGATTTGGCAAAAGCATGGCATCTGGCAACGAGAAAAAGTTTTATCTTTGCACTCTTAGCAACAAATAATTCGTCACTCCAAGCACACTCAGAAGAGATATTCGAGTTTCACCGTTCAATCGATGAAGCTTTCCATTGGTCCCAGAAGAATTTGGATGAAATTGTCAGCTACGCCTCACAAAGAATCCCCACAATCTCAGAGAAAAAGCTCTTTGAATATTATCAAAAGTCGCTTGAATTTAGACTTTCATCACGCCACTTCCAAGGACTCGATTATTTTATTCGACTTGAAGAAAAATCTCTCGAGCCACATCAAGAACCTCAAATAATTGGAAGCAATCCATATCAATATCCAATCGACCCTTTAAGCTTTTCGAACCTGAATCTTGGAGATGAAAGCTCACGTTAAACCATGAAAGAGCCTTCCTGATGAATACGTTTTCTAAGAACAAGCCTTCATCCATACAAGCGATGTTTAACACAATCGCTAAGAGATATGATACTGCTAATTGGTGCATGTCAATGGGACTACACTGCCTATGGAATCGGCGGCTAGCACGTCAAGCCATCAAAAGTTATGTTCAACTCAGAGGAAATACCCCCACCCATCTTCAGGTTCTCGACCTCTGCTGTGGCACTGGAGAAATCACATTTAGAATTGCCTCAGAACTGCCACCATCTATTCAAGCTACACTTACAGGCGTTGATTTCTCACAAACAATGATCGAGATAGCCTCCAGTAAAAATAAAAAGCTGCAACTTCATCCTCATATCTCGATTGAATTTATGGAAGGAGACGCAACTGAGCTCCCATTCGATAATCATTCTTTTGATATTATTACGATGGCATATGGCATTCGAAATATAGATAAGAGATCTCAAGCGCTTCACGAAATGTCACGGATTCTTAAGCCTCAGGGGGTCGCATGCATCCTCGAGCTTACATCACCTGATTCCCGAATACTTCAAAAACTACATAGCTGGTATCTACGTCACATAATTCCTGCAATCGGAGCATTGATTAGTGGAAACAAAGAATCGTATGCTTATCTGTCATCGAGCATTGAGCAATTTGTCCATAAAGATACCCTTGTGAATGAAATGAAAGAGAAATTTACTCACTCTGTCGAGGCTTATTCTCTTTTAGGCGGTATCGCGACACTCTTCATTGGAACCAAAAATGACGTATCATAATCAAGCACCCCCTCAAATCATTCTTGCCTCAACATCTCCAAGAAGAAGAGAGCTGATGAAAAAGCTTTCGTTCTCATTTGAGTGCGAAGCTTCAGATGTTGATGAGCCTGCGTATTCAGAGAATGAGCACTCGACACCCCATGAGTACGCTATGTCTTTGGCGATGAAAAAAGCTCGTGCAGTCCTCCTCAAACGACAAAACGAAGCTGAAAGCCAGCATATAGTCTTAGGAATGGATACGATTGTTGTTGTGAGCGAAAAAGTCTTAGGAAAACCTAAGACGAGAAAAGAAGCTTATGACATGATCGACGCACTTCAGGGCACATGGCATAAGGTAATTACAGCGTACGCCTTAGTCTCCCCCTCCCGTGAAAAAATTGGATTTGAAGAGACATTAGTTCACTTCCTCCCTCTTTCCTCGAGAGAAATCGATCACTTTCTAGATAGAGAGCAGTGGAATGATAAAGCTGGAGGATATGGCATTCAATCAGAAGGAGCCCTTATCATTGATCAGATTAGAGGCTGCTTCTATAACGTAGTCGGCTTTCCTCTTTCTCAAATTCATAGGCTTTTGTTAGAGAGTTTTAACCAACAACACTGCAAGTAAGATGAAATTCACCTCTACTGATCTTCAAAATCTTATGTATCAATCTTTTCTTGCGCGCTCTCTTTGTATAAGCATCCTTTTTGTTTCCTGTAGCCGAATCCAATCTTCCAAAGATACTTCAATTTCTTTGGAGGTCCCAAATCTTCATTTATCAACATCACCCTCAATAACGTCTGATAAAAAACAACCATCACAAGTTGAAATAGAAGAAAAAGCTCGCCGGGTTTTCATAGAACACCTTGACTCTCGAGATGAGATGAAAGTTTCAACTGCGCTTCAAGCTCTCTCACTGTGTCACCACCCGCTGGCTATCGATATATTATCAAAGCGAGTTCTTGATGATTCTCCATTCATTCAACTTGCGTCAGTGCAAGCTCTGGCCAATTTAAAAACTGAAAGAGCAAGAGATCTCCTTCAAGAAGCTCTCAAGTCGCCCTATCTTGCTGTACGACTAGAAGCTATCTGGAACCTTATAGATCTAGGAGACAAAAGAGCGATCTATCAAATAGACGCATTAAAGACTAAATTTCCGGAAGAGACAGCACTCTACCTTCCCCTCCTTTATGCAAAAGAAGGGTCACCTCAAGCCCTTCAAGAACTTTATAAAATGGCGTATGAGATGCCAGATCCAGTTGTTAATAGGATCTTTCTTGCTCTTAGCCAGTTTAAACGAATAGAAGCTGAAGAGTTTATCCTCTCTTACACATCCCATTCCCCTATTGTATTAGAGGCACAAGCTGAAGCTTTAGAACTTATCCCAGGCGATAAATCTTTAAAGAAGCTACAAGCATTATCAAAGCATAACAATCCATTCGTCAGATTAAGGGCAATTGCGAGCAGAATATCAATTGGAGATGAGACAGCGCTTGATGAAGCAACAAGAGAGTATCTGAGTGGAAATAAGATGATCCTCTCTGCACTCCTCTCGACTGATAACCCAAAAAAACTTCCCGTCGACATAACTGTAGAGAACTCTTCAGACATCACTACAATTCTCTACCTTGTCATGACACAAGATCCCAAAGCAACTTCATTTCTCAGTGAACTACTCTCACCATCAAAGGGATCTAAAGAAGGAATCGTTATAAGCCCTTCGGTGTCACCAGGCGGTACTTTTACTGTATGGCGATATACCCTCGAGCCGCAACTCAACTTCCAAGAGAGAGTGTACTTAAGAGAACATGAAATTGAATTGAAGGAGACGATTCTCCGTAAAACAATCACACTTGGGCATGAGCCTTTTTTAAAAGTTGCCCATCATATCTGCAAGAAAGGCGATATCGATCTCTACCCCGCTCTCTTCGATACGTTACTTGAGATGCCGCATGATGAATTTCAGGCTTTTTGCTCGGAATACTCTCATACTCCAGGAGCGCCTCTCTTAAGAAGTTACATATCTCTCTATACGATGAAGAGGCAAAAAAAATTGGAATCTGAGCGCTTATTAGAGTGTTTTCAACTCGCCTCTTCTGCGTCAAACGAAAGAGAGAGTGAAAACTTTAGGCTCCCAATTCCATGGATTACAAAAGATCCAGGCGTTGAAGCTTGGCTGAGCCAACCTCATGATGAATCATCCCTTCCTCTTCAGGCGACATCTCGCCTTTACTTACTCTCGTGCCAGCTCGCAGTAGAGCTTGCGGGGAACAATAAAGCCTCAGAAATTCTCATGAATGAAGTCTCAAAAGCGCCCTCTGATATGGCTCCATTTGTCATCGCAGCGCTCCTTGAAATTTCGATGTAGATCCACTAAAGAAAACGATCATCACAGCATAGCAAAAAAATAGCTCTCGAGAAATCATTAAAGGACTCGAGAGCTATTAATAGAGCAATACTTTAGTTGCTGTAAGGATGCTCTGGCGGCATCTTTGGAGTTTCAGCAATGGTTAAGAGATTGCCTGGAAAATATTGCTCGAGAATTCGGCGAGCATCTTTTCCACCCTCTGCCATCGTATCAACATCCTTTCGTGGCATCATCTGGAGGAGCCCTTTAATCTCTTGATGGATAGGCTTCATCTCGCTTTGATTTTTCATCATACCGCCAGGAGTTGCCATAATAATATCTTGTGATACCTTCATAGCATCGGTAAAGACGTGATCTAAGCGTGTGACAGCTCGGCCTTTATAACCAGCATCATCTGCTTTAATATCCCAGAAATGATTCTTTGATTGGACTAAAGCTTGATAGACAAGCGATCTGATAGCTATTGCGTAGCTTGAAAGCGCTTCTTTATGTTCAGTATCAGTAGGAAGAAATGTTGTGCTCATCAATGAGCTTGTCAAATCTTCTAGACTTACCCAGTTCACAGCCGCAAGCTTATCATCTACTTGGTAAAAGACTACTGCGCCTGGATATTGAATGCCGTTGACGATCACGGAAGACGAAGAAGAATCTGGGACAATCAAGAGCTGATAAATACCAGGAAACTCTTGTCCCCACTTTATCCCTTCGGCAGTAGGATACATATAGTAGGACGATTTAAGAAATGCTCCCTCTACCTTCTTTCCTGTGTAAGGGTCATAGGTGTTATACGCCCCATTAACCTCTATCTTCAGCCCCTCTTGCTCACTTGCAAGGAGCACTCTTACCATAGGCTGTCGTGGCAGATTTCTCACGCGTGACAACTTTGATGATACAGCTTCAAAAGCTGCTTGAAGAGACGAAGAGCCATGCTGAGGAATGACTGATAGAATAGTAGCTAGAGAAAGAACACTGAGTGAGGCTTTCATGCCAATTGTAGGAACTTTCAACTTCATAAAGAGCACCTTATAACTTCCGTGCGATCCGATAAAGACTTACAATAAAAATATAATGAAAAAAAACAAATGATAAATCGACCTTATGATGCTGAGCTGTATAAAAGCAAGCAACAGTAATCTTAAGCAAAAAGAGGGCCAAGCTGCTTTTTTATCTCTTTAGGCTCTCTTCCTTCTGACTTTCTTCGAGCATCCGGCGCCTAAGTATATGTTCCTTTCCTCTTTCCGTAAGCTCTCTACCCTTCGCTGTCTTTTTTATAAGTCCGGCACCAATTAAAAAAGGCTCATGGACCTCTTCAATTGTCTCTTGCTCTTCCATTATAGAGTGGGCAATTGTTTGAATTCCGACAGGTCCACTATTAAACTTATCATATATTGTAGTCAGAATTCGAAAATCCAGATCATCAAGCCCCATTGAGTCAATAGAAATCATTGTGAGCGCATCATGTGCTATCCGCGGAGTTACCTTACCACCTGCTCTGATTGCAGAATAGTCGCGCACCCAACGAAGAAGTTTATTGGCAACTCGAGGAGTTCCTCGGCTTCTTCTCGCAATTTCGAAGAGAGTTTCATCATCACTTGGGAATTGAAGAAGGGAGCTTGATCGATGAAGAATCTTTTGAAGAGCTTTTTCTTCATACAAATCGAGCCTGATATTCAACATAAATCGTGAGCGAAACGGCAGGGAGAGAAGACCTGGTCGAGTTGTAGCGCCAATAAGAGTAAAGCGCTCGAGAGGAAGTCTGGCTCTTTGCGGGATATCTATAACAAAATCCTCCATAGCAGAGTATAGATACTCCTCTACAATTCGAGGCATTCTATGGATTTCATCGATGAAAAGGACATCTCTTGCCTTGAGCTTCGTCAATTCAGCGACGAGATCTGCTGGTTTTTCAAGCGCAGGTCCTGAGGTGATTACCATATCAGAGCCCATAGCATGCGCGATAATGTGTGATAGAGTTGTTTTACCCAAACCCGGAGGACCTGAGAGTAGACAGTGTCCTAAAGACTCTCCTCGTTGATGCGCGGCTTGTATCATAATCTCTATCTGCTCTTTTGCCTTTTCTTGTCCGATAAAATCTGAGAAAGAAAGAGGCCGCAATGTTGATTCAAAGCGCTCTTCTCGGACTGTATAAAGAGACTCTATATACCGCTCGGTCATATTAGACACATGAAACTCATTTTGATACGTTTTAGATGCATGAATAACCATAGCATACAAAAATCAACTCAGAAGGCAAGAAAGAACCGATCAAGATACAAAACTAACAGTCATAAGAATGATCCTTATTCAATAAGAAAAAAATAACCGTTTACACTTAATCATCTCTTAATGGTATTTCATGAGAATAAGCAAATAAAAATCGGATTCAAAAACTTGCGTCGAGCCAAATAAAAAGGAATTATATAGCTGAAAAAAAACGCCTGTCGATTTATGGTATTGTTTACAGAATAGTAATTTCAAAATGGTTTCGCTGAATTATGTTCCAAATATTACCAGGCTTAGCTGGCCGTGCATATGATTACTTCTATAATAACCAGCAAGAAGTACCTGATCAGCAGCACATTGATCAGAAAGATCTTCAAGATGGGAATCTCTTAGTAGACGACACTCTTGGTGAAGAGTCTGGATCTGACGCTATTACAGAAGTTCGAACTGGTGTCGATTATAAAAAGGTATCATTCTCAGAACTTATCAACCTTGTCAAAGCTGAAGAGATGACTAAAGTCTCGGGGGCTCTCAAAACAGTGAAGCAAAAGATGCAGCAGTCAGGTGATCGTTTAAAGATAATCGACGAGGCTTTAGCACAGCTTGCTGACATGGGAACAGAAGATGTTTCCATAGTCGTCGCTGATCATGCTGCATTAAAAGAATCGATTGAGAAGCTCACTTCAATTGGAATATCAAGCACAATTCTCCAGAAAACTGAGCTTAGCAAAAATGATCGAGCATCACTTTCTATCTTTTTGCAGCATAAGAGATCGGTAGAGCAAGATGAAATTAAAGCAGGCCGTCAGGATTTTCAAGAGCATTTCGAGAGAAGAAATACACTCTATGAAACCCTTATGAGTATCCTATCAACGATTAAGCAATCTATTGATCGGATCTTTTCAAAAGGCTAGCAGTTAAGACGTCATGGGAAGCACACATGAAATGTATTCTTTTGCCTACTACAGCCTACAGGCTGGAAGGTATGTTGAAGCTCAGAATGCATTCAGAATGCTTCTCGTACTACAACCATCGATGACGATCTATTGGTTAGGGCTTTTAGAAGCCTCGATAAAATTGAATGACGAAAAGACCGCTTTTGAAAGTTTAAAGATGGCAAAAAACCTTCTTCGCAATCAATACAATGAAGAAGATAGCTCCTTACAAGAGTGTTTTCAAACTTTAGAAATACAATTCCTCGAGAAATTTTCTAAAGAAATGAATCAGCTGTAAAATATAGTGTAGCTACAAAGAGTAAGACGCGTATGTCAATTTCAGCTATAACATCCCGAATTTCGGATAGATATCACCTCTCTCGTGTTGAAGAAGAAGCGCTTTTACAACAAGCACAATCGATCCAACCTTCCCTCAATCCGATTGGCATCAATCCAACTTCTCAAGACGAAGCGATTAAAACCCCTGAAGGCATTTCGAGCTCAAAATCCTCCATCTCAAGGGCAACTCGAAATTACAACTTGCTTCAACCAGATGCAGCTCCTTCAATTCCATCACCTGATAAGTCTTCCTTATCGCAAGTCAGTTCCCTTGCAACAAGCCCTCTTTTTACAAGGACTGTTACAAAGATAGATGATGTCGACCTCACCATAAAAGAGCCTTCAATCACTGAAAAGACAGACGATATCTCTTTCGAAGAGCTCTACCAACAGGTCATGTTGGCAATTATTCACCAGACACGCGGCGCTATTCTCAATCAAAAAGAGCTTATGAAAGCCGAAAGAGAATGGCAGAATAAGATGCATGAAGAGCTCATGAAAGCAAGCGAGTCTTTAGCTTCTGTTCAAAAAGCAAGCTCCACAGTTTCAAACATCACTAAGGTTGTCGGCCCTCTTGCTATGGTTGCAAGTGGAGCTGTAGCAATCTTCACTGGAGGCCTTTCTCTTGCCGCCATTGGAGTGGCCGTATTAGGTGGCCTTGTAGCAGTTGATGCTCTGTTAGATGACTATGCCAAGAAAGCTGTCGCAGGATGGCTTGCAAGAAACGTCAGTGAAACTCAAGAGGCGTGGCTGTCACGCATCCACATTTTCACATCCGTTGCATCGCTCGTCACGGGTCTCGGATTTGATCCAGGCGCTGCCATGAGGATCGCGACAAATGTTGCGCAAGTTGCAGCAGACGGTGTTCGCACAGGTGTTGAATGGCGAGAAAAGACAGTCCGAGCGCTCCACAAAGAAATTCAGCACCATCTTGAGCTCTCTGGCGAGAACAGCGGCAAATTTATCAAAACGTTTAATGATTTGAGTAAATTAATTCTCGATCTGTACAAATCGATACAAGAAGTTCACAAATCAACGAAAGATACTCAAATTGCCATTGCGCGGCGTGCTTAAGAAAAGGTATAACTTTCGTATAACGAAAAATCAGTAATAATCTAGAACCTCTCAACATGAGGGCTAAGAAAAGAATATGTCAGTATCAGTTGCACCAACACCATACCCTCCATATACTCCGATGAGTATAGAGTATACACCCATTACTCCTGACAGCACTGAGCTCGACCTGCCAGTAGATGCGACAATCGAGCAACTTCTAAGAGCTATCTGCCATCTTATTAAGAGACACGCCAGAAGAGAGAAGGATATTCTCCACCTCTTGGAAGAAGCTCAAAGACACAACTGGAATGCCAGCGTGCAAAGCCATCTCGGTGAAATGAGATCTTGGTCTGATCGAATTAGTAGAGTTGCGGGCGTAGCATTAGGAATTCTTGGCGCTCTTCCTGAAGTCTCACCCGAATTTGTTCAATGGGGAATTGGAAAGCTCGCAGAAAGTAACATCATGCCAAATATTCTTGAGCGCTGCAATGATGTGAACATGGTAGCCAAAGTTACTAGCAAAATAGTCCTCTCAGCACGAAATGTTCACGATCAGGTAGATAAATTTAACTCCGCTCGCCTCAAAGCAAATGAGACCGAGAAACAATCTTTAGGAGAACTTTTCCGCGACTCATATCAGAAGCACTCAACAGCTCTTGAGCAAGAGAAGCGAACTATTGAAGAACTCCTCCGAACGCTCGAAGACGTTTTAAAGTCGAAGCAACAGACTCAGAAAACGATGATGCGCGGATAAAGAAATTTAAGAATTTCGTCTTTTCATATGAATCCGAAGGAAAAAGAATTTCTCGTTCTCCTTCGGATTTTTTGCTTTTACTTCACCTGCTGATAGAAGACCTCTCCGGATCCCCAAGGGAAGGAGAACTCCCTGCGACAGAGAAGCCTCATATGGGCTGCGGCCCCATATTCTCCTAGCCAGAAGCTCACGCTCACAATATGAAGTCCGGGGCATTGAGAAAGGAGCGCTCCTAAACGAACACATTCCTCATCAGGAAGAGCTGACATGTATAAGTAAAGCACTGTCTGTGAAAAGTCTAAGACACCCTTATCAAGTAGTTCTTGGATAAAGCTAAAAACATCTCTATTCGAAACTTCTATCGATGTTATCCCAGTAATTCCTAGAACCCGTTGAAGCTTTTCATTAAAAGGCTGAAAAGGCTCAACACCGATAACCTTCCTCTGCTTCCGAATAAGAGAGAGCCATAAAAGTGTCCTTCCCCGTCCAGACCCGGCATCGATGAATGCGAAATCCGTAGGGATTGCAAACCGATCGAGGATGGTATCTAACGTCTTAAACGGCGTCTCTCCATATGGGCCATATGATTGCTCCTTCCCCTCTTCGTCATGTCTGCGAATAAGGCGGTACGGGCTTATCCAAAAGTATGAAAGGAGTATGAGCGTATCAGCAATGAAGAAACGAGGAGATCGTATGTAGTATAAAAAGAGCGTTCGCACCCAATCGCCAATTTTCCACAACCGTATGCGAACAGCAGTGATAAAAATAGAAGCTATCGAAAAACCCTTCTCTTGTAATAGATCCTCATCGTGTTCATTCATGCCAATATCTCTTCCATAGTTTCGATAGACGGCATAGTATAAGGTCTATTTTTTTCTACACAATGTAAAGGCGATAGTTGAGACACTTTTTTTAAAGCACCATGTGCCACCTCTTCTAGTACCTCTTCGGAGTCTTTTTAAAGTGTCGTCGCGAATCACTTTCCTTTCGCTCAAACCTCTTCTTCTCCTGCTCTTTTTCGCTTTTTTCTTTCTTTGGCTTCTCTGATGCCTGGGTTGCAAAGAGAAGAAAAACAGTTGGGCCTTGGAAAGCATCTATTTCTTCTTGAGGGAGATCTTTCCATCGAGAGATTGATTGGGAAATTACTTTTTGATTTGGGAAGGTGATGTTAGTTGCAACAGCAAACCGAGTTGTTGGATTCAAACTTTCAAGACACGTCTTGATCATTGCGGCGTTGCGATAAGGAGTCTCGATCCATATTTGTGTTTCCTGAAACTCTACTGATCTTCTTTCAATCTCTTTCACTTTTACAGCTCTTTCTTCATCGTTCTTCGCGATATAGCCATGAAATGCAAATCGCTGTCCTGAAAGGCCGGAAAGCATGAGTGAGAGAAAGATTGAAGATGGGCCCGGATAGGCTTGGATATCTGAATATCGCTTCTCTTGGAGCTTTGCGACTAATTGACTTCCTGGATCTGCAACACAAGGAAGACCACAATCACTTACAAGACCTAAAGTCTTTCCTGACATAATTTGCCGGACAAGTTCATCAATCGCCTCTTTATCGCTATGCTCATTCAAAAGAACTATCGGCAGAGTCCTCATTTTCTCATACAGCTCGCCACGGCTTTTAGGAACGAGTTTTAAAAGATATCTCCTGCCCGCTCTTTCGCTCTCCGCTATCAGAGCATCGAGTAAGAGAGCTTTTTCATCAAGCCCTCCAGGCAAAAGACCATCTACAGGCTGTTCATCACGTAATACATTAGGAAGGAGAAGTAAAGGCATAAAAGATCGATACAGTGTAAGGGATTTAATTAAAGATCTGTTATTTATATCATCGTATGAGCTGAAGAAGAAAGGCTACCATCCTTGATGGCAATGCGTCTACTTCTTGACCATCTCGTAGTGCGATTTCATATTGAGTGCAAGCCCAAATCCATTCTTCGAGACGAAAGCATCCAATTTTCTCAGCAAGGCGCAAACGATTTTCATATGTTTTGCTCTTATATGGAAGCGGTTTTCGCCCAGTTAATACATCAATGAAAAGGGTTGCTTGTTGCTTGATGAATCGCAAAATCGCAATAGGATGCGTGCTATCATCTTCTTCGATATAATACATCTCACGAACAACCCCCTTCATGGAGTTGGAGAGCATCTCATCGAAAAGCTTCATTAAATTAGCCTTTTCTTTGACTAAGCAAACCTCTTGAATATCGGACGAGGTTATTTTCTTTGAGCCATATGTGTATGACATACACTTCAAAAGTTCATTTTTGACAGCGTGAAAATCACCCTCAAGAGAGTCGTAAAGCGCCTGGACAGCCTGCTTCTCAGCAGTGTATCCATTCTTTGAAATAAACCACTCAATCCAAGCTATCGCTTCACTCGCTTTATCCCAGGGCTTTTGCCCGCAGAAGGAATAGACGAGCGCTGAAGGATACTCAGTTTTAATGATTGGAAGGATTGCATCCGAGCTCGAAAGGAATATAAGAGGATTTGATTTTTCACTCTCCTTAACCCTTAGGACAAAGCGTTTTAGCTCTTCACCTTTCCCCTCTTTCTTAGACTTCTTTGAGGATGTAGAGCCTTCATCTTTTTCATCATCTTTCGATATTGGCCCAGTATCGCGGATAACTGACGCAGATCGACTCTGAAATAGTTCAACCTGCCCATTTCTTGAATGAGCTAAAAATCCTCCCAACGATTGAGGAGAGGAGATGCTGCACTGCGCTTTCTTCACCTCGTCAGTAAAGGTAAAGAGAATTGCCTCATGAAGGAATGGAAAATCCGTCACGACAAAAAGATGAGGATGAGCGCCTCTCTTTTGAAATTCCTTCAAAAAAGAGTCTTGGTACGAGGTAATGGAGGGAGTAGATCGAGACTCAAAAGTCATCGGAAAATGTCTCTTTTTTTCACTTACTACAGAGAGAATGATATTTTGACTGTTATCTACATATCATAATAGTATTATTTTTTGGCTGATTGATCCTCTTTTTTGCTCTTCTTTATCTCTTCAGGCTGTCATTTTTATTGTACCCTTTTTTTCATATCCCGTATCATCTAAAGCCTTCTGGGATCTTGGAACCTATTCACTAAACAGAAACAAACATCTACTTAGTTTCAATATTTTATTGAAATCTATTAGTTTATTTTTTAAAATTAAATAAACAATATTAAACGAGAATAAGATGAAGCTTTGGGCAAAAATATTTATAGCATTAGGACTCGGTGTAATCGCTGGAACAGTACTTGGTCCTCAGGCTGATATATTCGCACCAATAGGAACAAGCTTTCTCAAACTCCTCAATATGATTATCGTCCCACTCATATTTGCTTCTATGGTAGACGGAATCACAAATATTCCAAGCACCAAGGAGCTTGGCCGCATTGGAGCGACAACCCTTGGCCTTTACGCCGTTACAACTCTCATCGCTATCTCGTTCGGGCTATTCTTCGCGACCTCATTCCCTCTTGGCAATCTTCTCGTAGGAAACATCCCTTCATTAGAAACACTTCCAAGCGCATCCACTGTTTCCTTATCAGCGCCTATTACTTCGACGCTCTCAATGCAAGAGATCCTTCTCTCAGCGATTCCAAAAAACCCAATTAAAGCATTTGCAGAGCAAAACGTTCTTCAAATCATTGTTTTTGCGATCTTTTTCGGCTGTGCCCTTACGTTAAGCGGGCAAAAAGGAAAGCCTGTAAAAGAGCTGATAGAAGCTATCTCTGTCACCATGCAGAAACTCACACACCTCATCATGAAAATTTCGCCTATAGGTGTGTTTGCTCTTATGGCGACAGCAGTAGGAAATATGGGGCTCATGCTCTTGATTCCAGTCTCGTTATTCCTTCTTATGTACTATCTTGCCTGTTTGACACATGTAGGTGTTGTCTTCTGCGGCCTCCTTCGCGGAGTTGCTCGACTGCCAGTAACTCCTTTCTTCCGAGGAGTCAAAGATATCTTCGCGACATCAGTCTCAACATGCAGCAGCTCTGCGTCACTCCCAGTTGCCATGGAATGCGTCACAGAAAAACTCGGTGTCTCTAAAGGACTGGCAAATTTTGTCCTTCCACTTGGCTGCTCTCTTAACATGAACGGATCAGCCCTCTTCCAGACAATGGCCGCAATCTTTATTGCTCAAGCCTATGGAATGGAACTCAGCGTTCAGACTCTTATCACACTCTCTCTGACAGTTCTCTTTGCAACTATTGGAACAGCAAGCGTTCCGGGAGCCGGATTTATGATGCTCTCTATCGTCTTTTCTTCTATCGGCATTCCTCTCGAAGGATTAGCACTCCTTGCTGGTATCGACAGACTCCGAGACATGGGAACCACATCACTTAACATCATCGGAGACAGCGTATGCGCTGTCGTCGTAGCAGCAAATGAAGGCGAGCTCAATATTGAGACATACCTTTCAAATGGCTCTCCAGCACTTACGAACGAAGCTGTATCTCTGAAGGAATAACTTTAGAATTGATGAATCATTAAGGCGCTTAGCGGAACGAAGGTATCACCTCTGTTCCGCACGCTCTCTTTCGCCTCTTTTATAGGAGTCATAGAAAGAGCTTGATACTCCTCATTTGAATGGGGAAGGTGTATCTCTTTTTCATCATCGAGCATAATCTCAAATGTCACATCCCATATTCCATCAGTAAGAGTCCAACCAAGAGCTCGAGGCACTATCGCCCTTACGGCGGAGCTAGGAATGGAAGCCTCCTCGAACAACTCATGCAAAATCATTTGTGAAAGATCGAGATGGCCATGACTTTCATGTACAGCTCTCGGATCAATACTACCCGAAGGCGCTAACTCATAAAGATTACCACGGACGGCCATCTTGCTTGAGCGCTTTCCAAGAATGACAGATCCACGATAGCATGTCATCCCACTCACCCCTAAGGGATGGATAGAGAGATGATGATGTAAAAAAGCATCATGCTGCCATCCATAAAAGAGCTTGTATTCTATGAATGCCACTTCTAAAGACTCTGGTGAATATGAAACAAGATTGGCTATTAACCCATTAAAAAGAGTCTTAGGACTATTTTGAAGCGCTTCATTCCAGACGTTCTCGACTCGCTCCTTAATGGCATCGTGGTTTTCAGAATGAATAAAATGCCAAGGAGAGTAGTTTGAGACTAAGGTTGTTCGAAACGATGGCTGAAGAGGAAATAAAAGAGCTCTTGGAGATGAGACCTTATATGTTGTGTGAAGGGCCATTTTCTAAAACCATCGTTCATTGGATTTGATCAAACTGCAAGCCACTGCCCGCCTTGATTGAATGCTTCGATCTTCTTCCTTCAAAATACTCGCGATTTTTAGGATGAACACCTTTTTGATTTTCCCCTGGCCTTAGCGATGAATAGTTAATGCCATATTGGAGCGTATCCCCTGGTTCAATATCTTGAGTTGCTTGAAGAGCTCTCTGAGCAAAGAAAAAGAGTTCCTCTTCATACTTCGTGATCGCTTTTCGCCCATCACCGAGCATTGCTTCAGCAAGACGGCAAGCCCTCACGCACTGGAATAACTCATGAGGTTCTAATGCAAAAGCATGATCAGGGCCTGGAAGAGACTTGGATAATGTTATATGTTTTTCAAGCACGGTTGCACCAAGAGCTGTCGCCATGACAGGGGCCGTCAAGGGATCGCTACTATGATCTGAAAGACCACAAGATACATTAAAAGCCGTCTTCAACGTTCTCATCGCATGAAGGTTCATCGCCAAGGGATTTGCAGGATATTGAGCCGTACACTGTAGAAGTGTAAGGTCAATATCAGGATTGTGCTTAAAAAGCCTCTCAACAGCCCATCCAATATGTGGAAGTCGGCACGCGCCGGTCGACAAGATAAGGGGCTTTTTACTTTGAGCCGCTAAATCAAGTAGATCTGGATCGGAAATCTCATACGAGGCAATTTTATGCCTTTTGACAAAGGGATCTATCGCCTGGAAAGTAGCCCTTGAGAAGCTGCTTGCCATAAACTCAATGCCCGCTTCTTGAGCTGCTGCATGAAGGTATGGAATATCATCAAAAGAGACCTCATGCGCTCTTAAAAGGTCATTGATATCTTGATCAATCCCATTTTTGGCCAAATATTGACTCTTCCCTGACGAAGGAGCATACAACTCATCAGCTCTAAACACCTGAAATTTTACCGCATCACAGCCAGCATTTTTTGCAGTCTCGATGAGCTTTAATGCCATTTCGCGACTCTTAGCTCTCGATCCCAAAATCCAGTTCGAACCAATTTCAGCAATAATAAAAAGCGGCCGATACTTTGGTTGAGATGCCGAACCAAGCCTCTTTGAAAAGAGAAGAGGGTTGGGCTGTGACTTACAAAGATCGAGACTGTCACCAATACAAGCATCAGGAATGGCCTCAACTCCTCGATCTGACTTCATGTATCCTGCTTTTTTAAACAAGCTGAGTGACGCCCTATTCGATGGAAAGATGTATGCATTGATCTCATCGACTCCATGGCGATGGGCATACTCTTCCGCTTTCAGAAGCACTTGCAATCCATACCCCTTTCTACGGAAGCTTGGATCGATGAGAATCGAGATTTCACATGCGCTTGCATGTACACTCGGGCGAAATCGCACGTATCCGATTCGCTTTCCATTGAGGACAGCAAAAACAGGAGGCAGTGAGGGAACTTGATAAAAGCGCCAAGAAAAGGACTGATAAAATGAGTCAAAAGACTCTTTACATTGAGTAAGAGATTCGGCAACAACAGCGGGATCGCTTCTCCACGACCATATCTGATGAACATCTTCAGTATCGTATGAGATGAGCTCGAACCGAATTGGAAGGTTATTTTCGGCATCTTTATCTAACATTCACTATCCCCGCTTCTTATACCGATATATTTTACTTTTATTCCTTATGAAGCTTTTTGACAAATATGACTATTTATATCCTTCAAATGAGGATGAGCATCTAAGAGTTGTTTTAGGTCTTTTAAAGAAATATGAAGCAGCGCATCGCCTCTTTCTTGTTCGACAATACGTGCGATCTCTTGAATAAGCTTTAAATCAGGGACAGTATCAACAGTCAACCGCCAGTCGCTCAACAAATCTTCTGGTGAGAGCATGAAGGATGTACGAGCATATAGCGACGCACCATCACCTCTATACATAAACGGTGTAACATGCTCTCTATCAGCGCCTTCCGTCGCTGTTTTATGTGCAAATTCAAGGCCTTCGAAGGTAAATATCTCAAAGTCAAGCCCTCGCGGAAACGTTCTTTCAATTGTATTTGAGAGATATTGAAATCGATGGGCGCCAGGACGACTCCGCTCTCTTTGAAATACATATAATCCATATTTCACAAGAAGCGGATCTATGAGAGGACAGTCGCTTGTAATACGGATACAAGTCTCAACATCAAACTCCTTACACGCCTGATAATACCGATCTAAGACATCTAATTCAGCACCTCGATATACTGAGACATAAGGATGTTGTTGCCTCAGCATATCAACAATGATATCATCCTCACTGCGAACTGTTGTCGCAACAATTTGGCGACACTCAGGAAATTGAATACGAAAGCGCTCTAGAATAAGCGAGAGCATGGATACCTGAGAGCCTACGCTCATCAACACTTTTCCAGGCAATCTCTCAGATCCCATCCGAGCCTGAATAACAAGAGTGCTTCTTTGTAGATGTTCGGTTGCCACACTGGCTTTTAGGATACTTGAATGAAGAGAAAAGGAACTCAGACTAAACTGGTAATGAGCAGAAGACGTAGCATCCATGGCAAAACTCTATCAGGTTTAGAAATCATTCGTCACTATATACAAGCTTCTGAAAATGAAACGCCATTAATTATATTAAAAAGTTATCCCCACCTTACGACGCGTACTTTATACCACCAAAGCCTACAATCAGATAAAATAAATAATTATTTATAAACAACTCGCAACAAAATAAAGTTTTAATTATAATTAACTTTGTTTAATATTTAAGAAACAAATAGTGATTTTATCAAAATCACCACCTAACGATAGTTTTCTTAAACTCTTTAACAAAAATTAATCATATTTCTTGAAGATAAGGACCTATTAAAAAAGAGTAATCTATGAGCGCTATGACAATACCCTCACAAGACAAGCGATCATTTCTTGATGAGATGCTCTCTATTTTCAGCGATGAGACATCAATCCATGAGAGAGTTCGCCTAACTAAGAAGCTCGAAGGCGCTATTGTCCACACCCTCACCGTAAACAACTCTTTTAAACTTCTTACGTATGATGAGGAGCTGTCGAAAGCCAGCCTCGCAGCCACTTATTTTCAAAATGGTGATTTTCATTCCGCTCTTCATGTTTTTCAAGATCTTCTCATCAATCAGCCTCATAATGCTACCTGGTGGGTCTATATCGCAGGATGTTATATCGCAATGACAGAACATCATAAAGCTCACAATGCTGCAAGCATCGCATATATATTACTTCCCGATGATCGCGAAATTCAGGAACTCTACTCTTTAACGAAAGAGTATGTCGAGTCAATTAATCAGAATAACATAAACATAACTTCTGCTCAGTGAAGAGCATTCACATCATTACAATCTCGGAGGTATCATGACGTCATCCCCGCATATTCCATCAGTCATGAACAATTCTTTAGCCATCTTCACAAATGAGCACGAACAAAAAAATTTAAGAGAAGAGAATTCACAAGCTCACAATCAAAGCGTCATTGAAGTCGACACAACTGAAGTAAGCCGATTAATTGACCTCTCCTCAAACCACTCTTTTCTTGATCTCGAGAACAAGCTCAACACCCTTCATAGTAAACTTGATATCCAATTGAGTTCTCTTCAAGGAAACGCTCAAGTTCGCTGCCTAGAGTCTGTTACTCAAGATCACTCTATTTCACTTTCGAACCTCACGAGATCAGTGCGACAAGCAATAAGCTCGGCCGTCATGGATAACGACGAAGCAAGAGCTCATGAAGGATCAAATACCTCTCCATACTTTTTTGCACTTGTCAATAGCTTCGTAGGCGCAGTAGGTTATTTCTTTTCTGAATTAAGATCTCTCATACTGAACTTCTCTTCTAACGAACCTCATTCCATCTTTTCTCATGCAAGCAGTAAGGAAAAAATTCACCTATTACTGAATGATCTTGCGATAAAAGGAGCCCTTCCCCTCCACTCTCGCGACCGAATTCTATCTTTAGTCAATCAAGGACCAGATGGAATGCAAGAAGCAATCGTTCAGCTCTCATGCGCACTTCATATTGAGACCTTCGATATCAACCTCTTGTTGAATCAGTACATCGAGAAAAAATCATATATTGATGCATTTAAAGCTCTCAAAACGATATGGCAGCTTAATCAACTCTTCCATGAGCAAGAAACCCATACAAGTTCATTGCTGACCCAAGACGAGCTTACTAAGCTCCTCTCTCCTTCGGCTCATAATATGTATACGAAAGAAGAGCTCGAAGCTCTTCACGATGTTGTGGATCAAATCGCTACGAGATCGACGCTTTTTCGATGGCTGGATACCTTATCGACTACTCTTTCAATAGATATCGATGAGGAAGTCATATCCGAGTGCAAAACAGCTATTATCGCAAATGATAAAAGTCTATTTATAAAGACCCTTGAGCTTGCTTTCAAGGATCTTGGAAAAGATGGGGATGAGCTCTCTTTAGAAGGAGTCTTTTCTCTTGAGCTTCTTGATTCATTGCGCACATCAAGTAAGTCAATGAACGACATGTTTCATACCCTTGCTCATAAGATAACAAGCGACACGTATCTTTCTTCATTTATCAGTGATATTCGTGAAATAAAGAGCTCTGTCAAACGATTCATACAAGATTTAGCAAATGAAAGAGGCCAAGGAAGCTCTATTGACCCAAGAGATGAAATTCGCATTAACGAGCTCTTAGGAAAGATCGAAAGCATACTTGAGGAAGTAGAGTCAGGCAAAGAGCCATCTCTCCTCTTAGGACGAGAAGTCTCGAAAATACTACAACCAATTAGCCAAGACCCACTCTCCGGAACGCTTCGAAGCGCTCAAATTGGCAAGATGGTCCGCACTTTAAGAAAGATATCTGATTTGAAACTCAAGCTTCATACAGATATATTTACCCCAAATCGCGAGGCAGCCGCTCGATTACGGGAAAGAAGGGTAGAGATTAAACAAGACAAAGACCTCCCACCAAGCGGCGAAGTCGATCGCTCCGATTCTGAAGCAAATGAAAAAGGCGTAAGCAATGATTATCTAGCGGCCATGCAAAAGACCGTAAAAGTTGCTCTGTTAAAATGCAGCTATGGATCAGGCCACGACTCATATACTCATTCTGTCGAGAAAGCTATTCAACAACACAACGCACTTGATGACAGCGCTCAAAAGCTATCGACTGTCCAATTTGACGTACCTGACGAGCTTTTAAAAGAGCATGACCTCCTCTATAAACTTACATTTGGGAAGTGGACAACTAAAGATCTATTTAATTGGACACTCAGAACAGACAATTGCTGGATTATTGACTTATTAAAGAAATTAGCGGGTGGCTCTAGCTCTTCTGATGCAAAAAGGCCATACGTTACGCCACGCGAAAAGATTCTCTTACGAAAGGTTCTTGAGAGCGGAGCTCATGCAGTTGGAATGTTTTACACGTTTGACAAAGATGAGATTTCAAGAGTCACTCACTCCCTAGGGCTACCTCTCGTACATGGAGCAACAGACTTAGATGTTTCTGGTTGGGATAAAGGGACTAATCACCCTGTCTTTAAGTTCCTCATACCATCAAAGACTAATGAAATTGTACTCAACACATTACCTGAAACGCTTAAGGAAGACCAAGTAGAAGAAGTTGGTCTCGTCGTAAGAGAGCCTTTCGCAAAAGTTCTCTCAACAGAAGAGGTATCACGGCTGAAGCAACAGATGAATATAGACGAAGATGCGACAGTTATTACCTTCTCAAGCGGCGGTGGTGGTATGAGATCACGCCTTCCAGAGCTTCTTGCAAAAGCTGCTGCTAAAATGAATAAGAAATTTCATATCTTCGTGATTACGGGAAAGAATGAGAAGTATAAGCATCTCCTCGAGAACAAAGTCGCCCCTTCAATCAAATCACCAAATGTGAAATTGACCGCAACAGGCTTCTTAGACGCTGATAAATACCACCAGATTATGTCGGTTTCTGATTACTTTTGTGGCAAGCCAGGAGGACAAACGACAGCTGAGGTCATCGCAAATAATGAGTGCCGCAAAAAAGCCGGGCTGTCCCCGCTTGTCTTTATGTACGATGTAACCTCTCATCGATTTGAATGGGAAAAGATCAATGGTAAGGTAACTGAAGATTTAGGTATCGGCATTCCAATCGAAGCGAACTCGCAGTTCTTAGACTTACTTAGGACTGAATTAACTCGAGATACCCCAAGAGAGTTTGAATCACTTACAAGTAATAGTGACGAAACACTCAATAAAGGTGGGCTAGAAGACAATACTGATGAGTTGAGCTGGTTTGGATCTAAAAAATACCCAGAGATATTCAAATCACTTATTGACGAAGCTAAAGTTCATGAGGAACTCACTCAGAAGAGAAAAAGCTGGACAAGCATGGTAAAAAAACTAAGTGAGAGTTCGAAAACCATCCTCTAGCGTATATTTCTCATAAGCCTTATACTGCTCTTTTATAATTGAGCCTACTTAGAGCTCGCTATATAAAAGAGCAGTTGTATTCTTTCCTTAAAATCTAAGATCCTTTTTTAAAGACACATTATGAAACTTCCCCTCGTCTATTACGGCCATCCTATTTTACGAAAAAAAGCAACGCCTATCGAGACATTCGATGCAGCTTTATTGACCCTAATAGAGGATATGAAAGAAACCGCACAGGCGCACCGAGCCTTAGGTCTTTCGGCACCACAAGTAGGAGTCTCAAGGGCTCTTTTCATTGTTAATTTACCAGAAGAAGAAAGCCATATCGGATACGTTCCAGGCATCCCTCGTGTCTATATAAATGCAAGGATTGAAGAGGTAAGTGAAGAAAGCTGGTATGAAGAAGAAGGCTGCCTCTCTATCCCGAAGGTCTATGCTGGAGTAGAACGTCCTCTTAAGATTAAAGTAACTGCGCAAGACGCGACCGGTGAGTGGCGGACTGAAGTCCTTGAAGGATGGAAAGCTCGAGTACTCCTCCACGAAAATGATCATATCAATGGTGTGCTTTTTATAGATCGATTAGTTCGTCGAGAAAAAAAACAAATAGAAAAAGAATTAGATTTAATTAAAAAGAAGTTTACACAACACAACAATTCAATAAACATTATTGAATAATTTATGATACAATAACCTTATTATTATAAAAATAAGGTTATTGTAATTATGTGTAATATCTTTCAAATTCATTCGGATAAAACGCCGAGCTCTGACTCCACCAGACCTCAAGATCATCGAAGCACATCTCACGCAGAAAAGAGCGAACGACCTAACTCTTTCCACCCATTTACTTGGATTGGAAGAACATTTTCTACGATATGTACCCATATCGCCGCCGCTTTCTACCCATTCATCCAAAAGATAAGCGCTCTTTTCCAGACTCAGCAATATGCAAATGAACAAGTGAATGATGAAACTATAGAAACTCGCCTGCCTCAGCGTGTAATACAGCCGATTTCATTACCACCAACTCGTGATATAGCTGTAGAAAAAAAGGATACAAATCAAAGACCGCCTCTTGCGAATAATGGCTCTTTCCCTACACAACAAGCCCCCTCACGACATCAGGAAATCGCAATAGATAAGAAAAAAATGGTTCAATCTGTTGCAGCGTCTTTAGCCCCTCTTGAATCAAGCTCTTCGAGCGCATCAAAAACCGGTCAAGTCTCAACAAAAAGCATCTCTGACACTTCTACTGACGAAAGTAATCTCTTAAAAGAGAATTCGTCTTCTCAAGAGACAACACTCTCCAATCTAGCGCCAGAAAAGAAACCATCAAACACAGACTCTGACACACCTTCAATCAAGCCTATTTCTCATGAAGCCACTCAAGATATCATCGTTATTGACGATGATGACGAGCCCGCAACCGAGACCATTACACCATCCGATGAAGTTATCGAGATCCATCAAGAAGAGTACGAAAGAGGGTCATCTATTGCGAGAAGGCCGATTAGAAACAGCGGCAACATTTGCTACATGAGTTCATTTACGCATGCTCTTCTTTCTGCGCTCGGCAGTAAGGCCAAAGAGTTTTTTAAAAGATCGAAAGACTTCAATGATTTCCTGCAAAAGGCACATGAAAACCTTCACGCACAAAAAACCGAGAACGGATCTTTACACCTTTCAAAGGCACTTCCTCTTGAATGGAGCAAAAAATTCATTAAAGAAGCTTTTAAGCTTGGGCTCACCAAAAATGCTCCTGGTGACCAGGGCGATCCAGAACAGGTGCTTCACATACTCTTAGACAGCATCTACAACTCGAATGATCAGATTCCATTTTTCCGAAAAAAGAAAAACTCCTTAAGACCTACAAACCGCATTCAGACTGAATATTCAAGCACGAAAGTATTTCAGAAAGATACGGATTCAAATGTATCCTCCTACCAAGATCTCGTTGATGGAAAGTGCGGAAGCTATTCACCGATTATCGTTAACTCAAAGACTTTCGATAGTGAGAAATTCCCAATCCTACCTCTTATCTTCCGAGGAAGGGCCAAGGTTGATGGATTTAGCGGACAAACACTACACGTTCCGAATATACTACATATCGAGACAGAGACAGAAGAGAGAATGCCCTTTCTCTTCAAAAGCGCAGTAATTTTCCTCGGTAGCTCACTTGCAGATCCGTCAAATCACTACGTCGCGGTTGAGGCAAAGTATATTGATGGGAAGCTTGATCACTGGCTCTTGTATAACGACTCAAAAATCACTAAATATCCTTTAGATAGCGAGAAAATAAGGCGATATCTCGACATGAATGCCGACATCGTCTTCTACTCTCCAAATCCGTAAAAAAAAGCCTACTCCACAAATGTGCAAACATTCATGTGCGAGTAGGCTTTCTCTTTTCTAGCAAAGGCTAGAATTACTTCTTTTGAGAATCACTTTTCTGTGTCACTTTCTCTTGGCTTATTGTCGATTCCATATATCGATCAGCATGCCATCTTCCACGAGCGCTTGTCCAAGCAGACAAAAAGAGACAAGCAGTCATGAATACAACTGAAAGCCAACCTGTAATCACTTTTAAGACCTTAGGCGTAGAAACACCAAAAAGAGAATCGGATGCATCGCCACCGAATGAGGCTCCAAGCCCTGATGATTTTGACTCCTGCATAAGAACGACAACGCTCAAAATGAAACAGAGGCCCAGGTAGAGAAAGATAGTAAAGAAGTAAAGAAAATTCATAATCCAGACAACAGGTTCAAAATTGAAAAACTAAGAAAGCAACCACACGATAAATAATACTTAACTTGCGCCCTTTTTTTCACTGATTGAAAAAACAAGAGCCTTCATATAGAGCATCCCTTCTCTAAAACCATATCGAAGAGCGCAAGAAATATACTATAGACATGCCTCAATAATCTTCGCAAAGGAGTTTGGCTGCAAAGACGCTGTTCCAACCAAAAAGCCATCCACATTTGGAATATCGATAAGCTCTTTAGCGCTTTCATGAGTGACTGAGCCGCCATACAGTATAGGAAGCCGTTGATCTCCATCTTGAAGCAATGAGGAGCACATCTTTGTGATACATTCATGAGCCTTCTCAACGATATCTGGAGTCGCGCTTTTTCCTGTGCCAATCGCCCAGACTGGCTCATAAGCGATAATGAGCTTTGAGATATCTTTTGGAGTCAACCCTTCAGTTGCAATCCGTATCTGCTTTTCGAGAATAGACTCAGTATGACCTGCCTCTCTTTCATCATACGTCTCGCCAATACAAAGAATTGGGGTAAGCCCTGAATCTATGGCTCTACGAACCTTCTTTTGGATCAACTCATCAGTTTCATGAAAATAGCGTCTTCTTTCAGAATGCCCGAGAATGACAAAAGAGCAGCCGGCTTCTTTGAGCATAGAAGAAGCAATCTCACCAGTAAACGAACCAGGTGAAGCGTCATTCATATTTTGCGCGCCAAAAAGAATTGAAGAGCCGCTCAAACATTCTTGTACAGCTTGAAACGTAGTAAACGGAACTGAGAGCCAAACATGAAGCTCTTTTTTATACTGAGGCAGAAGCGGCACTAATTCCTTAATATACTCTGAGGCCTCACGGATCGTTTTATTCATCTTCCAGTTAGCAACGATATAGCGCTGCGAAAGCTTCTTTTCTGCAGTAACTGATTTTTTCTGATCTGCACCATTTTCCAATGACGCATCCGATGCTTTTTTTGATGATCTCACAAGAAAAAAGCTCCTGTTCTAAATACACATCCTTAAAGCTTTTATATAGCGACTTGTATATTTCTTTGCCGGCTATTACAAGGATTGTAGTTTATATAGAGTATAGTTTGCCTTATCCTCTTCTACCTGAGTTGAGAGAAAAATTGAAGTTATCTTTTCCCGTAGAACACTTCTTTCAGAAATGAGCCTATTGATTTATAAGGGATGAAAAAAAGTAAAAGCCCTTCAAAATATGATTGTGTGTGAAACGAGATGACCTCTTCTGATGTACCGCCGCATGATATAGTCCTCTCAGTTTCTGAGCTGAGCTTTGCGATAAAATCGCACTTAGAGCCTCCTTTTCGGAATATCGCAGTTCGTGGCGAAGTCACTAACCTCAAATTCCAATCATCGGGTCACATCTACTTCTCACTTGCAGATAAGCAAAGCCTTCTGCAAGCGGTCATGTTTCGCTCTTTTGTCACCCCAACTGAGAGAAACCTAAAAGAAGGTGATACGATCATTGCGCAAGGAGAGCTCTCTGTCTACACCCCACGAGGCTCGTACCAGCTTGTCATCAGAAAGATTCAACATGAAGGATTAGGCGCCCTTCTCCTCAAACTCGAAGAGCTAAAAAAGAAATTAAAAGAGCTGGGATACTTTAGACCAGAGAGAAAGAAGGCTATACCTCGAGAGTGCAAAAGAATCGGCGTTATCACTAGCCCGACTGGTGCAGTTATTAAAGATATCATCTCTGTTCTTGATAGAAGGACTAATAAATCCTATCAGCTCATCCTCTTCCCCGTAAGAGTTCAAGGAGATACAGCTTCAATCGAGATTAGTCGAGCAATCCGGCTTATGAATCTCTATCAAATGGCTGATGTTCTCATTGTCTGTAGAGGCGGAGGAAGCCAAGATGATCTCTCAGCATTTAATTCTGAAGAAGTTGCAAATGCTTGCTTCGAAAGCTCATTGCCTCTTATTTCAGCTGTAGGTCATGAGACCGACACGACAATTATCGATCTTGTCGCAGACCTTAGAGCGCCAACCCCGTCAGCGGCAGCCGAGCTCGTCAGCGAGCATTTCAACAGTATTTTAGAGAAATGCCAACTTCTCAATGCTCACGCATTAACGTCTCTTCAGCAATTCATAAAGAAGAAGAAAAGCGATATCCTCGAGAAAGCAAGAGAGCTCAGACAAGCATATTCTGCTCCTCTTCGGCTCATTGAATTTCACAGTCAGCGGTTAGACGACACCAAAACTGCTCTAGAGGAAAAGATGCAGAATCTGATCGAAAAGAGAAAAGTCCAACTCTCCTCTCGGATGAAAATAGTTCAATCAAAGAACCCTGTCTTACAAATACAACATACTTTGAAAAGGCTCGACTATTCACGCTCCCAACTCGAGAAGATCATAACAGCCACTCTGTCCAAATCTCATCGATCAACTTCTGATATAGCTTCAGCATTAAGCCAAACTGCGCGATCTATCTACAAAAGAAAGAAAAATGAATTTATAGAGAGAAACTTTGAGCAGAGAAACACAAGAGCAATCACTCAATATCTTACCCATAACTCAACACGATTAGAGCTCGTGAAAAACTCTCTTAAAGCGTTGAATCCTTCTCTCCCATTAGAAAAAGGATATGCTATCGTCTTCTCAAACATGAACGATACGAAGAAGGTGATTCGCTCAAAAGATGAGGTCAAGCTTGATGATACTGTTACCATTACATTTAAGAATGGAACAGTGAAGGCAACAATCACAGGAAGCGAATAGGCAGCATCTGTATTATTAAATGACTTTTAATTCATTAAAGAGAACATATGACATCTCAACCATCAGTAAATAACGAACTTTCATATGAGCAGGCATTCCTTCGAGTAGAATCTATTCTCGAACAAATGAATGCGCATGATATTGAGCTAGAAAAAGCACTTCAGCTTTTCGAAGAAGCTGATTCGCTTATCCGTCACTGCCAACAAAAACTTATGCAGGCAGAAAAGAGAGTTGAAGTTATATTAAAAGGTAAGAATGGCGATGTGCAAATTGCAAAAGATGGCAAACCGATGACACAGCCATTTTCGGAATAATGTCGTTAGGAGTTTATCGCCACGTATGAAAGCACTGTTGTTCTGCTCCAGGTTAAAGCAAGACGGCCCAGAGATTCTTTCAAGACTTCAACACTTTCTTCATGAAAGAAAGATCGAAATATTAGGCGCCCACTCGTTGGACATTCTAGACAACGATCCCGAGGCCATTTCCACTCTTATTTCAAAGATTCGAAAGAATGACAGTGAAGCGATTGTTTTTTCGATCGGAGGCGATGGGTCTCTCTTAAAACTTGCGCATGGATTGGGACTTCCACTACCTCCCTTCGTTGGGATCAACGTGGGAAGCTTAGGTTTTTTAGCTGAGATACCCGTGAATACTCTCGAGCAAGAAGTTGATGACATCATCGATAATAGATTCACAATTTCTTCGCGACTGATTATTGAGGGCTCGATATCCAATAGACCTCAGACACCATCGACAAAACCCTTTTTTGCGATCAATGAGTGCACAATTCATCGCGGCACTAACCCCACGCTTATCGATATTGCCGTCTACATTGATGATGCGTACGTCAACACCTTCTCGTGTGATGGCTTGATTACATCGACGCCAAGCGGCTCAACAGCGTATTCACTTTCTGCTGGCGGACCAATTCTTACCCCCGATCTCAATTGCCTCGTCATCACTCCAATCTGTCCGCATACCATATCAAATAAGCCAATCGTTCTACTTCCGAAAAAATCTCTAAGCTTTGAGTATGTGCGAGGAAGCTCACCAATTGAAGTTTCATTTGATGGACAAAGAAGCGCGCAGCTTCTCTTAGGTGAAAGAGTAGATATCCATGTCAGCTCACACCAATTTCGAATCGTAAGCTCTTTACGCGGAAGCGATTACTTTCACACCCTGAGAACGAAACTTGGCTGGACAGGAAGCCTTAGACACTAAAAAAGTGTCAAAGCCTGGGATGTAGTCATATCAGATATAGGTCTGAAAGTCTTTCTATGGACTGGGAGCGGCCCAAATTCTTCTAAGAGTTTCAAATGGAGCTTTGTTCCATAGCCTTTATGGCTTTTGAATTTGAAGTGAGGCCATAACGCATCATATTCATCAACGATTCTATCTCGGGTAACCTTCGCGATGATTGACGCTGCGCTAATAGATGGGCAAAGTGAATCGCCTTTAATAACAGCCTGGATATTATACTCTTCAGCCAATCCTGGTGGCGTCTTATCGCCATCAATGAGAAGACACGAAGGCTTTGTCTTTAATTGACTTACCGAAAGCCTCATTGCCTTGAACGTAGCCTGCAATATATTGATTCGATCAATCTCATCATGGGAGATAATGCCAATGGCAAAATCAACCTCCGAGTGCGAAACCAAGAGAGCATAAAGTCTTTCACGCTCAATCGCGGAGAGTTTTTTGCTGTCATTCAAATCATGATAAAAAGGAAGATGGGAAGGAACAATACAAGCACATGCGACGACGGGACCCGCAAGAGGACCTCTTCCCGCTTCGTCAACTCCAGCAATAGTTGAATACCCCTCTCTTCGGAGAGTTTCTTCAAGCTGAGCCGCATCAACAGACTGACAGATCTCATTAAACTTTAGATCCTTACAGACAGTGTTGAATTGAAGATGGTCTTTTTTGCTTGTGCGTGTAGATCGCGAACCCTTGCGTGGCACCACTGATGAGGTGCTGCAAGGGCCCATTGATATACTACTCATTGGTTCATTCTCAAACATGAGAAGCTGGGCCATTTGTTACCCAGAGTTTAGCCTGCTGAGTTTGTATCTGCTTTATTTTGTACTTTAAAGCGTTCTTTAACTTTAGAAGCCTTTCCTGAAGTACCTCGGAGATAGTAGAGTTTGCTTCTACGTACACGACCGGTTCTTACAACTTCAAGACCTACTAAGTGTGGGCTATGGAGAAAATAGACTCGCTCCATACCTTCACCATAAGCGATGCGGTGAAGTGTAAATGTTTCTGAAAGTCCACAACCTTTACGAGCAATGCATGTCCCGGTTAAAGATTGTACACGCTCTTTACCACCTTCTTCGATGATACGAACGCTAACTTTTACAGTATCGCCAACGCGAAACTGAGGAAGATCTGTTTTGAGCTGTTGCTGTTCAACAGCAGTAATAAGAGCGTCTCTGCTCATGACTCACTCCTGATCGACTGAAAAGATGGAGAAATTATGTTTAGTCGAGGCAGGAGGATAGCATACTTTCATCAAAATATCCAGAAAAGAATTCTATGATCTTTACAATCGCGATTCGATTTAGCGCTTTAAAGCTCTCAGACTATTTTCTCGAAGAGACATTTGTGCCACTGACACAGTCATATTTACGAAATGATTAGCGATTTTTTGTCGTTTTCGTGTGAGTCTTCTTGTCGGTATTAATTGCAACTGGAGCGGGAATTAACTCGATTACCTTTCCTAAGCGAGCATGCTCTTTTCGCTTCCAACCTTCTGCAGTTAATCTTCTTACTTGCTTTTGATTGTTTGCCATATAAACAACCCCATAATAATAACATATAATATTC
>CAYRUD010000003.1:0-48052 GCA_964427425.1 uncultured bacterium
TGTGTGCAATGAAGAGCTTGTCTCAACCTGAAAGTAGTCCTTTGATACCTTTCGATATCTCTACTTTCTCGTCCGTAAAGGAGGTGATCCAGCCCCACTTTCCAGTAGGGCTACCTTGTTACGACTTAGTCCCAGTCATCAGCCTCACCTTCGGCGCCTCCCTCCCTTGCGGGTTGGGTGAGCGACTTCGGGTAAAACCAACTCCCATGACTTGACGGGCGGTGTGTACAAGACCCGGGAACGTATTCACGGCGATGTGCTGACTCGCCATTACTAGCAATTCCATCTTCATGTAGTCGAGTTGCAGACTACAATCTGAACTGAGGCCGGCTTTTTGGGATTTGCTTCACCTCGCGGTTTCGCTTCCTTCTGTACCGACCATTGTAGTACGTGTGTAGCCCTAGGCATAAGGGCCATGCGGACTTGACGTCATCCTCACCTTCCTCCTCGTTAACCGAGGCAGTCTCGCTAGAGTGCCCACCATTACGTGCTGGCAACTAACGACAAGGGTTGCGCTCGTTGCGGGACTTAACCCAACACCTCACGGCACGAGCTGACGACAGCCATGCAGCACCTGTATAACAGTCCCTTGCGGGAAAGCTCCATTTCTGCAGCGGTCCATTATATGTCAAGCCTAGGTAAGGTTCTTCGCGTTGCATCGAATTAAACCACATACTCCACTGCTTGTGCGGGTCCCCGTCAATTCTTTTGAGTTTCACCCTTGCGAGTGTACTCCCCAGGCGGTATACTTATCGCGTTAGCTACGACACAGTCGGGGTTGAGCCCAACTACATCAAGTATACATCGTTTAAGGCAAGGACTACCAGGGTATCTAATCCTGTTTGCTCCCCTTGCTTTCGTGCCTCAGCGTCAGGAAAAGGCTAGAAAACCGCTTTCGCCACAGGTGTTCTTCCATATATCTACGCATTTCACCGCTACACATGGAATTCCGTTTTCTCCGCCAATCCTCTAGAAAAACAGTTTCGGATGCAGCTCTGAGGTTGAGCCCCAGAATTTCACGTCCGACTTGTTTCCCCGCCTACGCACCCTTTACGCCCAATAATTCCGACTAACGCTTGCACCTTCCGTATTACCGCAGCTGCTGGCACGGAATTAGCCGGTGCTTCCTTTCCCTATACCCTCATCGTCGCTGGGTGTTATCCAACGCTTCTTGTTCTAGGGCGACAGAACTTTACAACCCGAAGGCCTTCATCATTCACGCGGCGTCGCTTCGTCAGGCTTTCGCCCATTGCGAAATATTCTCGACTGCTGCCTCCCGTAGGAGTCTGGGCAGTGTCTCAGTCCCAGTGTTGGCGGTCAATCTCTCAATCCGCCTAGGCGTCTTAGCCTTGGTGCGCCATTACCACACCAACTAGCTGATACCTCATGAGCTCTTCTCGTACCGCAAGGCCGTTTTCACAGTCCCCCACGTTGGTGTTTCGATGATGCCATCGTCTCACCTCATCCGGTATTAGCGGCCGTTTCCAGCCGTTATTCCGAGGTACGAGGCAGATTACTCATGCATTACTAACCCTTCCGCCACTAAGAGAGGATTGCTCCTCCCTTCGTACGACTTGCATGTCTCATCCACGCCGCCAGCGTTCAGTCTGAACCAAGATCAAATTCTTAGTTAAACAAAACTCTTAAAAATATATAAGGCGCTTGTTATTTACCTAATAAAAGGTCATTAACGTTACGCGCACAAGCTCTTCATATTTGCTTGCACACAACTCTTCTTGCACTGTCAATCTATACCTTCGTACCTATCTTTGAGGCACTTTTCGCTTCGCTCGACTCGCTTCGTTTTCGCTTGTCGTTCGCGCTTTGGTGATGAAGAATCTACACGAGGGTGTGATTTTTATGCAATGCGTTTTGTTTTCACTTTTGCAAAATATGTTGTTAAACCGTTTAAACCAAACGACTAGTCTATCATTTTAGAAAGATAAAAACAGTGACGAAATGAGTGCGTGAATAGCGGCAAAACACCTTTGAGGCCTCGTGATTATTTCTGATTTTAAGTATGTGGCAAGAGAATATGTGAAAAAGAAGAGGGGCGGTGATATAACAAGACTCTTTTAAGAGGTATCTTCATATGAGATTTGAATCCCATATGAAGATAAGGAAGGAAAAGGCGCTGAGTTTTAAGCTACAAAAAAGTTCTGAAGATACCAGACAGCAATTCCTGCAAAATACCCCATGAGCGCTGGAGGCGTTACTTTTCTTAAGTACCAGAAGAAATCAACTTTCTCAAGTCCCATAAACGCGACACCCGCTGCTGATCCAATCAAAAGAATACTTCCTCCTGTTCCTGCGCAATACGCAACTAATGTCCAGAAGGAACTATTAACCGGGTATTGAATAATATCATACATTCCCATGCATCCAGCGACAAGCGGAACATTATCTACAACTGCTGAGATAAGCCCGATCGCAACCGCCACTATTTCTTTTGATGGAAGTGTTGATTCCAGATGAGCCGCCCAGACCTCTAAAATTCCAGCCTCCTCTAAGGAAGCTACCGAAAGTAAAATCCCTAGAAAGAAAAGGATACTCGACATATCGACACGAGGGAAGACATTGATAATTTTTAAGTGATTACGGTCTTCATAATTTCTATGAATAAAGTCCGTCACAAGCCACATAAGCGACATAGCGAAGAGCATGCCCATAAATGGCGGAAGTCCCGTCAAAGCTTTAAATATAGGAACCATCACCAATGATGACGCCCCCATAATAAGAACTAAAAGATCATGGGGCTCTGTTTTATCTTCTTGATTTGACCAAGGAATTGATCGAGGAATCGATCTCGACATGAAAAGAGCAGAAACAATGACGCAGACAACACTTGGCAAAAATAATGACGAGATTATATGGCCACTTGTAAGCTGACCTCCTATCCAGAGCATCGTCGTTGTCACATCGCCTATTGGAGTCCAAGCACCCCCTGCGTTAGCCGCAATGACAACAAGCCCTCCGAAAAACAATCTGAAATTGATATCCTCAACCGACTTACGGATCATCATGATCATCACGATGGTCGTTGTTAGATTGTCAAGAATTGAAGACATGAAGAATGTGATCGCAGAAATGACCGCAATCGACTTGAATCTTGAGGATCTCGTCAGAAACTTTCTAACAATTGAAAGACCGCCATGGATATGAATTTGCTCTACAATCGTCAGAGCGCCTAACAAAAAGAGAATGATCTGACTTATGCTTGCGAGCTGATGATTCAAGTGAAGCATATTATTTGCGTGAGGAATTCCATCAAGAAACTTAAGGACCCATAAAACCACCGCCATTAAAAGCGCAGATGTAGCTTTATTTATCCTTAGTGAGTGCTCAAAGATAATGCATGCATATCCAATGATAAAGCACGTTATCTCAATCCATTGGTAGTGGGAAAGCGAGTGTTCAAATGCCATAAAAACCTTAAGGTCTTCGTAAAGAAAAAGCGTTAAACGGTAATGAAAAGCTTCAACGAGATGACTTTTCACAGCCGAATATAATAGAGCTATTCACAAACTCTTTGGCAAGAATAAATTACCATTTCATGAAAACATAGCCCTACGCTTAACTTAATTAATGAGATTATCCCATCGATCGAAATAAGAAGTGATCAATGAATACACCTATCCCTTCCTCAAACGGATTGATATTAAGAAGCGTTATTCATTCAAGCGTACTAGAGAATTCACTCTTAAAGGGTTCCGCCATTGCCCTTATTGGTGTTTTTCTTATTTTTATCTCGTATTACCACCTTCTTCCATTATCTGAAGCGTGGGCAAATCTTTTCTTGTGGGCAGGATTCCTTCTGATTGCCGCAGGGTTGATTCCATACAAGAAATTGAGCCGATTGCAGATCAATCCCGATATCCTCTATGTCGATGATGATGAAGCACACCTTATTCGAGCTAAAGTGACGAGATTATCAATCCCAATCGAGCAGATCGTTGATGTAGCGTATATGGATACCCATGGAGTTAATGGACTCTTATTACAGCTTGAAAAGGGACACAATATTTCCATTCCAAAGGATATTGTGAAGGCAACTCAAAAACTCGCTTCAAAAGATCCAACGAAAACCTATTCTAACGCAATTCTTCTGCCACATTTTCCTGAGAGATCGGCTATAGAGCTAAGAGAACACGTCTTCATCAATCGGCAATGAGAGTAAAAAAGAAAAAAGAGTTATTTCGAAAAGTCTTTTAAGAATAAAGAAAGTCGACGCTTCTATAAGCCATCATCATTCGCCCGCCGAAAATCAAGCCCTTATAACGATGGCTTATTGCCAAATTTCATATCTTAAAAGTCTTCTCTCATAACTCTTTTATGTAGCTCTTAAGAAAAAACTTCTCTTATTTCTTTTTCTTCTTATGTGCTTTTTCTTCCTCTTTATGTTTTCTCTTAAGTTCTTTTTCTTCTTTCTTATGCGATTTTTTTTCTTCTTTTCGCTTCTTCTTCTCTGATTTATTCGATTTATCGCTTGGATGTGTAGACGCTTCTTCTACTCTCTTTTCTTCCTTGACATTTCGTCTTTCATGTTTTCTCGAAGAGACCTCTGAGCGCTCTTCTGAAGCAGCTCCCGCCTCTTGAGAGCCATTATTTTTCTTTCGATTGAAGAAAATATGCATTCTCTGTTGGATTCGCTGCGCATTTGGATCAGCTTCATGTATCTTCTCAGCATCCGACTTTTTAGGCGCTGTTACAGTTGAGGAAGAAGCTCCTTGGAGTAAGACATTCTGAGGAACAAGCGAAGCTTCGATAGCATGCTGTATGTTGGTATCCTCATCAGAATCTGAAGATACCATCCTAAGCTCATTTTCATTTATTTCTTCATCACTTGGCGATTCAAGACTTATAACCTCTTCCTCTGGAATTTGAATCTCAAGATGCTCTGCAGGCTCTTCCATTACTTGAGTATGCTGCTGTGCATCTTGAGCTGCAGAAGAATCCACCGATACTGGAGCTGTTTGATCAGCTTGTACAACAGCATCCTGTTCTTGAGAAGGCACTGTATTTTCTGGATTTGTCTCTACCTGATCTGATGTCCCATCATTTGGGAATAAAGTCAGCCTTGTACTGGTAATGCCATGATGAATACCTTCATACGCATTCCTAAAAAATGATTGAATCGGATCAAAACTCATTATTCACCCCATTAATAATCGCTATATTTTTCAAATATATCATTAGAAGACGCCATATAGGAGATCCTGACATCTCATCAATGGAGACTATTCCACTCCAGCTTAATTAAGAAGCCGTTAATGATTGATTAATTTTTGGCTAAGATGAAAGAAATGAGTAGAAATAGGCCCCTTCAGAGAGGGGCCGGAATAATCTAAAGACCGCTTTGAAGGATATCGTGCATTTTAATTAAGCCCACAAGCTTTCCTTCACTATTAGTGACAGGAAGAACTGTAATCGGCCTTTTCTGATCTTCCTCCATTAGGAGCATGGCATTATACGCGAGCTCTTCAGGGAGGACGACACGAGGGCCGACTGTCATAATTTCACTCAGAGGGAGTGAAAGAACTTTTTCTTGATTTTTCTGAATAGCTCGACGCAAGTCACCATCGGTGAATATTCCAACGAGACGACTCTCTTCATCGACGATACAAACACAGCCGCATTTTTTATTCGATAATTCTACTAACACGTCAGCTAAAAGATCTTCTGAGCAGCACTGAGGAATAGCGTCACCTGTCACCATCAGATCTTTTACACGAATCAAGTGTCTCTTCCCAATGCGTCCTGCAGGATGATTTTTAATGAAATCCTCTTTAGTAATTCCCTTCTTTCGCATAAGAGCCATTGACAGAAGATCACTAAAGATAAGCTGAGACAAGGTCGAGGTTGTTGGAGCTAAATCGAAAGGGCAAAGTTCCTTTAATTGAGGAAGAATAAATGTATGATCAGATGCTTTTGAAAGACGCGACTGAGAGCCATTCGCAACAACGGCAACGAGGATTGCTCCCTTATTTCGAAGAGCGGGACACAACTCAATAAGTTCTTGAGTCTCTCCACTTTTACTCAACAAAAAGACAATATCCCCTTTCGAGACAACGCCTATATCGCCATGAAGCGCATTTTGTGAAGAAATATATAAAGCTTTAGTGCCAGATGAGCTCATAGTAGCGGCAGCTTTCTTAGCAACAATGCCACTCTTTCCAACACCAGTAAAAAAGACAATGCCCGGGCAAGCCATCACAAGCTCAATAACTTTTTCAAAAGCTTCAACATCAAAAAGACGGAAGAATTCATTGATTGCTTGGGTTAAATCAAAGATCAATTCCTTAACAATCGACGGATTATTCCCCATCTCATCATGAGAAGAAGCTGTTATATCGCATAGTGTGGTCATTCAAGCCCCTAAAAATACTATCAGTACCTTACTCTTTGCTATTGTAGCTCAGAGGGTGAGTTGTTTTCATGTATAAAGCACGTACCCCAACTGCTCCCTCTCTCAATTAAAAGAATACCTTGCCTTCGATCTTATCGTCTTGTAAAAAGTTAAATAACCGAAGAATCATTCCAAACATTCTAGGATTTCATATGCCGTCTCAAACTCCTATTGAAATAGCTGTGGCTTACGGTGATGGTATAGGCCCTGAGATCATGAGAGCTACTCTTTCATGTCTCGAAGCCCTGGGCGCTCCCCTCGCGATTCGGGAAATTGAGGTAGGAGAAAAGGTCTATCTTCAAGGAGAAAAAAGTGGCATTTCCGAATCTTCATGGGAAATTTTAAGATCGACAAAGGCTTTCTTAAAAGCTCCTGTTACCACTCCACAAGGAGGCGGATTTAGAAGCCTAAACGTTACAATCCGCTCAGCTTTAGGCCTTTATGCAAACGTTCGTCCTTGTGTCGCTTATCCGCCTTTTGTCGAGACCCTCCACCCTCAGATGGATGTAGTTATCATCCGTGAAAACGAAGAAGATCTCTATACAGGGATTGAGTATACACCAGTAAATGATACAGCCATCGCACTCAAGATAATTACTGAAACAGGTTGCCAGCGGATTATCCGTTATGCATTTGAATATGCTAGGCTCCACGGCAGAAAAAAAGTAACCTGCTTCACAAAAGACAATATTATGAAACAAACCGATGGAATGTTTCATAAGATATTCGATCGGATGAAAGAGGAATATCCAGATATTGAATCAGAACACTGGATTGTCGACATAGGAGCTGCAAAGCTTGCCGATACTCCTGAGCAGTTTGACGTCATAGTTCTTCCTAATCTCTATGGCGATATTCTCTCTGATGTCGCAGCTCAGATCGCAGGATCTGTCGGGCTTGCAGGATCTGCCAATATCGGCACATCCGGCGCCATGTTTGAGGCAATCCACGGCTCAGCGCCAAGAAGAGCCGGACAAAATATCGCAAATCCGTCAGGACTTATTCTCGCGTCCGTTATGATGCTCTCTCACCTCCAGCTTCATGAGGAGGCTGAAAAACTCCATAATGCTTGGTTAAAGACGATTGAAGATGGAATTCATACATACGATATCTACCAAGAGGGGGTAAGCAAGAAAAAAGTAGGGACCAAAGAATTTGCGTCTCATGTCATCGAACGTCTTGGCTCGAGACCGCAGAAACTTAAAGCTGTATCATACGAGCAAAGAGGTCTTTCCCATAAGGAATTTTCTTCTAAAGCACTCAAAGATTCTTCTTCTGAAGATAAGAAAGTAGTAACCGCCTCCGACTTTTTCTTTGTGCCAAAATCACTCCACTACACAGATATCGAGTCATCAATACAGCACCTTAAGGACGAAGCGTCACGCCTAGGCCTCGAGCTTATTAAAGTATCATCTCGCGGAAATACCATATGGCCAGCCTCTTTCTATCTTCCAGTTAACTGCAAGCTTCTTCGAGCAACATTTACTCTCTCAAAAGAGCGTGAAAGGGATGAAAATGAACTCATGAAACTCTCAGCTCTTCTTCACTCAAACCTTATAAATAAAGATAAAGTGACAATAAGGGGCTTCTTTTTAACTAGTTAATAGTTAATTTACAGTGAGAGAGGATCAGTGTAAGCGCGTATAATTCTTCCTTTGTTTTTCCTTCACTCGAAACTCTCTCCTTTAAGAGCTTACAAGGGATATATGCACACAAAAACAACAAACTCGACACAGCGTACCTCTGATCCTATGGCTCTCTCTCCAGAGGAGGATTCAACTTCAAACAACTCATCATCTCAAAGGATTAAAAAGAAAAGCACGTATACGGGGCGCACTTACTTTCGCAATCAGCAGCTCAATAATAATGGAGCTGTAAAGATTGTCCAATCTGCGTTAAGCGGCTACAAAGGATTAGCTACAGAACTAACCTCAAGGAACATCCAGCGTCTTAAGACGACTAAGAATACTGAGCTTTCTTCTAAGAAACAGAGAATTCCGCAAAAGACGATACCTAATACTGGAAGCGCAACACAAAATAATCTTGAGACTCGCAACTCTCAGCAAGTCATGAAGAACTCGATCATGATCAATGCACTTCGAGAGAATGAGCTCTCTCCAGACACCCCGCAAAATGTCAAACCAAGACAAAGGCCTTGGACCGCTCAAAAAAAGACAGTAGAACTCTCTATCAAAAATGAAGAACCCCTTCTTGTGTCTGAAATCGATCGAGCTTCTATTGAGTCAAGGGATCGACAGATAGAAGATGTAGTTCAACCCACCTTTATTACGAAAAGAGAAGCAGAAGAACTGGCTCGATTTATTGAATGCCATTCTATCGTAAAAAATAGACCTCAACGGTACTCATATGAGAAGAAGACAAAAACAGGACTTTCAAAGACAATCCTCATCGATGGGCGATGCCAAAAAATATTTATTCTTTTGAAAGGCAAAGGACACTTTAAAGCCAGAACTGGCTCATTTAAGAAAGTGACCTCCTGCATTATGCTTCCTTTTTCTCATAGTGAATGTGGAAGAGTTGTTGTTCAAAAAGTAACGAACGACGAAGCAGCTAAAAGGCATTTGAAAGAATACTCGAGAGAAATCTCGATCATGGCAAAGCTACATATACCCCGAATGCCTATTCTGACATCTTTTAACTACACCACGGTAAAATCAGATAAGCGAATTCAAAAAATATCCTCATTTGAGCCCTACTTTTCTCATGATCTTTCGAAACTTCCCGAAGAGGCAAAAGAGCCGCAAGTACTCCTTCAGATAGTCCTACAGACACTTCAATCACTTCAACATGTGCACGAAAAGGGATATATCCACGGAGATATTAAACCGAGCAATATTCTCTGCAGGAAAAATGGGGATAAATATGAAATTGCTCTGACTGATTTTGGATTCGCTTTTCACTATAAAAACGAAGAGCCTATAGGATCATTGCGCCATGGATACTACGGATCTTTATGGTTTACTGCCCCCGAAGCTTTTGGCACCCATCCATATGAATTTGATTTACCTACAGCAGAGCTTTGGGCTCTTGGACTTACGCTCTATGAGCTTCTCTATTCTGAATACCCATCAACATGCAAATACATTGATACAGTTTTTGAGACTGGAGTCGACAAAAAATGGGGATTGCCGAATCTAATACAGAAATTAGAATATAAGTTAAAAGTACAAAAAGTTGTGCAAGAGAAACTAAAAGAGCTTGAAAGCGATACTTCACTAACAAGCTCTATGCGTGCGCTCAAAGAAGTTGCATTAGGTCTTTTGAGAGCTGATCCTGAGAAAAGACTTAGTCTTAAACAGGCTATAGAAAAGCTCCAAAATGCATAAGAAGAGGCAAAGAAATAGCTCTACTAAATTAGGCATCACTCAAAAGAAGTTCTTGATCTATCTCTCCTTCCTGGCGAGCGACTACGAGACAGCAGGCAATATCACTCGATATATTTGTCACTGTTGAAATCATCTCTCGTAGTCGATCAATACCTGCTAAAAGAGCTAGCCCCTCGAGCGGGATCCCCACAGATGAAAGGACGACTGAGAGCATGATAAAGCCAGTCCCTGGGATCCCTGCTGAGCCGACCGCTGAAAGCACTGCGACGACGACCAATTCAATTAATTCGACAACACCTAAATCAATCCCATAGATACCACACAAAAATAAAGCGCTCATCCCTTGGTAGATAGCAGCTCCATTCATATTAATAGCCGTTCCCAAAGGAAGCATGAAGCTTGCGACAGCGCGGCTGACGCCCATCTTATCTGTAAGACATTCTAGTGCAACTGGAAGGGTCGCGCTGCTCGAGCATGTTGAAAAAGCCATCACTAGAGAGTCCCATGATTTCTTGAAAAAGAGCTTCAAGGGGATTTTAGCTCCCCACCTGAGTAAAGATCCAAGTGTGATGGTGAGATGGAAAAGACATGCTCCATAATAAAAAATCAAGAAGCGAGCCATACTATAGATAGCTTTTGCTCCAAAAGTTGCCGAAGCCCAAGCGACAATGGCAAAAATACCGATTGGAGAGAGCTTCATGATCATCTGAGTCAGCTCAAGCATGATCGAGGCGATTCCCTGGATCACGTTGTAAAGGGGCTGCACCCTCTCTTTTGAGCTTAAGTTGATAGCAATCCCAAAGAGAACCGAAAAGAAGATCACTTGAAGAACATTTCCATCAACAAAGGCTTTCACAGGATTTTTTGGGATAATATTCAGCAATATCTGGCTAAGGGTCGGCTTTTGATGTGATTGAAGCTGAGCTGTAGGTCCTTGAGTACTTTCACTTACTGTTTGAGTAGGTATTCGAATTTCTCCTACTTTTGGCTGTGCTAAAAACCCAACGACTAAGCCTAAGATAACTGAAAGAGTTGTTGTCGATAAATACAGAGCAAGTGTTTTCGATCCAACACGCCCAAATTTTTTCGGATCATGAATCGACGTTACACCCAAAGTCACCGAAGCAAAGACAAGGGGCAGAATAAGCATATGGATGAGCGAGAGAAATCCATCACCGATAAGCTTCATCCAGAGGACATTCTCCTCAAAGTAAAGCCCAGTCAGAATTCCAAAAAACATAGCAATAAGAATCTGCTGCCATAATTTCATGAAACACAATACCTATTTGTCTTTGCTGTTCTATTAGTTTTCATTTCTGGGCAATAAGCTGTACTCTATCAAGGAGAGCGTGCCACACATCTGATCCTTCTACAACTTCCATCTCAATTTCTACAAAATAAAGAGGACAAGAAAGACCATCCCAAGAAGATTTCTTAACCCAATCTTTTTCAGTTGAAAAAAGAATAAAATTTGACTGAGCAAAACGCTCTTCTTTTTTTAGCTCTTCAATCCATTGATTTATTTCAGAAAGATGAAGCTGACTATGATCTGCAAAAAAAAGTTCTGATGCAACCGAAACTCCAAAAAGATCCTCTATTAATTTCGAAACTCGAGAAGGATTGGCTATTGCTGTCACAACTAGAGGAATATACTCTCCTCGTACAAATCTTTCTTTTGGGATCTCAACCGTCACACCATTGTCGTTAAAGAAGCGGCAAAAATGGCTTTTAACCGCAATCATCGGCTTATTAAATTGAGTCATTAGCTTCCACGACGCCATAAACTGCGGATCTGAAGGTGAAGCGTTTGTGAGTACAATAAAATCGACCTTTTTTAGCCGTTGATAAGGAGACTCTCGCAAAAGACCCCGGGGAAGATGCCACCCAAACCCCAACGGATTGGTACTATCTACTGTTGCTATCTGAAGCGCATACTCTATTTCGTCGTGTTGTAATCCATCATCAACGATGACACATTCTCGCCCTTTAAACTGGCCAGCATCTTGAACAGCTTTCGCCTTTCCATTTTCTGCTTTTATAAATAAGACCTCAGGAAACCGCCTTGCAATCTGAGCCGCTTCGTCGCCAAAAAAGCTGCCATCAAGGTCTCTTCCCGTCGCAGAAAATGAGGCCCCCAACCTTTTCTCGCTCTTATAGCCACGAGAGATATAGATTGTCTTTTTCGGATCAAGCGCCTTTTCCAAAAACAGTTGAATGATGAGAGGCGTCTTGCCAGTTCCGCCTGCTGTAACATTACCAATCGTAATTGTAGGAAGCGGTGCTGGGAGCCTTCTCATCAATCGATACTTTCTATGGCAAGCGCTTAAGAAGCTGTAAAGATAACTCAAAGGAATAAGAGGAAGAAGAAGGATCCATACAAGGATCGATCCCTCAGCTTTCTCAAGTACATGAAGAAATTTCTGTTCAAATGAGCTACATTGTCTCTTTGTCACAAAAACGCCCTCTTTCCCTTATGAATATTCAGGGAAAAGGGTTTTTTCTACAGCTTCAATAATAATATGAAGCGCTGCCATGTGAACTTCTTGGATTCTATCTGAGAATTTGAACCCTTGGACTATAAACTCAAGGTCTGCTTTCCCTTTTAAGCTTCCGCCAGTCTTTCCTAGAAAAGCAACAGTGTGAAGTCCCTGGGCTTTCGCAGCATCAATAGCTCGGATGAGATTTTCAGAATTTCCGCTTGTCGTCAGCGCGATAAAGACATCTCCTTGAACCCCGTGAGCTTCTACTCCCCTAGAGTAAACATCGTGAAAAGAGGTGTCATTTCCGACACAACTGATATGTCCTGGATCTGAAATCGCTATTGCTGGAAGCGCGGGCCGGCGAGCTCGAAAGTATCCAGTAAACTCTTCAGCGACATGCATCGCATCGCATAAAGACCCCCCATTTCCTGCGATGATGAGCTTCTTTTTTGATCGGAAAGTACGAATAAGAAGCTCAGAGACCGCCTTCATAAAAGCTTGGCATTCGGAAGAGACGAGTATTTCGGATGCTCTTATAACGTCTAGAGCTGAAGCATGAAGGATATTGTCTATATTTGGAGAGTTCTTCATTGCGTTTTTTCTTTCCTTTGGAAATAGATCATGTAATTTAAATATACATGATTGAGACTTAACAATACAGTAGCGGCTTTGCCGCTCTTTCGATCAATGAGTGTCGGCCTCCGAAAAGATAGTTTAATTTTCAAGGAGATACCACCCTATGCCTTTTACTCTTCCTCTCCAATCAAAAGCTCCTGATTTTATGTTAAGTGGGACAGATGGCCACGTCTACTCACTCTCATCATTTAAAGGTGCTGAGGCTTTAGTCCTCTTCTTTACTTGCAACCACTGTCCCTATGTAATCGGATCTGACGAAATTACAAGAAAGACCGCGGAAAAATACCTCCCCTACAACGTTCACTTTGTTGGCATCAATTCGAATAGCCCTGAGCATTACCAAGAAGATGATTTCTTCCATATGATTCAGAGAATGCATGAGCAAAATTTCCCTTGGATCTATCTGTATGATCCAACACAAGAAATTGCACGTACTTATGGAGCGTTGAGGACCCCTCACTTCTTCGTCTTCAACTCTGAGAGAAAGCTTGTCTACTGTGGCCGAGGAGTAGACAATCCAAAAGATAGCTCAAAAGTTACTGTGAATGATTTGGACCATGCGCTTCATGACTTACTTATTGAGAAGAGGCCTATTCGAGTACCGTTGACTAATCCAATTGGCTGCAACGTAAAATGGAGCGGCAAAGAGAAACACTGGATGCCAGAAGACGCCTGTGATCTCGTAAGGTAAAAAATGAAGGGCTTCTTTTATGAAGCCCCAAAAGCTGTTCTTCTATCTATTCAAAAGCTTTGCCGCTATAAAGGTCTTGAAGAACCTTTTCATAGAAATATGGCTTCTTACTCATCATGTGGATCACATCAACAGCTTCTTGCTTTTCATCTTCTGAGGAGAGAGCTTCTAAAAGTCTATTAGCAAAATGGGCCTCTAAAGCTTCCCTATCATTAAGGGCGCTAAATTTCTGAAGCGCTGCTGTAACCAAGTAATATGCCTGATGAAGAGGCAAGCTTGAGATTCTGCTATAGATATCTTTTTTCTTAACCTTAAGCTCTTTTTCCGAATAAAAGAGAGCTTCCACAATCTTTTCGAGCTGCCAAGCTATCTGATCATTTCTTTCTTTTAACTGTGTTTTAACGTTCGATGGAAGCTTTTTATGGGGAGAGAAATATTCTGTAAGACTACTTCCATCAAACTCCGAGGCTTCGAAAATGTTTCGTACCTTTTTCGACAATTCCGAAACAAATTCATTAATACTCTTTAATGAGCGAAATCTTGGAATTTCAATACCGTAAAGAGCAATGAGTCGTACGTTTGACGGATTCTCCTGACAGAAATTATGGAGAGCTGGAAGTACTTTCTTATCGAGTGAGCCTTCACTTTCTTCCCATTGAGAAGCTAACGTTTTCTTTCGCTTCTTCTTTGTCACTTCAGAGGAGGAGCTTGCACCGCCCACTTCCGCTATTTCAGGCAAGTCCAATCCTCCTTCTTCCAATACGATCTCCTCGGGTGGGACTTCTTTTCTTTTACCTGTAGATATCTCTCCGATCGGTATTGGAACAGGGCTGTCATCACTTTCTTCTTCAATTGATGGGTAGATAGAAGAATGAGTCAGTTCTCCATGAAAGCGAGGAGACTCTTCTTGCTCATTATCCGATCCCATGAGAGCCTGTATTTGAGTAAAGTCTTTAATTCTTTGCGGAAATGGAGGCAGCGAAGGAGAGGCCTCTATATTCTTCTCAACGTTCTTTAAGATTTTCTTGAGGACATCTTCTTCTCTTTCACTTATCTCATAATAGTAACGGCTCAAAAGCTCGAGTCTTTGATTTTCTTTTCCTCCCTTTTGCTCTTTTACAAGCCCTTTAAGCGCTTTCAAGAGTGTAAATGAAGGAATTAAGTAATGCTCTTCTTTAAGAATCTGAAGAAGCTCAATAGGACATTTTGAAACGAATTCATCATCAATCGGCGTACTTGGAGAAATCTGGTTTTCGATTAAAATTCGTCGAAGTTCATCTTTCCTTGCCTGGAGCTCTGTTGTAACATCGAGAAATGCTATTGCCTTCTCTTTCTTTCGAAGATCAAACACAAGACGGATAAGCGCTTTGAGTTCGCTCTCCTCTAAGAATGGCAATAACTCTGCCCTTTTCTTATCATCTTGTGTGCTTAGTATTGCTTTCTTTATAAGAGCTTGAGGAAGAGAGTCTCCTACTATTGCATGCAGTTTTCTCAGAATATCAGGACAAAGTTTCGCAATATCTTCGGGCTCTACTTGCATATTATTTTTCGCCAAGAGATTTGAGATCATAGAGATTGCTTCGTCTGAAAGAGACTTGCCACACAAACGTAGGCAATGCGCTAACATCTCCTTTGAAAACCACGTTGAAGAGCCTGCATCCTCATTTCCATAGCCTACGCGGTCAATATCTTTAAGGATCGCGGCACAAAGAGCCTGTTTATTTCGTATCAGGGCATCTATCTCTTCTTTCTCTTTACTCTGTTGCGACGCAGGCGGTTGAATGGAGGCCTTCAACTCCAGTTCTGTTTGATCTTTTACCCATTGATGAATCAGTTTCTTCTTCTCTAAGATGTCCCCTTCATTAAGGGTTCTTAAGCTTGCTTGTAATGAACTCAATAATGAAGCAGACTCCTTTGCTATTTTAGCTCGCCCACTTAAGAAATACTCAGCTGTTTGAGGCAATAGTTTTAAAAGAAGCTCTCTTTTTGAATCGTCTTGTTCACATGCTGTTATGATCGTATTTGGATGAAAGTAGACTCCCTTTCTCGATTGAATCAATCGATTGATCTGTTCACTCGTAAATTGTAGAAGATCATTTACAGTGATAGCGTCTTTCTTGATAAGAGCTCTTACCGATCGCGTAAAGTTGGCAATCCATCCACTCTCGTCCGGCTTAAAAAAATGAAGAAGCGATGACCAATTAAGCCCAGACTCCTTTCTTTCGATAGAAGGAGTCGATGTAGTATTTCCTTCATACTGAGAGATATTTGAAGACTGAGTATGAGGTGAAGATCTTCCTATTGGAGATGGAAAACTCATAAACCTAATGGATACCTCTTTTATATCATTTTCATAAGGGAGGATACGTATACCCCATCTCCGATGAGAGACAGCGTGAGCTATTTAACAACTTAATTTGTAAATATATCTTATACTCGTTAAGATTCTATAAGTTTTTATATCTTCGATTCTCCTATAATTATAACTCTACTACCTCTATTTTTTTATTTTTATTGATCTTTTTCTTACTTAGAGATTAAGATATTTAAAAAAAGATTTTTGATTATGCGATTTATACCGTTATTACGAAACATCCATCTCATACTCCTGCACCACCCCGCCTAGGGTTGGGGTAAACGTCATATAGCTCTTATATTCTAAGAGCGCGATCACTTCTCTATTCATTTGAAATACGTATAATCATCGCACCTTCAAAAAGGTCTTTTTGTATGCAAAGTCTACTTGTCATTTTTATTGTCATCCTCGCATTTTCTTGCCTTGCGGGAGCCATCGCTTCTAAGAGAGCAGGATCATCATCATCCGATTTTTTCTTAGCTGGCCGATCAATTAGCTGGCCGCTCCTTGTTATGACACTTGTTGGAACGCAAGTTGGCGGAGGTTTCATTCTTGGAACTGCTGACGCAACCTTTCAAAGCGGAATTATTGGAGCCAGTTATAGCCTAGGACTTTCTATTGGAATGCTCCTCTTAGGCCTTGGAATTGCTAGCAGACTTCGAAAACTTGAAGTGAATACAGTTTCCGATATCTTTGAGAAAATCTATCAAGCTCCATACCTCAAGCAGTGGGCAGGAGTCTTATCAATCATCTCTTTAGGCGGTATTTTGATGGCATTAGCCATCAGCCTTCGAAAATTCTTGCTCTCCTTAAGTATTACCGAAGATTGGATGTTTCTTGCAGCATGGATAAGCGTTATTGCTTATACAACCCACGGAGGTTTTTTAGCTGTTGTTTGGACTGACTGCGTTCAAGCAATCGGGATGATCGCCACTCTTCTTTTATCTTTTGTGTGGATTGTCATTCCTTACGCAAGTGAGGCGTGGAGTGGATTTACAGCAACTTCTCAGAATTTCTCGCAGGACTTCGATATTGCCTATCTCGTCCCGCTCGTCATTCCAATGCTCTTCATGCTGATTGAGCAGGATATGGCTCAAAGAGCTTTTTCGGCTAAAACACCAAAAGACGCATCCTTCTCCTGTATTGTTTCAGCAGTTTGCCTCTTCGTTTTAGCTATTATTCCAACTGCCTTTGGTCTTGTGGCTCGGCAGATGAATTTAGATCCTCAAGGCGGATCTGTTTTTATCGTATTAGCAAAGACCCTTGCGCCGAGCTGGGTATTTATAGCGGCGTCGAGCGCTGTTCTCTTAGCGATTCTTTCGACAGCATCATCTATTCTTCTCGCTGTAAGCTCAAATGCTGTTCAAGATATTCGGAGATTAAGTCATCTGTCTCCAAAATCGATGACACTGTTTACAGGAATTATCGCAGGAGCTTTCTCATATCTTGGAAATGATATTATCTCATGGATGGTAGCAAGCTATGAGATCTCCGTACACACCTTATTTGTTCCGATCATAGGAGCGCTCTTTTTACCAAAAAAATATCTCACAGAAAAAGCCGCTCTCTATGCAATACTATTTGGGGCGATCGGATCCTGCATCACTTTTGCCAGCTATTTACAAGGTTGGGCAGCGATTGCTCTTCCACTTCTTCTCTCACTCGCAGGTTTTGGCTTAGGAAGCCTTTTGGCAGACAAAAGCACAACCGAAGACTCCTCAATTGAGCAGGCTTGAGAAAAGAGAAAGGAAGAAGAAACTATACATATTCATTGAGGCGCTATGGGGAACCACGACAATAAAGGCTATAGACTGATAGATAGCGGCAAGGGCAAGAAATTAGAACAATTTGGCCCCTATGTTATCGAACGGCCCTGCTCCCAAGCTGTCTGGGATCCCCGTCTCAGTGAGAAAGAATGGAAAGCGCGAGCACACGCTTCATTCTCTCGAGAGGGAAAATCAGGCTGGACATTCATGAAGCCTGGGGTTCCTCAAGAGTGGACAATAGAGACTGAAAGCCATTCAATGAGGCTTCAGCCTACTGATTTTGGCCACTTAGGAATCTTCCCCGAGCAGCTCAGCCAATGGAAGAAGATCTCAACTCTTGTCAAAAGAAGATATGAGAAGACGAAAGTAAGACCCAAGGTGCTTAACCTCTTTGCCTACTCTGGAGGAAGCACCCTCGCTTCCGCAATGGGAGGAGCGGCCGTATGTCATCTCGATGCTTCAAAAGGAATGGTTGACTGGGCAAGAAACAATGCAGAGATAAATGGATTAAAAGATCATCCTATCCGCTGGATCGTAGAAGATGTCATTAAGTTCTGCAAGCGCGAAGAAAAGCGCGGCTCTCGCTATGATGGAATCATTCTCGATCCCCCCTCTTTTGGCAGAGGGTCAAAAGGAGAAGTCTTTAAGATCGAGGATGAAATAGGGCCTCTTCTCTCATTGATTACCTCTCTCTTGACTGACGCTCCGCTGTTCGTCCTCTTTTCATGCCACACACCTGGCTTTACTCCAGTTACTATGGAATATCTTCTTGAAGACGCATTCCAAAGAAGAAAAGGGCTTCTCTCAACTCATTCCTCCATTACCTCAGGAGAGATGCTTCTTGGAGGAGCAAAAGGTGAATACGCAGAAGAAGGTGCCCGCCCAATCCCTTCAGGAACATATGCTCTCTTTTCCAGCGAATCGTTCGAGTAAGGAAATATCATGAATAGACCAGCCCACCTGACACCAGATTTAATTGTGACAAGCGCCGATAATCCTAAGCTCAAGCTCGCAAAATCCCTTCGCGATAGAAGAGACAGAGATGAGAAAGGACTTTTTCTCATTGAGGGATATCGAGAGCTTTCAAGAGCTATTCTGCACAAAATCTCTATCCACTTTGTTCTCTACTGCCCTTCCTTCTTCCTAGGAACAAACGAGGAATCACTTCTCGAGAGCTGCAAAAAAGACAACCCAAATTGCTTTCTTATTGAAGTCAAGGATACCCTCTTTGAGAAACTGTCATATCGCGATCGTCCCGATGGCCTTATTGCCGTTGCTCATAAGATGAATCTATCATATGAACAAACTCTTAAAGCTATCAAAGAGCGCGCAAGCCGCGATAATAAACCTCCTTTCGTTGTTATTGCTGAAGCGATTGAAAAACCAGGAAATCTTGGAACAATACTCCGTTCCGCAGACGCCGCAGGCGTCCACGCGGTCATCGTTGCCAATAGCTGTACCGATATGTACAACCCAAACGTAGTCCGAGCGAGCGTTGGAACCCTTTTTACGCTTCCTGTGGCTGAAATGACAAATGAAGAAGCTCTCAAGTTAACAAAAGATCTAGGATTGAGCTTGATTGCCGCATCTCCTGAGGGGCCTCATCTTTATACAGATGTTCCGATGAATGTCCCACTAGGAGTCGTTGTCGGCACAGAACAAACCGGTCTGACCCCGTTTTGGAAATCATCATGCAATGTCTTAGCTCGCATTCCTATGCATGGGACCGCAGACTCACTAAATGTTGCGACAGCAACAACCCTCTTTTTATTTGAAGCAGTGCGACAAAGAGCCCTTACATGATACATGAGATGAGCCACAATGACGAACTCTTCTTTATTTTCTCAGGAATCAATTCTCTTTGAAGATAATCATCTCCTCATTGCTTGTAAGCCATGCGGGATTCCAACCCAAAATGACCCTACATCCAGGAGTGGAAACACCGTAGGCTTTGAAGATAACGTAAAGGAGTACATTAAAGAGCGCGACCAGAAAAAAGGAGGCGTCTTTTTAACTCCTATTTTCAGGCTCGACAAGCCAGTATCAGGCATTGTTCTCTTCGCAAAATCCCAAAAAGCACTCTCACGTCTTCAGGAGATTCAAAGGGCTCATGCATACAAAAAAGAATATGCGGCCTTAGTCACGGTGCGAAAAGATGCCCCTTACGAGGGTTTATTCGAAGATTTTATCATTCATGATGAACATAAAGCTCGTATAGTCACCAAAGCATCTGAGCGAGACGCAAAACTTGCCAAGCTCCGAATAATGGGCTGCGAGAATGTGACTCCATTATTGGGAACCTCAGAGAGAATCTACTTAGTCCATATAGAGCTTCTCACCGGGAGGTATCATCAGATTCGAGCGCAACTTTCCTCAAGAGGTTGGCCTATCCTCGGTGATGTAAAATATGGTGGGCTAGTATTCAGATCTGACAAATTGCCATACCCGTTTCATGAACAGGCTATAGCGCTTCATCATCGACGCCTCTGTTTTCAACATCCCGTAAAAAAAGAAGGCGCCGAATCAACGTCTCCTCTCATGATGACTTCAAAAGCTCCATGGGAGCCTTTGAAATAGCCATTATTGAGAGGCTTTCTTCTTTTTATCCATAAAGTCATTGGCGCCACTAAATGGAAGATCTTCCTTATAGCTTGCTGCGGTATCTGTTGGAGACCCTTGGATATCGAGACGCTCGGAGATAGTTTCTAAGATCGCAAACTGAGACATGATCTGCTTAAGCTGCGATAAGATCTGATCCCGATCAATCAAAGATGTATATTTCTCGTATGCCATCTCCTGCCCAATCTCAGCAAAAGGCTGCATAAGGAGCGCTGGATTCATCGCTCTGTTATAGCGAAATTGCTCTTTCATCACACTTTCGAGCATTACCAATAGCTTAGATATCGACTGTGAATAATTTTGCTTTGAGCGAAGCGACAAATCCATGATCGATTTTATCGACTCTGAGACTGCGACAGCGAACTGAGAAGAGAAAATCTCGATGTCAGATGCCGAATACCCTTTCTTCATTGAATCGACAACTGCTTGTCGCACAGAATTCAACAGCATAAAGCCTAAAGTCGCATGATTTTCATGGAATATGAGAAACATCTTCATAGTCACTTGAAAGAGAACTTCAAGGCTTCCTGAAGAGAGCGATCCCCCGTTATCAAAATTCGACGCTATCAGTTCTCGGGTAAGAGTGGAAAGCTTTCTTGCAGCTAATGCTTCGAAAAAATGAAGGCGATCGAGAAGAGTTTCTTCAGTAGATCCGCTTTGAAATAAAGTCATCTTTGGCAAGGCATCTAAAGATGCGCGGATCGTTTTTATGATCTCTTCTTGAGCTGCTTTTACGGACAAAGGATCTTGCGTCGTAGCCAAATCGCGGCAGTAGAGAAGAAGTGTCTCATACAAAACGATGAATCGACTCATATCTCTTTCTTTAGAAGTCTTTACAATCTCCTGACGCAGAGTAATCAGCAAATTCTTAGGCTCTGCCTCTAGGTCAATCGCCCTAAAGGAAAGATATAGCCCATCAAAAGAAATACTGATTAACAGCCAAGGGAGAGCTAAGAAAACCGCATGGACTAGACTCCTCTCCGGAACCTGCGAAGAGAGAGCATTCACAACAACACTGAGTGCAACGCATCCCATCAAAAACGCAAAGATAAGATTTCTTTTACGATCAAACCATAAAGAGAAGATCTTTGCGGAAGTTGTAGTCCGAAGCTGGGGACTCATTTTTAAAACCATTCCTATTGAGCCGCAGAGAATAGGAAAGAAAACAACGAGTGCCCCTTGAATAAAAGTTAAAAGATGATTCTCTTTTAGGAGAATATCTATGAGCGACTGCACAGGCAATACTAAGAAAAGGATTGCGAAAAGAAGAAAAGATCCTGTCGAAATAATCATACGTAATGCACCTACCTTCTTCGAAAGGATTTGATTAACCCCCATGAAAGAGAGCCAATTCTCTCCTTTTCCAAGTTCTGATATACTCAAAAAATTTTATGACTCGTATCTGCTTGAGCTTCCCATTTTTTGAATTAAATTTCCAAGATTTAAGGGTGCTTTTCCTCTAGTCCAAGGATAAAGAGAAGAAGATGAGAAAGAATAAAGCCCTTCGCTTTTACAGCTATAGCAGATCTGTCTCCAGTCAGATGAAGCTGTAAAGAAAGAACTTTCTCTTTTGAAGAGCAGATTGAAAAACAGACGGTCCCTACTGGCGGATCTATTTCTTTCTCAGGACCTGAAGGCCCAAAATATCCAGAGGTTGCGATCGCAATATCAGCGCCCGTTCTCTGTAAGGCATTTTTTGCCATTCGCTCAGTTATCGCTGTACTTACTACTGGATAGCGACCCAAATCCTCTGAAGAAATCCCAAGGCACTTCCGCTTCATCTCTTCTGTATAGACTATAAAGCCGCCATACAGGACTTTGGAAGCCCCTGGAACAGTTGATAGAGCCTGATGAATTGCACCAGCAGTACAAGACTCCGCGGTTATAATCGATGAATTCATCTCTTGGAGACGATGAATAATATCGGCCTCTAGGGAATTATCAGCTCGCAAAAGAACAGCTTTCGGAAGATACGTTCTTACCTTCTCTCGAAGAATAGTTTGAGCCACTTGAAGATATTCTTCATGAAATTCTTTTATCCTAAAGACAACATCAACATATCCATAATTGGGATAGATTCCACAAGACACCTGAGGGATCTCTTTTTCGATCTCTCTTAAAAAGGGATCTACATCCTTCTCAGGCACTCGAAAAATTCTACAGCTCGATGTCTGACTTATTCCTTGTTGGCTTACAATACCTAGAGTCGAAAGCTGTGACAAAACAGCCTTACACTCTATAGGAGGCCCTGGAAAAAGGATGATCTGAATCTGGCGGTTATTTTTCTCAACGCATATAGAAATGCCAGGTGCGGTTCCATTAGGATTTGGTATAAGAGTCGCTCCTTGAGGAACACTTGCCTGCTGATCTATCAGCTCATGGTTTTCCCTTGAGACATCGGGACCTAATCTTTGAATCAGCTCAAGTCTCCATTTTTCATCAATAATAAGCGACAGCCCAAAGTGTCGGCAGATGACCTGCTTTGTCTTATCATCGAGCGTAGGCCCCAAGCCTCCAATACAACAGATAAGGCTTGAAGAGGCTGTGCTCTCCTCAATTGCTCGTATAATCTCACGTTCGTTATCAGGAACTGCTATATGATGGTGAATTGTGTATCCAATGCGGGTCAGCTCAGAAGCAATCAAAGCGCTATTCGAATTGACGATTTTGCCTTCAACAACTTCATCCCCTATCGCTATCAAAGTAGCCTGGCTCATACTCCCCCTCACTTTACACATTGACTTCAATAACTTACGAAAGAGGTTTCGCAGCTCGAAGTAATTTCACAGTATCTATTTGAAGGACTGGATCTTTCATAAGGATTTCTTTATGACCACAGATCCACGAAGCCGCTTTTCGCCCTACGCGGAGTTCTGACCATAAAGGTTTTCCTTCGATAAGTAAAGGAAGAGGAATAGTTCTCTCTCGAACGAATTTTTGTAGTGTGCGCCACAAGAGAGTGTTATGACAAAGTGGGTCCTTTAAAGTATGTGTCACCCTTTTTGTCATTCCATCCTGCACAATCTGCGGGTATGAGAGAGAAATTCCCCATGAAAGAGCGTGAGGGCCGAATACACCGCTTAATACTTTGACTTGAGGCGTAGAAGTGACATGAAACCGATGAATCTGGGCAGTTACACAAGGCTGTACAGGCTGGATAAGTAAAGAAGAGGAAAGCTCTTCTTTTTGAACTCCTACGACGCAATCCGGACTCAGCGTGAAATACAAAGAGAAAGACGATCTAAAACCTTTGTCATCCACTCGATCTTGATGAAGAAGACTTTCTTCATAACTCTTCCAAGCTAAGAGAAATTGCTGATCCGATTGACAAATCTCACTCCTTTCAAAGAATCCAGATGACCTATACATTTTTAAATTCTTAAGCTCAGGTAGTTCAAAGAGATCCTTCCATTCCTGCGTATCTAAAAGTAGGTGATAAGAGAGCCACTTGGAAGCTAAAAAGCGCGGAAGCTCATGAGATGAGATGATGACAGGAGAAGAACCCATAGTGAAAATACCCATTACTCATATGAAAAGAGTACGCAAATTAGGAAGAAGAGGACTGTTTGAAAGATGAGTACATACAAGTGAGAGCCCCCAGAGTGATCGCGCTATCCGCAATATTGAAAATCGGATAATCATATCCCCAAAAGCGAAAATGGATCATATCTATCACATGGCCATACATCGCATTATCAATCAAATTAGAGAGAGCTCCGCTCATAATCATTATCAATCCAATTTGAATCACCCTGTCGAATGAGCCCTTCAAATAGAGTAAAAAGAGAATCACTAAGAAGGCAATGCGGACAATGGAGAGAAGCAAAGACATGTCTTGAAACATCCCCCAGGCCGCGCCAGTATTTGTCGCAAATGTGAGATACCCCTCTATCCCGCCCCAGCGAAGTAAATCGACCGAAGAGCGATCTTGCAACATATCGATTGCAAAACTCTTGCTCAATCGATCAAGAGTAAAGATCACAAGAAAGAGCGCACAATCAATAGCAAGCGAGAAAACAGTATGGGAACGCCTTTCTTCCATATAGTAATATCTTTAAAGATTTAGTTCAGCGAAGAGAGATTGAACAGAGCTCTTACACTGAGCGGCTCAATGTCTCTCCAGTGAACAAAATATTGAAATGAGAGCTCTTAAGAAGCGTCTTACAGAAGCCCCTTCTCAATTTTTTCTTGTGCTTTGACCGTTGTATTAGCATATGGCATAGCATCAAGTCGAGGCTTAGGGATCTCTTCACCGCTTACATCGCAGATTCCGTAGGTCCCTTCGCGAATCTTTTCAAGAGCGCGATCAATCTGGCGTAAGATTCGAAATTCTTCACCTGTCACTTCAAGGTTTACCTGCCGATCGAAGTCATCAGTCCCTTGATCTGCTTGATGCTGAGAGTATCCGGTTGCCTCATCTGGGCGCTTGACCTCTGCAGTACTAATAGAAAGTGAGCGCGTGAACTGATCTCGAAGTTCTTCCAGTCGCTTTTTGTATTTTGCTATTTCAGCTTTCGCAAGAGGCATTTGTAAATAACTCCTCCGTAATAATCTTCTTGCATGCATCAGAGGTGTATGATGCCAGTTAAAGAAACAATAGGAAAAGGGAGAGTGGCATAAAATGAATGCTCTTTATCCCATGAAAGACACCCATACAATCGTATAATATCTTTTTTTTCCCAGGCTTCAGGGAAGCAAACTATCTTATCGATAATAGCAAACACCTATTGTTTGTTCCATAAGAGATTCGCTTCTCCCTTCCTTTTTCTCGAGTTAGAACACTACATAAAGAGATATTTTCAATCGATATAAGAGTTTGTCATTTCTCCAAAAACCTGCTCGAGACGCCTTAATGTATAAACTGCAGGCAACTCATAATTATTTTTACAATAAAGCCAACAATTCTCAATAAGAAGAATTAGGACAAATAATAATTTATATAACGGAAATAAAAATCATGATTGTAATAATCAAATATGAGGCAACTCTATGTCTATACTTAATTCACTTAATCAACTTGAAACCCATGCGATCACAACAGAGGAAAAAACATCAATTTCATCTCTCAGCAGTCTTTCAGATCGTATAACTGCTGTTGGAAAAGAAGATCTTCACCGTGAGACGTCAAATATCTCTATTGATAGCCTCAACACGAGGATTAGTAAAATTTCAATCGAATCGGCAGAAGAATTCTCGCTCGAGGATGATCTTCCTAAAGAGAGAGTACGAAGACACACATGGAGCCACTTAAAAAAAACGGCAGGATTATCAAAAGAAGAAAGAAATCAGTACAGCTCCTCAATTGATTCATTCGAGGGATTCACCTCTTTTACCCCTATCCTTAATATTCGGGAAAACTTCATTAAATTTGACGATACAGTTTTTCCACTTGAGCAGATGAAACTTATGAGTAAGAGTCTGTTTGAGAAGGAAGGAGAGGAGAGAATTTCCTGCTTAAGATACTCAAACACAGAAACAATCCAAAATTTATTTCTGTATACTCTTGTACAAATGACCAAAGCAAAGAATTGGAGTAGCGAGTCCTTCCACTTCCATCAATTTTTTATCGATATACTCCAATATATTAAGAAAACATCAACCCTATTCCCTGTATCAGAAAACACAGTTGAGGAGATTGAGAAACTTAGTCAATTCCTTATAGGCAATAAGGATCCCCTCTGTCATTACCAACGAGAACAAACACTTAGCAGTAGCTCTTCATCGAATTGTTCTTTATATAGCGAAGAGACAAGTGGAGCTTTGAGCTTTGACTCCTCTTTAAAGAATGAATTTCTCTCTTTCCCATTCCAACAGCCTACAGTTGACAACTCTATTATTCAATTGAGCTCTCTTATCTACGATATAGCCAACGACACCCTCAATAAAAATGAGTATCTCAGCTTAGCAGCAAATGCGGCTGATGAACTATCGAAAGCTCTTGATTATCGAGTAGGAACAAGCCCTTCCCTCACACTAGATCTCATTACCCTCTCGAGATGGCACTCGGATATAACAACTTTTATTCATAGGCTCGTCTCATCGCAAAACGATCCTAAATACCGAATGAGAGTAATAGAATTTCTCTTTGCTGTAGCCAAAGTGCTCATCGAGAAAAATAATCTCCTAACAGCCGATCTTATTTTGAACTGCCTTAGCCTTCCTCGTTCAGATACTACTGATTCTTCTCTGGGTGATATACAAAAAGAAAGAGAAGAGATCTCCTCAACCCTTCTCAAGCAAGAAGAAAACGAAATTAGAAATTACTCTTCATCTTACATAAATGAGAATGAACAAACCCTTTTCAGAATTGAGACATATCTTCAAAGCGCAGCATCTTGTCTTGCAGCGCTTATAATAGCAACCTTACAAAAGTTACGAGCGAAGAAAAGCCTCTTCTTAGCTCCTCCAGTAAAAAGAGGCTACGACTCCAAACTTGAGCAAGGGAAAATGCCTTTAGGACTCTTCAATCTATGTAAACTGCCTCTTGTTGATCCCTCGATTGAGGAGCTCTTTCAATGGGATGACATGTATTTTCATCCAAAACATAAAACTTCATTCATCCTCGATGAAAAGTCGTTCCAAGCCAGGACGATTGAAAAAGCAATTAAAAGCCTCGATTTTTTCAAGAAAAGAACAAATCGCGACTTTATTGAAAAGTATCCCGTGATGAAGGGATGGTTTATCGTTTGCCGTTTAGCACTTATTCAATCAGCGCTTCAAATCGAGACAAATCTTGAGTCACCTCATCAAGTCGACACATTTCTTTTAGAGTGCGTTGAGGCCAGTCAAAAAAACTTCAAACACGCTAAACAGAAAATAAGAGGACTTCTCGACAAAGAAAAAATGGAGGACCTCTCTGTAGGTATGGCCATTTCCCAGTGCATCGAAGAGACCTCATTGAAGCTTTCTTCTCTCGATTTAAAAGAGCAATTTATCACCTATTGCTTTCATCTTATCCAGAAAGGAAACGAGAATGAATTACTCATACAGATAGATGAAGCCATAGAAAAACTCATGAAATCCATCAGTGAAATAGATGATGAAGGATCTATTAGCCATAACGACCTAAGAAGAGAACTCAAGCTCTCTTGCATGCTCTCTCTTATTCATGATAAACTATGTGAGCTGAATCAAAGAGAAAAACAATCGTCTTATTTTCTCAATGAAGCGGTTCTTCTTTATTCTTTGCCGATTGAGTCTTCACAAACAGTTTATAAAGCGATTTTCCATCTACATAAAAATTCATTTACGCCATCTCATCTTTTTAGTGATTACAGTCTTGCTGCCTACCTTACAACGCTCAAAGAGAAAGCAAAAGCAATCCCAGGGCTAAACGACAAAGGAGAAAAAATATACTGGGAAGCAGTTTCAGCTCTCTTTGAGAAACTAAAGGAATACTTTCACTACAAGGAATCACTGACAAAAGGTGAAAAGGAACTTTTGAAAAAGATTAAAAAGAGCGGAAATATACACAGTTTACTGACTCGAGAGCAGGTTCAGTATATAGATGATCTCATCCACTTATTTCCTGAGAAACCATCAATAAACACCAAATAATTCCTCAGTAAAAAGGGGGCGACTAACACCGCCTCCTTCTCTTGTTTTTCTAAAAAAAACTATATAATCTGTTACAATGGAAGTATATAGAAAAAAAAGAGATTTAAGAAGGGAACTATTGAGGGGATTACTCTTTAAAGTGATCTAGTTCCTTTATGAGTTTGATTCGACAGCTTAAGGGGAAAATGATATGGCAGACTTCAATTCAAGCTTAACTCCGCAGCCTCATATACAGTCATCCTCTCTCGAGAACCAAGCTCAACCACGAGTAGTAAAGAGATCATACTCTGCCTCACAAAAAGCAAAACTCGATAAAAAGGTTGATGCTGCCAAAACGAATTCTATTGCTGGAGCCAGCTCAACGGCTCCATCGAATGCGGTAGCTAATATCTCGGCGAGCGCGATCAAGGGTCAAGAAAAGACAGAAAGCACTCCAAAAGCGCCTTCTGAAACTTTTATGCAGTCTTCGCCAAAAAGGGTAAAGGTTGTGTACAAAATTTATAGAAGAGCGACACCTCCCGGCCCAATAGCCACACAGATAGCCCATCCTAAAACACCAAGCGAAAAACCCGTTCGAACAGATGCAACGCATGCTACGCAAAAAGCATCGCAAACAACACCAAATCATACCTCCTCTAATGAAAAGCCTGCTGAAACCTCAAACTCCCCTGAATCGCCCAAAACTGCTCCTCTATCTGAGAATAAAGCATCTACGAACTCTGGTCCTCAACAAATAGTTACAAATAATCAGGCAAGTGGGCCTTCTGCTCTGCCAAAAAACGCAGGAGAGGATAATAAGACATCTATTCTGCATGAAAAGACGATCGCGGTCATCGACAGCGCCGCCCTTCCAAAAGAAGTTGAGATTCCAACAAAAGCAGCTGAATCTAAAAAAAGAGAGCTAGAAGCTCCTAAAAACAATCTCGATCAAACAAGGACTGAATTTGTTGCGAAGCTTCAAGAAGCCCAAAAGAGAATTGATAAAGTCGCAAATGAGGAAAAAAAGCTAACTTACATCGGAGAAAAAATTGAGGTTGTAGACAGAGATAAATCTATTGCATCTCCTCTTCTTCAAGGTCGCATCGCCACTCAAGAATCGACAAAAAAAGCAGTAGAAGTCCAACTCGATGAACTTATTTCCTTAGCTCATGCTTGCTCAGTATGCGGTGATATAGATGGAGCCAAAACATTACAAAATACCATCAATTCATTTCTTGGATATTCTTGGACTCAAGCTGCTATACGAAATAATCCAGACTTTAAAGAACGTGTAGCAAATCTAAAAGAATTAAGTTCAAATATAGTAAATAATACTGCCAAAGCGGTAGTAACCGAATCCCTCTCAAAATTGCGTAATAATGAATTAATACAAAAAGCGCTTTCAGACGAAGGCTCTCCACAAGACGCTGAAGCCGCTCTTTCTCTCATTAACAATTCTTTCGCGTCCGGATTAGGCCTTGATTCCTCAAGCAAGACAGCGGTAACAGTCTTTTCGGATAGAACATCTGCTGCTCTCTCTTCCTTTAGAAATGAAGTAACTTCCAAATTGACCGAAAAGGCGCTTTCTCATCTCGTCGATACTGCTGTAGCAAGTGGGGATACATCTAATCTCTCTTCCTTTATTGCATCTCAGCCGGACAAAAGCAGCCTTCATAACCTCGCGTCAAAATTTGGAGATGTAACGCTTCAAGGGAAAAGCGGAAAAGAGTTCATTCGCCAAACGATCGCTGAAGGAAATATCTATACACTTTTGAAGCTTGCACTTGATCCTAAGTATAATCAAGAGCAGCTACAAAAATTCGATCCAGGCCTTCGTGCAAAAGTGCAAGAAGCTGTACCAAGACTTATTGGTGGAATCTTTACGCAGGATAATGCGACTCCAAACTTTATTGCCCAGACTTTAAAGAAAATCGCTGAAGAGGCAGTGGGAAGTAGGGATAGCAAGCAATGCGATAATATCGCTAAATTCTGTGAAAAATGGATCGCGACAAATAGTAAGATGCCAGGATTTGAAGAGAGCCGGGAGATCTTCAATGAGATTGGAACTATTCTCAAACAAGACTTCGGAGCGCATGAAACTCGAGTTAGAGTTGCCTTATTAAAAACCCAAGAGAAGACTCCTCCCCTCTCAAAAGACTCTCACTCCTTGAGTGCGGTGAACATCCTCAAAGATGCGATCAAGTCCTCTGCTACAAAAGAGGAGTATCTGAAAGCTATATACACCCTCAAGCATGATTTTAATGCGCTTGCAGCTGAGGCTCTTCATTCAACCCCTCCAGGATTGTTTGCACTCAATCCAAAAGAGGTTACGGCACATGAGAGCTCTAAGAATGCAACTAAATTCTTCGAAGATACTACAGCATTTGTGCGAGAGAATATATTAAAGATAGAAGACCCTGCTGAGCGGCAAAAAGTTATCGAATTCTTTCTTGATTTAGGTCATGCCTTAGCTGCCGATCAAGACTTCTTTACATCGCAGGCCATTCTCTCGGGCTTAAATGATAGCGCAGTTCGAAGACTTTTCTCCAAAGAGGACCAAATTTTTCTAGGCGATTCCCATAAGGATAAGCTCTCAAAACTAGAAACATTATTTAGCACCTCAATGAACTTTGCTAATGTTCATAGGGCAATCGATAATGCGCTGGAGAGCAAACAATCGTTTATCCCTCCATTTAACCTCTATGCAACACAAAGAACATTTCTCCATGACGGAAACCAGCATTTAGGGAACATTACGCAAACAGAGATAACCTGCACTGCAGATATTACTGACATCATTTCACAGGCTCAAAAAAACACACAGCATCCACAAGCTCTGAAATCGAGTATAGCTCAAGAAATAGCCTCAACTGGAGCCTCAGCTCTCAACGACAAAGAAAGATTCGAGCTCTCCTTAAAATTAGTTCCTCGATCTTTATCCAAGCCACAAGAAGCTATCGCGTCTGAAGAGACTTTAAAAGCCTTTCGGGCAATTGCCTCAACAACGAAAGAGGCGCAAAATCTTTTAGAATCAGACTCTGCTATCAAAGAATTTGCAGATCTCATTCAAAACAAAGCTATTCAAAATCTTAAAGGAAAAGAGCGCCAAGAAGCTCTTTTAAAAATTAAGGGAGAAATTCTCGAACAGATCCAGCAGACTATAATTGATAAAGGGTCAAAACCAACCCAAGATGACATCAAAATCTCTTTAGTAAAACACGCTTTAAAACACCCGAGCCTTTCTTCTGAGTTTAAAATACAGCTTATCAAAGAGCACTTTGCCGGAAGGCTTGAAGCGTTTAACAGTGATGAGGCGTATAAAACAGCGAAAGACATGCTCCAGCAGCATGTGAGTGTCTTGGCTCAAGCACTCGTTATGAAAGATCCAACTCTTGATCTTACTACTATTTATGAAGAAATTCTTGAGGCATACACTCTGACTGCGGCAGTTAATAATCAACTCGAGAGCATGAATCTGCCTTTTGCCCTGGAGAGAGCCCCATTTTCCGGCATTCTTAATGAGAAGTTGCAGAAAGCTGTTGTTGACCACCTAATAGGTGAAGCTATCAGTGAGGTAAACTATGATCTTATTGTTGAGTTAATGAATGAAAGTCCTTCTGATAAATCTGAAAGTGTCTCAGATAAAGAGGCTCAAAAAGAGGGCATTTCGCTTAAAGACCTTCCTTTTGATAAGCGATTAGAGTACCAAGCTAAACTCGCTTCTTTAGGAGTGGCAAAAAACCACTTTAAGAAGCACCCTGAAATAAAACAGCTCTGTAAAGATATAGCCAACGCGTCATTTTCCTGGATGAAAGAGGAAAATAACGCCCAAAGAGCTGAAGAGACGATCAAATTAAGGCTTGAGCTTTATAAAACTATTCAAGATGTGATCATCAAGCATAAAAATAATGAGTCCGATGATACACCTCTTGATCGAGCAATCTATCGAACGCTCCATAACGAAATCATGAAGCCTGATTCGCCACTCTCAGGAGCGGATCAGAGGGAATTACTTCTCAAAATGCTCGAAGGCAGTAAAACCCTCATGATTCCACGAAAAGCTTTTGAGAGCAATCTCTTCAAGGATGAGATGGATAGAGCTACCGACTCAATAAGCCAAGGATCAAAAAAGAGTCTTATTAACGATAAACTCTCTGCCAAAGCTATCGCATTCGCGATGCTTCCTGTTCTCAATGCTCATGACTCATCTAAACTTGATATGGTTGGTTTTTCACGCTTTATCACGGCTGGAATTAACAAAGCTGTTAAAGAATCACCTGACCTCGATTTCAAAGCGAAAATCACCTTCTTCAAATCAAGCTATGAGAAAAAAGTCAGTACAGAGTCTGAAGAAAGCCAAAAGCTCAAGGAGGCTCATAACGAATTTTCAAATTATATCGCTCGAAGTTTAAATGGCCTTTCCTATTCACACAAAGAAATAGCTGAGTTCGAGGACGAAGTAGACCTTATTCTTTACTCTGCAATCTACAACGGATCGGCTAGCGATGCCCAAGGACTCATCGAAGCGCTGAGAAGAAACATTGATAATATGACTTCTTCTAAAGCTAAAGAAATTGCAAGAGCAATTCTCAACAAAGAATTAGAGCAAAAGGCCGCGGAATTAGCATCTCAAGCGCAAAAATTCTTTAAAGATATGGCGGATAAGAAAGACGCTGCCGGAGAGGCCTTTGTTATCAGCAAATCGGATATCGATACGTTTAAGGACTCAATTCGAACTATACAATCGTATACCCAGAGCCTCGAGTCTCTTAATAAGCCTGCAGATGAAATACGAGCAGAGCTCGACTCATTTGTAAAAAAAATAGGGACATTCATGTCCTACGTCAAAACTTCAGCTGACAATTTCCAAATTGATAAGCAAGTCTATAATAAACTGAATACCGACATCATGAACACATCAAGTGATCACGCTCTCAGCTCTGCTGGATTTTCTAGTGATCAAATTAAAAGAATTAAAAGCGAATATATAGATAGTAAGGAATAGCATCTCTGTCGAAACTCATGAGAGCCCTCTCGACCCTCTCTTTTAATGAGAGGGTCTCTTATTTAGAGGAATATCTAGCACTCGATAATGACGATTGCTAAATAAATACAACTTTCCTAGAATAAAAATTGAAAAGAGCCAAAAAAGGAATGATAAGAAAATAAAAGAGAGATATCTCTTGAGTTAGAGGCTCTTTTTCAATTCATTCCACGAACTCTTCTAGGAGGTTTACTATGAACGACAGAACGCTTCAACCCTTCTTTTCAGATGATATCCTTCACTGGCCTTTTGGAAACATGCCATTGGCAAAGGGAACAAATTCAACCGGGCTTTCCATTTGGGAAGAAGAAGATGAGATCGTCATAGAAGCTGCCCTTCCAGGAATCAAAGGCGACCAAATTAATGTCGCATTTGAGAAGGGAGTTCTCACTATTCAAGGATCTCGAAAAGAAGAAAAAGAAGATAAAGCAAAGAAATACTTCCAAAAGTCGGATGCGTCTTTTCATTACAGTTTGAGAGTTCCTGGCGATATCGATGACAACCAAGATCCTCAAGCACATCTCAAAGATGGAATCCTTCAGATCCGCTTTAGAAAGCACAAAAAGTCAATGCCACGAAAGATTCAGATTCAGCATCACCATTAAAAAGATCTACTAAGAGTTTAAGGCTGCTTTCAAAGCAGCCTTACGTTCTTTATCTCAGAGTCACCTCAAGACAGCTTTCTACTTCATTTTTCTTTTGAGCCCCTGGCGGAAAAATATCTTTCCATATTTTTACCTGCTCATCACTTCCTACAGAGACTAAATGTCTTTCATTGACATAAAGACACGCTGATAACGATCTCTTTTGACTTTGTCCGTCATGGCCATTTAGAGAAGCAATCCGGTAAAAATTATCTTTATACCATTTCCAAACATTGATTTGTCCCGCCTTTACTTCAGAATTCGAATACCCATGACAAGAAATCACCTCTTCAAATTGGGCAGGAGAAGCAATAAGAGAGGTCACTTGTGACCCTGTATCTCGCTGGCTTATGAGCTGAGGAGCGGCTGTGTTGCTTATATCATATACGTTCATCATATGATTATCTAAACCGCCTGCGGTAAGAAGACGAGAGCTATCCCAAGGACACCAGACAACATCCATCACTCCTGCTGGAGAATGAGCGGATATTGAGCTCAGTTCTTCGCTGAGTTTCCTCATATCCCAAATCTTTAAAGTCCCCGTATTATCTCCTACAGCAATTGTGTGTCCTTTATGAGCCATTCCAGTCACTCGATCTTCATGATGTGCTAATGGCATAAAATTTTGCTGCCTAAAATCGAGCCGACCAAAGAGACCATCTTTCAAGCCGGCGAGGAACGACGTCGAACTCTCAGAGGCTAAAACATCGGCTTCATCCGAAGCTTGAATTGAGCTACTCTCACTTTGACTTTTAACATCAATTACAGCTACTCGACCATTTGCCAGAGAGCATGCCATATGAGAAGAGCCTGAGAATCTTTGAATAGAAGTTAAAAGCGCATTTTTTTCAGGCGTATAATTCCAAAGAGGTTTGTTCTCAGAATAGAAATAGACAGTATCTTGTAGAAGGAGCGCTACACCTTCGCTAGTCGATGTAACATGCTTGTAATAGATATCATCGACGACGCCAGGAAAGTCCAGTATCTTATCCTCACTCTTCTGAATCCTCCTTATGACAGGAGATACTTTCTTAAGAGACAGCGGCTTTTCTTCTCTAGGCTGTTCAAATCGCCAAAGAATCCTATCGTCTCCGTTTCCAAGAAGAGTAGATTCAAGTAGCTCATCATGAATTTTCTCTTGAAGAGTAATGCAGGGGGCTCTTTCTTCATTCCCTTCTTTCAAAAATCCCAAACACGGATTCGTCATCGTGCTACGACGGTCCGGAATATAAAATGAAGAAGAGAGAACAGAGCCGTTATGCTCTTTCTTAACAGTCGGTCGCTGTATAGGAACAATCTTTCTCTTTTTTACAGATTTGTCTTCTGAATGCTCTATATTTCTTTTTAGTTCTGAGGTATCCCCTTCTTGGTTTTCTGCATAAGAAGGAAAAGGAATATCTCCTCCGAAAAGGCTCACGGAAGAATAATTCGAAAAGTGATTTATATTATTACCCAACATAAAAACTCAACTTAGTTAAACATATTAATCAGTTAATAATAAAATTAAATATCCAATGGAATATATCAATAAACAAATAATTTTATCCACCTAAAGTATTCCATTATAATACCCCCTCAATTCCCTCTTTCATAGATCCAGCGAAAAAGATAGGATACAGAGAAACAAAAGAACATCTCGCAAACCCTTTTGATGAAGAGGCTGTATCTTCCCATGCCACTGCCACGTGTCATCATTATTGGCGCCGGTTTCGGCGGGCTTGAAGCCGCCAAATCCCTTAAAAAAGCCAACGTCGAAGTCCTTGTCATCGATCGATTGAACCACCACCTTTTCCAGCCCCTTCTTTATCAGGTCGCAACAGCTGCCCTCTCGCCATCAGATATCGCAGTCCCTGTCCGTAAAATTCTTTCAGGGCAAGAAAACGCTCGCTTTATCATGGCGACTGTTGAAAAGATTGATAAAGAGAACAAGGCGGTCCACCTTGCTGATGGAAGGTTTGAGAAATATGATTGGCTTATTGTCTCTCCAGGAGCTCGCCATAGCTACTTTGGCAAAGATCAATGGGAAGAAGCAGCCCCTGGCCTTAAAACCATCCGCGACGCGCTTCGCATACGAGAGCATATCTTAGCATGCCTCGAACGAGCTGAAAATGCGCAAAATCTACAAGATATTGAGCGATACCTTACCTTTATCGTCATCGGCGGCGGCCCAACGGGCGTTGAAATGGCAGGAGCTATCGCAGAGATTGCTGTGAAAACTGTCGTAAAGACATATAGAACAATAGATACCAGAAAAGCACGCATTATACTCATAGAAGGAGCGCCTCAGATACTCCCCGCCTACCCAGAGCATTTGGCAAAAAAAGCGGAGAGAGCCTTACGAGACCTTGGAGTTGAAGTGATCACCGCATGCAGAGTTACGAATATTCAAGAAAAGGGAGTTGAGACAGACAAGCATGGATTTGTCCCATCAGAGTGCGTTGTATGGGCAGCGGGAAATCAAGCATCTCCTCTTCTTAAAACCCTTGATATGCCACTTGATCGGCAAGGAAGAGTCATAGTCCAGCCTGATCTCTCAATCGAGAATCATCCAGAGCTCTTCGTCATTGGTGACGCTTCGGCTTGCCTCGACGCAGATAAAAAACCACTTCCCGCTTTAGCTCCAGTCGCTAAGCAACAAGGTGCCTATGTGGGGCGGATTATCAAAAATAATGTCCCAACTGAGAAAAGAAAGCCATTTACCTATTTTGATAAAGGATCTATTGCCACAATTGGAAGAGGAAAAGCTGTCGCAGTTATCGGAAAACTAGAACTCTCCGGCTTTCTCGCGTGGATATCATGGTCAATCATCCATATCTTCTACTTAATCGGCTTTACAAACCGCCTTTTTGTCTTTATTCGTTGGATCGCCCTCTATTTTACCTCGAAGAGAAACGCGCTTCTCATCACCAATCCGATCGATCAGCATATAAAGAAACCTGGTGACTCCGAAACGATCCTAGATGGAGAGTGAACCCCTGTACCTTTCTTGTGGGGAGAAGTAACATTCTCCTCATAAGCCCTGTTTTGAAAAGAAGCGATGAAAAATAAAAAGAAACCACTATAGTTGGCTCACCTTCTCCTTTTCAGCCTATTGCCTTAAAACAAGATAGGAGTTTTAAAGTAACGCATGCTTATCATCGTATCTACAAGTTTGAATCCGTCATCAAAAAGCCGACATTTAGCTCGAATTGCTCAAGAGTCTGCTCTTTCAAGAGGTGTCGAAGTTGAATTGATCGATCTTCAAACAAGCCCTCTTCCATTATGCGACGGACAAGCTTCATATCAGCATCCCAATGTGATAAGCCTTCAAAAAAAAATCAAGGAAGCCTCAGCGATTATTATCGCGGCGCCAGTCTACAACTACTCGGTCTCAGCCAGCTGCAAAAACTTTATGGAATTGGCAGGAAATGAACTTCGAGGAAAAGTTATTGGGATTATTGCCGCTTCAGGAAGTCTCGTCAGCTATATGGCGCCATCGTCTTTGATTTTAAGTCTTCTTCTAGATTTTCGATGCCATATTGTTCCAAAGCTTGTTTTAGGTGATGCCTCCTGCTTCGACGCTGAAGGAAACCTCACCAATCCAGAGATCAAAGAACGTGTCGGGAAGCTCGTTGAGGAGACTTGCCATATACAAAAGTGCTTAGCCGCAGCAGTCCCTCAATAGTTCAACCATAAGAAAGCTGCCTTACCTTAAAAAACTCTTTTTGTAAGGCAGCTTTTTTTTCATTACTCAATAGTCTTAAACGAAGTCCCCTCAGATTTTATCTCCCAAGAGAGAGCCCCCTCATTCTTTATAACAAGCGGCCTTGCTGTCCCGATGTTTACAGGTGAAGACGCTGTAGACAACGAGATGAAACCAGCACAAGACTCCTTTATTTTCACCTCCCCAGAGCTCGAAGACACCCCTGAAGAGACGAACATTGGCTGCATTTTATATTTCTTTGCTATTTCAGAGACTCCTGCGACCATTCCTAATACCATATCACTGTCCGCATCTTGTTTATTTGATGATATGGAGCTAGAAATCAAAGGCTCACGACCCACGATAATTAATGAACCCTGTTTCATCTCGGTTGGTTGAAACTCTATTTGTTGATACGAATTTTCAGATCGTTTTTTCTGAATAACAATCTGTTGAATCTCTTTAAAAATCCGGTCTTGAGTCGAATGACTTAATAGATCTTTTCTCTCAGCGAGGCTACATCCTTCATCAAGAAAAATAACCGTATGATGCCCTATTGAAAGCGAATCAACATCCAAAAAGTTGTTGTAAAAGGTATGAGCGCTTTTACAGTATTTCTTAACCCTCTCATCTTTTACACTGCCATGTTCAATCAGACCTTTCACCTCAACAAATGAGCGATAAAGAGCAGGCTTTAAATTTGGCCTTTTTTGAAAGTCTATTGATTTGAATAAGTCGTGAAAAACAACTGAGGCACTCAATGTTCGAAGGACGCAAGGAGCCTTTGAGAAAGAAGAAGCAATGCTCTGTAGTGAAGATTGTATATGCTGCAAGAGAAATGGCGAGAAAATCCCACTTTGAGCAGCTATTGATGACTGAGAGTCATGGTTGAAAAAGCAATCGTATAAGCTCGTGATCTTTTGCGAATCACTAGAAGAGAGTCCTATCTTCATATCAACAGGGATTAGGACATCCCCTCCTGCGACTGATGCTTTGGACTCTCTTATGTTTTGATCATGCGCAGCAAAGGTAAGAGAAGGCGAAGCCCCTTTCTTAGGAATAAGAACAGTCCCCTCTTTATTTCCCATAACCCAAGAAATATGTCTCACCTGCTCAGATTTCTCAACAGAAATGGTGATCTGCTTTACTACAATTGAGTCCATTAATTTAAACGAACTTTCTTCACATATCTCTAAAGAGCATTTCTTTTGCTTTTCATCAAAGCATTGTAATTTCACACGCTGGAAAGCCTGATCTGTCCCCCATACAACCCACCGAAGCTTCCACGTTCTCTCATCATCGTAGTCCAGAAAAGGAAGCGGCATTGATGAGACTGTATCCGAGGCTGTTGATGATGACGAAATTGTGTCATAAGAAGGATGGTATATGCGTATAGAGTGCTCTTCTCCTAGACTCTCATGACTATAAGAGGAGGAGGGAATATAAAAAGGGCTTTGCTCTTCAGAAGAAGACATGTTGCCTGTACCTTCATCTTCTGATACTCTTAAGCAACCAAAAAGTTCTAATAAACCACTCAAGCAGTCACAGTTTATTTTCATATGGATTCCTCTTTTCTCCCTCCTTCAGGGTTACATCAACATCCACGTATAGCTATTATTGGTGGAGGAGCAAGCGGGTCTTTCGCTGCAATTCAAATAAAAAAGCTTCTACCACAAGCAGAAGTCCACCTTATTGAGCGCACAAATACGTTACTTGCAAAAGTACGCATCTCTGGGGGAGGCCGATGCAATCTTACCCACTCCTGTTTCGATCCTAAGATCCTCTCGACACATTATCCCCGCGGAGCAAATTTTTTACTTCCACTGTTCTCACAGTTTCAACCAAAAGATACAATAGAGTGGTTTGAAAGAGAAGGAGTCCATTTAAAAAAAGAAGAAGATGGACGAATGTTCCCTGAGACTGACTCATCAGAGACAATCATACAGCTTTTTTTCTCTCTTTTTCAGAAATTAGGAATCAAGATCCATAAAGAGATAAGAATCCAAGGTATCTCATTAGAGGAAGAACTATCTGAAGGAAAGAGAGTACGCATTCATTTTTCCGAGAAGGAAGAAGAAAAGAGCTCCATTCCTTCTTTGTATGACGCGATACTTGTAGCCACCGGATCTCATCCAGAGCCCATTTCCTGGATTCAATCCCTTGGAGTTTCCGTTATTTCCCAAGTGCCGTCGCTTTTTACCTTTAACTGTCCCTCATCACCATTGCTCGACCTCTCCGGAATCTCAGTTCCTCATGCCAAGGTATCACTTAATCTTCCATCTCACTTAAAACCAAAGCGATCTGAGAAGCCATCATCGATAGAAGGGCCTCTTCTTCTCACTCACTGGGGATTTTCAGGACCGGCCATCCTCAAACTCTCTGCCTTTTACGCCGTAGAGCTCCATGAGCTCGATTATAAGACCTCCTTTACAATTGATTGGGCACCCAACATCTCGCATCAAGATCTCAAAGAGGCAATTCAGAAAGCGCGCAGCGAATCAGGGAAAAAACTTATCACAAACACACCGCTAGTTCCTCTTCCTAAATCTCTCTATGAAAGACTGCTCTCGACTGTTTCACCACAACTTGGATCTCACCCCTGGTCGCAGCTTTCTCGCTCTGATGAAGAGGCGCTTATTGCAGTATTGAAAAAAAATACGTATGAGATGAGCGGAAAAAGCACATATAAAAATGAGTTTGTAACAGCTGGAGGAATCTCTCTAAATGAAGTGGATCCTAAGACGATGGCTCTTAAGAAATTCCCAAACATCTATCTATCGGGAGAGATTCTTAATATCGATGGAATCACTGGGGGATTCAACTTTCAAGCTGCTTGGACTACCGCAACTGTCGCGGCACGTGGGATAAAAGCCTATATCGAGAAAAAAGCGAGATCTATCTAAGGGGTATTATCCTACCATAGAATTCAGAGAAAACTCTCGAGTTGGATCTAAACTTCGAATATTTCAATAAATCGCGATACCCTCTAGACGCAAATGAAACAAAGCTCTTATATCTCGATTTACTTGTCTAAAAGCTTTGCCGAGACGGAAGAGATAAAGACGTTTATCTCTTTTTTTAATTTCATTGATAGAGTCTAAGAACGATATCCTGAAGGAAAGAAGAGAATGTTAAAGCTAAATCACGGGGCAGCGAGTAATACATGAGACGTATGAATGAGGAAGCCTTCACTCGAGCTCTCCAAGAAGCACGCACTCTCTTTGAAAAAGCATCGAATACTTCTTTCTCAGATACCGAAACGCTCGCAACCCTTTCTATTTCTCTATCGCAGATTATATTGACCTTAGCTCAAGGAGAAGTAACGGATACAGAGAAAGACCATAACAAAATAATCGCGAAAGCAATTAGGGACCCTTATCTGAAATGGGCTCTGCTTCTTCTGACAGATCTCCTCTTTCGATCAGAAGACTATTCAAAGACTGCGTCCCTTCTCCTTGAAAAGAAAGACGAATTCCTCTCTGTAAAAGCGCTCTCTTTCTTTGAGAAAATCTCGATTCGTTTTGTTCTGTCACTTCTTCATATTACCCCAAAAAGCGCTATCATTTTACTTCGGTCACTCGTTCGCTCGAAAATGAAACGAATTATATTCAGTAGATCAAACGAGTCTTTATATGAAGTTTTAAGCAACGCGGAAAGAGAAGGAATTACGGTAAACATTAATCGACTCGGAGAGGCAATTCTCGGCGAAGAAGAGGCAAAAAAACGCTTTGAGGCATATATAGACGATCTCAATAACCCGCTTATTAGATCTGTATCAATAAAGCTCTCAAGTCTTCTTAGCAATGTCTCCCAAGTTGGATTTCATGAAATCCTTCCCAAAATGAAGGAGAAGCTCAAAAAGCTTCTTCTACGAGCTCAAGAGGTCGAGCAATCTCCTCTCATCTCTCTGGACATGGAAGAGTTTAAAGATCTCAGTGTATCTATAGACCTTATTGAGAATATTGCCGCAGATGATGAGATCAAGCACGCCCGAGTGGGCGTTGTTATTCAGGCTTATCTTCCCGACTCTTCAGAAATATTCCATCGGCTTGTCCAAGCATCTAAAGAGCGCATTAAAAAGGGCGGTACTCCTCTCTACATTCGACTAGTTAAAGGAGCAAACCTCCTCGTAGAAAAACTTGAGGCATCGTTAAGAAATTGGCCCCAGGCTCCCTATCACACAAAAGAGGAAACAGACGCTCATTTCCTCCTTCTCCTCTCGGAGCTTATTCCCGCTATAAAGGAAGGGCACATCGTTGGCGGAATTGCAACACATAATATTTTCAATATAGCCTATGGCATTATCCTCTCAAAAGCCTATGGGATCGAAAAAGGAATCTCTTTTGAGATGCTCAATGGGATGGCTCCTGCTGTCTCAAGAGCGGTTCACGTCATGACAAATATCCTTTCACTTGAATGCCCTGTGGCTGAAGATAATGATATTGCCTCTACTATTTCCTACCTTGTTCGTCGACTCGATGAAAATCTCGACAAAGAGCATTTTTTGCCCGCTCTTTCCGCGGCAATATTAGGCGAAAGTTCGTTATGGCGAACGGAGAAAGCGAAATTCCGAAAGTCGCTTGAGAACACTAAGTCGATTTCGACACTTTCACTTCGTCAATCAAGAATGAAGGACCACATTGAATCTTCTCGCATAGTTACTGAGAAGAGATTTACTAACTGTCCTGACACCGATTGGTCTCAAGCTGAATTGAGAAAAGAAGCGGTGGTCATTCGCGATACATGGAAAGAAAAGCCTGTCTCTCACTATCCCTTAATTATTGGAGGACAGCCGCTTGACACTGCCCTTACTCAAACACGAGAAGATCCATCAATTCCAAAAAAGGTCATTCATAGTTACTCCTTAGCACCGGAAGAGCTCCTTCATCAGACGATCATCGACATGTCCGATAAGCATCGAGCAAGAAAAGAGTCTGGATGGACATGGACAACAGATGAGCAGGTCTCATTTTTACTCTCTTTAGCAGATGAAATAGCTAAAAGACGCTTTGATTTTATTGGATCAATGCTGAGAGAAATTGCAAAGCCAATCATAGAAGCTGATGGTGAAGTATCGGAAGCGATTGACTTTTGTCGCTATTATGCTCATCTCCTTCTCAAAGAACGCCATTTTCTCACGTGGAAGAAAGATAAAAACGTAGCGCTTATTGCCTCTCCGTGGAATTTTCCGCTCTCTTTAAGCCTTCAACACATTCTCCAAGGGCTACTATCAGGGCATGCGCTTCTTTTTAAACCAGCACCTGAAGCAATAGCGACAGGATCCCTTCTCTTTGAATCAATTCTCGCAACGGGCATCGACCCTTCTCTTATAGCCTTTATCCCATTCAGAGAATCTCCAGAAGGGATTCGATTTCTTTCAGATCATCGTATTGATTCCTTATTTGTTACAGGATCGACAGAGACTGCCAGACTCTTTATGAGGCTCTCTAAAAATAAGGCAGTATATGCGGAAGCAGGTGGTAAGAATTGCGCATTTTTATCATCTTTAGCTGATAAAGATTTGGCCCTAAAACATATCATCCAATCCGCATTCGGATTCTCAGGACAAAAGTGCACTGCACTAGGCCTTCTCATCATTGATGAAACTCTCTTCTCGTCAAAGAAGTTTCTTCATCAATTACGCGATGCCGCTGAAAGCCTCATCTCAGACTCTGCATGGAACTTAGCCGCGACAGTAACTCCTCTCGCTAGGAAGCCTTCAAAAGCATTCCTTCATGCAACTCATAACCTTGAAGAAGGTGAAAGCTGGCTTCTTCCCCCTTGCCAGTCATTAGATAATCCCAATCTTTTCTATCCATCAATCAAGATACTCAACAAACCTAAGACTTTCTCTCATCTGAATGAACTGTTTGGACCATGCCTCTCACTGATCCCAGCAAAAAGTATCGAAGAAGCCTTAGAGATTACTCACCTAACCCAATATGGTCACACGTCAGGAATCTATAGCCTTAGTCAAAGAGAGCAATCGTACTGGATCGAAAAAGTTCAAACCGCAAATGTCTTTATTAATAGACCTATGACAGGGGCGCTCGTCGCAAAGCAGCCTATTGGTGGTGGATGGAAGGCAAGTTCCTTCGGTCATGGGATAAAAGCAGGAGGGCCCTTCTCGCTGCGTGCAGTGATGACCTCTTCTGCACTCGGAAGCACAGATCCAAAACAAATCTCTGACCATAAAAAAGTGTCCGTCGAGCTCAAAGGCGAGGTTTTAGCACTCCTTAGCATCTTGAAAACAGATGAGAGCTCATTAGAGACCACAGAATTTGTATCTTTCGCTCGTAAAGCATATGCGATTTGGACACAAGACTTCACGACAATTCAAGCTGTCACAGACCCAATAAAAGGACAAGATAATCTTCTTCAAGTCCTTCCAAAAGAGCCTTTGGTCCTTATTGCGCATGAGCAAGACACTCCTATTATGATATGGGCAGCCTTTGCCATGGCATCGATAAGTAAAAGTCGCTTAATTCTTAACAAGGCTTGTATAGATATCTTAAAGCCTTACATCCATCTCGAAGCACTGTCTATGCTTATGAAGAAATGGAATTGGTATATGTTCGAAGAGTCGTCTCGCATAGCTATGCGGCTTTTAGCAGATATTCCCTTCCCTCGCATACGAGCATTTAGGACGATTGATTCCACTCTCCTTAATTTTATCTCCGAGCAAGCCTTCTCTATAGAAATGGAGCCATTTTCATTGGATCCAAGAATAGACTTTCTCTCCTTTATTAAAGAAAAGACCGTATCTATCGATTATCATCGATACGGCAACGTCTCGCTTCATCAGCAATACAAAGGGAAAGAAATAAAAGATGAGGTTTCTCAAGTAAAAGAGACAAAAACAGAGGAAAGCAATACCGTAACGGCAAAAGAGAAATAAGGTACTGTTTAACCCTCTTCAGAGAAAATGAGCATCCTATATGTTCCATACTCTGGCTCTAAGCAGGAAACTTCTTTCCACTTTTTTTCTTTGTCAAAGAGGCGTTGAACAAGTTGATTACGAAAGAGTCCCTGAATATCGCCATGATGGCATTCAGGAGAGATCTTCATGAGCGCTCTCTTCGCAGCGCATATTCCACAGTGCAGAATAAGCTCCTGATCAGCCCTTAAGAAGTGATTATGGCCAACGGAGAGAAGAAATGCCACGTCGTACGAGCTTTTCTCACCTTCTCCCGATATTTTTTCTTTCCACTCATTAACGGAAAAGATATCTACATTTGAAACTTCATTGTTTTTTAAAAACCACTGGATAAGAGGCTTTCTCTCGTCAATTGTCACAAGTGTGTACTTCTTCCATTTCCATCCATTTGCTTTAAAAAGCTTATGAAGAAAGACGGTCTCTGCTCCATACCCTGCCGTGAATTCGATGATTGATTGTGAATCAAGAGAGGTAAAATGATAGATCAGATCTGCTATGTTTCTAGCGTGAAAAAGAAGACCGGGAGAAAACACTCCATAAAAGGAGTAAGAATACCGCTCAGGATTGCCCCATTGATCAAGAGATTGGAAATCACCACGTAATAGGCTGAGAAAATGAGGACATCGGCCCATAATCTCAAGAAGCGATCTATATCCTGACGCATACGTGACTGGCTCAAGTCTATCTTGTGGAAATGAATGGACACTTCTAAAGCGAGTTAACTCTTCCGTGCAGCGTGTATTCTCATCTTGACTCTCAAGCGAACTGGCTTGGCTTTCAAATAAGGTTAAAGAAAAGAGAACCAGCAAAAGAAAAATCCAAAGCGGATATACGCGTCTTCTCGACATGAGAAATAGTCCTTTTTTTTAATTCCTCTTCTGCCAATCTTCTTTAACAATCCTCAACGACCTCTTCTAGCCGCCATGTCTTTTTCTTGCTCACGAAATCTCTGCCGCTTGAGCTCTTCTTGTTTCTTCTCTTCTTGCTGTTGGTCGTATTTTCTTTGATCCTCGCTTCTCTCATCTTGGATTCTCTCTTGCCGGCGAATATCTGCTTTCTCCTCATCAGTTACTGAATACGAAAGAGAAGGCAGCATAACTCCTAAGAATAAGGCTGTTATGACATGTGTATGTTTCATACTTTTTCCCTCATAAAAAATTCATGGGATCTGGAGTTAAATTCACTCCAAATGTATAGAAACTTTTATAGAGAAACTTGTCAATTCAGAATTTGAATCCATAAGCCTTGCCTGTTTTACTAAAAAACTACAAATGAACGAGCTCTTATTATGTTTACAGCGTTCGTAAGAAAAAGCAGCATCTCAATTTTCTCGCATTTGACCTACTTCCTTATTCTTGGAACTCTATCACTTTTTTCTTCTCCTATCCAAGCAGCGACGGTCGGAGATGCCGCTCCATCTTTCTCTATGCCAACCATTGATGGGACATCGATTTCCTTGGATTCATTTCAAGGAAAAGTAGTTGTCCTTGAATGGAATGATCCTAAAAGCCCCTACGTTTTGAAATACTATTCAAAAGAGAGCATGAATGGCGTAGGCTACATTCAATCGCTACAGAAGAAATATACACCGACATCGACCGGTGTCATTTGGATTACAGTCGCTCCTCAGTCAATAGGTAACGCTCATTATTTAACCGCAGAGCAGTGGAAAACAACGCTGACAGAATGGGGAGCCTCCCCATCTCATGTCATTATCGATGATAAAGGAGCTTTATCGCATCTTTTTGGAGTTACTGTGACTCCCGAGGTTTGTGTCATAGATCGCGGAGGATTTCTTGTATATCGAGGAGCTATCGATAGTATCAGAGGCAAGTCTCCATCAGATGTTGAACTTGTCAGCGACATACATTGGCTTCGTATGGCAATAGATAATGCCCTTAAAGGAAAGTCCGTCTATACCAGCGAGACAATCCCTTATGGAGAGCGGATTGAGACTAAAGATCAGCATTCTTTATTTTAAGAGGATCTCGAACTGAAATGGCGGATATCTTTGAGTGTTGTGTATACTCGCTCATTCTATGAACTGTTGAAAGAGCGTACATGAAACATGCAAACACCGCCACTTTCTGAAATACTTCGTCCAAAACAGCTCACCGATTTCTTCGGCCATGAGCGATGGACAAGTAATGAAAGCCTTATCTTGCAGTCAATTCAATCTAAAAAGCCGCTTAATCTCCTCATTTGGGGGCCTCCAGGCACTGGAAAAACGACCCTAGCTAAGATTTACTTAAATTCCTTCGATCTTCCACGAGCAGTAATCCATCCATCGCGTTTTCAAACTGCTGAGGTAAAAAAACTGATCGATGAAGCTGAAGTAAGACCGCTTTTCCGGCCAACAATTTTTTGGATTGATGAGATCCACAGGCTTACTCGCCCGCAGCAGGATCTTCTCTTAAAAGGGATCGAAGAGGGTTATATTTCCTTGGTTGCAGCAACCACAGAGAATCCATCATTTGTTCTATCAAACGCACTTCTTTCTCGACTTCAAGTCATCACTTTCGAGCCGTTGGATAATCAAGCTCTTTCAAACATTGTTGAGAGAATCACCGCGAAGTATGAAGGACTTTCTCTTTCATCTAAAATCATTGATGAACTCATCGCAAGAGCTCAAGGTGATGCTCGAAAGCTTATCTCTTTTTTTGAGCCACTCATCCTTCCGCAGAATAGAAAATCATACAGTGACATCAAAGAGATTTCTCACCTCCTCACCTTTCAAGGAAGTGGTATTACAGCCAAAGGAGAGGGAAGATATCTTCTGATCTCTGCCCTTCATAAAGCGGTTCGAGGATCTGACCCTGACGCTTCGATATATTGGCTTGCGCGCCTCATACGATCTGGTGAGGACTGCCTTTATATCGCTCGCAGGCTTATCAGAATGGCCCTAGAAGATATCGGATTAGCAGACCCTGAAGCCCTTCAGATTGCCCTCAGAGCCCAAGAGACCTATAAAACCCTTGGAAGCCCTGAAGGAGAGATAGCCCTTTTTCAAACAGCTATCTATCTCGCTTTAAGCCCCAAAAGTGCTTCGACCTATGTCGCCATGAAGGAGGCATATTCTTCAGCTGAGAAAACTTCCCACATATCGCCTCCAAAACACATTCTCAATGCTCCAACTAAATGGATGGAGAAAGAGGGTTTTGGCAAAGGCTATGTATGGGATCATGAAGCGGAAGACGCCTTCTCAGGTCAAAAATACTTTCCCGATGAAATGAGCGAGGAAACCTACTATACACCTGTCGAGCGGGGTTTTGAAAGAGAGCTCATTCGCCGTAAAAACTATTTCTTTAAGCTCAAGGAGAAGAGAAGATCCTCTCCTACTGAAGAACAAGACTAAAAACTCCATCAAGGCAAGAAAAAAGCCCATAAGATGGTCTCTTATGGGCAAGATCCGTAAGCAGAGCAAAATTGCTTTTACTCGATATCCAGGATAATCTCAGCTTGATTCTTAGGATCGCTGATTCTCACATAAGTCGAAGTCGCCTTAATGACTTTACTTCCGTCACCGGTGAGTGCTCGGCCCTGTATCGACTCTGCTTTCTTTTTTACGGCAGCTGACTTTTGTTTTGACTTGTTCTTAGAGGAAGTATCGGACAGCTTCGGGAAGTCGACGTCTTTGATCCAGACAGTGTCATTTATATAGTCTGTTCTAAATGTCTCATATCCGTTCTCTTTAAAGCAGCGATGCCAGATAACGCCCGTTTCTTTATCGACACAATAGATGACTTTTCCCCGGTATTCTATGTCATTCGTCTTAATGATACATGGCAGAGCGTACTGGGAGCTTCCAGGATATTCCTGTAGATCCTCAATCTTTACTCCTTTGGTAAGAACAAAGTGATCAGCGTTTGATGAAAAATTGTGGAAGAGTCTTATTTTTTTCTTGGTCT
>CAYRUD010000004.1:0-4851 GCA_964427425.1 uncultured bacterium
GATGGGCTTAAAGGCTTTCCTGAGGCTATTGAGCAGGTTTTCCCTAGAGCCCGAGTGCAGCTTTGTATAGTTCATCAGATTCGCTCCTCTTTGAAATATGTTCCCTCTCGTAATCGCTCGGAGTTCATAAAGGATCTTAAACAAGTATATCAAGCAGGAACCCGAGAAATGGCCGAGTGGGCCTTGGGGAACTTGGAAAGTAAATGGGGAACAAAGTACCCCTACGCCGTAAAATCCTGGCGTGATAATTGGTTACACTTATCCACTTTTTTTGATTTTCCAGAACCCATTCGCAAGATGATTTACACGACAAATGCCATAGAAGCTTTACATCGACGCTTTAGGAAGCTCACCAAAGCCAAGGCCTCGTTTCCAACGGATGAATCCTTGATGAAAATGCTTTACTTGGCAACTTTTGACTCCCGACAGACCAACAGGAGACAAAAGAAAAACTGGGCGGAGGTTTTAGGCGCACTCCAGATTATATTTGGAGATCGCATTAAACTATAGTAACAACTTCTCAGTTACACAAAAGTAGGGACACTCTCATGGACAACGATAACTGGATAAGAAGAGCAATACAACAAGACATGACACGTAGAGGTTAAAAAAGAGGACCGAAACCTAGTCCATCTTTGCTAGATAACATATTAAACTTGTCAATTTCCGTCCCAAATCGAAACAGATAAGGGGCGTTGTTTCAAACTAAGTCAAATAAAGCTCATCAAGCCCCATCGAAATTTAAGTTTTTCAAGAGCCAACCGATCATGGGTTTAGCAGATCGAGGAGGTTGTTTATGCAAAAAGATTCCGCAAGGGTTCGAAACGAGTATAAATCCCAATGGTACAAAAAACCATGTCCTCCTTTCATTCTGTTCTTGCTTCTTGTGACAACTTCTTTTTTCGGAAGCCCCCCCGTGCAGGCCCAAGAGCTCACCAATGAACTTAAATTGAGCCTTTTTATACGTGTTCCGAAAGATACCTTCAATAGCAGTAAAGGTCTCGAAGCATTAGACTCGCTTTCACCCATCTCTATAGACTCCTATCTCCTCGCGAAGGCACAAACAGGCGAACTCTGCATACTGGCCAAGCAGACCACTAACACTCCGATCATTGCAGGCTCTCTTAATCTAAGTTTCGCTAAGGGCATTGGGCAACAAAGCTCGTCTGGATGCACTCTTGGCTACTGTAGCTATACAGGCGCTGAGACCGAAATCTTTTCCGGCATCCCGGGAGCTACGGCACAGACCAAATGGCTCAATGCCCTCAAAAATCAAACCCTAAGTCTAACTAACGTTCAGGCTTTCTCAGATACAAACATGAGCTCATTCACAAGCGCCCCCATATTTTGCGCAATCAACACGCCCGAAAGATATCTAGGAATCAAGGTGGACACCGTTAATAAGGCAGGACAACCCGTCTCCTTAAAGTTTAAAGTCAAGCTTGGCGCCGCACCATACGCAACGATTGCGTCTCAGGTTACTCCCGGATCAGTAAACACAGAGCATATTGCCAATTTCGCAGTATCTGTGGACAAAATTGCCCCCCTATCAGTGGATGAGAGCAAGCTCGCTCCCAACTCAGTGACCTCTTCCAAAATTGCTCCGCTCTCTGTAGATGATGAAAAAATTATCAACGTATCGAGTTCCAAACTCACCGGAACCATCGGGTGGAACCTTTTACCATCCCCCTTAAGTGGCACCGGAGTATGCCAGGATGGTGAAGTTCTCATCAAGAGTGGTACTGCATGGATATGTAGTACCATTTCCAGTAATCTCTCCAACTCCGATATCATCAACCAGTCTTTGACAGGTTTGAATACTTCCTTATCAGGAAACATCTCCTCTAGTGACACCATAATATCTGCGTTAGGAAAGATCGAGCACCGCTTAGCTGCTAATGACGCAAAAATTGGATATTCAAGCTCTTTGGCACAACAAGATGCTCGTCTCGCTTTATCGAGCTCAAACTCCTTTTTAAGTTATAATTCCTCTACTGGGACTTTTACTTTGAATGTGGGTAACGGTCCCAACACAGTAGCAGCCGGGAATGACCCTCGCATTGTTGGAGCCCTACAAAAATCCGGTGATACCATGTCGGGTTCTCTTAATATGGGAGAAAATGATATCAACCAAATCGGTCACCTTTCCATGCGCAGTGATCGGTTTTTTGATCTAAGCACCCATAATATTGCCCCGAACACATCAGGTTGGGATGACACCCAAAAAGGAAGAGTTTGGTTTAACGCGGTAACAAATACAATAGACTATTGGGATGGAACATCTATTCGCAGTCTTGGTGGACCGGTCACAAGCTCACAGATTGCAGATGGCACGATTGTGGATGCGGACATCAGTGCGAGTGCGAATATTGCCGATACGAAGCTTGCGACGATCACAACAGCGGGCAAGGTGAGTGGTAATGCGATTACGAGTGGTACGATAGGTGGAAGTACGTCAATTAATACGACAGGAAATATCATTGCACAAAATTTAGGGATAAGAGTGAGTCCTGGCGCGCATATTCACATCGCTACCGAAGGTGAATCAGCGCGTCTTAGAGTGGAAAACGCCATCGATGGCTCCTCTGGACCGCAATTGGAATCATTTAAGTCTAGAGGAACTCTTGCGAACAAAACGCCAGTTATGCATGACGATGTGTTACTTGCTTTTTACGCTCATGGACGTCATGATTCAGGTTTCCGCACTGGTGGAAACGCGGCCATTCAGATTAGAGCGGATTCGAACTTCACCTCCAGCAACCAAGCTACCCGTTTTGAAATCTTTGGCACTCCAGAAAACTCTACCACTCCCCAGCGGCAATTTACCATCACAAGTAAAAGCAATGTGGGTATAGGCAATATTGCGAATCCTAAAGCACGACTCGACATTGACGGAGCTTTACGCACAAAATCGGCAACCTCCACCAATCACACCATCGACTTTGCCCAAGGAAACACCGTGAGCACCACGGCCGATTGCTCGAGTAATATAAGCTTTTCTAATCTCCTTGATGGTGGTAGCTACACCTTGGTGGTGACCTCTACCAACACAAATCAATGCAACTTCTCCACGGCTCTCACCGGAGAAGATGCAGCCACTGTAAATTACCGCTTTAGGCCTGCTAATGGTCCTAGAACAGCGAGCAGTCATACCATTTACTCGCTTTTAAGAGTTGGTAATACTGTTTATGTATCGTGGGATTCTGGGTTTTAACTTCGAAAACCCGAGGTTTTAGAATGGCTCTTAAAAAATTTACAAACAATAATTTGCGTAGCTTGAAGCTAATTCTGCTCATCATGTGGCTGTGGACAGAAAACACTGCTGCTGTAACCAATCGATTTTTATGGTATCGATCTCGTGTCAGCTCTCCATGGCTAGCACCTTACTCAGCAGGAAACGATCTTAACTGGAGTTGGTCAGGAACCGGGTTAGCACCCCTGCAAACCTCTGGAGGCAGTCTTATTATTAGATTGGGAAATGGAAATTTTGCTATCGGTGGAGGGAATGTTTGGGACAGCAATTCTCACACCATCACCTACAGTATTTCTCCAACGCGTTCAATTTTAAGCTCATTCACACCACCTCCAGATAGAAATTATGCCCTTTCCGACTACGGCAGCATTGATTTGGTACCGACAGTTAGTGCAACTAATCAATATTATATGACATGGTACACGGGAAACCCCGCAGGATCATTCGGATTACATTTAATTAAAATCCAATCTGGAAATTATACACCCATCGCCACTGCTTATGCCATGGGTGGACAGACTTTAGGAATGTTTCCCTCTATAGGCCCGATAAGTGTTTGTTCTAACACGACGGATGCCGTGATAGTTGCCTATCAGCAGTCTTCTAACCTAAGATGGAGCTACAGGAATGCAACCTTTACTACAGCCTTAAATGGACAGACCAATGCAGGAATAGGCTCAATCAGTGGTATCATTGGAACAACCTTCAATAACACCAACTTTATAATATTGGCATTTAGTAGTAATACTCTTAAATTAGTTAGGGTTGATGGAAACGGAAGCTACCTAGACACCACAAATATCACCCTTCCCACCCCAACAACACCTCAAGCGAATGTACGCAAATATAGCACAAGAAAAAGATCCGATGGTCACCTAGCCATGAGCTGGCTCAACACTAGTAACCAAGTGGTGTATGCAGTGCTTAACCTAAACACATTTTCCTGGGTGGTGAGTCCTGTCACAATTTCACCATTTGCGGCAATGGATGCGCCTGCAGTAGTGATGGATGTTTTGCCCTCGGATAACTCGGTCATTGTGGGAAAAAACAAGGAATTCATCTGGCTAAATGCCGATGGAACAATCCGAAAAAATATAACAACTTTAAACAATTTAATCTCGAACGTCACAGGGATAAGTCTCACCACAGATGCCACTCGCATGATTGCTACTGAAACTTGGTATATCGGAGAAGCCAACAATTCCGTGATTCAAACAAGAGAATATAGTCTTGTGCCGTAACCTCACACCATGACCCCAGCGATAGCGGCAGTCATGTAGCACGCCAAAGTGCCCCCCACCAGAGCCTTCCATCCCAACGCGGCTAAAAGTTTTTTGCGCTCGGGGACCAAGGCCCCGATCCCCCCAATTTGAATGGCCACACTGCCAATGTTAGCAAAACCACAAAGGGCATAGGTGGCCACCACTTGGGAGCGTTCCGAAAGCGAATCTTTAAGCTGTACCAAATCCGCGTAAGCTACAAACTCATTTAACACGAGTTTTTTTCCCAACAGCCCACCCACGGCAACCATTTCACCAGCGGGCACTCCCATAAGCCAAGCCAAGGGGGCTTGCAAGTAACCCAAAAGCCCTTCAAGC
>CAYRUD010000005.1:0-48747 GCA_964427425.1 uncultured bacterium
TATAGGTCCTCCAGGTTCCACCGGCCCAACTGGTGATACAGGCGCAACATGCGCGACGGGAGCTACAGGAGCTACTGGTGTGACAGGCGACACTGGCGGAACAGGAGATGTAGGTCCGACGGGTGCAACTGGTGCTACAGGCATAACTGGACCAACAGGGGCCACTGGTACTACCGGTTCCACAGGAGCTACTGGTGCCACAGGAATTACTGGCCCTACGGGAGCTACAGGGTTTACCGGTCCGAAAGGTGATATTGGCCCTACAGGCGCAACGGGAGCTACTGGTCCTACAGGTGATATTGGTCCTACAGGTTCCACCGGCGCTACAGGTGTAACGGGAGCTACTGGTGCCACAGGAATTACTGGTCCTACGGGAGCTACAGGGTCTACTGGTCCGACAGGTGATATTGGTTCTACAGGTTCCACTGGCCCAACCGGCGCCACGGGTGCTACTGGTGCTACCGGTCCCACAGGTCCTACTGGTGTCACAGGCGCCACTGGCGTAACAGGAGATGTAGGTCCGACAGGTCCAACTGGTGCTACAGGCATAACTGGACCAACCGGCGCCACAGGCGCTACAGGTGTAACGGGAGCTACTGGGGCTACAGGCCCGACAGGAGATATAGGTCCTACAGGTTTCACCGGCCCAACTGGCGCGACTGGACCTACTCCAACAGGTGATGTCACGTTCAACTCTGTGACCACTCCTTCGCTATCTGCTGGAGCTTTCACTCTATCAACAACTGTTTGGGATGACTTACGTTTTCCTGCTGAGGCAATTAATCCTCCAGGAACAGCTACAGCTCCTACCAGAAACACAGTGACTGCAATGCTGGAATTTTCTGGGACTGTTGACAATGTGATAGCTGGAGTAGCGCAGATGCCGCATGCTTGGAAGAAAGGATCGATTGTGCGCCCACATATTCACTTACGATTCACGACATCTAATTCAGGCAGAACAACACGATGGAAGTTTGAGTATGATATAGCTGACGGGTATACAGGTTTTTCGAATTCATATGGCACTTATACAACTTTATCTACAATTAGCATTCCAAATCCTGGGGATACCTCACAATCAGTTATCGCAAGTTTTGGTAATCTGGATATGACGGGTTTTGCTGAAAGTGCTGTCATTTTGTGGCGGATTTCGCGTCTTGCGGCCTCAGATCCTCTTGATACCGATACAACTGCGACAGTTCTTCTTGAGTTTGATATCCATTATCAGATTGAAAAGCTTGGAACTCCAAGTGAGATACCTTCTCCATGATAAAAAAACATTACGGCAGGGGTGTATGACTAGTCGCGACCTATTAAATGACTAGGATAATATTTAAAATGATACGTTTTTTTAAATAGTTTCAAAGATAAAGAGACGGCAGGAATGACCATGGTTGTAAGAGTTATATTTGTATTGTTATTACTTATGAGATCCTACTTATCTTCATCTTCTGGTTGTCCTGATTTTTCTTTTATTACGACTGATAGTAATGGAAATGCGTGGGCAGCTTTGCAAGTCGCTATATCGGGAAGTCAATCTGTTATTAAGCTTGCATATCAGCCATTTGGTGGAGGGATGCAGACTCCGTTTACCATTTCAGATCCATCACTCTCATCAGAGTCACCTCTGCTATCTGTTAATTCATCTGGTGATGCAATTGCTTGCTGGGCCACCTATGATCCCAAAAATAAACTTTATGCGATTTATGCCTCAACACTACAAGCTGGGCAGAGCTGGATTACGCCGATAAGGCTTTCACAGACCACTGAGAATTACATGAGTGGACAAACAGCTATTATAATCACAGATTTAGGGAAGGCTGCTATATTTTGGGTAGGGTATGATTTCGTCTCTGATTGTGTTGCTCTTTATCGTGCAATATTTGATGTGTCTCAATCAGGAAATTCAGTAGCAAAGCTCTCAGATACCGATGAAAATGTATTTAAAGATTATACTCTTCATTACACAGTAGATGGAAAATTTGTGGTTGCATGGGATTCATACATCTTTCAAACTGGGAGCACAGCTTTTAATATGCTTTCTGGTGATGTGAATGGGAGCGTACACACTAAGACGAGAGTTATTCTTCAATAATGATTGAATAATTGCTCTCGCGTTCTTATAGAGACAAAGACGTTTTAAATGGTCTTCTGTCTCTTCTTAGGTATCCAAAGTTCGTATAAAAGTTATGAATCTTTATTCATGGATTGAGCAGCTCTCTATCTAGATGAGAGAATACTTGCGAAAAAATGTTGTACTGAGGGCGTATTCTACTTAAGTGATATACTCTTCACTTTACATGTGGGTTCTAGAGATGAATCAATCGCTTCTTTTTCTTTATACGATATTTTTCTTATGGCTAGGTCAATCTGCCACGTCTCAGCTGACTGCTGTAGATCCTGTTGCGAGTAATATAGAAGATCATATTCGAGAATTTTTTCCTGATACTTCGTTGATTTCTGAGGCGGGTGTTTTATCGGGGGGGTCTCGACAACGATCAATATCAAAGTGAAGCTTAAAGATGGAGCTTCGTATGTTATTCGCCAACATAGCGCTGAACAAACTCAAAAGACTATTGATAAAGAGTTTTTTGCCTTTGAGTGCGCTTCAAAAAATGGTATCGCTCCTCAGGTTTTTGCGATTTCTTCAGATCGAAAAGCTATCTTGATGGGATATGTCCAAGGCAGCCCATTTATTCCGCCAACATCAAAAGACCCACTTTTCATTCAAAAAATGGCTCATGCGATTCGTCTAGCACACTCAATGGAGCGAAATCTGTACGCTGAATCGGGATTTAAGGCTCGCATCGAGTCTATGTATCACGAGGTGATGCAACGAAGGGGGGATGATGTTCTTATCAATGAGGCGATCACTATTTTTCGTGATGAGATTACTCACGTAGAGTCATCAGCAAAGATGAAGGTAATGATTCATGGGGATCTCAATCCACATAATATTATTCTCTCGGATGGAAATATCTTCTTAATTGATTGGTCTGAGGCAAGACTCGATGATCCTTTCTTTGACTTAAGTTTTTATTCTCTTCTACAAGGGTATACTCATGATGAAGAGAGAATACTCCTCAAAGCCTATTTAGATCAGAGTTTAGTTTCTCAAGAGATGCAGCGCTGCTATGATCGGGCTAAAAAAGCAAACCTTGCGGCCCTTTGTATAAGTTGCCAGTGGGTAATGATGAAGATGATAGAGTCTTTAGACGAATTAGACTTGTCTGCGGAGCCAAAGAGTTGGAATTACTATACTGATTTATTCTCTTCGAGGTCAAAATCTATAACTCCTCAAATCTTTTTAGAATTTTCTAGGGCCGCTTTGCAGTATGCGAAGGCTGTGGAGTAAGAAAGTCCCTTGGCCTCTAGCTCAGGAGAGTAAAGTTCCAAGGGACAAATATGAGAAGAGAGGAAGAAAACTAACTATTACTTTTGTTCAGATGAAGAGCGGATTGCAAGTTCTCTCATTGTCTTATACTCATCTGCTGTGATCATATTTTTCTGCAACAAGGTCTGAAGTTCCATTAACTTCTTCTCTAGAGGAGTGCAGGCTTGTCCTTGTGAGATATGGTTCTCGTTCAATTCGGGGTTGTATTTTTGAGCAGGTCGAAGATTTACCGCTAATGTTTCAGGAACTAAGCGCCATTGTGCACCAGAAATAGCGTCAACGCCCCACCCTATAAAACCGCCAGCTAAGATATTACCAGCTACTGCGCCGCTAATAACAGGGCTTATTTTAACTGTTTCAGTTTCATAACCAGGCTTAGAGATTGTAATGATGTGATCGTCTTTTCGTTTTAGCTCTATTGTTGCTGGAGAAATATACGTGTTTTTCCCATCAAAAATTGTTGCTCCTTCTGGGCTTGTACTGACTGGGACTTTTTGTGTTGTTCCGTGAACAATTGAAGCGCAGCTTGTAAAAAGCGGACAAAGAGCTATAAGTGCGAGGAGTGTTTTAATGGAATGTTTATTTCTTTTCATAAACATATAATTCCTTCTTTATTTATTTTGTTATTAAATCGACAAACATAATAACAAATTAAATATTAATTTATAATAAATATGTTTTTGAAAAATGGATTGATCTTTACGGAGAGTAATACCAAGTATTTCTCTTTGTTGACTTTTATTTAATTAGGAGAGGACTCTAGTGACGAGATCGGCAACAGAAGTTGACGTTCTTATAATTAATTTTAATAGTGAATGAGGTGTTAATTATGAAATCTGTTACAATGAATCTCCTTTCCTTATTCCTCTTACTCCCTGTCTGTATCTTCTGTGGAATTGAAGGGAAATACAAAGCCTCTGGAACCGATCCTGTAAATAAGCAAAAGTATAAAGCTTCAGTCGTGATTCGAAAAAATGGGGGCTTGTACACAGTTAAATGGACATATCCTGACTCTACTGTAGATATTGGTACCGCAGTGAAGAAAGGAAACTTTCTCTCAGTAGTCTTCCGAGAAGGAGAGTCTGCTTCATATGGAGTACAAACATATGAAATCCAGGATGGAAAGCTCAAAGGACCATGGGCTCGTTATGGTGACACGAAGAAGGGATACGAGGAATTAAAGAAGAAAAAGTAAAGGCCTCTCTATTAGTGAGACTCTAAATGGGTCTCACTATAAGAAGACTCATGTATTAATCTTTAATAGGTAGTTTTATGAGAATGTTTATAAACTCCTTGTTCTCTCTATTTGTTCTTGTATCTTCATTCTTTGTTTCATCTTCTAGCTACGCCTCAACTCCATCTGTTGCCAAAAAGGAAGCAGTAGAACAAATTCTGTGGCCGGACGTAGTTGATTATGCAAGAAAGAACCTTCCTCTACATGGGACGCTTCAGAGAAAAGAAAAGGGATTTGTCTACCTGAAGGTTGATGATGAGTACATCCACACGCTGTTTCCGAAACTTGAGCTCGAGAGCGAAGGGTATAAGAAACCACCATATTTCCGCTCCAAAACAGCGCCGGGCGCTCATATCAGTGTGTTTTATGAAACAGAGAACGTGAATCCCGAAGAAATTGGTACGACCTATCGCTTCGAGCTTGCACGCATTGTACTTGTAAAGCCTGCAAAAGACACTACGTACGCAGTTTTACAAGTTGTCTCTCCAGAGTTAGAGGCGCTTCGGACAAAGTATGGCAAGACTCCAAAGCTTCATAATCATGAATTTCACATTAGCATTGCGAAGAAAGTAGAGAATAAAAAGAAGCGTTGATAACAAAAAAAGCTCCTCATCGCTTCAAGAAGCGAGAGGAGAAAAGTCTCTTTACTCAGTTACTATTTGGATTGAGAATACTTCATTCTGTGGTTTCTTCTCTTTGATTCCTAATAGCAAATATAAGAAGTTTCTCGAAATATTTTGCGGCTTTCCTTTGGGCGAGAAGATTCACTTTTTTATAAGTAGCAGAACCATCGCTATCGTCTTCTAGAATAAAGCAGTGTTTTTCAACATACTCCTTGAAAAGAATATTTGAACCATTTTTTGGTAAAGTGAGCTCAGATAGTTCTTGAATCTTCGTCATCGATTGAACCATCTTCATCATGTGTGCTGGAGGGGTTACTATTTTGCGTATTTGAAGCCCGTTTATAAGGGCTGATTCGATGATCGAATTCGTCTCAAAATATTCGAAGAGATATTCATCTCTGTTCTCAATAGTCTTCTCTGATTCGCAGCTGTCGACAATTGAAAAAATGGGGCAGCTTATTGTATCGCTCTGACGCCATTCTGAGAGAATATAGGTTTCAAAAGGTATCTCAAGTCTCTTTAGCTCATCTAGAATAAGTCCTGAAAATCCTGTGCCATCACTCGAGGTCGAGTCTGTTGAGATTATCTTAAGGGAGTCTTTGTATCGTTCGAGAATAAGGAGTGACGAGTGTTTTCGTATTGCAATTGAGAAATAAGTTGTTAAAAGTGCTTGAGAGTGGGTTGAGTTGTAAAACTGGGTTATTTCATCAACGAGACGGGTATGCTTACATGGAGGAAGCAAGGTAAATTTTCTCAAGCACCGCTTTGCGAGCTTTGCCTCAGTTATGAGATTGGCTCCTTTCACAGTGAGGAAAGGAATAATATAAAGTGGTGCAAGTGAATAAGATGATGTGGTAACTAGCTCATTTAAAAGTGGGAGCTTATCCTCGATTAAGTGACAGATCTCACCTAATAAAAATAGGCTTTTATCAAAAAAATATCGATTGATGAGATGGGTCAGTTCGATCAGTTCGTCGTAATCGCACTTGATAGCTATGTTCCTAATAAGCTTTCTTAAATCAAGAGGAATGCCAATCGTCTTGTTGAGTTCATGGATTTGATGAAGTATCTCTTCTAGCTCATGGTGGACTTCTTTGTAAGAGATCTCGCTTAACCCTAAGAGATCATCTATTCTTTTCTGTAAATCAAAGTAGGGGAGCTCCTTCTCAATAATAGAGAGCATTTCATTGCTAAGTAATGTTTTGAGGGCTGTCCACTTATTGTAAATAATGGCTGGATTCGTTTTTACAATGGGAAGAATAATTTCAAAGGTCGTTTCAGGATCAATCTCAAGTTCATCCCAATCCTCGATAAAATCTCCGCTTAAAGAATTTTCAGCAACTCGCTTTGCGATGTCTATGTATAGCTTCTCTGGGAGCGAGACCTTTTTCAAGAATGGAAGCAAGGTATCATCACGATGCTCAGCGCATTTTACGAATATTTGATAGATGGCATTGCTGTCCGTAATTTGGTAATTCCCGATATATTCTGCAACTGAGATCCCTTTTACAGCGGCGGCAAGAGCTATCTCTATACGATCTTGTTCGCTACTCAATTGAAGGAAATTCATCTGATATGAGACCAAGTCTTGGAGGACGTCATCACAAAGGAGTTCTTCAATGAGAATCTTTTTCTTTATCGCCTCGCTTTGAAAGTCAAAAGCATCGATCTGGCTTACAATAGATCGGCCATTTCTGATGAGAGCTTGAGCTACGAGTATCCTATATTCAAGAGGAAGATCGAGGTGCTTTAAAGATCTCATCAGTTCACTTATGTGGTGTCGATGTTCTGTTGAGTCACTGTAGCTTGATTTGATAAGCTCTTCGATGATTTGGAGTTTCTCTTTATCCGAATAATCAAATGTTGAGAAAATGCTGCGTCCATCAAGGGGGCGAAAACAGTGACTTGTGATCAAGAGTGAGAAAATCTCTTTAAATATCTGCTGAAGGCAATCTCTTTCTCTTTGAGTACAGGAATTCCAAAGAGCTTTTTTGCGTTCATGAAGATTTGTAACGAGCTCTAGGATATTAACATTGTTTACATGAACTCGTTGAGCAGATGCGAGATGTCGCATGAGCTGGTGTGTGTCTTCTGCAAGATTTTGAAGGGCAAAGGAAGTATCTTGTTGCTCAGATGCTATTTCAGAGTCTTGTTCAGTCTCAGTAATTATGGATTCTTGAATGCCAGGCATTACAGATGAGGGGAGATCCAAATTTGATGAGACTGTAAAAGAAACTGAACTGATCGGACGTATGCTCATGAGAAGTAGAAACTGCCTTTACAAGGGATAATAATGAAAAGTCAATTGATAGCCAAAATATAGTTTTAGATGAAGAAAATGTACGTGTGTATAAAGCACTCTCTCATGGAGAGCGCTTCATCAAAAGAGGAGCGTATTACTTGCAGGATTTTAACGCATACTCGAAGAGTTGCTCGAGGTATTTACAGGCTTTACGTTGAGCTGTAGTATTAACCGCTTTGTAGATTATAGAGCCGTTTTCGACTGCTTCAACAAAGAATGAATGGTCTTTAACGTACTCCCTGAGAGAAATTAATTGCCCTTTTCTTAAGAGAGTTGTCTCGCCAAGCTCTTTTATCTTCTTCATAGATTGTAAGATTTTTAGCATTGGGATAGGAGGTCTTAAAAGCTTGTTAACCTGTAGGCTTTTTATAGTCGTTACCTCTATCTGCGACTCTTTTTTGATGTTATCGATAAAGCTAGAGTTCCCTTCGGAATATGTCTTTATGGCATATGATGAATCGGTAATCGTAAACGTACGGCAGCTAAAGTCATCATTTTGTCGTTTTTGAGGAAGAACATATAACTCCATCTGATACGGAAGCTCTCCGAGCTGTTCGAGGATTTCTTCAGTAAACTCAGCTCCCCCGCTATAGACTGAATCTGAATTAAGGATCTTGAGCTTTCTTCCTTCTCGCTCAATAAACAATGGAGATAGATGGCCATTCATGCTTTCGCTGAAACAAATAATAAAAATCCCCTTTGCTTTCTTTGTTGAATAAAAATCCATCACCATTTTCTGGAGAGAATCTATATAGAAAGCAGGAGGGAAAAAAACGTCTGAAATGCCCTTTTTCTTTATTTTCTCTTGAAGGGTGTGGAAGACGCCTTGAGAGCTGATGAGAGGTAAGCTTCCAATCTCGTCAATCTCATTCATGTTGACATACGTTTTAAAGAGAGGTGCTCGTTCAATAGCCTCTTCACAGATCTCTGAAAATAGAAAGAATGTCTCACTGTAGAAATATTCATTGAGCATATGCATAAGATCAAGGATTTCTTGATCGCTACTCTCAGAAACAATTGTATGTATTAAAGGTGCAAGTTGGAGTGGAATGCTTGCCCGCTTATTTAGCTCATGGAGCTCATGAAGTATAGCTTCGAGCTCAGAGTGACACGATGAGAAAGAGTGATAAATTTTACCTTGTAGCGAGTTCATCCGCTCTTCAATTTTAAAAAATGGAATTTTCTCTTTAAGGATCATCAATAAATTAGAGTCGACCAATTCCTTTATTGTATTCCAACTGTTGTAGAGAATAGTAGGATTGGCTTCGGCAACAGAAGTTAATATTTGCAGTATAATGTCAGAAGGGACGCTCAATTCCTTGAGGTAAGAGAGAAACGCGCCATCGAGAGAGTTATTTGCGACTCGTTTGATAATATCTAACCGTTGCTCAAATGGGAGTGAGATGTCTTTTACAAAGAGAAGGAGCTTATCGTTCTTGAGCTCTGTACACTTTGAAAAAATCTGATAAATCACATCTTCATCAGTAATATTATATTGGTGTATGTGTTCGGCAACAGAGATACCTTTTCTTGCAGCAAGACATGCGATTTCAATACGATCTGAAAGTTGAGTGATTCCCAATTGATCAAATTGGTGCGAAACATTGTCTCGAGGAATTGCCTCAGAGGAGAGTTCTTCAATAAGGAGCTCTTTTTTATCGACTTCACTTTCAATGCCGAAATTCGGAAGAGAGCTTGTTATCGAATATCCTGCCTTGATAAATGTTTTTGCTAGATCAATTCTATGTGAAAGGGGGAGGTCAAGATACTTTAAGTTTCGTAAAAGAGATCTATTCCTCTTGATATTGTTGAGAGTAACATTCTCTTTTATTTCTACAACCTCTTTAAGAAGCTGAACTTTCTCTTCTATGTCGAGATCAAAGTCTACAAATATTGTGCTTTCTTCGCTTGCACGAAACCAGTTGCTTAGAGCGAGGATAATAAAAATCTCTTTGAAACTTTCCTGAAGTTCTTCTGGTTCTTCAGTCGGGTTTTGTGAAAACAGAGCTTTCTTTACCCTTTGAAGTTTCTCTATTTGAGAAGGATAATCAATCTCGACAGCTATATCATAGATGCTTTGAATGAGCTGATTAAGAAGCTCTTTAGAATCATTAACAAGGGCTTCTACGGCTTCTTCTCTATTTCCAGAAAGAACCTCATCAATTTCATCATCTTCTCTGAGGCTAAGTTCTTCAAGTTGTTGTGTTGCTGATGACAAAAAGAAAGAGTCTTCTAGGTCTAAGTGAGTGAAAAATTTGAGGTGCTCGGAACTTAGAGATCGAATGCTCATAGCGAGGGTTATATTCCTTTAGTATTGATTTACGAATCAAGAGTTATTGGTTTTGATTCGCTTATTTGAGAGGATGTTTTGATTGTAATTATCTATAGTGAATTTAGTTTGTTATTAAACTATTCAATTTATTAATAGAATTATTAAATAATTAATAAATAATGCCAATAAAATTAATAACTTAGAGTTGGGGGTTCGTAGCGGACAAGAGGGCGTTATCTCTTGCGGACCTGATCATTAGCTTCAGTTGGAGTTTCGCCTTGGCTCTCCACTACTAAACGTAAGAACTTTTCAAAGTAGGCCGCAGATTTTCGAGGTGCGGTTAGGTTAGCTTTCTTAAAAATTTTAGACCCTGAATTCTCTTTTTCGAGATAGAAGCTGTTTTCTTCTATATACTCATTCAAAGTGAGCTCTTTATTTCTTTTGTATAAAACGGATTGAGCAAGTCCCGATATCTTACTCATCGATTGAGTTAGTTTCATCATAGAAGGAGGAGGGACAGAAATTTTATGTACATTGCTTTGGCTTAGAATTCCTAGCGTAATTGTTGAATTATTTTTTAGAAATTCAATAAAACGCTGCTCTTTTTTCTCGTATATTGAGATTGCCGCAAAGATGTCTTTGATTGTAAAGATTGGGCAGCTGAATGAATCAAATTGTCGTTGTTCAGAGAAAAAATAGATCTCATTTTTGAAGGGAAGTTTCTCACAACTTTTTAGTATCGCGATTGCACAATCTTCCTCTTCTTCATCTTCTTCATCCTCATCTGCGGAAAGAGAGTCAGAGATAAGAATTTTGAGAGTATCCTTGTCTTTTTCAAAGATAAGGGGAGAGTAATGAAATAATGAAGAAAATTCAAATTCGAGAATAAAAACGGCTTCTGTACAACTCGAATTTTGAAATTGTTGTACCTGTTCTTCTAGTTCTGAAAGATCAAAAGGCTTTGGGCAAAAGATTTGTTTTATACTTTTTTTTCGTAACTTCTCTTCGATGATGTAATGGATGCCTTCTTTTGTTAAAAGAGGAACATAAAGATCGGTGTATTCATAGAAAGTAAGCTGTACGTATGATTTTAATTGAGGATAGAGATCTATAGCTCTTTCACACACTTCACCGAGTAAAAATATACTTTTATCAAAATAGTTTTCGCGAATCAGCCGTGTGAGCTCAATAAGTTCTTTTCCATCACACTGCTGAGCTATTTTTTTAGTAACTCGATCGAGTTTGAAAGGGATGCCATGTTTTTTATTAAGTTCATGGAGGTCTTGTAAAATGCCTTCGAATTCTTTTTGTATCAAAGGAAAACGATACGTCTTACACTCTTTTAATCGCTTAATGCGCTTTTCAAGTTGGAAGAATGGATTCTTAGCCTTCAGAAATTCTGTTTCTGTAACGAGCTGGAGCGTTTCAATTTTAGACCAGTGCGTAAAAGTAAATGTAGGGAAGTTCTCAGTGGCATATAGGAGGAGATGATGGTTCTCTATAGGGTCAAGATTAATCTTTTTTAGGCGAGAGAAAAATTCTAAATCGCAAGAGAAGTCTATAATTTTTTGAGCAATCAGAAGGCGATGCTCTCTAGTCAATTCAGCGTCTTTAATGTATTCTAGAAGCTCAGCATGTTTTTCGTGCTTTAGACATGTCAAGAATATATTATATCGGTCTTCCTCGTTCGGAAGATTGTAGTAGGAGATCTTTCTCGCAACAACGACTCCTTTCTCAGCAGCTGCACGAGCAAGAGTAAGTCGATCCTCAGATTTGCTCAATTCTAAATGCTGGATATATATTGAGACATAGTCTGGTGGTATGTTGGCCGATTCTAACTCGCTCTTTGCAAGAAGAAATCTAACATCTTCTCTTATGAATTCAAATTTATCTATGTATGGTGTGATTGGAAAGCCGACCTTAATGAGGTATCTGGCTAATATTTCCCTGTGTGCCGATTCAAGGCCAAGATTGTGAATGTCTCTTACAATGTAAATTGGAGCGCCTACATAAGTACATATGAGATAACAGATAGCCTGAAGTCGCTCTAAAGATGAAAGAGAGCTCTTTGAATCTGTGCCAAAGTAGATGCTTCTCATGAAGTTTTGATAGGCAATCTTTTTCTCTAAGGTTTCTTCAGAAGATCGCTCTATAACCGGATTTAATTGATGTGCGGTTTGATAGAGGTTTTGAGATGAAATGACTTGAGTATCTTCTTCCGACTCAAGAGTTGCTGCTTGAGTCGAATCTTGGGAGGTTTCCTGATCTTCTTCAGATGGCTCAGAGTGCGTTTCATTTTGAGGCTGATAGGTTGGATCTACACTCTCAGAGGGTGCATTTTCTAAAAAGGGAGGACTAAGACTCGGTCGTAATGATTGAATGCTCATGTATTCGCGTGATCCTACGATATAACTTTTACTGTGGTTAATTATTTTCGTTTTTTAGATTAGATCGTAGTTCAGTGTGAATCGATGTTAGATAAGAAATGTTGAATTATAATTTTTCGATAAAATAATCAGAAAAAAATGTAAATAATTATAGTTTTAATTTCTTCGGTGAAGGTGGAACTGAGTCTTTTCTCTCGGTCTGATGATGTTGTTTGCGCCTGCGAAAAAGATTATTCTTCCGCTTTTTTGTGATGCTCTACTGCGAGACAAAGGGTCTTCTCGAAATATTTGGCAGATTTTTTCTCTGCTGTGAGATTCGCAAGCTTATAGATGAGATGATCAGCGCTGATAGGTATCAAAGTCATGAAGGTGTTTTCTTTCACATACTCGTCTAACGTAATTGATATTCCCTTTTTTTCTACTCCCTTGAGGCCAATTTCTCTTATCTTTTTGAGAGATTGCGTCATTTTCATGAAGGCAGAAGGAGGATTAATGACTCTTTTGAATGGAATGTCTTCATAATTATCGACCTCGATGGTTGACGCGCTTTCTAAGTAATCGAAAAAGCTACCCTGTTTTTCAGCGAATATCTTTATGAATTCAGATATGTCTTTGACGGTGAAGGTGCGGCAGCTCACTATGTCTTTTTCTCGACGGTAGGTTGTTGCATAGAACTCAACAGGAAGAGAGAGTTCCTTAAGTGTATGAAGAATAGGCTCGGAGAATATCAGGGCGTTCGTATCATCAGAAAGAGAATCAGAGTTGAAAATTTTAAGAGAGGCGCCTTCTCGCTCAATGATAATTGACGTCAGATGTTGAGGTCTTTCATCAGTAAAAATGATAGAGAAAACAGCCTTTGTTTTACCTGTTCTGTAAAATTCATGTACTTTTAATGGCAATTCTTTAAGAGGAAACGAAGGCGCTGTGAAGACTTGCTCGGTAAGATCTGCTTTCTTCAGCTTTTCTTTAATCAATTGATCAACGCCTTCAGCTGTCAATATGGGCACATATAGTTTTTTAAAGGCGATCGTACTTATAAGTTCTATGTAACAGGAGATTTTTGGAAGCTTAGACACTGCGAATGAATAGACGATCTTTTGTAATATAAGACTTTGAGCAAAAAAATGCCTGTTTATAAGTTTTGCTAATTCAACTAACTCATCTTGAGTACACCCACTTGCTATATGGAGAAAATAGCCCTCCAAGCTAAACGGGATAGGGGAGTTCTTATTTATTCGATGAATTTTCTCGAGAATTTTCTCGAGTCTACCCCATGTTTCCTGATTGGAGAGAGTAAAAGGGATATGCTCTACGAGTGTATTCAATTGCTTATGAAGCTTATTCAATTGAGAAAAGGGAGTGATATTGTCGAGAGCTTCCGCAATTCTTGGGCTCATTTTTTTAATATAAGACCAATTGTTGTGTAAAAGTGCGGGATTCTCTTGTGCAAAAAAAAGAAGAAGATTCAGTGATGTTTCATCATCAAGTTGAAGATCTGTCCATTCTTGGATGAGGTATGAGTTTGTTTCCGACGTTCCGATCTTTTTAACAAGATTAATAAATAGTTCTTGCTCAAGTTGTAGTTCTTTAAGCTTTATCAAATCGATTTTATTATGTGAGCGAATGAGGACAGCAAGTGTGTGATACAGATCTTCGGGCTTTGTGATATTATAATGCGTCAGATTTCGTAGGACAGCAGAAGATCTTTTTGTAGCTGCTTTTTGAGCTACTTTGACGCGCTCGTCATAGTGTGTGATATGAAAATCAGCGAAATGCTCTGAGATCTTATCTTCAAAGGTTGCGTCTAATATCTTGTGAGCAAATGAACTTCGTTCTCTTTCTTCATGTAGACCGAAGTCGTTGATTGTCTCTCGAATAGCAGTATTTTCAGAGAGGTGGCTTATATGCAGGTAATGTAAATATGCCAGCTCAATTCGCTGCTGCAGGCTTAAGCTTCCTCGAGACAAGTTCTGAATGGTAGAGATACTGTAGTCTCCCTTCTGGAAAAGGATTTGCAAAGACTCATACGAATCCTCATGACAGAATTCAGAATAGAAAATGGGGTTGTTTTGAGAGAGATCTCCATCCATAACACTTGGTTCTTTGAGATCACCTAGTTCTCTATGAGTTATAGTTGAGGTTCTATAGGTCGCAGATTGAGGTGAGTGCAAGATGTTAAGATAGTTGGAGGTGCTAAAGCTCATTACTCATGAACCTTTTTTATTAAATATCTTTTAGTAGTGTTATATGAGTGTGTTGTATAATTAAATTTATAAACAAGCCTGATAATTTTATGACTAGTTAAAGATATAAGATATGATTATTTGCTATTGATAGCTTGTTATCTGAACAGGGATGAATGATGATTCGTTCTCATTATGTTTTGAAGAAAAGCCTAAGGATTGCCGTCTAAGGTGGGTTGTCACTATAGTTCTCTATTGCGAAGAGTGTTTTAATGATGCTTTTTCTTTAGAAAAAGGGTTCATTCTGAGCTCTCTCGCTCTTCTTTTTTATTATTCATTTCTCTCTATCGAATGTGGAGGTAATACGAACTATGACACTGCCTGCAAATTTTGCTATGAGACCTGGAGAGACACCTCGACACTATTTTCGTAACGTCTGTATTGAGTTTAAAAAGCTTGTCCAAGCAACGCGCAACATCGATGAGCTTGAGCAAGCGATGCAGAACTTTATCAATACGAGCAAAAACATGAATTGGCACCCTGAGAGCTCTGGGGTGTATCGAAAGGATGTGGGAGAGAAGGCTGCAGAAAAAGTGTGGAGTGAATTTAAGCGATACATAGAGAGCATTAGAAATGGGACAAACCACGTCTATCAAAAAGATATTCTCCAAGCAATCGACGATGTTGAGCAATTAATAGAAGTGAATAAAGTGTCTTGAGAGTTGGTTAGACTTTCCTCTATCTTTGCTAGAGGAAAGTTGCCTCAAATATTCACTCTATGATCTCTATATGAGCTGTTTTGAGGGCCTTTATCCATTCTTCTCGAAGATGGGGATCTAGTTCTGAAGCCTTTTTTGTGTATGCGATACGATGAATGCCTTTTTTAGTTGTTATCAGCCGAGCGATTTCGACTTGCGCATCTAGAATGTGGAGCATTAAAGGAAGCTCCCACCTTCTAACTGCGTTTGTTTTTTGGAGGACTTTCCATTCGTAAAGAGCGCTCTCAGGAGAGGCTTGTAAGACTTCAGTAACAACGCCGGGATAGTGGCTTTTCATATCGTCAATAATGAGGGATGCAAGTGTATCCGCGGTACAGCTTCTCCTTGCGAATGAAAAGGGGAGATACTGTATTTGGAGAAGCTCACTCCAATTCTCAATCTTTTCACCCTCTGGTACCCATTCAAAAACAGAGCCCTCAGTAGTAATGGATTTAAAAGCGAAGGTCCATTTTTCCATATTCGTGTCATCAGAGAGAGTAAGTACAATAGCTTCTGTTATCAGGGGGGATTTGGAATCACTTGGCGTAACAAGAGGAGCTGTTGAGATTGTGCGGGGGGATAGATCGTTGGCAAAAATGGGTGAGCAATAAAAAAGGGCGTAAAGCGCACAGAATAAAACATAGGATGTATTAAATATTTTATGCATGATTCGTTGTGTCATAGTATCTTTTATACTGCCGGTTTTTTTGATGAAAATGTGGAATTCTTCTGAGTGAGGAAGCTCTATTGAGCTCAAATCGATTATTATGAAGGAATCAGAACAGTTTATAGTTCGCTTGATTCACTAATAATGTGTATCCTCTCATCTCATTACATTATTTTTCCATTGCGAAGCTTGTTGGTGTATGACTGAATCACATTCTCTTTTTCTTCCTTTAATCACTGATGGGGAAGATAAATCATCCCCTTTAAAAAATCGGATTAGGAACAACTATCGCCATATTCGAAAGTGGGCGAAACGCACTGAGACGAACTGCTTTCGAATATACGATAGAGATATACCGGAATATCATTTCGCTATCGATTTCTATGCGGGGCGATTTCTCGTACATTATTTTCCTCGATCTAAAGATGAGCAAGAGCCTCCTCCAGAGTTTTGTCAAATGGTCGTGGGCGTCTTGAAAGAGCTCTTTTCAGTTGATGAGAGCTCGATCTATTGGAGATCACGGATCAAGCGTGAAAAAACTCAGCAGTACGAAAAAAATGACGACTCTAAAGAGTTCTTTAAGGTTATTGAGTATGGGACTTTATTTAAGGTTAATCTCAGTGACTACCTGGATACAGGACTCTTTTTAGACCATCGTGAGACAAGGCGTTATGTCGCGTCTCTTTCAAAAGGAAAGAGACTGTTAAATCTTTTCGCATATACCTGCTCATTTAGTGTTCATGCTGCCAAGGCAGGAGCTGTTTTCACAAAAAGTGTCGATTTATCGAATACCTATACGGCGTGGGGAGAGGATAATTTTCGAATTAACGGGCTCTCTCTTCAAAATAATCCGATCGTACGAGCTGATTGTATACGATTTCTCGACGACGAGATTCGATATTCACGTGAGGAGTATGACATTATTGTTATCGACCATCCGACAATCTCGAGATCGAAGAAAATGGACGGGATGTTTGATATCCAATTAGATTACCCGGTTCTTATTTCCAAAGCGCTTCGATTGCTAAAAAAAGATGGAATCCTCTTCTTCAGCACTAATTCTCGAAAGTTTACCTTCGATGAAAGCTATTTTGAGGGCTGCTCAGTCATTGATGTAAGCGCAAAAACGATTCCAATGGATTTCCATGATCAGCGAATTCATCGCTGCTGGAAAATAACGAAGAGCTGAACCAAGAAGAGTGAGTATAAAGAAAGATACTCACTCTTAATACTTTGGATTAGTTGGCCTTAGCTACAACATGAATTCGTGAGAGCATATATCCTCTTTCAGGGGTTCGTAAGAGCTACATTATCTACCGCAAAGGATTGCGAAATAGCCAATGTGACTGAACCCTAGCGATTGATAGACTTTTTGAGCAGGGATATTTTCTTCATTTGTAAAGAGAATGAGTGTTGTAAGCCCATGAAGATGGAAGCAGTCATGTATCAAATTGTCAAGTAATCTCTTTGCGAATCCTTGGTTTCGATACGAAGGATGAGTGAAAACGCCTCCGACTTGACCAACGGTGTCAGTTTTGGCATTTAATTCAGCAACAGAGATGAGCTTTGAGTCACTAAAGAGCCCCCATATAATTTTCTTGCGTACTCTTTCAATGAATTGTGTATTCACTTGATGTTCTGGAAGTGTATTCACAAGCCGCTGCTCTCGTTCATAGCCTTTATTGAGCTCTCTCCACGCTACATAATCGTTTTCTACAAGGAAACGAGCGCTATCTGCTTTTAATGGCAATTGTTGGCTGTTATGAAGAGAGTAGAGGGGGTCTTTTCTCACGCAGAGCTCTTCAGTGATGGCATTTTTATTTAAAAGCCAATCCCATAACTCTTTACAAAAAGACCATTCACCCAAAATGGTCTTTATCGAAATGCCATCCTGACTACAAGAAGAAAGGATCTCTTTGAATAGCTCTTCAGTTCCTTTTGTGCTTGATTGGATAAGAAGCGTTCCCAAACGTGTTATGCTGAAGACGGCGCATATTTCTCTTGTGTCTCTTTTTTGATTATAGATAATTTTTACATTACCTGAGTGAGGTGCTTGAGTAATCGTGAGGCCATATGTGTCTATATTGCTGAGAAGGAAAAGACATGTCTCTTTATAAGGTTCTAAGAACCTCTTGATGTCGTTAAGAGAGGAGCTGCTTGCGGGTTCGATAGAATATGGCATAAGAGAACCCTCTATCAACATTCATGAGAGGCTCTTAAGGGGGGGGTGTAAGAGCCTCAAAGATAAAGTGGAATTTATTCTTTATTATGAGCAGCTTTGAAAGTTATGGCTGCTAACGCACCACCGATGAGTTGGGCGGCTGAAAACGCTAAAGATGCCGTCCAGGTTGAGATATTCATCATAGCTAAGCCAACGCTCACCGCTGGATTGAATGCGCCACCTGAAAGAGGTCCTACAGCATAAGCTCCCGCAATTACTGTTGCTCCAATAGCAAGGCCGAAATAGCAATTCTCTTTTGTCGCTTTTGCTGTCGCGACATTCAAGACAACAAATGAGAGCGCAAATGTGAAGAGCGCTTCAGCAATAAATCCGCGCATCATTTCCACTGGCACAATCTCAACTACGAATTTTCCTTTAAAAAAGAGGACTGTTGAGCTGGCAAGAACTGCCCCTATAATTTGAGCAAGCCAGTACTTAAAAAGATCTTCTAATTGAAGCAATCCGCGCATGAAGACTGAGAATGACACTGCTGGATTATAATGGCCACCTGAGATATGAGCTCCAGCGTAAACCATGACTGCAAGAATTGATCCAATTGCAAGCGGGGCTAAAAATCCGGCGTTGTTTGGTGGAAGCGTCACCATTCCAATAGTGAAGATGAGAAAGAATGAGCCTAATAATTCATAGACATATTTCATGTGAAATTCCTTTTACTAATTACTTCCCTGTATAAGAAACAATAATGATTTGTTAGTTTTTGTGGAGGGAAAATTAACTGAAATCAGTTTGGTTTATTCTGAGCTCGATTTCCTTATCTCATTTGCGTAATTATGAGCATATCGGGTTGGTTCGGGTAGTTTAAATCCTTTAAGCGATCGTCTCACAATGTCGACTGCTGTTTCTAAAGAGACCTTATGTCCAACTGAGATAATGAGCGGATTTGAGCGTTTCTTTGTTTTAAGAAGCATGGCGATTGGTTTTCCATGCCACACAAGTGGGGTCTGGCTTCCAACATCCTCTCCAAGATCGTGCAAAGGTTTACCTACAAGAGGAGTTTTTGCGACGCCGATTGAGGGATATTGAGCAAAACGCCTATATGACTTGCTATCCCTAATCCTCTTGGATGGCTTATGCCATGGCCGTCGATCATGATGAGGTCTGGTTTTTTTTCGAGCTTTTGAATAGCTTGAATCAGCGATGGAGCTTCTCTAAAGCCTAATAATCCAGGGATATATGGAAATCGAGCTTTCTCAAAGCTGCTTGTAGTTTCAATAACTGTATATTGAGGGAAGGAGAGCAGGACTGAGACTCCGTATATTATATTCTCAGGGTCGCGAGGAGTGTTGCTGACATCTACTCCTGCGATTGTGTGAATATCTGTAAACGTGTCTGAACTAATAACCTTAGAGGCCATCTCTCTTTGAGCATTGATCGCTTCTGACGTAGTCTTAGGGAAAAGCCATGCTTTTTCTTCAATTGTAAGATGGATTTCTGGATTTCGGTTGTCCATTGATGGCCTCATATCCGTGAGGGAAGCGTTACTGCAACGTTTTAAGCCTCCCTTATGGAATTGATTTACTTACATAGATAAATTTCCAAAGCCCTCGTGAATAAAGTTAGAGCTCTTTCGTCCTTAGACAGAGTAAGGTAGCAGTTTGAATATACTTCGATTATTTGATTAAGAAAATCTGGTTTATCTAGAGTTCGGCCTTCTTGAGACAGTATATCTGAGTCGTCCATAAGGCATTCGAGAAAAATAATCTTTTGTTGATCGGTTGCTTTATCTAGAAGAGGGCAAAGAAGATTTAAATTATCTAAAATAGCCTCAAGTCTCGTTTTTGGTAGTAGCTCGATGTGATAGGGGGCTATGTTGAGATAGTTCTTTCTTAATGCATTAATTGCATCGAAGTTCTGAATCAGACTATACATAGACAAGAGTTCTTTTGATTCTGAAGACATGCATTCTCCTGAATCCGAGCATTTCCTCGTATTTGTAAATGATTTTCTTGCTTGATCTAAGGTAAAGCGTAGGCATTTCTTGGCAATATCGAGATTTAATTTTGTCTGATTAAAGTATGTGATTATCCCTTGAGCCAATAATTCGGATACGTGCGTAATTCCAAAGACAGTATCTATTTCGATCGTCTGGGAAAGGTTGTATTTAATGAGCCTATTCATTCTGTATTGTATTTCAAGCAGCTCATTATAATACGGCGAGGTGTAATCTACGATGCGTGGAACAATATTGATACTCAATGAGTTGTTTGGGGTTGTGACTGCGCGAGCTGCAACTGCTTGAGTTGTAGAATGAAGAGTGGTTATAGGATCTGGTTTGTTTGATTCCAAACTTGATGAGTCTGCAGCGATGTCTGAGTCAGACAGCTGCAATGGATCAAAAATTAAATTATAAGTCGTGAATTGATTGCTTATCATCTTTGCCTACTTGTTTATTTATATGTGTATTCTAAATTCGTGCTTTATATGTGATGGATGCCTTCTTTATTATTCGCATAAATATATCTGTAATCCATTTATGAAAATATGAAGGGCCTCAATATCGGAAGCTTGACTTTCATATGCGAGAGTGTATGCGTGTAAGAGGTTTTGGAATGGTTGAGATAGAGTAGTATCTATTTGTTCTTCTTGTAGGTAATGGGGTTGAAATTTGTGATTGAGTGACTCAGGAGTGTCGTCTTGTAGATAGTGATAGAATAAAGTCAGCTCGCTTACGGGTACACTGTCGATGAAAGGGAGTAGATCTCCAATAGCGTGAAAAATATCCTCTACTCGTGTCTCTTCTTGTCCATGAGTGTACGTTTTAATTTCATGCAGATTACGGCAAGCGATTTCATATATTCTTTCGAAATTCTTAGTAAGCACATAGAGGCTCGCAAATTCCCTTTGCGCATAAAGATTTGAAACGCTGAGAGATTCTGCAAGCGTATGCTTTTGAATAGTCTCTTGCAGTGTGTAGTACACTAATCTGTAAAGGTTTATTGGATCAAGGCCTGCTTCCTTCTTGATGTCTATCATCTCTTTTTGTCGGAGTAGATTGATGATCATGAAAGCTGAGGATTTAGATATGTTCGATACGGTCTCTTGCAAGAACTTATTGATCGATGGGCTCAGTATATTGTTCATCTCTTCTAACAGCCTATTACCCTTTTCGTGAGAAGAAGAAACTGGAGGCTGTGCAGGTATAAGGGTTAGTCTAGTCGTAGGAGTAAGCTGAAAAGTTACAGGAGTGGTCCCTTGATTTTGAAAGAAGTTGGAAGCGACAGATTGGATTGTTACGTTTGTTGTTGAGAGAGCGGATGCTGTAGGGTGGTCATTAAGGCGAAAGTCATTATTATGTATTTCGCTTTTTGTTGGGTTCAGCTGGGTAGACGATGGTAGGGGTGGAATAGAATTTGACATATAAATGCTTAATTAAAATATTTAAAGACATGTTTTATTTTTAATTTAATGGGTGCCGGTAATTTATATTATAGTTTCTGGTGAGCATCCATGCAATTAAATACATTTATTGCGAAAGATGCTTACAGTTACCTGTCAGTAGTCGGAAGAGAAAATGAAAGTGGATCTCTATTATTCGATGATGTGAGGGGTTATGGCATCGCTGTCAGATATGGTGATGGTAAAGCCCTTCACGAAGAAGAGAATGAGAGCGACAGGAAAGAAAAGAAGAGTCCAAACGCAGAGCCAAAATTTTGATCCGGTGTATTGAAGGCTGTATGTTTTATTGTCTAATATGAAACAGCCATTTACACAAAGGAGGATGAGAGCTACTGGAAAAAAGATAATTCCCCAGAAGATGAGCCATCCAAGCGATCCTCCGTAGCGCACCTGTGCTCGACGCGTAATCATCATAAATTAACTCCTTATTATCTAATTATGTAATTATATTGTTGGTTGTCATTTTGTCTAATATTTTGTTTTCTTGTTCTTCGAGGTTAATTGTTTTTGATGCGTTGTTAGAGTCGTTCATATTGTATTTAGGTTTTCTTCCTCAAAGATCTACATAGATAAATCATCAATTCGCTAGTCTAGAAAGCGTAACACATCGTGGGCTATACTTAGAGGTGTTTCGCTTGTGTATACGCTCGATTGTCTTATTGTTTCCATCTTTTATACTACGGATAACAGCCAAGTAAGTTCACATAATAGAAATAATAAAGAGGTGTCTTATGACGACAAATTATACATCTATGGCCTTTCGGGCTTCGGTTTCGTTTTTACTCGTGCTTTTAGCTGGAGTCATGTTCTCGGGGACTGTATTTGCAAATACTTGGACAGAGTCAATCTGGTTTCGCGATCTCACTGGGATGACGTTGGATCCGATTGAATATGATGCTAATTCAGGCCCCCAAAAAAAGTGGGTTCAAGAGTTCATTGGTAAAATACCTTTTAAAGGAAATGAGGATGTGCTTGATGTAGGGTCTGGAACTGGCTTAGAGTCAGCCGTAATAGCTTCCAAGGTTCCGCAAGGAAGAGTTGTTGCTATTGACTCTTCAGAAGCAATGGTTCTCTTTGGAATGAAGACATATGGATCTCAGCATAAGAACTTAGTGTTTCAAAAAGCTGACGTGCGTGATCTTGCCTATGATCAACAATTCGATATTGTTGTCACAAGCTCGATGCTCCATTGGTTTAAGGATAATCAAAAAGCGATAGATCAATTAGCTAAAGCTCTTAAACCAACTGGTAAATTGTATGTGAGGGCATTCACAAATGAATCAAAAGACGCGGTCATGAATAAAGTAATTGAGAAGGTAGTCTCAGAAGCGAAATGGAAACTTGTCTTTAAAAATTTAAAACAAATTTTTTCAACTGTAACGAGATATGATCTTGAGGCTTTAGTAAAGAATGCAGGACTTCATATCAAGAATGTCCAAGTAGTCGAGTGTAAATATACCTTCAAGAATAAGGAAGAGCTTATCAACTGGCTTATGCCTTGGAAGAAAGCTGTCCAGACGCTTCCACAAGTTATCGACCTTCCAGATAATGTATATAGATCTTTTGTTAATGAGATTGTGACTTCATATCTTGAAAAGCAACATATGGATCCAGATGGAGGGATTTCTTTTAGCGCTCCAATGATTGAAATTGAAGCTGAAAAAAGATCTAAATAGTTTTAAGACATTATCCCAAGTATTTAGGAAAGAGATTTCCCGTTAATCGTGAAATCTCTTATGTTTATAAATGTAATGCCTTTTAGAAAGGGTAAGTGCTCTTTTAATATGTGTTAAAAACTAATTTCTAACTGGCATTGAACTTATAGTAAATAATTATAATGTGTTTTCAATAATCTTGGAGGTTGGTTATGCATATTCGAGTGCATACTCAATGGCGTTGTCTTCTCAATTCTCTTTCCTTCGCGCTTGCGATGTCTTTCGTATTATCATCGATCACAGCGACATCTCTAGCAGCTGATGAGAATGAAGTATCGCCTGATCATAAAGCAATATGCCTCTATAAAGATTTATCAGGCACGATTCTCGATCCTGAAGAATATCATGCTCACTCTGAACCTCAGTCAAAGTGGGAGATGGAGTTCGTTGACAAAATAAAATTCAAAGGAAATGAGAACATCCTTCATGCAGGCTCTGCGGATGGACGAGTCACGACTCATATTGCTTCTAAAGTGAAACAAGGTAACGTAATCGGTGTTGATCTGTCATCATATATGGTTGACTTCGCAAAGAAGACATATGAATCAACCTTTAAAAACCTCTCTTTCGAGCAAGGTGATGTTCAGAAGCTGAGTATGAATAAGCAATTTGATATGGTGATCTCAAGCGGGATATTCCATTGGTTTAAGGATAATAAGCTAGCGTTAGAAAGTATTGCTAGTGTCTTAAAACATGATGGGCATCTCTATTTGAGAGTGTATGCCGATACAATTAATTCTGATAGCGCGAAACAAGACGCGATCTGGAAAGCAATGGATAAAGTGTCGACAACGAATACATGGAGCTGGCTTTTCTATAAACCTGAGTCTGTTTTCTCATCTATCAGCAAGGCAGATCTTGAGAAAGCGCTCCAGGAAGCAGGATATAAAAACATTAAAGTAAAAGAAATTACCTGCAAATCTACTTTCAAAGACAAGCAGGAGATGCTCTATTGGCTCTGGCCTTGGAGAAAAGTCTTTCAAAGGCTTCCATCCTATTTGCCAATGCAAGACTCTACCTATAAAGGCTTCATTGAGGATGTTATCGATTCGTATTCGAAAATCATGAAATTAAAATCGAATGAAAACATTCCATTTACTCTTACAATGTATGAAGTAGAGGCTGTAAAGGTAGATAAGTGGTAACCGTATAATCTTCTTTCATGGGACTTTAATGGCCCATACCATGTCGTAGAGTAGTGCAAAGCTTTACAATATGGTATGGGCTTTTTATTTTGAGTATTCTCAATCTGTTACTCTATTGGGATAATATTTTGCGGCATTTCGTGTTGAGTTATCTTACGGATTGTAGGGGCTCCAGTAAAGAGATCGTATTTGACGCTTTGCTGAGGCTCGCCTAAGCTTAAAAGAGAGGCTGATGCAATGCTAATAATATAGAAGAGAGCAAATAATAAATGTGGCATGGCGCGAGTAAACATTGGAGTAATTCCTCCGAAAAAGAAGAAGCTTATATTATTGAAAAGTCATAACGGAGTTTTTAGTCCCAATGTGAAGAGAAATAGGGGCTAAATGCATGAAAAGAAATCCTATTGAGGATTCGCTACAATCTTGTGTGCAAGCTAATGGATTATATATCAGCTATGCATGAATCGTGCTGAGGCCTTGTTTTGTATACTTCGATATGTAAACTATGTCAAGTGATAAGATCTAAAAGATCAAGATAGATAAAGGAAGATATCTCATTCAGATATGCCCCATCAATTTTTGAAGAAGGATGAAGATGGGGCATTTAGCGGAAGCGTTTTTATTGTATGTTCTCTATAAGTCGCTGAGCTAGGAGATATGTTTGAGCTATATTATCAATGGGCCTTTTTTCAACGTCGGCTTGATAATTTAATGTCTGCATCGTGTGATCGTCAATAAAGCCATTGAGCGCGTTGAGTAAGTCAGTCGCTTCTGGATACTTTTTCAAGAAATCCTCAGTTGCTTGAATAACTCCATAATAAGGAGGGAAAAAGTGTTTATCGTCCTCAAGAACCGCTAGGTTTTGTGTTAACATAAAACCATCGGTTGTAAAGGCATCAATGATATCCACTTCTTTTTGTGCTATTGCCTTATATCTAATTCCGAGTTCCACTATTTTTTCTGATTTGAATTTCAACCCGTAGAATTCTTTCAATCCTCTTAATCCATCATATCGATCATGACACTCGCTCGTCGTTCCAATAACTAAAGATGGCGCATATTTTCTCAGCTCGCTGAGAGTGCGTATCTTATATTTTTGAGCATCGCTTGCTCTCATAGCAAATGCGAAGTTATTTTGGAATCCCAGTGGGTCGAAGACTGTAATTCCGTATTGATCGCGGAGGGCGTCTTTAATAAACTTGAGAGTCTCATCTGGCGGCAAGATCTTCTCTTGCTTTAAAACTGCCATATATGTTGTCCCTGTATACTCCATACAAAGGTCTATATTTCTATTAGAGAGCGCTTTGAATAGGATAGGGGTTGAGCTTAGATTGTGAACAATCACAGGCTTTTTGAGTTTATTTTCTAAGTATATTTTAAGTACTTGTCCGATGATTCGATTTTCAGTGAGATTTTTTACCCCAATTTTGATTGGCTCGTCTTTGACTGGCTCTTTCGCGTAGTATGTGTATCCAAGTCCGCCACAAATGCCGAGGACTATGAGAGCTATGATGGCTAGTACAATCCGTGGTGTTTCAAGGGTCATTTTTTTCATAAAGCTGCTGATATTTATCCTCTTTTCGAGAACCTCAAGTATTCTATCTGTAATCAATGCTAAAATTATGGCTGGAAAGGTTCCGGCGGTTATTAAACCATAGTCAAGCGTCGAAGTCCCCCGGTAGATGAAATCGCCCAATCCTCCAGCTCCTATGATCGCGGCGATAGTTACTGTTCCAACTGTAAGAACACTCGACATTCTAATACCGCTCATAATTATAGGAAAAGCGATTGGAAGTTTCACTATCCATAAGCGTTGTGCAGGAGTCATTCCTATACCCCTTGCCGCTTCAATAACACTTCTTTCAACATTTTGAATTCCAACATAGGTGCTCTTCACAATTGGTAGCAGCGCATACAAAAAGAGCACTGTAATGGCAGGACGTGCTCCTATGCCACCGACGAATGGTAATGGAAGTAAAAATCCAAAGAGTGCCAGTGACGGAATGGTTTGAATGATATTAATAATGTTTAATACGTATCGACCTAATGTCTCTTTCGATGCGCTTAATATTCCAAGGGGTATTCCAATCAATACCGCAATTGAGACAGCGAGTAGAGTCAGCTCAATATGTTCCGATACTTTCGTGAGTACTTCATGTGGGTGATTGATAATATAATCAAACATTGTCTGACTGCCTCTCTTTTTCAATCGTAGTAACGATGTAATCAATAAGACCGCTTCTCGTCATTATGCCGACGAGTTTGCCCTCGTCAGTTTCGATTGGCACAAATTGTAGGTATTTATTTGTTTGAAAGAGTCGTATCAGCTCTTCGGATGGAGTTGTTTCAAAGACTCCATTTTTTTTCCTCAGAGGAAGTGTGTGAATTGGTGTGTTAAGAGGGTGCTTTGCAAGTTCTCTTGCGGTGATATACCCCTTATACTGTTCTTTGGTATCAACGACCAAAACGAATTCTTCTTCCGAAGTATCGAATATTTCTGACGCTTCTTTCAGAAGAGATGTTTCAAGTACTTTCGGATAGTCCTTGAGTGCTATATCACCCGAAATAATAAGATCAGAATTTCTTAAAAATGAAGCGTTGCTAAAGAAATTCTTGATCTTTTCACTTACTGGATTTGTAAGAAATTCCCTCGGGGTTCCGATTTGAACGATCTCACCTCCATCCATGAAGATAATTTTATCACCAAGGCGGAGAGCCTCATTCATGTCATGGCTTACAATGACGATTGTTTTCTTAAGTCTGCTCTGTAGTGATTTTACTTCGTTTTGAAGCTGAAGACGAGTCAGTGGATCGAGAGCTGAAAAAGGCTCATCCATCAAAATGAGATCGGGCTCTGTCGCAAGGGCTCTCGCGATGCTGACTCTTTGTTGCTGTCCCCCGGAAAGCTGAGACGGCATTTTTTGCATATATTCATCAGGAGCGAGGTTGATGAGCTCTAGAAGCTCACGAGTTCTTGCCTCTTTCTTCTTTTTGGACCATCCGAGTAAAGATGGGACGAGCGCTACATTTTCTCCAATTGTCATATGTGGAATGAGGCCTGATTTTTGTGTCACATAGCCTACTCCAAGACGAAGAGTTATCGGATCAAGCTCTTGTACATCCCTGCTATTGACAAGCACAATACCACCTGAAGGATCGATCATCCGATTGATCATCTTCATGGTTGTAGTCTTTCCACAGCCTGACGAGCCGATAAGTACAGCGATTTCTCCTTTTTCAATTTCGAACGTGATGTCTTTTAAAATAGTATTATCTTGGTATTTCTTAGATACATTTTTAAACTCTATCATAGCTTATTACCTCGCTTTGCATTAGAGCGTTTAGCCTTCTTAAGTGACATGAATGCTTCATCTCGACTTAACGTTTGGAAGGGACGATAGCGCTTTAAAAATGGTGAGTTTATTTTTATTGGTTTCTGATCTGGTTCTCTCGTATTCGAAAGCACGCCCGGTCAGGGGATGCCAGTAAAGAGAATGTGGTAGAGACCGCATTTTTAGGCTAAGATGACAGTATATTCGCACTTTTTTCATGAAAAGAGGTTCGAAATGAGCTATCATATTTAGCCGTATCTTCCCCATTAGAATAGAGATTCTCATGCCTTAGGGGAGAGTGAAAAGCCTCTTTACTGCCGCATCCGGTGTAGATCGCTTTTATATGTAATATATTACATAGATGCGAGTCTTGTTTTTGATAAATTAACATTTAAAACTAAATATGTGAAATCATTTTATTTTTTAATAAATTTTTGGTTTTAATTTGCTGAAGTGTTTTTATTAACTAATATTGTATTTTGGTGGTTAATGTGGATCTTTTGCCTCGCGCTGCTAATGGGTGTCCTTATCTCTTATTGGCTCCTATGGAAGGAGTTGGGGATAGGCCTTTTCGAAAAGCGATTGCTACAATTGGCGGCTTTGATGAGGCGGTCACTGAATTCATGCGAGTTCCTAAAAATGCCCATGTAAAGAGCTTGGCAAAGCAATATCAGTCTCATGAAATCGCGCCTTTTCCGTTAGCGGCTCAAATTATGGGTTCTGATGTTGATCTCATGGCAGACATGGCTTGTGAGCTTGAATCTCGAGGAGCACCTCGTATAGATATTAACTGTGGGTGTCCTTCTGCTATTGTGACTGGAAGAGGTGCAGGATCAAGCCTTCTGAAAGATCCGTCATTTTTACACTCAGTCGCAAAAGGAGTAGTGAAAGCTGTCTCTGTTCCAGTAACAATTAAGATGCGCTCTGGATACGAAGATACTTCGCTTTTTGAAGATAATATCTTAGCGGCTCAAGAAAGTGGTGTGGCTTATATTACCCTGCATCCTCGAACAAAGGTCGATGGTTATGGCCCTCCAGCTAAGTGGGAGTATATCCAAAGAGCAAAATCACTCTTGAAAATTCCTGTCGTAGGAAATGGTGATATATTGTCCGTCAGTGATGCCTTTCGAATGCTTTCTAAAACTGGATGCGATGCTTTGATGATAGGAAGAGGAAGCGTTATTAACCCATTCATCTTTCTTCAAATTAAAGCACACTATGAAGGGACAAGTTTCATTCCACGGTTTGATATGATTTTGGAATTTATCCGCACATATGAAAAAGAGCTATACCCAGAGCTTTCTGAGCGCGGAAAGATAAATAAGATGAAGCAACTCTTCGGCTTCTTAGCGAAATTAACACCTTCACTTGTAGCGAGAAGGGAGCGTATATTGGGAATTACTTCAACTGAGTATTCTTCATTTATGGACAAAGCAATTGAAGAGTTTCAGAGCGGATTTCTTGGAGTAGAGCTCGTAACTTAAATCTGCCTCGTTTAGTAGATCGAAAGCTCAATCGACAGTAAGGGAGTGATTCTCTTATGCAGCAACGAGAAATAGAAAAAGAGCCTGATGTTCCGTACATCAGTGCTAAGGCTCGAATGTTACTTAGTGATCTCTGTTTTAGAAATGACTCGCGCGATCTTTCACGTGTCACAGATTTTTTAGTAATGGGGACCCCATTTTCGCATGATGAGTTGAAGCAATCGATGAAGTCACTTCTTCAAAAAGCCACTTCAATAAAGAAGATGGTCATTAGCGGCGGGGTTAATCTTTATGAAGACTCACAGGATGTAAAAGAGTCGGAAGCCAAAGAGATCTATAACAAGATAAAAGTATATCTTCCGTCTGAAGTTGATTTATACCTCGAAGAAGAAGCTACAAATACACTAGAAAATGTAGAAAAAAGCCTTCGTTATTTTTTAGACACTTCGGACTCATTATGCTTTATCTCGCAGAATTTTCACGCAGGGCGATGTTTTCTCGCGCTTCAAAAATATTATCCTCAGCATACTCTCTATCAGTGGACTTTTGAGCCACTTTTGCCTCAAGTTCCTGTACGTATGAAGAAGAGCAACTGGTTTGAATATCCCTATTTTAAAGCTCGAGTTTGGGGGGAGTATTTACGAATTAGGAAATATGGAGAAAGGGGAGATTTTCCGATCGAGAGCATTTCTTCAGTGATTTCTCAAATTGCGCGGGAAATTTCATGAATAAAGCCCAAAGCCGCCATCAAAAAATGGCATGGCTTTAGGCTCATCTGTTAACTTGCTTTTGCTACAAGATTTTCAGTTTCCTCATCACATGTATATCGAAGGATCTTTTCGGTAAGACACATTCCTATCGCGATTACCAAGAAAAAAGATGGCATCACAATGTAAGATGGCAGATGGCATGCGCTCATACACAAGGTGATGAGCGCTATGAGGCAATAGTAAGCAAAGCCAAAGAGAGACGACGCTACACCTAAGACTTCATGATATCCTTTCAGTGCTTGAGATAGACTGACAGTTATTACCATGCTTCCTCCAGCTTGGATAAGCATAATGGATCCCATTGAGAGCCATAATCCTGCGCTCTGAGGCGTCAGCTCGTACTCGGTAAGTAGGCCAGTTGCGGTGAAGATGCTCGCTCCACTTATAAGTATTAGCAGTCCTCTTGATAAGATAGCTTCATGCGATAGATAGCTATACATGTGTTTTGCGATTTTTCCCGCAACCATGGCGCTTAATGCGAGGCCGATGAAGGTCAAGCCGTAGCCTGATGGCGAAAGTCCATAGAGCTCGATAAAGTAAAAAGGCCCTTCCGCATAATAGCTAAATAAGATCCCATTAAAGCCTGCAATCAGTAGGCAGTAGCACTTGAGTTTCTTATCGAGAAGCATAGTTCGGCATGTCGTCAAAATCCTACTCCATTGAAAGCGAGTGCCCTGAGGTGCAGTTTCTGGTAGCTGATTAATGACCATGAGAGTAAGGAATGCGCCCATCGTGCTTAAAAATGGAAAAATTATTCTCCATCCGAGAATTTGATCAATTGCTCCTCCAAGAAGAGGTCCTAATGCTGGTGAAAACGCAAGAGCGCTTCCGATGATTGCATAGGTTTCCCCCAATTTCTTTCCTTTGAAGAGATCTCGGCTGATAGCTTGCCCAAGAACGCTTCCGGTGCTTCCTCCAAATGCTTGGAGAGCTCTAAAGAAAAGGAGTTCCTCGATCGATGACGAAAGTCCACATCCAAAACATGCGAATATATAGATAATAAGGCCAGCTATGAGACAAGGTCTTCTTCCATATTTGTCTGAGAAGATTCCCCAAAAGAATGTCCCAAAAGCAAATCCTGCGAGATAGATTGAAAGAGTTTCCTCAACTTTATCTGCGGAAGTGTGAAGGGAGTGGGCGATATCAGGAAGTGACGGAGTATAGACCGTCTCTGAGAATTGTGGGAGCCCAATAATAAAAATAATAAGCCACAATGGAACTGAGATAGAGTTCATCATAATGTTGTACTAGGGTTTTGTAATTCATACTCTGTTTTTAAAGCAGCCCGAATCCCTGTCTTCATTTGATGAAGCAATACAAGTTAAAAGAGCTCTTCAAACAAGCGAGCGCTTCTCTTCATGCAACAACAAAAGAGATTTCTTTCAGAGATCCAAGAAGTATGAATGGACCTAGACAACGACAATGAGGAACATAAATCAAAAGCCTCCAAATGAGCAAATGAGTACTAGACATTATCCTATGGTAGCAAAATTAACCTTTATTTGAATAGCGCTTGATGTAGTTGACTCTCTTTTTAATAAGCGAGTCTCAAGCTTAGTTAATATAAATATAATAGTTTTGGTTATCTAGTAATGTATTTATTTAGCTTTTTATTAAACCTTGGAAAGAAGGTATCATTTGATCTATTGAAGCCATCAATCGGATGTGTCTTTCTTGTAATAATATAATACGTATCTTGAGCTCCGAGCTGGAGGTTTTCCCATTATGCTCTGTGTTCTATTAATTCTTTTGCTTTTTTCGCCGAGTCCTGTGTCCTCTGAGACGTTAGGGTCGGTTGAGTATCATTTCCCAACTGACGGACAAGAGTGGGTCGAAGGAAACAGGATTGAGGGACATGAAGGGGCAACAGTTATATATGTTCCAAAGGGTGAAACTCGACACTCTGCAGGTGAGTTTACCACTGTGAGCATCAATCAATATCCCATTGATGTTGAAGAGCCTCTTGCTGTTTTGTACGACGTTCTTAAGAATCAATTTCCTTATAAAGATATTACCATTCGAATCTTGGAGAAAGACTCGAATTCTGTTCTTTATGAATGGGCAGCAAGTCAAAGCGGTATATTGTCAGTTGTTGGTTGGGGAAGAGGATTTACTCTTCCTGAGAGGAGCGTGTTGATCACTTATCAGACGCGCGATGTCACGCACTTTGATTCATTGAGAAGAAAGTGGATCGATGTTTTGCGTGATGCGAGTATTACGGATATTTAATCAAAAAGACTCCCTTCAATACCCCAAAAAGGGGAATTGAAGGGTTTTTGTTCTACTTACACTTCATCCCTTAAAATACGTTCGCGATACTCTTTCATGAGTCCAACCATAAATGCGATATTGTGGATGGTCGCAAGTGTGTAAAATGTAAGTTCTGAAGCTTTAAAAAGGTGCTGAAGATAGCCTCTTGTATAATTCTTGCACGTGTGACAGTTACAGCTCGAATCTACTGGAGAAAAGTCAGTGGTATATGCTGCGTTTTTAATTCTCACTTCTCCCGATCTCGTTAAAAATAGGCCATGCCGCGCAGCTTTTGTAGGAAATGAGCTGTCGAATGTGTCTATGCCATAAGGAATCAAGGCGTGAATTGACGGAAGATCGCCAATGCCAAGAAGATGAACGGGAGCGTGATCCGGAAGATATGCTGACATATCAGCGACAAGTAGTCGAAGGTCTTCTTTCGTTTTTCCGACACTTCCTCCTATCGCAAATCCATCAAATCCCATCTCGCTGAGTCGTCTGAAGCTTTCATATCGAAGTTCTCTATCAAGGCCGCCGTGGATCACGCCATACATTGCTTGACTATTAGGGTTTTTTTGATGAGCCTCTATAGACCGTTTTTCCCAACGATGTGTTCTCTCAAATGATTTTTTAAGCTCTTTTTGAGAGATGTGATAAGGAGGCAGCTCATCAAATGGAATGATAATATCTGCTCCTAAGTCTTTTTGCGCTTGGACAGAAGTTTCAGGGGTGAGCAAAATCTTTGAGCCATCGCGATATGATCGAAAAATGACGCCATCTTCCGTGATTTTCATAACGCTTGAGTTATTTTGCTTTTTGCCAGAGCTCTTTAACTCTCCAGTGACAGATCCATAGGCGAGGCTAAATACCTGAAATCCTCCAGAGTCAGTAATGATCGGTTTTTGCCTATTCATAAAGCGGTGGAGGCCGCCGGCTTTTCGGACAATCTCAGTTCCTGGCTGGAGCATAAGGTGATAGGTGTTACAAAACATGAGCTGAAGATCTAGCTCGTCGAGTGCTGTTGCGTCGAGTGCTTTAATAGTCGCGTTTGTTCCGACGGCAACGAAGTGGGGGGTCTCAATAATGCCGTGCGGAGTGTGGATGCGACCTACACGAGCTTTGGATTTTTTCGATTGATGGATAACTTCAAACCGAAATGGGTTCATACGACCTTTGATGCGGAAGTTTGGGTTGGAAAAAGAGAGCTCATAATAAGTAAAAATGGGGAGATCAAGGCAACACAGCTCAGTTTTACTAAAGAGCTAATAATGCAGATATCAAGAAGAGAGGTTGCAATTCCTGAAAGACCAAGCCATGTAAAGAGACATGTGTCAAAGATGACGACAACAGATGCGGTCATCGAAGATCTGAGCGCGAAAGGAAGTTGAGCACATGTTTTTAATAGCTGAAATAACGCAATTTCAACACGGCTTGAGATAAAAAATGTGATGAGAGACGCTGCGACCAGTCTTGGCCCTGACGAGAGGAGAGCGTAAAAATGCTGATGCATAGTATCTCCTACACTTGGCTCATAGATGAGATGAAATTGTGACATTACGGTCGTGAAAATGAGCCCGGCGAATGAGATCCATACGGATTTAATAGCGGTGTCTCTTCCATAGAACTCTTGAATCGCGCTTTGTGAGAGCATTGCGCCTACTGCATAGACATCACTTGCTGTTACTTCGAAGCTTCCGAGAGTAATCTGTTTTGTGACGAAGAGGTTTGCTAAGATCCATGAAAGAGCGGTAAAGACAATGACTGCCTCTTTGCCAAATCTAAAAGCAGCAAAAAGGAAGACGATCGTGAAGCTGCAGTGAAGGAAGAAAATCCATTCATTGAAATAACTTATCACGCACCAAGTCTCCCCGTTCATAAAAAGGCAATCAAGTATACCTTTTTTTTCTCCGAAGTTCAATCAAGAAGAGGAGATCATGGTCGAGGGGGTCTCCCTCTTATTGTTTTATGTAACACGTTGAATATAAGCAACATGTGTTATTTCCTTGCTCAAATGCCATTTCCTCCTAGCACTCTTTATTTTTTCACTCTTTGCAAAACGACCTGTCCGATTCTATAGAGCCAATTTTTCTTAAACTACGGATGCTTAGAGGTTTTTATGCTTTATAAAAAATGCTGCTTTCAAATAAAGTCTTGCACCTTTGTCGTGTGAGTATAATTTTTAATATAATTCATTAGCTTAACTCATTGACATCAACTTACAAGTATTTCAGGCCCATTGAGAGTGTGTGGCTTTGATCACTTTGAAACGAAAACAGTATATTTGGTGCCCAATGAGTCTATTGATCAGGCGAGCGTTTGTATTCTTTATATGTCTTTTCTTTACTTCACTCTATTCCGTAGAAAGCTCTGCTTATATCCATATTAGTGAAGGATCTTGTGAAGATGCTTCCACTAGTGAAAGTGAAGTAGAATGGCTTACTAAATTATCCGGATCCGAGGGGGACGTAGAAGCCGCCGACAGTACTCAGCCTGAGTATAATGGGCCATCTCTTGTTGACTATATGAACAGCGGTATCCCTAAAGTCCACAATACCGTATCGATTCTTTCAGGTGCGTGGGTTGACTCAACTTGCCATGCAGCTGATAGCTCAGCAATAGAGCCTTATCAAATTGCGCATGTGTATTCAAGTAATTCACTTGATGAGGGAAGTCTTGCAGATGGATGGGAGTTTTTCCATCCAACTGAAGTTGAAATTATATCTTGCAATGCTTCAGACGAGACTGTTTATCTCTTTGCCCGCGAATCAGGAGGAGCGACTATTTCGTTCGAGAAGGAGCGTAAGAATAAGGGTTCATTTAAAGCAAAACTTGAAAGAGCAGGGTATACCTTTACATCATCGATTGCATCTCCTGATAGGACATCTCCTTTCAATACCTCTATTGACTGGGATCGGCATAAGAAGAAAGTGTACATGACTTTAGGAGATGGAAGAAAAAGAGTTTATGAACAATGCGAGAAAAAGCGCCTTAGAGAGTACTCTGATAAGTATGTGAAGTATCATAAGACTACTTATCATCTTATAGAGGAAATATCTCCTACAGGAATTGTTAAGACTTATAAGTATGATAAAAAGACAGATGATCTTCTCTCAATTACTACGCGTCTTGCGAATGGAGAAAAAGTAGGATATGTGACTTTTGAGTCGATTGAGAAAAAGAAAGTAGTAGCAACACTCTCAAGCGGTAGGAAAGTTATCTTTTATTTAAAGAAAATTAAAGATGATGAATCAAGGCGAGTAGTTACTTCAATTAAGCCAGAAGGTAGAAAAAAGATTCATTATCACTACTGTGAGAGATCTAAGAGGCATACTAGGCGCGTTGAGAAAAAAGACCTTTCAGATGGTAATACGCTCATTGCTAAGTTCTATACAGATGGAAAGACAGAGGTCGACGGTATCCCGTATAAACCAGCTAGTTCTAAAGAAAGGCATTTTGTTCGCTCTCGAGTTCGAGAATTATACACGAAGAACCTTCCTGGAGAGAATTCTCCTACTCTTTCTCATGCGTTTATTTATAAGCGATTAAGCGGATACTTTGCTCAAGCAACAGTCAGGGAGATGGATGGCTATGAGACAAAGTATGTGTGGCATAAAAAATCTAAGAGGATTCGATGGGTATATAAGACAGATCCTAAAGGTCGAAGGCTCTCTTCAGAAAGGCTTATATGGGGCTATAAAGGAAAAGAGGTGGGGCGCCTTCTATCAAGAGTGCTCTTTGATGAAAAAAATATTCCAATTCTCATTAAAGAATGGGAGTACAATAACGCAGGCCTGGTTATTAAAGAGACTCTTAGAGGAAAGTTTACTCACCATGAAGTTTCTGATCTCGTCATAGATAAAGATACTTATGAGTGGAGAAAAGGCGGTGAGGCGCTTGTTTGGAAAGCGAAATATGATGAGAAAGGAAGAAAAACTTCTGAGACAGATCCAATGGGATATGAGACACGATATTCGTACTCGGCAAAGAGAGGGGATCTCATCAAGAAGTGCTTCGTTCTTTCTCCATCAGGAAAAGTACTGAAAAGATCTTTTTTCAAATATGATGCGGACGCTCCTCTTTGTATTGAGGAAATCTCAGACGATGGATGTGATGAAGATCGCAAAAGCTTAAAGCGAGTGTCTTCGCGTATTATTAAGCGCTATAAGTTTCGTCGTGCACTCCCTCAATGGGGAGCGATTACACAAGAGATAACATCTGTCTGGACGCCACTTTATGGTGAAAAACTCTTCGAGAAGAAAGAGTATATTCGTGATGAGAAAGGACGCATTACTGAAGAGCGCCTTTTTGGCTCAGACGGCGTTCTAGCGAAATCATCTTCTTTTACGTATGATCAATACGATCGAGTATTGACGAAGAGAAGTCCAGATGGAACTGTCGAGATAAATACCTATGATGAGGAGACTGGACGTCTCATTCGAGTAAGCTCTCCACAAGGGGTGAGTGCGTATACATACGATCATAGTGATCGTGTCATTCGGGAGGACGTGTCTTATCCGGACGGTTCTTCACTTACTAAGCATACAAGCTACGACCTATATGGCCGTAAATCAACGATAATGGATGAGCGAGGAAGGGCTTTTGAGACTCAGAAAGACTCGATGGGTCGCCCCGTCTGCGAGATTCTTCCAACCATAAATATTGATGGCGTGTTGGCAAGGCCTAAAACCTCATATAAGTACGCTGGGATGCAGGTGATAAAGACCCTGCCACAAGGGGCGAAAGAGTCCCTACTTCTCTCAGCTTTGAATAAGCCATTCCAAACTATCTCAGCACTCAATGAGAAAGTTGCCTATCGCTATGATAAGCTAGGTCGAGAGATCTATAGAGTAAACAATGAAGGCCTTGCGGTAATAACGGACTATGATGAGAGGGGAAGAGTTACCGCTATTCGAGAGGTTATAGATGGAAATAATCAAAAAACTGTTCTTGAGAAGAAGTATTCAGGATCTCATCTTGTCGAAGAAATTACTCCTGGATTAATCAAGCGCTATACGTATGATCACCTTGATCGAAAGTCTCGCGAAGAATTGCTTGATAGAGTAACGGGGCTCTCTTCTTTTATTTCTTACGTCTATGATGCGATTGGAAGGACTATAGAGACAATTGATGAGACGAAGGGGATTGTATGTGCCACTTCCTATGATTCAATGGATAGAGTGATTGCGTCTTCGACAGTATCACTCAGTGATCCGACGATTATTCGATCTTCAAAGCGCATGGTATATGATTCTCTTGGAAACCTTACTGAAGAGAGACTTCTTCTAAACTCAACAGGGGAAGAAGCTGTTACTACTTACTCTTATGGCAAGTATAACATGCTTTCGTCTATCACCAATCCTGAAGGGCAGACTACTTTTATTGAGACATCGCTGCAAGAAGTTGGAGAGAATGGCCTCCCTTACCTAGTAGAGACAAAAATACATCCTGATGGGACTTCGAGTAAAGTCTGGAAGAATAGTCTTGATGTAGTGGTGTTGTCACAAGTTTTTGATCCATTAAGGCGATTAATCTCAGAGCGGCATGTTCAAGTCAATGTTCTTGGGAAGCCATTAAAGATCGTTGATAGGCCTTTTGATCCGATAACTGGGCAAGAGAAGGGAATATCAGCCGTTACAACCTTTGAGTATGATTCAATAGGAAATTGTGTCGCAATTCATAAAGGAAGCGAATTTGAGACTCTTCGCACTATTCGTTATCGATATGATCTTTGTTCAAGGCTGACTCATGAGGTTAAGCCATCAGGTGTTGAGCTTTACTCTACCTACGATAAAAAAGGGCGTCTTACTTCTTATTCATCTTCCGATGGATCGATCTGTTATAAATATGAGTATAATGATCTTGATCTTCCTACTGTTATTTTTGATTGTTTAAATAATCAAACAGTGCAGCGTCGATATAATGGATTCGGTTTGATGCTTGAGGAAGTTCTCCCAGATGGAATTGATATTCAGCATGGAGTCAGTAGCGTTGGGGAGAGAACATCACTTTCATCATCATACTTTAGCCCGATCAATTATGCATATAGCGCTGGAGCTTTAGAGACTGTAAGGTACAAGGATAGGATATTTCACTATTCAGCAAGAACGCCACAAAGTTTACCGCTAACCCTAGAATCAGATATCTCTCGAGCTACATGGACGTATGATACCCTTTCACGGCGCCGTTCATTCTCTGTAGCAGCTACCAATGCTGTAATTCCCTCCTATCAAGAGGATAGAATTGAGTTCGACTCAATGGGACGGCTTCTGAGAAGAGATATCAAGCTTCCTGGTTCCTCAGATCCACAAATCGATAGATATCGTTTCGATTACTTAGGTCAGATTTCTTCAGAAAACGATGAAATCTATCAATTTGATTCGTTGCAGAGGGCTACATCATATCGAGGAAAAGAGTATAGTTATAACGTGCTTAATGAGCTTGATGGGGATGAATCCATTTCTTTTGATGTAGATGGAAGACGGATAACGGATAAGAATGGAAGGTATCTTACATACGATGCTCTTGATCGACTTACTTCAGTCACCATCGGATCGATATCCATTAGTTATTTTTATGATGCGTTTCACCGAAGAACAAAACGCATACTTAAGGATCTTTCAAGTGGGCAGATTATTCAAACTGAGAGGTTCCTTTTCTGTGGCGATGATGAGATAGGATCTTTAGAGGGTGATGAAAAGCGTCTTTCAACTTTCCGTGTTTTAGGAGAGGGCTTAGGAGCTGAAATTGGAGCTGCCCTTCTTATCGAGAATAAAGGAGTTCTCTATCTTCCAGTTCATGATCTTTCAGGCCATGTACGGCTCTTGATAGATACTCAAACAATGGCTGTTGCTCAAACTCTTGACTATTCAGCTTTTGGTCCAGAAGATCACCCCGAGGAGACGCTTACTCCATGGACTTTTAGTTCAAAGAGAGTAGATTCATTAACCGGGTACATCTTCTTTGGTCGGCGTTACTATGATCCATCAACACTTACATGGCTGACACTGGATCCTCTTGGCTTTGATGAGGGGCCAAACCTCTACGCATATGTCAGAAATAGTCCGCTCTCAAGCATCGATCTCTATGGATTATACGATGAGTTTGAAGAGCGATATAACTATCACTCTTTCATGGCAGATCAATTTTCAACTTCAAATACGGGTAGTTCTTCACGCTCAAAGCCTGAATTTGGATCTTATTCTAGTCATGGGCGTGATTTTAGCTTAAAACCCACGTTTAGCTTTGGTACAGGCTCTTGGACTCCGCATTCGAATTACCATTCTTCATATCAATATCCTTCTAGTAACTATGGGTCAACTCTATCGAGTCGATCTTCGAACCTACCTAGAGTATGGAATTTGTCTGGAGGAGAGGCGTGTTGTCAGGTGTTAAAGCCTGTTTTAAACTCTTCTCTTCTATCCTTGGTTGGCGGCGGTGTTCGCTCATCGTCGCAGCTCGCACACGTTGGGAATGGGAGTAAAGCTGATTTCGGGATTACATTTATTAATGGTATATTAAACTCTTTTTCTTGCGCAATGAGTAGTGCGCAGCATATATCGAATTTAGCTGGTGGATTTCGAGTAAATTTTGTGCATAATGCGACTCATACTCCATTAGTAGATCTCTTCGAGTGCGCACTAGGGCGTTGTCATATTGCGACTGAACCGGTGAAGCTTCTCCATCAAATGTGGAATGACTTCTTTTCGAAAGCATCTTCTGATGCGTATTTGCTGCATATCTGTCATAGTCAAGGGGCAATCCATACCTGTAATGCTCTCTTAGATTATCCACCGGAGTTGCGCCAGCGAATCCTTGTGGTAGCGGTCGCTCCTGCTGCATATATTTACAGTGATACTTGCGCTAAAGTCATTCATTATCGATCAACAAGGGATTTCGTTCCTCTGCTGGATCCGTTCGGAGCCATTAGAGAAAAGGCGACGGTACGAGTTCTTGACCGTCATCCTCAAGCACCGCATTTTGATCATGATTTTACGAGCAAGACTTACAAAGCAAGTTTAAAGAGCCATATTGAAAATTATTTGAATGCAGGGATGTTATAGAAGTGAGATCTAACATATTAATGACGACATTTACTCTACTGATCGCTGTGTATTGCTACCTATTCTTCATTAGAGAAGATCCTTATCGATCTCATGCAGATAAATTGGTGAGTAGAATCTTAAGTGAAGTTGGCCCAAAGATTGAGAGACAATATAATATTTATATGGTCGGACAAGGTGTAGCGATGCCAAATAATGAGGTACGAGAACTAACTCTTGCTTTTGATACTAAAAGAGTGAAATCAAAAGATGAGTTGAGAGTTTTACTTGTTCAGTGTGCTCGCGATTTACTGGATCAGATCAATAGGAAGGAAGAGTTGCGACAGTATATGGTTGAGGTGCCATTCACGATCAAGAATGTGCAGATCATCATCTATAATACTGATGGGGAAGGGTATTCTGCTAAAGATCCATTTGAAGTTGTAGCAGAGATTTCTCAAGGCAAATTAGTGTATAAGATAGACGATCCGCACGATGAGTTTAAATACAAAAGTGTTTGTGTCGAAACATACGAAGAGGCTCTTAAAGCTATCCAGTTGGCGAATCAATCCAATATAAATAACTCAAGTAAATAACAGCTTAGCTCCAGGGGGACTAACCCTCTGGAGTTACCTTGGAGCTTGCTGTTGTTATCACTAGAAGATCTCTTTCTACTTCGAGTCATTGTAAAAATAACAATCGCTATCGGGGTATATAACGCCTTCAAATCAAGCTATGCCGATGTTGTTCATTATTGATCAACAAGGGATTTCGTTCCTCTGCTGGATCCTTTCGGAGCCATTAGAGAAAGGGCGACAGTACGAGTTCTTGATCCTCATCCTCAAGCGTCGCATTTTGATCATGATTTTATGAGTAAAACATATGAAGAAAACCTAAGATATCATATCAGTGGCTACTTAAGCGGAAGAAGAGGGCTATAGAAGTGAAAACAAATGTATTCATGTTGTTATTTACTCTGTTGATCGTTGCTTATTGTTATTTCTTTTTCATTAGAGAAGATCCTTATCTTTCGCAAGCAGAGAAAATAGTGAATAAGATTCTTGCAGAAAGTACCCAAATTATTGAAAAAAAATTTGGTCTTGTGGCGGTTGGAGATGGGGCATCTATGCCGAATAATGAAGTGAGAAAATTAACTCTTGTTTTTGATACCAAGAAAACAAAAGCAAAAGAGGAGTTGAGGATCTTATTGATTTATTGTGCTCATGAATTATTGGATCGAATTAATCGAGATGAAGAGTTACAGCAGTATATGGTTGAGGTTCCTTTCACGATTAAAAATGTACAGATAGTAATTTTTAATCGCGATGAAAACGGTTATATAGCTCAGGATCCCATAGTGTCTGTGGCAGATATAGTTCAAGGCATTCTGAGCTATAAAAGTAATGACTCACTTGATTCATATAAGTACAAGACAGATGTCATTGAAGCCTATCCAGAGGCACTCCAATCTATCCAGTTAGCAAATCAATCCAATATGGAATAACTTAAGTAAATAACAGCTTAGCTCCAGGGAGACTAATCCTCTGGAATTGCCTTGAAGCTTGCTGTAGTTATCATTAGAAGCTTTCTTTATACCTCAGGCTATTGAGAGTCATAATCGCTATCAAGGAATGTAATGCCTTCAGGTTAAGCTGTGCCGATGTTGTTCATTATCGATCAACAAGGATTTCGTTCATCTGCTGGATCCCTTCGGAGCCATTAGAGAAAGGGCGATGGTACGAGTTCTTGATCAGCATCCTAAAGAACCCTATTTTGATCATGTTTTTATGAGTCCCACATACTAGAAATATTTGCGGGATCATATAACAAACTACTTGAATACAGGCGAGTTATAATTATGAGATACTTATGCGCATTTGTCATTGGATTGCTTATTTTGTTTGTTGGGTATTCACAATTGGCAATTTATTATGAGTATCCTCTTTCTCCTGCAGAGAAAGAGGTGGATAGAATACTTTATAAGGCAGGGGATTTGATTGAGGCTCAGTATGATCTCAAAGTCTGTGGAACTGGGGCTGCCATGCCGGACAATGAGGTGCAAAAGCTTAGTTTATCCTTTGAAACGAAGAACGTGAAGACGAAAGATGAGTTGAGGATTTTGCTTATCGATTGTGCTAATATATTGCTCAATCAGATCAACTCAAGTGAAGTGATACAACAGTATTTAGTGAAGAAGCCTTTTACTCTGGAGAATGCGCAAATAATCATCTTCAATTGCGATGTAAAGAGGAATCAATGCTACTATCCACAAGTTTCTACTGCTCAGACAACAAAAAAAGGATTAAATTACAGAAGTGTAGATCCTGAAAATACGTATAGGTACAAAACTGATTATATAGAGACATATGAAGAAGCATTTAAAGCTATTCAGCAATCTCTTCAAGGCAAAGTAAGCTCCAATGATGCGTAAGTAATGAATTCCAGGGGCGATTTAGCCTCTGGATAATTTTAAAAATGATTACATCCTCGAAGAAGGATAAGAGAGCAACTGTTTTAAATGCAGCGCAAGGATATTACCTTGATAGGCCTCAAGAATACTTATGAAATATGTATATGCGTTTTTATTTGGATTGTTTGTTTTATTTGTCGGGTATGCGCAACTAGTTATCTATTGCGAGCATCCGATTTCTCCTGCAGTGAAGGAAGTAAACAGGATACTGTACAAGGCAGGTGATTTGATTGAGGCTCAGTATGAGCTCAAGGTCTGCGGAACCGGGGCTGCTATGCCGGACAATGAGGTGCAAAAGCTTAGTTTATCCTTTGAAACGAGGAAAGTGAAGACGAAAGATGAGCTGAGGATGTTGCTCATCGATTGTGCGAATATATTGCTCGATCAGATTAACACGAGTGAAGTGATACAACAGTATTTAGTGAAGAGGCCTTTTACACTAGAGAACGCACAAATAATCATTTTCAATTGCGATGAAAGAGGGTATTCAGCCTGTGATCCATTGATTTCAGCTGTTCAGACAACGAAAGTGGGTGTGAATTACAGAAGCAAAGAGTCTGAGAATACGTATGGGTACAAAACTGATTATATAGAGACATATGAAGAAGCATTTAAAGCTATTCAGCAATCTCTTCAAGGCAAAGTAAGCTCCAATAATGCGTAAGTAATGAATTCCAGGGGCGATTTAGCCTCTGGATACTTTTAGAAATGAATGTATGCTTCGCAGAAGAATTGGATGTAAAATTCAGAAATAGTGCGTTAATCCGCTTTAAGGATCCTTATGAAGTATGTATACATACTGTCCGGAGTGTTGTTCCTAGTAATATTGGCTTGTTCTAACTTGATTATATATTATGGGGATCCTCCCTCGCCTGTGAAAAAAGAAGTGGATAGGGTGCTATCTATGGCTTCTAGTGAAATAGAGAGGCGATATGAACTACGACCATTTGAAACAGGGGCCGCCATACCTGGGGATGAAGTACATAAGCTTTGTCTCGCTTTTATGACCAACAAGGTTCAGGTGAAAGACGAGTTAAGAATACTGCTTATTGATTGCGCGAATATATTGCTCGATCAAGTTAATTCGAGTGAGAAGATAGAGCAATATTTAGTGAGAAGGCCGTTTTCAGTTGAGAATGTCCATATAATCATATTCAATCGTGATTTACAAGATCGCGTCCCTATCGATTCTCAGATCGACGCGGCTCAGATGATGCGAGGCAAGCTTGATTACTTTAGCATCGATCCAGAGGATGTTTGTAGATACAAGAATGTGTATAGTGAAACATATGATGAAGCCCTTAAAATAATGTAGAGAGGGCTTTGTGGGCAAGATGGGAAAACTAGCCAATAATTTATTTGAAGTCGCATGCTAAAGCCTGAATATTTTCAATCGGAAGATACGTTGTCTCTTGCTCAGAATCTCTTGGGTAAATTCATATTTACTCGAATTGATGGTGTTATCACTGGTGGCATCATCGTCGAGACTGAAGCGTATATGGGAGCTCAAGATAAGGCGTGCCATGCTTTTGGGATGAGGAGGACTAAGAGGACTGAGGTGATGTATAAAGCAGGAGGGGTCTTCTATGTCTATCTCTGTTATGGCATTCACTCGCTTCTCAATATTGTCACTCATCGGGAAGGCGAGCCGCACGCGGTGCTTATACGATCAATCGTAGCAACTGATGGCTTTGATGAGATAGTTAAGAGAAGAAAAGTAAAAGTCATAGGACCTTCGTTGACTCAAGGTCCTGGAAGTGTTACTCAGGCTCTTGGCATTACTCTTGGAATGAATGGCTCTTCAGTTATGAGTGATGAAATATGGGTTGAAGAAAGGGGGATTGCTATTCCAAAGGATGGAATACGCTCTTCTCCTCGTGTTGGTGTTGATTATGCTGGGGAATATAAGGATATGCCTTGGAGGTATTATCTCAACTTTTCCCATAATACAGTTCGTACGATCCTATCTCCTCATATCGCAAGTCAAGATGCTATTCCAAATTTTGAGAGGAAAGTGGGTTCAGTTCGTGCTCAAGCGCAATTAATGAAGTAGAGAAACATTTGCGAATAAAATTTGAACTGCATACAAACATCCCAACTCAAAACGAATGAAGAAGGGAATGGTATTTGTATGCATGAAACTCCGCAGAGTCAGTACATGAAAAGGGCGATCGAGCTTGCCGCCTTTACATCGCTTGAGGCGAAAAGTGGCGGTCCTTTTGGCGCGGTGATCGTCTATCAAGGAAAGATCATTGCTGAAGGAAGAAATAGGGTTGTCGAGACAAATGACCCTACATGGCATGCCGAAATGGATGCTATCAGATACGCGTCGCAAGTTCTTCAAAGATTTAAGCTATCAGGATGCGCTCTCTATACAAGTTCTCAGCCATGTCCGATGTGCTTATCAGCATGTTACTGGGCAGGAGTTGATGCGATTTATTATGCTTCTACTGTCACTGACGCCAAAGAATGGGGCGGATTTGATGATTCATTTATTTATGAGGAGCTCTTGCTTCCTCCTGAAAAGAGACGAATTCAATCAATCAACTTTATGAGAGAAGAGACACTGCCAGTTTGGAAGTCTTACGCAGATCTTCAAGATAGAATCCCATACTAAAGAGCACAAGGTGAAGACATATGAAAAAGTATATTCTTAAAGGAACGGGTCTTGACTCTCTTGAGATGGTAGAGGCGCCTTTGCCACAACTGACTTCTGATTATGACGTGATCGTAGAAGTTAAAGCATGTTCGTTAAATTATCGTGATCTTCTTGTTGTTAGAGGACTATATGGAGATGGGGTCTATCCACCATTTGTTCCTCTCTCCGATATGTCGGGAGTGGTTCGTGAGATCGGGCCCAAAGTCACTCAATTCAAGGTCGGAGATAAGGTGATTAACTCACCATTCAGATATAGACCAAGAACGATCGTTCGACCTGAATGGGCTTCTACTTTTATCGGCGCTACAGGAGTCGATGGTGTTTTAGCTCACGAGATTGTTTATCCAGAAGAGAGCCTTGTAAAAGCTCCATCTCACATGTCATTTGAAGAGGCTTCAACGCTTCCTATCGCGGGGCTAACCGCGTGGGCTGCCCTCATTAGCCAAGGTGGTGTTAAACCAGGTGAGAGGGTATTAATTCAAGGAACAGGTGGAGTCTCGTTATTTGCTCTTCAAATTGCCGAGGCAGTAAAAGCTCAAACGTTCTTGATAACAACCTCTGAAAAGAAAATCAGTTTTATTAAGAAGCATTTTCCAAACACAGCTGTTTTCCTTTCTACAAACCCAAGCTGGAAAGAAGAGGTCATGAAAGCGACAGACGGCTGTGGGGTAGATCTCGTAGTCGACGTTGTCGGAGGATCATGTTTAGCTGATTGCGCAACATTATGCGCGCCAGGAGCGAGGATTCAAGTTGTTGGCGGTCTTAAAGAGTTTTCAACAACGCTTTCTCTTTTCGAGCTTATTCGCCGTCAAATTAAGCTCCAGGGGATTTTTATGGAATCGACTGAAGAGCTGAGAGTGTGCGCAAACGCTTTCCAATCTATGGCTATTACCCCATTAGTTGATAAAGTATTCACCTTCGATAAGGCTCTGGAGGCGTATTCCTATCTCGCTTCAGGACAGCATATAGGGAAAGTTGTAATAACCCGTTAAGGGATGAATAAATAGGTAAAGCCTTCTCTTTTGTTATGTCTTGAAAATAATTTATCTTGAAATCTTCTTTCGAAGAGAGCAGATAAGGAGGTGATAAAGAAAACAATCGCGGGAGGCTTCCTCCATTTATAGAAGGGGAAGTGAAGGAAGAATATGGACAATATGCTCAGAGAAGATGCAATTCGTTTTTCAAAGCAATATTTCTCTATTTTTTTTGTTTCTTTCATATTCTGCTTCGTGGCTTTCCCGGCATGGGGAGGGGCCTCTATTGGACCTGCGGTAGCAGCATCGTTTGCTCTATCGCTTCTTCTCTATCCATCTCTTTTTCTTATCTCATGGGTGAAAAGGCCGCCTCTGACAAGATGGTTTGAAGGGCTTTTACACCTTATGACAGTCCCAGTCATTCTCTATTTTGCACTTTTAGCTCTCTTCTTTGTTCAATATACTATTGCAACATTGGCTCTTGATGCTCTTTTGATGACAGTCATGATTATTTCCGTGACTTTGTATCTCATCTTTCAATACGCACGGTTTCTTAAGAAAGATCCCGACAAAGACGAGTGAGTCATTTAAATAATTCATTCGATTGTCATTTCAATTTTTACTGTAGGGCTGTACATTTGCTAGGCAACATGTCACCTTGCGATGTTGTCATATGAGTACGTCCTCAGTATTGAGTAGCTCTTGCACTCCCTCTTTTGATGCTTCAGAATTTATTCCATTTAATCTAGCCATTGTGACTCAGCGATATCCGATTAAAGATGGCTATGGAGACCTGTTTTGGGGAATCGACCTTTCACGATCTCTTCGATCACACTTTGGCGATCGAGCTTTTGTCTCCCTTCATGCAAATGATGTGTATGAGGAAAGATCATTTGAAGAAATCAAGATGACTTCCTTGTTAGAGTCTATCCCTTCTCTGATTCAGCGTATTAACAAACAAATGATCACAATAGTGATTCATGGGCCAGTTTTATGGAAAAAATTGCCTGTGAAACTTTCTGAAAGCGCTGATTCAATCATTAATATTCATGAGTACTCGTTAGCGAAGGAAAGGCATGAGAATCTACAAGGTGAAGTTTTAGTCTCAGGGCCAGGGGAAGGTGAGATTGGAATGCTCTTCGATGATTCATTATATATGATTGGGGAGGATTTGTATGCACAAGGCTTTACTTCGTGTCGTGAAAGGCTAACATCACTTGTGGATATGGATTTGAGAAGAGTTCTTCTTGAGGTGAAAGATGCTCACGTGTTCTTCGCGTATTCTCGAGATATAAAAGCAATTTGTCGCTTCTCTGAAGCTGTTATCAAGCAATCTCCTTCAGGGAGCATAGATATATGTGTAGTTGGAGATGAATCTTCGCGCCTTTTGGCAGAATGCGTGAAGGGCCTTCAGTCCATTATGCCTGAGGGGATTCTCCAGCACTTTGAGATCGTATATCGTAATAAGGGCTCTTTCATCTCATTTTCGATTCCCAAAGATAGTAATGGCAAGAAGTGTGTTCGGGTAATCTTTCCTGGATTTCTCTTAGAGTCAGATTTTAACGAGCTCATGATTTCTTCAGAGCCTTCAGTGCTTGTAACAGGGGATCGAAGTGTTTCGCTTGCGCTCTCTTTAGGTAAAGTTATTGTATATGACACTCCGCCACACAAGGAGAAGTTTAAGGCCAATCTCATTACTTTTGCGAAGAAGGTTGGGTGTAGCGATGTGATAGAGATCTTAGCGTCAGATCCGTATAAGCCATTTCAACATCCATTGTTAATCTCTAGCACAATAGCTGGCTTTCGACAGCTTTCACGAGCTATATATTGCACAAGTAATTTAACCTCGAATCTTGCTTTAAAGATTGAAGAGGTTGTCATGAAAATATCAAAAGAGCGATGCTCTCAAGTAAAAACTCTGTTATGACTGCCGATCTTCTCTGCCCTTGTTTTTCAAATAGACTGTATCAAGACTGCTGTAAGCCATTTCACTCATTTCGAGTATTTCCAGTGACGGCAGACCTTCTTATGAGGTCTCGCTATAGCGCGTATAAGCTGGGTTTAAGTGATTATATTATCGAGACAACTCATCCAGAACATCCAGATAAAGCGAGACCGCGAAGCAGTTGGAAGAAAGAGATTCTTCAGTTTTCGCGCTCGACAAAGTTTTTAGGGCTTATAATTATAAGCTACGAAGATCGCGGCTCTGAAGCAGAGGTCCTCTTTCATGCACGGCTTTTTCAAGGTGATAAAGATGTCTCTTTTCAAGAGAGAAGTTATTTCGAAAGAATAAAAGATAAATGGTTATATAAAAGCGGTATTATTATTAATTAATTTTATTTAAATAATGATTTAAGATTTATTTTAATAAATTAACGTATAAAATAACTCCTTTTTTAAAATAAAAAGGTGTTTTTTATGAGCGTTGCCTTAACGGCCCCTATTCAGGGT
>CAYRUD010000006.1:0-7035 GCA_964427425.1 uncultured bacterium
TGCAAAGGGCTAAAGCCCTTAGCCATCCATGGTGCAGAGGCCTCCGGGCGAAAGAAAAAGCCCAGGAGATATACAATACAGACGCGATGGGAGCATTACTCATGGGTCAGAGATTAAACGACTTCAACCAAAAAAGGGGCAAATCCCTCCTCAGTCTCCGACTGCCGTTAGTGGGATTAGCCGGCGCCCTGCTCTTTGTAGGAATCGCTTTTTTGGGCAGGCAAAAGTTTGAACCCCCTACTCTCATCACCACCGCAGCCCAAAACGTCTCTTTTCCAATGGTTACCTCTCAAGATCCTGCAAATAAACGCTCATCTTCTGACCAGCTCTCAAAAGAGGCTCCAAAAAACTCATCACTCCAGCAAGATACCACCCGTTCACTGGCTGAGGAGGAATCCTTGCGCCCTGAGGTTCTGAAGGCATGGGTGACAGAATACGCAAAGCTTCAGCGTGTGTTGATCAAAAACCCTCAACAACTCTCTCACTATCAAGAGCTCCTTCGCTCACCGGAGGTTCAACAAGCCATGAGGAAAACTTTGTTAAATCCTAAAAGCTCTGAACAGGAGAAAAATACCGCTGTGGATTACATTCTGGAACTAGTCACGCAGGAGCCCCGGGAAGCTCAAGCCCTCTGGTCCGCTGTGCTCGAGCAAGCCAGTAGCCCTGAACACCCCCTCTGGGAGTGGCAAGTGGAGCTTGCCTATCGCCTTATGCACCACCCCGACTTCCCCGTGTCTGAAGAGGAGCTAGCTCGGCATTGGAACTACTCCGGGAAAAAAGAGGCCCTGGCGAGGATGCATCTTCCCTTCGACGAGCTCTAACCAGAGTTGTTTTGGCACAAAAATGCATTGTTTTTTTGTCGAGAGCATCCGACTATGCTAGAATTGAGCGAAAAGTGGGCTTGCTATTCCCCACGCTCTTTTAGGGTAATGAAAAACTCTCGAGCCCTCGAGAACCTGAGCTACTGTGTAATGGAGGACCAACATGATCCGTGTTTCTGAATCTGCCCAACAAAAATTAAAAGAATTGCGGCAACAAGAAGGTAAGGATGAGAGTTGGTTTTTGCGGGTGAAGGTCAAAAAAGGTGGTTGTTCAGGACTTTCTTACGCCCTGGAGTTTGATCAACATAAAAATCCACAGGATTTTGTTGTAGAAAACAGCGAGCCCCAAGTGATCGTAGATCGCGATTCCTTTATGTACATTGCAGGAATGACTCTCGACTATTCCGGCGGGCTCAATGGCAAAGGCTTTGTGTTTGAAAATCCCAACGCCTCTAAGACTTGCGGTTGTGGCTCAAGTTTTAATGTGTGATTTCGTGGAGGTTGGTCGCCCAACCCCGGCGACTGCTAGGTTAACCCAACCTCTAGACATTATTAAACTATTTCATCTCGGGCCACAAGGAATTTTTGAAAAAGCGGCTCCTTTATACAGATCCGGCAGCTCTTTGCGCGAGCTTGCAAGAGAGCTGCAAATCCCACAGACCACACTTCGCAAGACCCTGTTGGATGGCGGGATGGACCTGCGACCAAGCAACCGAGTCCGCAATTCTCTTCCTACCAATATTAAGCGCCCTCATATCGGTGTCTCACCGTATGGGTATTGCATCATCCGGGGTAGCTTGGTTGAGGTTCCCAAAGAGCAAGAAGTCATCCGGCTTGTCCTCAAGCTCCGGTCCGAAAACAAGACCCTTTCCGCCATTGCGGAACATCTAAATAAGCACCGAGTGAAGCCTCGCAACGCAAAGCGCTGGGATCACTCAACAGTCAACTCGATCATAAAACGTAACATCAAAAAGCAATCTAAGGAGGACCATTATGATTCCAAATAAACTTATCCAAGCCGCAGTCGCCGCAGCTCTTGTTGCCGCCGCAACCGGACAGCTACCGAAGTTCATCCAGACCGTACGTGTAGCGCAGTATCAGCTTCTCAAGGACTCGCAAGCGTCTAAGTGGGGCAAACCCTTACTCCTACCAATCAAGAAATAGCGAGCATTTGCTCGACCATTAAAAGGTTTAGAGTCATTGCACACTTGGCAGTCATGTCTAGCATAAACTATTCTAAACATAGGCAATGGAGTCTGCCTTGTAACCGCCAGAGTGGCTGATGACTCCTACTGAATTTCAGAATTCCTTTCAGTGGGAGGCCTCGTGCTTTTAAATATCCTTCTTGTGGGCGCTGGCGGTTTTATCGGGTCCGTGGCTCGCTATCTCATCTATCTTTTCATGAAGCCCCAAAATTCCACATTTCCAGTGGGTACGTTGACAGTCAACGTCGTGGGCTGTTTTCTGATCGGACTATTAGCTGCCTATGCGGAAAGGAGTCTGCCTGCGCGTTCTTCACTGATGCTCTTTCTTTCTACTGGATTGCTAGGCGGCTTCACCACCTTTTCAGCTTTTGGACTTGAGACGGTCACCATGATCCGAGACCGTCAGCTCACTTCGGCAATCACTTATGTATTCTTGAGTCTTCTCCTGGGATTGAGTGCCGTCTTTCTAGGAAAATTTCTTTCCTGACTCCTGTTCTACGGAGGAAGAGTGCGAAAACTCTCGAAGACTTAAGTACTAGCGCTCGAAACGACATTCGACAGGGATGAAATCGGCTCCAGGGCGATATTTGTAGAATCGGGCATTTTGAATTTGGTGGCGTTCGTTAGTGTCAAATATTAGCTTGGTGGCCAGCTCACTGTCACTCGAACTGTAAAAGAACGATCTGCCATTTCGTTTTAGACCCAGGTCTCCAATGGAGTTGACGTATGCGGTTCCTTTATAAGATCCGTTCGCGTACTCGTAGCGAATTGTGCTGTACCTGTTTTTCCTGACTTCAACCTCAATATTTATTTTCGGACTTTTTCCGTAAGCGCCAGTACAGAAAACGGTATTTGCGGACGATGGTGGTACTTGTTGAACTTTACTGAGCCAAATAATCACGAGATCACCGTCATCATTCTGATCAGCAGAGAACTTCACTTGATCTCCAATTTGAATGCCCTGCAAAAGCTGTTCATCATCAACAAGAAATGGCATCGTCATGCCGGGCATACCTAGGTTAGGAATAGCTTCGTGTTTAAGTGTGACCTGTTTATTGGCTACATCTATTCTTTTTACGATTCCATTCACTACCGGGTATCCTGCCGGAGGCGCGCTTGATAATTCATTGGCAGAGGCCGAAAGGCCCAAGAAACTGAGTGTGATTGCTAAGACCAACTTTCTCATGGATTGTCCCCCCAACGTGAGTTTAATGACCACTATGATTTTCGTGAGAATCTTGAGATTTCGGCGAGCTATGTAGGCTCGAATCTTTCATGTATTTCTCAAAATTTTTCTTGCTCTCAAAATACAAAACATTTCCAGCTGCGTTTGCGGCGATGACCGCAGTCGCTTTATCCACGGATTTTTTTGATACAGGATCGGTAGCTGTGCGAGCTTTTTTATCCTCAGTCAGTGTCTGCTTGCAGTTGTCACAGCAGCCATAATACGTCTTTCCGTCAACTTTGACGGGAATTTGTGGTCTGGCAAAATGCGCTTCGGTGACCATACAAACTGTCTGATTGGGCACAATCTTCCAACTCATATCGTGGCCCTCATGAGCGGATTGAGCAAAACTAGTTGCTGAGATCATGACCGAAAATAGAAGTGCTATCATTTTCATACTTTTTACTTCTCCTCTTTTACATTGTTGATTTTCTCTATACTGGACTTAACCCAATTTTGAATTGCATGTATCTCTTCAGTCTTAATCCTCGAAGACCAATGCAAAAGTTGGTATCTTAAAGGCGGCATTGTACCTTGTTGGATAGAATCTCGAATTGCGATCAAATCCTGTTCAGGTGTGCCGTGCCCGCGAAAAGGAAAATTGTTCGACATATCAAGATGGTTTTTAGATTCTTTTATGTCGTAATCGATAAGTTTCTTAGCCCCAGGCAGGGAATAGTACCAAGGGTACTGCGTATCCGATCCATGGCAATTCATGCAGCTTCTTTGAAAAATTGGTTTGATCGTTTGAAGGTACTCGTTGTTAATCGCTTTGAGCGCAGGGATTTCATTTGTAGAGAGAGTGTTACTAACAATCTCCTTATCGATATGATCCTCTCCCTTGTGCGCATGAAGAATACCCGCATAGGCGGAAAAGAAAGTCAGGGCTAAAATAGCCCAAACCTTCTTCTTATCTTTCGGATGTCGATCCAGAGAACCCAAGCTTAACTCCCAATTCCTTACTTTTTAAAACTGTACCTGTAGTCCTGCGCCAAGACTTTTTTCGGTTAACATTAGACCTGCAGCCCAGTTCCAGGTTGGAGAGTACATAAGGCTGACCTCAAATTCATCATCTCGTTCTCCGCCCCAATCAGGTCGGAAGCTAAACTCCGCATCTGTAAATACATGCTTAGTCCACTGAAAGCGCTTCTCGATATCGAACCGGAATTTTCCATCGTGGTTCACAGAAACCGCTGTCTCTATGAGCATCGGCAAAATGTAGCCGACCCCAACAGTCCCGAAACCCTCTTCATGATAGAGTGTCCCTCCACCGAAAACGTTCAGGAATCTTGAGAACCAGCGGCGATACACAAGATCACCTTCAGTTTCCCAATTTTTACCAAACTTGAAATTATCACCGTTAATTTTGGCAGTCTCGATACGCAGATCCAGCTCATCCCAGGTTCTCATGAGCTTAAAGTTCGCCTGCGCGTGATTGCTTGCGGCCTCCAGCATCGAGTAGTTGTAGATGTGATCATGCAAATGTGGATCAAGCTGATCGTTCTTCGCCATTTCCGGAGTGAGCTTGAAATCGTTATAACGAACCACTCGGGCCATGCCAGTCTTCATGTGATAAAGGTTATGACAGTGAAGCATCCATTGCCCGGGTTCGTTGGCGTAGAACTCGATTGTTCTGGTTTGGTGAGGAGGGACGTCAACGGTGTGCTTCAGGGGAGAACGCTCTCCATTTTCATTGACCACTCGGAAGAAATGACCGTGCAGGTGCATCGGGTGGTGCATCATCGTGTCGTTCACCAAAGTAAACCGAACAACTTCCCCTTTGTTGATGAGGAGAAGCCGATCTTCGTAAATTGCCTTGTTGTTGATATGCCAAATGTAGCGTTCCATATCTCCGCCGAGGACAAGCTTCATATCATGAACCTTGGCATCTTTCGGCAGTGTCGTAGGCTCAATTGATTTGAGATTGTCGACCGTAAGGGAATCAATCACAGACCCTGTCGGATTCACATTTCTGGTGGCCGCATTTTGTCTCAACATCGCGTCTGATTGATCTGACCAGTCCACGGTTAAATATTTCTGAGCCTGTTGATGTTCTGAATGTGCGGACTTGTTTTTCTCAGTTTTTTTCGCTGAACCATGCATAGATCCGTGTCCCGCATGAGAGTCATGACCTTGGTGCATGGAGTGGTCTTCAGGGACTTCCTTTTTTGGTAAGCCATGCTTGGAATGATCCACGTCATGTCCGGTGTGTTTATTGGTTTCACCATGTCCGCTATGATCTTGTTTAGCGTCTGATGGTTGGTGCCCGGAATGGTCTCCGGCACCATGATTTTCGTAACTTCCGCCATGCGAACCGTGGTCCATGGTCGCATACATATCTGGCATTGATTTCGCGGGAGCGGGAACTTTGTCACCCATGCCAATCCAAGCGGAAGCATATCCGGTTACGTCTTGAACTGTAGTTCTGAGCTCGTAGTTTTTATGCTCTGGAACTGTGAAGAGAACGTCGTAAGTCTCCGCCATTCCCATCAAGATTTCTTTGGCTTGAACGGGCTCGATATCAACACCATCCGCCGCTATGACAGTCATCGGCAGACCTGAAAGAGAGACATAGAAATAACTTGAGGCTCCGGCATTGATAATGCGAATGCGGATTTTCTCCCCTGGATGAGCCGTGAGGAGCTGAGAGTCTCTTTTCCCGTTTATAAGGAAAGCATCATAGCCCACGTCGGAAAGGTCCATTCCTCCCATCCGGGTCCATTCATTGTAGAGATGGTTTTTCAAGCCGCCCGACTGAATCGCGCCAAAATAAGAACGGATGGAGTCTTTCTTATAGAGGGGGACTGTTTTCCAATTTGTGTAACTGACTTAACCAGCGTAGTCTCAAGTTATGAGACGTCGCAACAAGAAAGGAAGTCAGATGGACACATTAAGTCAAGACATCAAACCCAAGGATTTTAGAGAAGAGAGTCTCAAGGATCTCCCCTTCGATGTGGAAAAAGTTCGTTCTATGTTTCGAGAGGTTCGAACAGTTTCTGATTTAACTCGTCCAGGGGGAGTTCTACACGAGATGCTCCGCTCCACAATTGAACGCCTTCTTGAGGCAGAGCAAGAGTATTACCTTGGCTACCCGAAGCATGAGAAGGCAGAGACTCGGCGTGGTAACACTCGTAATGGTTACTCAAAGAAAAAACTTTCTACCCCTTCCGGGGACATGGAGATTCGAGTTCCTCGGGATAGGGAGGGAGGTTTTGAGCCTGTTTTGGTTCGGCGTCATGGGAAGGTCGATACGACTTTAAGAGACCAGATTCTTGGTATGTATGCCCGGGGTATGAGTGTGCGAGATATTCAAAGTCAGCTTTATACTTTATATGGCGTGGAAATGTCTCCAGCCTTTATTTCGGCGGTTACCGATCACATCATGGAGGCTATATACGAGTGGCAGAATAGGCCTTTGGAAAGTATTTATGCCGTGGTTTACATGGATGCTATCCACTACAAAGTCCGTGAGAATGGCAAGGTGGTATCCAAGGCTGCCTACACAGTTTTGGGGATAGACTTAAACGGTAACACGGATGTTTTGGGGATATGGCTAGGCGAAACTGAGGGGGCTCATTTCTGGTTATCTGTGTTAGACGATCTTAGGCGTCGAGGTGTGGAGGATATCCTGATTGCTTGCGTGGATGGGCTTAAAGGCTTTCCTGAGGCTATTGAGCAGGTTTTCCCTAGAGCCCGAGTGCAGCTTTGTATAGTTCATCAGATTCGCTCCTCTTTGAAATATGTTCCCTCTCGTAATCGCTCGGAGTTCATAAAGGATCTTAAA
>CAYRUD010000007.1:0-68016 GCA_964427425.1 uncultured bacterium
AGAATATGTAATCAATCATAAATACGATCAAAACAACGTTGTGAAGAAAGCTTTAAAAGAAGACCGAAAGGGAAAGCTTCTTTATAAAGTCGTAAAACAACTGGTTAACTCGAAAGATAAAGGTGAAGAGGTTGCATCCCAGCGCATCTCAGCGATTATGAAATCAGCTCAAGAAGCGGCGTTGATGAAAGATAATGGGATAGATACAAAGATAAACAAGAAGATTCTAAAAAAGATTCGCAAGTACTCCAAGATTAGTAGTTCCAAGATTTGTGATTCTAAGTCTAGTGATTCAAAAAAGAGTTCATCTAAAGAGACTGTAGGTAAAGTCAAAAAGGTTTCATCAGATAAGAACTCGGAAAAGAAAACACAAAAGATGAGTAGTGTTGGCCGTGGGATAATCAATTCAGGATCGATGTGTTATTTCATCTCTTCTATAAAGGCGTTATGCGGAATTCCTCAGTTTCGTAAATTTGTTGCTCATTCAGATCATCCAATAGCTCAAAAACTCCACAATGTCTTTCAAGAGTTATCTCAAAAAGATAAAGAATGCCTTAAGCTTACCAAGGATCCGCTGCAATCATTCATCAATGATTTAAAGATGTCTTTTCCTTCTCTTGGCAATGGAGTTCAGCAAGATGCCGAAGAGTTTTTGACCACTCTTCTCACTGAAATGAATTATCCTATGATACGATGGCTTATTATCAAATCATCAGCCCCTACTGACAAAGAAGAGCAAGTTTATGAACATAGGATTTTGCCGGTTGTTGTTCCGACAACTCAAAAAGGCGAAATCTCTATTCAACATCTTATGGATAGAACAAAAGAAATGAGGCGAATAGGGGATCTCAATTTTGAAGAGAAAACTTCGCTTAGATGCTTAGATAAGGCCCCTCAAGAGGTATTTGTCCAAGTGGTCAAATTTAATGATGAGATGGGTCTTAGAAAGGATATCAAGATCAAAAATCCAGAGTCACTGATTATTAAAGAGGCTGAAAATAAAGAAGCACATTATTCCCTTTATTCAGTTATTGCGTATTCTGGATCAGGTAAGAGTGGTCATTATTATTCTCTTGTTCGTGATGGCGCAAATTGGATACTTCATGATGACACATCTGTTGTCCAAAAAAGCAATAAAAAGGCTTTAGAAGTTATAGGGAAAGAGGGATTGATATTTGGCTATCAAAGAGACCTTTAATTAAATTAGGGTCTATACTGAGCTATACAGCGCTAAATTTAGGCTAAAAAGAGGGCATCTTTTGGCATAAGCTTACGTGAAGCTTTCGAAATCAGGATTGACAGAAGAAGGCGCTCTCTACAGAATCCATTTTTAATTAAAAAGCCATGAATTGGTGTGATTCATTTACCTCACTTATTTATAATAAAATAAAATAAAATTTTATTAATAAATAATAAGGAAGGTGATCATGGCTTTACAAACAATTATACTGATATCATCTTGGCTTTTCTCTTTTATGGCCATCTACGGTTCATTTCTGTTAGCTCAAGGGAGCCTGGCACAAGGGTTTATTGTCGGGGTTATCTGTAATGGTTTTTTCTGTCTTCTAAATACATACCATCAAGACTACTCTCAGGCTTTTTTGTTCCTGATTAACTTTCTGATTTCTATCCATGGCATCAACATGTGCAGGCGAAAGCAAAAAAAAGCTGATGTGCTAGTCGAAAAATAAACTCTCATTGTTTTCAGATAAATCGATATACTGCTCTTTTGACCTCCGATTTCAAGGAGGTCCTCTTGTAAAAAAAGCTGTAGCGATGAAAGAGATCCTTTGAGCAATGAAAAAAAGATCCGCCGCCTGGGTACGTTATTTTTTCCAAAAAAGAGAAAATCTATTCGCATTCTGTTTCCTGGTTCTTACCTCAATTAGTCTTGGAGCGCTGACAAGCTCTGATTCGGATGAAAGCGACTGGAGTGTGAAAACCTCACTTCAAGATCTCACGCTAAAGATGAGGATGCATAATTGGGAGGATCTCCAAGATATTGTTTCATTGAGAAAGATACCCTCTCCTGATCTTGTGACAAAGAGTATAGAGAAATGGGGAGACGGCTCACCAAAAACAGTTCTTCTGATTGATCCTTTAACTCAATGGCCAGTGAAGAGATTAGGATATTATGAAGGGGGCCAAGATCTCTTTGAAGAGTCTGACCTGTTCACTCCTCAGTCTCAAGAGGGATTTCAAGATGAAATAATGAAAGGAGTATTGGATGGCGTGTCAATACTCTACTACAGCGATGGATCTCCTCTGCGTATCATGACTTTTTCAAAAGGTCTTCCCCACGGTATTGAAAAGCAATTTTTCTCAGACGGGTCCTTAGCGCTATCTCGAGAGTATAATAGTGGAAATATAGAGGGTGAGGAACTGATCTATTGGCCGAATGCATCTGGAGTTGGAGTCAATCGATTACGATCCAAGCAATTCTACGTGAAAGGGCTTCTTGAGGGATCGTCCATCCAATATGATAAAAATGGCTCTAAAGAAGTAGAGGCGAGCTATAAAAGGGGTCTTTTACATGGCAAGATGATCTCACAGGTAAAAGAAAACGAGCCTTTTGAAGAGGTCTCTTTATGGCATGTGGGGCTCTTACATGATGATGGGATAAAACCGGCCCTTACTCGAATTAATTCCTCTACAGGAAAGACGATTGAAGAACGTCATTTTCTTTTAGGCGCATCTCACGGTCTTCACGCACTATATCATGCTGATGGCTCCCTTAAGATGAAAGCTACATATCGCCTTGGAAAGAAAGAAGGGGAGACCTCTTTCTTCAATCCATCTGGGAAGCTCATTGGAAGTGGGAAGTATCTTCATGGAAAGCCTGTAGGTCGCCATACTCTCTATGATATGAAAGGCGAGACGCTCCTTCAAGAAAGCATATACGAGCAAGATGGAAAAGGACTTCATATTGTGTACGATCCTTTGGCTCCTTCGGAGATAAAAGAGAAGTATACGACATTAGATGGTGATTTAGATGGCGAATATGTTCTTTATTCACAGAGAAGCTGTGCCACACATCCCGAGCTTTCCCTTTCGTTTTCGAGAGGGTTGTTAGATGGCACTCAAGTAAAAAAGAATCCAAAAACTGGGGCCTCCCTTTATGAGTATGTCTTCCATGATGGTGTTCGAGACGGCATGCAAAAAGAGTGGGATGAAAAGGGTTTTGAGATACTTTCTACGACATGTAAGGGAGGGTTCTTCGATGGAGAGTATAAAGAGTGGTATCCGCTCAGTAATGCTAAGAGGATGAAGAGGTCAGTTCCCTGTCGGGATGGCGAATATGAAGGGCTCTATCAAGAGTGGTTTGAATCAGGTAAGATTAAAGTCAAAGGCGAGTGGAAAAATGGCCTCGAAGAGGGTGCTCAGGAGGAATGGAATGAAGATGGAGTAAAGATTTCCTCTGTAGAGTTTCTTCATGGTGTTTTCAATGGTTCTTTCCTCGAATGGTATGATGATGGAAAGCCAAAGCTTACTACGTCATACAAAAATGGAATGAGACAGGGTTCATACCAAGAGTGGTACTCAAATGGGCAATTAGCGGTTAAAGCATCATATTCAGATGGCAACATCGATGGGCAATTAACGGAATGGTATGATGATGGAAATATCGCATATGAAGGTAAATACAAAAATGGATTGCCTCAAGGCCTTCATGTTCGCTACTTCCATGCTGATGAGATTTCATCAAACTCTGAAAACGGATTCTTTTCTAAGAAACCATCTTCTCAGAAATCAATCGAGGAGATGTATGATTCAGAGGGCCTCTATGATGGAGAGCAGAGATCATACTATCCTAGTGGCGCTTTGAAGGCGGCTTCCTCATATAAGCATGGTGTTTTGGATGGTGAGAAAAAGCGCTATAATGAAAATGGAGATCTTATTTTCTCTGCTCGGTACGTAAAGGGTCTTTTGGACGGAAAGTACTATCAAATATATCCAGATGGGATGAAAGAAGAGCGTCAGTATAACCATGGCCTCCCTGAGGGAGCTTGGACAACTTGGGCACCAAAAGAGCAGGAAGAGGGAGGCCCATCGAATCAAGAGCTGATCATTTTAGCCCAAGCGACCTATTCAAATGGCAAGATAGAGGGAGAGTATAGAGAGTATTATCCTAGCGGAGATATCTCATTAATCGTCTCATTTAGAAAGGGCGCTCGACATGGCTCATCTGCGATCTACAGTCCTGAAGGCAAGCTTATTGCTTCAACAAAGTATAATGATGGGAAGCAAGATGGCGAAATGATGCTATACTATCCATCTGGAGCCGTTTTGAGAAGAGCTATGTTTCATCAGAATGTCCAGGAAGGAGAAGATATTACTTTCTATGAGAATGGGAGCATAAAATCTTCCTCCGTCTTTGAAAAAGGGCGTTTGAATGGACCGATGAAGGAATTTTCACAAGAAGGAGTTCTTCTTTTTGAAGGCTCATATAAAGATGGAAAGCGCCACGGGATCTTTAAAAAGTTTTATCCTAATGGCGCTTTGAAAGTGGAACTTTACTATAAAGATGGGCAGCTCATGAAACGAAAGGATGCTCAATCAGGAAAATAACGTGCCTTTTCTACTTTCCTTGAAATTCATAGAGGCATGAGTCACCAGTGCCTCTTTTAGAGAGTAGCTGTAAAGAGGGTGTAGAGAATGTCTCTACGGGACAAAATCTACTCTCTTCGAGAAAGAAGAGACCGTTTTTTTGTAAAAGAGAAGAGTCTAATCCTCCAATAAGCGATACAACTTCTCTTACAAAAGTGAAGCTCGCAGAGTCTTCTTTCTTAGAGTAGGGGGGGTCGAAGAAGATTATATCGAATGGATTTGATTTTCCTTCGCGAATTTCTTTCTCAATCTTCTTGAGTGCCATGAGTGCATCAGAGAAAACGACTCGGCAGGAGGTTTCAATTTCGAGAAGGTCAATGTTCTTCTTGATGGTTCGCACTGCATCTGCATCATGGTCAATAAATACAACACTCGAAGCTCCGCGGCTTACAGCTTCAAGTCCCATAGCACCAGATCCTGCGCATATATCGAGAAATCGGCACTCTTCTACCAATGTCTGGCAGATATTGAAAAGCTGGGCGCGCATCTTCGAAGAGGTAGGTCTTGTTTGAGCCTGTTTTGGAACTTCAATAGATCTGTTTTTAAATTCGCCAGATAAAATTCGCATATAAGAGTGTAATGGTACTTCATGTATTTGAGATGACAAAAGAGTATACATGAGAGGTTGTTTTATCGCTTACTCAATAAGATCGTAGGCTCCAAACGATGTGATCAGCTCTTGGGCCAAAAGAGGCTGTAAGAAGAGAAGCAGATCATACATCTCAAGGCCTTTCGCATTATCTCCTCTTTGGAAGGAAATCGTACCTAGTCGGAAGATCGCATTTGTATCATCTGGATGAATGCTTAAAATAGCTTCATAAATCTCTTTTTCTTGATCGATGAGTCCTAGCTCTCGAAAGCTGATAGCAAGTTGATCTAATACCCATAGCTCATCAGGCGCGAATGACCTTAAAATGAGAAGTTCTTGGATAGCTCTTTTCGATGCAGCCTCATGTTGATGCAAAAGGTAAGAATAGAGCTTTTTTGGAAGAAGCTTTCCTTTGAGCGGCAACTCTTCTCGCATGTCAAAAGCTTCTCTTAAGTGATTTGACAAAGTCACATAATTATTTGCCAAAGCTGCGTGAAGCTTCATATCTTTCGGTTTTTGTCTAATTTGGGCGATATACCACTTTTTAGCTGAATTAAGGAGTTTTTCAACAAAATATGTATATGGTATCCATGTGTACATGGAGGCAATCGGCTTTATAGTATGGCACAAGACGTTGAAATACCACTTGGGGTAGGTGGGGCTAAAGAGAAGATACCATCTTTTTTGAAGAGACAAAGACGCTTTGATCATTTTTTCTCCAGCATCTTCACCAATAAGAAGACGCTCATCATTGTTTCTATGAGTTTCATCATGGCATGAAGCAATAAGAGAGATCTCAGCCGTGTGATGAAGATCATTGATCTCTTCTTTACAATAGATCAGAAGTGAGTAAAAGAAGAGAAGGGAGAGAAGGACAAGTCCAAATGAGAGGGCCATGAGATAGAGCGGCCCATAAAAGAGGCTAAGAAGAAATCCCACTATCCCAATGCAGCATGTTAAGAGTATAAGTGAAAAGACTACCGCTCTTTTGAGAACGTATTCATCTATGGCTTTACCGATAGTTTCCAAGGAATACTGCTGAGTCGGCGCTTCTTTGCAGAAATCTTCGAGTCCTATGATTTTATCTGCCTTTTTGTTTGCCGCGGAGTCTTGATGCCCTGTGTGGGAAGAAAAGAAGTCCATGACGCTTCTATAAGCCCTTATAATATATTTTTAGGCGTTTGAGAGTGTGTCGTACTATGGCTCTTAGGAGTTTATGGCAATGAGTGAGCCTTGAGAAATTTTTTTAAAAAACTCTTAAGGCTTCTTATAGCAATTGAAGGTTCTATCAGACAATAGAGATTCCCCTTTTTTCAAGGGGAAATCTCATATTGCCAGCATTTTCTCTTCAGATGGTTTCTATGTCTTTTGATCTATTGTATAGCGAGTATCTTTCAACTCCTCGGAGTAGAAGACGAATAATCCGATAAAGACAATAAAAAGGGAGATAAAGAAATCAAAAGTTACAACTTCATGGTGGAAGAGCCAGCCGAAAAGAGCGGTGAATAGCGGTGTCGAAAGGCCAGCAAATGACATGAATGTTGCGGAGAAGCGTCTCAGTAAAGTGCCATACAAGTTATAGCAGACGATATTAGAAATGACGATCAAAAAGAGTGTGCACTCTAAGAAAATAGGCCAGTTACGTACGGGAATTGGATTCCATGATTCTACAGCAAGAGAGTTTATTGAGGCAAAAATTCCGCCTATAATCATTGAGTATCCATTCGCGACAAATGGCGGACAGCCGTCATTGTGAACGAGCTGTTTTAAGAGAATCCATCCCCAGACTGAGGTGATGACAGCGCCAATAACCGCGATTTCAGGCCACGAGAAGAGCCAAAAGTGTCCGCTTAAAGCTTCAGCAGATCCCTCTTGCGAAGAGAGAATAGGAATAAATCCGATAAATCCAACGATAAGTCCGAGCCATTTTCTTCGAGACATTCTCTCTTCAAGGAAAATATAAGAGAAAAGGGCAGAAAGAAAGGGTGAAAGGCTATAAAGAAAACAAGTTTTAAACGATGTTAAGTACTTCAGGCCCCAGAGTTCGAGCGCGTTTGTGACGTAAATGTTGAAAAAACCAAGAAGGCAGACTCTTTTTATGGATTCTCTGTTTAATACCAAAGAGCCTGGTTTCTTAAGCGCTTGGTATCCAAGCATGAAGAGTCCTGCCAGAATCATCCTGGCGCCGACTAAGAAAAGAGGTGATGTATACTCGAGCGCCTCTTTCGAAACAGTAAATACAGAGGCAAAGAGGGCATAGAGGAGAAAGACACTCAACATATAATTACTCGAAAGAGGATCATGAAAAAGGCAGATTCATACAAGAAATTTCAAGGCAATTAGTGTAACACTATTTTATTATTGGGTGCATTACTCTTCTTGAGTTTCTTTATCAAAGACAGATAAAGGTAGGTTGTAACGGAATGTATCAAATTTTATGATGAGGAAGAACTACTAAAGTTATCTTCTTGGTGAAGTTAATTAAAAAGTAATATATAGTATCAACTATATATTTAATAAATTAGATATGGGTCCCCATGCAAAAACCTAAAATAGCTCTTATCGAGGATGAAGAAGATATTGCTGCTTTGATTAAGCTTCAAGCTGATATATCAGGGTATAAGTTGTTTGTCGCGGTTGATGGTTTGAATGGATATCAGATGATTGAGAAAGAGATCCCTGATATCATTGTCTTGGATATCATGTTGCCGGGCCAAAACGGCCTTGATGTATGTCGCAAAGTTAAGACAAACCCGAAATTGAAGCATATTCCGATCATCATGATCTCAGCGAAGAGCGAAGAGACAGATGTTGTCTTAGGGCTTGAGCTTGGCGCAGATGATTATGTTACAAAGCCGTTTTCTCCACGAGTTCTCTTCTCTCGAATAAAAGCTGTTATGAGACGAAACAAAGAAGGTGAAAAGCCTCAACAGGTAGTCTTATTTGGTGATTTTACAATGGAAGTTGAAAAGTATCTCATCAAGAGAAGAGATAAGCAGATTCCTCTTACACTCTCTGAATTTGGAATCTTGCGCCGACTTGTGTCTAATCGAGGCAAAGTGCTCACGAGAAACCAGCTTTTAGATGATCTTCAAAGTGATGATGCGTTTGTAGTCGATAGAAACATTGACGTACATATCGCAGCCCTTCGAAAGAAATTAGGGCCTAATTTTGATTTTATTGAGACAGTAAGAGGTGTTGGATATCGTTTTAAAGCAGACGATTAATCTCTTCCTTGACGTGCGATGAATGAGGTGTTTCAGAGTGTCTTGAAGCGCCTCTTTTTTATGATTCATTTCTTTCAGCTCTTAGACGTGCCGCATCTATTTCTTTTTTCGATGGTCGTATGGAGAGTTTTTTCTGCATTCTGACATGCACTTCTCCCTTTTTCATCCCCTTTCGCTTTGTGATGTGCTTTCTTTGCGTGTAAATAACATCTGCAAGGGGACTGTCGTTTGCATGTAGCTTATGGCGCTTTTCTGATGAGAGCTGAAACCAGGCTGCAATTGAAGCGGCAAGAAATATGCTTTTCTGAGAGGGGTCTTTTTGAGGGTGCGCTGATTTCAAAATAACATGAGGTCCGCTTGATGCTGAGCTTAGATCGACATGGAACCAGTAATCATTTTTTCGAGCTATTTGAAGTGTGAGTCGCTCATTAGCTTCGGCATCTTTTCCTAAGAGAATAATATCTCCATCTTCTGAAAGAAATTTAGCTATGTTCTTATTTTCTTGTGAGGCGCACTTTGTTTTATGAGAGACTTTTTTCGCCTGTTGATTTCTTTTCGAAAGATCAGGGAACAAGGAAACAAAAGCTCCTCTCTCAATATCTTCTTTTGTGAATGCGGCTAAAGCGGTTTGTTGGGACAAAAGTTTCTGAATTTGTAATTCAACATGGTCTATCTCTTGAGAGATGCCCTCTTTTTTTCTCTCTAGATTCTTAAGAGTCATTGCTGCTTTCTCAATCTCTTTTTGGAGCGAGGAGTCGTGAGGAATAAAGAGTGTAGCATCCTCAAGTCCCGACTCTTCACGACTGATGGAATAGCTCTCTTGATCAGGAGAGGTTTTCCCCCAGAGCATATTCAAAAGAACGATTGTATCTCGGCTTAATTGAATGTCTATAGGTAGATTTGCTCTCCTCTCTTCGAGTTCTTTTTTCTTTTGAACAGCCTTTCGAATTTGAGAAGAAAGTGAGGCGCTTACTCTTTTGTAGTGTTTTGTGTAATAGCTCGCTCGTTTTGCTTGAAGGAGTGTCTCTTCTGTAAGGAAAGGAAGATATGGAGCTTTTGGTTTGCAATCGGCAGCGAGGGGGTAGGTGCTGCCACAGGATATTGAAGATCCATCTTTGTCTATTAGATATGAGCGAGGATGCTTGTCGAAAGCGATAAAAAGAGAGGTGCCGTTAGAGAATGTAAATTCAAGATAGGGATATCTGAGAGAAAGAGATTTGAAATGCACTGAATTTTCGACAAGGTCTAATACTTTTTTCTGAAAGGGAGTGAGTGAGGAATTTTGGTGTGTTGTTATTTCTTTTTCGTAAATCTGGAGAGATTCCTTAACTTGAGAGCTGATAAAGGTAAGAGAGGGAAAATGTCGGCTTGTTGAAAGAAGAATTGATATCTCTTGGTCTTGGGAAGAAAGAGTGAAGATTGTTGCGAATGGGAATGGAAAGGAAATTTTTATGATCGTCCTTCCGATGCATACGTTATGGAAATGAGAGAAAAACTGCTGAAGTCTTTCCTCAACATTTACCATAGGTTGATTCTTGCATAGCTGATAGTGAGGATGAAAGAAGCTCATGAATGTTATCGTAGGATCTCTTACACATTAAAGTCATTAGACTTATACCAAGCTGGGCCATTAGCGTGTAGCTGGTTGGCTCGCTCTCATAGAAACTACAGGAAGAGGCTTCAACATCTCAAGATCAGATCCAAAATACGCCCAAGCAAGCCCAGTTGCTAGGTCTTCGGAACCTCTTCTAAGGCGAGTAAAGTAGAGGCATACTCCCTCAGATGTGATAGAAACTTCCGCCTCAAGAGAGACGATAATTTTTAGAGGCCAGACTGCTTGCTCAAATTTTGATAGGATCAATGTAAAAGAGGAGCTATTCTCCTTCGACATAATAGAAGTAAAGCTTAATCTCTCTGGAGAAAGCTTTAAATTGCGAGCAAGGAAAGAGATAATCATCTCTGGTGTAAGTGTTTCTAAGAGCATTGGAACATTATGACCGCCATGATCATGTAGATCGTCAATAATCGCGCGCTCAAAATGCTCTCGCTTGGAGTCCCAATAGACGCTATTTTGATAGTAATGTCTTTTTGCGTCTTGATAGTTTTTATAAGCGGTCGTGACATCAGACGGTACTTCAAAGATATCAGAGCTTGAAGACCAGAGTGCAATGATCAGACCTGCGATCATGGTAAAAACTAAGAACGCTTTCCATTGAAAGAATGAGAGAGCGTGAGGGAGTGAGGCGGGATAGGAAGTGGTCTGCACTTCTGCTATACCGTGAGGAGTGCCATAGATCGGTATCTGGTCTTGTTCGGGCGGTTGTGTCCCGCGAACATGTGATTTCACTGTAATCGGCCTTTATGTAGGGGATTTCCTCTTTTCACCTAAAACAATACTTTTTCTCTAAAACTGACATTACAACAAGAAAAAGATTGATTTTCAAAGAGTGAATCTCCGCGCCCATATACTCTAAATTTGCCTTTTAAAGCAATCAATAGAGCAAAAAAATCTTTATTGCAGTCAAGCAATTGCCTTTTTCAAATAGATGTAAGGGCATTTTTGAATGATAAAATTTAAGCGAGCCAGACTGTGGAATAGCGGAATTTAATCTGTTTAGAAGCCCTACCTTGTTATGATGGGCGACAGACTGTCTTGATTGGCATACCAAGAAATTTTCTTCCTATTTTTAAGAATCTGCGTGAGTCATCTGATGCGTAAAAACGTATTTGGGAAGATATTATTTCTGTGGGTGGATTCTTTATTTGATAACAAGTTGGAATTTGGGACTGCAGATAGCTACTGCAAGACTCTGCTGGATCTATAAGGGTTATCCTCTCTCCGACTATGTTTTTGATTTCCTCTTTCATCAGTGGGTAGTGAGTACAGCCTAAGAGGAGAGTGTCGATTCCTTTGCGAAGAAGTGGGTTTATGTATGCCGAAATAATCTTATCTGTAAGAGAGCGATGAGGCGATCCCTCCTCAATGAGGGTTACGAGAAGTGGGCATGCTTTTGAATATACATTGATCGAGGGATCTATAGTATGAATCGCCTTTTCATAACTTTTTGAACGTATTGTTCCCGTAGTCCCAATAACACCTATTTTCTTTGTCTTTGTTATTTTCGTGGCTTCTAGAGCGGCAGGTTCAATAACTCCAATAATAGGTATCGAGAAAGTTTTTTGTAAGTAATCAAGCGCAACGGCTGTTGCTGTGTTACATGCGACAACAACTGCTGTCGCTCCCTGTTCCATGAGGAAAATGGTGTTTTCTATGGAGTACTTTCTGATCGTTTCGGGGCTCTTACTTCCGTATGGAAATCGTGCGGTATCGCCAAAGTAAATGAGTGGCAGCTGAGGGGATTTATTCATAATAGAGCGAGTCACAGTAAGGCCGCCTAAGCCTGAGTCAAATATACCTATGATTGGAGTGGTCTTCTGAGAAGCATTGTCTTTAATGTGCTTCATGATTATCTCCTACAAAGATGAGGTATATGAGGGCTTCTTTTGTCAATCTTCTACTGAATAGACTTTAAGCTCTTGACCTTGCCTAATTGTCGTTGAAGTTAAATTATTGAGCTCTTTGAGAGCTTGAAGAGTCATTTTATGAGCTTTCGCGATCTTTTCTAAGCTATCGCCAGATTTCACAATGTAGCTAGCGATTGATCGAGATGTGTTTGATTGGGTGTCTGCTGAAGAAGAAAGCTCTGATAGGCCTTTTTTTCCTTTTAAGGCTAAGGTGAGGGATCTTAGTGCCTTCTCAAGAGATTGGATTGCTTTTGAGTTGGTCGTCTCTTTCTCTTTTATTGTCTCAAGGCTTTTTGATATCTCGTTAAAACTCTTTGAAAGTTCATTGGAGTGATTTTTTAGCTCTTTGATATCAGAGACGAGTCGCTCCATCTGCTTTTCAACATCGGTAGCTCTTTTGAGGGCATCTTGAGCAGCTTCTTTTGAGCTCTCTTTTGTAGCTCTCATCAACTTTTTAACATCTTTATCAAGAGCTTCTCTTGCTTCTTCTTGCGTTTCGATATTCTTCTTGAGCATGTCGATCTCTACTTCACATGCCTGAATGCGGTGTGAGAGAGCATTCGTCGTATTTGCTGTTGATTGATTATAGGCGGAATAGAGAGGTTGGCAAAATGTCGTTAAGGCGAAAAGAGGGAAAAAAAGAGATATAATTTTCATGGCGCCTTTTCTTTCCAAGTTTTGGCAGATCAAGATAAGAGCTGATCGAAGAGGAGAAAAAGTATGGCTGTATTAGGCCATACTTTCGTGCCCTCTCTTTTCAGCTCTATTGAGACTTATCTACTTTTCATACACCTTAAACTGGCAGCGGCGATTAAGAGTTTGAAATTCCTCGCCATCTTCATCAAAGAGGAGTTTTTCTTTTCCGAACGAAATTGTAAAAATTCGGTCTTGGGCAATACCTTCTGCGACAAGCATATTTCGAACAGCATTACTTCTATTTGCTCCGAGAGCAAAGTTATATGCTGAAGGGCCTCTCTTATCGCAATGGCCTTCTACAAAAATGTACATGCCAGGATGCTTTTGGAGGTAGCCAGCGATCTTTTGAACGATGCGGATGTTTTCATCGCCCTTGACCAAGCTTGAGTTATAGTCAAAGTGGACATGCTCAAAAACGAGTGCCAACTCTGGATCTTGTGAAGGATCTTTAAAGGAATCAATTCCTGGAATTGAGCTTCCCGCTTCGCCTGGAGTCTCAGATGGTGGGAGTACGCTCTGAGATCCATTGAGGCCCAATTTTAGTTGATCTGGGTCGTCTTCAAAAGCGATAAAATCCTGTGGCATTTGTCCATTTAGATTATTGGCGCTATCGCTTGCAAGAAACTCTGAGCTGTCTTTGACTTGTCTTGATGAACTCTGCTTGCCTCCAAGGCTTTTTACGCCTCTTTGGACATGCCTTCCTGCTGTTTTTGTGTCGTTCCAGACTTCATCGCTGGATCTTCGGCAGCCTTGCGCCTGTAGAGCGAGAAGGCAAAGGGAAAATAAAGCGGCATATCGCTTGCCGTAGCGAAATAGGAGATCAATACTATGTCTCATGACGTTCCTCATATTCATAGTCACTCTTATATAGTGAAAAGAAATAATTCTCATCAGTCTATATTGCAGAATTTTTACTTAAAGACCAAAAAAGAGAGTGTGTATGGTTATTCTTTCTCTTATTCGGCATGGCTTTTATGAGAGGGAGCGGTCGAAGAAATCGCTTTTTGCCAGGGAATAGAAAGCCGTATAGCTGAATGAAGAGAGAAAAGAGAGTATAATAGAGAGAAGAAAAAAGAAAGAGAACAGAGATAAGGCCTTATATTTCGCTTCTCTGTCCTCTCAAAAATCTAGAGGAGATCTCGCTGGGTAATTTAGCGCGGCTCCCATGCTGGGAATTGCTTATCTCCTTCGCCATGAGTGATTTGTATCGTGCTTTTTCTGTTCAAATCGACTAAAAAGAGCTGCCATGTTCCATCCTTCATTCCTTGGTAAACAAGGTGGGAGCTGTCCGGCGCCCAGGATGGATTTTCTTTGTGCCCTGAGCCTTGGGTGAGTTGATACTCGATCTCATGCTCAATATCATAAATCCAAATCTGGCGATCGGACGAAGTCCTCGCATTGTATGCGATCTTCTTGCCATCAGGAGACCAAACTGGAGAGCTATTTTCCCTGCAACGCTTACTAATTAGCTTAGGCTTAAGATCTTTCAGCTTAGCATCAGATGATGGAAGGTCGAGAATATAGATCTTTGGAGATCCGCTTTTGTTCGAGACGAAAGCGACTCTTTTCCCATCAGGTGAGAAAGTAGGGCAGCCTGTTGCATATGATGGAGTTTTGTATATTTGCCGAGGTTTTTGAATTTCTCCGACTGGTATTTCGAAAGGAACCATATAGAGGTCACTACATCCTAAGATATCTGAGCAGAAAAGGACGAAATTTCCATCTTTTGAAACAGCAGGAGTAAGTTGATTTCCTCGCATTTTAGAAAGGCGAGTTGTTTTCCCGTCCTTGAAATTCATGATGTAGAGCTTCGGCTGTCCGATAAGATAGGAGACAAACATGAAAGCTTGTGGTTTCTTGGAGTCGAGCCCTTTTGAGGGAATCCACTGAGGAGACACTGAAACGCTTTTCAATGTTGTCATCTGTCTAATATTCCCACCATCATAATCTGCTAGGTAGATCTCAGCTTTTGTATCAATTTTCTCTCGAAGTCTTCCTCCTTTGGCAGGAGAGGAGGTTTTTTTTGAGTAGAGAATTCTTGTTGTTGCGATACCTTCTTTCCCAAAAAGAGAAGAAAAGAGGTAATCGGAGAGCTGGTGGATGCGACCTCTATCAATAGCGCTATTTCCACAGAGAGGGACGGGGGAGAATGAATTAATGAGGCCATCTGCTAAGGATGTAACGCTCAAAACCAGATTCGAATCAGTAACTTTCGGAGTCAGTATATAGGAAACTGGGATAGAGCGAAGTTCCTTGATAGGAAGCTCTCCTTGATGCGCATCCTTGACAAGTTTTTCGACTTTTTTGTTTGTTGCATCGTCAACTATGGCCATCATCCCGTTGGCATTAATATCGAAAGCCAAGACGTCGAGCATCATCTTCAAGTAATCAATTGAGAGAGAAGTTGATGATGATGAAACTGGCATAAGGGCTGTTGGATGAAGGACTGCATCGCTTCCGAGTTCGACGACATACTCGACATCCTCATCTCCTGAAAGACAAGAGGGGAATAAGATACTCCCACAATATATCATAAGAGAGAGTATAGCTACGAATGATGATAAACTAGATACAGCGTGTTTTCTCATTATAGAGCTGCTTTTTAATGTGTGTGTTGATGTGGTATTGATGATAGCAAGCATAAGAGTATTCTCTCTTTTCCCAATCGCTTACGATATATAGAAAAGCCATTTACCTCAAAGCAACTAAAAAACTATCAATACGCTCATCTTTTAGCATATGGAGTACTTAAGAAAGCTGTCGATTTTTTAGAGAAAAGGAGTCTATTTTTAAGGGGAATCAGTATGAGAGAGGAGTGGTTCTTTCAAGTGCCTCAGAATGAAAATATGATAACTAAAGAATTCGTTGTTTTAGTAACCCCGCAAGATCAAGAGATAGGATTAATGGAGAAACTCCAAGCCCATAAAGAAGGAGCACTCCATAGAGCTATCTCAGTATGTCTTTTTGATGAAGAAAGGAGATGGCTCCTACAGAGAAGAGCTCTTACTAAGTATCATAGCCCTGGCCTTTTAGCGAATAGTTGTTGCTCTCATCCTCGTCAAGGGGAAACTCCACTTGATGCCGCATCAAGACGCATATATGAAGAGCTTCGAATTAACTACTCTCAAGACCGCTTGGAGCATGTGTCCACTTTTATCTATCGAGAGGATGTCGGTCAAGGACTTATCGAGCATGAGAAAGATTACCTTTTTGTTGGGAAGATCTTAGCTTCCGATATCAAAATTCCTCCTAATCCGGATGAGGTCCATGAGATCCTTTGGGTAACGGATGAAGAGATTCAGAGTATGATGGAGAAGACTCCAGAGCTCTTTACTAAGTGGTTTTTCCATATTTATCGAGAGCTTAAGCGTGCTTCAGATAAAGTTTCTCTTCTTCTTTCAAATTAGATAGACCAAGTCCCATTGTCCTCAAGTTTCAATCGGAATGTATGCTTTTCTTCTTTTTTGAAAGCTTGTCCGAAAGGTGCAAACTTGATTTGCAAGAGAGCTTTTTGAAGATGTGACTTTGTTGAGGCGTTTGAGCACTGAGTGATAGAGCAATCAATAAGTTCTCCCTTACGCCCTATTGAGAGAGAGATGCGTACTGTTCCTGGCTCTAAAAGACGAATATTCAATTGGAGCCTGCGAATGAGATCGCTGACGTACCACCCCTCCGGAGATGCATCTGTGAAGTCTTCTGACCCATCCATGGCCTGTAAGCCACCTCTTTCAGCTTGAAGCTCTCCAATCATTTTCATCTCTTTTCGGCTAGAATTTCCGGCACTACTTTTTGAGCCTTTTCCGCCTCCTGATTGTATGTAGGAAGAAGTTGAGTCTAAACTTTGAAGTGCCTCTGCGAGAAGGGATGAGTCTATATCTGGCTCTGGGTCTTTTTTCTTTGCAGCTGATTTTCCAGAAGCATTCTTCGTCTCTTTTTTAATAGTTTTAGTGTTCTCTTTTGTCTTCGGAGCCTCGTTCTTTTTCTTAGGATGTGAGGATGTTGTTTTTTTCTCCTCGGGCTTTTTTATTTCCGATTTCTTTTTAGGCTCTTTCGAGGATTGTGGCTTAGGAGCAGGCTTCGTCTCTTTTTTCTCGGGAGCCGGACTTGGAGTCTCATTTTGATGTGTTTCTTGGACTACTTCATATTTGTGCTGAGGCTCTTCTATGGGCGGTTGAATGCTTATAGGTTGCTCTTTCTTCTCGATGTTTAGAGAATCAGCGATAATCTCTGAACTGCTTTGAGAGAATGAGGGGGCGGGATTGAGTTTGACTGTTCGGACAATGGCTTTAGTCGGAACTCGTATTGTCTTTTGTAGAGGAGCAGATGAGAAAAACTCAATCGTAGCTAGGATGATACATGAGAGATGAAGAATTAAAGAGCCATATAAAGAGTAGCGAAATGAATCAGAATGAGTAGAAAGAGACGACTCTACGAAGAGATCATCGAACATGGCGGAGCGAGCTTGGCTCTTCTTAGCCGATCTTACTTCGCTTAACGATGTTTGGAGAGGATCTTCTTTGGAGAACTTCATTCCCTACTGTAACTACTCTTTTTTGTCTTAAATAATTTAAGTTGGGGCTAAAACGATATCCATCTCAGAGAAACCAGCATTTTCCAGGCTGTTTTTTATCGCTTGGTACGTTCCGAATGCTGCTTTCTTATCATGAAAGATTTGTGGCCGAGCTGTAGGATAACGTTTCTTCAGATCGTAAAGAGCTCTTGAAAGATCTGGAATCTCTATAGGCTTTCCTGAAAGAAGCACACTATTGTCTCGTCGTACATGGATCACAATCGGACTCGAGGTGTCTTGCGATCGGACTGTCTCGTGAGAGGAGACTCCTCCGCTTGAGGCAAGCTCGACTGTATCTTTTTCCAAAAGTGGAGCGACAATAATAAAAGAAATGAGAAGTACAAAAACCACATCAATGAGCGGTGTTACATTAATCGTCGGCTCTTGAAATGTGTCATTCCTTTTTCTCGATAATCGGCCTTTAAGCATAGTCATCCTATCTCATGAAAAATTAACTCTTTAATTGAGAGAGGCCCGAACGCTCAGGCAATTCTTTTTTTACTCTATATGTATCTACTTGTGAGGATACTGATTCCATTCCAACCTGTGAGAGATGATGGGCCTCCGAGCTGATGTATCTCTCTCTCATTCGATAATGTGTATCAAATGTTGAGAGGATTTCAGTAGCGAAGCGCTCCATCTCATGCTCAAAATCAGAGATCATATTTTTTATCGCGTTATAACCTATGAGGGCAGGGATAGCATTAATGAGGCCAATCACAGTAGTCGTTAGCGCCAAGGAGAGACCACTTAAGATTTGCTGCGTTGATCCAGAGCTTGAATCGGGACTTAGGCCTGCGAAGGTGACTAAGATCCCATAGACAGTTCCTAAGAGTCCTAAGAATGGAGCAAGTGTCACGATAGTTGAAAGAATATATAAGTTTCTCTCTAAGTATTTCGTGATTGTCTGAATTATTGATGAGGCTTGTGCCTCAAGAATCGAGAAATCGTCGATAAGGAGACCTTCTTCTTCATGAGCTGAGTCTGCCGTATGTCTATTCTTCTCGATAAATTCTGAGGCTTTTGTCTTTAAGACAGAGTAAATCATGTAGAAAGCATTGGGAGTCTCTGGGTGGGATACGGATGTAAAAGTAATCTGGAGTGGGTGGTGTTTCTGCTCCAAGAAAGCTTTTTTGAAGAGGATGGATTCATTATGTACGCGAGATGCGATCCACCACTTATAGATAAGCATTGTCCAACTCACAAAAGAGAGAGCGACTAGCGCGATATAAATGACCTTGCCAATGAAGTCCGAATCTACGTAAGCTCGGATGAATGGTTCAAAGCCTGTCGTAGCCAGTGGCATGAGAAGAGGAGAGGCAGATTGAATCATGAGCGTAACACCGCTTCTTTAATAATCAGGTTATTTTTCTTCTTTCTTACATCTCTTCTTAAGGAGAGAGGAGACTATAGTAGTTTACGAGCTTTCTCTCACTTTCGCTTCAGCGAATAGAGAAAGAAGAAGCTTTTTTTGACATTAACCTCCCTATTTCCGTATGAGAAATAAGAAGAAAGTCTCTCTTTAAAGGGCTTTTGTCCAAGTATTGCACAGAGCGAGTGACCTGGGCAACCCTTTACACGAAGATGAAGAAAGTCATGCTTTAATTTGTCTCCATATTCTTTACATGGAACTGGTTTTACTATGCAGTATAAATTCTTACGATGGTGGTATATTGGGGCTTTCCTGCTCTTTTGCTCCATAGCTTATCCTTTTGTCTCTTCTTTAGCAGGCGATGATCGAAATAATTTAGCGATCCAAGAAGAAGTAAAGGAGGTTACAAGTCCTTGGTTTCAGTCCTCTCCTTCACTATTTATTGAGCCGATCGCAGGGAGTGGAGATCGTAGTTTCCACGGTATCATTGATCTTTCTCTCGCTCAGGGATGGCACACCTATTGGAAAAACCCAGGTAGTGTAGGATCCAGCCCTTCGATCTCGTGGGAGCTACCTTCAGGATTGGAAGTCGCTTCTGTTGAATGGCCGATTCCTTCTGAATTTTCGACAGAGGAGGGAGATCTAAAGATCAACTCCTTTGGATATTCAGGAAACATCCAAGTATTTGTTACCTTTAAAGCTTCAGCTTCTTATCAACCAAAAAGCGATACTTCTGTCATTCGAGCCCACCTTGAGTGGGTTATGTGCAGTGATACACAATGCGTTCCAGAAGTGACAGATCTCGAGGCCCAAGTTATTTCCTTGGAGGGGGCTGAAGGATCTCAAATGAAGGCTCGCTTTGATGAAATGGCAAAAAAGGCCCTTCTTCAAATCCCTGAGGAAAAAAACAGTATTCGCCTTCAATTAGTGAAAGACCGTGCTGCCTTAGAGCTTTTATTGCCCTCTTCTTTACAAAAGGATACTCCTTTAAGCCAAGAAAATGTGAGGGGTGTATTCCTCTTTTTTGAGGAGCCAGGAATACAAAATACCGCGAAAGGCTCTCTACTTATAGATTCAAATGGATATCCATACGCGATTCAGGTAGTAATTTCTGAGAAGAAAGTCAATGAACTCTTAGGTGAGAAGAATGAGCCGTATCTCTTCTCAGGAGTCTATAGATATACCGTAGCTGATGCTCAAGACCCGCAAAAAATTCAAGATTTCTTTGGTAAATTTACAAATGTCTCTTTAATCAGCATTCTGTCTCCTCAAGAAGAGACGAAAGAGCAACCATTCAATGAGATCATCTCGAGATTCCAAGGTTCTCCTTCAGGAGATTCTCAAGATGAGTTGAACACCCTCCTCATCTTTCTTGGATTAGCATTTATGGGTGGAATTATTCTGAATGTCATGCCTTGTGTCTTGCCTGTCATCGGCTTGAAAGTACTTCACTTACTCTCGTATCGCGAAGAAGGGGAAAATTCAGAAAGAAAGAAAGTAAAAGGGATCGCTCGATTTGGCCTTTCATTTGCTTTAGGAGTTATATCGGCATTTTGGATTTTGGCTCTTATTGTGTACATGCTCCAGTATATGGGCTCAACAGTCGGCTGGGGCTTTCAGCTTCAAGAGCCTTGGTTTGTCTTAACGCTCATCCTTGTTCTATTCGTGTTGAGCCTGAGTATGTTCGGCCTTTTTGAGTTTGGTCTATCCATTAGCTCAAAAGCAGCATCGATACAGACCAATGCGTCGACTCAAGTTGTATATGATTCAAAAGTTGGTGAAGTTTCTCCAAAGAAGATTGAAGGGGTTACAAGTGACAAGAGCCAGCATGTTCAGTCGTTCTTGAGCGGGCTGCTCGTTACTGTTATTGCAACTCCATGTACTGGCCCTCTCTTAGGGTCCGTTGCTGGGTTTTTAGCAACACTTCACCCTATCCAAGGATTTGCAATCTTTACGGCATTGGGTTTAGGCGTCTCATTTCCGTACCTCATCTTTACAGCGTTCCCATCTCTATTAAGACTGCTACCACGCCCTGGGAAGTGGATGGTTACGTTTAAGCAATTCTTAGGTTTCTTACTCTTAGCCACAGTCGCTTGGCTCTTATGGGTTTTAGAGGCTCAAGTGGGCCCTCTTCCTACGACAACCTTTGCAGCTCTTTTCCTTATTCTCTCTTTGAGTGCTTGGATATATGGTAGCTGGGCAACTCCAGTGCATGGCATATTTGTACGAGGTGTAGCTTCAATATTAGCTATGTCCCTAACTATAGCCTCTCTTGTGCTAGCTCCTTCGATTATCAATCGCCAGGATTCTGCTCATATGGATAGTAAAGAGCCTTCTTCTCAGGCCTTAGAGTGGAAACCATTTTCTATGAAGGCTTTAAATGACACTCTCCAAGAGGGGAAACCTGTATTAGTTGAGGTTACTGCGAAATGGTGTCTTACATGCCAAGTCAATAAAGCTGTATTTCTCTCTTCGAGAGTCATCAAGGCTATCAAGGAAAATGATATCGTGCTTTATCGTGCAGACTGGACGAAGAAAGATGATGAAATCACCCAATTCTTAAGGTCATTTGGAAGAAATGGGGTACCAACGTATATTTATTTCCCTAAAGGCCTTATTGGCGAAGACGCTCGTCAAGATGAAGATCAGAAGAAACCATATCTTCTCCCTGAACTTTTGACAGTCGATTCTCTTCTTTATGGCCTTGGAGTAGAAGATGATCTTCCATCTTCTGCGGAATAATCTAAAAAGAGAGGGGAGAAGATCCTCTCTCTCTTCCTCTTTTAATCTTTAAATTCGAATTCTCATCACTTATGGAACAGTCATCTCTTGTTGTATTGAATCGCTCATATGCTTTCGACTCTCATATTCATCTTTCTTCTCCCCAGTTCAGTGATGATGAAGTCTTTCAACTGCTCCAAAGAGCTCATGGGGCCAATCTGAAGGCAGTAATGAATGTTGCAACAGATCAAACAAGTTGGGAAAGGTCTCTTTCCTTCTCATCACAAATGGATAGGATAGAAGGACTTGAGTGGTATCAGGCGGCTGCGACAACGCCTCACGAGGCATCTTATGAAGATCCATTTTTTACGACTGTTGAAAAAGCGGCATCGCAAGGGCTTATACAAGCTATAGGAGAAACAGGTCTCGACTACTTTTATGAGCATAGCCCAAAAGAAACACAGCGAGACCTTTTCATCAGATACATTGAGCTTGCCTTGAGGTATAGCCTTCCTTTGATTATCCATTGTAGGGATGCTTTTTCCGATTTTTTCTCCATTCTGAAGAGTGAGGGACAAGGAAAAGCTCGAGGAGTTCTCCACTGCTTTACTGGGACAAAAGAAGATGCGAGAAGACTTATCGATATGGGGTGGTTTGTCTCTATAAGCGGTATTGCTACATATTCGAAGTCAACAGAAGAGCTCCGCGAGGTCGTAAGATTTCTTCCTTCAAATCAATTCCTTGTCGAGACAGATGCTCCTTATCTTGCTCCTCATCCGAAGCGAGGGAAAAAGAATGAGCCTCAGTTTCTCCTTCATACCATAGATTGTATCGCAAAACTAAGAGGAGTTTCTATTGACGAAGTTGCGCAAACGACGTATGAGAATGCTAAAACTCTTTTTGGTGAAATAGGTGAGCGAGCGCGACAATTTAAAGAATGACATACAATCTTCGCTTCCTCCTACGAGTTCGCTCAGAGTAACGAACTCATGGAAGCAATTTATTGTTGAGGCGGAAGGAGCAGTCAAAGCTCGAGACTTTCGGCCAAAAACAATACGCTCTATTCTTTTACTTATTGATCCTTTTCTCCTTGAAGATGTTCAGTTGAGTCTCTACGGCAAATTCATGGGAGCAATTATTGGGCCCGGATTCAAAAGTGGAAGAAGGTATCTCTTTCTTCCACTCTTTCAGCTTTTTAAGAAGAAATGGCAGCACATATTTAAAGATGCGCCTGAAAGGGCAATACAAGCATATAATAACCTCGTTAAAGCGCTATTGTCAGAGTATCCTTCTCTTTTGCTTGATGAGCATGAAGCAAGAGGAAAGAAAACTGTTACGGAAAAGCTCCTTGAAAAAGGAGAGAAAAGTAAAGAGAGCTTGAAAGAGCTGATTCACTCAAAAGATGTTCAATTATCAAAAGCTCTTGGTTTCTCCAAGCTCATAGAGAATTGGTCACAAGAAGAAAAAAGACAGGAGATTCCTCCTGAACTTTCTTTGCAGGATAGCTTGAGCAAAGAGCTTGAAGTTCTTCCCCTCTCTGAGAGTTCGAAAGATCATCTTATCTCTTTTTTCATGGCCCAATACAGTCTCGAAAAGAAAACGATAACTTCTTTTGTAAAAGAGCTGAGGGATATAGCCACGCCTTATATCCAAGCGATAGGGGAAATCATTCAGCTTGTAAATGATCCTTTTTTACTGCGTTTTAAAGACATTATTCCTTTTGTCGATAAAGCAACCTCCCTTCAGGTGCCTTCAGAAATATTTCAAGGAAGTCAAGTTGATTTAAATGCGTCTCTTAGGAAGCTTTTTGAAGATGAGGCTAAAAACCATTTAGAGAAAGTTGTTTTCATACGCAGCCGTGAGGCAAAAATTCAGTCGATAGAGTCTAAAAAGAAGATCCTTCAAGATAAGTTGATGCCTTTAAGCAAAAGGCCTGATTTGAGTGATCGGGTTATGCCATTTCTTTCTCGGCTGAGTATACTAAACGTGAGTTATGACGAGAGTTCAACGCAAGAAGAAAGAGGAAAGCTTTTAACAGATCAAAAGATTGAGTTAATTGAGGTAGATCTTTCCCAATTAATTAATGAGGTAGAGGCCTATTTTGGACAGGCTCTTCGCGATATTGTGCGTCTTGATGAAGCAGTCGAAAGAGAGGTCCTTCTTTTCTTTTGCCGCTTATGGGATATCGTCTCAGAATATACTATTTACCCTGATCTTTTGAGTATCGATCTTGAGCTCAAACAATCTCTCATGAAGGGAATAGAGTCTGCTTCAGAAGATGTCATCGGAGGTGTTATATCATGGGACCATTTCCTTACTAAGTCCAAAGAGCTTTACTACTCTCACAATGTGCTGCTCCATCGCTCAGAAATATTTGTTCGGTCTCGGAGGATAAAAGATATACGGCAGTCCCTCAATAGAGAGCTCTTAGAGATAGATCGGCTCATTCTTCTTATCATGGCCTCAAATAAATCTGATTTCAAAGAGAGATATGCTCCACTCATTTCTGCAAGAGATACACTCAAGGATCGCTATGTTGAGTGGTTTTATCCGCAAAAACTATTCTCTATTACGTCTGATCCGGAGTCTATTAATCATGTGTTTCGCCAAGGGTGGCTTTTCCAAGAAGAGTGGCAGAGCATAAAATCAAACTTTAAATCCCAACTTCGAAGAGATCTCTTCCCTGATGTAGCGAGTGTAAAATCACTTATCCGAGTTCTCGAGCGGGCGATTGCTCGTGTCGATTTCTTCGCGAATAATACCATCAAAGATAAATCTATAGAGGCGATTGCGGAGATCTTTCTTAAGAAATTAAGTGACTGGAAGGATGAGTGGGAGAATAAAGATCTCCCTTCACTCCAGAGTGAAGGGCTTGACGCTCTATTAGAGGTCATCTCTCAGTTTCGAGAAAAAACAGGTATCGAGCTTTCTCTTCTCATGAATGTCGATCAGAATGAGCTTCAAGATAAAGTGATAAGTAGACTGTATCGATTAAAGCAAGATGCTGATTCTATTAGCGAACTGCTGCGCGATATTCAATACCTCAAGACAACAGATGTAGAATTTGAAGATGCCCTCCTTGAATTTGTCCCCGAGATAAGGGGCGCCTTTCTCTCTTCATTCTCACTCAGTGCAGGATCCTTCGCTGAGGAAATGATGAGAAAAATAAGTGATTCTGAGATTGGTCTACGACATATCAGCAATATACTCCTTATGAATGTCGGCTTTGTTGATACTTCCTCGAGCCTTGAGAGAGATGATTTATGGCATAAGCTTTTTCTTAAGATAGAGCCTGAGCTTGAAAGAGCTTTCTCATCCCTCTTTGAGAGAAAAGAAGCGTTTGAAAGAATTTCGCCATTAATTATCCATCACTTAAATCTCATAAAATCGAATATCGCAAATCTTAAAAACTCCATTTCAGTGCCGATACAAGGTAAAAATCTGATCTCATCAGACGTAACAAAGAAGCTTATCTCTCTCTTTAGAGAGGTTTCACTCTTCTTTTATGGCACTGAACTGAGCTCTCAGATAGATCGAAAGAAGGATATTCAAGAGCCTATCTCTCTTTTAGACTCGGTGTGGATTCTCTCTTGGCTCCATAGCCTGATGCTCGATCGCTTTCATAAAGAGGCTATTTTATCTGAAGAAGAGATGAAAGAGGTGACGGATCTGATGATGTCATTCCGCAGAAGGTTAATGGAAATTCTCATCCATAATAGGGGGGCTTCTTTGCTTCAAGATGCTCTCGATGAATTTATAACCTCATCCGAAAAGTTTATTGGCACTTACTTGACAGAATCACCTGAAGCTGCTGAAGTGTTAAGAGATTTTTTAAGAGCTATCTCGCTTGTCAAATCTCTTATATCTAAACACAGTGGTGAGGACAAAGAGATGAGTTATCATAGACAATCATTCCTGCAGCCGTTCATGTATGGAGATTTGTCTAACTTGCTCAAGCGATGAGGTGATCGGATCCTGTAAAGAAGAGAATAAAAAGGGTTGTCTTTAGAGTATGAGTATTTCTTCAGATCATAATAACTCTGCATCGGACTCTCAGCCAATTCCACGAGAATTTCTTAAAAGGCGCCTTCACTCTCTTACTGGGATATTTCTTATACTCTTCTTGATAGAGCATATGCTGACAAACTCTCAAGCAGCTCTATGGCTTGGTGACGAAGGAAAAGGCTTTGTTGATGCAGTCAACTTTCTTCACTCGCTGCCGTATCTCCAAGTAATTGAAATCGCTCTTCTTCTTGTGCCTTTTGTAATCCATGGGATTTGGGGGCTTCTTTATTTACGAGAGACGAAATTCAATTCTTTTTCTTCGGATGGATCTACACCATCTCTTCCTTATCCTAGAAACATTGCCTTTACGTGGCAGAGGGTAACAGCAATTATTCTTGCTATCGGATTAGTATGGCACGTTATCTCCATGCGTTTTTTGAGATATCCTGAAGAGATCGGAAGGGGTATAAACAAAACATATGCAGTGATTGCTTCACCTGATAATGGAATTGCTGCAGTGGCAGCTCGTCTGGACGCAGAAGTTATTACTGAAGAAACAAAATTATTAGCGATAGATCACCTTCAAAAAGAAAAACAATCGTATAAAGAAGCTTTAGAGTCATTAAAAGGAGCTTCATTAAGCTCTGGATATGAACGCCTCAAATATGAAGCATCTGTCATCACAGAAAAAGAGTTGTTCGTAGAAGAGCTAAAGCCATCAAAAGATAAATGGTATGTTCTCTCAGATAATTTTGGAACAGCTGTTCTCTTTACTGTCCGTGATGCCTTTAAGTCATATGTGACCTGTATTTTTTACACGCTCTTTGTTCTTGCCGCTTGTTTCCATGCTGGGAATGGATTATGGACAGCTGCAATCTCGTGGGGACTCTCAGTTAATGAACGTTCACGAGTGTTTATCCGTTGGGTATCATATGGACTAATGGCTCTTTTATCTATTTGGGGCCTAGCAAGCATTTGGCTTACCTATTTCGTCACCTTGCGACAGTAGTAACACGCAATATTACAATGAGACAGATGATTTGGAGTAGAATCTCATGAAAGGAAAAGTAATTGTCGTCGGAGGCGGCCTTGCAGGATTAGCTGCGACAATGCTTTTGGCAGAGGCAGGGTATCGAGTTGATCTTGTTTCTCTGACGAAAGTAAAGCGGTCGCATTCCGTTTGTGCCCAAGGCGGTATCAATGCGGCTCTTAACTTGAAAAATGAGGGAGACTCTCCACTTCTGCATGCATATGAAACAATTAAAGGAGGAGACTTCTTAGCGGATCAGCCTCCGGTTGTTTCTATGTGCCTTACAGCTCCTCGTATTATTCAGCTTCTCGACCGTTTGGGATGCCCCTTTAATAGGACATCTGAGGGTAGATTAGATGTTCGACGTTTCGGGGGATCTCTTTTTAATCGGACCCTTTTCTCAGGTGCATCAACGGGCCAGCAGTTGATGTATACCTTAGATGAGCAGGTCCGTCGCTTCGAAGCAAAAGGATTGGTAACGAAATACGAAAACCACGAGTTTTTACGGCTTATCCAAGATGATAATGGAAGGGCAGTTGGTATAGTCCTTCAAGACCTCTTCAATCAAAAAATAACTCCTATGACTGGCGATGCTGTCGTTATAGCGACAGGAGGGCTTGGAGTTCTCTTCAAAAAATCTACTAATTCTACTTTTTGTACAGGAGCCGCTTCCGGAAGACTCTTTCTTCAGGGAGCTCTGTATGCGAATGGCGAGTTTGTGCAGATTCACCCTACAGCGATTCCAGGCGAAGATAAGTTGCGATTGATGTCTGAGTCTGCAAGAGGAGAAGGTGGAAGAATCTGGGTCTATGGCGATAGCTCTAAATCAATCCAAGCTCCAGATGGGCGAATTATTCAATGCGGTAAAACTGGAGAGCCTTGGTATTTTCTCGAAGAACTCTACCCTGCATATGGCAATCTTGTCCCTCGTGATATAGCCGCGCGAGAAATTCTTCGTATTTGTGAATTGGGTCTTGGCATTGAGGGGAAATCTCAGGTGTTCCTCGATGTATCTCATCTTCCTCCTGAGAAACTAAAGAGACTTGAGGCTATTTTAGAGATCTATCAGAAATTTACTGGGACAAGTCCATCTTCAGTTCCTATGCGAATCTTTCCTGCTGTGCATTATTCAATGGGTGGCCTCTGGGTTGATTGGCCCGCGCAAGAAGATTCTGATAGAGAGGTCCGCTTCAGGCAGATGTCTAATATTGAGGGGTGCTTCGTTATTGGAGAGGCAGATTTTCAGTACCATGGAGCAAATCGCCTGGGAGCAAATTCTCTCCTGTCATGTATCTTTAGTGGATTTACAGCGGCTCGCGAAATCCCTCGCTTTATTGAGCAGAAGAAAAGAGTCGATAGTGCCAAGTGCGAGCGATTTTCTCTTCATGCAGTACAAGCCGAAGAGGATCGTCGAGAAAGTATTCTCAAGAGGGATGGGGGAGAGAATGTTCATGCTCTTCATGATGAGCTCGCTTCAATGCTTGTCCAGAATGTGACCGTGAAGAGAAATAATCGCGACCTTCAAAAAACATTAGAGAAGATTTATGAGATTAAAGATCGCTTTGAGAAGATCTCTTTAAGTGATCGCGGGCGCATATTGAATCAGACTTATATTTTCGCAAATCAATTTGAGTCGATGATTGCTCTCGCACAGCTCATTACTCATGGAGCTCTCTTAAGGAATGAATCACGAGGCTCTCACGCAAAAGAAGAGTTTCCTCAGCGTAACGATGAGACGTGGCTTAAGACGACAATTGCAGCTTATAAGGGGCCAGCCCAAAAAGGGTATGATATTCATTACTCATACAAAGCGGTAGATTGCCGCTACATCAAACCTGTTCTCCGTGATTATACGAAAGCTTCGAAGTCTCTACCCGAATTCGAAGGACTTCCTGATTCTATAGAGCTTCCTATCTAGACCGCGAAGAGGAGATAGATTGTATGGATTCGAATCCAAAGGAAATAATTTCACATCGATCAATTACTCTTCGTGTTCTGCGGGGAGAGCCTGGGAATCAATACTGGGAAGAATTTCTTATTCCCTATAACGAGAGCGACAATATCATCTCTCTTCTCATGGCTATTCAACATCATCCACAGACTAAGGATGGCCGTATGGTCACTCCAGTTGCTTGGGAATCAGGTTGCCTTGAGGAGGTTTGTGGTTCATGCTCTATGCTCATTAATGGCAAGCCTAAACAGGCTTGCTCAGCTCTTGTGAGAAATCTCATTCAAGAGTCTGGATCAGATACCATCACGCTAGCGCCTTTTACTAAATTTCCTCTCGTCCGTGATCTTGTTGTTGATAGAACTCGCTTGTTCGATCATTTAAAGAAAATCTCCGGATGGGTAGAGATAGATAGCTATAGTGAGAGTGGATTTGGCCCTGAAGTTACTCCACGCGAACAAGATGTTATGTATACTTTAAGTACATGTATGACATGCGGCTGTTGTACTGAAAGTTGTCCTCAGGTAAATGACTCCTCCTCGTTTATGGGTCCTCAGGCTATAGGGCAGGCCCGATATTTTTCTATACATCCTACAGCTCGAATGCAGATGAAAGAGCGTATTCGTGTAATGCAAGGTGATGGTGGTGTCGGCGGATGCGGAAATTCTCAAAATTGTGTACGCGTTTGCCCAAAGAATATTCCTCTTACTGATGCTATTGGGGCGATAGGAAGACAAACAACAATTCAAGCGATAAAAGATCTCTTCGGCCTTCCTGAGAATTAAATGAATGGGGGGTAGATTTTTTTCCTATCTTTAATAATCAAGGGGCTTAGCCCACGGCGTTAGACTCTTATCCTTAAAAGAGGTAAGATGAGTGTTTTGGGTTATCACATACCGTAACGGGCGCTTCCTCATATATGAAAGATATATCTACATCTCAGAAACTTGATGGTCGCTCACTAGGGAGATCTATTAAATCTCTCTTCCCCATAAGCATGCTTTTTATCAGTGTATGGCTCATCACTCGGGGTTTTCTTACTCTTTATCTTATGCTGAGTGATGTTGGCCTCATGCCTGATGAGGCACAATATTGGACATGGAGTCGAGATCTTTCTTTAGGATACTACAGCAAGCCGCCGGGCATTGCTTGGCAGATTGCATTGAGTACCTCGCTCTTTCCATCTTTGACTGAGTTTTCTGTCCGATTTATCTCTTTTGCCGTACTCCCTCTCCTCTGCGCTTATTTTTTGTTCAAATCGTTGAAGGTATTAACAAAAGATGAGGTGGCAGCTTACTTCGGAGGAATCATCTATCTTTTAAGTCCGTTAGGATTTTTTGGATCTGTTTTTGCTACAACAGATGGAATGATGCTTGTTGCCATTTTTGGCGCTATTTACTCGTATCTACGCGGCTTAGATAAACAGTATTTTACAGCGAAAGATCTCCTCACCATAGCTTTTTGGATTTCTTTAGGTGCTTTATGGAAGTGGACTAGTTATCTTTTAATTCCATTGCTGCTCATCGATTCCAAGGTTCTTTTTGGAAATGAAAAGACATCTGTAAAGAGTCGATTGTATCGGATATCTATTGTTTCAACCGTTTTGTTCCTAGGTCTAGCTCCTTCATTCATATGGAATGCTCAGCATGATTGGGTGACGTTTCGCCATGTTGAGGGAAATCTTGTGAAGTATGAAGGCGGCCAATTTAACCCTAATCCATTGGAATTCTTTTTTGCGTCGACAAGCCTTGTCTCTTGTGGATTCATGCTCATTGGAGTGATATTTGGGTGTAAGCACATTTTTTCTGAGAAGGAAGATGGAAAAAAGCAATTCCTGAAGCGACTTTTGATAGCCATCAGCCTTCTCTGGGGCGGATTGCTCCTGCTGTCATTCTTCTCTCGCGTACAGGGAAATTGGGCGCTTATAGCAAATGGAGCTTTTTTCGTTTTTGTTGGCTTAGGGATCTACTATGTAATATCTCACAGGTCCTTTTCGCCGCAGAAAAAGGGTTTGATATTGTATAGCTCCATATTCTTTTCTCTTTTTACACAGCTCTTTGCTTTCTGTATTCATATGGCACCATATGATTGGGCTGTCCGTATTTCTCCACTAAGACAAGGAATTGGAATGAGAGAGGGGATTCAAAACGCACTTTTGAAAATGGAATATTCATATGCTGATATAGCAGCTAAAAAAGTCTTTTTATTCTCTGATCGATATCAAAATATAGCTCAGCTTGAGTTTTACGCTCCGTCAAACCCTTCAGAGATCTTTTTCTTTAATATTCATGGCATTCGCTTAAATCAATATAGCTTTAGATCGTTTGATCGAGAGTTGTATACTGGTGCAGATGGTCTTTTTGTAGCTATAATCCCATTTCGAGAGTGTAATATGCTTGATATGAGGGTAAAGCGTTTTCAAGAACAACTAGCGCCATATTTTCTTCAGGTGTCTTTTGTAGGGTTGCAACAATTAAAGACAGTATCGGGGCTGCCTGTGAGAGCTATGCTTCTTTTTCGTTGTGAGAGGTATAACGGGAAAGATCTTCCCGAGGTTCCGCTTCCTACATATTAACAAACCCTAATTGATGATTTAGAGAGCTCTCCATTTTTGGTAAGAAGTGTTTTATGAAAAAATCAATTGTATCTTCTATCTTGTATCTTGTCTTAAGTTATTTTCTCTCAATGGGAGTAACCTCTCATTACATCGACTCTCAATGTCTTCTTCAAGCCAATGAAGAACAAAGTACTGATACGAGAGCGTTTTACGCACTCTCATCTTTGAGGTATTATCTTACGTCTGATTCACCGTTAAACAAAGGCTCAAATGATACAATTGCTTTTTCAAAAGACGATGTAAACTCTTTATGGCAGACCATTCTGAGCAATGGGCAAGTCGATCCTGACCTTGTAGAAGCGTTTTATTCTGCAGATGAATCTACTTATAATAGAGAACGTGTCCGAAATATCGTCTCGAGAGCATGGAAAAAGGCTCAAAGAAAAATCCTTTATTTCAGCGTCATGAAAACCCCTCGTAAAGTTGTAGAAGGGGCCCCCTTTTATCCTAAAAAAAGCATTATGAAGGCCATCGCTCCATATCTTCTTCCCGAAGATCATCCGATCTCTCACCGGTTAGAGACTCTCTTCTCTAACCCCCGCGTGACAAAGTCTGAAAAGACCTTTATGCATGCTGGATTTGAGATCTTCTGTAAGCGTCCTATTTCTCTTATTAGCATAGCTCGGCATGCGGCGCTTCCCGGGTATATTTTCAAAGTCTATTTGCAATCTGAGAATAGAGAGAAAAATAGAATTCCAAGTTGGGAGTGGCTTGTAAAGCGTTGTGAGGGAGCGAGCTTAATTCGACAGATTATAGATACTCACAAACTTCAATATTTTACGGTACCTGCGAAGTGGTTATATGTTCTTCCGCATTCATTCGGTCCAGAGAAGAAGAAAGCCCTTTTGAGACATCCTGTGTTATTAGTCGCAGAAGATATGAATCTTGTAAGTGCTAAAGAGTCGGCTCGAGCTTGGCGAGAAAAAATTACGAAGAGGCATTTAGATGAGCTTTATTGTATTTTGAGCCATGGACTTCCCTCTTGTTTTCTGGTCGATAATATCCCATACACAAAAGATGGTCTCTTTGCCTGTATCGATACTGAGCATCCGAGAAGAACTCTCGATTACGCAGGAGTCAAGCGGTTTATCTCTCCTGAGTTAGCTCGATACTGGGATGAGCTCGTCAAAAAAGGTGGCAATATCCACTAGCTTTCTTGTCACGTGCAAGCGAGAGCGCTCTCTGAGAGAAGCTCAAGAGATTTTCTGTGGGGGCTTTTTAGTGCCTCACAGAGTGTTTCGCTTTCAAGAGAGTGCGAATGAAGCTCGAATCGGTTCATGATCGTTCTTTGAAGGCCTTCAATAAATGCCTTCTTTGAAGGGTAGAGAGAAATGAGCTTCCCGCAAAATGAAGCATGATCTCTTCTTTGCCGATACTCGGGAACATGCCTCGGATATGCAAGAAGGTCCATATTCTCTTTCGACCAATTCCAAAGAAACGAGGTATGGTGAAGGACTCGCCCCCTGATGAAAGACTGAGCATTTCCGCCCACCTTCATTTTGTTTATAGCAAAGTCATTTTCTTCGAGATCAAGTTGATGTGGCAAGAACGCAGGAGCGATGAGCGAGTGAGTCCATTTCATCAACTCTTTAGGTCCTCGTATCTCTTTCAGGAGTGAATCTTCTGATAGGATAAGGGTAAAGAAGAGGGTATCTTGATCGACTACTACAGTTCCTCCTCCACTAAAACGGCGGATGAGCGGAATTGGGTTCTTTGAGTAATGATCATGCGAGACGACTTCATTGGCTTTATGAGAGATCCCCATGACAATTGAAGTCTCAGGAGATCCTTCGTTGATAATACACCAGTTGTGTGAGGAGGCTCTTAATAAAGCCTCCTCAATTCTGAGTTGCTCGAAGATAGGGATCCCAGGAAGGTGAAGAAACTGTAAGGGGGCCTTATCTTCGATCATGTTTTCAGACATCTCACAAGAATTATTTTACGAGCAGCCACAAGGAGCTTCATCGTCTTTTGAACCCATATCACATGCACGGCTTTCATTCGACTTGGATAAGCTTGTTCTCTTTTCCAAAGCGATCATAAGAACTGATATATCAGAGGGAGCAATTCCTGGGATTCTCGATGCTTGTCCAAGCGTCAATGGCTGTACTTTGGAGAGTCGAAGTTTTGCCTCTGTTCTTAGACCATTGATGCTATGGTAGTCTAATCCCTCAGGGATACGTACATTCTCGATTGTCTGGAGTTTGCCAACTTCGGACATTTGTCGAGATATATATCCTTCATATTTGATCGCAATTTCTATCTGGTAATTCGTATTCTCGCCAAAGTCTTTTACATCATTAGGAAATAGGGAGAGAAGTTGGCTATATGTCATCTCAGGACGCGCGAGAAGCTTATCTAAAGAGACGACTTTTCCTTCATAAGCCCTGAATATTGTCTGGAGTCTTGCGGGCTCTTCTTGAATCGCCAGGCGTTTTTTTTCTACAACGGAATATTGATCACTCGAGATGGTTCCAATGCGGTATCCAATATGGCGAAGCCTCAGATCTGCATTATCTTGACGGAGTAAAAGTCTATGCTCTGCTCTGCTTGTAAACATTCGATACGGCTCATCAACACCCTTTGAGACGAGATCGTCAATCATGACGCCAATGTATGCCTCATCTCGGCGTAATATGAGAGGGTCTTTTTGCTGTACGAATAAAGATGCGTTAATACCAGCAATAAGTCCTTGAGCTGCCGCTTCCTCATATCCCGTGGTACCGTTGACTTGCCCTCCGAAATAAAGACCTTTGATCTTTGTTGAAGCTAAAGAGTAATCGATTTGCCCACTGACAACATAATCATACTCGATCGCGTAACCAGGGCGCATGATCTCGGCGTTCCTAAGAGCTGGAATGCTATGAATAAACGCGTATTGCACATCAAATGGAAGAGAAGATGAGACGCCATTGACATAGACTTCTTCTGAAGAGAGCCCTTCTGGTTCTAAGAAGATTTGATGGCGCTCTTTATCACTAAATCGCACGATCTTGTCTTCAATAGATGGGCAGTATCGTGGACCTATGCCAATAATTTTCCCTGAATACATAGGAGAGCGGTGGAGATTCTTTTGGATAATTTCCTTCGTCTCTTTTGTTGTATAGGTAATATGGCAAGACACCTGCGGCATTCTCGGAGCCTTTTCATCAAACGAGAAATAGACACCTTCATCGCCTGGTTGTTCTTCGGTAAGAGAAAAGTCGATCGAGCGCTTGTGAATTCTGACGGGAGTTCCTGTTTTAAGCCGTCCTAATTTGACTCCGTGATCTTCTAAACTCTTTGAAAGCCCGACAGAGGGGGGGTCACCGGCTCTTCCTCCAGAGAGATTGATCTCTCCCATGTGTATTAAGCCACGCATGAACGTCCCAGATGTGATAACGACGCTCGATCCCATAAAGGCCAAACCTTCTTTTGTGATGACGCCTTTTATCTGGTCGTTTTCAATGATGAGCTCTTCACATGTTCCTTGCTTGATATACAGGTTATCTGTTTTTTCGAGCGTGTGCCGAACCCATGTTTTATATGCTTCTTTATCTGCTTGAGCACGAGGTGCTTGGACTGCAGGGCCTTTCTTGGTATTTAGCATTCGAAACTGTATACCAGTATGATCGATTGCCTTTGCCATGATGCCGCCTAAAGCATCAATCTCTCGCACCATATGGCCTTTACCAATCCCTCCAATAGAGGGATTACAGCTCATCTGAGCGATTGTGTTAAGGTTCATGGTGAGAAGCAAAGTCTTCAAACCCATTCGGCTTGCTATGTGAGCGCTTTCGCAGCCTGCGTGTCCCGCTCCGATGACAATAACATCAAAACTTTCAGGATATGTCCATGCCATATGGCTTATTTGATTCTATGTAGGAGTGATTATAATCTTTGTATGCATGAGTGAAGGTGATTTCAGAGCTGAAAGAGAAATTATAGAACTGGAAGTCAGCGCGTAAAAAAGGGCTCTTCTTTTCTCAATAGCGTATGTATTCTCTTAATTGGATCAAAAACCTTCGTTTTCAGTGATTGTTTTCTATGCATTTTCCTTGCAAACGAATTAAAAAAGAGGCGCTCTTTGTTTCTTAGAAGAAATCATTATAATAATGCTTCACTGAAACAGAGGCGCCGCTTTTTTTTGCAAGGAAGGTAGCAAGAAGTACCTATTCCTAAGAAAGAGTGTCAAAAGAATGAATTCCTTGGACTTACTCTTTATATTAGGTCTTATGTCGGTTCATTCTGCTGCGCTTTTTGCGCTTGTGCTTTGCCATTTTGGCTCGGCGCTTTTTCTTAACGGATGACATACTGTTTTCTCCTCATCGAGATCTTGTCTATTGGAATCTCTACCGATACGGTGTCGGTTTTTGACGTGTTCTCGAAAATGGCTATCAGTCTATCGATATTAAATGAAAAAGTCAAAGTCGAGCATCCAAGAAAATTGAAAAAAGTAGCTTATTCCTCCATTTTTTCACCGGTCTTACAAAAATCAAAGTAAGCGGAAATCTCTTTGGGCTTTACCATCTGGGGGAATTCGCTTTTATCAATATAGGGTCTTTCAAATATTTCTTTTCCATAGTTAAAAAAATGAAAAGAGATATTTATCTCTACGCCTTCAACCGCTGCTCCAAAGTCGCGAGTAAGCATCTCTTCAAGATCAGTAGATATTCCCTCGTAGTATTCGCCTTCATTGTTTGGGAGGAGAAATACGGTCTCGATCTTCTGCTGTTTTTTTTCTAGGCCTCTTCGTACTGATTCTCGAATAAGATAATAACCTTCAACATATTGCATTTGCGGATATGCCAGATTGACGTCCTTTTCGCTCATGCAGTCGAGGAGCGAGGCTTGCTTGTTGAACAAGGATCCTACTGTTTTATTCTTCTTTTTTCTGTTCGCTGATAGTTCAATGAGCCGCTGTTTTTTAGGTAGTGTGTCTTGGATGAAGGCGTATAATTCACTTCCCTTCGAGACTGATGCGCAGTATTTAAAGAATGAAGAAGAGGAAAAGCATTCTACCGCTTTCTTATTGATTCGATTAATTGCGCTTCCTAATCGAGTGGTCTCAGGCATCTTTGAGATATCGAGCATGAAATCCCAAGCCTTAAGCGAATATAGATTAAGCTTTACATTGCTTTTCTCCCGGAAGATGGGAGTAAAAAGAGACTTCTCCATAAAAGAAGCCCCCTTTTTAGGAATGCCTCTTACCCCCTCATACCAGCACCAGATGTCTATGGGGCCATCAATTGAAGCTATGATTTTGATCACTTCAATAGGTTTGAGTGGCTCTGGAGCCATCTGTACTGTGATTTTCGTCTTTTGAGACTCTTGAGGTAGTGCGTATGCCAGTTCAGAAATAGACAGAAGTGGAGACATGGATGTAATAGGAGTAATAGCTAACATGATAAAATATCCTTATTATGAAAAACTTTTTTCTACGATGATTCTTGCGGCAATTTCCAATGGATCGAGGATGAACTTGCTATAGCAGGCGAGCTGGCTAGTAAATAACGACAACTCTGTACATCCTAAGACGATTGTTTGTGCTTCTTGCTCTTCAATAATTTTCTCTAGATCGCGAAGAAGGAATGAGCGATCTGCTCCTCGAAGAACATTATCGATGAGTCTATCCACAAGTATTTGAGTGGAAAGATCAGGGTATGAGCAGGGAAAAAACTTCTTATGAAGCTGTGACTTCCTAGAAGTAGACGTGCAAAGAACAAGAGGAGTCGAGTTCTCTGGGATCTTCTCTCTCAATACTTTTGGAAGATGAACGAGATCTGAAAGATCCTCTTCATCATCTAAGAAGAGGTGAAGCGTATTACAGGCAATTGCCAGAATAGGTGCTCCATTATTCCTCAATTGGCTGATGCATTCCTTTAGCTCTCTTTTTAATTGCATGGTGTCTATATCTGAGGCCAGCATCTCAGAGAAAGGAAAGCTCAAGAGAATGACTTTTGGAAAGTCTCGATCTTTACAACATCCATACAGAGTTGTCGAAAGAGAGAAAATTTTCTCAAGGAGTGCCAAGCCCGCAAAGGGACCTGCTCCGCCTATAATTCCTATAGATTTGGGTTCCATGAAGGAAAACCTTTTTTGGTGCCGTTTTTTGTCCCAAGCTAGAACGATTGAGAATACGGCGTTTTAAAAATAAAAGATTTTGAACCTGAGTAAGTTGCAATTTCATGAAGCGAAAGGCTTTCATGAAAGGGACTCTCTCAGTGAAGTCAGGTCGTGTAAATTGCTCGTTAAAAAGAGGGATTAGTGAGCGAAGTGCTCATGATGAGAATGATGGAGGGAAGAGAGGAGAGAGCCTAAAGAGGGTTGGGATGATAATATGCTCTCTGATAGTCGAGAAAACTTGTCTTGATCAAGTTGATTATAAAACATAAGAAAATGCCTCCTTAAATTTCGTTCAAGTGTTTGTCTAACAGTGAGTTACGTTACAAGGCTTACAATAGCAGATAAATGCTATGCCGTTGTTTAAGTGAGCGGCTTTAAGCAACTTGCTTTGAGTCAATTAAATGTATGTACTAAAGGGAAGTATTAGAGAGCGTGATGCTCATGATGGGAATGGTGGGCAGAAAAAGGGGCGTAAGATGAAGAAAGAAATGAAGAGTTAGTAAACTGGAGGATAGGCAGTTTACTTAAATAGAGATTTAACATTTTTTCTCCTACTTTGTGATGGCTATCTTTGTAAGATGGCCGTAACAATTATATGTAATTACGCTCTTTTCATAAAATATTTTATTTCGTAAGAGCCATCTCAAAGAGATCGAGAGTATCATTTGATTGGGATTGATTTGCCACTGGATTTTTGAGCTCGATATCGGCTCCCAAAGCTTGAAGTTTTGGGATGAGATTGTCATATCCTCTTTCAAGGAACTCATAGCCATGGATAGTGCTTTCCCCCTTTGCTACAAGGCTTGCCATCACATAAGCAAATCCAGCTCGTAAATCTGGAATTGAAATTGTTTGTCCATGAAGATTGGTTAATCCTTTGACGACAACGCTGTGGGGATGAGCATGGCTATTAAATCGGCATGTTCTCGCCCCAAGGCACTGTCGGAAAGTGGCAATCTCAGCTCCCATTTTCTTTAACGTCTCCACGTAACCGAATCTATTTTCGTAAACAGTTTCATGGACGATGGAAGACCCTTCAGCTTGTGTGAGAAGTACGACAAATGGCTGTTGCCAATCTGTCAAGAATCCCGGATGGACATCTGTCTCAAGGTGGATTCCTCCTTTTAAGGGGCCATCTCTAAAAAATTCAATTCCATCCTTTTTGACAGAAAAGCGAGCTCCAAGCTCTCTGATGCAGTTCAAGAAGGTTACCATGTTTGCATGTTGAGCATTTTTGACGAAGATCCGCCCTGAAGTTGCGAGGCCCAGCATTGCATAAGAAGCAGCTTCAACTCGATCAGTCATGACAGTATGCTGCACAGGATGAAATACACGGGTTCCTTGGATAGTAATCGTTCTATCGACATCGACACTAATATGTGCTCCTAACTTCTGAAGAAAGAGGATGAGTTCGATGACCTCAGGCTCTGTAGCAGCATTTTTTATGATTGTTGTCCCTTTAGCGCTTGCTGCGGCGAGGATTGTGTTTTCGGTTGCGCCGACAGAAGGGTATGATAGTGTGATCTGTGTTCCCTTTAGGCCGTGGGGTGCGAAGGCATGGAAAGCTGCTTCCTTCCGAGAGGCCTTAACATCAATTGTAGCTCCAAGTTGTTTGAGTGAGTTCACATGAAGATCAACAGGCCTTGCTCCTATTGCGTCTCCACCAACCATGGGGACAACTATATCACTCTCAGATCGACCAAGCAAAGCCCCTATCATGAGAATTGGTATTCTGTTTGATCCAGAAAACCTCTGCGGGACATACGTTGTTTTAAGTTCTGGAGTTTGAACTTCTAGAATTTTTGCTTGCTTATCCCATAGATATTCCATGCCGACTTCTTGGCACATTTGTAATGTGATATCTACATCACCTATGTCTGGGACATTGAAGAATACGCATCGCTTATCGGATAGAAGTGATGCGACAATCAGCTTTGTCATCGCATTCTTCGCGCCGGAGGCTTCAACAGATCCTGAGAGCTCTTTGCCGCCAATGATATGCAGAGTACGCATATAAGAAGTCCTCGCCTCTATCCTAAATAAAGTCGTTGCATATCATAAATAAACTAATTTTGACAGAATCCTTCTCCATTTTTCGATAAAACGAAGAACTTACGGGCACTCATTACTAATGAAATGTATATTTAAGCATTTGATTGAAAGCCGTTTAGTTAAAGAGGGAATAAAATATTTGATTAATATGAGCAGGCTGATTTTGAATACAGCGTTTTATTGTTTTTAAAGCTTTTAATTAAAGATTTTTTACCCCATCTCTTCACCAGGATTTCTCTTTTTATGAAGACCCATCAATCAGCTTTCACTTATATGAAGAAATTCAGATTTTCAATTCAGGGGATTCTTTTTCTTTTTTTCTTTCTTCAGCAGGCATATGTGACAGCTCTATCAGGTCTTCAAAATCAATCAATTAATAGGCCCTCCTTTGAAAAAGGAAAACGAGATGTAGAGACTCTCACAGAGCAAAAGCAGAAGATTCTCTTTATAATGCCATGGATGATTGCGGGAGGAATGGAGCGCGCCTTTATAAGCATGCTAAATAACTTTCCTTTAGAGAATGCAGAGATTCACGTAGCGATTTTAAAAAGGGGAGGCGATTTTGAGTCGCTTCTTCCAACGCGTGTTAAGATAATCACCTTAGACGACGCTCATAAAAATCAATATGACACAGTTGTATCGTACGCTCAGTGGACAGATCCTAAAAAATGGCTCTCTATTAAGACAAGACGCCGTGTTCAGTGGGTTCACTCAGATGTTCGCTGTGATCACAAAGCATCGTATTTTAAGCGTCTCATGAAAGAGAGAAAGCAATTTGATCGATTTGTCCTTGTTTCAAATGAAGCCAAGAATAACTTCGACTCTTTTTTTAAAAAGGCTAAAGATAAGGCGGAAACTATCTTTAACATCGTCGATAACAAGGAAATCAAGCGGCTTGCTCTTGAAAAAGATGTAAGCAATGAGATGCCAAGAGAAGGCTTGCCAACTGTTCTCACAGTTGCTCGTCTTTCAGCTGAGAAGAGATTTGATCTTGCCATTCAAGTTCATGAGTATCTCGAAAAACAAGGAATCCATTTTAAATGGTATGTTGTCGGAGAAGGAGGAGAAAGAGAGAATCTTGAGAAGCTTATTAAAAAGGCGCGACTGGAGGGAAAGTTTATTCTTCTCGGTCGTCGTGAGAATCCCTATCCATACATAAAGCAGACGGATATCTTCGCGCTTCTTTCCCATGCTGAGGGTTTTGGTCTTGTTATTACTGAAGCGAAGATTCTCAATAAATCAGTATTAGTAACAGATTTCAAAGCATCGCGAGAGCAGATTCAATCTGGTAAGAATGGATTGATTGTCCAAGGGACTATCGAATCTGTAGCAGAAGGGCTCAAGAAGCTTCTTCTGAATCCAGAGTTAAGAGCAAAATTTGAGAGGAACCTCGAAGGCTTTGAGTATGATAACAGCCACAGCTTGGATCAGATGACACAACTATTCACAGTATCACCATAAAATAAGAGGATACTGGACGAATGAATAGACAATGGGTTCTGTCTTTAGCTGTATTGAGTGTCTATTTTCTGAAGCTCGCTAATCTATATAGTACAATACCCTCCTCGCTCTCAAGAGCTCCACTTCTTGATGGGCAAGGCTGTATTATCAACTCTCAGCTCATTCAATTAAAAGGGCCGCAGCATCCTTACAATGCCTCGCTTCAGTGGGATAATACAAGAAAGCAATACATCCTTATCTTCAGAGAGGATTTAAAAGGAAAAGATTTCTCGGTTCCGCGTGGGGCAAGATTAGGGATCGCTCTCTTAAGTAAGCGTTTCGAGCAAGTCGGGGATTGTCAGTACCCAATTTTTCAGCAATTTGGCCCTTTTGTGGAGGATCCTCGGCTCTTCTATACCAATGGCGCGCTATATACACTCTACTATGTCTATCCTCCAGGTAAAAGCGTTTCCCCTTGTTTTGTTCGACTTGATGAGAAGACTTTTCAGCCACAGGCAACTTATTTGGCCTCAAGTGGGGCGATGCCTCAGAAAAATTGGATTCCCTTAATAGATGAAGCCATTGTGCAAGAGAAAATTCCTGTGATTACAAGGTTATTTCCTCTCACCTTGACCTCATTTGTTCGAGGCGTTGATGGGTGCATGAGCCCTTCATCAGAGGAGACATCAGACATTATCTCAATATCTCAACCATCACACTGGAAGTGGGGAAAAATCTCGGGAGGGACACACGCTATTCGACTCAAAAGCGGGTATTATCTGGCTTTCTTCCATAGCTGGTTTTTGACGAGCGCAAAGAAGCGACTTTATGTTATGGGAGCATGTCTGTTAGATAAAAATTACCCATACACTCCTAAGAAGCTATCGCCATATCCGATCATCTGGTCAGACATATATGAGAATAAAGTCAATGGCTTAAGAGGCCCTGTTTTCTCAAGAAGATGGGCAAGAAATTTAGATCGCGTGATCTTTCCAACAGGGCTTGTTGTGAAGAGGCTAAAAAATGAGAAAGAAGTAGCCATAGTCACATGTGGAGAGAATGACAATTCAATTCGTGTTCTTACATTTGATCTTAGGAAGCTTTTGTCTTCATTGATTCCTACAAGGGAATGAAATAGGTCTCTAAGCGAGGCAATACTGCGAAAGCGTTTCTTCATTTCGTGTATCAACAATTTCATTGAAAAATATAGAGGAGGAAGAAGAAAAGGAATAGCGCCCTCATAGTTTATAGACAGCTGATGTGTGTTTTGAAAAGAGATAGCCAAGTGAATAGTGTTAAAAAAGGTGCTCAAGACATGGCGAGACTTCTGTTTACGTTCTTTCTTCTTCTTTCAAGTTTCATCTATTGTGGCGTTGAGGACTACCTTAAACTGCCTGTGAATAAGCCTCAAGAAGGTCATTCAATTGCAAATGTTGATTATATTTATACGATTAACCTTGATGAACGGCCCGAAAAATTTCAGCACTGTGTTGAGGAGCTGAAAGAATACGGGATTACACCTTATCGATTCTCTGCCGTTAATGGTTGGAAGCTCCCTCAAGAAGCATTTGATGGTCTCGGGATCAAGTTCAATCCAGTAACAATGTCGTCAGGGATGTGGGGGACTTCGTACTTGCCCGGTGAGAGAGGGCCTCATCATGAAATTATGTCTGTTCCAGGTCGATCTTATTTTTGTCATTGCATGTCAAAAGGAGCTATAGGAATTGTATTAAGCCATCTTTCGATTCTCCAGGATGCATATGATTCAGGCTACGAGACAATCTGGGTTATGGAAGATGATATCGAAGTCATAAGAAATCCTCATGAAATTTCGCAAGCTATAGAAGAACTAGATGCCGTCGTTGGAAAGACAGGATGGGATATCCTTTTTACTGACAAAGATACCAAGGATAAAAATGGGAACTACGTGCTTTGTTTAGGATACGCTCTTCGCCCTAATTTCAATCCACTGAATCCTGAAAAGTTTGCTCAGCGAACAATGATTCATCCAAAGTTTTGGAAAATCGGCGCACGTTATGGAGCCTATTCAATGATTGTACGACGGTCTGGAATGAAGAAAATATTGGACTTCATAAAGACATACGGAGTGTTTTTGCCATTCGATATGGAATATTATCTCCCTAATGATATGAGCATCTACACTGTCACGTCAGATATAGTCTCAACATTGCCACAGGCTCTTTCAGATAATGGAAGTCCAGGGTATCTCCAAAGGATTAAATAGTGTTAATTAATATTTTAATAAAAAATAATTAACATCTTCTACAACTGGGCTTAAAGCTGATTAAAGTGCTTTTAAGCCCAGTCTATCACATGTTGTGCAATCATATTTTTTGACAAAATATAACTTTTAGTGAGATATCCAACGCTCTTTTTATTTATTAGTTGATACTTCAAGTGATTGATTGACACGAGTGACTGAAATAAATAGGGGAGATCCGTTCAATGTCCTTAAGAATAGCAGCTACACCACTTTTTACGCCTTCTCATCAATTCCTCAAGTTCTTCTTATTAGCTATATTGGCTTCATTTCATTTATCAGCGCATGATGACACTTCATGGACACAGTATAAGGACAGCACATTTTCTCAGATGACAACATTTCAAGGATGGTGTTCTCAGAGGAAAGCTGAGCGGATGATGGACCTTATTCATCAAGAAAGGCCTCTTTTATGTGTTGAAGTTGGTGTCTTTGGAGGAAGTTCGCTCTACCCAACTGCTGCAGCGCTTGAATTCAATAAGCAAGGCATTGTCTATGCAATTGACCCATGGTCCGTGGCTCCTTGTGTAGAGGGAATGGATACAATAAATGCCAATTGGTGGTCCCAAGTTGATTTGAACAAGATCATGAATGATTTCGTGTTTGGCATGCACCAACAGCTACTTGATCATCGATACTGCCTTATGAGAATGACATCAAAGCAATCTGTCTCGTTCTTCAAAGATAAAACAATAGATATCATTCATATTGATGGAAATCACTCCGAAGAATCAGCCCTGTTTGATGTGCAAAGCTGGCTTCCCAAAGTGAAAAAAGGAGGCTACATCTGGTTTGATGATGTTAACTGGCCACAAACGAGAAGAGCAGTAGAGTATCTTTATGATCACTGCGAGCTCGATCAGTCTTGCTCTGTTGAGGATACCTATCTTCTTTTCAAAAAAAACTGATAGTTTCGTGAGAGCAAGTCAAGTCTGACTTCCAAGCGGGAGGCGTTTCAAGAATAGTTTCTCTATGAAGAATTCTTGGTCGACTCTCAGCTCTGTAATTGATTGAGAAATGTGTATCTAACTCATCGAAGTATCTGAGGGCTGAAAAGCTTCTTCTGATGTTGCCAAACCTACAAATTCGCACTATGAAAAACCTTCTTCTTTTTGCAGCATTGCTCGCATTTCCTCTAACAGCTTTTGCCCACTCTCATCCCGTCGGATATACAAAAGACATTAAAAAGGTAGTAGCATTCAAGAAATTTGGGGGGAGAAAAGGTTCTAGGATTGTTCTTCGCTCATTTCTCATTACTATTCCAGCTGTTCCCCATCCATATAATCCATCAATCCTTAAGAAAAAGGACGGATACCTTCTTGCTTTTCGCAATGACTGTGAGAAAGTCACAGAACGAGTGAGAACAGGAAGAGTTGGGCTTATTAAACTTGATCGTTCTTTCAAGCCTATGACAGCGACTTCAAAGATACTTGATACTGAATGTAGCTCAGCAGAAGATCCTCGCCTGTTTACAATCGGAGGAAAAGCCTGTGTTGTCTATACCAAAGTGACCCAGTTTTTTCCAGTAACGCTTGGGAACATAGGTATTACTCAATTTAATCCCAAGACGGGAGTCAGTGAGATCTCTAAGGATATGCTTTATAGAAAAGGCACTATGGAGAAAAACTGGACCCCATTTGTTTACTCTAATCCTTCAGTTCCTCAAGAAGAGGCCTTTGTAATCTATTCATATGTTCCTCACATGATTTTTAAGGTTAAATATCCTTTGTCAGGTGAAGTTTCTATGGCGTATGAAAATGGGAAAGCAAGAGAGCTAAAGAAATGGCAGCGAAAGTGGGGGGAGATCCGAGGAGGCACTCCAGCAGTAAAAACTGCTCATGGCGACTATATTACTTTTTTCCATAGCTCTTTCATGTATAAAAAGTTGAGATACTATGTCATGGGTGCATTAGTCTTCGAGGGCAAGCCACCATTCAGGATTAAGAAAATCTCAAAGAAGCCAATTCTCTTTAAAGGGATATATTCATCTCCTGTAACGAAAGACGTTTGGTTTTACCCACGAAGTTATTTGAGAGTCTTGTTTCCTGGGGGACTTGTGAAAGGGGAAGAAAAAGGACGGAAAGTCTTTTATGTCATCTGCGGTGAGAATGATGTTGCAATTCGAAATGTTGTTATCGATCAGAAGAGGTTGTTCAAATCGCTGATCGATGTTCACTATTAATTTTGTTATAGTGTCATCATAGATTATAGCGGCTTTCAGTCGTGAGATTATTCAAAAGAATTCTGCTTGCGCATATCACTTGTCCCTATACAGCTTTTAAACGGTATAGGGACGTCTGTTTCTAGATAATTATTTCTTCTTATCTTTCCCAAAATCCGAGTTATTGAATAGATGCCCGATAAGTGGCTTATAAGGTGGCTTGCTACGAATATGATTTTCGAGCCGCGCTTTAGCAATAGCTTTTTTAGGAGTTTCCTTCCTAGCTGATCCCATATTGTATAACAATATTGCTTCAGGGATGAATCCGATATGTCTTTGAGTACTCATTTCAAGCATAGGAATGATAGCTGCTCGATCATCATCTGTATCGATGTATTGCCCATTTAATTTTAAATCATCATCACTAATTGATTGAAAGAGTTTTGCGTAGAACGAACGGATACGAGGGGAAATCCAGGTGTATTTCCTAATGAGATGATTGTGGGCTATAAGGTACTCAGGAAATGGCTTGCAGATAGAGCTGGAGTCTGTATTCCTTGGGGCAGTCTCATAATAGCCGTACGTCATCCATACATTAGGATCAGCATATGTGGAGGCTAATTTTTCAAAGATGTCTGTGTGAGAGAGAATAGCCGTATCATCGATCAAAACTATGATTTTCTTATCGGATAATCGCCGAATTAGAGAGCTCATGTTGGCAATCAATCCTCGATGAGTCGTGTTGTTTATAACAGTGACTTTTCCGTTAAGCTTATATTTCCGCACGCTCTCTTGTACTTTAAGAGCTGTATCATCAGTTGAGCCATCATTAATAAAGATACATTCCCATTTAGGATACTTTTGTAAGGAGAGAGAGTAGAAGTATCTCTCAATGAGGTGGCTACTATTGAAAGTCTGAGTAAGTACAACAAATTCCGATTTTTGGTTGGTTGTGGCCCAAACACGATTGCTTGACAGCAGAATGAGTAGTAAAGCGATTACTCGATATAGGGGTTGGAATAACATAATCTTTATTGACTTTCCTCTTATCTTGATCATCGGTGATTAAATGTTTTTTGAAGAAGATAACTGAGAACACAACTAATAAAGAGACGTCTTACATGTCAAGTTTTCGTTTGAGGATAGCCATTCTTTTTTTTGATATGAAGGCCCTCGCTTTGGCTGTCTCGAATGTAAAACGATCACAGTTTTTGTCATGAGTTCATATTCTATATGAGTGCAGTATCTCGCCTTCGTCATTCAACATTGAATAGCAAAGTAGGCAACTGAGCGTTCAATAGTGCTAAAGTGATACAACGTCAAAGATAAAGCTAAATAGTCGTCTTAAGAGTAGCAAGAGCTGTAGCCTACTTATAGTAAAAGGCTTAGATTTGGATTGGACAATTGTCGAATTAAATGTTTGATTATTATCAAAGACTGTTTTTTAATACCCAGGGCTATCTTTAGCGCCTTTCTAATAAAATTTAGTTTGTAAATTTAATTTTAATACAGGCCGTGTATTGCTCGCTGGCGTCAAACTCAATAGGTTCTTGATGGTCCTCTTAACAGTTTATCGTCAAATGACATGACTTCTATCCAAAGCCCGATTTCTTCATGTAAAAGAAAGGGTTGAATGAAAGAGCTGCGGTAAGAGGAGTTCTGGACAAGAGAGTTAAGAGAGGCAACTTCTTTTATTTGTCATACGTAAACTTTAAGGGATCGAGATGAAACGGTTTACTCTTTCAACGCTTTTTATCTTACTTGTTAAAGGGTCGCTCATTTTCTCCACTTTTTTTCAAGCAGGCGAGACACCTGTCTTAGAATATATTGAAGAGATTACAGGAGATTTAAAAAAATCGCGCCTGAGAGGTGTTGATTGCATCTACGTTATCAATCTTGATACCCGTCCTGAGAAATGGATAAGGACAAAAAGGCTCTTTAATCATCAGGGGATCGTATGCAATAGAGTCAGTGCTGTTGATGGCCGCAAGTTTCATACTAGCAGTATTGATCGTATGCATGGCCCGTATATAAATAGAAGACGTCTTGGCCCGGGACAACTCGGTTGTTTATTGAGCCATCTTTCAATTTTAAATGATGCTCTCACTCGTGGTTATACAGTGATCTGGATTTGCGAGGATGATATTTACTTTAAGTCGAAGGCTCGTGTTTTACCTCAGTATCTTGATCGTTTAAACAAGATTGATCCGAAATGGGATGTTTTCTACACCGACCTGGACTCCAGGGTTGGAAAGAGAATATTGAAGTGTGACTATCAAGATCCTAGGCCAGGGCAAATTCTCCCGCCATTGAAAAGCATGGTGAAACGAAAAGCGGTTTCCAAAGAGATTTTACGGGTAGGGATGAGATTCGGCACTCATTCATATTTTCTCTCTCAAAGAGGGATCAAGAAATTAATCAATTATTTTAAGCATGTCTATTTGTGGGCCCCAATTGATGTTGATATGCACTATGTCCCAGGAATCAGAGAATACTGTCCCTCTAAAGATATGGTCATAGCTGGAGTGTATGGAGAAGGAACGGATACAGGTAGTTTAACTCAGTAAGGTCAATGCGTATATGGAAGCTGGAAAAATAATCCACAAGTTCTTGCGATGTTTCGTATGTATGTTCGTTTTTAGCGCTTTTATAGGCGATGTTGTGTATGCGGAGAATCAAGTCATCTCTAAAGGGTATCATCATAAGAGAGAGTACAGAAGGAAAAAGAAGAAAGCAAAGCGGCCACAAGTTAGATCATTTGATGTATTTGACACATTAGTCGCACGCATTCATAAGGATCCTACTTCTGTTTTCGATTTGGTGGAGAATGGGTTTCCTTTCCCAAATTTTAAGAAACTGAGAATGGAGGCTGAAGCACAATGTAGAGGTTCTCTTGATCAGATATATCAGAAATTTATGGAACTTACTGGTATTGATGAAGGGACGGCTCAGAGTCTTAGGGCTTATGAATTTAACTGCGAAAAGCAAAATCTCTTTGCCATCCAGAAGAACATATCAAAGGTGAGAGACGGTGACATTCTCATAACAGATACGTACTATACGAAAGAAGAAATTGCTGAACTACTAAGATCCGTTGGTCTCAATAAACGCGTGGAAATCTTTGCAAGTTATGGAGGAAAGTACTCAGGGGCGATCTGGCCCGTTGTTGAAAGCCGTTACTCGATCGTAGAGCATTTAGGAGATAACCTACACTCGGATATTCGCTCCGCGAAAAGGCATAAAATAACCGCTAAACATACAAATGAATCAGAATACACGCGGCAAGAAGCGCTTTTAGCACAATTCAATCAATCGGGTATTGCAAACCTGATGAGATATCTTCGCTTACGTAACCCCTACAATGAGAAGACAACGAAACACAGGATCTGGGAAGAGCAGTCACAATATAATGTTCCAATACTCGTTCTCGCATCGCTCTATGTGAACGATTACAGTTTGGCGAACAATAAGACGCGGGTTTTATTCTCTTCAAGAGACTGCTGCCATTGGATAAAAATCTTCTCAAAGATGTTCCCTCAATATGAGTCAGTTTATTTTCATACTTCAAGGCATCTTTATAGGAATCCTACTCCTTCATATATTGAGTATGTAAATAGCCTTTATGATGAGCATACTCTCCTAGTAGATAGTCAAGGAACAGGAGTGTCATCCACAACATTTTTTAAAAATTATCTTCAAACAGACGTCGATTCTATATTTATCGTTATTGCAGGTGGCAGAGGAAAAGCAATGGCGTATAATATGGGCCACTCAATTGAGCTTGTCAACTATGCGCTTGAGGGGACATTGGTTGGATTTGAGAACGGCTTGCCCATAAGAGCTAATCCTGAGTATGAGTTAAGAAAAGTTCGGCCCGCTCATAAATGTATAGATATGGCAGTACTGACGCTGCCTTTATTCGAATATACTACCTACAACGATGAACTCATGAAAAAGCTTTTGAAAAGGCTTGGAAGACACACATCAGTGCTCCATGAGACTGTTCGCCACCAAGACGAGCATATCCCACCTTCAAGACGTAAATAAGAGCGAATAAATGAAGATGGCAAAGGGGATCTTTCGTATGAAAGATCCCCTCTAGATTATAAGTGCTTTTGCATGTGTCTCTGGATACGGATTCTTATAGAATCAGCTACTTTCCTTTCTTTCGAATCACAGCGAGGCATTTTTCGCCGTATCGCGCAGAGTCGTAATACTCGATGGAGCCGACTTGGCTTACAGCAGCATTAATCTCTTTTTGAGATACACCTGGAAGAGAAAACGATTCGTTGTTGATCAGCTTGTCTAGCACGGCTCTTGTTTTAAGAACCATTGGAGGTTCATCCCATGGTTGGTAATGAAGATCTTCTATGACATAAAAGCCATCAGATTTAATAGTGGAAAAAAGATTAACAAAGGTGATTTGCTGATCGAATGACGCGTGTGATCCATCATCGATAAGAATATCTAATTTATTCTTAAATTTTTTTGCGCATTGATCGAGAAAGGCAGCTTTTGATTGATCTCCAATAATAATATTAACGCGACGGTGAGAGAAACTCTGAGGTACGATATCTACTCCAAAGATTTTAGCTTTTGGAAAATAATCTAACCACATGCGAAGGGATGCGCAATCAGTGCGATTTTCTCTATTTAGGCCAATCTCCATGATTTTCAACTTTTTGGTTCTTAACTTACTAAATAAGCGTTCATAGTGGCGCGTATAATGGTGCGCGCAGGCGTATTCAGTGCCTTTATCCGAGGAATATTTATTCGCAATATCAGTTAAGTTTTCGGCAAAAAGACATAAAGGCGAAATGAGTGCATACGTGAGTATCAATCGGCATAAATTCATGTGACTTGCCCTCTATCAGAATTGTGAGCTTTGGGATTTAACGTGTTTAGGCTTTAAGATCTTACAAAAGGGTTTATCACACTCAAATTACATAAAGCAAGTCTTGCTGGGGAAGTAAAGAAATTTTTCGCTCAAAGGAGCAGGAAGACGGGGTTTAGACTCCTGCTCACTTTGTTAGATGGAGAAGAAGAATCTCTTAGCGACGATGAGAACTTTTCCGAGCTATTTTTTTTGTTGATGGGTCTTTCCAAGCTCCAGCAAATTTGTGAGACGAGAAGACAATGCCGCTTTTTTTCAGTTTATCTTGAAATTTTGATGTAAAGGTCATGTCTGGGTAAAAATAGGCTGTAGGAAGAATGATATCATTGTAGCCGGGCTGGTTTCTCCACTGGATTGAGGCAAGAGCAAAGCTGTCAAAAGTGCGACGTATAACTCGTTGTAAGTTGCTTCTTCGATCGAAGTTCGGAAATTCTTGTGCGACGCTGTCCCATACTTGGAGGACTCTTTCCATTGTCTTTTCAAGGATTACATGTTTCGGTACTGCTCCAAAAAGGCCATTTGCTGGGATTACGCAGGTGTCAATAGAGGCGTGATAGTGAGGTCTTTCGAGGCATGCGAAAAAGGTAAAGTTGTTGACGAATGGGTCAAAACTTTTAAGGCATTCTGCATCATGATCCACGTAAACTCCACCTTCATTATAAATGATCGCAAAACGCATAAGGTCTGACTTTTCTCCCCAATTCATCGTTTGCGGGATAAGATCATGTAATGGTGAGAAGTCATACTCATATACAAGGCGCCTTTTCATTGTAGGTAGTGGCAGCGGTCTTGTTTTTGAATCAGTCCAAAAGTGGATTTCCCAATCCGAATTAAACTTTTGCCATGAAAGCATATTGTTGATTGATTCTTCAGGGAAAGCTTTAGGGCCAATCCAAATAATATGAAGCTTTTTTGGAATAATTGAGTCTAAACGAGCTGTGTTAAGCAACGGTCTTTTTTGCTCATATTCACGAGCTAAGAGTTTAAATTGGTTAAAGTCTTCAGGTCGGATCTGTTTTCTTTCTTTGTTCGCTCCTCCTTTTTTCTCCCCTATCAGTGTCTTGAAAGGAATTTCAAGGGCTTCTTTGGATAGAGGGGGAGTACTATTTACATGCGCGGATAAACTGGTGGTATATAAGAAGAAAGTGAAGAGCGGGAGAAGGAAATGAGAGAGCAAAAAAGTTTTTTTCACTGCCATACGTGATGAAGTCCTAAGTCTTTCAATGTTAGCGAGTTTATTCGCATAAAATAAGTTCAGGCAATCAGCTTCTTGTATCGAAAGCTTGAAAGACATTCTGACGAAAAGATGAAATTCAGCAAGCAGTTTTTAGACCATAAGAGAGAAGGAATAGGGGAAAGGTTTTTGCCGCCCCGTGAAATGGCGTCACGGGGGTATGTATCTGCGGTGATTTTATCACTTGGCCTGGAATTGCTCGAAGGCTTTCATAGTGTCATCATCAACTTCATGGGAAACCTGATAGTGAGATGGGCTGAAGTTCGCAAATTGAGCGATCTCTTTTCTGTAGGTAAGGTTGACACTTCCGACACTGCCGTGACGGTTTTTTGCTATGATAAGCTCCGCTTGTCCTGGTCTGTCATGTGGATCATAATATTCGCGTCTGAGTAAGAACATGACAATATCGGCGTCTTGTTCAATCGATCCAGATTCACGGAGGTCGCTCATCATCGGTCTATGGCCAGTTCTTTCTTCTACTTTTCTAGACAGCTGCGAAAGACACAAGATAGGAACATCAAGTTCACGAGCCAAGGTCTTGAGCATACGAGAGATCTCAGAGATCTCATTCTGGCGGCTTTCCAATGTTTTTGAAGAGCCGGATCCTGAAATAAGCTGAAGATAGTCGATGACGATGAAGCCAACTCCGTGGCTTTCTTTCATGCGTCTTGCCCTTGCTCTCAAGTCGGTAATTTTAAGTCCTGGCTGATCGTCGATGACCATGGTATGTGACTGAATCTCGTTGACGGCTTCGACAACTTGGTGAAACTCCATTGGGCTTAAAGATCCAGTGCGAATCTTATCTGACTCTACTTCAGATTGTGAGCATACAATACGATGAACGAGCTGATCCGCGGACATCTCTAAAGAAAAGACTCCAACGGGAATCTTTGATTTGAAAGCGACGTTCTCGGCAACATTCAACGCCAAAGCGGTTTTACCCATAGCAGGGCGAGCGGCTAAGATAATGAGATGGGAATTATTCAAACCGTTGATCATCTTATCGAGATCGATAAACTGAGTCGAGATACCGGTGATGGCTGTCTCTTCAGGCCCCATCTTAATATAGCGCTCTTGACGAGCTTCAAGTTCTTTTAAGAACGACTGGCTTGAATTTGTTTTTCCTCTTAAGAGATCGCTTACAAGGATTCCATTCTTTGAATGGGAAGTTTGTCCGATTTCATATAATAGCTTTTGAGCGTCGTCTAGCGCTCCATGGACATCCGCAGGCTCCTCAAGAGATGTTTTTTCAATGAGTTGAGCGGCTGTGACCATCTTTCTTAAGATCGCTTTATCTTTGACGATCTTGATGTACTCTTCAATATATGCGCTTGTTGCAGCATACTGAGAAAGTGTTGTCAAGTAGGCGACGCCGCCAATAGCTTGGAGTTTATCTAATCGTTTTAATTCTTCTGCGACGAGGTGGACATCAGCAGGGCGATCATTTTTATATGCCTCTTTCAAGCAGTGAAAGATCAATCGATGCTCGGCATAGTAGATATCTGATTCTTCGAGTGCCTCTGCTGCAATATTGAGGCTATTTATGGATGTGAGCATACAGCCCAAAACCATCATTTCAGATTCTTTAGAAGCAGGAGGAGCTTTTATTGAACTTATTTTTTCTGACATGGAAAAAGAATATAATGCAGTTTTTGCTGTTACTTAACGTCGACTTTAAACTCTGAAGATCAGGCGGACAAAAGCCATCATTCATGAACATATGATATACTATATATGCCAATGAGTTGAAATCCCTTTCTTTCCAAGCAGGGGATTTAAGAGAGTGGCGTTCTGAAATTAAATTCTTCGCCCGAAGAGAAATACGTTCTTTCTCTTCGGGCATATGAATTCTCTTATATATCAATAATTACAGAGAGTTGGGCTGAATCTTGCAGTCAATTTCTAGTGACTTTAAATGTTGAGTGATTACGTTTATCCTGAGAGCATCGCTCTCTTCAAGTTCCTGAGCGAGTTTTTGTTGCTCATAATTTGTAGCCTTGAACGTATTTTTAAATGCTCCAGATCGCACTGTGTCTGAGTTAATTTCTGGATGACAGCCAGTAAGGATAATTTTAGAACTTTTTTCTGAATTGTGACCTGTTTTATTTGTGTGGAGAATACTTTCTACCAAATCGCTTTGATTGATCTGTGTAATATGCCTGATGATTGCTGTAGGGGTTCTTTCAACACTATAGTAGCTCATTGATGGTAGCTTTGCATCATTTGTATATCGTCCAATCACTTCTGTGCCCTGTGTGTATGTTGGAAGCAAAAATCCTGGGCCTCGGATATGTGCCATCGGAATGACTGTATTGTCTTTGTAGTTTATAGGAACTATTTTTAAGTCTTTCAATGGCTCATTCTCGAATTGCGGTGAAGGAAATAGTGGAGCTATTGTATTTCCTGGCCATAATTTGAGCATGGGCTTCGATATAGTAGGGAAGAAGGCAGTTGGTTCATTATAAATTGATTCAACAGTCGATTGTCCTGATGAAGCTCCGCTTCCTAAAATCCCACCGGCACATATTCCCCAGTAATTGACGCTATGCTTCAGAATATTTTGGGCTACCTGGTCGGTATTATAAGCTAATTCATCAGCCCCGTGCATCATCATCCCTGCATGTCCTCCAGGGACTACAAGAAGAGAGGTGTTTTCCCAATCATCAAAATCGGTAAGGGAGTTCGTAGTAGCTACTTTGTACTTTCGATCATCACAAGTGTTCTCAATTCTATTTCTTATGCACTCGGCGAAAAATTGGGAGGCCCCATCACCTGAATAGACGTATATATATGACGACATAGTATCTTCATTAAGTGGATTTGAAACGCAGCAAGCAATTTATATGATAAAAAAATTGAAGTGGATTACTTAGTGAGTTTTTCTATGAAATCTATTTATCTCTTCTACAAAAGGCTCAGGCTTCTTTAGTTATGATGAATATGCGGTCTCATGGTCGCGTTGTTCGTATTGCAGGAAATAAAGAGAGTACTTCTTTTACCTCAAAGGGTTCTTTGTGCGTTACTTAGCAAACTTTCTTTTGATGAATGCAAGATGAGGATAATTTTACTTGCTGCCAAATCGTGACTCAGGTAGCCTTACTGTCACTAATCTCAATGAAGTCTTTCTTTCATTACGGAAAGGTGGCTGAGTGGCCGAAAGCGCGTCCCTGCTAAGGACGTGTACTCTGAGAAGGGTACCGAGGGTTCGAATCCCTCCCTTTCCGTATCTTTTCTTTATCTACTCTAGATATCTTAATTCATGAATCGCCTAGTGGCATAGTTCACAACCTGCGCGCTAACGTATGCTATGGTTGATAAGATAGCAATTGAAGCTCCTGCAGGCCAATCAAGATAAAATGACATCATAAGCCCGGCTATTGTCAGTCCACATGAGATAAGGGATGACAATATCATCATCATTGATAGCCTATTTGAAAAAATAGCCGCGATCATTTGGGGGAGCGTGAGCATTGTCATGACAAGGACTGCCCCGACAACTTGCATCAGGGCTACTACAGTCACAGAGACTAAAAGAAGAAGAAATAAAGAAAGCCTTTTCGTATTGATTCCCTGAAGGATTGCTTGCTGTTCATCAAATACCATGAGCTTGAGCTTCTGAAATGAGAAGATTATAAAAGCTAAGCTTGCGATAGCGAGGGTTAAGAGAAGAAGAAGGTCTTCACGGGTAACCCATAAAATATTTCCTATCAGTAGGTTTGTTAACTCGACACTATATCCGGGTGTTTTTGACATGAAGACGATGCCCGTAGCCATCCCGAAGGCCCAAAGTGTTGCAATGAATGAGTCCTCTCGCTCTTTAAGCCGATGATGAGCAAAAGAGATAAGGCAAGAGGATATGACTCCTGCAGTGATGGCTCCCATAAGTGGAGTAAGAGCCTCCCATCCTTGAGTGCGCTCAAGACATAAGAAAAGGCCCATGCCGCCTAAGATGGAATGGGAGATGCTACCGCTCACAAATGTGATTCTGCGGACAACAACTAATGTTCCAACAGTTCCACCAATAATGGAAGCGATGAGCCCTGCTTGTATTGCAATTATGAGGAGTGGATTCATCGTACAGGCATCAAGAAAATTCATATGCTCTTTTATTCCCGGCCTTTATGGGGTTTGGATATTATCCGTGGATACAATTGGAAGAGATGATCTTGTTTGTGTGCGTGTGAGATGGTTTGGAGGTGTTTGAAGGAGAGGATAATGATAAAGCCCTAGAGCAAAGTGCTCACATACTTCCTTCGGTTGCATGAATAGAGCTCCTCCTTGCACACAGAGTATCCCGTCGACTTGAGAGAGGGCAGCTCTGAGATCATGAGTGACCATGAGAATGGTCATAGATCCTTTAAGCGATTGAATAACATTCAGTACTTCTATCTCGGCTTCACTATCTATACTTGCAGTTGGTTCATCAAGGAGCAAAAGTGAGGGATTTGATGCAAGAGCTCTTGCTATCAAAACTCTTTGGGCTTGTCCACCTGAGAGCGTTCCAAAGGGGGTATCATGAAGATGACATAAGCCCACGTTATGAAGCGCGTTCATCGCATAATCAATATCTTCTTGTTTATATCTTCCAAACCAAGAGAGTTTATTCGCTCTTCCTCCTAAAACCACTTCTAACGTAGTGATAGGAAATTGCTTGTCAAAGTGAAGGTGCTGCGGCACGTACGCGAGTTTTTCAATAGGGCGAGACCTCTTTCCATAAAAGCGAATGGTTCCGCTTTGAGGAATCAAAAAACCTAAGATGAGCTTGAGGAGTGTAGACTTGCCGCCTCCATTAGGTCCAATAACGCCAATAAATTTTCCCAGCTCAATATGTACTGAGACATTTGAGAGGATCTTTTCATTTGGCGAATAGCCGAAGGAAAGATTGTCGATTTCTAGCGCGAATTTTGAATCTTCAGCGAGAGGCGAGTTCTTCATCTCTTCTCATTTTCCTTTCTCTTGGCTTAAAGCAGAAGTCTCGTTTGCATCATGAAACGACTTGGCAATAGACACAATAGTATGTTCCATACTAGAGAAGAAATCACTGCTATAAGGATCTAATTCTATTACCTGTATTGATGTTTTTGATTCCTTTTCTGAAGAGAGAGCCTCAGCTATGACCTTTGCCCCTTTTGAAGGGTATTGGGTCTGTGTAAAGATAGCTGATATCTTCTCTTTGCGAGCAAGATCAATAAGTTGGGTGATCGCTTGAGGAGATGGCTCTTTTCCGTCTTGTTCGAGGCTGTACTGTTTGATGCCGTATGGAGCTGTAAGGTAGCCATATGAAGCATGAGCAGTTATGATCGATCTTCCTTTAAGTGGGGAGAAAAGATCATTTTGCAATTGAATGAGCTTTTGGCACTTTTCTTTAAGCATTTTGACATTGGTATCTATGAGAGCTTTGTCGAGAGAAGAAAGTCTCTCTTTTACAACTCTGGCGATAATGTCAATCTGGCTTGACATGAGGGTGGGACTCATCCAGATATGTGGGTCATATTGACTTTCGTGAGTGTGATGATGAGTGTGTCCTTTATGTGAACAAGCGCATGCTAGCTTTAATGAAGGGAAGTCATTTGACATTTTCTCAAGCTCGCCTTTCATCTCTTGCTTCAAATTGACGTAATAGACATGGCTCTTCAGTGTCTTTACAAGAGATCTCAACATCCTGGCTTCAAATGGCTCCCCAATTCCGAACCAGATAACGGCATCTTTGCATGAATATGTGTCTTTTGGTGTTGGCTCGAATGTGTGGGAGCTTAAAGAGGATGAGACAATAGACCTGACGGTGGCGCCTGAGCCTGTTATTGACTGAACAATATCAGTATAAGGGGGAACCGATACAAGAATAAGTGGCAGGTGCTCGCTATTTAGTGTTATGTCATCTTGGCTAAATATCGCTTGATGGGAAGCAAAGCAGAGAGTGAGTAATAGCCAGATAGCAGAAGATGAAAGATACTTCATGAGAATGTAGATGTCTTAACTTACTTTTATACGATTGCTTTAGAGTGCGCTTTAAGGAGATAAAACTCACTGCGCTCAATAAAAGAATACTCATTTGAGCTATCTATTGTACAGAAATACTCTGGGTATTTTGGCTCTTTTGTTCCATTTTTTATCTTATGTGGGAGTAAGGATAAGTAGTCTTTTTTGTCAAAAGCCATTGCTTAGCAGCTTGTTGAGAATCAAGTTGGGGAAAAAGAGGCTAATGTGTTACCTTTCTTACATCTTATTTCTGACAGTGTTTTTATCTTCCGTAAATGGAGGGGTGTCCGAGTGGCTTAAGGAGCACGCTTGGAAAGCGTGTGTACGTTAAACGCGTACCGTGGGTTCGAATCCCACCCCCTCCGTTCTTTTTTATTATTCGTCAAATGAGGCGAATGTATAAAGATGCCTCTTCTGCAGCTTTCTCGATTATCAAGATCCCTTCTTGTTTTTTTAGCATTATTTTCAGCTATCTCATGTACAGATATTAATATGCTCTGTGCCCGTGATCGGAAAAATGAACACGAAAAAAATGTAGAGGTTGTAATGAGTGATCCAATCAAAGATCAATCGCTTCCTGAGTATTGTGTATTTAAAGACGTACTTACTCCAGGATCAACACCTCCATCAATTTTAGTGCAAGAAGCTGATGATTTCGTATTTCCTCTTTCGGTCGAGGATAGAGAATCGATAGAGACTCTTATCAAGAAATTTGATCAGGAAGAGAATTGCTCAGGCCTTGCTGCTCCTCAAATTGGAGTGAAGAAGAAAGCTATTGTTGTTGCGGTTGAAGTAACCCCTGAGATGCAAAGGTGGCGCCCTGATTTGTCCCAAGGGATGGGAAAGACTGTGCTGTTGAATCCATCATACAAGGCGATTAACCCGTACGATATTCATGTAGATTACGAAAGCTGTTTTTCAATTGAGGGGGTTGCTGCGAATGTCCCCCGTTATAAGCAGATTCGCTACGTAGCATACGATCTGAATGGAAATCGAGTTGAAGGGATAGCTGAAGGTTTTCTGGCTCGAGTGCTTCAGCATGAGATAGATCATGTATATGGAATTCTATATATTCATCGTACAGACAAAGATGAAATCCTTCCTGTAGAAGAATATAGACAAAGAAGACGAGCTGCTATGGAACAAGGAAGAGCGAGTGCGCTTAATCCTTCATGAGGGTAAGAAGATGAGTGCTTTTGAAGATACAGCTGCTCGCAAAAGAGCATTGCAAGAGGGTCTTATTGAGTGTAGAAATCTTCAAGAAACTCTTCAAATCGATATCCCGCTTTTGTTCACGCATGTAATTCCTGGGTGTAAGTTTGATTCTTTTGATCATACAGCCGGAATTACAAAAAAATATCTCGCTGCTGCTGCTTGCCTTCATAGTCTCCATGGTTTTGAGATTTTTAAGCTCCTCTCTACCCATCGATCGGATACAGTAAGGGGAGTAAGCTGTTATCTCTTAGGTCTTCAACAAATTCCTCTTCATCGCAAGTTAGAATATATCCGGCCTCTAGCAGATGATCTAAACTCTGGAGTTCGCGAATGGGCATGGATTGCTCTAAGGCCATCTCTTATAGAAGAGCTTGATGCCGGCCTTGAATATCTTTCTACATGGATATTTGATCGTTCCGAAAGGATACGCCGCTTTGCCTCTGAATTCACCCGTCCCAGGGGCGTCTGGTCTCCTCATATCAATGAGCTTCGTAAAAGACCTGAGCGTGCGCTTCATCTTTTGGAGCCATTACGAAGTGATCCTGCACGCTATGTACAGCTTTCTGTCGGTAATTGGTTGAATGACGCGGGAAAAGACAATCCAGAATGGGTCATTCAATGCTGTAAGCGGTGGAATGAAGAGTCCCCAACCATTGAGACTCAAAAAATCACGAAAAGAGCTTTAAGGACTATTCAAAAGAAAAAAGCCTGATGAAAAGAGATCGCTTTCTCTATCATCAGGCTTGTTTAAGTTCCCCTATAGCATCTGAAAATGTCTTTCAGATGCTATAAGCGGTCTTCATAAAGAGCTATTAGTCAGCAATAGTTCTTTTGCGATTAAATGGACGTCCTTCCCCTTGTGGGCGATAACGAGGAGCGCCTCTTCCAAAGGAAGAGCCTCTTTTCTCAAAAGATCTCTCAGATTGTCCGAAAGAACTTCTTTCAGATCTGAATCCTTGACCGCCTTCAAAAGATGAGAATCGTCCTGAAGATCTTCTCTCTGATGAGAATCCAGCTTCTCTAGAAGCAAATCCAGCATCTCTTGATTGATACCCAGAATCTCTCATTGGACGCTCTCTTGGCTCATCGAATCCTCTTCGCTCGTCAAATCCTCTCCTCTCAGAGCGGCCAAAGCGTGGAGCTCCATAGCTTTTCTGCGAAGATGAGCGGCCTTGGTATGAGGATCTTCTTGGTCTTGAATCACCTGATTGACCTTGAGATTTCTTCTTTGATTCTGGATTCATGAATGCCAAGATATCGTTCCACTTGCGCCTTTCATCTGGAGAGATGAAGGAAAGGGAAAATCCTTGAGCACCAGCGCGTCCGGTTCGTCCGATACGGTGGACGTAATCTTCTGGGCACTCTGGCAAATCATAGTTGATGACGTGCTGAACATGTGGAACATCGAGTCCACGTGCTGCAATGTCAGTTGCAACCATGATACGGCTTCTTTGTTTTCTAAAGGAGAGAACGACTCGCTCTCGCTTTTTCTGGTGAAGATCACCGTGGATTGCTTCTGCTTTATGTCCTTCTTCTCTTAAAAGTTCTGCGACTTCGTCAGCGCTTCGCTTTGTTCTTACGAATACGATAACAGAGCCATCTCGAGTTGAGAGTTCTTCGACCAATTTGGAGAACTTGTCATTATGAGTCGTGTGGATGATAGCTTGTTCAATTTCTTTTGCGGCTTCAAGGGCGGAGCCGACTGCAATGCGTTCATGATTTTTCAAATACTTGCGAGATGCTTTCTCGATGTAAGGCGGAAGCGTCGCAGAGAACATGAATGTTTGTTTCTCTTCTGGAAGCTTTCCATAAATCTCTTCTAAAGAGTCGCTAAAGCCCATGTCGAGCATTCTATCCATTTCATCGAGCACTAAGAATTTAGTCTTGGAGAGGTCAAGCGTTCCTCGGTTGAGGTGATCGCAGATTCTTCCAGGTGTCCCGATGATAAGTCGAGGATTTCCTCGTAATTGATGAAACTGTTTGCCCATTGGCTCTCCACCAATCAATACAGCAGCATGAAGGTCTACACCTCGTCCACGAAGCTGGATGAAATTTGTTTTCACCTGATTCGCAAGTTCGCGGGTTGGAAGAAGGATGAGGCCTGTCGCTTGCGGATTTTGGAACAGTTGAATGAAAAGTGGGATCATGTAGGCAAGTGTCTTTCCGGATCCTGTCTGAGCGGAGGCTAAGATGTCGCTGCCTTTAAGGGCTGGAGGTATTGCCTGCTCCTGGATAGGAGTTGGGGAAACAATCTTCATATGTTGCAAAGATTGAATAAGAAATTCCGGAAGGCCTAATTGTTCAAATGATGTCATGAATGTCTCTTAAATTATATGTAACACTTTTGGTATCTTTTGAGCCTTTTTCATCCATGCCATCCTTATAACAATCTTTTGCCAGCCTCTCACCTAATCGTAAAAGAGGCAAAAACGTATTCACTTTCGTAAATTGGGAATTGCCCTTTGCCGAAAGTGAAGAGGCGGTTTTATAGCCTGAAGAAAAAATCTCTAAAGTATCTACTGTTTCTCTCTTGATTGAAGCATCCTTTTTTCACTTAAGAAAAAGAGGATTGAACAACTCAAAAAAACACATCTATTCTCGCTTATGAAAGAAGGCCTTGCCAAAAGCCTGCTTTTGCTCTCGTTCTTATTTCAACGAGGCGATACGCGAGAAGTTCTCCTGCCAACCTATGGCAGGCAATGGTGATCCTTGTTTTTAAGAGCGCTTTTCAAGAGAAAACTCTTTTGTGAGAAGGGCTCTTTTTTGTCAGCTGCTGAGCTCTCCTATAAGACGCTCAACATACCGGCTCGAAGACGGCGCTCTTCATTGATAGAGAGATAAAGAGAAGAAGGGACTGCGAATAAGTGTAGTAAGTGCAGTACGTATGCTCAATCTCAAGGATCTAAAAAAGATCGGGGCATTGTACGGCCACTAACATCTACAGCGCTTTTATCGCAGACAACTCTTTAATGGAGGAATTTCTCTCTTCTGATGAGAGAAAAGCGCACACATGAAAAGCGAAATGTAAAAGCCGGAAAACATATTACCCGAAAGCGGGATATTCTTTCAACTTATACCTCCTCTTGAGAGAGGAGGGTTGCTGTTCCTTACTCATAATTCTTCAGATTTCTTCTTCGGCGTGCAAGGAACGAAGTGGTTGCTATAGAGTGCTATGTGGAATGTCTCATTATCAAGCCGCTTCATTCCTCTTTTTTCAAGAAATGGTGTTGGATCGAGCTTCGGACTGGCAGTTAATTGATCTCTATCATTTTTTGCTGAGAGCTCAAAGTATGTAACAAATCGATATTTCTTTGAGATCGGAGGTAGTTTCATGTACTGTACTGACTCTGACTGACTTGTATTGATCATTGAACAGGCGAGATTTAAAGCCGCTTCCTCACTTTCGACATAGGCCTTTTCTATTTCAGAGATATGTGCTACGTGGGTGGTTATGTCGATACCGAAAATATCGTGAAGTATTAAACAATCAATCCCTGTTGATCCCCATAGAGGTGTTTCATCGGGAGCGTATTCGCTGACTATTTGTGTTAATTTATCGCTCATGCCATCATAACTTTTTTTGACTTTATTGTATTCTTTGCTTTTCTTTGATAACTCCTCCACCTTATCGACAGAGTTTTCTATTTCTTCTTCAGCGCGTATATCTTGACGCAGTTTATTGATCTCTTGAGTAAGAGCCCTTGCTCTTTGAGCAAGAGAATCTTTTTCAGAGATGAGTTTATTGTATGTAGAGATAGTGTCTTCAGGAGCTCCTTTTTCTTTCAGAAGATCCTTCATGCCTTTGCCAACGGTCTTTTTGTATTTGTCGTACTCGTCTTTACTTCCACACGCTGATTTTACCCAATTATCCTCTGAGTCTATTTTATCTAGAGCATCTACATATTCCTTGATTAATTCTCGAACGTCTTTGATGGTAATTGTCTTTTTAAAGCGCGAGCTAAGAATTTGTGCTATAGAGTCGTAGAGACAGTCCCCATCGTCATTCGCTCTTCCAAGGTCAACGAATCGAGATGCAAATTCAATACATCTTCCTTTAATTCCCTTATCAAAAGGAGGAAGGTCTTTTGTTTCATCAAAGATATCTTCGTAGAAGCTATCATCAGGGTCTTCTGATTGTTCGATCTCTTTTACTGTTGGAGAGAGCGAAGTAGAGGGGCTGGAATTGATTGCCTCATCATCTGATTCATCGTCTTTTAGTACTTGAACTTCTTCTGCAGAGTCACTTTCTTCTGTAGTGCTTGATTCTATGGCAAAAACTTCACCTTCGTCATTCTCAGTAAGTATTTCTTGCTCGGACGTAGTAGGGTGCAAGGCCTCATTTATAGGAGACTTGTGGTCCTTATTAGAAATTTGCTCTTGTTTCTGAGGAGGAGTCTTTTCAGCATGAGGAGTGCCACTGTTTTGTTGCGTAGGTAGCTGATTGAAGATCGGGGAGGTAGAGGCTATGACTTTTTCTTGAACTTTATGGACTTGTGTTGCTGAAGTGTCTGTTATTCGTGAGGCTAGTTGCTTTGTCATGTATCTAAAATATGCAATGCCTCCGACGCCGAAAGTAAATAGGCCTATAAATACCGTGCAAGAGCTATCTTTACCTTTTTCTCCGTCTCGAGCTGCTTGAAATTTTTTATGGTCTCAAGCTTTGAGAAGGGGTTGAAGTAAGGAAGTAATGAAGAGATTCTCATGGAAAGAAAATAGATCCTCTTGAAGCTATTTTTTAGACGCCTTTTCAGTTGGATGCTTGTATTGCATACAGAAGCGTATTCAAAAGAATGCGCGCTTTCTCCACAAGACCTCTTTTTTAAGAAAATCTCATAACTATCAAAGACCGTTTATCTCGTCTGTTTTCAATAAATGGATTAAAGAAGTTGATTTCCGGGAAATAAAGCTAGCCGCTTCATCAATAAAGAAGAAAAAACATAAGAACCCATCTTCGCAGAGGAGAGCTCAATCCTCAATTCACCAAACTAGCATCGATGATGGAAGTCGCAACCTTATGTAAGGATAGTCAATCCAGAGAATCAAGCTGAAATCATTTTAGATATCGAATGATCAATGGCCTTTCAAACTTTAGATGTAAGTTCTCATTAGAATTTACGACAGAGTTTGTTGGAGACTTTGTTTTTAGTCTAATAAAAAATTTATAATTAGGTTAATTTAAATTATGTTAACATAATTAATCTAAATTATATTCGTTTAATAAATAAAAACAATTTGGTTGCTAGATGATTAATTCAATGATTTCAACTAATAGATATAATAGCTTTGATGAACAAGCTAAGATATATAAAAACCTTGATGAAGAAGCTAAAAGGTGTGTTACCTGTCTTAATCTCAAAGAAAAGGATGGGATTTACTTTGATTCCTCTCTTAAGTATATCCGCGTGAAAGAGGCGGCTATAAGCGATCACGAATTCATTACTTTGATCTGTAAAAGAGTTTTGACGCAGCTCAAATCCTATAGTGGCTATCAGGGGATGGGACTGCCGCCAAGTCTATTTAATCTCAGAAAGAGGCTCAAAGAGCTCATTAAAAAGCAAGAGAGCCCGCTTGAAACGAATACAACATATGAAGAATTCAATCACTTGTATGTTAGCGAACTCAAGAAATTTAAAAGATACGATCGAGCTATTGAAACCATTTTCCAAAAAGAAATGTCTCTTTCGGAAGGCGATAAAATAAATCTAGCTAAGTATATTAAATCAATAAATCTAGAGTATTTATTTCTTCAGAATACAGTAAGAGGTGTCCATAGCTACCTTGAATCCTTTAAGCAAAATGAAATTTTTATAAATGAGTATGGTAATATAGATGAGTTAGAAATAGCTCTTGATTCAAATGTTCCACTTAAGTGTTGTGTTCAGTTGAAAAGCGTAATAGATCGTGAGGGATGCGTCTCTTGTGAAACTATCAATAGTATCAAAGAATTTTTAAAGAAAGTTCCGCCTACTTCCTTATGCAAAAAGTCCTTCGGTTATTTGTTTGCTTCGGCTTTGACAAATTATCTTGCGAAACGAGCGGACAAAGTAACTAAGGATACCTACGCTCTTGAAGATATTGAAAATGGAGATATTAACATTCGCTATTCTGACCTCGTTGCAAGTTATAATGCGCTAGACACGCTGAATAATCGGCCAAAGGTAGGCAATAAAAAGCTCTCAGCAAGAGAAGAGACTCAGTACTTAATTGAAGATGCGGAACGTAGAGCAGCTCTCTTGAAAGAACGGTGCGCCATTTTCAACAAGGATTTTGATCAGTCTATAAAGAAGTATGAAAAAGCAATTGAGTTATTAGATAAGGGATCTGCAACTAAATCAAAACTGGATTTTGTGAATAAAGTGCAGGAGTTTGCAGATGGCTTTTGTCAATCTATTCCTGTAAAAAATAGTTCTAAAATACTTAAAGTTGATTATGATGCTTTGGTAGCTGATCTAGCCAATGATCCTGTGGTTAAGGCTTACAAAGACATTATTTCATTTATTAACGATCTACCTGATCCCCAACAGTTTGATTTATCAGTATATTCATTTGATAATGAATTACGCTATCCAATAGATCTATCTGTATACTACCCAATAGATCTGTCTGTATACCCATCAGATGATGAGGCTGATGTTGCTCTTGAAGTGCTAGATCAATCTTTTTCTCACCTTAAACTAAGCAATCAAGAAATTCCGCCTTCTTCTCAATCTCAAGATGAGATATTGCTCGATAGCAAATATTCCTATCATGATCGTGTTTGTCGCTGGTTTGATACAAGCCGAGACCCTTTTAAAGATGATCCGAAGTACAAAAAACTTAAGAGCAGTGAAGCTAAAGAGAAAATTAAGCTTTTCCACAACTTCTCATCAAAAGCTGACTCATTTGTCTTATCTCACGGAGTAAAGATCGATGATTTGCCAGAATATCCTGGAAGCTCCCAGTACGCGTTGCCATGTATCATTAAGACGAATGACAAAGAATATCGAGGAAAAGTCATCTATTGTGTCGACAAAGAAACAGGCGTTATCTGGCATCGCTGCTTCAAAGAAAACGGATATGAGACGTTTAGAACAGACTATATAAACGATACTATCTGGATCAACGACGTCGATTTTCCGAAGCTATCCGATACTTCGTCTAAGAATAAATCTAAACAAAAGTCAGCCTCAATTAAAAAGAAAGCACAGCCGGTACAAGGTCAACCACTCATCGACGATGGAAGTAAAGTCCTTAATGTGACTTCCACATATGTGAGGATCAGCGATCCTAAGAATAAAGCCGAGAACATCTTAGATATAGAATAAGAAAAACCTATTTTTTTTCTGTTGATATATGAGCTCATAGGGGTTTCACCTATGGGCTTGTTGTTTAATTAATATTTAACTTTGTTTTTTGTTGTTATATTATTTAATTAATCTAAAAACCTTCCTTAAATGTTAATTTGGTTTTTTTTGAATGATTTCAGTGTTTAAGTATGAAATTTGTGAGAATCACCAATTTATTAATGATGAAATTAATCGCTGTAACACGCGATTGAAATTAGCTCGAAGTGGCGATGTTTTTTTTAATGCCAACCTTTCGATAGAAAAGAATAAAGAAAACTCCATCACTGAGAAAGAGCTCGTCTTAAGAATATGTGATTCGGTGATGAAGGCACTTACTTTGAGCGCTGATTGTCCGAAAAAAGGCCCCCCGTTCAGCTTATTTCTTTTCAGAAAGAATCTAAAAGAGTTCTGTAAAGATAAGAAGCTCCAGCTTGAAGGGTGTAACAGCTACCAGCTCTTCAATAATCTATATAAATCCAAGTTCAAAATATTTAAACGCTCTGATTCTATTACCGATCAAATTCTGCAGAAAAGAGGCTTTATCGTTGATGCGGAGAAAACTTTTTTATCTTCTTACATTAAATCAATCAACTCGGAGTTCTACTTCTTACAAGAGCAGCTTGATATATACGCTAAGCACCTCTCTCTTTGGAAGAAAAGGAGAGAAACAAAAGATAAATATGGAAAGCTTGATGAAGATGTGGCACTAGAGCTTGGGCCGGAAGTTCCTTTCTCGTTGTGTTCTCTCCTTAAAGAGTTACATGTTAAGAGTGGAAATGTCAGCGTGCAGCATATCCTAAGTGTAAAAAAAATGGTTGAAAGGAAGCCGGGGTGTATCAAGGACAAGGATCAATTCATAAAGTGGTTTTATAGAGCGTTAATTCTTTATTTAGATATACGAGCTCTTAATGGGGAAGGTCAACTCAAGCATCGGCTTGATAACATAAAATATAGAGGTATTAATGCTCGATATTTTGACTTAACTCATTCATATCAGGACTTAACAAAAAAAATTAAACAGTATCTTAATGAGGACGGAGTTAAAGATTTACCAATCGAAGGGCAGATACCGTTCGCTCTTGAGATTCAGGATTGGAAATTTAATTTTCTTCGAAAGAGAGTAAGAATCTTTAATGATGATTTTAATCAGTCGGTCAAAAAGTACGAAGATTCGATAAAACTTGTGGGCGACTATTTAAAGTCGACTGAGAAACATAAAATAGTATCTTTTATACGAAATAACTCCACTCTTTTTTGTAAAGAAGTCTCTATAAGTAGCTTTAGCGAGCTTACAACAATTAACGTCCAAGATATTCTAGACAATGCCTTTAATGATCCACTTCTAAAAGCATACGAGGACATTATCTCCTTTTTAGAAGAGCTACCCGAACAAGAAATGATCGACTCGGCTCAGGTTCCATCTATTGAAGAGTTAGATCGCTGTCTTTCCAATCTAGACCTTAACAATAAGATAATAGCTTCTTCTTCTCAAATTGAGCCTGTAGTGTGTGAGAATGTACTGCAGCTTCAGAATAAGTATCATGATAGAGTGAGCTGCTGGTTTGGCTCGACTCAAGATCCGTTAAAAAACAATGCGAAGTACAGAAATCTGGCAGAGGATATCAAGGAGAAGATTAGACTTTTTCACAACTTCTCATCAAACGCTGATTACTTTGTTCTTACCAAAGGAGTAAAGATTGAGGATCTACAGGAATATCCAGGAAGCTCCCAGTACGCTCTGCCATGTATTATTAAGACGAGAGACAAAGAATATCGAGGAAAAGTCATCTATTGCGTCGATAAAGAAACGGGCGTGATCTGGCATCGCTGCTTCAACGAAAACGGATACGAGACATTTAGAACCGATTACATAAACGACACTATCTGGATTAAGGATGTCGACTTCCCAAAGCTGTCCTCGACAGCTTCTAAAAGCAAAAACAAACAAAAATCGACCTCAACGAGTAAGAAAGTACAGCCAGCACAAGACCAGGCACTTATTGATGACGGAAGTAAAGTCCTTGAGGAAACTTCAGCATATGTAAGAATCAGCGATCCTAAGAATAAAGCCGAGATCATCTTAGATATCGAATAAGAGTTATATTATTGTCCGTTAATTCATGAGCTCATAGGAACTCCCTATGAGCTTTTTTATTGTTGATATATTTTTAATTTGGATGGGTAATACTGTTTTTATAATAAAATAAGCTATATTATAATACTTTTTTATTATGTAAGGGGTGTATGCATGTTAACTCAAGAAAGCGGTAATAATTATTACTCGTTAATAAGCGAAATTAAAAAATGCGGTTTCTACTTAGATTATGTCAGCCGCGGGATTGGTTACATTGATGAATCTCTTAAGACAGTGCACGATGAGAATAAGAGAATCGACGACAATACCCTTATCTCTAAGATCAGT
>CAYRUD010000008.1:0-3355 GCA_964427425.1 uncultured bacterium
GGGGGGCGGGGGTGTCCCCACCAGCCACGCGAGTTCAGCCGGGCGTTCATGACATAGGTACGGTCCCGCCTCTGTATGCGAGCCATCTTTTCTCCCCAGTTCTTAGCAACTGATCTTTCCGATGAGCGAGGTACTGTCGGCCGGAGCAGCCTTGGTAGGCAGGTTACCGGTAGCGGGCTTTGCGGGATTGCTGGAGGAAAGGACGCCTAATACAGAGAGCGCAATCGTGCCAACGGCCGCCACGGCCGCGAGAACGGCGATCTGCTGTCTCTTGGGCGGGAGTTTTTGCCAGTACGCGGACAGGCTCATTCAGTGCCTCGCGCAAGCAGCGATGGACGGGCTGTCCGAGCGTGGCCCGCAGGTGCGGCCGTATATGCGAGCCATCTTTTCTCCCCAGTTCTTAGCAACTGATATTGTTACCAGTTGCTAAGCTTCCCGCCTCTGTATGCGACCCATCTGTTCTTAGCAACTGATATTGTTACCAGTTGCTAAGCTTCCCGCCTCTGTATGCGACCCATCTTTTCTCCCCAGTTCTTAGCAACTGATATTGTTACCAGTTGCTAAGCTGGTAGGGAGAAGATTGGTGTGTGTGTGATGGTGGTTGGGGTTTGGTGTTGTTGTTGGAGGTAGGTGGCTGCGTAGCGGAGGGAGTCTGCGGCGTGGGATGTGTGGTCGTGTTTAGGTTTTTGTTGTTTGTTGTATTGGTAGGAGCGGAGGAGTTCGAGGCCGGAGTTGACTGGTGGGGAGTTTAGGAAGATGGATTTGCGGAGGAGTTGTTTGGTGAGGAGGATGCCGTCTTGGATGGAGAGTTTTGGGGAGATTTCGCATGGGAGGCCGAAGGAGAGTGTTTGTTCTTCGATGGTTGAGGAGGAGGAGATGGAGTGTGATTTAGCGTCGTGTGGGAGGATGAGTGTGGCGATGTTGTAGGGTGATTGGGAGATGTAGGAGAGGTAGTGTTGCCAGGGTTCGCCGGAGTTTTCGTAGTAGTGTGTGATGAGGAATGTGTTGGAGTGGTGTCGTTGGATGAACCAGAGTGCGGTGGAGTCGCGGTGGCCGATGTCGGCGGAGATGTAGGTGGGGTGGGAGTAGTTGATGGTGAATTTGCGGATGAGTTGGTCTTGTTCTAGGTTGGTGAGTTCTTTGGCGTAGATTGCGCCGGTGAGTGAGGCGCGTGGTTGGCCGAGCCAGATGTTTGAGTATTCGGTGTAGTCTTCGAGGCGTGCGCGTTGAGCTTCTTGGAGGAGTTCTTTGGAGAGGAATGGGTTTTCGAGGTAGGTGGCGTGGTAGAGGCGGGAGTTGGGTGGTGGGTTTTTGACGAATAGTTGGTAGGTGGTGGAGGATTCGAAGGAGGGGTTGAAGCAGATGAAGAAGCGGCGGCCTGGTTTGCGGATGGTTGGGGTGAGGATTGCCCAAGAGTCGCGGCGGACGGAGTCGGCTTCTTCGACCCAGCAGTCGTCGTAGCCTTCGAAGGATTTGATGCGTTCGGGGTTTACTGCGAGGCCGGTGAAGGAGAAGATGGAGCCGTTGATGCCTTTGATTTGGGTTTTTTCGATGCGGTAGAAGTGTTCCATTCCGTGGTTGCGGATGATGGAGGCGAGTTGTGAGTGGACGGATTCTGCGATGGAGGATTGGAATTCGCGTGCGCAGAGGACTTTGCGGGGTTTTTGCATTCCGGTGAGGAGGAGAGCGAGGCCGACGGAGTAGGAGCGGCCGGCGGCGCGTCCGCCGTAGAGGATGTGGAATTCGATGTCCCATTTGAGCAGGTCGATTCCGCCGTCGACGCCGCAAACCCACGGCGGGAAGGAGATGCTGACTTCTTTGCTCATTCCAATATCACGCGGCGGAGACCACGGCATTCAGGCCGGGTAGGAGCCGCGTCCTCCAATAGTTAAACGCCAGAAACTTGCAATCAGACGGACGGGCGTTCTGGCACAACCGCTTTCCATCGGCGACTTGGTGAAGGCTGATTCTGTCTTTAAGAACGCCTCCAACGTAGACAATGCCCCATTTCGGGTGTTTGACGAGGCTACCGCGCTTGTAGCCGTGACTCCGTGTGCCACCGTATGGCATACGGACCCCACCGGAAGTTGCTTGGAGACGATGCAATTGGCGGCGGTGGAAGCGAAGCGGCATGATGCACATCATGCGGGTGTTATCGGGATTGGTGTGTCCACCAGTCCACCAATTCGCAAGAACCCACGAGTCAACACAATGAGCCTCAAAGACGTCCGCCAGCTTCCGACCGGTCTTCTTCAGCCCATGCGCGTCCCGAAGCTCTTTGGTCTCATAGCCTTGCTTGGTCTCGACACGCCCGAGTTTTTCCAGTTCGCCGTAGAACCAATCCTTCCCAATCTGAAGAGGCGAGAAAGAACAGTTCCATCGCCTCCCACCGCGCGTGTGCGCCTTGATATCCTCCACCACGAAGGTTTCGATGGGAAATAGCCTGCTCAGCCAGCGGCAAATGCGCAGCTTCCATTGCCACCTCGCCTTGGTGCTTGGAGGCAACGCCCCACGGGATCGGTTGAAGCGCGGGGCGCGGTAGGGTGTCTTACGGTAACGTCGGGCGCGGCGCATATTCCGACGGGTTTCAAGGGCATCCTTGACCCAAGTAACGGCATCGGCCTGGATATTCAGGTATGTGTGCGCCTCGGACTTGACTGTAAAGCCTTCCTTCTTCGACCCAGGGTCAATTCCGACGGCAATAGGTTGAGTATCCCCATCCTCCCTCTCTGTGAGTTGGATGTAGAACATCCCACGGTTGAACCGTCGAACCGCCTTTCCTTTTCGCACCAGTTCCCTTGCCCTTGCCGGGTGGCAGGGCATCAAAGGATTTCCGGCACTGCTTACGACTGGTACGTACAACATTGAGTTACCTCACTTCTCGCCTTTCGGCGGCTATTAACCCCATCGGGACTGACCGACACAGAGGGTGCGGACTTGGGGAGCATCCGCGCCATGTTTTGGACTGCCACGTCCAGTCGGTTCAGTTGCCTTTAAACGGCCCTCTCGGACCTCGGCCACCCTAGTCTCCCGTTTAACTCTCTGTTTCACGCTTGGCATGCGCTACTCCTTCAAGCCCCAGGCTTCAGCCTGGGGTGGGTGACTGTTTACCGTGATCGATGGGTACGGGCAACGCGGTGTAGTCATCGTCGATGATGCGTTCGGGTGGGGATTTGAGGATGGCGATTTCGTGGGCTTCGAGCGATGGGCGGCTGACGGAGATGGGGGTGGTGGTTGCGCGATCGTTGCCGGATTGCGTCGTCAGCTGGCTTAAGTAGGATTGGTCTTTGCCGGTATAGCACTTTGCTGCGATTATCATGTTTGATACTGAGGAGCGGGTTATCTGGCTTTCGAA
>CAYRUD010000009.1:0-20023 GCA_964427425.1 uncultured bacterium
TTCCTTTTCAACTTTGTCTAAAGTCGGTATACTGGTCAGGATATGCCGAAAACTCCTGCTGTAAACGTGGATCTTATCAATGAAAAAATCCAAAACATTCGCGATGATGTCGATGATTTGGAAACTACTTTGAAGAAAGAATACACGCCACTTTCAACTACAACCGCCATCGACACTCGAGTAAAGAAGTTCGAGTCGCTTTGGGATTGGGGGATTAAGATAGTGCTAGGTGCAATTCTTCTTGCTATACTGGCCGTAATAGGCTTGAAGTAATATGAAAAAAAACACATGGCTTGAAACTATTACCGCTCTTGCTTTCCTCTTTTTTGTAGGGATAGTGTTGTACTACTCTCTTTGGCCATTCAAAGTCACCACTCTCAACTCAATTGGCATTGACGCTGCTGAGTATTGTCGCGGTGATTGGGCGCAGATAGACATGCGCTTTACGAAGCACATGGATGTGGAAGCAGAAGTAACCTGGTACATTGTGGATGGTGTGGTATATGAGCTTGACTCACCAGGCATTTCTTGGCCACAGGGAGAAAACCATGTCATCATTCAAAAGCAGGTGCCACTTTCAATCAGACCTGGTAAGTACAACTTTCGCGTAACGCAGGAGTACAACATCCACCCATTTCACAAGACCATCACAAACACTTGGAACACCCCCACCTTTACGGTTAAGGATAGTGATGAGTGTCCAAATAAAGAAGATGCCAGCAAAATCCCCGACCCAATCAGTCGGCCAGTTATCATTCAACCAACCCCTGTCCCCCAACCAATTCTTCAAGCTCCGCAAGCGCAGAGCGCGGGTGACTCTGCACAGCCAGTTGAGCAGTCAACTACCGTGGTAACTGAGCAGCGAAGTGAACCTCAGACTTTTGCTTCAAAGCCAGAGAACACACCAATTAAAGATTTACTTGATGCAGTAGTTAAACCAGTGAAAGGATTATTGCCATGACAATAAAACAAAATCTTGTCCCACAATCAAAGTGGCAACTCAAATGTCCTCACCCGATGGAGGCAGTGGCAATTTGTGTTCACAACACGGCCAATGATGCGAGCGCTAAAAATGAAATCTCCTACATGGTGAACAACACCAGCTCTACCTCATTCCATCTTGCCGTTGACGACATCGAAGCATGGCAAGGACTTCCACTTGATCGTGCGGGGTGGCATGCGGGGGACGGTGCAACGGGGGGTGGTAATCGAAAAACAATTGGTGTAGAAATCTGCTACTCTAAAAGTGGTGGCGAAAAGTTTGCTAAGGCAGAGGAAAACGCTGCTGAGTTGATCGCTCAGCTTCTAAAAGAACGGAATTGGGGCATTGAGCGCGTTAAGAAACACCAGGACTTTTCTGGAAAATACTGTCCTCGCCGCACACTTGATCTGGGGTGGGAGAGATTTTTACAAATGGTCAAGAAGAAATTGGAGGGTTCTATGGCAGACATGTACAAACTACCAAGTGGCAATCAGGTTGATCTCGCAAACCGCGACTCGAACATTGTGACCGCAAAAACTTGGGACGAAGTTATTCATCAAAAAATTTGGGTGAAGAAGTCCGAGGTGGATGCACTCGTTACTCAGGCTGAGAAGAAGGGTTATGAAAAAGGTTTTGAAGCTGGCAAGAACAGCGTCCCCACTGTTCCAACCCCCACTCCCGAACCCAAGCCAGTTGTTCCCGAAGGCTTTGAGGTCAACGGAGTGCAGCTTGAATACATCGTTGATGGAGTAAAAGTTACAGAAAATTACGCAAAGAAAGGATAATATGGAAAGCACATTTATTGTTGGAGCCGTGATTGGCTTCACCCAACTGGTTAAAAGTTTGTTCGACAGAGACTATCGAACCTGTGTGATTATCGTAGGAGCTGCGGTAATCGGTGGTTTGGCTGGTTTCTTCGGCATTGACGGAGTGACAGTTCCCACTGGTATCGTGCTTGGACTCACCGCAGCGGGGGTTGTTACCATCGCTCAAGCAGCTGGTGGACGAGCGATCAGTAAGACAAGTTAGCACTCCCCACTTCGGAGTGCTATGTTTGGTGAAACTGTATTTCCGTTGAACAATCAATTAAAATTGGAGGCTTATGTCGCGACTTGAACATGCGATTGAGGGTATCAGAACCCAACAAGAACATCGCCGTGTGTGGCAAGAAGGTGACAGTGCCGAAAAAATAGCGAACTACATTGTTGAAGAGTCGGGTGAATTGGTCGAAGCTATCAATGAATCTTTTGTTACGGGGGATGTTTTCAGTGTGGCTAGTGAGATTGCTGATATTTTGTTTCTCGCGCACAGGTTGTGTGATGAGTTGGGGTTTGATGCTGCGGATTTGATTGAAATGAAAACCCTGCGCAACTCCATGAAGTATAACGATGCCACACTCAACAATGGCTACTCACCTCCCGAAGCAGCGCTTATGGCCAAGAGTATGTGGAAAGCTATGGGCGGAGATGTGGCCTTCTCACACGCCTACCTAGAGTGTATAGTGGTTGGTAGCCATGATAGTTAAAACTTTTTTTATCCCAGGAAATGTACCCAGCTCAAAAAACGGCAAGCAGTGGACTGGCCGTTATTTTGTGTTTAGTAAAGCAACAAAGGAGTATCAAAAGAACTCTCGCGACTGGTACTTGTTATACAGGGATGAGTTTCAAAAAGCAGTGGCAGAGCTTCCCAAACCACTCATTTTAGAGTTTGAGTTTGTCAGAGACAGTAGGCGTAAGTTTGACTATGTGAACCCGCTACAAACGGTACAAGACTTTATGGTTGATGCAGGGTGGGTGGAGGACGATAACGCGGATGAAATAATCCCCAGGTTTCGTCCTTACCGCTATGATAAAGAGAAACCTGGGGTTTATATTGACGTGATTAGTGAGTAGCTTTTTTTGAACCGTCAGAACCAGAGGTCTTGACTTTTTCTTTTTTATCAACTTTTTTGACCACAACCCTCACACCTTTACTTTCCATCGCTTCGGCAGTCTTGATGATGTCGAGGATCATGTCGGTGAGTTTGTGCCAACTGCACAACACCTCATCAAGTAGCTGGCCTTGTTTGTAGAGCATAGCTCCAAAGATAGCAGCGCCTAAGTTGAACCCAAGCAAGAGTCCGTCCCAAAGTGTGCCATCAAACCAACCCCCTTCCACAGTTACCTGTGCTGAAACTAGGGCGACCAGTCCGAGTTGAAGTGCAATTAAAAGCACTCGAATATCAATTTTCATTTTGCTCCTTTAGTACAGGCGTGTCCGTACTTTATTGTTGTAGTTATAAATATCCTCAAGCGTTCGGAGGTAGTCACGCACACTCTCATACGCTGGGATTTGTTTGGTATAGGTGCCAAGTTTTTCACTCATTCTCTCCCAATCCATTTCTGGGTTGCCAAGCAGTGAAAACACCGCACGGACAAACCCCCTACTTCGGCGCACCTGCTGAGAGGTGTGTTGGTGGAAGAGCTTGATTTTTTCTACCACTTCGTAGGCTTTGTCAAGCGAGGTAACTTCAAAACCACCATCCTTGAAACGTGCCAAGTGGCCACCATTATTTCGACCACCCGACAACAACCACACGGCGATACTCATGGGCAGGTCTTGGTTTTCATAGAACTTTTTGAGGATCTGGTAATGCTTGTTTCCTTGAGAGGCAAAGCTCTCGGCGTAGTCTTGAAGCGTCCACTGTTTTTGATGAGCGTTGAGTTGCTGCACCACTCTGACAGTGGCACCTTCAACCGTGACGTATGACACCTCCACGCCCAAGCTCTGAGCTGCCAGTAATCGGTGCTGGCCGTCAATCACTTGCATGTCCTCATTCACAATGATGGGGTTAGCAGAGAGGAGGTTTTGGCGAGCAATACTTGCTGCCAATTTCTTCACATGGTCATCGCTAATGGCGCGGTTGCCTTTGATGTTTTTGAAGATTTTATATTTTTTAGTAGAGATAATGTTTATGGCTTATCTTCCTTTCAATTGCTCGGCATGGTGAATGGCTCGTACACCACTTGGCCGTATTTGTTTTTAGTTTTGAGCCACTTGCGCACCTTCCCTACAAAGGGAAGTGTTACCTTGTTTTTGCGCATGAGTCTGCGCGCCTCAGTGCGACATTTCCCGTGGAAGTACACCTGCTGGTCTGGGTTGACATAGAGCAGTTTGCCTTCCGCATTGACCACGTTTTTACCAAGTGATGCTTTCACGGGTTCACCACAATGAAGGCAGAGTTGTTGTGCCATAGTTCTCCTTTATTTTCTGAGTAATTGAATAGCTGCTAATGGGATCGCACCAAAGATACACACACCCGCAATAATGAGGGCGGTTTCAGTGATGCCAAAGTTGATGGCCTTGTCACTGATCTCTTCGATGGTAATAAGCAGGAATGGCACCCAAATACCGAGAACCAAAACGGCTGCTAAGATTTTATTTTTCATAGGCTTTGCTCCTTTCTGTGAAGTATTATACCCCCTACTAACACGCTTTGCAATAGGGGTGGGTTTATCCAGCCAACTACACCCCTTACTATGGTTAGAACCTGTTTGCACGTTGCACTCAGGGCATCGACCTTTTCGACTCCAGCGTTTCATTTTCGGTACCTCGCTAGGGCAGGGGGGGTGCAAGGAACTAACTCTTCCACCAACTCCATGTCAATAATTTTCTTCCCATTTGAGCGGGTCATTTCAGGTGTCCAATCAACACTAGCATGGTAGATCGCCCAATCATGGACTTGCCCGCGCGTTGCGACCCAGCGAAACTCTTCCCCGCTGTCAGTCTCGTAAATACCTTTGGCAAAAATCCCAGGCTTCATGCGCCTAAGATCCGTTAGTGTCAGTCGGCTTTGCATCTTGCTCCTTTCTTAGCATGGCTAGTAATTCCTCAACCGTTTTTTGTCGGATGAGAAAAGCTATTTCAATCAACACAGATTGTAGCTCTGATACTGATAATTCTCGAATACCATCAAGTACCTTGGTAAAGGTGGGACTTGATGGGACTCCCATTAAATTAGTAGGTGTAGACTTTTCGTTCACGTTCAACCCCCCTTTCAATTTTGTGTTCATATAATGCTCGGTTGTGCCAGATACCACCTGAACTTACGAGTTCCCAACCCGTTGTTCTACGCTCGAGCTTGATCGTCTCAATCTCGCCGATAGTTTTTACAGTGCTGGTTACATCAATAACTTTGCAGGTAGTTTTCCCAGGAGCTTTGCGTACTCCACGCCCAAGCATCTGGTAGTAAAGTCCAATGCTGCGGGTTGGTCGAGCCAGCACTATGCAGTCAAGCTCGGGGTGGTCAAACCCCGTAGTTAGCACTCCCACGTTGAACACCATCTTAATTTGTCCAGTGCGGAAGTCCGAGATAATGCGCTCGCGCTTCCGTGCGGGGGTTGTTCCCGTCACCACTGCGGAACCTGGGATTGCTTCGGCCAATGTCTCGGCTTGAAGGATTGAAGAACAAAACACCAGGATAGAGGTGCCAACTTCCAGCGCATGCGCTAGCGCCTCTTCTAAGCCACCATTTTCGGACAGTATTGCTTCATAGGCAGTGAGGTCAAAATCACTCTTTGAGCGGTTGGTAGGAAGCTGTGACTGCTCAATCTTGCTCATGTCGATGTACTCAAGCGGGGAAAGGTAGCCTTGCTCAACCAGCTCCCCGTTGTTGATGTTGAATACGATCCGACTCCAAAACTTTTCTTTGATGCGGTTGATGAGTTTGGTGGTGGTAATAGCTCGATACCCCCACGGAGCAGTCACATAATTCTGTGCCATGCGATAGGGTGTGGCTGTGAGTCCAATTACTTTTGGGTTGCCTATGGCTTTGAGAAACTTGGTGAACATGCCCTGCAAGTTCTTCGGGTTTACTAAGTGGCACTCATCAATGATGACAGTGCGGAAGTGCATGAATTGTTCGGGTTTCTTATAGATACTTTGGATGGTGGCAAACGTGTAGTGGCCAACATTTTTTTCACCCATTGAAGCCGAATAAATCCCAATCTCCCACGGGTCAACAAACGCTGAGAGCTTGGCATAGTTTTGTTCAAGGATTTCTTTTGACGGCTGTAAAATTAGCAGTGGCTCATCAAGTCTGCTAGATAATTCCGCAATCACAATAGACTTCCCCGCACCCGTAGGTAACACGCAGATGTCATTCCCTGGAAGGTCGCGCGCCCAAACGAGTTTGTCTACGGCTTGTTGCTGGTAGGGTCGAAGGTCGAAGGGTGTCATTTTCCCCCTCCAAATAATTCGTAGTAATCCTCTTCAAGCAACTCCCAGATTTTGTCGCTACCCTCACGAATAAGGATCTCCATAAACTTTTCTGCTCTTAATGCAGATCCATCACCATAACAAGCCTCACCATCCAACCAGTCGCAGTTATCGCGCTTCCAGTCTTTTTGGTAATCATCAAGTGGTTTGTAAGAGTGGTAGCCAACATCGGCACCCATTGGGTACATCGGCTTCTGGTTGAAGTCGTAAATAAAGGCATTTACCCCATGCTTAGCAATTTGTTCTTTCATAACCTCTGGTAAATAAAACCCTGTGTAAAAAGTAAAATGAACTGCACCACCCTTTCCCTTCAAAACCATAAAGCACTGAACTGCTCCGATGCCATAGTTTTTCTTTGGGTCGGGATCTCGCTTATCAAAAGCTGGTGTGAACTTTACAATGCGTTCGAGTTTTTCTTTTTTCATAAATCCTTTCAGGCCACCATTAGGAATGTGACGAACATCGCCCACCCCACATAATTTGTGTGTCCAAAGTGCGCAGCCACCGCTGTGGCAGTCCACATACCAATGAGCGCCACGACTTTAATTTGGTTGTTTTCAGTCATGTTTTTCATATTAGTCAAGCTCCGCCAATTTATACATCTCACCCCTGCTCGTCAATTGGAAAGTTTGATAATCTGTCATACCAAAATCCTCTTGGCCACATACAAGCCAACAATCATTGATAATATCGCGGTAAGTCCTGATCCAATTACAGCCTCAACACCAAGCACTTGAAGCACAAAAGCGATGCTCGCCATGAGTAAAAAAATGAGGAAGATTTCAATAAGCAATTTCATAATCCTAATTATACCCCCGTATAATATAAATGTGCAAGTGGGGAAAACCTACATGCATAGCGTTTCTATTACTGTCTTGAGGAAAGGATCGTTCTCAGCATCCTTTTTCAAGGCAAGAACTTCTGAAACCTCGGTGAGCGCTTTCCACATTTTTTTCTTCTGTGGGTCGTCATCCTTGGTGGCAAAAATCCAGTCAAGCATTTTCTTTTTTTTAAGCTCCAGGTCGGGGATTGAAAGCTCATACCAGTTGCGCACCATTCCCGCTGGCTCTTTTGGTTTTTCAACCACAGGTTCTTTGCGTTTTTGAATGGTAGCCAAGTCCCACGGGTGAGCCATATTACATCTCCCCAAACAGGTCTTTGGCCATGTCTGCCGTGTCCATGATCCCCGCGCCGTTTTCTTGGAACTCAATAACCACGCGCCCTTGTTTTCCCGACTTGGTTTTGCGCACCAAGATGCTTCCCATGTTGGTGTAAATCTCAGAACCCGTCTCGTCCTTTTCGTTCTCACGCACTACCAGCAGCACTTCGGTGGAGTCCTGTTTGAACGCACCAGATCCCGCAATATCATCTTCGTGCAGCTGTGCCTTGCGACTTTGACGCTTGCGGATATGAGCCACCACCATTACGGCACACTGTTTTTGTTTGGCAAGCCCAGCGAGTTTCTTCATCGCATCGGCTTGAAGGTCTAGGGTTTTCCCAGCTGCGGTGGTGAAGTAACCAATGTGGTCAACAACCACTAGGTCAAAGCGCGGGAGTGCGCGAACCACCGCAATCAAGTCCTCAATTTTTCTGATCTGGTCTTTGCTGTACACCGAGATATTGCTGTCATCAATCAACACATCATCGTTGGTTAGCTCTGAAAATGATTTGCCCGTGCGGATGCTGGCCAAGTAATCAACTACTGTGTTCTCAGGTTCAAGCGCAAAGTACAAAATCTTTTTCCCCTGCGCCGAAACGCGGTGTGCAAAGTTTAAGCAGATGGTGGTTTTTCCCACGTTGGTGTCCCCAGACAGCGTGTATAAGTGGCCAGGGATAAACCCCCGAATAAGTTCATCCAGTTTGGGGTAGCCCGTGCTTGGTGCAATCTTTTCCAAGTCCCGCTCTATGACACGCCTCATGGCCACCTCGCCCAGACTCATGGGTTGAACCACCCCCTGTGTCGGAGCTGCAACACCGTTGGCTCGGGCAATCATTTCTGCTCGCTTCACACTTTCAAACGTGCGCTTGAGTTCATCTTCGGGAAGTGGTGGGTCGCACTTCTCCATGTTCCACTGCCTGAGACTTCCCCACGCTGCCATGTCCCACAAGTTGATGTCGATTTTTTGAAGCAGTGAACCAGCCACCCGTGCTGCGGTATCGTTGCGCCCACCCTCAGAAACTTTTGGGTAGGGGTTCTCCATGCTGGGGTCGAAGTCAAGGGGGGTGTGAACTTTTTTGTGCAGCATTTTTGCAACGCTGTCTGGCATTTCACTCAGGAACATTGGGTGAGAGCGCGTCTCAAACTCATACTTCTTTTCACCATAAGCGCTAGGTGGTAACACCACATATCCACCGTCCCCCCTAAAGTCTATCGGCATCCCGTCCATACGCACCGTATTTCTCAGTGCCTCAGTCCACCTATAGAAGTAGTGTCGTCCACCACTAAAAGCCGATTTCACCACTATGGGCGAGGTCAGCTTGATAGGATCATCAACATCGTCCACATCCACAACTACCACGCGGGACACTTCACCAGTGGCTAAGCCAATTCCCATAGGCTTGAGCTTCATCCACTCTTCAACTTCTTCACCTGTGGCCAATTCAGACTGGTATTTTTTCCAAGCAACCAGTGGTTTTTTTTCAATCTTGCCAGATGCGTTTCGGGAAAAGGTAACGGGGAACACTGACCACCCCAGCCCCAAGTATTCAAGAAAGGTTTCTTTGGCAATCATTGTTGTCCTTCCTTGAGCGCATCACGGAACCGTAGTACCTGTGGGTCATCTGTTTCAAAATTAAGGAGCTGCCCGATAACATCGAGATCAGCTCCCTTGGAGTCTCGCTTTTTGAAGAGGAGTTGTGGGGTGAGTTTGTCTCCCCAGAACTGGTGCTTTTGGTGTGAGCCAATGGCCACTTTGATTTCCTTCTCTGAGTAAATACCACACCAGTAATTGAACAACTCCGCGCTCACCGATTGGGGCTTGAACTTTTTACCATAGCGTTTGTTCCACCACTCAATCAATGCTTCCCGCGTAAACCCATTTGTTATAGGACGTTGCTCTGTATGTGTATTTTTTATTTTATTATCTTGGTATTTATACGCGACACTTTTGTCTAGGGGGGGTACGACATTTGTGTCTATGGTAGACAAAAGTGGCGTTCGGATAAGGCGATCAGTTTTCCAGCGCCCGCGTTCATCTTGGGTGCGGTTGATGGTGATTTCAAAAACTCCCGCCTTTACCAGACGGGAGATGATACGAGAGATACTGCGCGCATTGGTTCCTACCTCGTTGGCGATGAACGCATTTTTGGCATGGCAGAAACCATTCTTCTTGGTAAGTCCTAAGATCACACCAGCCACATACTTGTCTGTGATGTTGAGGTCTTTTCGGTTGGCCAGTTGTTCAGGGATGTGGACGAACATCACAACCCTCTCTTTTTGGCTTCTTTGATAATTGAGCTTGTTAGTTCTGGAAAATTTTTTGCGATATTGAATGCGTGTTTTTTAGGCACTCCATGTTTCACAAGCTTAACCAGTCGGATAAGAATTTTTTTTCTTGGAAATTCTTTTAGAGAAAACATGTTGTGCCAATGTCTATGACAACTTGAGCAAAGAGTAAAGAGATCAAGCTTAGGGCGTTCTCTTCCCAAAATTGTTTTGCTTCCATCAGAATATCTCCCGTGGTGTACGTGGAGATTTTTCTCTGATTTACAAATCTGACACACAGACTTTCTTTTAAGTTGTGATTCTCTGGTTTTTTTCCAGTGTGATGATTGTAAATAGTCTTTGTAAGCCATAAAAAAACCGTCTTTTTGTTAGCAAGGTTTGATAAAATCAAAACTTTTTAGCAAGCATGACCTTGCCAACAAAAAAACGGCTTTTTGATTTTATCACTCAGACCACCCTGCTTGCTAAATTAGGGCTGTTGGGTACTCCCAACTACTCTTGTTTAATGTCGTAGTCTGAACCTTTCGGACGACAGCAATAACTACACTATCACGGGGGGTGTAATGGTGTCAACAGTAATTGTTGTACTCGAAGAAAAACGAGCCACGCCAGCTCAGACATTCAACTTCGGAACTCTAGCGTGGGGTCGCCCGTTTGTGGTTGCAGTTTACCAGCTTGACTTTCATTTTGGAAGTTGCTATTTTTATTACACGCCGTTATAATAACAAAGTATTAAAAACTAATCAAAGGAGGACATCATGGCAAATGATGCTTGGGTTCCAGAGGACTATTCCGTACCAACGGGAGGTTCACCATTTATGAAGTTCGAGGATGGGGACAATGTTGTTCGCATCATGTCGAAACCAACCTTCGGTTGGGAGCTGTGGATTGATAATAAACCACTGCGCCGAAAAGACAAAACTGAGTTCACTAAAGAAGAGTTAGCCAAAGCTGACATCAACTCTTTCTCTGGTGAGCGCTCACGCCCTCAACACTTCTGGGCGCTGCCTGTTTGGAACTATGCTGCCAAAGCAATCCAACTTTTGCAGATCAATCAAAGTTCTATTCAGTCTCAACTGCTCGGACTTGTTCGCAACCCCAAATGGGGAGCGCTGGACAAGTATGACGTGAACATCCTCAAAGGGAAGCAGGGTCAACAGACCAAGTACACCGTCCAACCAGAGCCACCTACTGCACTTGACGCTGAGATTGCTGAGGCTTGGAAGAGTGTCACTCTTCACATGGATGAATACTTCACTGGTGGTCGCCCACTAGAGTTCAACGGTGAAGCTGTGTCAGCTGACGAAATTATTGGAGAATAACCACTTACTCCCGTAGGGTGTGTTTCAAACGAGATGCGCCCTACGGGGAGTTGAAAGGAACTATGATCGAAAAAAAATCATTACTCAAAACCGCAATTGAGATGCGCAACAAATATCAGGCTCGCTTGATTGAGAACATGGCCAACACTAAGTATTTCTTTATGAGAAAAGAAGCTGCCAAGCCTGACACTCAAGAGCGCATTGATGCTATCAAAAGTCTGGAAGATGCCGAGCAAAGTGTGAAGAACGACACCATGCTCATGGAAGCATTTGACCAGGTGATTACAGAACTTATGGAAGGAAAGGCAAACTAATATGCACGAAGATACAGAAAAAGACGTACTCGAAAGAGCTTTTCAAAAAATGTATGAGGCTTTTGGTGAGTTGAAAAACGACCTGGTAAAACCAGATCGCCACACCTCAATCGTTAAAACCAAGCTGGAAGAAGCGATGATGTGGCTTAACAAGAACCGCGCCTCAAAAGGTTACTTTGAAAAGAAATTAGACACACATGTGGAAGGATAATTATGTACAACGAAGATCAGATTGATGCTCGCGCCGAAACCTATAAAGAGGACAGACTTATTGCCCGAGGTGGAAGTGGAAGTGGCGGAAACGTACCAGCTGGTGCGCTTGCTAAGGATGCTCCGCTCAAACGAGCGCTCAGAACAACTGAGAAGTTACTCCAAACTCTTGGAGCTGAGCTTGATAGCTTGCAAGCACAGGTTGCGCCACTCACTTCCCCAGGAGTTGAGAGTGAGAAAATGGCTGAGCAAACTGTCCCTCATGTTGGCGACTCATCCATTGTTCGTGGTGTGGTTGACTTCAACAACATCATTGAAGAATACATTAAGAAAATTGCCCGACTGCGTGGCAACTTGGAAATCTAAAGGAGCATTATGGCAAGTGATAACAACCTAGTGTACACAGATCAAGTTCTTCAAGAACTGATTGCTGATGGCGAGGATGAGGCCAAACTCATTTTCGACAACCCCAACTCGGAGTTGTCACTTGCCTACTTCCTGTTACTTCGCAAAGCGTTCAACGATGCGTATGACAGGATCAAGACAGAACTTACCGCAATTGGATCTGCCAAGATTGGCCAGCACTTCAAAGGCTTATCTGGTGCATACGTCCGAGGCTCATACTCTGAGCGCGGTGGATCAAAATATAAAGTTGATGCAGGTTTAGAAATGGAAGTGGGGGCTGAACTCTCTGAGTTGGTCAACACCTTCATGCAAGACAAGCACCCAGAGATAGACCCAGAGTTTATTGAGGTTGCTATCAACTTCAAAGTCAACACAAAAAATGTTGACGCGCACGTTAAAAAAGAAAGAGAGCTACCCATGTTTGTAGAGGAAGCTGCTCGCAGCAAGTCTCTCTCGCTCACGGTACTCAAGAGTGCCAAGGAAGAACTACAAGCCAACGCCGATGCGCTGCTTGGAGTTGAGCCAAAGGTACTTGTTATCAGTGAAGATAGTGAACAGGAGGTTCAAAGTGAATAACCCATTAGCCCCATCCACACCAGTTGCGGAGTACCGCATGGTTGAATCGGCAGACGTTGAGACAATCAACGCCACGCGCAACCTCGTTGAGCGCAAGGGTCGTGACTTGGCCAAGCTCAAAGAGAAAAAGAAACTGCTCAAGGAGAAGGAACAAAGCCTACTCGACAACAACCAGGAGTTTCAAGAAGCTGAGTCTGCTGCACAAGAGTATGTTGACAAAGTGAAAGAGATCAAGAAAAAAATCAAGGACTCCCCCGAAGCTGCTCGCATCCGCATCCTCAAAAAAGAAGTGGCCGATGAAGAGAAAGAGCTTGAGGGTGAGTTGTCTAATCACCTGGTCAACTACCGCTCAATGACTGGCAGCAACGTCTTTGATACCACTGATGGTCGAGAGATCCCATTCAAAACCAATGGCAAGTTCTCACCAAAAGCACTCGGACAGTTCTTGGAAGAGGGAGAGGACACCGATGAGTAACATCCGCATGCGCCTCAGCTATACCGCTTTTTCCATGTGGATGCACAACAACATCCCTGGCCTCATAGACTACATGCGGGGAGTTGAGTTTGTTCCCACTCCACAGATGGCGGAAGGCATGAAGTTTGATGATGAGGCTTGCAAGATGGCTCTCGACACCAAACAACTCCCCGACTACTTTGGTGGCTTCAAGCTCCAGTCACCTCGCGCTCAGTTGTACCTGTGCGCAGAAATGGTCACGCCCAAGGGAAGAACCTTTGACTTTGTTGGCAAGCCCGATGTGGTGGATGTCACAGACAAGGCGCTCTATGAGCTGAAAACGGGCGTACTCACCAGCTTGCAGTACGCACAGACCTTGCAGGTTCCCACCCAAGTTTTACTGCTTGATAAGGTTAAGGGCATCCAAATCAAGAAAGCCTATGTGTGTCGGCACGACCAATACTTTGGTGCCACCGATGTCTCGCAGGTTATCTTGAGTAACAAATTATTAAGTGATGCGGAGGAGAAAATAAAAGTCATGGCCGATGGCATCTTTGACTTCCTCTCTGAAACAATTACGGAAAGCACACCAAGATGGAAAATCAACTAACCAAAGACCAAGTTCTTGAGCGGGTCGGCAGCTGGTTTACCAGCTCAGAGATCTGCCAGATCTACGAGGTCAGTGAACAAACACTCAAAAACTGGAGGCGGGGGTCATACTTCCGTGGCACGAAGAAGATCTTCTTCCTCAAGGACGGGACGTTCTTGCACCACCAACCACCAGAACCAGGGCGCAGCATCCTCTACCAGATTAGAGACGTGAACAAATGGTTACGCAAGATTGGTCGGGAAGAAGTAATTCCTGATTATCTTTCTCAGCTCTGACAATAAAAGAAACACACTGGCTTTACCCCATCACAAGTAATGCGAGTGTGTTCTTTTTGTTGTCAGAGATAATCTGAAAGCAGGGAGCAAATGCGGTAGTACCGCTTGTCAATTTCACCGAAGTATTTTTGGAAAACCTTATAGAGACTACCCTCTTCCTTGATGAGAACCTTGAACAGCTCAGCCATATTCTTTTTGGCCAGCTCCATATCATCGCGGTGGTTTTGGTTTTCGAGCTTGAGATTTTTGATCTGGGATTGGTTGCCACGCACCCGTGATAGCTTCTCTTCATAAGCCTCAAACAAAAAGACAATTGATGGTTTGGGTGTGGCGTTTTCCATTAGTAAGATAGTAGCACTTGCTGACAGGTATTGCCAACTAAGAAAAAAGTGTTGTATTGTTACAGCATGGCAGACTTATTCGGAGCCATCGGCTCAGCATCAAATCGTTTACTTGGAACCTTGGGACGTGGTATTGACCTTGCTGGTCAAGCTGCTGGCAACAAGCTCCCTGATTGGGGTATCTCAGAAAGACTTGAATACAAGGGTTCTACTGCTATGCCAGTTGAGCAACGCGTTGAAGAGCGTGTGTCTCAGGGAAAATCGATTGCTGGAGCTGACGCTGAGGTTGCTCGAAACCAAGGACTCAACTTTACCTATGACCCCAACATTGGTATCAAAGGAACTTCCCAACCATACAACAATCAAGAAGCATCAAGTGGCGCATCCAAACTTACCTCTGGTGGCAAGCTCACTATGGGCGAAACTGCTGCGCTTGGACTAGACGCTAGACAACTGTGGCACAACAATGAGATCACCATCAACGGTCAGAAGGTTCGTGTCGTTGACAATGGTGACGGTACTCGCTCCTTCGTTCCAGTCTCAAGTGGTGGGGGTGGTTCAGCTCCTTCTGGTCAACAAAAAGCCAACGCCCTTGCTGGTGCTGGGGATGACATCTTGAGAAACCTCAACCAGAACAACGTCAATGATCTGCTCAACAAGCAATACGAAAACATGGATCAGTTCGCAGCGGAGATCGAGCGCGTTGCGCGTGAGAACGCTGAGCGTGATTACCGCACGGTGCTTGAAGCCTTGGGTCGCCAGAAGGGTGAGGTTACTCAACTCGCTGGCGAACAGAAAGAGAACATCACTCGCCAAGGTGAGATGGTTGAAGAAGAACTCGGCATCAAGTCTGAGAAAGAACAAAAAGAAATTGATAAGCAACGCACTGGATTTATCGAAGGTGTTGAAGAAACCAAAGATCAACTCGCCCGCAACTGGCGCGACATGAGCTTGCAAGTCCAGCGCATCATGCGTGGACGTGGCATCTCTGACTCTACCTTTGCTAGCAGTGAAGAGTTGAAAGTGCTAAGAGACTTCAACCAAGGTCTGCGACAACTGGCTGTCAAAAAGTCTGGCGCACTCAAAGACTTTGCTGATGCTATCACTGAGACTGTTTCCTTCTACGAAAGAAAGAAAGTTGAGCTGGCCGAAGAAGTCCGAGTCAACTTGCAGAAGGTTGACCAGTGGGTGAGACAGCGCACCATCGACATTCAAAACCAAGAGGGCATGGCTCTGTCTCAAAAACTTCGAGAGATCAATGAAGCCAACGTCCGAGCGGAAGGGTTGCGCACCAACATCAAAAACGAAATCCTCCAGAAACAAATGGACTACGACATGTGGGTTAAGCAGACTGAGGTTAGCTACAAGCTGGCCGTTGCTCAGGCTGCACAGGGTAAGGTTCAAACCGCTGCTGACCAAATCAAAGATGCTGCTGCTATCTCCAAGAACATGTTCACACTTCTGCAAAATGGACAAGCTCACTTTGTTGATATGGGGAACGGTCAGGTGGGTGTGCAAGACTTGCTCACGGGTTCAGTCTTACCAACCAACACTGGCTTCAAAGACCAATATGAACAACAGCAAAAACTCCAACAGCAAATCCTTGAACAGCGCGCGACAGGTAACGATGCGTTCTCACAACTGTTTGGTGGAGCTGCCATTCTTGGCAACCAACCCCAGCAAGAGGAAGAGCAAACTGGACTGCTTGGTGGCATCATGCAGGGTCTTGGTTTCTAACTTTATTTCCCACTATCAACCATCTATACTGTGAGTTATGGCACTCTTTGGCGCGATACTTTCTGGCATGAAAAAGAAAGACGAGGAAGAAAAAAAACTCGCCTCACTTCCTGCGCCAGCCCCCGCACCTACCGCTCAAGCCTCGGCACAACTTGCATCCCCGCGCCCAGCTGGGGGTGGCATTTTCAATAAGGCCAAGACTGCTTGGACAAACTTCTGGAAGCCAAGCGCTGAGGGTGTGCGCGTCCGAGATGTGGTGCGTGAAATCCCTGGCGCTGCGGTTCAAGTAGCTGACACCATCGCCGACTATACCTACCGCCCTATTGTTACCAGACCTACCGTCCAAGCCATTCTCTCTGCCACTGACCAAGCCCAACTCAAACCAATCGCGGGTGAGAACAAGGGGGTTGTTATCAACACCCTCCCCGCACCCAAAGACTTAGCTGGCCGTATCTTACTTGGCGACCAAGAGATCAAGAGCTATCAGCAACAAACCAGAGACGCGCAACAGTGGCTCGAGAAAGAAGCAGGGCTCCCCAAACAGGCAGCCATGCCCGTTGGTTTAGCAGCTGGCGTGGTCAACGCTGGACTTGATTTACCAGGTGGATCACTCGCCAAGAAACCAGTCAAAGAGGTGGCCGAAAAAGGTGCGAAAGAAATTGTTGAGAAGGTTGCCATCAAAAGCGTGGACGACCTTGCTCCCTATCTCAAGTCACTTCTCCCTGAGTTCAAAGGCAACCTCGATGATGCGCTAGCCAAAGCGAGTGAGGCGCTGGACATCCCCGAGTCGGTGGTCAACCAGCTCAAGTCTGGGAAGGTAATCGACACGGATAACTTTGTGTTTCAATTCAATAAGCAGACTGGTAACTTTGTTGCTAACTTTGAGAAGAAACTCAAAGCTCTCCCCCTTCCTGAAATTAAGCAGACGATTGAAGAGACTGCTAAACCTGTGGTTGAAACAGTTAAGACCAAGACGAAAGGTGTGGTTGAAGATATTGCCAAGGTTACTGACGAGGTGGTTGATACAACCAAGAGTTTCGCCGAGGACATCACTGGTCGCAAGAAGTTCTCCGAGCTTGGTGAAGAAGCCGTTGATGCGCTTGATGAAATTGCCAATGATCCTAAGTTCAAAGAGTTGGTTGAGCGTACCAAAGGTGCGCCAGTCACCGCAGACGAGGTACGCCAGGCTGCACTCAACATTCAAGACACACTCGGCAAGGCAACCACCCGCTCCCAAACTGTTGAGGATATTGCCAAGTCTACCAACTCGTTTGACATGGCCGACAAGCTGATGACTGAGGGTGGTTCACCTGACGAAATCGCCAAGTATTTGAATGAGGGCTTGAGCTTCCTTACTGATGCTGCCCGCAAGCTCCAGTCTGGTAATCAAACCACACGCCCTGACTCTATTGTTGGTGATCCGATCATTAAAGAGATCTACCAAAAGACTGGCAACATCACTGCCGACATCGTGCAGAAATACCAACAACTCGACAAGACAAACCCCCAAGCAGTGCGTGAGTTCTACTACACTTATGCCAAGCCAACACTCATGGAAGTGGTGGATGAGTACCGTTACATCAACATTCTCTCAAGTCCAAAGACTCAGCTGCGCAACATCACCGCCAACTTGATCGACTCGGTTATCACGGAGCCTGGTACTAAGTTGATGCGTGGGTTTGTTGACCAAGTGAAGTCAGTCGTTACCAAGCAACCCCGAGAGCATTTCTCGAGGGAAGCTGTGGCCTACTACAAGGGGTTCTTTTCGGCTGGTAAAGAAGCTGTTGATAACGTCAAGGCTGTCATGCAAGGCCAGCGGTTTATTGGCAACCCCGACCTCAAGTCTCTCCCGATTGGTAAGTACGCTCAGCCCACACTCGAGGAAGCCTTCAAGGGCATCCGTCTCCCTGGTGCAGAGCGTTCCTCAAAGCTAACTGCTCAGGGTTTGGAGGTAGGTACCAATGTCAACAAAGCACTTGAAGCGATGGACGTTTTCTTCACCACACTCATCAAGCGGGGGGAGGAAGCAGCCCAAGCCTATCGCCAGAGCCGAGGCGTGGAGTTGACTCAAGAGTTTATCGAGACTGAAAGCAAGCGCATGGGTGAGGAGATTGCCCTGCGCACAGCACTCGATCCCACCAACGAAACAGGTCAGGGACTTGTTGCCACTGGTATTGACCAGGTTGTGAGCTGGCTCGGCCAAACACGCAACTCCCCACACAAAGCTATCTCAACCACAGCCAAGGTGATCTTCCCCTTCCTGCGAACCACTGCTAACTACACGACTCGCTTCCTCGAGTACACCCCTGGTCTTGGTATGCTCAACGCCGTTGGCCGTAAGAACGTGGACGAACTCATCGCGCGTCAAGCCTTTGGTGGTACCGTGCTAGCTGGCACCATGATGTATGCGTTCCGTGCGGGGGCTGAGGACAATCTCACCTGGGATGCACCAACTGGTGAGAAAGAAAAGAAATTGTTCTACGACTCAGGCAGACGACCATACTCAGTCAAGATTGGCAACCAATGGGTTGGCTTCCAGCAACTTGGCATGCTCGGCGCGCCGTTCGCCCTCACTGCTGCGCTCAAACACCAACTCGAACAAGACAAAGATGTGTCTGAATCTACCATTCAATCTGTTGCCCGTGCTTACGCTTCGATGCTTCCCTACTTTGGTGACATGAGTTTTGCTCGCTCCTTTGGCAACCTTGGTGACGCGATGAAAGGTGAGCAGGGTGCGGTACTCAAGCTACTCAACGAACCACTGCGCCAGATGATCCCGCTTGCTGGTATGCAGGGCTGGGCGAAATCAATCCTTGATCCTATCTACCGCAAGTCAGAACCAAACGATCCTTACTCTGCCTCTGGCTTGGTACTCACCGCCTTTGCACCTACACTCAAGAACCTTCCGTTCCTCTCACAACTCTACGAGCCATACACTGACTCACTTGGTCGGCCATCTAACATTGATAAGCCACTCCTCAACTCACTCTCTCCTATCTCAATCTCTGGCCACAATGAGTTGTTTGACTTTGCCTTCCAACGTGATCGGTTAGAGCGTCAAGTCAACAAACTCAAGCGCGACTTTGAAGAGGGAAAGATCAACGCAGGTGGCGTGGAGCGTGGGGTCAATACCGTGCTTGATAACTTCGTGCGACTGGTTGGTGGTGATCCCTCACAAATGGGCGATTTCACCCTACCACAGGAGGTCGAGCGGGGGTTGCGTGTACCAAAAGAAGAGCCAGTTCCGATCAACCTCACACCTGACCAAGAGAAACAACTGGCTGCCAACATCCCCCAGATCAAAAAGGAAATGCTTGAAGCCATCACCCGTACCCGCGCTGCGATTGCTAGTAGATCAAGTGGCCAAGTGTCAGTGAAGTCTAGGGCAAAAGCCAAAGCACCCAAGCTCTCAAGCTCCCGCTCAAGAGGTGTCGCCCTCAAAGCCAGCACCCCTCCTCGGTCTACCGCCCGCGGGGTTGCACTGCGCAGTCCATTCGTTACTGATACCACCAGTCTCGGCGCGTCCATGCCCGAGTTGCCACGCCTCGGTTAGCATCTCCACCCGTTCGGTTAGAACACCTGTCACACACGCGCCTCGAGTGCTGATTTTACATTAGCACTCACAACCTTTGACTGCTAATTTTGAGCAATTTTCCTCGAGTACACGCCCCAAAACTACACACAATTTGACAAAACACTATTGCATGGGGTTGTAATACGCTGCATAATACTCACAGTGCAACACACGCACACGCTCATTAACAAGTTAAGAAAGGACGCGACATGTACAACGAATACTTGTCAGACTACCGCGCAGAGTTGCGCGAGATCGAACTAGCCGAGGCACAAGCCGAAGCAGACCTATTACAAGAACGCCAGAAGTGGCAAGAAAGGACATCATGCAATTACAACGCATCAAAACCCGCACGGGTTGGACTGTCTACCTCAGATCTGGAATGACCACATACCGAGGTGACGGCAAAACATTTACTAAAGCCATGACTCAAGCCTTGAGCCTGGCACTACCTGAAAGGAAATAAAACCATGACAAAACAATCTAGCAAAGCCGACATCAAAACACTTTTACACGTCGCCG
>CAYRUD010000010.1:0-123047 GCA_964427425.1 uncultured bacterium
GTGCCAAGACGCTCATATCTATCGTCGATTCCTTGAAGCTTTAGCCAGAGGATATGCTTTCGCAAGGTGAGAAGAGGTGATATTTCCTCATTCCTTTCTTGCGTTGGGCTCTCAAGGGCTGGGGCGATGCTCTGCTGCTTCTGAATTTGTGCCCCTTCATGCTTCCTTGGCTTAAATTTAACAAGCCGCTCATATGCCGGGACAGTCTCGTATGCTTCGCCTAACTCCTCGTATTCATCTTGTTCTTCTTCAACGACAGGTTGATCAGTCTCTTGATTTTCGTTTTGCGGATCTAAAAGTTGATCTTCTACTGTTTCATCCTCGAGCGGAGCTAAAGCTTCTTCTTCGAGCAGTCTTTCAACACTATCTTCTGGCAGAGGACGTGGCGAGTTATCGAGTCCGAAGTAGTCGACGGCTCTTTGAGATGTAATAGGCTTTCCTTCGCGGAGTTGTTTCATCCGCATCTTTTGGATTGCCTCATTGATGCTCTCTTCACCCTTAGAAAAGTCAATTTTTGCCATAAAAGACGGCCTCTTTAAAGACGACTGCTTCGTATTAAAATTTTCTTATAGTACAAAACATCTTCTTACATGAAGCAAAAATATGACTTACTTTGTGATTTCACTTTGTTGATAGAGATGAGTCCTTCGCTAAGGATTTAATTAGGCCTCGAATGATCAGATATTTTCTTGGTATTAAAGCATTTCCATATTTTATATGAATGGCGGGTGTCTAGACGATCTGTGATATGAGGAGAACAGGGAATGGAGCTGCAATTTGATTCTAATATTGCGATAAATGACTTATCAAAATTTGTTGATTTCTATAACGAAAGCCAAAAAAAAGATCTTGGCTCTAGAGAGAAATTGAAGTCTTGCATGCGGCAAGTCCTATTTCCTGATGAAGCCCCAGTTCAACGCGTGCTTAGAAACTTAAAGCAATTTATTTTTCATCCGATAAGCTATTTCCGAAAGGATTTGGAGCTTATTGACTTAGTTGAGAAAATAAAAGATCGAGTTACAATTATTGAACGATCAAATGAGTGTAGCAAGGATAAAACGGAGATTGTTAAGAAAGTCGACGATATTATTTTTTCTGTAACAGGCCTCAGTTTGAGTAATGTGGAATCGCAGACAAGTAAATCTCTCATTCAGAGAGTTCGAGCGCAATATAATGAACGAACAAGCTCTGCGATCAAGTTTATCTACAATAACATCATTTTGGATCGAATTGAACGCCAAGTAGAGAGCGCGGCTACTACGAAAGAATTCTTTAGCGAGATACATAACTTTTTCCAATTAGTTAAAACACTCAAGAAATCAACTTTGGATGAGAATCAAGAAAAACGCCTCCAACGAGTTGTTGATAGCTTCATTTATAAATTGACGTTGGAACAGGACACCCTTTCTACATGTGTTACAAACTTTACCAATATTAGAGAAGAGTGCAGCGGAGCTAATCATAAATCAGTATTTTTACTAAAAGTTGGAGCATATCTTGACTTACAGGGCTTAATCGAATCAACTTTTATGACCTATTTTGAGAAAGCTCGATCTCCAGGATTAACTCAGATTGAAAAAGAGGAGTTAAGAGCTTTTAAAAGTGGATTTGAGAGCGGTCTTAAAGACTTTAGAGCGCTGTTGAACATCTCGGAGTCGCTGCATAGCCAGGATCAGAAGAAGTTAGAGTTATTTGAGAGTCTGCTTAATTCTCCCGAGCCACAAAACGCGAAACCTACACAAGCAGATGTGGGTGTTTATGAAAAAATAAAGAACGGTTTTTCTTCTCTATTTTCTTATAAGACGGTAGAGGGTGTCAAAGAAAGTGTCTCGTCTGTCATGACTCTTGATAATATGATGGCATATAGTGCCCCTCTTCTTACTGCGGGATATAGTTTTGTGCGTGGAGATTCTCTGCCTATCGTTTTACTCCGTCTTGGATTACCTATAGCCGTTAATACAATTTCCACTGGTGTCAGTAAGATAACATCTTCTTATTTGAATGTATCAGCTGAAAAAGCAGCAACGATTGATGCGGCTACAAGAACTATGCTCAATCTCTTGATGATTGTGGGTTTGAATAGGTATTTGGCAATTAAGGATGAAAAGGGTTCTGAGACGGATACTACAGCTCAGAACGGAGCTATTAAAGGTCAAACTATACAGGTAGAGAATCCTCCAGAGCCTATTCAACAAGCTGCAGAGCCACTATCTACTACAGCTTCCGCAGTTCCATACGGACCTCATATTCCTATGTCGGAGCGTATTGACAGGTTATTGTCAATAATTATCGGAAGTGAGTCCACAAAAGAGGAAGTGGCAAATGCTCGCAGCGAATTCTTTAGATTGTATGTCGAATGTTTGGATGGTAAGCGAACGAAATAATTGCTCTCTTCTGTCGTCGTAAGAGCCGCCTCCTCATTGAAGGTTTATATGTCTTCCGAGGAGGTTTTTTTACCCATTTCGATAATCCATGTAATAATAAATTTTACTTATATATAGTGCGGAACAGGCAGGGCTCTTATCTGCTATGGCTCATTACATGCCACGGTTAGTGAGAGTTCGAAGAGCCATTTACTTGTACATGCATCTTAAGTTGGAAAAGAATCATGGAAGAGATCAAAGCGGATTTGGTTGTCATTGGATCGGGTCCCTCTGGGCAAAAGGCGGCAATTCAGGGCGCAAAGCTTGGAAAAAAAGTAGTAGTGGTCGAGAAAGATCCAGCTCCTGGTGGCGCTTGCGTGTACTCCGGAACTATTCCATCAAAGACCTTAAGAGAAGCGATCGTCAATCTGACTGATTTCAACAATAGAAGCTTTTATGGGCAGGATATGCCAATTCGTGAAGTGACGATTCAGGATTTGAATTATCGCCTTCACAAAGTGATCGAAGACGAAAAAAATATGGTTCTTCGACAGTTTAAGAAGAACGATATTACACTTGTACAGGGGATTGCTCGCTTTGAGACTCCTCATCAATTGATTGTCATGGATGATGAGTATCGAATTAAATACCAGATTACAACAGAGAGGACGATCGTCGCAACTGGTTCAAAGCCACGAAATCCGCTTGATATTCCATTCGATAATGAGACGATCGTCGACTCGACCAGACTTTTGGCTTTAAACAGAGTACCAAAGACGCTGATAGTATTAGGTGGTGGGATCATCGGTTCTGAATACGCAAGCTTCTTTGCGGCTCTCGGCTGCCAAGTGACCATCGTTGATAAGAGAGATCATATCCTGCCAGTTCTCGATGCAGAGATAGGTATGCATTTACAAAATGCATTGACGGACATAGGGATGAAATTTTTGCCTAATAAAGAGCCTGAGAAGATTGTCAAAGAAAATGGACAGGCAAGAGTCATTTTCAAAGATGGGTCTAGTATTGAGGGCGAAGTTGTACTGTACGCTTTGGGTCGAACTGCGAACGTCGACTCACTCCATTTAAAGAATATAGGCATTGAGCTCGATCCAAAGGGATATATTCCTGTGAATGCGCTTTTTCAGACTGTAATTCCAAGTATCTATGCTGTCGGAGACGTTATTGGTGGACCAAGTCTTGGATCAACAAGTATGGAACAGGGGCGCCTTGCGGCTCGACACGCTTTTGGTGCGCAGACACACTATTTTCCAAATATCTATCCAATGGGTATTTACAGTATCCCTGAGATTTCTACGTGCGGATATACTGAAGAGGCGCTGAAAGAGCTTGGGTTTAGATATGAGGTGGGAAGAGCATATTACCACGAGATTGCCCGAGGTCATATTGATGGAAGCTCTACTGGATTATTTAAGATTCTCTTTCATGCAGATACGCTTGAAATACTTGGGTGTCATGTAATAGGAAGGGGAGCGACAGAAGTTATCCACATTGGGCAGATAGCTATGAACTTCAACGCTCGCGTCGATTTCTTTGTCGATCAAATATTCAACTACCCAACATATGCTGAAGGGTATCGGGTTGCTGCATTGAATGGATTAAATAAGATCAAACACGTTCGTTAGGCAATTCCATATCACACAATTCCCTCTTCATCTCCATGAGAGTGGCAATGAAGAGGGGTTGTGTATTTATTTAACGTGTTGAAGTTGCACGAAAGTCGATTGCATCGTCTTTTTTCATATAAAGTGTCACCTCTTGATGAGGTTTAATTGTGCCGCTTAAGATAGCGGAAGCGAGAGGGTTGACTACTTCATTTTGTATGAGGCGTTTTAATGGGCGAGCGCCAAAAAGCGGGTCGTAGCCTTCTTTTGCGAGGTAGTCGATAACATTTTCCTCCCATGAGAGTGTAATCTCTTTATCGAGAAGTCTCTTGACTAGTCTCTTCAGCTGAATGAGGACAATCTTACCCATGTCTTTTTGCTTTAACGGCAAGAATGGGAGAATGTCGTCGAGTCGATTTATGAACTCTGGTCTAAAGTGGCTCTTGATAACTGGGTCGAGAATTTTCAAGATAGTCTCTTTTGTGAGCTGCCCCTGTCGATCTCCTTCAATGTGCTGCATGAGAAGATCTGAGCCCAAGTTTGATGTCATGATGAAGAGCGCGTTCTTGCAATTGACGAGCCTTCCCTTGCTGTCTGTAATGCGGCCATCATCAAATACTTGTAAAAGGATATTAAAGACATCGTGATGGGCTTTTTCAATCTCGTCGAGCAATACAATAGAGTAAGGGCGACGTCTCAATGCCTCAGTGAGCTGTCCTCCCTCTTCATATCCAACATAGCCTGGAGGAGATCCGATCAACTTAGAAATAGAGTGTTTCTCCATGTACTCTGACATGTCGATGCGTATAATCGCTTCTTCTTGGTTAAAAAGTTGCTCCGCAAGTGTTTTTGCAAGCTCCGTTTTCCCTACGCCTGTTGGACCTAAGAAGAGGAATGCTCCAAGTGGACGAGCAGGATCTGAAAGTCCGGCTCTTGATCTTCTGATAGCTTCAGAGACGGCTTGTACTGCGAAATGCTGGCCGACCACTCTTTCTTCTAATGTTTTCTCTAAATGAAGAAGCTTCTCAGCTTCTTGCATAAGCATCTTCTGAACAGGAATGCCAGTCCACTTGGATACGACATGAGCGATTAAAGACTCATCGACTTCTTCTTGGAGAAGTCGGTTTGGACGGCACTTCAGCTCTTCCTCAGCTTTTTTCATTTCTTCTGTAAGATGAGGTATCTCGCTGTATCTAATCTGAGCTACCTTCTGATAGTCCGCTTTTCTTTCAGCTTCTTCTTCTTGGAATTTGAGCGTCTCAAGCTTGTCTTTCATCTTCTTAATCGAGTCGAGGCTCTTCTTTTCCTCTTCCCATTCTTGACGAAGCTTTTGAATCTCTTCTTGAACAGTGCCTATCTTAGCTTCAATTTTTTCAAGCTCAGGGTTTTTGGCTGTGCTGCCAGACGAGCTCTCACGCTTGAGCGCCTCTTTCTCAATGATGAGAGTAGAAAGCTCTCTTTCTTTGGTATCAATTGGAAGAGGCCTAGATCCTATCTGCATGCGAATTAAGCTTGCAGCTTCATCGATCAAGTCGATAGCTTTATCTGGAAGGAAGCGGTCTGAGATATATCTTGATGATAAGTACGCAGCAGCGTGGATTGCATCTTCAGTGATCTTGACTCCATGAAAGATCTCGTATCGCTCTCGTAATCCTCTGAGGATGGCAACAGCTTCTTCTGGAGTTGGTTCTTTAACAAATACGGGCTGGAATCGACGCTCAAGCGCGGCATCTTTTTCAATATATTTTTGATATTCATTAAGAGTGGTTGCGCCAATACAGTGAAGCGTTCCACGTGCGAGAGCGGGCTTGAGCAAGTTTGCCGCGTCCATTGCGCCTTCAGCGGCGCCTGCTCCGACAAGAGTGTGAACTTCGTCGATGAAGAGAATAATCTTTCCTTCATTGGCCTCAATTTCTTTTAAGATGCCCTTTAATCGATCTTCGAATTCACCGCGATATTTCGTTCCCGCGATAAGGCTCCCCATATCAAGAGTGTAGAGCGATTTTGACTTAAGAGATTCAGGAACATCTTCTTGGATAATACGAAGAGCAAGACCTTCAGCAATGGCAGTCTTTCCAACACCCGGCTCTCCGATAAGCATGGGGTTGTTTTTCGTTCTTCGGCTTAAGACCTGAATCGTGCGTCGTATTTCTTCATCTCGACCAATAACTGGATCGAGCTTTCCATTTCGAGCAAGCTCTGTCAAGTTTTTACAGTATTTTTGAAGGGCTTGGATACTTGATTCGGCACCTTCTGAGTCTAATGGACGACCAGCGCGCATTTTTTGTATACCCTCTTCTAAGCTCTTTTTCGCAGGAATAGTTGATTTCTTTTTCCATGAGGCAATAGCTGGATCTTCAGATGTGAGCATGGAAAGGAAGATGTGATCAGAGCCAATGTAGCTATCTTTCATCTCTTGAGCAGAGGCTTCGGCTCTTTGGAGAAGACTTTCAAGTGATCGATGAATATGCGGCATCTGCTCCGAGGAGGCAGTCTGATCAAGGACTGGAAGCTCTGATATTCGCTCTTCTAAGAGTCTATGAAATGAGGCTGCGTCGAGATTGAATTGTTTGAAAAGGGAGCGGAAGTAGCCCTCTTCGTTCTCAATCATTGCGCTTAAGAAATGAGCTTCATGGAGTTCGGCGTTTTTATTATTTCTTACGGTTTGTATCGCTCGTTGAAGAGCTTCTGTGACTGGTTCGGTGTAGTGAAGAGGCATAAGATGTGCTTTATGAACTCCTCTGTTGAGCATCGATATAATTTCTGTAAGGGGGTCAAGAATTCAATCTTGATTACATATAAAATATTACGCTGAAGAAGGGAATATTGCAAACAAGAAATTAGCAGTCTCTATAATAGACTGCTAATTTTTATGGTGGTTGGGTATGACAAGAGATGGACGGCTACTTTTTCTTCTTCTTTGTTTCTGTTTTTTCTTTAGCTTTTACAGTTTCTTGAGTTTTCTTGTTCTTAAGAAGATATGATCTTGCTTTTCCTAAAGCTGTGATCTCAATTTCATCACCATTTGCCCACTTGGCACATACGTTTCTGTTAGAAGACGAGCCAATAGAGTAGGTTTTGCCATCTGAGAGCTCAATCATTTTTCCATTTTCTTTAATAGCTACTACAGAGCCAATAACTGCCTCTTTAAGGTTCATATCTTTGGATCGAATCCATGAGAGAAGCTTTTCTTGCTCTTCTTTTGAGAGCTTTTCAATTCCTGTAGAGGAGGTCTCGCTCTCACTCATAGTATTAAATGGGAAAATGAGAGACTCATTGAGAGTCGTTAATTTCTCATCAGATTGAGCAGTTGAAGACTTTTCATCTGCGAATCCTTGAGAAAAAGGGCAAAGAAGGAGTGTAAGAGCAAGAAGCGATGAGTTGAATCGACTACGTTTCATGGTCTGGACCTTGTTCATTGAATCGTTGAAACCTATTTTTTGATTTGGATCGCCTTAATTGTACTTCCGCTATCGAGATTGACAAGTTGAAATGTATATACCAAATCTGAACTTCTTTCTACACGAACTCTGTCTTGCACTTTCCAAGTAACTTCGACAATTTTCTGATCAACAGGTGCGATTTTCCATTGAGTTCCGTTTGAAAGTCCTATCCGTCCGTTCTGAATGTCCATCGATACGATGTTGAATGATCCTGAGAAATAAGAGGGCTTGTCTTGGGGGCGCTCATGATTCGGAGAAGGCTTTGTAAGAAGTTTTGCCGCAGCACTTTCATTGCGAGTTCTATTCAAGAGTGTATACGGGCGGCTAATATCTCGTGCGCCCTTTTCAATGTCGATAATATCATCGCGTTGCCAGTATTTCGATGTGATTCGATCAAATGGGACGATCTCCCAAACGGATCCATCCTTCAGAAGTATTTTCTCGCCATTTTGATTACGGAAAATTCGAAGATTAGCAGTCTTTGTAGACTCATCGATCTCTTCTTTTGTCGCCTTTGCATTTGGTCTTAGATATGCAGGCCACGATTGAACCCATGAGGAGATAGATTGAGAGGGGTGGTAGGTAGGCGCCTCTTCTATAACAGCTCTTGTCCATTTCTCTAGCCAACGGGCAAATGCTCTTTTCTTTTCTTCTGAGGCATCAGTGAAGCCAAGATCCTTAGCTTCCTCCTCAGTCATGACATAAGATGGTTTCAAGCCATCTTCAGCCTGTATTGGGGATAGTGAGAAGGAAAATAGAAAAAGTGCAGTAGAGAATAATTTTCGAGAAGCTAAAGCGCTTATGTTTATCATTATTTTTTGACTCACTCTCAAGCATTTTGATGCATACTTGTGTTTTCTATACTTTAAATTCTGATTTAACCTCCATCTTGGAAGCTCAATCGAATGCCTTTAAGAGAATAGGGTGATTTTTGTGAAAGAAACCATATGAGTTCTTGCATCTCTTTTGGCGGATTAATACTCATGCTGGATGCTTTCTGCTTCCTTGAGATAAAAAGATATGATTCTTTTAAGTACGAAATCGCTTCTTCAATGTTCGATCGGCTTGCCTGTATCTGGCTTAAGAGGAGAAGTGTCGGCAACCCTATAAAAGAAGCTACATGCTCTTGAGAGTGTCTCCATCTCGTGTATAGAATCTTCAGTGAATTGAGAGCTTCTTGAGAGTCCATTTCTTTCAGACAGATATCGGCTTTGAGCTCTAGGATAGTCACTGGGATTCTTGCCTCAGGTGTCTTCTCAAGTATCGCATTTATTTTCCGTAACAGAGTCTCACGGTCCATATCCGATTTTCCATTCATGGATTCCACTAATAGCTTTGCTTGATCATATAAGAGAAGCCCTCTAGATATATCATACGCTAAAGGAAGGCCATCGAGAGACCATGAGGCTTGTTGCGCTAAAGCTTTTTTGGCAAGCGACCTTGCAAGGCCGTCATTACGAGAGAGGAGTGATACAAAAGACCAAAATGATAGAAAATCGGCATCTTGAGAGGTGAAATAGGGCGCCGCTCTCTCATAGAGTTGGGATGATTTGACGAAATTCTCTTCTTTGATCCAACGAGCCGCGTCGTTCATAAGAATCATGCCAACAACTTCTTTAATATCTCGCCTAGGGACCTGGGCAATTCTTGAATCAAGGTATCGAGTGAGGGGTAAGTGAATGCCTCGTGCGGTCGTTTCAATGATTCGCTCGCTTCCTGGGCGATGAGGGGAATCTACCGCTATAAAAATGTGCCCAGGAGGAGTGTAGATGATAGGTTTTATTCCCACTCGCTGGAGAAGGGCAATATAGATAGAGCTTACACCTAAGCAGACGCCGCGTTTGGAAAGAAGGATTTCCTCAATATTTGAGAATTGGTCGATGTATTTCTCTGAGGTCGAAAGAGGCGGGAATCGAATGTGAAGTTCTTGAAAAAGAATTGTATTTATCGAGTCTATTACAGCTTCAGTGCTCTTGAGCTCATCTTGATGCGCTCTTTTGGTTCTATATTTGGCGTCTATAGCGATGAGATCTAAGGTGACTTCGAAGAGGGTGTACTGCGATGGCCGAGAAGAATTCTTATTGTACTCAATCGATATAGCTCGAAAAAGGTCAACTTGATCTCTTTTAGTTTCTAAGACTTCATTCTTAGTTGTCGTGGTAAATCCATCAAGTTCGCGATTTTTAAGCTGATGAGTGAGTGAGAGATATAATTCCCAGTTGTGAGATCGGTCATGCTCTTGTCTGACATCTGCATACTGTGAGATGAGCGCATTGCTGCTTGCGAGGGTGTCAGCCATAAGGAGCGAAGAAGCATCGAGAAGGAGCTGATAGATGAACTCTCTATCTTCTTTAGACGCTTTTTGCCATAGCTCTAGGCTTTTTGTTCCACCTGCCTCTTCTAAGAAAATGAGTGTTGCTTTTTTTTGTAACTCCTCTCTTGAGGTGGAGGAGGGGAAAGCGTTAATAAAACGGAGCAATTCAATAATTGATGAGTGGCTTAATCGCTTTTCTGCTAAAGATGATGGATCATAGGATATAGCGTGAATATGTAGAGGTGTAAAGAGAAGCAGAAGAGTTGCTGTGAGAAGGTATAAGCTTTTCATCAGGCATGAAATGAGATTGGAAGAAAAAGAAATTGATTGACAATTTGCTTTTTTGCTGAAGAGCCGAGTACAATACCACATTTGATTCTTTGCACTTTTCTTTTTGATGAGTGTTTTTATTACATATACTCTACATGCTATATAGTGACGACGTAAAAGCGGAAAAAATGCCAATTATGTTTCGAGGAATGACCGGTTATGCCCATGTTGAAATTGAAAGCCATGGGATTCTTTTTTCTATAGACATCTCTTCCGTCAATAAGAGAAACCTCGAGATAGTCTCAAAGATACCCCCGGAGTATGCGCCTTTTGAGCTTGAAATGAGAAGGGCTCTTCAGTCAGTTATCTCTAGAGGCCATCTTTCTGTTCATGTCCGACAGCACAAAGTTCATTCAAGTGAAAAGGTACTGCCTTGCGATGGGCATATTTTAGATGAAAATAAAGTCGAACGTCAAAAGACTCTCTATCAAGCGCTCGCCCACGCTGTAAAACTGCGACTTACAAAGAAGGATCTCTTTGAGCTTTTGGCGAAAGATATTGAGAAACTATCGCAACATACAAGCCAAGAGACAGCTTCTGATCCAAGTGTAACTCTCTACCAGCTCCATGAGACATCATTAAGAACAGGTTTTTCTCAGGCTTTGGAGATTCTGCTTAAAAAGAAAGAAGAAGAGGGACTGTCGCTTCTCAATGAGTGCCTCTCTCGATTGCATGAGTTAAGAAGATGCCACACAGAGGTTGCTTTAAAGTTAGGAAGCTCAGAGGCTCGAATTCAGCAGTATAAGGCCAAGTTTGAAGCAATATTGAAGCCTTTTGTTTCTAATGAACTTCTTTCTGATGATCGAATGATGCGAGAGATTGTTCTCTTGGCTGACAAATATGATGCATCAGAAGAGATGCACCGGATTGAGCATCACCTCGCCTCATTTGAGGATCTTTTAGCGAATAGGTCATCGCTTGTTCCTGAATCAAAGAGAAAGGAAGGCGTTGGGAAAACTATTGAGTTTCTTCTTCAAGAGCTCTTGCGTGAGTTTAATACGCTTGGCGCTAAGACATCAGACTCTGATATCTCAACCCTTGTTATCATTGCTAAAACCGAAATTGAAAAGATGAGAGAGCAAATCCAAAATGTTGAATAAAGGCTTTCCATCAAGCTCAGTTGAACTTCCTTCAACGCTTATCCCTCGTTGTGAAAAGGGGCTTGTTTTTGTTGTCTCCGCTCCAGCAGGTGCAGGAAAGACATCGCTTGTTTATCAGCTTCTTCGATGGTTTCCAACTCTTGAGTTATCAGTGACATATACGACAAGAAAGCCTCGAGAGGGTGAGAAAGATGGTGTTGACTATCACTTTATCTCTCATGACGAGTTTGATCGACGTCTGAGGGAGGGTGATTTTCTAGAACATGTTGAGTTGCATGGAAATAAATACGGCTCGTCGAGATCGAGTGTTGAGATGATACGATCTCAAGGGAAACATGCGATTATGGTGATAGACACTGAAGGCGCTCTTAAGGTAAAAGAGCTCCTTAATCCTGTAATGATTTTCATCAAGCCGCCATCTGTTGAAGTGCTTAAAGAGCGAATGATAAAAAGAGGAAGCGAGACAGATGAGTCTTTATCGAGAAGGCTTAGGCTTGCGGAGCATGAGATGGGTCTTGAGGCTCATTATGATTATACCATTGTGAATGACGATTTTACTGCCGCGAGTTTAAAACTCTCCTCTGTGGTAATTGCTGAAACTGTTAAGAATAAGCGATTTATGTAAATCGATGGGCGAGAGAAAGTCTCTCTTTAACATAAAAAATATGTAAACAAAAAAATTAAGAGAGAAACTTTCGTTTTAAAAATGATATTGTTGTACGCTGCATATTTTGTATGAATGTTCATTCTCTTAAGGAGTCCTTCTGGCATGAGTCAAACGAAAAAATATCAATATAAAGACTGCCTCACAAACGAAGCTCTTTTCCAACAGACAAAGGAAAGTCAATTTGATGTTGTCAACCGTGCGATTAAAATAGCGGAGCATATGGTCCGTTCTGGAAAGGTTTTGGATAGCGCAAGTGATAATGTCTCTTACGATGTTCTTTCGACGATGGCAGATAAGGGGCTTAACACATTTCAAGAAGATCATCAGGAATAATTGTTTCTGATAGTAAATGCTTCGGTATCTCTTTTTTTAAGAGATGGTTTTTTCACATGCGTAATGTGAGATAAGGTGAAGGGGTAGGATAATTGCGATGGATCAGTCGCTTGTTTCAACAAATGGAGCGTATATTGTTCTCCTCTTCCTTTTCTCTATTCTATTCAGTCTAGGTTTAATGACTTGGCTGGGATGGAAAAAAGAGGGGATACGAGGCAGCCTGTGTCCATATACTCAATCGAGATTGCGATTGGGAACCGATATCGCCCGATCGATTCAGGTCCTTGTGAATTCTTTCATTGAAGATTTAGATCCTAAGGATAACCCTCCAATTGATTTCTCAAAGGCCGCTATTTCCGAGATGACGGGTCGAATCTATCCTGATTGCGTAGGAGCTAATGAGCGGATTAGCCTTGATTGGTCATTCTTACAGAAACGTTTTCCAGGTACATTCATTTCTTGGGGATCACTTCCAGAAAATGAGAAAGCTGTTTTTAAGCTTTTACACGGAAACCTTGATGGCTTTCAAACAGAGGTAAGCAGTCCTCGTATTAGGCCGGAAGATGTTGAGCGTGAATACGCTCTTCAAACCCCTGGCCCCTTATATGTCGATCGTGTGAATCGAATTCTATTAGGATGGAAAAAAGTTCCTGGGACTTATTTTGAAGTTCTTATTGTCCAAAGGCCAATTTATAGAAATATCGACGAAACATTGTAATCACATAAATCTCCTCGATATCGAACTCATCTTTATAACAGTACGATAAAGGAATCCATGATCCATACATCTTCTCAATCAAAACCGGAAAAAATTCTTATTACTGCAGCTCTTCCTTATGCTAATGGAGCGATTCACTTTGGCCACCTCGCTGGCGCCTATCTTCCGGCTGATGTATATGCGAGATTCATGCGTCTTTTGAATAAGGATGTATGCTTTATTTGTGGCTCTGATGAGTATGGAGTTGCGATTGCTCTCTCTGCGGAGCAAAAGGGAAGAACTCCTCAAGAGCACGTCGACATCTTCCATGAAGTAAACAAGCGACTTTTTAACAAGCTTGGAATGTCTTTCGATCATTATTCCAGAACGACTGCGAAGAATCATGCCAAGACAACTGTCGATTTCTTCTGGGCTCTCCATAAAAAAGGGCTTATAACGCCTATGGAGTCTGAGCAGTTGTACTCTATAGAAGAAGATCGTTTTTACGCTGATCGATACGTAGTAGGGACATGCCCAAAATGCGGTCATCCTGAAGCGAGAGGCGATGAGTGCACCAAATGCGGGGCAAGCTATGAAGCAACCGACCTTATCAACCCTCGGGCAAAAATAGGCAATAAGCCACTGACAAAGAAAAAGACGGTTCATTGGTACTTGCGTCTTGATCTCTGTAAAGATAGATTAAACTCATGGATTGAGTCGAAGGCGACATGGAAGCCAAATGTCGTTAATTTCATAAAGAGCTATATCTCAGACTTAAGGCCAAGGGCAATTACTCGCGATATGCAATGGGGTATTCCTGTTCCTCTTGATGAGGCTAAAGGAAAGGTATTTTACGTTTGGTTTGACGCTCCTATTGGCTATATCTCAGCGACTAAAGAATGGGCAGAACAAGTTATCAAAACGCCAGATCGATGGAAGGATTTTTGGTTGGATGAGAAAGCAAAGCTTGTTCAATTTGTTGGAAAAGACAATATCCCATTTCATGCCGTTGTTTTCCCTAGCATGATTATGGGGCAAGATCTTCCATATAAACTGGTAGATGAGCTTCCTGCGAATGAATTCTATACATTAGAAGGAAAGCAATTTAGTAAGTCGGAAGGCTGGTACATCGACCTTGAAGAATTCTTGAAAGAGTTTTCACCAGAGCTTATACGCTATGCGATTTTAGCTAATGCTCCTGAGACACAAGACTCTGAATTTACCTGGAAGGATTTTCAGCTGAAGGTAAACTCAGATCTTGTTGGAAAATTTGGAAACTTTATCAATCGAACTCTCGTCTTTGCAAAGAATATGTGCAACGGAGAGGTCCCTTCACGAACAACTCTCGATGAGGTTGATGTGAAGTTTCTCGAAACGATGAAAGAAAAAGCCAAAGGTATTGCTGAAGCCTATAGCGGCTTTAAAGTACGAAGAGCTTGCCAAATCATCATGGAGATCGCCCAAGCTGGAAACATCTATTTTGATACGAAAAAGCCTTGGACTCATACAAAAGAAGGAGCAACTGAGAAGGATAAAGAGTCGATGCGAACGACGATTTCACTCTGCCTTGAGTGTGTTAAGCTTCTCTCAGTTGTTTCTAGCCCAGTACTCCCAGAGACTTCCAAGAAAATTGAGGCCATGATTGTCTTGGAATCTGATGAGATATATTCGAAACTTTCATGGGATGAAAAAATTGAGTATCAGCTTCAATCAGGAAGTAAACTTTTGGCTCCTTCGCTCCTCTTTACGAAGATTGAGGATGAGGTTATCTCGAAGCATGAACAAGCCCTTCATGCTCTTTCAGTCAAAACAGATTCAAATAAGGAATCAAATAAGAAACCAATGACGAATTCTGAATTGCCTACCCAGCAAGCTCCAACTCAAGAACAAACGTTAGAGCAGGCACCACAATCTATGATCTCTTTTGATGAATTTCAAAAGATCGAGTTAGAAGTTGTCGAGATTGTAGCTTGCGAAGCTGTTCCGAAGAGTAAGAAGCTCCTCAGACTGGAGGTAATGACAAAGAGAGGAAAAAGACAGATTCTTTCAGGAATCGCGCTCTCATTTAAGCCAGAGGATCTCATCGGAAAGAAGGTCGTAGCAGTCGTTAATCTGAAGCCAACTAAGATCATGGGACTTGAAAGTCAAGGAATGATTTTAGCTGCATCAGATGAGGCAAATGGCTTAGAGCTTCTCGAGATGAAGAAAGTTTTATTTGGTAGTTCTGTTGGTTAATTTTCTTATTTGATTTAACTCACTTTCTATTATTTTGTTTCCCTAAAAAAAATTATTTGTTATCTGGAAGTTAGAGGAACAAATTAAGGAGAGTGAGTTACAAATAATAATTTAGAAAATTAAATATGATGGTAACTTTTAAAGTTACAGATGTGGAGAGAGCATCCCCATTTCTAAATGAATTCCTTCTTTCGAATTTATCCCCACGATTGCCCTCTGTTCTTTAGCGAATAGATACTTTTTCGCTCTCTTCTAGAATAAGAGAAAAGAAGAGCCAAATAGCCTTATTGATAAGGCATTTGAAGAAACTTCATGTATGTAGGCTCTTTGTAGAAATACCGTTACTGGTCGCATAATTCATCGCGCTGAGAGCTCTCAAAGAAAAAGTTGAAAGCTCTATCTAAATAATACGCAAAAGATCGATAGCATCGCTCTCTCAAAAAAATAACGTCGAATAAAGCGGTTAAGCTCTTTTGAAATAAAAAGAGAGTTCTTGGCTTAGTTATATCAACATAGGAGAGGAATAGTATGAGTATCCATTCAAACTCAGTTCCTTATTCTCATGGTTATCATGCAAATGTAAATTTCTCGCGTATGGATTCTCCCTTAGAGGAAGTGATCACTGTACACAATGACTCGAGAAGAAGATCACTTCGGGAAGTAAGTGAAGAATCAACATCACTTGCGGGAACGATTCAAAAAGTTTCATCGACCGCTGCAAGCTACTTATATAATACATCGAAAGCAGCTTTTGGTATCAGTGCTGCAGCTCTTTTACTTCGGCTGCGACAGTCGGCAGAAGAAGCTCAATGCTCTGACGCATCTTCTTGGTCTGTACTTTCCGTATCATCGATTATTGCCATCTCTTCACTAGCTTTCGGAATTCTCGCAAGGTGTGTTGAAAGTATTAGTAAGCAGTGTGACTCTCCAGAAGATCCTGAGGTGAACGATTATCAAGCATCAAATAGCAGCAGAGGATCGCAAGAGTATCGCAGAGGATCACAAGAATATAAGAGAAGGTCACTTGATAATCGCAGAGGATCGAGAGAATATGAAATCAAAAGAGAATCGGGTCGATTTCAACCTCTTTTTCGCGGAACAACATATATTCTTCCTGATGATCAATAACAATGTACGCCACTAAAAATTCTTGAGGTGTTGTATGTCAGTCATAAGTGGCAACGATCAAGTATTAGAGGAAAGCGACGGTTACCTGAGTACTCTTCAGATAATCCAAGAAGTCCCTTCGGAGTCTTCTTTTGATTCATCGCCAACTGAGTGTTCAAGTCCGAGACCGATTCCTCTCGTAAGTAACTCGACCATAGCGGTTCTAGAAGCGCCATCAACTGCAGAGCAAGTAGCAAGAGTTGCGGATAGGATTTTCTCGACCATAGCTAAGACTGGAGTCACTCTTTTCTCCCTATTTACGGGGAGCATTTTAGTTGAAAGGCGAGTTGCCTGTACTCGATTTTTCCCCGATACAGCAGAAGAGCACATGAATACAGCCGCTCGGATTTCCATCATTGTGGCGGGGATCTGCTTGGCGGGATCTGCGATAGCGGGCAATATAGCAGATAATAAAGAGAGTGATCGCGTCAAGAAGTGCTTTGAGGAAATGAAGAAAGAAAATGGAGGGGGCGCCACGAGCATCGTTTTAGTCCATTTTCCTAAGTAATGGTCCCATTGCATAATATTCTGAGAGCAACTCTTTTACTAAAAGAGTGCTCTTTTTTACCTAATTAATGGATTTAGATCCAAATTCTCGGACGATTGTCTCTTGCAGTTGCGTCCAGCGCTCTTCTCCTGTCGTGTTTTTGATAGCGATGGCGACAGCTTTTATACTTCCCACTACGATGACCAGTTTTTTTCCTCGAGTAATACCTGTATAGAGGAGGTTTTTCGTAAGAAGCTTAAAATGCTGCGTATGGAGTGGAATCACGACACATGGAGCTTCACTTCCTTGATACTTATGGATTGATACAGCCCAAGCGAGTGCAAGCTCGTCTAACTCAGACTCGTCATAGGTGATCACTTTATCATCAAAACGTACATAGGTGAGTTTAGAGTCGCCATTATCTTCAATTTTGTCGATTGTTCCGATATCGCCGTTAAACACTTCTTTTGAGTAATTATTTTTAAGTTGGATAACTTTGTCCCCATCGTAAAACCGAGATTTGACAAGTCCTTCTTTGGGAGGTGGAAGCTCTTCTCTTTTCAGCGAGAAGTAAGACTGAAGATCAAAGTTGATCTGATCTATTCCACATGTGCCCTTTCTCATTGGCGCCATGACTTGGATATCGCTTTTAGGGTCGAATCCATATTTCTCAGGAATTGTCTTGGTGACTAGGCTGAAGATAGATTTTCTTACATTATCAGCTTCAGCTTCACTTAAGAAGAGAAAATCACTTCCAGGGAAGTTTTTGAGCCAAGGCATCTGTCCTTGGTTAACTCTATGGGCATTCTCAATAATCTTTGATCTTTTTGCTTGGCGAAAGATCTCGTCGAGGCGAGAGACCGCGATCATTTCACTCTCAATCATATTCTTTAAAACGCATCCTGGTCCAATTGATGGAAGCTGATTAACGTCACCAACAAAGATGACTTTTGCGCCATCAGGGACAGCTTGAAGGAATGAATACATGAGCTGAGTGTCGACCATGCTTGTCTCATCGACGATGACCACATCGCATGAGATAGGATTTGACCGATTATGAGTAAAGCCTCCCTTAATCGGATCAAATTTAAGAAGTCGATGTATGGTGTGAGCGATCGAGTGTGTAATCTCAGTCATTCTTTTCGCAGCTCGCCCAGTGGGCGCGGCAAGCACAATCTTCTTTGTCAATTTTCCTAAAACTGCAAGCAGCGCTTTCGTGATCGTGCTTTTACCAGTTCCGGGGCCGCCTGTGATGATAGATACTTTCGAAGAAAGGGTTTTTATAAGAGCATTTTTCTGCCCTTGAGAGAATGTCATATTCAGTTGCTTTTCTGCCCAATCGACAGCATTTTGAGCATGCAATTCACGAACTGATTGCTTTGAAGAGGAGAGTCTTAAGAGATCAAGCGCTATCGACCGCTCCATATTGAAAAGAGCAAGAGGAGCTATATAGAGTGTCTCTTCTTTTCTAAAGAGAGAGATTTTCTTCCCTTCGAAGAGATGAGAGATGCGCTCTTCTATAGGAGAGCGGGGAATGCCTAGTTTCTCAGCAGCTGTCGAGACAAAATTTGTGAGAGGAAAGCATGTGTGTCCTTCCGAGGTCATCTCCCACAAGAAGTACAAGGATGCGAAATCAATTCTCTCAGGACTGTCAGGCTTAAATCCCAGCGAAGAGGCGATCTTATCAGCAAGAATGAATCCGATTCCGTGGATTTCCTTGGCAAGTTGGTAGGGGTTTTGCCTGATTTGTTGGAGGGTATCAGATCCCCACAGTCTTAAGACTTTGGCAGATTGGCTATGGGTAAGCCCCCATGAGAGAAGGACAAGTAAGACTTCTTGGTAGACGGTGTGAAGCTTCCAAGCTTGGATAATCTGATCTACTTTGGCTTTAGAGAGCCCTTCAATTTCATGAAGTCTTTCGGGCTCTTTCTCAAAAATAGTAAACGTATCGGCGCCAAAAGCTTTTACTATTTTCTCTGCGGTTTTCGGGCCAACTCCTTTTATAAATCCTGAAGAGAGGAGCCTTTCTATTGCCTGTGGCTCTTTTGGAAGCTCATATCGAATTTTGAGAACATGAAACTGGGGGCCATGCCTTGGATCTTCTTCCCAAAATCCTAAACAGTGGACGGTGTGACCGACCTGAAGATGAGGAAGTTTTCCGACCAAAGCGACTTCGCCGTTGCGCGTCTTGCTGTGTATTGCATTGACTGTAACTTGAGAGGAATAAAATGGCTTTAATTTTGCGACAGTAAAGAGAGTGTCGGGATCATGATAGGTGATTCTAATGATTTCACCAGTAATCTCTTCACGAGCTTGCGGTGAGGTCTCGTTTGAAACGCTCAAAGGGAGGATAGAAGTTTGATGTGAAGGGTTACTTTTTTCCACGACAGCTTTACTTTCATTGTTTTTTTAAGAAATGTAAGGACAGTATTTCCTTTCAGTCAGTAAAGAGAGTATAGTATCACCTCTCTTTCATATATCTTTTTTCCCGTTTAATGCTATGAAGTGGTGTGATACCTCTTCGTCTGTTCATGAATGACTTACTTTAGCGAAATCATGGTAAAATTCACAAAAGAAAGCATACAGCGCTTGAGAGATGCGGTCGATATTGTCGATGTCGTAAGCCGGGTCGTGCCTCTTAAAAGGGCTGGCGCACACTATAAGGGATTATGTCCGTTCCATGCTGAAAAAAGCCCCTCTTTTACTGTAAACAAAGCGTCGAGACACTACCACTGTTTCGGCTGTGGAGCGCACGGTGATGCCGTCTCTTTCCTGATGCAGCAAGAAGGGTTTACATTTACCCAGTCTTTGGAGTTCCTCTCAGAGCGATTTAACATTCAGCTAGAAGAGGATAGATCTGTCGATTCCAAAGGGTTTGATAGTTCTAAAGAATTTGAGACAAAGAAGGCAAGACTCAAACAGATCAATGAATTAGCCAAGCAATATTACCACACCTTGCTTCTCTTTTCTGATGAGGCTGAAGAGGCCAGAGAGTATCTGATCCAAAGGAATATTCCTCTCTCGTTTGTTCAGGCATTTCAGATAGGATACGCTGGAGGGAGTGGGTATGAGAAAGGTGATGAAATTCCTTTAAAGCGCTATCTCGCAAAAGAGGGGTTTTTAGAAAGTGAGCTCATAGATGCGGGACTCATAGCTTCGAACAAGGAGACGGGAAGAACAAGAGAGTTTTTCGCTCAGAGAGTAACTTTTCCGATCCTTGATCATATGGGCACTTGCATTGGTTTTTCAGCTCGGAAAATACGGGATGAGACCTATGGCGGAAAATACGTAAACACTCCTGAGACCCCGCTCTTCAAAAAATCGAAGATCTTATTCGGATTACCTTATTGTAAAAAGCGCATAGTCAGAGAGCGTGTGGCAATCTTAGTAGAAGGTCAGCTCGACGCTTTAAGACTCATTCACTCAGGCTTTGATTATACGATCGCAACGCTTGGGACCGCGTTTGGCGAGCAGCATGTTGATGTCATTAAAACATTGGGTGTTGAGAGAGTTTATCTTGTCTTCGACACTGATGCAGCAGGGATGGCATCTATTCGAAAGGCGGGAGATCTTTTGATGAAGCGAGGAATTGGTGTGTGTGTCCCGCAGCTTTATGGCGCAAAAGATCCAGATGAGTTTCTCTTGAAATTCGGACGCTCTCAATTTGCTCAACTCCTCTCTGATGCTCCAGAGTATGTTGATTTTATCATCTCGTATTTAAAGAAGACCATTAACTGGAGCTCTCCGAACGAGAAAGATAAGGCGCTGCGAGAGTTCGCAATAGAGATAAAGGCTTGGGAGAATCCAATTTTAGTTCATGAATCTTTGAAGAAAGCCGCATATCTCTCTGAGGTGCCTGTAGAGCTCTTGGGTGGAGACACTGTAAAAGGAAAGGAGCTAGATAAGAAATCGCAAGGCGCTTCATTTCAATTCGCGGCTTCTTTTATGCCACTGAAGGCATCTCATTCGCAATCTCAAAAGTCTGCCTCTTCAAATGGTGTTGAAGTAACGATTGATATTGAGCTTGAGCTTGATTTAATCCGTTGGCTCGCACTCATGGGTGGAGAAGCCCCGCAAATCGCTTCTGTCGCTTGCTCTGTTCTTCATGAAGATGAATTCTCTACTGTTGTAGGAAAGGAAATGTTTCGTGCGTTTTGCCAACTTCTTCCGACTCAGAAGGGGAAAAGGGCAACTATCGAACTTTTAGATATTGCCTCAGAAGTAGACTCTATAGAGAATGTGGAAGGATATATCTCGTACATGATTAGCCGTCCTCCTATTCGAATCGAGAGATCAAAACAATATGTCTATGAGGCGATTCGAAAAATCAAAGAGCGATCATGGATTCGAAGAAGAGAAGCGATTCGAAAGAGGATTGTTGAAGAGGGGCCATCCCTTTCAGATGAAGAGCAATTGGATCTGGCACGTCAGTTTGCTCAAGTTCGCCCTCCTGAGCTTCCACCGATTGAGGAGCTTTTTGTAGAAGAGAAGAGATAATGAGCATGGCAAAAGATATTGTCTATTTTGATACCTCGTGTGGTTTCTGTTGGAAATCGATAGAGTTCATTTATACGAACGACTCTCACTCGAAGCCTCGCTTTTTCTTCGCGCCGAATGAGAAACTTCAAGCCCGTGATCAACTGGTACGCCCTGATGAGAATGTGGTAGTTCTCACGCAACAAGGTAAATTCTTAGAGGGGGTTTCAGCGATCATCTATATTCTCTGCCATCTGCAAAGTAAACGAATTCGCCTTCTCGGGTATTGCCTATTTTACTCGAGCTTTATTTTTGGGTGGATCTATCGACTGATCTATCGGTTGATTGCGAAAAGAAGAAAGAAAAGCTGCCCACTTCTTTCAAAAGTAGAGATGAAGACACTCCAATCACGGTTTTATACCGATGATTGAAGTGTCGTGGGAAAAAAGGTTCTACTTAAAGCCGCAGAATCGCTTCATATCGCCGAAGCGATTGATGAGCGTGAGAGCGGATTGAAGGAGGGATAAGCGTCTTTCTTTCTCTTCTTGGATAGTCGAGAGAACTTTTACCTCGTTAAAGAGATCATCGATCGGCTTTTGGAGCTGGAGGAGGTGTGATAGGGCTTGATCCCATGATTTGAGTTTCTCCGACTCACCAAATGAGTGTGTGATCTCCTCAATCGCCTTATAAAGAGCAATTTCTGATCTTTCTTTAAGCTTGCTGCCATCTTGAAGAGGCTTGATTGATGGATTGTCAAGCTGTCCTATACATCTTTTTAAAACTTCAACAAAGCTCTTCATCTGCTCAGGAGATCTTTTTAGCTTCGAGAGTGCTTCTAAGCGGCAGAATGCGTCATATAGATCGACTGATCTGATTGAAGTGTTAGACTCTGATAGAACAGTCTCAACACATTCTTTCTCAAATCCGCGATCACACAAGTACGCCTTGGCTCTTGTAATGATAAATGAAGCGATCTCTTGTCGAAGAGAATCTCTTTTGATCGATTGCGCCTTTGATATCTCTTTCATTGGCAGCTCGAGCGCATGATCAATGAGCGCCTCGAGGGATCCTGATAGTTTTTGCTCGATAAGGATGCGAACGATACCTAACGCTGCTCGACGAAGTGCGAATGGATCGCTCGATGAGGTTGGTTTCATGCCGAGTGTAAAGAAGACGCTGAGAGTGTCTAATTTATCGGCTAAGCTGACGATAGAGCCAACGATATAAGATGGAAGCTTTCCACCTTCTTGGTTTGGAAGCCAATGCTCTTCAATTGCCTGTGCTACATGTTGCGAAAGCTTTTGAGATTCAGCTAAGTGTCGGCCGATAGTTCCTTGGAGTTCAGGAAACTCACCGACGAGAAGGCTTGTTAAATCAGCTTTTGAGAGTGAGGCTGCTAAAGAGATCTCTTTTATGAGCGCTTTATTTTGGTCAGATCCAAATGTCTGAGCCAACATCTCTGATAGGGCTCTCATTCTTTCTGTCTTTTGATATACTGAGCCTGCGCCAGTTTGATAGGTCACAGTCTTAAGCTTTTCTCTCATCTCTTGAAGAGATGTCTTTTGGTCCTCATGCCAGAGGAATGTGCCATCAGCTAAGCGCGCAGAAAGTACTTTCTTATTGCCATCTTCAATAGACTGGCTGACAGGTCTATTCGCGACAATGACGAATGATGGGGCAAGCTTGCCTGTCTGAGCATTTTCAACAGGGAAATACTTTTGGTGTTCGATCATTTCAGAAGTTAGTACTTCTTTAGGCGCCTGCAAAAAGGCAGGGTCAAAAGAGAGAAGTCCTAAGAATGGCTTTTCAACGAGGTAGATAACCTGTTTTAACACTTTTTGTACGTCGATTGCTTTTAGGCTATGTTTTTCTTCAATCGAGCTGAGCTGAGCTTCTATCTCTTGAGCTCTTCTCTTTTGATTGACGATGACATTTCCTTTTTCCTCAAGAACCTTCTCATATTCATCTGCATGTGTAATTGTGATGAGCTGAGATCCTGTTAGCTGCCTGTTGCCTCGAGTTGAGTTCGATGCAGTAAGATGGTGAAGCTGAAATGGAATTGTTTCATTGCCAAAAAGGCTTAAGAGCCATCGAATAGGTCGTGCAAAGGTAATAGATGTGTAGCTTCCCCATTTCATGCTCTTTGGAAACTCAATCTTTTGGATAAGAGAAGGAAGTTCTCGATATAAGATCTCAGAAGTTGATTGAGCTTTCTTCTCATGATTAAAGAAGAGGTACTGAGCTCCTTTCAACTCTCGAACTGAAAGGCCTTTAATTTTGCCATCCGTTACATCTTGGATTGACTGTGGATATTGTGTGGCTTCAGTAAGGCCGATTGATGTAAAGAAGCCTTTTCCTGCAGGAAGGATAGTGCCTGAGGTGTCCCATATGCTTGAAACGGGAGGGCCTCGACGCTCTTCTGTCTCTTCTTGGGTCTTGGTGTCAAGATCTCGAATCACGACAGCAAGTCTTCGTGGCGTTCCATATACTTCACATGAAGTGTATGAGAGTGAGTGCTTCGAAAGAAGGTCTTTGAAAATGCGTTCGAGCTCTCGAATGCCGATTGGAACAAATGTTGCAGGAAGCTCTTCGACGCCGATTTCAAGGATAAATGTCTCTTTTGAAGAGCTCTTATTCCGTGGCTCGAATGCGGTCGATGAATGAGCGCTTTCTACTGGCAGAGGCATCTTCTTGAGAAGAGGAAAGCCCATTTTTTCACGGAAGGTAAGATATCCGTCAGCAGCTCGCTTTGCTAAATCTCGTATAGAGGCAATGTAATGAGCTCTCTCAGTTACGGAAATGACGCCTTTTGCGTCGAGCATGTTGAATGCGTGGGATGATTTTACAACGAAGTCATAGGCTGGAATTGGAAGCTCTTTTTCAACCAATCTTTTGGCTTCATTTTGAAAATCGGCAAAGTGGCGCGCCCACATAGCCTCGTCTTGAGCTTCGAAGTTATAATGGCTCCACTGAACTTCATTTTGTTTGTAGATATCGCCATAGGTGAGTGTGTCATTCCATTTGATGTCGAAAATGGAGTTGACACCCTGAAGGCACATAGCGATACGCTCAATACCATAGGTGATCTCACCTGTAATTGGATGGAGTGGGATCCCTGCGACAGCTTGGAAGTAGGTAAATTGAGTCATCTCCATACCATCGATCCAGACTTCCCAGCCTAGACCCCAGGCACCTAATGTTGGGTTTTCCCAGTCATCATGAACAAAGCGAATATCGTGCTCTTCAATCTTCATGCCGATCGCTTTGAGAGACTCAAGATACAGCTCTAAGATGTTATCAGGAGACGGCTTTAGGATGACTTGGTATTGAAAGTAGTGCTGAAGGCGATTAGGGTTCTCGCCATAGCGGCCGTCCTTTGGACGTCTACATGGCTCAATGTATGCCGCGTTATATGGCTCAGGACCTAGCGCCCGTAAAAATGTCGTAGGATTTGATGTCCCAGCCCCTTTTTCAAGATCATACGGAGTCGCAATAATACAGCCGTGTTTTGCCCAGAAATTGGATAGGATTGCAACGATTTCTTGAAAGGTATGCATACGATATCAGATCCTCCGAAAGCGGATATTGGAAGAGATATGGTATCTCTTTCGTCTGCTTTTTCTCAATTACGGATCATGAGAAAATGTGCAAGAAAGATAACTTTCTTTCATGAAATAGAAGTTCTCTTTGCTTCAGAAAGAGAACTTCTATTTTGGAAGCATATTAATGTGCGTTTATTTGGTGAGTGAGAAGAATTGTTTTATTTCTTTACGTGTAAAGACAGGAAGGCCTTTATCTGAAAAGAGACGGAAGAATGGCTCGCTCATAATAAAGACATTATCATCTTCATTTGATGAGGAAAGGATCCCCTTACATCCTAGCCTTGATGTGCAATTCATGTGTAATGCTCCGCGTACTTTAGCTAGAAATTCCTTAATCTTGTCGAAGTTCGGCAAAGATGTATTTGATGTGGGATATTCCTTAAGAATGTTTTTCGCGTTATTGCAGTAGATGGTATCAATATTCAACGTTCCGTTAGATACATCTTCGAGCATGCTTTTTGCTAGCTCTTTCAGTTCAGTTTCAAGATATGCTAGTTTTTTCTTCTCATTGATCTCGGTGAGGCGTTGCTTTCCTTCAAGCATTTGCTCTCTTAATGAGAGGAGACTACGAGGTGAGAGAGGTGGGGTAGTCTGGCTCGATGATTGTTGTGGAATCTGTAGACGAGGGGAGAGTATTGGACCGTCTGAAGACCCAATTGTCTTTCTTTGAAGACGTAACATCTCATCGTGCTTTTCCTGGAAATCGTGAAACTGATGGAAAAACTTGGCGGTCTCCTGCTCGCACAGCTTATGAGAGGTATAGGCGATGAATGCTTGGTAAATATCTTTTGACTTTTCAATATGAGCTATATTTCCGAGAGCTTTTATGAGCTCTTCTCTTGGATTTATGAGCTCTCTTTGCTTGCTTGTTTCATCATCGAATTGGAGAAGCGGCTGCGAAGAGGATTGGCGTGCCAAGGATGAAGTTGCCTGAAGAGGAGGGGTTGATTTCCCTTGCGCTAGTTTGAACAGGGTTTCTTCTACAAGATTAAGAAGTTTCTCAAGGCTGATAATATAGTCTTTATTGAGCTTTTTTGAGGCAATATTAACAAAGCGGTTAAGGACAAAATAGAGGGAGTTTAAATGAGCGATATCGAGCTCGAAAAGAGCATCAGCAATAGCTTGGTGTTCTGAGTCTTTTGATATGTAACTTTGTGCTTTCTTAAGCTTTTCTTTTACTCTTTCGATAAAGGCTTCTTGAGAGAGGATCGATACAGGCGAGTCAGCTTTTGAAACATATTTAGTGCCATGAAACTTCTCTGAGTGAGACGAAGTTTTTTTGGTTTGTTTTTCTGAGATATTGTTTGATAGGGACTTGTAGAGTCGATGATCGTCCAGGATCTCAGTCATTTTATCAAAAATCTCGTTCATTGCTTCCGAGAAATCTTTGATAGCTTCAGAAGTTTTGCTTTTCTTCTTCTCGCTCGTCTTTTCTACTAGTGGTGTTTTGCTTAAGCCATAGCCTGTTTTTAAAGAGATTGTCTTATGATGCCTTGATACCATTTTCATAAGCAAATCTATAGGCAACTCTTCTGGCTGTTGCTGAGCTGGATGTTTCAACTTGCTGTCGATTTCTTTCTTGCGGAGCTGCTCGGAGATTGTCTCAAATTCATTTGCTCCGCCTAGAGATTTTCTCGCCTCATCCTGAGTTACAGCTTTAGGATTAAAAATTCGATCGTAATTGGCGCTGTTGCGGGGCGAAAGCTGCTGGTATCTTCGTATTGAGTCTCGTTTTTTTTCTTCTATTTCTTGAGGTGGCTTCTTGTCATCAGACTCATCAGACTTTTCTAAAAGAGCAATATAATCTTCTTGTGATTCATCTGATGTTTCAGGAGGAGGCGTTTCATCATCAGACTCGTCTGATGAGCTGCCTACTTCTACCGAGGAGACTGATTGGAATTGAAGATGAAGTGGCTTTTTCTTTTTAGACGAGGAAATGCTAAGTCCTTCAAAAAATAAATGTAGATTAGTCATCTCTTGAGGGTGAAAATGAACAGTCGTTTTTCGTCTACGAAGATGTGCGTTTGATGACCCACGGGTCTCTCCAGCTGATTCTTCAGATGATGATTGGCTTGGGAGGTGAGTATTTTCTTCTTCCTCTCTAAGATGAGCGTACTGAGAGTTGTAATTAAATGGGTGACCATTATTTGGTCGATCTATGTTAGACATTTTTAATTTTCTTCTTTTTTGAGTTTTACCTCTTATTAATTAGTAAAAATGTTAATACAATATAAATTAATAATCAAAATAATAATGTTAATTTGCTTGTTAAATGGTTGTGGAAAGGTGTCTTCAATGTAAGATGCTCACAATATAATTATGTAGAGACGGTTGCTTTGTTTGCTATCACTAAAGCAGTCAGAGTGAGTTGATTATGGCTTTTTGGGTAAGGAGGCGTCAATGAGTGGAAAAAATATACGCCGTCTCTTTTTTTAAATTGAAGACGGCGATGTATGAACACAGACAGGTTTCAAGGGTTCTCGGAGAGCTATTTTATTGAGTTATTGCGTAGCGTGATTGGATTCCCTTGATCAAAGCGTTATGCTTTAGCTCTTTTCGTGTGAATACAGGGATTCCCCGTTCCGAACATATGCGAAAAAAAGGCTCACTCATAATAAAGACTGTATCGTCAAGATTGGGGGAGTAGGTTATGTTGGCATACCCAAGTCTAGTCTGACAATTTTCTTTCAATCTGCCTTTTACCTCTTCTAAGAGCTCTTTAGCATCTGAGTAGGTGAACTCGCGAATACGTATGTATCTCTCAAGCATTTCAGCAGCTCGTTTAATAAGGGGGGCTTCAATATTGAATTTCCCCTCTTTAATTTGAGTTATAAGTCGTATCGCTTTCTGCTTTACTGCTTTTGCGGGAGTTAGAGTTCTATCTTGGAAATCAGACTCGGTGTGCTTTTGTTGTTCTTTAAGTTGAGGCTGGCGTGGACTTCTTGGAGATAAAAGAGACTTATTTTCTTTTATCTCAGTCTCATCTTTACGGGGCATCTGAATATTGTAGAGGGCTCTATTGTAGGCTTCAATAAATTCAGAGAACTCAAGAAAAAAAGATGCGGCTTCAGGCTCGCCCTGTTTATGAGATATGTAGATGGAATAGGCGGCAAAGAAGATGTCCGAATTCTCAAGCTTTGAAATATTCTGAAGAGATTCTAAGAGCAGTTTTCGTTCAGGGATATAACTTTTGTCCTCTTTTGCGGGCAGTATTCTTCCTTCTAGTGGGGAAGAGGTACTGAGATCTCGAGAGAGTGATGTCCTTGGCTTTGAGATCTCGGTAAATGAGATGGAAAAGAGAATGTCTTCTACAGCAGAGAGGACTTTATATATTGAGTATACATCACCTTTCTCGAACGAAGTCGAATGGGTGGATATATGTGAGTAGCGGCTGAGAATAAAGTAGATGTGGTTGAGTTGTTTTATATCCAATTGGCGCAATGCTTCTACGAGTTTTACGTCAGTTTCTTCCTGTTCTGTCTCTGAAATCAGTTTTTTTAGATAAGTTTTGAAGCAATCAACAAATGCATCCTGAGATAGAATTGTGCGAGGTAAATCACTCTTCGTAGAGTACTTTGCAGTTATATATTTCTTGCGTTGTGTAAATTTATTAAAAAAAGAGACGCTTTTTTTCTCGATCTTCTCAAAGAATTGAAGCGATTTAAATCTTCTATGCTCGTCAAGAATTTCTGTCATCTTATCAAAGATTTCGCATGATGCTTCGCTAAATTCTTGAACAGCCTTTATGAGACTCTTTCTTAAACTCTCACTTGATTTGGCTCCATTGACTGATGGTGGTGTTTCAAGAGAGTTGACCAAACAGTTGATTGATCTCTCATCAGATGGGCTAAAAAATGATGGTTGATTCATTTGAGTCTGAATATTTCGAAGTGCTCCTCCTAAGGGGGGGGATTGAAACGGAAGGAGGGGAGTCGAATTGGTCACTGAGTCTTACTTTGTTAAAAAGAGATGAAATTTCCTCAATCTGTTGTGAAGCGGATAGATTATTTATTGTAACGATATGGTGGTCTAAAGCTCCTTGTGTGCCTATACGCGAGTGCTCAGGATCTAATGACAGAGGATCTTCTAGGTTTCCGTTGAATTCACTATCTTGGAGAAGTGGTTGATTTATTTCTAAGTGTTTGACTGGATAATACATACATATTAAGCCTTGCTTTAAAATTAATATTAAGAGTTCTTTTCTAGTCGTTTTTTATTCATACGTAAATTTTTATTAATAATCAAAATCGATTTGAAACTACATGTAGATATATGGTTGCTCGAAGGGATCTGAAAATGATGAAAATTTTGACGTATTAATTTAGAGGTTTGATCGACTGCGAGAAATAATATTATGATCTACCTTTCCTCGTTACATGCTCGAGCGCATATGTTGAAATAGATGGTATTTTTGTGCTCGATATGAAACGCGTCCTAGATTTCATCCTTGGAAAATGATATCCTTTTCTACCTCTTTATATGCAACCACGTGCTCAGTGCTCTTACTGGAGTTTAGAATTGGGGTTTAGAAATAGTGAATACAGCTAAGGAAAAAACATCTATCTACAGTTTTTCGCGCGAGAATCTCGTCGAATGGCTTCAAGCTGCTGGCGAAAAGCCTTTTCGAGCTAAGCAAATTGAGGAGTGGTTGTGGAAGAAAAAAGTTTTTTCGTTTCATGACATGTCAAATCTTTCGACTGCTCTCAAGCAAAAGCTCGATGAAGAATTTTCTATTGCCCCTTTAACTGAAGTGCAAGTTGAAGAGTCGAAGGATAAAGAGACGACCAAGTTTTTATGGCGCCTTCAAGATGGGGCTTTTGTTGAGTCTGTCCTTATTCGAGCTCCTGGTCGTTATACTGTTTGTGTCTCTTCGCAGGTTGGGTGTCCCGCTCGATGTGGGTTTTGTGCGTCTGGGAAAAAAGGTCTTATTCGAAACCTCTCGACTGCAGAGATTATCTCCCAAGTCATGAGGATCGATTCATTTCTAGAAAAGAATGAGAGCGCTCATGTGTCTCATATCGTGTTTATGGGCATGGGGGAGCCTTTTAGAAACTATGATAACGTCGTTAAGACTATTCGACTCCTCGTAGATCCTGATAAGTTTGGTATTTCTCAAAGGAGAATTACTGTTTCTACTGTAGGTGTTGTTGAAGGCATTGTTGATTTTGCTCGAGAAGGGCTGAAAGTCAATTTGGTTCTCTCTCTTCATGCCCCAAATCAAGCGATTCGCCAAAAGATCATTCCATATGCGCGTCAATATGATCTGACAGATGTCTTAGCTGCAATGGACCATTATCATAAAGAAGTGGGAAGAGATATAACCTACGAATATACTCTCATTTCAGGAATCAACGACTCCGTATCTCACGCAGAAGAGCTCTGCCGGCTCTTACGTGGTAAACAGTGTACGGTCAATCTTATTCCTTATAATCCAGTGCCGGGGCTTCGCCTTAAACGTCCTGATCGAGAATCGATTGAGGCCTTTAGAGAGGTCCTTGAGAAAAATGGTATTGTCCACACTTGCCGATACACGAAGGGAGTAGACATTGCTGCCGCTTGTGGCCAGCTGGCATTAAAAGAAGTAGAAAAAGATGGGGCAGCTCAAGAGAGTGTAGAAAAATCACCTCTCAATATTGTTGATTAACTCCTTTCCTTCATGAAAGAGAAGTCGTATATGTAGGGTGATTCTATGATGAATATAAGCTTTTTAAAGCCACTCTTTCTATTATGACTTTTGATGTTCAGCGTCTTTTAGCATATCCTGAAAAGCCCGGTGTCTATCTTATGAAAGATGACAAGGGTTTAATACTGTACATCGGAAAGGCGAAGAATCTTAAAGCTCGCTTAAAGCAGTATTTCTTACCCGGACGTGATGAGAGAGTGCAGATACCCTTTCTTATCGCGTCTGTTCAAGATATTGAAACGATCATCGTTGAAACCGAAAAAGAGGCGCTTCTTTTAGAAGCTCGCCTTATTCGCAGATTCAAGCCAAAGTATAATATTTTATTGAAAGATGACCGCAGTCATCTTCTGATTCGCCTCTCTCTTGAGCATGAGTGTCCTCGAATTGAGTATGTCAGATCAAAAAATATGCAAGCGCTTGGTCCAAGGGCTTTTGGTCCATTCTCAAGAACGCGGGATATGTTTGAGCTGGCAGTCAGGCTCTTTCAAATCCGTCAGTGTTCTGATGAAGAGTTTAAGCGGCGGAAGGCTCCATGTATTCTTCACCAGATGAAGAGGTGTTCAGCTCCTTGTGTCAAGAAAGTTGATCAGCAGGAGTATCAGATTCAAATCCAGCAGGCATCAGATTTTTTATCAGGGAAGATGAGCTGGGTTCGAGAGCAACTCTATCGGCAAATGATGGAAGCGTCTGAAAAATTAGAGTTTGAAAAAGCGGGAATGCTTCACTCTCGCATACAGCTTCTTGATGAGCTTGCGGCACAGCAAGAGGGTGGCAGAATAGAGGGTATACAAAGTTGTGACGCTGTAGGTGTTTGGCAAGAAGGTCAAAAAGGGTTTGCGATTACACTGATGCATTATCGCTATGGATTTTTGAGTTTTAGCGAAGGCTGGGTGTTTGATCAAGAAGCAGATAAAAGCGTCCGTGATTTGAGTGAGTTGATCGCGAGCTGCATCGTCCAGCTCTATCAGTTCCGCTATGATGCCCACTCGTCTCAATTTCATGACGATGAAGAGGGCTTGAAAGAGCTTCTTCTTCCTTCCGAGTATGAAGATAGCGCCCTTGTTATTGAAGATGCTCTCTCAGATATTTTTCACCGGAAGATAAGTGTCAAATGTCCTCGAATCGGTCCCAAGGCAAAGATTACTCGACTTGCTGCCGAAAATGCGAAAGCTCGTCTCTGGCAGAAGTCTAACGCGAAAGAGCTTGCAAGTGAGATATTAGCTGAAATGGCGTCAGAGCTTGGATTAAAAAGATTTCCTCAAAGTATAGACTGCTTTGACGCCTCGCACTTTGGCGGCAAACAGCTTGTGGCAAGCTGCATCTCGTTCGAAGGAGGTCTTCCCAATAAGAAGCGCTACCGCACATTTAATGCGAAACTGACAACGACTGCAGATGATGTGGGAATGATCCAAGAGGCGATTTATAGGAGATATAAGGGTGAGAGCGATGCTGTCGCACTTCCTGACCTCATTATTGTCGATGGTGGCAAAACTCAACTCAAAGCCGCTCAAGAAGCTTTAGAGAGGCTGCAAATTACAGATAGAGACTTGATCGCTGTAACAAAAGAAGCTGGCCGTCATGACAAGGGAATGACAAACGAGAGATGTTTCTTGCCCGGAAGAGCAGAGCCCGTACAGCTTAATCCGCGCTCGAGCACACTTCTTTTGCTTCAGCGCATTCGAGATGAAGCTCACCGTTTCTCTATTGGCTTTCAAAAAAAACAGCGCTCTAAAGCAATGTTTAAAAGTCAGCTCGATGATATACCTGGCATCGGCTTGAAGAAACGGCAGAAAATTCTTACTGCCTTCTCGGGAATTAAGGCGATTCTTGAAGCTTCTGTAGACGAAATATCCAAGAAAGCTGGGGTCTCTTTACAGGATGCCGAGAGGGTAAAGAAAGCGCTTAACGAGTAAGTAATAATAAATTGTTAAGATTCATTAATGTATAATTTAAAAACTCTTAATTATTGCTGCTTATAATAATAGGTGTTTAGCAATAGTATGGGGTTTAATATGAAAGTAAGTGCAAATCAGCTGTATCAAGCTCGGATCATTGATCAAGAGACAAAACAAGAAATCGATAGTTATCCAGTTAAGTTTAGTCTCAAGAAGAAGAAAGATGAGATCATTGGAAAAGCTCAGCTTACCCAGAGCTATGGAAAAATAGACAAAGAAGCAGCTATTAAAGTTGTTAAGTCAAAGAAGGGCACAAAAGTAAAGATCGATAGCAAAATTAAAAAACAGGGTAAGAAAAGTAAAGAAGACAAGGAAGATCTTCGTTTTGCTGTGAAAATTGTTGAGAATATGGTCAAAAATAAAGACCTATTGAAGCAACTCGAAGAAAAATCAAAAAAGAAATAATCTTTTTCTTTAAGATGTAAGATTCTGTTTTATTGACTGTGCTTTCTAGTACGACCTTCTAAAGCGAGCTCTACTCTCTTTAGAAGGTCTTTTGTTATACAAAGAGCTGGTTAGAAATCACTTTCTTCGAAATCGTTTCGAGCGGCGCTATGAATATCTTCAGGAGTTTTAATTCCTCCTTTCTTTGCTTTAGCGCCTTCTTTTGATGATTCCTCGCTCGCTATAAGCTCTTTAAACACGATATGGACCTCAGCGACTCTGACGCCGGTAAGGTTTGTGACCGCTTCGGCGACTTTAGCTTGGATCTCCTCGGCTTTTTGAGGAATTGAAATACCATAACGGATATTGAGCTCGATTCGAATTTTGACGGCATGATTTTTCGGATCTTGTTCAGTATAAATACCTTTTACTCGATCGATTCTGCCGATGATTGTATCGAGAAAGTTTCCTTCGACAAGACCTATGCCTGTTATCTGCGAGAGGGCTTTGACAATAATACCTTGAAAGACTTTATTTTCTATATCGCGGCTGTATACTGTCTCAGGAAGATTGAACTCCTTTGAGTCAAACTTTTGAGCTTCATTTTTCATGCGTTTATCCATAGCGATCAACCATCTTTACTAACATTCAAAAGATTCATTCCGTCTCCTAACACAGGTCGAAATTGCGATTCTAATGAGGATAGAGAAGTTTATTTCATTTGTCATATCCTTTTCTTGTTTGGATGTCAAAGAAAGAGATATGAAAATGATAATATATCTTCTAAGTATTAAATGAAGACATGTTGATTGCGAGTCATCGCTTCAATGTGATATGGTTGCATGATATGTTGCTTATATCTTTTCATCGGTTTTTATCGTAAGAGAAGTAAGAGGCTCTTTAAGTGTTCCATATTATCAGGCTGTCAAAGTGAGTGTTCCTATGATTGATACATGGCTGCAAGTAGCTACATCAGTAGTAATTGGCGCGATAGCGGCTATCTTAGCGGATTGGCGAGGACGATCTAAATCTGTCTGGTTTATGATAGGAATGCTCTTTGGACCGTTTGGTCTCATTGCTCTTATGCTTTTACCTGCAATGGTTGAAGGTGACGACTCTATAAAATCTGATGATGCTTCGAAAGCGAAGCCGAGAAAAAATACTCAATCATCTTTTTTTGTAGAGAATGTAGATCAATCTCTTAATGCTTCTCATATGTCTGCAAATCCAATTTCTTTGAAACCTTTAGAGATAACTCTCGATCAAATTCCTACGTTGAAATGGTATTATGCGATCAAAGGGATGAAGAAAGCTGAAGGTCCTGTTTCAGTAGATACTCTTTCTCAATTATGGAGAAGTGGTCAGCTCTGCGAAGAGAGTTTTGTCTGGTGTTCGCTATTTTCTGCCTGGACGAAGATAGATGAAGTTGAATCCCTTAAGAATTTTCTTCAAAAAGAGATAGATGCCGAGTAAAAGGCTGATATGGATGCCTCAAAAAAAATAAAGGGGCACAGCTTTCGGGTTCTTCTCTAAAAGGAGTATTGAGCTGAGGGATGTTCTCGGTATAAATAAGAAAACTCTCTTTTTGCCCGTATTCAGTCGATTGTATGACTAACAATGGGCAAAGAGAGAGTTTAAGATATAATGTCTTTTTATCGCTTACACAGAGTGTTTTGCGTGTAAAACTGACATTACCAGCTTGCTTTAGTTACTCCAGGAATTGCTCCGGTGTGAGCCATTTCTCTGAAGGTAAGACGTGAGCACTTGAATTTTCTCAAAAATGCACGAGGACGGCCAGTGAACTGGCAACGGTTTCTCAAACGAGAAGGTGCTGTATTTCGTGGCATTTTATTGAGTGCGATACGAGCGTTTTGACGCTCCTCTTCGGTCAGCGACATATCAACGCTTGCTTTTCTCAGCGCTTGTCGTTTTTCCCAATGACGCGCAACGAGGATTTCTCGTTTATTTTGACGCGCGACGACTGATTTCTTTGCCATGCGTTATTAAACCTCAGAACACTTTTAACGCTGTTACTTTTTACGAGCAGGCCCTTTTTGACGCTGTTTGCGTGTAGGGTCTTTCTTGTTGATAACGTAAATTCGACCCTGACGACGAACTACGACATCGCCTTTTGAAGGATCAGCTTTTACAGATGCACGAACTCTCATGATCTTTCCAATTGGTAAATAAGAATAAAAATAATGACAAGAATCTATCTCATTCATGAAAAATCTACCATGAAAAACTAAGCCAAATCGCTATTTTTTTCAATCAAAGTAACAATCATTCTCAGAAAAGAGGTTGTGCGCTACCTCATAAACATGAGAAAGAAATGAATCGAAAGAGATCGGCTTCTTTGATTTTATGTATGAAAAAATACGAGGTTCTGATTGTTAAGTTGAATATGACTGCTTGCAACTTTTACTCCCAAGTATGTATGATGTGTTCCTCGAATTTAATGTAAATTTTCAAACGAGTGTACAAACTATGGTTCAGCGAACATATCAGCCAAGCAAGCGCAAGCGTCAAAAAGAGCATGGATTCAGAAAGCGAATGAAAAGCCGTCATGGCCGTAAAATCTTGAGCCTAAGACGTCGCCAAGGAAGAAAGCGCTTAGCTTTAGTCTAATTGCTTTACTCGTCTCAGAGTGAGTCTGACTCTTCTGTAATCTATTCAGTATTAGCATCTTTCTTAATAAAATTGGGAAAGGTGCTCTTTTTTTACACGTACCCAGCTCGAGAATTTCTATAGAATGCTTGAAGGCATACATAACGAGAAAAGAAAAGACTCTTCGTTTCCGAAAAATGTGCGTTTGAGAAATCGAATAGACTTTCTTTCGCTTCAGAAGCGGAAAAAAACCTTTACCGTTCCTCATGCGCCCAATCTTGTCCTTGATTGGATGATGACTTCTTTATCTACTCCTCGTCTTGGCATAACGGTGACCCGTAAAAATGGCTCAAGTGTCCAGAGAAATCTGTTTAAAAGAAGGGCTCGAGAGGCCTTCAGGCAGTCAAGCTTAAGACAAGCTCAGGTTGGAGTGGATTTCCAGATAAGGCCAAGAAGTCTTGTAACGGGGAGTGAAAGCCCGATTGAATTGGACGCCATACCATTCCAATCTTTTGTCAGCCTCTTTGAGGAATTTAATCGTTACATCCTGTCTATTCGAAAGCGAAAGGATGGCGAGGAGCCTCGCTCATAAGTGCTCTGGCTATCAAAAACATTGATCGCGTATCTTTCCTTGAAAAAGGAAAAGAAAGCCGATACATATAACGGCTATGTCCTTTTGGTTCCTTCTAACTCCATAGTTGTTGATTGAAGAGTCTTCTCAATATGAACAGCCGAAGCTTTCCTGCTCCCATAGAAATAGATATAGATCCGCATCTTCAGTCTTTAAATGAATGGCAGAAAAAGGCTGTTACCACAAGCCAAGGCAAAGTGTTAGTCTTAGCTGGAGCAGGAAGCGGTAAGACAACTGTTTTAACGAAGAGAATCGTGTATCTCTTACATCAAGGGGTAAATCCAGAAACTATCCTAGGGCTTACTTTTACTAATAAGGCTGCCTCTGAGATGTCTGAGCGGCTAGCTAAAATGGTAGGGGTCAAAGTTGCCTCGAAAGTCCATCTTTCTACCTTCCACAGTTTTGCTTTGTATCTGCTCAGGCGTGAAGCTCATGCAGTTGGAATGAAGAGTAATTTTACCATAGCTGATCGTCAAGATATCTTACGGCATCTTCAAACAATCGCGCGAGATCTTTTGGAGCATGAAAGAGGGGATCTGCCGTCTCTTCAATGTCTTCTCGATGATATTGCTGAGTCGAAAAATAAATGTGTGCCGATTGAAGAAGTCGCTCTTAAGAGATCAATCTCTTGGTATCCTCAGTTTGCTCGAGAGGTCTTCAATCGATTAAATGCTTGTTTAAGGATTTATAATATTGTCGACTTCGACCATATGCTGTGGCTTACCAACGAGCTTTTAGAAAAAAATAAAGCCATCTTGGATAAATACAGCGCAAGATTTCGCTATATCATGATTGATGAGTATCAAGATACGAATCCTGTTCAAGCGAAGATTGCAGAGAAGTTAGCGTCTTCTTGGGGGAATCTGTGCGTTGTCGGAGACGATGATCAGTCAATATATAGCTGGCGAGGCGCTGATGTCGCCAATATCCTCAACTTTAACGCAGATACCGTGATAAAGCTTGAACAGAATTTTAGATCGACACCGATTATTTTAAATGCTGCCAATAGCGTCATTCAAGCCAATCAAGAGCGATACAGCAAGTCTCTTTGGAGTAAGAAAGAGTTAGGTAAGAAAATTCAAGTTCTTGTCTGTCCAAACGAGGAGGCAGAAGCTCAGGCAGTCGTGGAGCGGATGATTGCGATGAGGGATAAGTATGCGCTTGGATGGAAAGATTTTTGTGTTCTTTACCGATCAAATGCCCTCAGTAAGACGATTGAGACCGCTCTTTTGAAAGCGCGATATAGAAGAGGTTCTTCTATCGTTCAATCTATCCCATATCGCGTCTATGGCGGCGATGAGCTCTTCGAGCATAAGGAAGTCAAAGATATTCTCTCGTATTTAAAAGTCGTAGCAAATCCTGCGGATCACGGGGCTTGTCTTCGCTCGATTAATTATCCAAGAAGAGGAATAGGGGAAGCGACCTTAGAGTTCTTAGAAGAGTATGCAAAAAAACACTCGATATCATTTTTCGAAGCCGCTCGCGTATGTGCGTCAAGGCCTCTTGATTCACTAGATACAATGGGTCATGCGATTCAGGAAAAAGCGATAAGAGGTATTAAGCAGTACGTTCATATTATTCACACGATTGAGGAGTGGATTGAGAAAGGAGCTCCTTTAGAGCGCGTTGTTCTAGATCTTGTGCAGCTGATAGATCTTAAAGCGGCTGTTTTTTCAGAAATCAAATCAGAAGCTATGCGAAAATGGAAGGAAGAGAGGCTTCAATCTTTTTTCGAAGCAGTGCGCTCGTTTGATGTAACTCTTCCTGATAATCCTCGTATGTCTGAATTAGTTGAGAGCTCTTCTGGAAAGGAAAAGCTTCATTCGCTTCTTTCCGCGTTTGATCTTCAGCATGAAAATCGCGCCTTTTCAAAAGAAAAAGAATTCGATGATTCAGTTTCCCTTATGACGTTTCATAGCGCGAAAGGGCTTGAGTTTCCTGTTTGTTTTCTCATTGGAATCGAAGATCACCTGATTCCGCACGAAAAGAGTCTTCAAGAGAGGGGATTGGAGGAAGAGCGGCGATTAATGTATGTCGCGCTTACTCGCGCGAAAGAGCGGCTCTTTATCAGTATGGCTTTACAAAGAAAGCGGCTTGGAGTAGAAACCCCAAGCCGTCCATCTCGCTTTGTCCTCGACATTCCAAAGGAGTGCTTAGAACCTGTCGATTGGAAAGCGGTCCAGCTCTCTTAAGCGATTGATCAGTTGCTGTATGCTGCTTTCACGACAAAATCAGCAAATTCAGCTGCGGAAATTCGAGGGTATCCCCATCTTCCAAGCTCTTTTTTCGCGTCAGATGAAAGAACGATTGAAGTTGGAACAAATCGAACGTCATAAGACTTCATGAGCTCTTTGAGCTCTGGCGAGTAGTCGCGGCTCTTAGGGAGAAGGATCTCAACAAATACAAATTTCCCGGTAACCGCTTTGATAAAAGCTGGATCTGAGAAGATCTTTTCTTCCATCTGATGACAATAGAAGCACCAATCAGGGCCGGTGAATATGAGATAAATTGGAAGGTTTTTGGCTTTAGCTTCTTCTAAGCCCTTTTCGTAGCTTTGAATCCAAGGAAGGCGAGCTTCTTTTGCGCCTGCTTGCTTAGTGGTGGTATTTTGTGCTGCAGCGAGTACGCTTTCTTCGGCCTGTATTGAGGAGTTCATGAAAATAGCGGATGAGCCGAGGAGAAGTGTAAATATGGGGAGTAATAATCGCTTCATGATCTTGAAGTCCCTCTTGTAATTAAAGTTCATCGGAAATGAAATATGTATAGAGTTATATAATTATAAAGATTTCTGATATACGACTTATTTTCTCTCTTTTGTGAGAGAGTGAATCGTAAAGGATGAGTGAGCTTTCATTTTATATGCTTGCGTGTCCTTTAAGTGGACAGCATCACTTCCTATCCCTTATACTATAGCCCTCTTTTTTAGAAGACTGCTCTTCTTTTTTTCATGAATGATTTCGTGATTTTTAAGGTAGTGTTAGTTGTTGACTTTGATAGTTTATTGTTTGTAAACAACTTATTATCAAAGGGATAAAAAAGAGCTTAATTTGAGAGAGTGATCTTTTCAGAATGTTTCTTTGAAGTAGAGTGTCGTCTGAGTTTTGTAAGTGGCTATAGAGTGGAAATGACGTCTGACGTTGAGTTTGTTATCATTCGACATAGAAAAGAGAATCTAAAGAAGTGCTCGCTTCGCGGCTTTGAGTCAGATTCTCGTTTTCGATTTTATACTTATCCACAAGATAATGCTTCTTTAGAGGAATCATTCTTATCTCATGCGCTTGTTCTCGACATGGAAGGCGAAGAGCTTACTAGAGAAATGGTCCACCAGGGACAAGAGGGCGGCGGATCTCGTCCATTCGTTCTGATTGACGCTACGTGGAGATACGCACAAGTAATGATCTCTAATCTACCTATTCTTCAGAAAGCTACCCGCTGTACATTGCCAAAAGAATGGGTAACCGCATATCCAAGAAAACAGACTGAGTGTCCTGATCCTGAAAGGGGGCTTGCCTCAATAGAGGCTTTGTATATCGCAGCGCTTATTGCGGGGCATAGTGCTGAAAGTCTCTTGAGAGATTATTATTGGAAAGAAGCGTTTTTGGAAAAGAACGCTGAATTAATTCATCGATTTTCATTTTAGTTTAAATAAAATTTTAACTAAAATTTACAGCGAGTTTTATAAAAGGAGTCCGTAAGAAATGACGTTAAATGCCTTCCAGTTTATTCAATATATGGAAGACACACTGTGGGGATATATTGGTTTCCCTACGATTTTATTGATGGGGCTATATCTCTCTATAAAATCGGGCTGGATACAGATTGTTCGTTTTCCTGATATTTGCCGTCATTTCTTATCATGTGTTCGAAAAGATGCTGCGGGATCTGAGAATGATCCGCATGCCGTTTCTCCTTTAAGAGCTTTCTTCGCTTCCGTCGGCGGCTGTCTTGGTATCGGCAACGTTGTCGCGATTACAACGGCAGTTCAAATTGGCGGCCCAGGGGCAATTATCTGGATCTGGGTTGCTGCCATCTTAGGCTGTCTTATGAAATATGCGGAAGTATATATCGCGATGAGAACCAGAAGGGTTACTCCAGAAGGTGATCTGAAAGGTGGCCCAATGTACTTTTTAAGAGATGCCTTTCAATCAAAGATTCCAGCCACACTCTTTTGTCTTTTCATGTGTCTTTACGGTGTTGAGATCTATCAATTTAGCGTTGTCGTGGATGTAGGTGTTTCTGTTCTTCCATTCGAAAAATTCACACTCGCAGTAGCTCTTATCGTTATGGTGATCTTAGCGGAGCTCGGAGGAACGAAGAGAATTGGGGCGATTTCCGGGATGCTCGTCCCAATATTTATAGTCGCCTACATCGCTATGGGTGCTTATATATTTGTAAATAACCTGTCGGTATTCCCATCGCTGATTAAAGATGTCTTCGCGTCAGCTTTCACTGTTCGAGCGGCTGAAGGGGCCTTTATTGGCAGCACCCTTTTGACAACAATTTCCCAAGGAATTCGAAAAGGGTGCTATAGTTCCGATGTTGGGGTCGGGTATGCGTCGATTATCCATAGCCAAAGTAGTGAAAAGGTGCCAGAAAGACAGGCAAGTCTTTTGATCTTTGAGGTCTTTATGGATACTTTCATGGTTTGCACCATGAGCGTGATGGTGGTATTAGTCACAGGGGTATGGAAGCAAGCGGTTCCATCATCTCAACTCGTCCAAGTAGCGTTAAGTCAGTATTTCCCTTATACTGAGTATTTTATGCCATTCTTTATTTTCTTGCTTGGATATACGACAATCATTACCTATTTCTCGGCAGGAATGAGTACGGTGCAATATCTCTTCCCACGCTGGGGAAGACCCGTCTATTACCTTTATGCTATCGGAGCTTTTACCGTCTTCTCATTTGCGGAAACTCATGAAGCAATTGCTGTCATGGCATGCGTTCAGTTCGGTCTTCTTATGTTGAACACGCTTGGAATTTGGCGCTTGAGAAAGCTGTTAACCTTTGATATGAGTTTATTACGCTCAAAGGATAAGGAAACAGCTGAGAATTCCGAGCAAATAATATCGGTATGCACGAAAGAGATATAACTGCAATTGTCTCTTAAAAGAAAAGAGGAGGAGATCTCATTCTCCTCCTTTTTTCTTGTGCAAAGTAAAAGCTTCTTCTTTCTTCCTCTTTTTCGAGCACGAATGAAAAACACCCTTTTTCAAGGACAAAAGATCGCGATCATATGCGTATTATTCAAGTAGCTTCAGAGATGGCGCCGATTGCAAAAGTTGGCGGACTAGCAGATGTAATAATGGGCTTAAGTCGTGAGCTTGTGTGGCAAGGTCACGAAGTTGCAGTTGCGCTTCCAAGGTATGGAGTTATTGATTTTTCCAGACTGCAATTCCAGGGAAGAGTGGATAATTTTCAGACTTACTTTGGAAATGAGTGGCACAAAGCTCACGCTGAGCATTTTTTACTTGATAATAGCATACGAGTTGCCTTGATTGATACAGACTGGGGAAAATGGAGATCAAAGCCAAGTATTTATGGGCAAGCTCATGATGATGTCTCAAGCTTTTTGCAATTCTCTAAAGCAGTTATGGATTGGATTCTCTCATTGCCACAATCTATACCAGACGTCATTCATATTCATGATTGGCAAACTGCAGCGCTTGCGGCGTACGTCCATGAAGCTTTTAGTCAGAATGCTCATTATCCAAAACCCAAGGTTGTTTTGACTCTCCATAATCTAGAGTATCAAGGGAGAACTGGATTTAGTGATCTTGAATGGGGCGGTCTTAATCTCTCATTTAATCCCGAAGCCGTGGCTGCTGCGAAAGATCCACAATATGATTGTGCAAATCTATTAAAATTGGGAATCGCTTTAGCTGATGAGGTGACAACGGTGTCTCCAACATACGCGAAAGAAATTCTCGCTCCTATAGGCGGAAAAGGCCTTGAGAGCGTTATTGCTTCAAAGGGGAGTTGCTTTCACGGCATTTTGAATGGGCTTGATTATTCATACTGGAATCCTCATATCGATCCTTTTCTTCGACAGCAATATCAACCCTCGGATGGAGTCGAATCTGTTTTGAATGCAAAAGAGAAGAATCGCGAAGAGCTCTACTCATTGCTAGGTATTCAAGATGTGGCAAAGGCAAACAGGCCATTAGTGTCATCTGTTACTCGACTTGTAGAGCAAAAAGGGCTTCATCTCATTGAATCTGTGCTTGAGAATGCTGAGCGCTATGATATGGACTGCATTATTTTAGGAAGCGCTTATGATCAAGCTACGCTCGATCGTTTTCGGCACTTAGACCACGCATTGCGGACTCAAAAACGTGGCGCAGTTCTCCTTCAAAATAGCGAAAAGATAGCCCATCTTATATTTGCGGCTTCAGACATATTTCTAGTGCCGTCTCTTTTTGAGCCGTGTGGTCTGACTCAAATCATAGCTTTAAAATATGGAACTATTCCACTTGTTCGGAGAACTGGAGGATTGGCAGATACTGTGGTTGATGTTGATTATCCAATTGTTTCAGAATATGTAAGAGAGCCTAATGGCTTTTGCTTTAATGATCCCGATGTCGGTGGCATAGAGTCTGCACTCTATCGCGCATTAAAAATGTATCGAGAGGGTAAGGATAAGTGGAAAGGTCTTATCGAGACCGCAATGAATTTAGACTTTAGTTGGTATCGATCAGCGAGACAATACTTGCAGCTATATAAACAGCAGTAATACATTTGATTAGAGTTTTCAATATTAAGCATGAGAGTTGGATCTCTTTAAGATTGAATGAACTTCATATTTTCGCTTTTCGTCTAATCATAAAAGAGTGATACTAAAAAACTTTATCCACCTTTATATGTTATACGGCTCTTTATGGCGCTTGAGGAAGTATCTGCAGTAGGTATGGCTGGACCTGAATCTTTGTCTGATCGTAAATTCGATCAAAAGTTTGATAAAATAGTTCGACACCCAATTGGTGGCCCGACTCTTTTGACCGTAGCCAATCTACTGACGCTTATTCGTATTTTTATCAGTCCGGTCTTTTTGCTTGTATACCTTGAGTATGAGACTTTTGGAGTATCAAGATGGATTGTTCCTTACGTTCTTCTTATGCTTCTATTTGCGCTTGAGCTTTCGGATGCGCTTGATGGGTATATTGCAAGGAAATATAACCAGGTCACAGATCTTGGAAAGGTCTTGGATCCTATGGCTGATAGCATTTCGAGAATTTCGATTTTACTTACCTTTACCCAGCCTCCCGTCTCATTACCGTTATTGATAGTATTTATTTTTATCTATCGAGATTCAATTATTAGTACACTTAGGACAGTGTGCGCATTGCGTGGTTTTGCCCTCGCCGCTCGATCCTCAGGTAAAATTAAGGCCGTATTACAAGCCTTAAGTGCGATAACCATCACTGTTTTGCTTATTCCTCATTCAATCGGAGCGTTATCGACGCGAGATTTGTCGACAATCAGCCTGTGGATTGTTATCGCATCCGCTGGGTTCGCGCTCTACTCGGGAGCCGAGTATCTCTATGCGAATTTTAAGTTTGTGAGAAAGGCTCTCATCCGAAAGAAAAAGGGTATACGACAAGAAATAGAGCTTGACCCAGACGCTTTTTAAATTTATGAGGCCCTTCCTCCTTATATATGGGAAGAAGGGCTCTTTCTAATCTTTTTATTCAGAGTGCGTGCTGTCTATTGTCGGATCAGTTGAAGGTTCAGATTGATTGTCGTTTTCATTGTCAATTTGATCCATGGTTACAGTGTTGTTCTGTGTTGCGGTTGAAGATGCGGCAGACTGCGAGTTCGTATCATCAACTTGATTGAGAGCTAATGGTGCATTTTGTGCTGGATTAGGCGGTAGTGCTGGCGCAGCCACATTGATGAGGTTTTCAAGTATTTTAAATTTATCCTTGAAGGTATCATACTTTTTCTCTGCTCGTAATGCTTCCAAGTTTTTGACTGATTTTTTCGTTTCTGGCCGTGTTTTTAAAGAAGACTCATTAGAAAGAACATCAACCGTCGCAATTCTGCCTTCAAGATTTTCTAACGACTCTTTCATTTTGGCTACTTTCTCGAGGAGAGCATTCCGCTTTTGTGTGTACGCTTGCTTGTCATTTACGTGCTTATCCTTCTCATAATTGAGAGCCAGTGAAGTGCTGGCATATTCAAACGCTTCCTTTGCGGCGTTGAGTTGCTGTTCAAGCTGCTGATATGCAGTGCGAATACTTGGAGAAAAGGGTTGTAGAAAAAACAACTTCACATTGGCGTCATAATTATCTTTAAGAGAACTATATATTCCTGAAAGCGTTGAGTAGAGTTTTTCGTCGATCGGATTGTCTTTTAAGACCAAATCTTGCCCATTCTCATCAGGTATATGAAGATCGTTGATAATTTTTAGGTTGTTACTAAAAGCGGTCTTTTCGCGCTCGAGATATTTTTGTCTCGTCATGATATCATCGTGCTGGCGCTGCAGCGCAGCAAGCTCTGTAAACTCTTTGAGTTCCGCTTTTAGGACATTTTTGTCTTTTTTGAATTCAACGTGCTCATTAAAAAAGTCGTCTATGTCAAGAATCTCTTCTTGAGCAGATTTAGCTTCTTGTTGCAAAAGCGTTTCTGAGTCAATTCGATGGGATGGGTTTGTGTTTTTCGATAAAATGGAGTTGTACTCACTTAGTGCAGATCCTTTACCTGACGCCTGGTTGGACGCGTTACGCAGCCTCTCTTGGCTTTTTTTTGCGCATTCTTTTCGAAGATCTTCCATTCCCTTTATAGATGGGTACTCAGGTGCTTTGCTGCCAGGCCTTCCAAATAAAAGTTCTTTTTGGCTATCTGAGAGAGGTTTATATGGATCGTACCATATCTGGAAGATCTTATTGAAAACGTTCCCTTCATACTTGACGTTTTTCATTACCATCTTTTCGTCAATCTCAACGCCGACAATTTCCCTCTGCTCGTTAGCAGCATCGAGTTTTTCTCTCTTATTCCAGGTAATTTTCTTGTTCTGAAGATAGCCCTTGTCGCCATATTTAAATTTAAATTTTGGAATATGTTCCTTTGCCAGCTCATCTATCCTTTCGCGGTCTTTGCTGAGAATTGGAGCTTGTATATCAGCTCGAATACCGAAGGCGATGGCTTCAATCTTCTGATTAAATTGACTAATTTGACGAGGGGTTCCTCCGATAGGAACTTCGATGTCAGATTTGTGTGGTTGAGTGAATTCAATCTCTAAGTTTTGATTTCCATTATCAAACTCAATCCTGTAATTCATGGGCATTTTAGCGTAGATCTTTCCATCTTTTGTCCAAGTGTCGACTGTCTCACCTTCAGGAAAGTCTGTACTTGAATAATCAAATTTATCGAAGGTAACGTGTACATTCTTGATGCAGTTGGATGTGAATCCTCTTTGTGCTGCGATATCGAGGATGTTTTGCATCGGGGTCTTAGCTTCCATCTCTTTAGTGAGAGGAACTTTTATTGACCCAGAGCTTGAACCTATATCGGTCATAGTAAGGGGCGCTGATTGAGAGAATGTGGGATGAGCGATCGGATTGGATTGTGTCATGAGTGGATCTGATGAAGAAGGCGATTGTATACTCATGACTTGCTCCCTAAAGGGTTTAAAATTTTGATAGCTTAAGAGTAATTGGTCATCTAAATCCTATATTACATGATAAATGTATTTTTTAGTAGCCGAGCAAATTTGTAAGGAAGGGGCTGGTTCAACAACTAAGAAGAGTGGTATGTTATTAAATATAAAGGTTTTTCATGCATATTGAGGGATGGGTGATAAGAGGCTATTGCGTAAAAAAGGTCTCTTCGATACTATATTGCCATCTTTCACACGCCAACTGGGGTGTCGCCAAGCGGTAAGGCAGCGGTTTTTGGTACCGCCATGCGGAGGTTCGAATCCTTCCACCCCAATCTTCCACTTCTCTATTATCTCATAAAATATTTCCTTCAGAAAATCAAAACAATCTCTCTCTTTTCGTTGTTAAAATGCTGGCATATTAATCTATTGTGTGATACAATATTCCACGTTCTGAAATCTTACTGATTTCGAACTGACAGTCTTCTCGCTGCTGAAAGATAATGGCGGCAGCAAGCTTGCGTCCAGGGTGTAATTTATACAGGACAAGAAGTATCCAGGGGAAGATAAGCAAGGACACTTAAATAGAAGTGCCTTTTGTGATATGTGACGAGCACGTAATTAAGTTTTGTGCAAGATTCGATTGAGAGACTTGTCAATGACTTAAAGTAGCATGAATGAGATTTAATTGTTCTCCTGATTTGTGAATCAGGAGAAGGTAGATTTCGTCTTGCATATCTTAAGATGAGTGCTTGAAACATGTTATGCGACATAGGATATACTGTGTTGCGCTTTCCCGCCTGTTTCTTCTTATTTCTTCGATTCTGCCTTAAAGTGATAGCTGCCTCATTCAGTGTGAGAAGATCTGTTGAAATGCCTTTAAAAGCCAATTCCATCTCTTTTTGTAGGGATCTTGGAATTTTTAAAGAGCATGTCACTATCAGTGTGATCACAATGAGGAGGATCCATGATCACCCTAAACGCAATACGACGAGAAGGGAAAGTCAAATCGGAGATCAATCAGCTCCGCCGCAAGGGCTTTATTCCATTTGTGCTCTATTCAAAAGATGCTGCAACTGAGATTGGCGCTGTACCTTCATCAGAGATGGAAGCTGCAATGCGATCTCTTCGCCCAGGTTTTTTGCCAACAACAGTTTTTACGCTAAAGACAGCTTCTGGCAAAGAGCGCAAAGTTATCGTTAAAGAAATCCAATATAAGCCAACTAGCTACGAAGTTATTCACCTTGATTTCCTCGAATTAGTCGATGGAAACAAAGTTGAAGTTAAGGTTCCTGTGGAGTTCTTAAATTCCGTAGATTGTATTGGTGTTAAGCTTGGCGGACTTTTACGTCATGTTTTGAGACACATTAAAGTTTCATGCCTTCCAAAAGATATCCCATCTCACTTTGAGATTGATATCAAGGATTTGGATGTCCATCAGTCAAGAAAAGTTAAAGACGTTGTTGTACCACAAGGCGTCAAGTTCTTGGCTAATGAAAACGATGTTGTCGTAGCTATTGTAAAGCGATAAGCAATCGCTTTTTTACAATTGTGCATGGGTGGCTTATTTATAAGCTGGCAAAAAAAAGTATAGGCTTTAAGTTGCGAGTGCGTTCTGTAAATCATGATGTTTAATGATGTGAAGAGAGTAATTGTAGGTCTCGGCAATCCTGGAAAGCAATATTCCTGGACACGACACAATATTGGCTCTCATGTCGTTGAGGAGATCTGTTCCATGTTAGGTGGGTCTTTTCAAGCTGTAGCATCTTTAAAGGCTCGAGTAGCAGAAGTATCGATAGAGGGAATAAATATCCTTTTAGTCATACCAACGACCTATATGAATTTGAGTGGAGAAACCGTTTCATTAGTGCTCTCGAAGGCTAAAGTGTCCACCAATAGTCTTTTAGTAGCATTTGATGATCTTGAAACCCAATTTGGAGCAGCGAAGATTTGCTTCAATGGCGGAACAAGAGGTCATAATGGAATTCGTAGTATACATGATAAACTTCAGACAAAAGAATTTTATCAGTTTCGTATAGGAATCGGGCGGCCACTTCACTCTGATATTGCTGATTATGTTTTAAGCCGGTTTACCGATGAAGAAAGAGCTCAGCTTGGTTTAAAGATTCCCACTTATATCGACACATTGAATGTGTGGGCAAGCCAGCTGAATACTTAAATTCTGAAAGAGTGAGACTTAAAGTCTCCTCATTTCAAGGTGTTGTTAGGAGAAACAAATGACACAAACGCTAAATCTGTACGAAGGCATGTACATTCTTTCGGCTCACTTAAGCGATGATGCGAGAAATAAAGCCTTTGAGAAAATCAAAGAAAAAATCACATCCCGCGGTGGAGTGATCCACAAGATTCATGACCAAGGTCGTCGACGCTTGGCTTATGAAATCAATCGCCATAGAGAAGGCTACTACTATCTTATGTACTTCTCAATTGCTCCTGAATTCATTGAAGAGCTTTGGCAAGAATATCATCATAATGAAGACCTTATCCGCTTCTTGACTCTAACAGCTGATAAGGTGATGGATGAGCTGAAATTTAAACAGCTTCCAGAGCAATAAAAATTAATGATTAAGAGGCTTTAGAGGGTATATGAGAAAAAGAAAAAAGTGTCCCTTTACACAAGCAAAGTTTGAACACATCGACTACAAAGACGTAGAAACGCTTTCAAAGTTCATTACTGAAAGAGGCAAAATTTTGCCACGGCGCATTACTGGTGTATCAGCTTACTTTCAGCGCCGACTTGCAAAAGCGATTAAACAAGCGCGCCATGTGGCTCTTTTGCCATTCGTCGCAGATGTGTAAGAGAACGGACTTGGAAGGAGTAACCGATGGCAACGAAAATATTATTGATCGAAGATGTAGATAATCTTGGAAGAAAGGGCGATTTAGCTTCTGTTAAGCCAGGTTATGCATTCAACTATCTTATCCCACAAGGATTGGCTCTCATTGCAGATAAAGCGGCAATGAGAAGACAAGCACGTCTTCAAGAAGAAAGACGTATTAAGGCAGAAGAAGAGCGTCGCGAAGCTGAAGAGCTTGCCGCAAGATTGAACGGTGAAGAAGTTGAGATCGAAGTTAAAGTTGATCACGAAGGCCATATGTATGGTTCCGTATCAGCTCTTGATATTACTCGACTCTTGAAGTTGAAGACCGGTATCGAGCTCGATAAGAAGGCTGTTCAGATGAAGCATGCTCTGAAAGAAGTTGGCGTCTATGATGTTCAACTCCGCTTGAAAGAAGGCGTAGTAGCTGTTATCAATCTGAAGATTATGCCAGAGCAAGAATAGTCGATTAGCTTATGAGCCGGTAAGAGTTTTTTATCTACGATCCTGGCTCACTTAGCATTGATGTGCTCTGATAAACATCTTTAAGCTCGTTATTTTGTATTATTGCGCGGGAGAAGAGGACAATTGATTATCTCTTTTATAATCTAGATGAGTGTTAAATCATCTGTTGAGAAAGAGAATAAATGAAATATCCTCACTCCCGTTTCTTTTTTTTAGTCATCTCTATTTAAATTTTCTCTCTTTCATGGTTATATTTTTTTGTAAGAGAGATGCTCCTCTTTTTTCCTGGCTGCAGCTCTTCTTTTTGCCTATATGATTAGAAGCCAAGGAATTATTCCTCTTCTTGCGAAATTTAAATCTAAAGCGTGTCGCATGAGACTTTATAACGATAAATACACAATTGTCACTGGTGGTTCAGGATTCATTGGATCTTGCCTTCTTAAAGAGCTCAATCAACGAGGTGTTGATAAGATTGTTGTTGTCGACGATTTAGGCTCAGATGAGCGTTGGATGAATTTACGAGGAAAGAAATTCCTCGAGTACCTTCATCGCGATCAGCTTTTGCCATGGCTCGAAGGAAGGGAGTCAGAAATCGAGTGTATTTTTCACCTAGGCGCATGTTCTGATACAACTGAAAGGAATGCCGATTTCCTTATGGAAAATAATTATCGGTATACCCGTTCGCTCATCGAGTATTCTCTCAAAAATGATATTCGCATTTTAATTGCGTCGTCCGCTGCGACCTATGGAGATGGCCGACAAGGTTTTTCTGATGATCATAGTCTCTTAGAGTCTCTTTGTCCTCTCAACATGTACGGATTTTCCAAGCATCTTGTCGACTTATGGCTTCATCGTGAGGGGCTTCTTGGTCGAGTAACATCGGTAAAATACTTTAATGTTTTCGGGCCTAATGAGTGGCATAAAGGCCGAATGGCGTCACGTATTTTGACTATGGTATCGCAAGTGAAAGAATCAGGTGTCATTGAACTTTTCAAATCGCATCACCCTGATTATAAAGATGGCGAGCAAAAGCGCGACTTCATTTACGTAAAAGATGCTGTATCTATTACCTGCGATCTCCTTGAAAAATCGGCCTTTGGTATATTTAATATCGGCTCAGGCGTTGCTTCATCGTGGAATCAGCTGGCGCAAGCGGTTTTTAAAGCAATGAAAGTGCCAGCCAAGATAGAATATATTCCGATGCCTGAGGATCTTCAGGGTAAATACCAGTACTTTACAAAAGCTGAAGCTGAGAAGTTGAAACGTGCTTTGGGCAAAAGAAATGATCATTGCCGATATGATCTAGACCGCGCGGTAGAAGATTATGTACAAAATTACATACTGACAGGGGAGCGATGGTAAGCCACTCACACTATACACGAGCGCTTTCACAGATAACTCCTCGAACCATTTTGATTGTTGGCGATTTGATCCTCGACCAATACACATATGGATCATCGAAGCGCATTTCTCCAGAGGCGCCTGTTCCCGTCGTTTTGGTTGAACGTCAAGAGCTGAAAGCAGGAGGCGCTGGAAACGTTGCCTTGAATCTCGCAAAGTTAGGCATGAAACCTCGCATCGTGAGTCGCATTGGACGTGATGAGAAAGGGCAGATAGCGCGATCTCTTCTCGAAGGAGAGGGGATAGATTGTCGGTTTCTCTTCACTGATATTACGACAACAACCTCTGTAAAGAATAGGGTGATCGTTTCATCCCAGCAGCTTATTCGCCTGGATGATGAAAGGAAAGATCCTCTTCATCGAGAAGTCGAAGAAGAGATCCTCTCATCGATTGATGAGATGCTTGCTGATGTTGATTTAGTGGCAATCTCTGATTATGCAAAGGGCTTTTTAACAGACAAGGTCCTTCGTGCTATTATTGGAGAGGCTCGAAGAAGATCAATTCCTTGCATTACTGATCCAAAGGGAACCGATTTTAGAAAGTATTCTGGCTCGACTATTATCAAGCCGAACTTTGGAGAGGCAATGTCTGTTTTCGGTGAACAGGCTGAGAGTCTTGAAGAAGCAGTCGAGCTGATTTTCAAGAGAGTTGAAGTTGATGTTCTCTTGGTCACGCGTTCAGAGAAAGGGATTTCCCTTTTTTATCGAGACGGCTTTCATCAAAACTTTCCAGTCGTTCCAAAGGAAGTTCGCGATGTTACAGGCGCTGGAGACACTGTCTTGGCAGTTTTAGCGGCATCACTTGCCTCTGGGGTCTCTCTGCAAGAGGCAGTTCCCTTGGCAAACGTTGCGGCTTCGTGCGCAATCGAGAAGATTGGCTGTGCTGCCATAACGCTCACAGATATTGCTATGCGGCTTATTGAGCAAAATCCTACAGGTAAAATTTGCAATGAAGAGGTCTTTAAAGCTGTCGCCTCATCCGTTCAGCCAGACAAACTTCTCATTATTCGAATTCCACCTCATGGAAATGGCATGAGTCATGAGCAGCTTATGAGATTGCATGTGGTTCTTTCGAAGAAATCTCCCGATAAGCTAGCTGTAGCATATGTTGAAGAGGAATCTCCGAACGAAGAGTTCTTGGAGTTTCTAGCCTCGCTTGAGAGAATAGCTTTGGTTGTCTTTAAGTCCTCACATCATACCTATCAGGACTCATACATGGGAACTAGCGAATCACATGGAGCTCTAGCAGCCTACCAAGAGATTTCTCTTTAAGCCTCAGTTTAAATATAGAGCCCCCACAGAAAAACGGGGGCTGTCTTTCTCCTATGAGGAGAGCTTTTTCATAATCTCTTTTAGACTTGAGTGATTACGAAGTTCTTCTAAGGATGGCTTCATCTTCCATGTCCAGTTATTATCACTAATAGTCCCTGGTGTGTTGATGCGATCAAATGACGGATCATTCCATGAAAGCTCTGAGAAGAAAGCCAGATACTCTTGTATAAGATTGATATGGAAGAGGCTTCGGGCTGAGTGGCACAGTTTCAAAATATGGTACCGGAGCTCTGAAGTCAGAGTATGTTGCCAGGGAAGACTTAAATCGTGGGTGAAATTATATACATCTGAGACGTCCTCATTCCACCAGCCTTCCATGGTCGATGAGTCGTGTGTCGAAACGGTAACAAGGCTTTCTGGAGAGAATCGGCGAGGATCTCGAAAAATAGCCCTTTTTCCCGTAGCTAATGCCTCTTTCCAATTCTTCTCCCATCGAAGTACTCTTGTCCCTGGAATGCCAAATTTTCTCATGGATTCGTGGACGCAATCTGGAATATCGCCTAAGTCTTCGCCGATTGGCAACATAGTCGTCGCATCATGGATAATATGTAATATTTCTTCTCCAAGTGCGACCCACTCATGAGGCTCTTTAGGAAGAAAGGATCCATCAATTGCTTTTTTCCCTGGCGGAATACTCCATAATCGAAAGAGGCCAACGATGTGATCTATTCTGAAGATATCGTAGAGTTTTTCTTGCACTTTGAGTCGGTTTTTAAACCACGAATAACCTTCTTGTCTCATTCTATCCCATCTGTAGACAGGAAATCCCCATGATTGTCCCTCTTTACTATACATGTCAGGGGGAGCTCCAACGCTCAGATCAAGAGAAAAGAGTTCTGGATTCCACCACACATCTGAGCTGTCTTTGTTCACAAGAATTGGCAAGTCTCCCATGAGGAGGATGTTATGCGAGGCTGCTTGTGCTCGAACATGTTGCCATTGGGTAAAAAGAAGATATTGGAGGGCAATCCAAAATTGAGTCTCCTTTTCAAGATGTGGGTCCTTTTGGATAGCTTCAGTATAAGAAGAAGGCCGTTTGGCATATTCTGAGAAATGCCACCATGCCTTAGAATTATTGCGCTCTTTCAGAGCCCTAAATAGAGCATATGGAAGGAGCCACTCTTTTTCTTGCTCAACAAAGAGAGAAAATTCAGGAAGAGTTTGAATGGATTTTCCCTGGCCATCGAAAATATACGCTTTAGCGATTTCCAGCTTCTTCTTGAGGACATCATGATATTGAACCCGCTTCTTCGCTCGATATGAATCGAGGATGTGCTTATTGTCATGATAGCCCTTAGTTTCACGTATGTTGGGGAGTGACTCAAGCGACAAGTAGATCGGATGAAGGGCGTAAGCCGAAAGCGACATATATGGACTTGGATCGCTTCCAGTATCATTAAGGGGTAGAAGCTGAAGGGTGGAAAAGCCTGTTTGAGAGAGCCAATCTATTAGTGGAATGAGATCTAGGATTTCACCTATCCCAGCACTTGATGACGTGTGGATAGAAGAGAGGGGAAGTAAAACTCCATGGTGATGTCTTACTCCGATTTTCCCCCACTGCTCTTGCATAAAAAATTCATCTTTCATGGGATATAGTAGACCTTTTTACTTTTGAGTAAGACTCAGTTAACGAAGGCCAAACATGCCGGATTTCTTTGAGCCAGATCCGAAGGTGAGCTCATTCGATCGATATGAAGGGATCTCTCCTCGTGAGATTGCATCTTTCCAGAGCCTTGCGCGCTCGAGTAGCGCTTTGATAATTTCACTGAGTCTTTGGCCGTTGATCTCTTGAAAAGGATAAGCATCATAAAGAAGAAGAAAATCTTTTACCTTACTGTAGCAGAAGATGCCAACACGAGGTGGGGGAAGCCCGTTTGATTTCAGAGCCTCTCGAAAGATATTTTCTCTATAACGTCCTTGTCCGGGATTTCCGATCTCTACGACCACATAGAGCTCGTCACCCATCGCAGTCGGCTGCATCCTCAGCTCGACCCCGTCGGGATACCGAATTAAGCAGCAGTTATGCGAGTCGGGCTCAAGTTTCATGCTTAGTACAGCCCCGAGTTCTTGAAGAAGTGCTCCAAATCGATCAGTAATCATATCTTCTTAGCCTTCTGACTCTTCATTTGATATAGCTCGAAATATTAGCCCTTTTCGGGCATCTCCTCTATGATGTCATCATCCGCTGGAGGCTCCTCATCTTGATCAGAGCCAGAATCTTTACGAGAGCCTTCCTCATCCTCGTCCTCAGTATAGTCTTTTTCTAAGAGCTCATCGAGCTCTTCCTCAAGCTGCTCTAAGGCATCAAAAATGGCTTTTTGTATCTCGTCGCGATGTTGGATTGATCGGTAGAACTGGTTGACGGCGATTTCTCTGATTGCATCTCTCATCTGACTTAAGACGATGATCTTTGCCATCAGCTGCTCATTGATCCCTAGTTTTTGAGAGAGTTGAAGAACTTTTTCAGGGGATGGGTAACGCTCTTGTAAAAGCGTGACGAATTGCCTTGAGAGTGTCTCAAAGGTCAATGTCTTTGGAACCGGAAGATCGTTTTTCCCAAAGAGATACTCTACAAGCCTCATGCGACCTCTGAAAAACTGGAGGATGCCGAGACCTCCCTGGAGGTTTCTTACTTCAGTGAGAAGTCGATGGAGGAGGCCTGGAGGTATCGAAGGACCTTGTGATTTAAGGTCAGTTCCAAGAGCGTGGAATAAGTATGCAAGCACCTTTCGTAATTCTTTATATGAGAATCGATCACCAAGCTCTAAGAAGAGTTGGATAGGCTCTCGAGGGTTTCCAGTGATATCACGATAGAGGTCTCGAAGCTTCGTTGGAACTCCAAGGCCCATCGCAGAGTATTTCTGCACTTCTGCGCTGATATTCTTACCGGCCTGTATCTCTCTTCCCTTTTGCGCGTTAAGCTCATCTTTTGCCTGTTGGACAATTTCTCGAAGGCTTCCCTTCGTTGTCTCTAAGAGGAAGTCAAGCGCTTCGTCAGCGAGTGTCGGATCCGGATAGAATTGACTCAGTAATTTAAGAAGCTCTTCTTTATCGCGGCAGTCCTTTGCTTTTTCAAGCAAAAGCATCAAAATCTGCGCTTTGAGCTCTGGATTTCTCTTCTCAAATTTTGAAGCTTGCTCTTGGATCTCTTTTTGTGGGACGGTTTTATCGTCAGCTTTCTCGCCTTTGGAGACTTTACTTAAGAAACGCCGCTCTTTGATATTTTTCTCATCATCGGCAAGTTTTCCAGCGAGTGGGTTGACAGCTTCTTCGTAGACGTTGAGGAGATTTTCTTCAGTCTCAACCTGCTGAGCAATTTCTTGACGCGCGATCTCTTCTTCGCCTCGAAGAAAGAGCGCTTCAGCTTGAACTTCAGCTGAATCGCGCTTAAACATCGTTTGCATTGCATCAGGAGTCAGACCCACCGTGAGATAATCTCCTCTACGAGAACAATCATATCTGTTTAGAAAAAGAGATGCTTCTTAAAAAAATGCTCTCTTTGATTACCTCTTTGTATCTTGAATGAATCCCTTTTCTCAACAATTTTATATATATATTTGAGAAAAGGGATAACAGGGTGACACAAGAAACTCTATTAGGATATTTGAATTCTTCCTAGCGGTTGAATACGAATTTCAGGAACGATTTCCTGATATGAGACAACCGAGATATCTGGAAATTCAAGCTCAATCAACTTTCGTACAAAGCGTCTTACGTCAATGGCTGTTAAAATCACAGGCTGCTGACCTCCAGGAGGAGGAGCTGTAACGGTATTTCGTACTGCTTGCAAAATAAGCTGTACTGAGTCTGGGTCGAGGGCAAGGTAAGAGCCTGCTGATGTTTGTTTAATAGCGCCGCGCACAAGGTCTTCGATTTCTGGGTCGAGAACATACACAGAAAGAACAGACTGGCCTTGTGAGTAGCGGTAGCTAATGTAGCGTTTTAAAGAGGATCGCACATATTCAGTTAAAAGAACTGGGTCTTTTTCTGTCTGTGCCCACTCAGAGAGAGACTCAAGAACTGTACGAAGGTCTTTAATGGAAATCTGTTCTTGTACGAGTCGCTTGAATATATCTGTTAGCTTTTGAAGTGGGATAAGGCGTGTTACTTCACGGACGAGGTCAGGAAATGATTTTTCCATGAACTCGAGCATCGACTTCATTTCCTGAATTCCTAAGAATTCATTCGCATAATGCCTAAAGAAATAAGACAAGTGAAGAACCATCACCTCAAGTGGATTCCAGTGCTTAATGACAGCTTTTTCAAGAATCTCCTTGTTCTTCGTATCAACCCATAATGATGGAAGTCCCAATGAGTTCTTATAGCTGGTAAACGGTAGATTATATCGTTTCAAGTTGTCTTCTGTTTCATTTGTCAGATAGTGATTTTCGACAATCTTACCTCTAACAACTGGAACTTCGTTCAGGTAAATAAGATACTCATCTTGCGCTAGATTTGGTGAGTCGGTACGTACGTGGACACCAGGAAAGCGAACGCCTAAGTCGGCATAGAGCGCTTGACGCATTTTAGGAATCATCTGCTCAATAAAGCCTTGAGAGCGACCGCTCTTTTGGATCTCTAAACTTAATGTCTTTCCTACCTCAAGAATGACAGGAAGTGTCAGCGAATAGGTGTCAACGCCTCCGCCAGAGATGACCTTATGGCCTTTGACAGGTGTGTCAACTGCAGCGGACTCGATCGTCGCGGCAGGGCCCGCTCCTGCTCCCTTAATCGATGAGCTGCCTCCCGAAACAGTCGCTTCAGGTTCTCGCTGCTCAGTGCTCCATAAGGCATATCCGATGAGGCCAAGTCCTGCAGCCAGAAGGGAGAATGGAGCGATTGGAAAGCCTGGAATAATACCTAAGCCAAGTGTGATGCCTGCCGCAATCATAAGCGCTTTTGGCTGCTTTAAGATCTGGTTCGAGATTTCACTACCAAGGTTTGTATCTTTCGCATCGCTTGCGACGCGAGTCGTGACGATACCAGCTGTAATCGAAATCAAGAGGGCTGGGATCTGAGAGACAAGGCCATCACCGATGGAAAGAAGGGCGAATGTCTTGGCTGAGTCTGCAGCCGTCATTCCCATCATTGTCATACCGATGATAAGACCGCCGATAATGTTAATAGCAGTGATCACGATACCAGCGATAGCATCACCTTTGACGAACTTCATGGCACCGTCCATGGCACCATACAACTGGCTTTCCTTTTGGAGAGCTAAGCGTTTTTCGCGAGCTTGATTCGCGTCGATCATCCCGGCTCTCATATCAGCGTCGATCGACATCTGTTTACCAGGCATAGCATCAAGCGTAAATCGAGCGGCAACTTCAGCAACGCGTTCCGCACCCTTGGTGATAACGATAAACTGAACCAACGTGATGATCAAGAAGATAATACCGCCGACGACGTAGTTTCCGCCGACAACGAAGTTACCGAACGCTAAGATGATGTCACCGGCATAGGCATGTAAGAGAACCTGTCTTGTCGTAGATATGTTAAGGCCAAGACGGAAAAGGGTTGTAATCAGAAGAAGTGAAGGGAAAATTGAGAGGTGAGTCGCTCCAGGAATATAGAGCGCGACCATGAGCAGCGCAACTGACGAAGCCATGTTAATAGCGAGGAGGAAGTCGATGACATGGGGAGGCATTGGAATGATCAACATTCCAATGATCAGCATGAGTGCCATAGCTAAAACGATATCACTGCTACGCGATACGTTTTCTAGAGATCTGTCGCCGCCTAAGCGCGCAGTTATACCATCAAGAATGTCTCTAATTTTACGCATTGTCTCGTACGTTCTCTCAACTTTTTCGTATGCTCAATTAGCTTCCACTAAGTTCTATCATGTAAGCTGTTACTACTTCTTTTTCAATTCAAAAGTCAAAGTGAATCTTACATTTTCACTCTCTTTTTTTTATAAAGGGATAAAACTCTTTGAAAGCAGGTTTAATGTACAGGGATGAGTGTGAGTTAGACCTTTGCCGCGAAACAGGAGTTCTTTAACCTCACTTTTATCAGACGCCCTGTACTATAGAGCATTGAGAAGATATATGTGAGAAAAAAAACTGAGGAGGGCAACATGGGGGATTAATATTTAAAGTGTAAAATTGACTTAGAACTTTAAATTCTTAACGTTTTCTTCGTGCTCAAGTTCTGCCAACCAGCGGAGGATCTCAGCAATAGGCTCATAGCTTTCCTCTGGGACGTACTCATACAGCTTTGCCTTTTCCCAAAGAAGATGTGCGAGAGGAATATTGCGGATAACAGGGATTCGATTGTCTTCTGCGACTTTAATAATTTGCTCAGCATCACGGCCTTTACCCATAGCGAGGACAAAAGGGCAAGGGTCGAGCTCTCTTTCATAGCCTAAAGCGATTGCCAAGTGTGTTGGGTTTGTGACCACCGCATTTGCCTTTGAAGCTCCGGCAGCAGGCCCTTCCGAGTATGCGATCTCTCGAGCGATCTCTTTACGTTTTCCTTTTATCTCAGGGTTTCCTTCTGAGTCTTTATATTCTTGTTTGACCTCAAACTTTTCCATCATCATTTCTTTTTCAAAGGAATGCTTTTGGTACATGAAGTCAAAAACGGCGACAGCTCCAAAGAAAATACCAACTTTGATGACAACGTCCCAAAGAAAATATGTAAATATTTTTAAGGCTCCAACGAGAGGAAGAGTCTGTGCCTGGATAAGGACAGGAATACTTGAGATGACAGTTTGATATACAAGAACCGCGGCGATGAAGATCTTGATGAGTGATTTTAAGAGCTCAATGAACGTCTTCATCTTAAACTTAGATTTTAAGTTGTCGACGGGGTTGAACTTCTTGATATCGAACTTAAAAACTTCAGTTGCGAAGACAGGCCCTACAGTCAAGAATGTGACTAATACGCCAACCATACAGACTGCAATAGCAACGGGCACACTTGCGGTAAAGATCACGTACATCGCTTGATAGAAGAGAGGACCCAACAGCTCTGACAAGTTTGCGTGAGTAGCAAGCGAAAAGCAGTCGGTCATCATCCGTCCGATATCATGATAAATTGATGATAACATTGCCATAGTGGCAGAAATTGAGACGATGAAGGTGGCGGCTGCGGGAAAGTCTTGCGACTTTGCCACCTGTCCTTTCTTCCGAGCGTCACGAAGTTTCTTCGGCGTCGCTTTCTCTGTTTTTTCGCCCATGGACTACAATTCTCTCTCAACAAAAAGATGGAAAAAGCGTTCTTAAAGCTTTTATATAAGCTTGATGCTTTCTACCTAATACTAATTATAACTCTTTAAATCCACTCGTGTCAAACGCAGTATACTCCTTGATGGAGTGTATTGTTCATTTCATTGAATATCCTTCAACATTGCACCTCCTCTAATTTAAATTAAGAATTATTTATAATTCCTCTTATGTGCTTGTCTTGCTTCTTCCTAGCAGAGTCTATGGGTCTTGTATATATTTACTTTAAAAGTTATATGAAAAGTTTGAGGTGTGTTTTCTGTAATTCTGAGGAGGTATGTCTATCATGAACATCGATCCAGTTTCCTTTGAAAAGTACATTGATGACATGCTAAGTAGAACAAATTCAACCAAGCTAATGATTGACGGAAGAGCTGTGAAGGCTTGCAAGGATGCATTACAAGAGTATCAACAAAAGACTACTGAGCTGTATGATAAACGTAACATCTTTCGTAAATTTCTTTATTTCTTCGGAATAGGAATTTCACAAGAAGAGCGCGCTCAACTCCGTTGTATACGAAAAATCCGCTCTTTAAAGTCATTAGCCAAGCTATACACTGGTAATGGTAGTTTGCATGATTCGCTTACAACGTTTTTCAAGTCGGAAGTCAAGAAGGCACTAAAAGCCAGTGTTGATAAAGAGATAGCCTCAGATAAATTCCAAAAGATGCTTAAGGCAAGTTTCTATCCACCTACGAATGCCTCAAAAGCTGGATTAGAAGAAATTTCTGGTTCATCAACTTTCGGTCCAGTGATCTACTTTTTAGAGATGCTTCAAAAGTTTTCAGAGAATTCTCAGCTAAGTCAAGATGATAAAGATAAAATCCAAAAACTTATAGAAAGCTTTTCTTTTAATAAAAAGATTGTTTGGAAAGCAGAAAAATCTAGAACTGGGCCCTATCAAGATGGGATATGGTATAAGCCAAATGCAGTGGCAACTTTTTACACGAAATTAGATGAGCTCGATAAAGACACATCTCGTGAGATTTGTTTTACCTCATCTCAATTTCTTCAAGAAGAAGACAATACTGTTAGCGGACACGCCGTTCTTTTTTCTGTAAGAAGGCATCCTGAAAAAGAAGGCATCTTTTTAGTTCGAGAATACAATACTGGACATGGAGCTAGTATTTCGGGATCATCTATGTTAAATGGCTTCGGTAAAGCAATCTTTGGGGTGTTCCAGGGAAAAAAATTCTCTGAGGTATTCCAAAGATCATTAAAGACTGAAGTTGTTGAAAGTGAATTCTCGAGAAATCAGCTGATGAGCACTGATTTTGAGTCTGTATTATCTGATGAGCTCTTTGCTTTTAAGACCGAAGATCAGATCGATTCAACGGATAGTAATGAAATCTTAACTCAATATAATGTATTCAAAGAGAAGAACAAGATTCAAACAACTAAACCCATAAGCGTCGACTGCCAGTTTTTTGGAAACTGTGGTGTTGCAGCGCCACTTGCCTATATTAAGGATCGAATGGGAGAAGATCTCTTCGGCAAATTTAGAAGCTTCGTTGGCGATAATCTTGTGAAATAGAGAAAAGCGATGTATTGAACTGGCTCAATTTTATCGCTTGGAAGATTTGAAAGACTATCTAGCCATTCTGATGGCGTACGTTTGATTTGCTTTAAGCAGTGAAGATACTCCTTATTTTTAGCAGCTGACTTTAACAAGGAAGGGGCCCTTATCCTCTTTTTTTCGATGCAACGTTGGGTTGCAAGGGCAAAATGTTAAGAAAGCCTTGAGCAAATGAGCTGCTCTAATATCCTATATCTTATGCACGTGAGCAGCTTTGGGCCATCCTAATAAACCATCTCTTTATTATTTATTTAAAATAAGACTGTACCTCTAAGCGAAGCGATATGCACACAAGCTTCTAATAGTATATTGAGGTCCAATTGTACATGAAAATAGATAGGAATCAATTCACTCTATCTCTTTATGATTTTGAGAACTTCCTTGATCGGACGATAGCTCGCCCTGAATCGCTACAGAAGACACTTGATGGGAGAGTTATCAAAGTGCTGAAAGAGATGTCGCAGAGTCTTCAGAAAGAAACAGAGAAGTTATATGCGGAAAGGCCATTGTTCAGAAAAGTGTGTTATGCTTTAGGAAAGGGCTTATCGGATGAGGAACAAGCCAAGCTTCGCTGCATACAAAAGATCAAAAGAGTGAAAATATTGGCTAAGACAGAGGCGATGAAAGGCTTGATCGCTAGGTCAGTTCTTGGTCTTGTCAAATCATGTTGTAAAGCAAGTCTATTAAATGAGATTCACAAGGAGCTGGATTCAGTCAAATTCAAGCAGTTTGCAATTGCAAGCTTGAAGGTCCCTCATGAACTCTCAGCATCTCAGGTAGAGTCTTTATCAGGCTCCTCATCCATTGCTCCAATTTCCTTTATATTAGAGCATTTGAATGAGTTTAAAAAGGTTTCAAGCCATAGTCAGAGCGATAAGCAATGTATTGATAAACTCATAGAAGGCTTTGAGTTCAATAAAAAGGTCTCATGGAAAGTACTGAAGTATAGCCATGAGGTTAGCTCTTGCTATTTCTGGTATAAGCTAAGCGCTGCCGCTCACTTCTACTCTATCCTTGACTCACTAAAGAAAGATCCTGTAAAGGAAATTTGCTTTACCTCATCTCCTATTATATGCGTTGAGCATGGTATACGCAAAGGCCATGCCGTTCTTTTTGCGATCCGGCGTCACCCTGAGAAGGATGATCACTATTATATTCGAGAATATAACACAGGATATGGAGCGTGGCCAACTCTGAGCTCTGTGTTTAAGGGGATGATTTGGGGGACTATTGGAATGTTTAGAGGGAAAAACTTCTCTGATGAATTTCATCGCTCATTAAGACACACAATTTCGGAGCATCTTTTTACAGAAGAGAGTTTGACTGGGGATGAGTTTGAACGAGTTTTATCAGACGATCTTTTCGCTTTCAATTCTATTACGGATGCCCAAAGCTCAGAAGAAGAGTTTTTGCCTCTCTATAAAAAGTTTAAAGAAAAGCATGCAATTCAAGACCCAAGCTGTATTGCTCAACTGGATATAGAGATGCAGGTATTTGGTAACTGCGCAATGGCAGCGCCTTTAGCATATATGAAAGATCGAATGGGGGAGTCGTTATACATGAGATTTAAGAATTTCGTTGAGGCAAGAATTTAATTCACTGATAGGCGGCGCTCTTTATACTAATCATTTTGCAATTCAGGGACGTTTAAGTTGTATCAATACTAGTATTTTCCTCGTTTTTGATCGCAAGAAAGGTAATTTTTAAGTAGAATCGTTGCCAATATTCGTTCGCGAAAAATAAAGAGCAAGGGTGAGGTGGATATGATTTTCGCCTCCTTCTTGCTCCTATAAAGTTTTTTAGTTCTTTCAACGCAATATTGAAAGAATATGCAAGCAATCTCGATTCAAGAACCTTATTTTGGATTTCTCTTATGGCTGGTCTTTCGTGCGGTATTGTCGGTCTTCCCAATGTTGGCAAATCAACTCTTTTTAATGCTTTAACAGCGTCAAAAGCGGCCGAAGCGGCAAATTATCCGTTTTGCACAATTGATCCGAATGTTGGCGTCGTGCCAGTTGTTGATGAAAGATTAGACCGTCTTTCTGAACTCTCAAAGAGCCAAAGAGTTCTTTATGCGACGACTGAGTTTGTTGACATCGCAGGGCTTGTTGAGGGCGCTTCAAAAGGCGAAGGCTTAGGAAACGCCTTTTTGTCTCACATCCGAGAGACCGACGCTATCGTACAAGTTGTTCGATGTTTCGAATCAAGTGATATCATCCACGTTAAAGGAAGAGTCAATCCGATCGAAGATATTGAGATTATTAATTTAGAGCTTATTTTATCAGACCTGGCTTCGTGCGAAAGCAGCATTGCTCGAATCGAGAAGCAAGTAAAAACTAAAAAAGAGCTTGTTCCTGTATTCGAAGCGCTTCAAAAGGTAAAGGCGCACCTCGATGAGAGCCGTCCTGTTCGGACTCTTCAGCTAACTGATGAGGAGAAAGAACATCTTAAGCCTTATCGATTCTTGACATCGAAGAAAGTACTCTATGTATGCAATGTCTCTGAGCAAGAAGTGCCTCACATGGAGAACGAATATGTTCGTCAGGTGCGAGAGTATGCTCAAAAAGAGGGCAACAGTATCGTTCCACTCTGTGCAAGCTTAGAATACGAGATCTCTCAACTCGATCCGAACGACAGAAAAGATTTCTTAGAGAGCGTAGGATTGAAAGAGTCAGGTCTTCAAAGGCTTGTCAAGGCGTCTTTTGATCTGTTAGGCCTTATGACTTTTATCACGACAGGCGAGATTGAGACTCGTGCTTGGACTATCCCGCAAGGGACGCCTGCTGTTGAGGCTGCAGGAAAAATTCACAGCGATATCCAAAGAGGATTCATTCGAGCTGAAGTGATCTCATACGATGACTTTATAGCATGTGGTGGAAGAGCTCGTGCAAAAGAGCTTGGTAAGGCTCGTGCTGAAGGAAAAGAGTATATTATGAAAGATGGCGATGTGGTACTCTTCTTGCACAGTTCTTAATGAAATATTACCTAAATGATGATTCTTTTTAGAATCCAAAGCATGAAAGCTGTACGTACATGAATCTTTTTATAACTTGCGCAATCGGCTTGGAAAAAGCCTTAGAGCTTGAGTTGAAGAAATTTCCATCTCTTTCCTCGATACAGCGAGGAAAGGGAGGATGCTTCGCCTGCTCCGAAGAGACAAATCTCTCACTCGTCATTGAATTAAACTTAGCCCTTCGTACTGCGAATAGGGTGCTTATCGAGATAGTCCGGATTTCAAATCCAACGAAAGCGTCTCTCTTCCAAACTCTCTTTGAGGTAAACTGGAAGGAGTATTTTCCTACTCCATACACTTTTGCGATCGAAGTTCCTTTCTCCCAGCATCCTGATTTTGTAAACACGATGTTTGCAGCTCAGTTTATGAAGGATGCTATCTGCGACCGTTTGAGAAAAGATACAGGCGCAAGACCTTCTATTGATCCTAAAAATCCACAAATTCGTTTCCAAGCTCTTTTAGGGGCTAAGGAAGCTGTTTTTTACTTTGACAGTTCAAACATTCCTCTTTTCAAGCGTGGTTATCGCTCAGAAGGTGGCGGGATTGCTCCATTAAAAGAGACTGTAGCTTCTGCGCTTCTCATGCTGAGCGGCTTTGATCCTGAAAAAGATGTCTTACTCGATCCTTGCGCAGGAAGTGGAACCTTTGTGATTGAAGCGCTTCTTATGTCGAAGAGGGTAGCTCCAGGACTTTTGCGAAAAGAGTTTGGCTATAAGCTTCATCCTCTTTTTACACCTGAGCTCGAGCTTGCAGTCAAAAAGAAACTCGAAAGCGAAATTTTAGACGATTCCGCCTCCTATCCTCGACCTTACGCTATTGAAAAAGAAGCATCCGTCTTCAGGTCTCTTCAACAGGCGATTGTAAAATCAGGTTGTATGGGCTCAATCCATTCGATAAAAGGCGATTTTCGAGCGATCCCGCCTCGAGAGGTTAAAGCTGGAGAGGATGTTGTAGGTCCAACATTCATTGCGGCAAACCCTCCATATGGCGTACGGATTCAATCATCGCCTCGAGAGCTTCAACAGCTTTATGCCGATTTAGGCCGTTACATGAAGCTTATCTTTGGCAAGAAAGGCGGCAAGGGCGCGCTCTTAATTCCGAATGCTCCGGAGCTTTCTCGCTCTATCGGTCTTCGATACTATGAGTCGATTCCAGTATTCCAAGGCGGGCTTGACTGTGTATGGCAGACATACACTATTCACGCCGCCAAGGATCGAGAGGAGAGAAGGGAAAAAGATTCATTTCGGTATCAAGACTAATATTGTTTAGATATTGAAAATTGTCGTTTTATTTTTTAAATTTCTTTGCTTAATTCAAGTAAAGATCGATGTTTTTAGGTTTTTATTAGGTTAGGAAGTATGAAGCAACAGTCACACGGAGCCTATATACTCTCAGTAGGGTTGGCGATGTTCTCGATGTTTTTCGGCGCTGGAAACGTGGTGTTTCCACTCCTCGTTGGAGCAGAATCCGAAGGACATATTATTGCGGCTCTCTTGGGGCTCTGTTTGACAGCGATTGGCGTTCCATTCCTAGGACTATATGCTATGACCTTCTTCGATGGTGAGTACCGGCCATTTTTTGAACGGGCAGGTCTTCGTAGTGGATTTGCGATTATTGCGATCCTCATGGGTCTTTTAGGGCCATTTGGAGCTTTGCCTCGGTGTGTGGCTCTTTCATACTCAACGTTTAGTACATTTCTTCCATCGATCTCAGCAGTGTCTTTTTCTCTTGTTTCGATAATTGTTATCTACGTTCTCTCTGTAAAGAAATCGAAAGTTGTTGAGATTTTAGGCGTGTGGCTGACGCCACTTCTCCTCATTTCATTGGCGGCAATCGTCATCCGTGGGATCTTTTTCGCAGATGAAATGCATACAGAGCCAGCGTATGATTCCTTGAAGGCGTTTACAATAGGCTTGACCTCTGGCTATCACACTATGGACTTGATAGGAGCGTTCTTCTTCTGCCACTTTGTAGTTAATTCTCTGAAGAAGATCTCTCTTCATAATGGCCATATCGACCGCTCTCTTCTTGCAAAGAATACACTCTATGCATCCTCTATAGGAGCGGTCCTTTTAGCATTAGTCTACGGCGGTCTCGCTTATGTTGCAGCGCACCATAATGAGGTATTGGATGGGGTATCTTCTGATAAGGCTTTAGGTGTATTGGCGTATCACTTCCTCGGATCTTGGGGTGGTGTTGTCACCTGTGTTGCGGTTGTCTTAGCATGCTTGACAACTGCTATTGCCCTAGCCGCGGTCTTTGCAGAGTTTCTTCATAGAGACGTCTTTTTTTCGAAGATCTCTTATAAGGCAAGCTTAAGTCTGACTTTGGCTATCAGCTTCTTTGTCTCGATTCTTGAATTTCAAGGTATCTTTAGACTTCTTGCTCCGATCGTTCAGGTGATGTATCCATCTCTCATCGTCTTATCAATCGCGAATATCTTAGCTAAGAGCTACGGTATTGCGATCAGCACACGCGCAACCTTCGTAATGGTCCTTCTCACTATCGCCGCGGCGCTTCTCTCGTAAGTAAGAGTTTTACTTGCTGTCAGCTGAAAGAAAAAGGGCATCCTGCATATAGGATGCCCTTTTTTATTATGAGTTAGGATTACTTTTTTGCATTCCATTTAGTATTGTTTAGGTTAATACCTGTTGCAAGCTTAACAAGAGCTTGTATGGCTTCTTTGGACGCAGTTTTTTCGAAACTAATGTCAACATGCGCAAAATTCATGCAGATGTTTTTAAGCGATGTGTCTTCAAGTGCAGTAGAGTGTTCGATTGCTTTATTGCATATTTTTTCGAAGTTGTCGTAATTGAGTAGTTCTTTTAATTTTTCTATAAGACTGCCTATGCGATTATTTAAAGCGGATTCGGTATTCTCAAAGGTTGTGTAATTTGTCCTGGGTTTCTTGCCTCGATTGGCGTATATGAAAACCATGAGATCGAGATAATCAAGGATCTCATCTAAGTCATCAGGAGCTAGATGTTTCTCAATAACATCAGGTTGTTTTTGAATGAATCCAAAACACTTACGTCCGATTGATTTCTCTTGTACAGATAGCCCGAAGCTTGCCATTTTCCAAAAAGATTCATTATTCAACCTGTTCTCTGAGAAAAGGCTGGTAATGATAGCCTTGTATATGAATGGCAAGGCGGTATCGTTTTCTAAGTCGACAATATGGACATATGCAAATCGGGCAAGAGAGAGAAGTTCGTCGAAGGAATATTTGTCGAAAGCATCGTCATTAAAGCTACAGTTTCTTGGGGCATACGGAACCGCTGTATATAAGCTTTGTATGAATAGCTCAAAGAGTTCATGAGATACGCATATATCTGATTCTGAGAGATGATACTCGAATATATCTTCCTTTTTGCTTTCAACAAACTCTCCACAGAGAAGAGATGAGAAATATTGAGATTGAGTAGCTAGAATGATTTTATGGAGTGGGAATTCTTCGCCTGTAGGAAGCTTGATAACCATGTCTATAAATTTCTTTTGCTTGCGTAAGGAGTTGTGCTTTTCCATCTCCCACATAACGAAGCTCGCCTCTTCTGGAGTTTCAAGCGCGTCTGATGTATTTAATTGTTGTAGAGTGCTCACGATCTGTGCCCAAACATCGCTCTCAAATTGGCTAACAAGTGTTTGTTTCCATTTTGGATGTGTCTTAAGAAGAAGATCGCATTGATTTTTTAAAATAGGATCTTTTACCTTGAGAGCATGAGAAATAATATCCCTAAAAGTCTCCTTATTGATACGCCGTAATAACTCGTGAGAACATTGATATTTAAGGTAAGGGTGTTCTGTGTCATGTGCAATCTGGCTAAGTCCTATTACATCTTGAGTAGACTCTTGAGTGAAGTCAAGTGTATGGACGTAGAGGAGCTCTAGGTATTTCTCAAAAATATCAGGCTGGCCAGTGAAGTGTGTAAATGAGAGTTGGAGTGTTTCTTGATTATCGTTTGTATTGATGAGACTCTCAAAATATGAGGAGTTGGACGCGAGTATTAATTTATGCGCATTGAATACGTGTCCGCTGGGCAATGTAAGCTTAATATCTGTGAGTTTATCTCGTTTACGAAGCTCATTCCTCATATAACATGTCTTATCTTCATGTGGGGAAAAATACTCTTCATAATCATCAATGGGGCGAAGGTTGGGAAAGAAATTTGCATTATCTATTTCAAATGAGCAACGCAAGGCTATTGAATCACTTAGTGAAGCGGTAATTTTTTCCGAGTTCTTTTGAATAAAATCAGTATGAGTTGGATTCTGAAGCGCTTGAGTTAATTCTTGGAAGTCGTTTGATGTGAGTTTTGTCTTAACTCCATAGAATTTTAGTAATACCTTTTGCAAAGCGCTGATAAATACTACGTTATTATGGATATCGCCCTTTGTTATGCGATCTAATTTACGAAGATTAAGTGTGATATTTTTTTTTCTACATCCTTTATCAGCGATTTCTTTAAGTTGCGGTATCAACGAGTTATTAATAACTCTATCATAAAGATTAAACAGCTGATTTTTAGTTTCTTCGCTTGAGAGAAACTGTGTTTTATCAAGACCTTCATCGCTAAGAATTTTAAAAAACGACTGATCTGTAAAAATGGTGAGGGGTTCTCTATATATCATAAATAATATGTCAGTCCTATGTCTATTAAGGTGAGTAGTTGTCGGTTAATATTAACTAAGAGACGCGGCTCATGTGTTTGGAATTAGTGTAAGGATATGTTCTGTTTTAGAGTAATCTGAATACTGGAGCAGTTCTTGGGACATTACCTTCTCTCTTTAGTGGCTGCGACAGACATTAAGAGGTATGAGGGTATGGCTACTTGAATTCAGCTCATGACAATAGAAGGGCGTGAAAGGGTTTTAATCTTTTTGGGGACGCTCTAGTTTAAGAAGTAATTATTTGTTCTTTGCGTTTTACAGCCTTCCGATCTTGATGTCATCCCATGCCTTTACATACTCGGCTTGAGCTTCATCTATGGGTTTTATGCACTCAAATTGAATGGATGGATCATCTTCTGGATAGAGAACAGATGATCTGGCGAGTTCTCCTGGGAGAAGCTCTCGGGCCCCGAGATTAGGCGATCGAGCGCAGGTGAATTGGATGTTTTCCGCGGCAATAGATGGATCGAGCAAATAGTTAATAAATTGATGAGCGAGATCGATTTGATGAGAGGATGCCATAATAGCCGCATAATCGACGGCGACTAAGCTTCCCTCGTGCGGGTAGGAGAATGTGACAGCAGGATTATCATTCATTACTTGAAGACAGTCGCCGCTGTAGCCGTGGACGACTAAATACTCGCCGCCCGCGATCCCATTCTTATATTGCTCGCTTTCAAATTTAGCGAGGTTGGGGCGCCACTCTTTAATAATCAGCTCTTTCGCTTTTTGAATCTCGGAGGATTGCGTGCTGTTCGCGCTATATCCAAGCGTTCTGAGAGCGACTCCAATTGTCTCTCTCATGTCATTTAAAAGGGTCATTCTGCCCTTATACTTCTGCGTAGTGAATATATTCCAAGAAAGCGGCTTTGAGGGTAGTCGATCATTTCTCCAAGCGATTCCTGAAAACGACATGAAGTATGGAGCTCCATACTTTGTTGTTGGAAGCCCTATGCGCTTTTCTAAGAAAGCTGTATCGATATGCTTTGCGTTGGGCACTTTGCCAGCTTCCAACTCATGAAGCATGCCGCGTCGAGACATGAGTTCGAGGAAATAGTTGCTAGGAAAAACGATATCGTAGCCAGAAGCTCCGAGCATCAGTTTGGTATACATGGCTTCGTTTGAGTCGTAGGTGTCGACAACAACCCAGCAATCGTGTTCTCTTTGAAAGCGCTCGATGATCTCGGGCTTTATGTAGTCGCTCCAGGTATAGACATAAAGCGTCTTGGTGCTATGGAGCGTGTTGTAGGCTAAAGCTGTAAGAATTAAGAGAGCGATGATAAGAAGAAGTGCTACGCGTTTCATCGAACAGCAGTATCCTTTGTCAAATGGTATGAAGAGAGGGTCATTAACCCAGTAAATCCAAGGAGTACAGTCGAAAGAGCGTTTATGACAGGAGGAGAGCCAAATTTCATCATGCTATAAACGTAAATTGGCAATGTAGTCGCTCCAGGCCCGACAACGAAGAAGGTAATGACGAAATCATCTAACGAGAGGGTAAAAGCCAATAAAAAGCCTGAAACAAGCGACGGCATGATGTAGGGGAGAAGGATATGAGTAAATACCTGCCTCGATGATGCTCCTAAATCTTTAGCTGCCTCTAGAATTGAATTATCTAATGTCTCTAGTCGTGATTTGATAATCATTGTCACATAGCTAATCGAGAAAGTCGTGTGCGCTAAAAAGACTGTGAAGAGACTGAGCTTGATATTGAGAAAGACAAATAAAACCAGAAGGCTCATCCCCATAAGGATGTCAGGGATAAAGAGCGGAACGACAATAAGGCCCATATGAGCGTTCTGAAGACGCGACTTATATGTATAAAGGCTAAGCGCTGCGGCAGTAGAAATGAGAGTCGCTACAAAAGAAGATGTCGACGCCGCGATGAGCGAGTTTGTCAGAGCATTCCAAATGGCGGGCTCCTTAAAGAGGCGAGAGTACCATTCTAGAGAAAAGCCTTCCCAGCTTCCACCGAATCGAGAAGCATTAAACGACATAATCGCTAAGACAATAATCGGTATATAGAGAAGGGCGATGACTGACCAAAAAATGGAGCGGCATAGGCGCGATCGCTTAATCATATCTCTGTAAGACCACTCCTCTTTATTACAATTTCTTTTCTGTGTCGCTCGTCGTAGGCCCTTTTAAGAGCTGCATGATGTAGACGAGAACTCCGAGAATGCACGCGAGCATCACTGAGTAGCTTGAGGCTTCAGGCATATTTCTATCGACAAACACTTTCTGTGCGATTTTGTTTCCAAGCATCTCTGAGTCAACTCCTCCGATGACGTCTGGGATGATATAGGCGCCGGCGACCGGGATGAGAACCATAATGCTCGCGGTGACCAGAGCGCTTCTCATTGACGGAATAAATATCTGGAAGAAAGCGCGTGTACGTGAGGCTCCTAAGTCCAAGGCAGCTTCGATGAGCTGAAAATCAAATTTTGAGGCTTGTGTGTAAAGCGGCAAAATCGCGAATGGCAGGTATGAGTACACCATAACTGTTAAGACGGCGACGTTGTTGTAGAGAAGAGAGGTAGATTCGTCGATGATATGAAGGAAAACAAGAAGTGATTTGACAGTTCCTTCGGGATGTAAGAGTGTTTTCCACGCAAAAATGCGAACCAGAAAGCTGCTCCAAAATGGAAGGAGTATGAGAACTAAGAGCTTATGTTGCTTTGACTTCTGAAGCTGAGCCATGTAGTAGGCAACAGGAAGCGAGATGATAAGTGAAATTGATGTCGCGGCAAGCGACAGCCAGATTGTTCTAAAAGCCGTAACGTATGTTTCCCAGTCTTCAAAAACAGTGCATAGAGACGTTAAGCTGTATTCAGGAAGAAGCGTTCCTTGGACAATATCGGGCTTTCTCGCGGCAAAGCTAATAACAATCAGCGTCGGCAGCACGAAGAAGATTGTTAGCCAAAGGATTGATGGGGAAGAGATGAAAAGCTCTTGGCATTTCTTATACAAAGTCGGCTTTGGGTAATGCGGCTGTCCCATTTTTGTCCTCAACGCTCCTCAACTGAAGAGATATGAGACACATCCTTTGCATCCTCTCCACTGACGGACGGAGACTCATCACCCGTCTCATTTGGCTTGTCAAGCTCTTGATCTGTTGCTTCAAAGGTCTCTTCAGTGCCTTCTGAAGGGTCTTCGATCATTCTTTCGTCTGATTCGTTATACCTCTCAAGTATGAAGCTGTCGTCCGCATGCCACCAAACCCACACTGTATCTTTCCATTGGATTGCGCGCATATCGAGAAGAAAGCGGCTGTGCTGTTGAGTGACTCCGAGCCTGTGTCCCTGGATGCTTACCCAATACTTCGTGTGATCGCCTTTGTAGACAACGTCTTCTACGACGCCCTGGAGGCAGTTATAGTATTCATGTTTAAGTTCTGGTTTTTCTACTGAAATCTGAAGTTTTTCTGGGCGCACGCTTAAATGAACTAACTCGCCAACAGATAGCTTTTTATCGTTGAAGCAGAGAACAGAAGGAAAATCTTCGATCTTTAGACGGCTATACTCTTTTGTGACTCGGGAGCTGACAACACCATCGAGAAAGTTTGTGTCTCCAATAAAGGCTGCGACAAAACTACTCTTTGGCGACTCATAGAGCTCACTTGGTTTTCCTATCTGCTCTATTTTTCCTTTGTGGAAAACAGCGATCTGATCACTGACTGCCATAGCTTCAGTCTGATCGTGTGTAATGAAGATAAAGGTAATGCCAACTTCGTCATGGATAATATCGAGCTCAATCAACATCTTTTGACGCAGTTTGAGATCGAGAGCGGAAAGGGGTTCGTCAAGAAGAAGTACTTTAGGCTTGTTGACTAAAGCTCGGGCGATCGCAACTCTCTGTTTCTGTCCACCGCTTATTTGATGAGGCATTTTGTCAGCGTGAGCTTCCATCTGAATCAAATCGAGCATAGCATCGACATCTTTTTTGATTCGATCTGGATCGCGTTTGGCCATTTTAAGCCCAAAGGCAATATTCTCCCTGACACTCATATGTGGAAAGAGAGCGTAGTTTTGAAATACGGTGTTGACGGGGCGTTTATTTGGCAAAAGATTGGTGATATCAACGCCATCAATTAAAATACGTCCTGAGTCGGGTCGTTCAAACCCAGCAACAAGTCTTAAAAGGGTCGTTTTTCCGCAACCGCTCGGTCCGAGAATAGAAAAAAATGAACCGCCAGGGACAATGAAAGATGCGTTGTCTACCGCAACGGTTGAATCAAAGCGCTTAGAAACACAGTCAAATTCAACTGAAGCGGCCATCTATAATGCATCCTTAAGTTGAACAGGATCAGATATTTATAATTAAATAATGAGGAGAATAATAGTAGCATATTTTTCTTCCTCATTGCAATTCACAAATTGCAAATTTCTGAAGGATTGTTTTTGTGACTTTTAGTAACAAAATCACCCAATCAGGGAAGTATATATTGATGCAATATATCAGCAAAGAAAAGCTTCGTATTTGATGAAACTTTTCTCACTTAGTTGGAGTTTGTGGATTTAGAGCTTTTTTTACAGGCTCATTGCAGGGCTTTGTGTTTCAAAATCAGTGAGATTATCAGATGAAGGTATATCGTCGTATTGGTAGGGCGCTGAAGTGTCTGTATATTCTTCATCAATGCTTTCAATTTGATCGCTTACTTCTTCAAACGAACAGGGTGTGCTCAGAGTAATTTCAGGCAGCTCTTCAGTATTGATGCTTTCAGCCGTCTCAATCTCTTCCTCAGCGAGTATTTCTGATGGCCTTTCATCTTCTCTCATTCGCTTTTGTCTTAAGTGAAGGTATGCGCAGAGTATAAATAATGCCATGCAGCCAGTACCTGTCGCTACGCTAAATGAGGTTGCGGTCGCATAGGGACTTTCGATAAAAAGAGCGCTAATCCCAAGACCGATAGCCTCAGCAAATGATTCAATAATCGCTCTAGCTTGACGCTGCGTCGTAATCGGCAATGTTGACAGGACGTTCATCATATTGCTTTGAACAACAACTGGATAGAGGCTTTCGACAATGAGGAGGGATCCTACTGCCATAAAGATCGATGGGCCTTGCATATATACATTGGGGTTAATGGAAGAGAATAAATAGCCGCCAGTATGTGCAAATAACATGGCAACAACCCCAGCTGACATAAGTCCAATCGGGCTTAAGCGAACGCTGAACCATATAGTCGTCGATAGAAGAGCTAAGAGATTACCTAAACCAAAGAGGGTTAAGAACTGACCGAGAAGGACTGATGAAGATAGGCTTTCATTTTCAGAGAGGAAAGTCGATTCAAAGTTTGCTATAACTGAATATTCAGTAGAGCTTGCAAGCACATTTAATAAAACACTTCCAAAGATTAAGAAGAGTGTTGAGCGAGAAAAGCTTCTTGATCGATGGGATGTGATAATATGTCTTTTCTGGCTTTTGCTTTCTTCATTTGTCTCATGGCTTGCATGTTGTTTTCTCGTCGCGGCCTTTGGATGGCATAAATTCGCTAAAAACCAGACGATAAAGCTGAGAAGGCCAATTATCGGAATAAAGCTTGATGATCCTATGAGCTCCAGCTGATTAAAAATGACACCAGAAGTTGCCACACCGAGGTATCCAGCAGTCAAAAGAAGTGTAAAAGTTTTTTTGGATATACACAATACGGGGTCGTAAGGGTCGTACATCATCCAGAATGTAAGGAGAGTGACACTAGAGTATACATGGCCCATCACTTTGAGTGAAAATATTCCCAAAGGCGCTGATGAGATACCTAATTGCATCTCGATGAATCCTAGAAGAAGAAAAAAAGTCCAAGAATGTTGCTGCAAACGGATAAAGATCCTTTCAGGGGATTTCGTTTTTCGAAAATATGCTATAAGAAGACCTGAAAGAATCAAAAAGCATCCAATAATGCTATATGCTGAAGTCAGCTGCTTGGCGCCGATATGAGCCGCAAAATCAACGTCTGTGATTTTCCATGCGAGCGTGGATGCGAGGGATACGGCGAAGGCAAGTATAAGTGGGAGGTGGCCAACTGTTGGCGTTGTCGTTTGTGTATCAGAGAACTGGAAGGAGCGAGGTATTGGTCTATTCATACTCAACCCTCTTCTTCATCGTACGACAAAACGGGAGAAGAAGATGATACATGAGCATGAGTAAGTGATATAATCGGCCAGTCGTCAGGTTCATCAATGCTTTCAAAAGGCTCGGTTTCTTTCACTATCTTCCTTTCTACTCCTCAACAGTAGATTATTTAGAAAGTTGCTTCTCATAATTAATGAGAAGATGATGTGAAGTGGTAGCCAATTGACTCTTGGCAACAAGCTTACATCCAATAATACCCCTTTCTTAAAAAGGTCTTTATTTTTTATCATTTCCTTTCTTAGAAAAAATAGCTTCAATCAGGCAAGATAGCAAAAATTAGAGAACATGAATGAAAGAGTAGAGATATATGGATAAACGAAAAGTAGTCATTATTGGGTCAGGACCTGCTGGATATACAGCCGCAATTTATGCCGCTCGCGCAATGTTGCAACCAATCCTTTTTGAGGGTTTTTTCTCTGGAATATCAGGTGGCCAGCTCATGACGACAACTGAAGTTGAGAATTTTCCTGGATTTCCTGATGGAGTAACAGGACCTGAACTCATGCAGCTATTGAGAAAACAGGCTGAAAAATTTGGAACAGAAATTATTGCTGAAGATGTGCTCGAAATTGATGCAAGCTCAAGGCCGTTTAAAGTAAAATCAACCTCTAAAGAGTTCTTAGCCCATAGCATCATTATAGCGACGGGAGCCACTGCAAAACGGCTTGATATACAAGGGACTCGGGATGGTGAATTCTGGCAGCACGGCGTCTCTGCATGCGCAGTCTGTGATGGAGCGATGCCTATTTTTAGAAATAAAGAACTCTTCGTTATAGGTGGCGGAGATTCTGCGATGGAAGAAGCTCTCTTTTTGACGCGCTATGCTTCAAAAGTGTATATCGTCCATCGCCGCGACGAGCTTCGCGCTTCAAAAATCATGGCGGAAAGAGCTCTAAAAGATCCAAAAATCGAAGTGCTATGGAACAGTGTAATCGATGAAGTAAAGGGCGATCGAGTAGTTACATCGGTTGTAATTCATAATGTGGTTACTGGCGACAAGAAAGAAATGTCAGCAAGCGGAGTCTTCTTTGCTGTAGGACATGAGCCAAATACTCGCTTCTTAAAGAATCAGGTTGAGCTTCATCCGAATGGATATATTAAAGTTCAGCCAGGAACTGCTAAAACTTCAGTTCCTGGAATTTATGCTGCAGGAGATGTGCAAGATCAACACTATCGGCAAGCCATTACTGCTGCTGGATCTGGGTGTATGGCAGCGCTTGAAGCCGAAAGAGATCTTATGCTCTTGAATCTCGAGTAACTGTAAAATTTTTTGCATAGGTATTGGAAAAAGTGCGCTTTTCATTGTAAAAAAGCGCCTTTATCCAATCAAATGAGGGAAGAATGTGTATGAGAAGTTTTACAGCGAATCCCATTTCTCTTTCCCTAAAACGTAGCCGATTTACTCCATCAATACTCGTTCTTTCTCTCGCAGGCATTATTACGTTTTTGCCTTCGATATCTCTAAGTGCTGCTATAGATTCATCTATTGTATCGAAAAAACCATGGACGGATGATCTTCTACATCCTGAATGGCAGGTAGGCGTCAATCGCCTTACAGGGGAAACTAAAGAAAAGGATACAAGTGCTACGGATCTTCAAGCTTCACTGAGGGGAACTCTCTACCCTGGGGTCGAGTCGATTATCTCAATCAATGCAGGTCGAGCAAAAGGAAAGAGTGGCCATTTTCCACTTACAGCAGTTCAGCTTTCAAGTAAAAAGCAGCTTACTTCCGATATCTTTCATCCGTCACCATCTTTTCCTGTCGCGTCATCGATTGGCGTTGATGTTCGTTTTGCGGATAAAGATCGACTCAAACATGTGCTTTTCCAAGAAAGGGGAAGGGTTCAATGTCAAGTCTCATATAGTATTGGAAAGCATTTAGCTATTTTATCAAAAGACAGATACTTACAAGGATTCTTGTCCATCTCCTATGGAGCCTCATCAGATCGGCTGAAATGGACATCAGGCCTAGTTGGGCTTTCCTATGCATTTAAAAAGAAACACTGCCTCTCGGCAGTTCTTCAGAAAAATTGGGTATCCTGTCATAAAAAACGAGAGCGAGCGTATACCTGTCTTTCAAAAGGCTCAACAGCAAAAGGCTCTTTAAGCTTCGAGTATAGCTATAAGCTTTCATCAAGCTCACAGCTTGTGCTCACTCTTCAAAGTAATCTCTATAAAAAATCGCATTGGAAAGGGGCATTAAAAGAGAGTACAAGTGTGATGCTCTCCTTTGTTAAGGAAATCTCTTTGTAAAAGAGAGGTCGTCTTAGGTGAGAGTTAATCTCTTCTTTTGATGATAGTAAAGGCTAAGGCCATTTGCTTCGAATGGCTGAGCGAGATGTGCGTCTCCGAGATAGGAAACAAACTGAGTGCGCGTTCAGACCAAACAACAATTGGCTTTCCTCTCTCATCTTTCACTATTTCCATGTCGATCCATGCGAGGGATTCACCAATTCCACATCCAAGCGCTTTTGATAATGCTTCTTTGGCAGCAAAACGAGCAGCTAACGAGGGGTAAGGATCTTTGAGCTGTGAGAGTATGTCTAACTCAATTGGAGTAAAAACTTTAGAGAGTAGAGCTCCTTTAGTCCTTTCTACAGCACCTCTGAAACGATCAATTTCTATGATATCGCAACCAATGCCCAGAATATAATGTCCCGAATCCCTCTCATCAAGCCAGGAGAGTGTCTTCTGGTTAAGAAGATATTCTTCGTGAATGAGATCTCCAAGAAGAGATGTAGACAAAGATGAAATATCTTGTGGGCTGTTAGGTTCTAGCATCATAGTATGTTGTGAAAAGATTTATAAAGGCGACTTCAGCTAAAGCTTAGTCTTTGGAAAATCTATGCCTTATAGAGCAAGATATCACAAGAGTGATTTTCATTTTTGAAAATAATGAAAGAAAAGAAGCTATCCAAACTCTCAATCTAATTTTGCTCTGAAAGCTTGGATAGCATGGAAGATAAAGGGGATTTCTTAGAAAGAAGAACTCGTTGAAGATACAAGCTCTTCATCTGCTAACGAGACAGCATTGCAAAATATAATCTTTCCTGATGAAGAGTATTTTTGCGAGAGGACTTGTGTTTTGATTACTTTTCCTAAGAAATCGCCACCGCCATTGACGACCACCATTGTTCCATCATCTAAATACCCAATTCCTTGCTTTGGCTCTTTACCAAGGCGTTGGATCTTTATTGAGAGGTAATCTCCTTTAGGAATTGGCTGCTTGACAGCTGATGCAATCGCGTCGAGCGAAATGACACAGTGGGAATCACCTTCATCGTTATCAAATCTATAGAGTGAAGGATCAAGTGTCAGAAGTGACGAATTCGTTGATTGAGCGTACGCATACAGTTTTTCAACGATTGTTTGACCTTCATTGAAGTTTGTCTCATCAATGATTTCGAAGGCGAGTTTCGGAAGTGTTTCAAGTCGACGAATAGTGTCGAGCGCTCTCTTTGATCGGGACTGAGGAGACTCATCGCCAATTTCTTTAGCTGCTTGAGCTTTCAAATCCTTAATGACAAAAGATGGGAGCGCAAAAAAACCATCGAAAAGGCCTAGTTTTGCAATGTCAAAAGCTCTTCCATCTTCGAGAGTTGTAATGTCTGGTATAATCCATCTTTTCTTTGCGCTTGTCACATAAGGAAGTGCTGACTCGCTTAATGGTTGTGCGAGCGGAAGGCTCACTTGTGCAGCGATGCTCTTAGGAGGGGCTATGACTCCCTTTTGTATAGCTTCCTTATAGGATCTTATAAAACCTGCGAGGAGGTATGAAATGATAAGCGTCCAAAAGGAGAGAAGCGACTGTATAACATATGGCGAATTGATGAACGCGGATTGCTGATTATTGGTCAGCGAAGATGAGAGGTAGCCAAATTCGTATATAAGCATCGATGTGATAACAACAGAACATATGTAGGACGTTGTTATATAAAGAAGCCCCTTATTGCTCTCGAGTCCAGATGGTGCATTACCTGAGATCCATGAGGTTCGGGCAACCAAAAAACCAAGTAATGTCCAGAAAATCGACATCGCAAGAGCTTCTCTAATAGTTAAAAAGAGAAAAAGCCCCGAAGTCGAGAAAAGGAGAAAGAGTACAAAAGCATTAAGAGGAGGGGTGTTCCGCCTCGGCATCATGTTCAATCCTTTGCTAAGCCTTAGAATTTCAGAAAATCTCGATCAAAAGTTCATGAGACATACAGTTTACAAGGATGTCGTAAGCGCGTTAATCCCTGTTTTTCATTTCTGCAGTCAATTGTTCTGGCCGCATTCTAGGTATGCTTTCATTTTTTGTCGAGAGAGGAAAAGAATATTTTTTTCTCCTCTCTCTAAACTAACCAGCAAAGCTTCAAAGAAATACGATGTCGGAACTTTTTTTTGAGCTATGAATGAATGGGATAATCGAGATGTATAAAGCTCTTCTATTCTTGAGTCAAGGCGTTCATAAACTTGAGCGCGGATGAAGAGAGAAACACTCCGAAAAATGTGCCTGAAAGAATCGCGGATGTAGTCGCTTCATTCGAGATATAGCGAGTGTTTGTTATGACTCGAGCCGCCTCGCATGTCGCAGCGGTTGTTAAGAAAACCGATTGGGCTATCGACGCTTCGTAGCCTCTGTCACATAAGTAAGGAAGCTCATTTTGTGCTTCGTAGTTGATAAATGGATATGCGAATAGATTAAAGACAGTATGGCCTAAAAAACCACAAGTAGCTCCAACTACAAATTGATGGGGAGATAATGATCCTTGAAGTCCAGCCATGCTAAGATAAAGAGCGTGATACTTGTATTTTTCAAATATTTCATGAACTCTTTTCCCAGTCTCGTTGATAGCGTCCTGAACGGATCTTGGAAACGATTGAATTGCTTCAGAGCTGTTATTAATGATTGTTAGCACCGCGTCTTTTGCGGAATATAAATTGTTCTGTATTGACTGTGAGAGAGTGTGTGTATTATGAGCGAATTGATCTACAGTAGTGACACACGTTGAAAGTCCGTTTCCGACAGTATTAATAATTGAATTTACCATATGCATTACTCCAAATTCCATGATCTCGGCGGCAATTGTCCACGGTAACCTTCGACTGTTAATATTATATTAACTGATTGGGATTCTTTTATTGCGCTTAGATATGTGAATCTAGTCTCTAGCTATTCAATTAATGCTTTAACTGGTACTAGTTGATTAATTATTGAAATTGTAATTACGGATGCCTGGCGTGAGGGTAATGATTGTTCGATACGATCTTGCAAGCAATAGACGATCATTAATTTTTTGTGTGAGTACTTCATAAGGATTGTAATGAGTTTGCCGTTTCAAACTATCTCGAAGTCTTTATTTCGCTATAATGATTACCTTGATGTAATGGGTGATACCTCTGATACTGAAGTGTCTGACGAGGATTTACAGAGCGATTCCATGAGTTCCTTAAATATCGGTTCTATTAGAAATGAGCTGATAAGAGGCTTTGTGCTCTTTCTTGAGCATAACCAAATTCCGATTACGACCAGACTCATTAACAGTGAACATCAGCTCGAGCAGTTTTTTCAGGTGCTCCATAATGAAGAACAATGGTTTCGATTTAAGTACCGGTCTCTTGGAAATTTATTTGCGCGTGAAGTGGTGGATTCGTATGAAGCCAATTTTAGAGAAATAGAGGAATGGTTTAATAGAGCTAAATGTCTTTATGATAGAATGCTATCTGGATCTTATCAAAGTTTGATTGAGGACGATCTTGAGTCGCTTTTAGATGTTCTTGAAACATTCTCCGTCATCGATTCGCTTCAGAATTGCATTAATGCATTTCATAAAGACTACATCCGGGCTTGTGCTGAACAGTTGAAGAAAGATTTACATATCGTTCGTCAATATGAAGGTCATTTTGCCCTTTCGTTTTTTTCGCCGCACCTCCGATTTCTCACTCATTCAGATGTAGATACTGTTGAATCCTACATATTCATCATTAAAGTTTTTCAGAAGCAATTAGAACTCCTTGATCTCAAGCAATGGGAGCGTTGTGTTCTGCCTCTTTATCAAGGTATAGAAAAAGTTGAAAACGCCGCTTCAATGACTGATTTTTGTGTTGAATACTATTTAAAACAGTACCCATATAAATTGTGTGCAGATTTAAAAAAGATTGCCGTATTTGAGGAGAGTGATGAGTTAAAGAGTCTTGCTCAAGCGGTGCGTTATACCAATATAGTACAGCAAGCAATGCGACAAATAGCTGTAGTATACGAGAACTTCCATAATGTGCTGCAGCTCTCTTTTGATTCAAAATGCAGCATTTTAGCTTACTCGAGCCTTAAAGGGGAAACACTGAAGAAATGTTGGAAGGGAGTGGTTGCTATTCAATATCGATTATTGGTATCGCTGATTAAAAGACAGTTAGGAAAGAGCTCAACTGCTGATATCTCTTGTAATGAGGTAAAACTGCATATTGAAAGGCTTTTCTCCCTGGAAATTTCTGAGAATGTACATCGAGAAGCGCAGAATTGTATTAGAGAGCATTTCTCCGAGTATATGCTGGAAAACGTCGAGTATACATTCTTCGGGGAGTACAATAATCAGCCAAAACTCGCGTTCGACATGCTTTTGCAATCTATTGAAAGGGAATTTCCTGTCTGAAGTACGCGAGAGAATTAATTTTTAGCGGCAAAAGAAAAGAGGCTTGTACCGCGTCTTTTGTAAAAAGAGCTTCCTTCAATCTTTTGACGAAGCTCTTTCCTCAGCGTAATTTACCGAAATGAAAATCGAGCGAGATCTTTGGCTGCAAATGAATTAGGGAACACAGCTCGTGCTTCGTCTTCAAAGACATTTTCCTCAATGTAGCGCGCGGAAAAGTGAGTGAGGATTAGTCGCTCGGCTTCAGCATCTTTTGCGAGCTGTCCTGCCTCTAATGCGGTCATATGCTTATGTTTTACTGCGAGATCTGCCTCAGGAGAAAGATATGTGCTCTCTGAGAGGAGGATTTTGGCTTTATGGGCAAGATCTATTGCAGCCTGGCACGGTCTTGTGTCGATTACGACCGCGATTGTATCACCTTCTTGGATATAGCTGACATCCTCTAGAAAAACCTCTTGACCGTTTACTATGAGTGAGCCTTTTTGCTCGAGCTCTTTGACAAGTGGCCCCTTGATATTAAAAGCATTTAGTTTTTCTTGGATAAAGCGGCGTCGATCCTTTTCTTTGATGCGCCAGCCTATATTCTCAATCCCGTGATCGAGAAAGCGAGCCTCGATGGTAAAGAGTCCATCTTCATGGACTACTCCTTCTTCTTCAACTGGGTGCTCTATCACAGTGATGTTCTCGTGATAGATGGTGCCATATCGAAGGCGGTCAAAGAATTTTTTTCCGCTTGCTGGGTAGTAGCAGTGGATTGGATGAGTAACTTTATCGAGATTTAATCGCATCAGCATTGAGCCGAGCCCTAAGCAATGATCTCCATGAAAGTGCGAGACGAAAATCCGGGTTACAACAGTTGGCGCGACTTCCGCGAAGATGAATTGACGCTGAGTTCCTTCGCCAGGATCGAATAATAGTCCTTCATTGTTCCAACGAAAGAGATAGGCTCCATGATTTCTAAATCTGGTTGGCTGCTGGCTTGATGTCCCAAGGATAATTAAATCTTTTACACTCATGTCTTTTCAAATTGCTGTAATTCGTAGAAGTTATCTTAAAGCCAATATTATCGAAGTATGAAATCTTTGAGCAAGGTGAGAGCTGCTCGTCTTGGAGAGCATCGGCTAATCTCCTCCATTGAGAGCTCTCCAAATGTTCGATCCATCCCATATGGCTGGAGGAGGGAATTCCAACTTTTTTTGCCATGGCGCGTGGAACCTCTCGGTTTAACGACGTGCCCTTGAAGCTCGCCTGAAAAAATCTGAGGTCCTTCATTTTCGTCTCGCATAAAACCTATCATACACACAGCCTTACATGTGTGATCTGGATATTTTGAGACGAGCGTCCATACGCCTTCTTCATCAAGCGATTCAAGAAACCATTTGATATAAGGGCCAGGAAAGCCGTTTAGCGCGCTGATGTGGAATGAGACATCATCGACTATGATCGGCTGTTTTCCTATCATATGGAATGCCTGGATCGTCTTATGAAGCACAATTTCTTCGGCTGTTCCTTGAATTTCTTCTAAAGGCAAGTCGTCTCTTACAAGCTGAAAACCTGTTTCTTCATAGAGGTTTTCTGGATTTAAGACGAGGCAAGCCTCTTTGAATTTCGATTCGTTCGAGGTGATGTAGCTAATATTTCCTTTATTGGAAATTATATGCACGGGAATAAGCCTCTATTGCAGTCATTTGTTTTTCGAAGAAAAGTACATATAGTATCACATGAATGGGTGGCTAGATGAAAGTATTTTCCTCTTAAAGTCTCATTTTTAAGGCGAGGAGATACTTTTTTCGAGGAGAGGAATCCCTTTTTGTGGTATCAACAATAACTTTTGATATAAGTAGATGAAAGCACAAGATCCATCGACCTATATCTGGAACACACTAACTTCATAGCATTCATTTTAAGAGTTTGAAGAGCCCTTTTATGACGAACGTTACTTCGAGCGCATTTTCTCCTGAGACAAGAAGAAATTTGGATTTGTGGCTTCACTCAAATTTTTGTGACGAGTCGACGAAGAGCAAGATCAAAGAACTCTTAACAAGCAATCCACAAGAGGTGGAAAACAGTTTTTACACATCTCTTTCTTTCGGAACGGGTGGGCTTCGCGGGATCATGGGACTTGGTCCTAACAGGATGAATATCTATACGATCCGACAAACAACAAAGGGTATAGCCAATTACCTTATTCAGCACTGGGGAAAAGAATCGATCGTCGATAAGCGTTGTGTGGTTATCGGCTATGACTCGAGAAATAACTCTCGTCTTTTTTCTGAAGAAACAGCAAGAGTTTTCGCGGCGTTTGGCTTTATAGTATACCTTTTTGATTCAATATGCCCAACTCCATTGGTTTCTTTCGCATGTCGAGAGCTCAACGCTGTCGCTGCGGTGATGATTACGGCGTCTCACAATCCTCCTGAGTATAATGGATATAAAGTCTATTGGAATTATGGAGGTCAAGTTCTCCCTCCCCATGATGAAGGGATGATCAAAGAGGTTAAGAGGGTTCAAGATGAGGCTCTTCCTGTAGAAGTCGTTGAACTTAACCATCCACGAATTCATCGACTTTCAAGTTCAATCGACGATACGTACTTTAAAGCAATTCAGTCAAACCGGCTTTGGAATGATGATAAGTCATCTTTAAAAGTGCTTTACTCTGCTTTTCATGGAACTGGTGGAAGGCTTATGAAGAGAGCCTTAACTGAGGTGGGAGTTACATCTCTCTCATTTGTTGATGAGCAAATGATTCCTGATGGAAATTTCCCGACAGTTAAGAAGCCGAATCCCGAGGAGAAGCAAGCGCTTCAACGGGGTATTGATAAGATGTTGAAAGAGGGGCTTGATCTCTTTATAGCGACCGATCCGGATGCTGATAGAATCGGAGTGGCTCTTCGCTACCATGATCAGGCTATTGTCTTAACAGGGAATCAAATAGCGTGTATCCTATTAGAAGGAATCTTTCACAGGCTTAAAGAGACTGAACGCCTTCCTGAGAATCCGGGAGCCGTCAAGACAATAGTGACAACCCAGCTTTTTAAAGAAATAGCGAAACGGTGGAATGCTTCTTGCGCGAATGTCTTAACTGGATTCAAATATGTGGCGGAGCAGATTGAGGCATGGCGGCGTGGTGAAGATGGTGGATGCGCATATGTCTTTGGTGCAGAGGAGTCGTACGGCTCATTGTATGGTCTTCACGCTCGCGATAAAGATGCGATAACTACTGCCCAAGCGATTTGTGAAATAGCGTGGGACTTAAAGCGCCAGGGGAAAACGTTAGTTGATGCTCTTTATGACCTATATCGGAAGTATGGAGCTTTTTATGAGGAACTTCTTACCTTTTCCTTTGATGAAACGAAAGAGGGAAGAGAAAAGATGAATGCCTCTTTATCGAAGCTTAGAACAAATCCTTCTAAGGAGATTTCCGGAGAAAAAGTAATAGCATTCCAGGATCTTTTAACTCACTCATTTCAGGGAGATCAAGAGCATAAACTCTCTTCAGAGCTTCCGCCTTCTGATGTTATACTCTACACTTTGGAATCAGGTACTCAGATCATTGTCCGTCCATCAGGAACCGAGCCGAAGGTAAAAGTATATCTCCTGTTGAGAGGAAAGTACTCGACAGTACATTCAATTGATTCACTTATTGCCCATGCAAAAGAGATTTCCTTAGCACTTCGCGCTTTATTTCAATAAGCACTCCTTTTTTCTTCATATCAGAATTAATATGAGGGGTTATGACCCCTCTTTTTTCTTCTTTAAACCACAATTTAAGTCACTAACTCATGGGTGGTTAAGTTTGATAATAAAATTTTTACTTTCGTTGGTTTACATATTTGTTTAGATATTTATTTTTAATTTAATAATTAAATTATTGCGCATGGTTATTATTTAATTAATTGATTTCTGCTAGTCTTTTAGTTAATCAATTGATTTTGGTGAAGCCATGCAAGTGTATAATGGAAATAATAGGCCCTTTGTCCAGACCTGCCTTGAAAAGAACAGCTCTCGAGAATCGGTTATCGACGATCAGATTAATTGTGATTTGGCGAAAGATTTTGAAAGAGTATCCATAGGTGTACATGATGAGGGCTCGATTGATTTAACTGTTCCCCCCATTCATGATTTTCAGCCATTGAAGCTGTGTGATCTTCCGGAATCCCTCTTAGGGACCATCATTCGTATGGTGGAAAAAAGTGACTTTTTTCATCTCCAGCTATCTAACCAAGAGTTTAAAAAGTTATCGACCAAGTATATGTCAGAGAAGATGGCTGTTGAGGCAGTTTTAGCTGATTGGGCTATTTATGAGCAGCTCTCACCGGATGTGCAACATTACCCTAAAGTTATTCTTAGCGCTTTATCATCTAATCCTCTTCTAATTCATCATCCCGCGATAGTTCATGTTTTATCTACATCGGATGATCAAGAATTCAAGTTAAATATACTTGGAACCGTGTGGTCGTCAGTGATCTTCGCGCTTATGTTTATTAAAACTGATCTCTACAATACGTTCCTCTCAATACATCATCGCTATGCTCTCTCTTGGGATCCAACAAGTCAATCCGTATTGGTTCATGACGAGCATGATTATGTCACTACATGTGAGTCATACAAGGAAGAGTACTCATCTGCCTTAGACAAAATCGATGTTACTCATGTTATTAGATCTATTGTTAGTGAGAATAAGGGTGGAATTATTGGTATTATCCGAGAAAGGTTAGAGAAGGATCGTGAAAATTCATTGGTTGATCTGTTCTTGAAATACATCTCATATATTACTTGGGATTTGATGAAGAATCGGTCACTACTCCTTTCACATCAAAGAGGGCCTATATCAGAGATTCTTCATAAGTGTATTGCACAATTTCTTAACGGAATGTGGAGTTGCTTTAATTGTTTGCCGATCACAATTGCTCCGACTCTATTTTGCGCTGAAGGAATAACTCCATTAAGTTTTATACCAGCTGAATCGACGGGTATAGAGACAGGTAGGTGTGAGCTACCATCACCTAGCACAGACTCATTCATGTTAGATAATCGCTTTATGCTCGCGTGCTCGCTGTACGATGCGCACATTTCCAAAGCGTCCATTAAGGAAAAGATTATCTCCTATGATGAATTGATCAAAACCTACATTGAGCAGTGTTATCGAAATGATAAGCCTGGGTTGATCATGTCATTGTATTCGTTATTACCTGAGATTAAGAAAAAGGATTGGGAGATCACTCTTCTCGCTATAGAAAAAATTTGTAAGAAAAAAAGAAAAGAGCTTCTTCGTTCTTGTCCGATAGAGCTGCTGCGGGATAAAAGGTTTATGATGAAAGCGGTCGATCTTGATATCGATCTTTTGGATATGTTTCGTAATCAACTAACCGAAGAAGAGATTACATCTATACAAAGGCGGCGGAGGCACAAGGATAGAATCTGTCTTCTTCAATGATGAACCCTTGAGAATCTGGATCGTAGTAGAAGTAAAGAATTCAATTCTTAGCTGATTTGCTCAGCTACATATTCATGTCAAAATTTATTTTAATATTTTTTGATAAAATGGTGGCTTGTTTTTAAATTTGTGTTTAAATTTTATTTTTAATTTAATAAAATCTTTATAGATCATAAAAATAACATGAGCAAATATGGTATTGGCCGTACACGTTCATCATGAGAGTGACTTAGTCAAAGTACTACATCAAGCATACGGAAAAGCGGAAGATTTCATTAAAAGTGAGAGTTCCAAGCTTTCAACATATAGGACGATGTTAAGTCTCTTTAGGAACTCGGTCTCGTTTCTACATAAAGCATTTGGGGTTTTTGCCAAGCATCCAACAGCAATTTTTAAGGTTCTTAAAATACCTCTTCTCATTAAAACGCCACTAATAGTCCACAGACTTGGCACACATCTACTCAAGGTCATTGATCTTGATACTCCACTGATGAAGCGGATTTCCCATATCTTCAAAGCGATTATAAGTGTGAATAAACTTGGAAAAGCCGCCGCGACGATATGCCACATTGGGAAGTTTATAGGAGTTTTTGGAAAGAAAGCTCTTTCTTGGCTTCGTCCTTTTGGGCTGTTCTCCTTTGCTGTCTCGATCATTAGAGGTGGATATACTCTGCAAGCACTTTATAAACACTCTGTACTTTTGCATACATTGAGAGTCGGCTTAAGCAAAATTCACCAAACGGGCAATCATGACGCAAAGGTAGATGCAGCTCTTGAACTCTTAAATAGCCTTAAAAGTAAAAAAATAGAGGTAATAAGAAAGCATCTGAAAATATCAGAGGCATCACGATTGGCAGAAAAAGTTGATATATTCATTAAAACGTTGAGAACGAAAAGCGCAACTGATGCGGATGTGGCTGAGGTGGATAGTTTCTTACGGATAATGAGAAATAGATCCGCTTTAATCGTAAGTATGGACTGTATTCGTCTTATTACGAAAGCATTATCAATCGTAGGAAGCGCGTTAACCCTCTTTTCGCCATTAAAAATTGAGGGCGCTGCAATTCTTGCGGTAGGATCTGCAATCTCAACAATGAGGCTGGCAGCTCAGTTTTTCTTTCTTAGAACAAATCCATTCGATCCAGATTCAACCACAACTGCGGGAGAAGTATTTAATAAAGCTAAAAAACATGTCCAGTCAGTTGGAAAAATTGTCTCAGAGAGTTTAAGGGACGCATATTCGACTCTTCATGAGGATCGTATAAAACATTGTAGGGCATTTTAAAGCTGCTTCTATATAGGCTGGAGTGAGATATGATGAGGCTTTAAGTGTATCTTAAAGCCTCTATTGCTTTCGTTATCGATCTAACGTTCCTGATACTGAGTTAATCAAGAGCTTCAATATCGCTCTATTTTTGGGATCATGTATAATGACATAATCTGTTGTCACTTCTTTTACGAAACTGCCATCACATGCTGGTGATGATCTAGTTGTTACCTGAGGCGTCTTGTTTTTTATTTCTCCTAGCTTTGGGAATTCTGCTACGTAGATATTACCATTAAAATAAAGGCCGTCTTTTTTGAGCGGTTTAAAATAACGATGCCAATTCACATTGGTAGTATCGTTAATACATGATGATATTTCTCCATAAAACTCGGTTGAGGCTGCCTCCTCTTCAAGGGTAAAGAGGCAAGGTAAGATATACTCTGTGCTGTCCTCATATTTTTCTGATGAAAGAGTTTTCTTTGTTCCATATTTTTCAATAAAGCCGTCTGCTATACGTGCGAAGCTATGGAAAGCTCGTATTCTCTTCTTGAATTTCTCATCGGTTGGATTGTTGTATTTTTCATCTTCTGCAATTGGATCTCTTGATTTATCAAACCATCTTTCGACCCTGTCGTGCGAAATGCTTGTAGATGATGGAATTAAGTACTTGGGGAACGTTAGTTTGGATAATTTTTGAGTTTTCTGTGGCTTAGGTTTGTCATTCTTTCGCGCCTTCATAGGTGAAGAAGAGACGCACACTTTATTAAATTGTTCTATAAGTCCTTCTGCATCGATATCTGTCTCAACTTTGTGTATTTCTGAAGAGGATGTCAGCGTTTGATTTTGCTCTCGGGGGGCTTCTTCAGGCTGGATTTCAATATAGGATATGAGATTTTTATACTGAGTGTTCTTAGATTCGGTTAAAATTCGTTTTATAATCGCTGGTGACAGGTCTATTTTCTTAATTTCTGATGGAGCTTTTATGAAAACCTTTTCTAGATGCTCTTTTGTTGCTGCATGTATTTTTTTGTGTAGCTGTAGTTTCGAATCAGTCTTAAGGTATTTTTTTATTATATTAAACGCATCTTGATACTTCTGCACTGATCTCTCTAATTGTTTATTATAGAGCTCAGCCCTTTTTTCAAGGTGTGTTATAGATTCGACGGTGATTTTCTTATATTCATGAAGCTCATCAAGAGGCCTTATCTCAGTTAATGAGTAATACTCTGCCTCGTCATCTAATTCATCAAGCGTCGTGCTCTGGTATAGGTGATAGTAACGAGTGTTGATTCCTCTTTCGTCAGGTCTAACTAAGATATCTTCAAGATAAGGAACATCAAATTCAGGTCTTTTTCCCTCGATAAGCTTAAATTGAGCCCATAAAAGAAGCTCGATAATCTTCTTTTTTGCATACGGAGGAGTTGGATTTTTTGAGTTAAACACCTCTTCAAAGCTTTTTCTTAATTTATCAAAACAAGAAGTGCCTAAGGTCTTAAAGCCTTCCTCGCTCATGCGCATCAACAGCTTCTGTAGAGAACTTGGGAGAAGCTTAATATTCATTTCGATTCGGGAACTAAATTGGCCGTATTTACTCGTAAACTCTAGGAGTAGATCAATTAATAGAAGGGTGACAGTGTAATCCTCTATACTTTTTTGTAGGGTAAGATATTCGGCGTTTAATGTTTTAATATACTTTGAAAGATGAGTGATATCACCCTCAGTGATGTCTTTGATGTCTTTTTTGAGAACTCTTTCAGTAACATTATCAAAATACTTCAGCTTTTTGAGTTCATGAACATATTTTTTGTTAAATTTTTGATACCACTCATTTTGAGCTGTATCAATATGATGCTCTTTTATGAGTTCTTTTAGATTTTGTCTAAACTCGAAGAAGCTTGATGGAAGGCCAGACTCCTTGAATTCTCTCACAGAGCGCGATCCTAATTTCCCCAAGCTTGATTTACAAACATTGGAAATGGTTTGATCTACGTAGTCTTGTTGCAATTCAGTTTCGTTGTATATAAGTGATTTTAAGACTTTGTTATGTTTTTGAAATTCCGAATCAATTACTGCATAGGTAGAGTGTGAAGGCGTATTTGATATCATTGTTGCCCTTAAATAATAAAATTATTTCTTTTAGTTAAAATAACTTTATTTTTTACATAATTAGTTAAGGGTTTGCAAGTGATAATACGTTTCTAGAAAATGATAAAGAGCTTTTGTTTCTGTGCGAGTACAAGTTACGTCATATAATTTATTGGACACTCAGTATTTTATAGTGTGTATTTATTGAGTGTTCTCGTGCTTTTTAATAATAGGATTTGATTTGTCTGATTCGTCTTCAGGCTTTTGATTGATTGATAGCTTGCCATGGATAAGAATTTTAACTGACGCTTTATTCTTTGGGTCTCGAATAAGAATGTAATCAGACGTCTTTTCCTGTATAAAGCTTCCATTAGGCACATTAATCAGTTGATTTTTCTGATTCCCATTCTTTTTTGTTGACGGTCGCTTTTTTAAATATATGTCTGAGAGTTTAGGGAATTCATAATCATAGATACGATCATCAATAAAATCCTGAATTACCTCGTCTTGTTCTCTTTCGGTAAAGCAGCAATGCCAGACTTCCTTTGTCTCATCATTAATACATGAGATAATGGCACCTTTAAATGTTACTTCGCTATTGTTAGTTTCAATTTGAAGAATGCATGGGAGCGCATATTGAGTGCTATCAGCATATTTTGTGGATGGAAGTTCCGTCTGGAGTGCGTAATGTCGTATATCGATGAGGTACAAGACAGATATCGAAAGTGTGTGAAATATATAGACTTTCTTTAATAAGGCTTCGTTATTGAGGATACTTCGGTATTTAGCGTCTTCTAAAAATGGCTTTCGCGTCTCTTCAACCCATCTTTCTACTCTATCATGAAGTGTAACGCCTTGTATGAACTCACTCGTATTATTAGAGCATATATATTGGGGTTGAATTAATTTTGTAGACCCATGTTCGTTGAGTTGAAGTGATTTTTCAAAATGGCTTGTCAGTTCTGTGATACCAGTTTCTTGTAGAGCGATCTCTTCTGGAGCAGGTGAGCTCGGTGCGTCTTTGAGCTCAAAGATAAACTGAATTAACCCTTTAAATGCTTGGATTTGAGGGTCTTTTTTAATAGTTTTTGAATACTCTTTGACTAATCTCTTGTAATAAATAGGTTTAATGTTATCTGCGTTAAGGATAGAAACTTTCGGAAGGAAATCAGATGAGGTTTTTCGTATTATTTGAATAAGTTCAAGATTCGATTTTGGGTGCTTTTTTTTCTCGAGCAGACTAAAAGCGGCTTTGTACTTTCTCAACGATTCGTTGTAGTCGAGATCAAACCGATGAGCCCATTTTTTTATTTGAAGTAACATCTGCTCGCACAGTTTACGTATGCGAAGAAGATCATCTTTATTCTGACACTTATAAAAGGGCTTTTTATCATATTCATCAGACCAGTTATCTGTAAAAGGACCATAGCTTTCATCAAAGTCATAGTACCTTGAATTAATCTCTCGTTGCTGAAGTTGAAATCGAAAAGGAACCTGCAATTCGGGTTTACGGTTTTCAATGTGACGGATTAAACGACTCTGGAGAAGTGCGCATAATTCAATCTTATCTGCTCTGTCGATGTAAAATTTACTTAAGCTGTTCTTCAGAAGCGTGAACATCGACACATCTATTGAGTTTAGATCATTTTGGAGTATCTTCTTCAAGATTTTAAAGCACGATAGAGGGATTCCACGTATTCGATACATTGATGCTTTTTCGATTTCACCATGCTTTTCAATAAACTCTATTTGTGTGTCGATGGAGTGTTGAAAGAAAACGAAATTCTTTAAAAGGGCATTAAGAAAGGAATATTCAGCATTTAACGTCTTAATATAGGCTGAGAGAACAACAATATCTACATCAGTTAAACGGATAGGTGGTTCTGTGAGGAGATGCTCAGTGATATAGTCGTATCTCTTAAAAGCCTTAAGTGAATTTTTGTATATTTTGTCAAAATGTTGATACTGGGGAATATTTGAGCTATCGATCTTCTTTTCTTTAATAAATCTCTTTACCACTTTTCGGAATCGGAAAAGGCGTGGAGGAAGCCCTGTCTCATTATATTTCTCTGGTTTAAGGACGGCCAATACTTTTTGGGTGATTTTCTCGACGAGTTCAGTATCGGAGATAGCGTCTTCTTCTGAGCTATGCGGAGTGAGTTCCGGAGTGTAGAAGCATCCGTTTCGAGCTAAAGTTAATTGAACTGTCGCGCGGCCGCATGCGTGATCAATGGCTTCGTATAGCTCCTGTTTGACTGAACTAGTAGTAATCATGATCGTGCTTAATTATGTTATATGCTTATGAAGGCTTCTTTAGTAAGGAATATATTAGAATAATATAAGAATTTTTCTTGTTGAATCGGCTCAATCCATCAATAAACCAAAGAAAGAGCAATGACCGACATCTTTATTATGAAGAAGGGGGCTGGTCGTGGGGAACATAAAGTCATCTCTAAGATGAGATGGTTCATCCAATTTCATAAGTGAAGATCCTATTAAACTCTTCTATTTTTTCTTATCGCGTTCTTAATTTTCTACCATTCTTTTCTAGTTAGTTGTTTTTAATTATCCCATAAAAAAATTTAGTCTTATTTATCTCTGCAAAACAAGTAAATTAATAAAAATTTAACAATTGCGCTTATTTAAAATTAATTAATTGTTTAAAATATTAATTAAATTATTGGTGATTAAGTAACGGGGGAATAAAATATGACAACTGTTGGAGGCTGCCAAGGAAGTTCTATAATAGGGGCGTTTGATGCAGTTTATGGCGACAAGAGCGAAATAGGTAAAAAAGGAAGAAAGATTATTTCATCATATAGCACGCTTCTCGGGTTAGTCCGCAATACTCTTTCCTTTATTAATGGAGCCATCGCTGCAATTCCAAAGCCATTGACAAATAGCTTAAAGGTGATGAAGCTTCCTTCAGTTCTTACTGTCCCTTTCGCTGCAAAAGATCTTGTTAAAAACGCTGTCAATGTTATTGATCTTGATACCTCTGTTAAGAAGAAAGGAATGAATTTTCTAAAGGCAGCAGTTAATGTAGACAAGATCGGCAGAGCAGCTATTACGGTTTGCGAAGCTGGAAAAATCCTCGGAATGTGGGGAGAAAAAGCGGTCTCATGGATTCCAGGATTTAGCATTTTCTCGCTTATTGCCTCTTCAATTAGCGCATTTATCGGTATAAGAGCGCTTATCAAGAGTTCAATTGTCTTTCACTCAATTCGAACGGGAGTGAATGCTATTGAGGGAGCTAAAGATCCAGAGCAGAAATCAAGAGCCATGCTTTCCCTTTTAGAGAAGCTTGAGGCAAAAGGGTTTGATAAGATTGGAGCTCGTTTTAAAATTGGAAAGGATGCTCAAGTTGCTCAGAAAGCTCAAGCGCTCATGCAGAAGTTAAAGAATGGAACTCATGAAGCACGCGATCTTGAAGAGGGCGAAAAATTCCTGAAGATACTCAAAAAGAGAGCAGGTCTTGTGATTGGTTTAGATTCATTTAAGGTTGCGACAAGCGTCATTGAGGTTGTAGGATCGATTTTCTCATCATTTACGCCATTCCCAGTAGTTGGTTTAGGGCTCTTTGGTTGCACAGGAACAATGTCAACGATAAGCTGGGGTATTGACACATTCTTGATAAAGAGCAATCCATTTGATCCTGCGTCAAGGTGCGTAGCTGAAAAATGGGTAGATAAAGCTAAATCAGGACTTCAAAAAGCTGTACACTCTGTTGAATCAGCGTTTACAAGCTGTGGCCCTGCTATAGCGGCTTCATGAGAATAAACTGTATTACATCATAATAAATACCATAGGTAGTTGATAATAGAGTAATAAACTAATAGGTTATATTGATTGAGTCCAGCTGAGGAGACGCTTGGAAAATAGCTTTTCCTCAGCTTTTTTTATTCTGGAGATTCTTTACTAAGCCATAAAAGCAGTGCTGCCAGTGATACTCCATCAAAAGATGGGCCTTTATCACAGTCTGCTTTAGAGAGAAGTTCGTTGAGTTCCTCTTTCGAGACAAAAAAGGGCTCGCCAATTCTTTCAGAATGTTCGAAAGATTTTGGTCCATTTCGTATAACATCATCGATTCTGATAACAGATACTTTTTGCTCTAAAAGACCAGGAAGAGGGAAAAAACTTCCTAGAACTGATAGTCTTGGAGAATTTTTATCTCTTGACTGGTAGCCGGTCTCCTCTTGAAGTTCTCGTATCGCGGCTGTCATAACATCTTCTCCCTCCTCAACAAAACCGCCAGGAAGAGTATAGACCTCTTTTTCTATAGCATGGCGATACTCCCTGGAAAGTAAAATTCTATTATCTTGATTGATAGCTATCACTAAAGCGGCTTGAGGGCTTGTTTTCACAGAGTAATAAGGGTAGAGAGGACTGCAAGAGCTGTCAGAAGCTGGAATAAGAGTCTCATAAAGGGTGACAAATCCCTGGTAAAGAGTTCTTTTGGCGTTCATTTTACTGCTCATTGACATGATCATTACTTATAGAAAGTGCTTCAGAAGGAATGACATTAGAAAGCGCTATGATGCTTTCGTCAAGGTAGGAAGAAGATGCCAGCTCTAAAGCATCTTTATAAAGGCCCAGAGCATTTAAATGTCGAAAGAGAATAGATCTCTCATATGGGAACGATCTTGTAAGCCATCCTTTAGTCAAAGAGAGTCTAATCTTTCTTGTGATAACGTGCGCTCCAAGGAGCCATGTTCGCGGTGTAGGGGTATCGAGCACTGATTGGAAATGGTGGAGGGCACTATTACCATTTCCTTTACTTAACAGATAGATGCCATACCAAAAGAAGAGGCGATTCGACTCGGATGGCGGATTTGAGATATGAATTGAAGCAAGATCTAGGATAGTCTCAGCGAGCTTGAGGTCACATCTCATGAGGGCAGCTTCTATGACATACTCATATGCCTCTTCTGGGAAGTATATGTTTTTGCTTTGGGAAAGTAAGAACAACTCGCATGTCTCATCGAATCTTTCTTGAGAGTTCATCTGGTCGCAGAAATGGCAGATAAATTGTGGTGAGTATCTCCACGTGTGAGCGATTTCATAAATCGTAGAAGAGGATTCTTTCCCGGTAATACAATAAAAGAGTTGGAAAATGTCAGAGAATTCTTCTTGTTCATCTGAGGAAAGAAGTGCTTTCCATGAAGAGAGATGTTCTAGTAATTCTTTGTATGCCCTTGCTGTCGATAAGATTGAGAGTGCATTAAAGATAAGCTGTTTGGGAAGAATTGGTCTTTGGCAAAGGGTCGTAAAAATATCTATCGCTACATGCTCACGCAATAGCCAAAAAGCAAGTGTAAGACAAAAAGTAATATGGCTCAGCTGCTTATCATTCGAAATGGTTGAATCAGCAATAAAATGATGAGGGACTTCCCATGAACGCTGTAGTGTTGTAAATAGCTTCTGGGTCGATGGTTTCTGGATAATCTCCGAAGGAAGGCGGCGAGCTACGAGCGAGATGAATTCATATGCATTGATACGATTCAGCCTGGACATCTCATGCATTCGCTGTAGGGCTAACTCAGAGAGAAGCTTTAATAACGGGTGATGCTTGTAACGAAGGAATGCCAGCTCAAAGCACTTTACTTCTTCGCTATATTCTTGGAGATCATGATAAACTAGCGCCTTACCAAGATATTCAAGAGGAGCTCCCGGAGTCTTTCTGAGATTCTCAAACTCAGCGAGAGCTTCGTCATAATATGGATTTGTCTCATGGGACAAAAGTCCAGGTGCATGTAGTCTTTTCTTAGAATCAAGATATTTAGCTTTCTCAAGAAGGCAAAGTCCTGCTCTAAATAGCGCTTCTCTTCCTTCAAAGTGACCAGGAAAAAGGGTTGCGATCCTTCTATACTCCGAGAGGGCTCGATCAAATTCATGATGAGCTAAGAACGCGTCAGGGACAGCAAGGCGATTGACTAAGATATTGATACTGCCGGAGGCAAGGGAGATATCCTCAATTCGTAAATCAGCGTCTTTTAGGAGTAGGCCTATATATCGCCCAACAGTTGGGAAGAAGCTCGTGTGCGTTGCAACGCATACTCCATCGATGTGGACAGAAATTGAATGATCGATTTTCTCTATGCGAATCTCATGGAGAGAGTCTTCGCTTATGGAGACATCCGGAAGCTCAACCGCAACTACGCCATGCCGGAGTATTTTCGAAGGGGAAGCCTCACTTGTTGTTGACGATGCAAGCCACACGCAATACCCATCAAGAATATGACGTCGTGCTGTCTCTTCAGGAACTGCCAAGAGGAATCCAATGCCATTTTGCCCTTTTTTGAGAAGGACTCGCGTACTTATCTGGACATTTTCACTATGACCATCTTGAGAGAGCATAATCCTACACCAGTCCGCTTGATCGACAGAAGTGGAAATGGCCGCATGTTCTGTTAAAAGGACATGTTCTTGGAATGCCCAGTCTGATTTTCTTTGAATATCAAGGTGTGTGACTTGTGTCCATTCTGATCGCCCTTCAAGGTATCCTTCAATATGCTTTAAAAGCTCATCAACTGTTGCCCACCTATCGCTTGGGTCTTTGCAGAGACATTTTCTCACGATTTCAGACAAAGATTGAGGAACATCTCTGTGTGGGGCCCTTATCTCAGGAGGGGTATATTTTTCATCCTGCCATGAGGCTTGAAATTCTTTAACGGATTTTCTAGAAAATGGAAGAGTTAGAGTGAGCATTTGATAGAGGATGACGCCTAAAGAGTAGATTTCGGTCTGCGTCGAGGCGGGCTTACCTTGAGCTCTCTCTGGAGCCATGTACGCTAAAGTTCCAACCACTTTTCCGATACGTGTCAGATGAGTGTTTATTGTCACTTCTTTTGAGCGAGACTTTTTCTTCGTATTTGGTGACTTTTTTGAAGAAGTGGAGTCGTTATCATCACACTCAGAGTCTAAAGCGCTATCTTCAATAAGCTTTGTAAGTCCCCAGTCGAGAATAATAACTTGCCCGTAACGTCCGATGATCACATTTTCTGGTTTTATATCGCGATGAAGCACTCCTCGTGAGTGAGCAAATGCGACTGCCTGCGCTATCCCTAAGAAGATGCGAACTAATGAAGCAATAGTTGTATGCTGATCGCCTAGCGCTGAAGAAGAGAAACTTACCTGTTGGTCTCGAACTCTCTGAAGAAGATTTTTCAGGGTTTCGCCTTCCATGTATGGCATTGTATAATAGATGACATCTTGATCGATGTGAATATCGTAGATAGGGATAATTGCTGGATGGATAAGCTGGCTTGTAATCCTTGCCTCGCGAATAAAACGCTCTCGCAAAATTGAACTCGAAACAAGATCCGGGCGAATTCTCTTGAGGGCTATTCTTCTTCCGCAGACAGAGTCATATGCTAAGAAGACCTCTCCCATACCACCTTTGCCGATACTTTTGATGAGAAGATACCTGCCAACTCGAGTTATCGGTTTTTCATCAATTTCTTGTGTGTGCTCTGAGATATAAGTTGCCTCTATGAGACTTTTTTCTTTGTCGAGCGTGCTCTGAGGGGAAAAACGGGTGCCACAGTATGCGCAGAACTGAATCGGAAAACGGTCTTGCTTTGTCTTTCTTCTTTGAAAAAGCGCTTGGCAAAAAGGGCAGCGTATCTCAATCTTTTGATCGCTCTCCATGAACTTATCCTTCTCCCACATCCCAGTTGATACTCATTTATTTTTTCTTTGGAGCCGTCTTTTGTTTTTTATTACTCTTTTCCTCAGTCTCAATAGCCATCTGCGCTCGAATATATGGGGCAATCCTCGAAGTTGTGCTCTCTTGAACCTCAAACGGTGTTCCTTGAGCGATTATTTTTCCACCATCTGTTCCACTCGATGGTCCTAATTCAATGAGGTGCTGAGCTTCAGCTAAAAATGAGACATTATGCTCAATCGCAATAACCGAGTGTCCTCTCTTGTTCACTAATTCCCTGAGCACTCGAATGAGAGTTTGTACTTCAGACGAATGAAGTCCTGTTGTAGGCTCATCCATGAGAAAGAGAGTTTTCCTTCTTGAGCTTTTTGCAAGTTCTCTAGCAATCTTTGCTCTCTGAGCTTCCCCAGATGAGAGGGTGGCTATCTCTTGTCCTAAGTGAATGTATCCAAGCTCTAGCTCATTGAGAGCTGAGAGGACTTTCATAATCTTTGGATGCGCTTCAAAGAGAGAAAGGGCCTCAGTTACTGAGAGTTTTAATATCTCGCCTAAATTTTTTCCCTTAAACTTTACGGTTAGGCTTAAAGGGTTAAGCCTCATGCCATTACATTGTGGGCACTCAACTTGTATTGGCGCCATAAAGTGCATGTTCACTTTCTTATATCCAAGCCCCCAGCAGTGAGTACACATTCCTTTTCGATGGTATGCACTGAAGTGCTTTGGCTCAAGTCCATATTTAATAGCGTCGGGAAGGGTTGCAAAGAGATGCCTGAGTGGTGTTAGCAATTCAGTATAGGTTGCTATATCAGAGCGAGATGTGTTGCTCATCGGTTTTTGATCAACTACTACGAGATGATGGAAATCGTGGAGGCCGTGAACTGAGATCTCGGAAGTATCGCTTATGATACCTGTCTTGACTTTATGAAAATGGGATTCGATTACATCGAAGAGAAGCGTTGATTTTCCAGATCCTGAGACTCCTGCTACGGCAACAACCGTCTCTTTAGGAATATGAAGAGAGTTGATTTTGAGATTGTGTATGTGCGCATTTTTTACCTGAATGCACCCATCTTCTTTGTTTTTTTTCTTTTTTTCTTTGCTAGGGGAGTTAATCTCGACTTTTGTTTGGATTGCCTGGCTTGTGATTGTCTGGGCTTTTAAAAGTTCCTTGAAAGGTCCTTCAAAGATGATGTTGCCTCCGTTTAATCCACCTTGGGGCCCTAATTCAATAATATGATCAGAAATTGCCATGATATCGGGGTCATGCTCAACAATAACGACCGTATTATTGAGTTTTTTAAGTTCTTGTAGAGCAGAGATAAGCTTTTTAGCATCTTCTGGGTGGAGACCAACTGTTGGCTCATCGAGAATATAGAGAACTCCGGTCAATCCTGATCCTATTTGTGAGACGAGGCGAACGCGCTGTGCTTCTCCCCCTGATAGAGTAGTCGCGCTTCGATCGAGCGACAAGTAGCCGATACCGATTTTATGAGCAAAGGTAAGACGTTTTATAATTTCGTCTGAAACCTTCTTCATCGCTTTATCGAGCTTGGCTTTTGAAGTATAGGATGAAAACCATGAAACTGCTTGGTCAATCGGATAGTGAGCGAATTGGTGAATTGCGACCCCATCAATTGTAACATGGCGTGCGAGTGGATTGAGTCGAGTTCCTTCGCACGATGGGCATGCGAGCGGCTTGAGCGAGTCTGCGAGCTCATTACCGAGTGAGCGAACAAGAGTCTCATGGCTTGATTGAATATCTTCGCCATCGGTATCACTGACACATTTCATCGCAAATTCGATAGCTTGATTTAAACCTCTCCATTCAAATGCGAGTTTTGTTTTTTTTGATTGAACGGAGATTGGAGTTGAAGATCCATGGAAGAGGATCTGCTGGAGCTGTGGAGAAAGAGAGTGAACGGGAATATCATGATCAATGGATAGATCCGAAAGTATTGTGAGAATGAATGACGCTTCTCGCTCATCGGACATGAAAAAGCGGATAAGGCCACCTACTGTGACATTCTTAGGAAGGGGCAATGTAGTTAAATCCAACGTCCATTGGAAGCCAAGTCCTTTACAGTCATGACACATTCCATGCTTGGTATTAAATGCGAAAATCTGTGGTGTGACCTCAGGGTACATCTCATCAGATCCTTCGACTGAGAAAGAGAGGTTGTATGAGGATCTCTTCTCATTGTTGATAAGAAGGTGAAGTTTATTCGAGCCTACTTTTGCGGCAAGCGCTAATGAGCTCATGATAGATTTATACTGATCGGGAGAAGTTTTTATCCTATCAATGACTACATCGACATCAATCTTTTTCTTTGAGTTTATTTGTGGAAGAGCTGATTCATCATCGAGTGAGTAGAGATCATCCTTTATTCTAATCTTCGTAAAGCCATCGCGCTGAAGCTTCTTAATTGCCTGCTCGAACGTCTCGCCTTTACGAAACTGGTATGGTGCCAGAATCTCAACTCTCGTGCCAGAATCTAATGAAAGAATATGGTGGGCTATTGTCTCTTTTGAAATTGCTTTGATTGGCTTTCCAGTCTTCGGACAGTGAGCTGTGCCAAGGCGTGACCAAAAGATCCTTAAGTAATCATAAACTTCTGTAATTGTTCCGACAGTACTTCTTGGGTTAGAAGCGTGTTGCCGCTGCTCAATCGCGATTGCAGGAGAGATTCCAGTTATTGACTCAACTTTTGGTTTAGGCATCTGCTTGACAAATTGACGAGCATATGGAGACAGCGACTCAACATAGCGTCTTTGGCCTTCGGCGTATATTGTCTCAAATGCCAGGGAGCTCTTTCCAGCTCCAGATGGGCCGATTAAAGTTGTAATAGCGTTTCGAGGAATCTCTACAGAGATTTGCTTTAAGTTGTTTTGCTCAGCATGAACGATTTGAATAGATTGAGGCTCATAAGACAAACTTGGAGTTTTTTTATCCTTTGAGGATGTGGTATCACTTTGGACAGATGACCTATCCATATGGGCTTTAAGATGTATTGCAGTTGGGGTTACAAGCTTGATAATATCTCGTGGATGACCCTCTGCGATAATTTGTCCGCCTTCATTCCCACTTCCGGGCCCCATGTCAATAATCCAGTCGCATTCCTTGATGAGGTCCATATTGTGCTCAATGACAACAACAGTGTTCCCGCGGTCGACAAGTCTTTGTAAGACATTCATGAGATGTTGAATGTCATGAAAGTGAAGTCCTGTTGTTGGCTCATCCAAAAGATAGAGCGTGGATCCAGTATCTGGTCTTGAGAGCTCGCGCGCGAGTTTCAAGCGCTGGGCTTCACCACCTGAAAGTGTGGTTGAAGATTGTCCAAGTCTTAAGTAATCTAAGCCTACATCACAAAGAGTTTGAAGCTTTTTCTTGATGGATGGAATAGCCTCAAAAAATTGAAGCGCATGGCCACATGACATGTCGAGGACATCTTGGATGCTCTTTCCTTTATAACGTACCGAGAGCGTTTCATTATCAAATCTCTGCCCCAAGCAGGTAGGACACTCAACCCAGCTCTCCTCTAAAAAGTCCATATCAATTTTAACCATGCCCATCCCAGAGCACTCGACACACGATCCTTCTTTGACATTGAAGCTAAAACGTCCCGGATCCCATCCATGAGCCATGCTCTCAGGAAGAGAGGCAAAAAGAGATCGAATCTCATCGAAGACTTTCGAGTACGTAGCAGGATTCGAGCGAGGAGTTCGCCCAATAGGTGATTGGTCAATCTCAATGACTTTATGAATTTGGTCTAATCCTTCAATGCGGTCATATGCGCCAACTTGAAGCTCGCTTCCTTGCAGGGTATTTGAGATCGCAGGGAATAGAGTCTCTAAAAAAAGTGACGATTTGCCAGAACCGGATAGTCCAGTGACTCCAACAAATAAGCCCAATGGGATTGAGAGATTGAGATTCTTCAGATTATTGTGTTTGGCTCCGTAAAGGGAGAGCGAACCTTTAGGGGTTCTTTCACTCTTTTTCTCTGATGTGACTTTCTTGGTCCCGAAGAGATACTCTTTAGTGTGTGATTGTGAAGCTTCCTTAAGATGGGGGACATCTCCGATATAGAGGATTTCACCGCCATTTTCTCCTGCTCCAGGTCCGAAGTCGATAAGAAGATCCGATGAACGAATAGTCTCCTCATCGTGCTCGACGACAATAACCGTATTTCCTTTTTCCTTCAGGGTAATGAGGGAGTTGATCAATTTGGAATTATCAACAGGGTGAAGACCAATTGATGGTTCATCGAGCACGTACGTAACGCCAACCAATCCACTTCCGATCTGTGACGCGAGTCGGACCCGTTGAGCTTCTCCTCCTGAAAGAGTAGGGGCTGATCTATCAAGTGTAAGGTATCCTAATCCTACTTCTCTCATGAAGTGAAGGCGATTGATAATGTTATCAACTACTTCTTGTGCGATGATGCGATCTTTTTCAAGTAAGGAAATTGAATTAAAGAAGTCATACGCTTCTTTAATCGTCATTGAGACAACTTCTTGGATTGTCTTTGAGAAGAGACGAGCCGCTGATGGGTATGCTTTTAAGCGACTTCCATGGCAAGTCGGACATACTGACATTGTCATCAACTTTTCCATCTTTCGCTTAAACATCTCGCTTGTCGCGTCTTGATAGCGCTGCCATGCTTCTCCTAGTACTCCTCTCCATTGGATATTATCATACCAGGTAGCTCCGGTCTCTGGATGGATAAAGAGCATCCTTGTCCACTTCTTCTCAGTTCCATATAAGAAAACTCTCTTTGCTTCTTCCGGCAGCTTTTTAAATGGTGTCTTGACTGAGAAGTTATAAAGTGAGGCTAAGTTATCGTAGATGTTGCGGTAACGGACAGTGTTGTACGAGCTTGCAACTGAGCAGCAGTCTTCACTGATATTTTTGTTCTCATCGAGTACTTTTTCAAGGATATATTGCTGTTTTTGCCCCAAGCCATGACATTCAGGGCACATGCCTGAGGGACTGTTGAATGAAAAATCATGGGGCTCAAGAGGGCCATACGATCTTCCTGATTTTTTTGAGTAGGCATGGGTTGAGAAGAGCTCTTCTGCCATTGAGTCTATATCGATAATAGAGACGACGCCATTTCCATATTCGAGCGCCGTTGTGAGTGATTCAAAGACTCTATTCTTGTTGTCATCATCGAGAGTCGTTCTGTCGATAATGATATCCAAATCATGCTCTTTAGTCGGATCTACATCTACGACTTCGCTGAGGCGCATAATAGCGCCATCGAGTCGGACACGGGTAAATCCTTTTCTTTCTATCTCCTCTAAATCATCAAGGAGTTCTCCCTTTTTCTCCTTAACCCACGGGGCAAGGATCATGATCTTCTTGTCTTTATATGTACGTTGAATTGAGAGGAGGAGATCGTCTTTCGTCTGGCTAGTGACGGCTTCTCCGCTGATAGGGCAATAGCGTGTTGCAAGGCGTGCGAAGAGGATTCTGAGGTAGTCATAGATCTCAGTGAGAGTGCCAACAGTAGACCGAGGGTTATGCGCTACCGATTTTTGTTCGATAGAGATGGTGGGTGTCAATCCTGTCATCGACTCAACATCAGGGCGAGGAAGGCTTCCAAAGAGCCGCTTTGCTTGGTGAGAGAGTGACTCAACATAGCGCCTCTGCCCTTCGACAAAAATTGTATCGAACGCGAATGAGCTTTTACCGGAGCCTGAAACTCCTGTTAAGCAGATGAGCTTGTTATGAGGAAGAGCGCAGCTAACGGCCTTCAGGTTGTGAACTTTTGCCGACTGAATCACGATCTCTTGAGAAATTTTTTGAACTTGCGACTTGTCTTCTACACGTTCTTTCATAACTAGGAGTGTCTTATATTTGGCATTACGATGGGACAAAATTACACTGAAGGAGAAAGAATGCTTGAACATTCTCGCTTCTTGCAAAGAGGTATCACCATATCATACGGGCGAATTACCGCAATTGAATTGAGCAACTGTCCGATGACATTCTTGCCATCAAGTGATGAATAATGAAATTACTTCGGGTTTGACTTAAGACCCCTCAAGGACCTTTATTTAGCTCGAGTTTTGGCGCTTTAATAGGTAATAGTTTATCTAATCTACATACAGCTACAGGCCTTCTTATATTTGCTGGATTTTATCTTTTTAACAGCGTGCTCGAAGTCGTAAGAAGTATAAAGATAGTTCTGTTTGCGAAGCGGATTTCCTTGTGCGATTCGAGATACTATAAGATTGCTATTCAGTCTAAATTCAATCATCCAATCCATAGATGGGATTGAAGATAATTTTCTCCACGTTCTCATGTCCCATATATCGATAGAATCTGAACCTGAAACGCATATCCAATTGCGATATATCTGTATATTTCCGATAGCGTCTGAGTGTGGGAAAGGCGTTATTTCAAGAGTCTTTATCTGATTGAGAGGAGATGAGCTTTCACTGTCTTGGAATATTTTTATTTCGCTCGATGAGCTTCTAAAGGCTATGTAGGAGTCGTTGCACGCAAAAAACTGGTAGCGATGGTCAGAATTTGCTTCAAGTATCTGTATCGATTTAGAGTCTTTGTGAATTGCAACATGGCATTTGTTTAAATTCTTATTGTATGCCGAGAGAATAAGATAATGCGAAGTGGATCCAATCTGATAAACGTACCCGATCTTTCTTGTGTCATAACTCATTACTAAATTGCCTGATTGCGCATCCCACAATTTGATGGTGTCATCGTAGTGTGCTATAACTTCATTTTTATTCGATGTAAGGTAAACACTCTGGGTATCGGTCGTAATAGGATCTCCTTGAATGCATTGTAAATACTTATGTGTTTTGATATCGAAGCGAAAGATCTCTCCTTTATTGGTGAGAGCTGTCCATAAATTCTCGTATAGACAATTCGCCTTGATTTTAGTGTCACATCCTTGTTGAGCGAAATCTATTTGATGAATATTGTGGCTAGTCTTCAGATCGCGAATTGTATAAATGAGATGATTGGTCGGCTCTTCAAAGATCTCTACTGAGATATTATCCTCTAGGATATTAAAGCAATGATCCGCATACGGTTTTTTGTAAGAGGGTGGGGATTTCTTGATATTCGCGATGCCATTCATCAGGTTATTGATAGCTATATATCGATTTTTAAAACTGCCATGAAGTGGAGTTGGCTGTTCTAATACAGATGAGCAACTTCTTTCCCAGAGATATTCCGTTTTTTGTGCTTCATTCCATTGACTTGAAACTGGTGAAACACGAGCAACTTCTTGAATGGTTAAGTATGAAAATATGTGAGTAAGTGTATCCGTAGAAATACTATACATGATTATTTACTTGGTCGCTTGATTAATTATTTGTAATTAATATTTGTAGCAAATGCTAATTATTGTTGATGTGAGGGTTGTTAACAAGTAAGTAAATTAGATTTAATTACTTACAAATAAAGAGTTGTATCCTGATCTAGGGTTGTAAGCGGCAACCGAAAAGATTATTAGAAAAACGTGCTCAGAGCATCGACATCGATGAACCGTTTGACTGTCGATGGCATCTTGTATTTGGCGTCGACTTGCTCAAGAAGCTGTGTGATCGTTGTTGCTTTTTCGCCTCTGACAAGTGTCTGATAGCGCCACATATCTTTGACTTTGGCGTGCCCTGATGGCAGGGGAGGGTGAATGGAATATGATGGTGGAAGAAGCGCCTGAAACGTTTGAGCGAATGTCTCGATTGCGGTTTTTACTTCTGTCTCATCTGTTCCAACAAAAGTAAATTTGACGATGTGCTGAAAAGGCGGATATCCAAACATCTCTCGGATGGCGATCTCTTCTTCATAAAATCCAAGAAAGTCTTGCTGAGCGGCCTTCTGAATGACAGAACTTTCAGGTAAGCTCGTCTGAAGGATAACTTCTCCTTTCTCAACCCCTCGTCCTGCTCGCCCTGCGACCTGAGTGATAAGCTGGAACACATTTTCTGAAGCTCTAAAGTCTGGAATATGAAGGGAGGCATCGCAGTTCAAGACGCCGACGAGGGTAACTTCTGGGAAGTGGAGTCCTTTTGCGATCATCTGCGTACCGATCAAGACATCAGCTTTTCCAGCGCGAAATGCATTTAATATCTGCTCCATGCTGCCTTTATGCCGAGTTGTATCAAGATCTGCTCTAAGAACTCTGGCATTCGGCAAGATCGCTTTCAACATCACTTCGACGCGCTCAGTTCCAGCTCCTCGAAATTGCATCATCGCATCCTCTTTACACGATGGGCATTTTCTTGGAGGAACGAGCTCTAAGCCGCACAAGTGGCAGGCAAGTAGGTTCATCGATTTATGAAAGGTAAGCGCTGTATCGCAATGGGGGCATTTGACAACTTCATAGCAGTGACGGCATAAACATGAGGTGTGATAGCCTCTTCGATTGAGAAAGAGGATTGACTGCTCTCCCTTTGCTATTCGCTTCTCAATCTTCGAGAGCAGAGTGTCTGAGAGAAGTGCGATACCTTTTACTTTATCGTTTTCCCTTTTCATATCAATGATATGCACGTGAGGTAGCTGATGGGCGCCGCTTCTCTGATGAAGTTTTATCAAGTTATATTTGTTGTGCTGCGCGTTATAGAAGCTTTCAAAAGAAGGGGTTGCGGATCCTAATACGACAGTCGCGTTGAGAATATGGCCTCTCATTACTGCGATATCTCGTGCGTGATATGTAGGTGAGTCATCAGTTTGCTTGTAACTTGACTCATGCTCTTCGTCGACAATAATAAGTCCTAAATTCGGCAGCGGGCTGAAGATTGCGGAGCGCGCTCCGATGACAATGCGGCATGTGCCATTTTTGATGTCATCCCAGGTCTCATTTCGCTCACCATCACTGAGTCGATGATGGAGAACGGCAATAGGGATTTGAAATCTACTTTTGAGGCGATGAATTGTCTGTGCTGTAAGTGATATCTCTGGAACTAATATGAGAGCGGATTTGCCAAGCGAGAGTGCTTTATCAATCGCTTGCATGTAGACTTCAGTTTTTCCACTTCCAGTGACACCCCAAAGAAGGTGCGTTTTAAAAGTAGATCTCTCAATACTGTCAGTAATAGCTTTTAAGGCTTCTTCTTGCTCTGGACGTAGAATTTTAGGTTTTGTTCGAAAGTATTCCTCTCCAATGAGGATAGATTGAGCGCCAGTGCGAACAGACTCAAGAATGAGGAGGCCTTTTTGCTCAAGTGCTTTGACACAGCCTGCAGTGCTATCGGAAAGCTCCAACAGCTCTGTTAAGAGTAATCCTTTTTTTTGCTTGAGCATGATCTCTAAGATCTTTGCCTGTTGGGGAGCTCTTTTGATGATCTCCTTATAGGCCTCTGCCAGCTCATTCTTAGTTTTTCCCCGAATGACGAGATATTGTTTCTTTCGCTCTATACCTTTACGAACACCCGATGGAAGCATTGTTTTGAGTACACGCTCAATAGGACATGCGTAATAGCGGGCTATCCACAAGAGGAGCTTGAAGAGATCTGGCGTGAGGACTGGCCCATCGCTCACAACGTCACTGATTGGGCTTAAAGTTCCGAATTGAGAGGTGTGTTTAAGAGAGACTATACAGCCGGATCGCTCGCCCTTGCGAAGTGGAACTTTGACCCAGGATCCAACGTGAATAGAGTTTTGTAAGTGTAGGGGAATGGCGTAATCGAGTGTTTTGCGTACGGATACATCAAGAAGGACTTCAGCAATTGAAGGCTTTTCTGTTGGAGTGAGATTTTGACTGTTTATTTGAAGTTTAGATTCACTCATCGCTGTTTACGTATGGCCTTTTCACTCAAGTCGCTGTAAGTATCTATCTTAATCAAGCAAGACGCTTGAGAAGTTTCCATAGTTCTTGCTTTGCCGGTTGATTGTGTATGAATGCCTCATCGATTGGCAAGAAAAGAAATGAGGAATCAAAATATTTACCAAGATGTTGGCAGGGGGCAAAGCCTACTTTTATTTCTGATTGGAAATAGTCAATCTCTTCTAAATAAGACTGAAGTGACGACAGCTGATGAGGCTCACCTACGAAGATTGTTGTAGAGACATCGCCGAGCGAAAGTTCGCTGATTACATTACCTCGAATCTCTTGAAAGGGGATCGCTTTACCTACCTTAATTAAGAGTTTGGACTCGATTGCTTGGATGATTGAATCAAGAAAGAGATGGAGCTCTTTTGGGGTCGATGTTGGATGAAAGAGAGAGACTACTCTCCAAGCTCGAGGAATGATGCTTGCTAAGATGTCTTTTTGATATTGTATGGATGTGCGAAAGTTTTTTCCTGTCGACACACTAATCTTTTGTATTGATGTTGGGCTATAGTAGTCTTCTTTAATAAGTGGTACGTAAGGTCGTGGAAAAAGCGCCTCTCTCTTTTTTTTCTCATAGACTGCCTGATCGCTCTCTTTCCATAGGGGGGCAATAATCTCCGTCTCATCAGCTTCTTCATGAGCCGCATCTGGAACATGAGAGACTTTTTCTGGAGATCTCTTCTCTTGAGTTTTCTCTTGAGTTTTCTCTTGGGTTTTTTCTTGAGGCTTATCTTGTATTATTTCTTTGGGCTTACCAATAGGCGAAGATTGTATAGGCGTTTGAGTTGTCTTAATCGAAGCTGATTGCTGAGGCGATGGTGATGACCTTAGAGGCTGCTTATATTGCAGGTTCGGTGTATGGCGTGGTATCTCATTGTCAGAGAAGCTTTTTGAAGGAGCTCTAAAATCCTCATACAATTCAAGTGAGCCGCATGGTATGAGCGTGTGTGTCCGCTCAATCCTTGTATCACTTGATGGATAGAAGGAAGAGATATGCTGAATTAAAAGCTCAGTGATCTCCTTTAGCTGGTTATGTCTTCCTTGATCCATCAGTTCCACTTTATAAACCTTCGCAATTAGATAATGTTATATCTACTTCATAAAAGATAAGGATACAACGTTAACTTTTCTCAAAAAGAGAGGAAGCATCGATTGTTCTCCTCAGGTCCTTCTTCATTTTCTTATGAAGATCTTCTTGGAAACGTGCGATTTTAATAAAGCAGTCGAGGGGAGAGATCTTTACAACATCGAGCGAGAGGAGAAACTGTAGGCATTTCGCTTGCATCTCTTCTTCTATGGAACGGCTCTCTTTCACTCCAAAGAGATCGTGTTGAGGAAGAATAGCGGATTCTTTTGGAGAGCATGCTGTAAGCAAAGATGGGATGTGTGAGTTCGCCTGCTCTGTAAAAGATGGCTCTGGCAGAGTCCCGCTTTCCTTATCTCTATCGGCATTTTCTTCGAGATGATGGAGGATCTCTTTGGCTCTCAAGATAACAGATGAAGGAAGTCCTGCAAGTTCTGCGACATGGATTCCGTAGCTCTTATCAGCTTTCCCTGGAGCGATCGTATAGAGAAACTGAATGCCATTTTGATTTTCCGAGACTTTCACTGTCATGTTTTTTATTGATCGAGTGCTCTCTTCCAGAGAGGTTAGCTCATGATAGTGCGTCGCAAAGAGAGTCCTTGGGTTCTCTTTTGATGATCGTGTAAGAAATTCCGTGACGGACCAAGCTATAGAGAGACCGTCATAGGTGCTTGTTCCTCTTCCAATCTCATCTAACAAGACTAACGAGCGATTGGTGGCGGCTCTTAAGATGTGAGCCGTCTCTGTCATCTCAACCATAAATGTCGACTGACCTCGAGCTAAGTCATCAGAGGCTCCAACTCGGCTAAACACTCGGTCAACTATTCCGATAGTTCCTGAAGCTGCAGGGATGAAGCTTCCCATTTGTGCCATGATGACGAGCAAAGCAGCCTGCCGGATATAGGTCGATTTACCGCCCATATTTGGACCTGTGATCAAGAGAAATGAGCGAGCGCTTGCGTCAAGAAAAAGATCGTTTGGGGTAAATGTGCTAGCTGTGAAGAGCTCAGCGACAGGATGTCTTCCTCTCTTGATATCGATTATTGGATCTTCAACAATAATTGGACGTGTGTAGTTTCTCTCTTTGGCAATGAGAGCAAGAGCTAATGAGCAGTCAATCTCAGCGATAACTCGGCTGGCTCTCAAGATCTCTTGAGAGAAGCTGCGCACTTCTTCGATAAGATGGGAGAAGAGCTCAGTTTCGAGGGCTGTAATCTTTGTCTCAGCTGTGAGAATTTTCTTCTCAAAGTCAAGAAGCTGTTCTGAGATAAATCGCTCACCGGTCGTTAACGTTTGCCTTCTTGAAAACGAAGCGGGCATCTTATCAGACTGGCCTTTTGACACCTCGATAAAATAGCCGAATGCTCGGCTAAATCCGACCTTTAATGTCTTGATTCCAAGCTCTTCACGAAGTCTATTTTGATACTCAATGAGCCAGCTCTCTGCTGATTCTTTCAACTCGCGAAGCTCATCGAGCTCTAGAGAGATCCCTTTGATAATCGTTTGTGACTCTCCGATGCGAAGAGGAGGCTCTTGAACTAAGGTGTGATTAATGAGAGAGGAGATTGCTGAAAGTGGAGGAATAGATTGGCAGTGGTCATGAACATGTTTCGAAGATGATGAGACGGAGGTAAGTTTTTTCTGCACCTCTTGGATGGCATCAATACAAGATGCAAGAAAGCGTATGTCTCTCGGAGATGGCGTAAGGGACTCAATTCGATTGACGAGGCGCTCGATATCGCGCACCCTGGAAAGTGAGTCTGAAATATCACCAATAATGCTTGGCTGTTTTGAGGCTAATGTGAGATAGGACTCAACTGTCGCAAGCCTTTCATCAATCGCGCTTTTACTGATAAGAGGATTTAAGAGCCTTCCTCTCAAAAGCCGAGCTCCCATAGGAGTTTTTGTGACATTGAGAATATCGAAGAGGCTTTTCGCATCTCCTTTTTTCGACTCAGCATCAAAAATGTCTAAATTTCGAAGTGTTGAGACATCGAGTTGAAGAGATGTCGCGTATGAGAGGCTCTCAATTGTTTTCAAGTGAGAGACATTGTGAAAAAGAGTGTCTCGAATAAATGTTAAGAGTGCAGCTCCTGCGCTATATGCTGTTGGTTTGTTTTCTAGACCGAAGGCATCGAGTGACTGCACTTTAAAATGGTGCTTGAGTGTCTCATAGGCGACGGTTGAATCAAAAAGCCAGTTCTCAACAGTCGTTTTTCTAAATGTGAATTGCTCTTCGAGCTTTGGAAGGAGGCTCTCATCGCTTCTTAAGTATTGCTTTGAGACCACAATCTCTTTCGGTCTTCTTTTGACTATTTCTTGGAAGAGTTGCTCTTTTTCTTCGTCACTTGTTGCTTCAAAGACAAAGAAGAGCCCTGTCGAAATATCGATAAGACTCAAGCCGATTGATTTTTTGTTTTGTCTTTTATCAGATGTTGCCTGTCCTTCAACGAGCGATGCGATAAAGTGAAAATTGTGTTCTAAGACAAGCGATGAGGTTATAGCAGTTCCTGGCGAGAGGATGCGTACGATCTTTCTCTCCATGATTGCCTTAGAGGAGTTAGCTTTGCTCGAGAGCTCTGAGTTTGCCTTCTCAGGCTCTACTTGTTCTGCAACGGCGATCGCAAACCCTTTTTGAAGCAGACGGTCGATGTAACTCTCGCTTGAGTGCCATGGAATGCCGCACATGGGGACATCTTGTCTTTTCGTAAGAGTCAAATCGAGCGTTTGAGAGAGGATGATGGCGTCATCGTGAAATGCCTCATAAAAGTCACCCAAGCGAAAGAGGACTAAGGCTCCTTGCGACTGCGCTTTACATTTAGCCCATTGCGCCATCATTGGCGTTACCCGAGCGTTCTCAGCTGAAGGAGACTGGATTGAGGAAAGATCAATGGAAGAAAGATCGCGTGGTCGGCTCATCATACCTTTCGTTCTGTATATCTTTTAGGGTGCTTGATTTTCAGAGGACTATTCATTCATGAGGTGGGAGTATGCACGAAAAATCAGAAAAAAGACCAACGATTGTTTTTGCAGAATAAGCATTCCTTTAGTGGAAAATAAAAATTTGAAATGAAGGGGGATCTTTCATATAAGCACAATCAATACTACTTGAATATTTTAAGAGGCTTTTATGAGCACTTCCTCGACTCCCCAAGTAACTCCAAATGCCACGCCTACACCTGCACCATCTCCTCGTTTCGCGGTCGAAGGTGGCTTTGTCACCTTTAATGGTCGAAAGTTCGAGGTCATGCAGGGCGATCAGGTAGTCTCGAATCAGGAAGCGCTCTTAAAAATTGTTAAGATCATGAATGATCATGCTGATCTAGAAGAGATCAAAAAGTGCATACCTTCTGATAAGGATGGTGATGAGGCTAAAAAGCAGGCTCTAACAGGTGTAAAGATAACAATTGATAAAGAGAAGATTTCTATACTCGGCGATAAGAAGAAAGAAGATCAATCTATTGAGAAAATTAACGAAGCTGTCACTAAGAGCCTAGAGCAAGTAGCGGAGACTCATGGAACAAGGCCCAAATCACTTGAGTCTCGCTTTACCAAGTTAACAAATAGAATCAGTAAGCATGCGCAATTAGTCGGCCAGCTTAAGGCTGAATTCCACGCTAAAAATTACACGAAACAAGCTGTATGTGAAGCTGTAGGTCGAATTCTCGACGAGCCTCCTCGAAGAATGGACCAAGTTGGCTCTTGGCAGGAAAATACACTTGCGCATTGCCTTCAAATGTATGGAAATGAGTCTCTCAGATCTGCTCTTATTGAGGCGAGAAATACCTATATCGCTATTCCATCTCAAGATAATGAATCGCATGGAAAATGCGAGAAGATGCTCCGTCGATTTATCATGGAGAATATGATTCGTTCTCCTAAGGAATCGGCAATCAGGGTGGCCAAAGATCCAAAAACAAGCCCTCCATTGAGAGCCATCCAGAAGTTTTGTAAAGAAGTTGAAGTAGATACAAATGGCAATGTCATAAAGGGTGAAAACCAAGCGATCTCAAGTACGGAAGATAAAAATCTAAATCCAAGAGAGAAAGCGAATTCGAACTTAGGAGCTGTTGTTGTAGCTGGTTCAGATAACTCAACCGAATGCGTTGTTACTCGGAGTGGTCGCTCGAACTCTCCACGTCGCCTTCGTGAGGCGATCATCCATGCGGCTCTTGAGCAGCTTGAGACAGGAAAGCTAGATCGTTTTGTAGAGAAGGATGATGGTTCATTGGAGTTTACCCATCACATTACTTCATATCTCGATCCAAGTGATATTAAATCTCTCACCGCTTTACCTAAGAAAGTTAAGAATTTTATTAAGGGAGAGGAGAAAAATACTGAGGACGAGAAAGAGTATCTTACAGGGATTTTACAAGCTCGAGATGAATTTAAAGAAGAGACTATCACGGTTAAAAAAGATGATAAAGAGTACAAAATTACACTGAAGAAGCCGGTTGTATCGAACGAGCTTTTCTCCTCAACTGTCAGAGGGGTGCATCTTTTTAATACTCGTCTTGCAGAGATGGGCAACGCAGCTCGCGATCGCATTGATTTTGTCTCCAACATTGAGCTTTTTAATCGAGCTTTTCCTGAACCAATAGCGGCCGATAGTCTGTTAGCTCAGTGTGGTAATGCGCTTTCATTCGTTGTTCTACCGAATGGCGCGATCGATACAAGTCAAGTAAGTCAAGCGGATCTCGTCTCGTCGAGAAGCGACACTTCAAAAGCGTTTTCTTCGAAAGAGATGGCTGAGTACAAAGAGGCGCTCGCCAGGCTCTATCTTGAGAAGTATACCGATGAAAACTGTAGTGACGATGTAAAGAACAAGATACGAGCTCTTTTTGCTCTGACGTTTCGAAAAGACATTATAGACTTTGCTCCAGGTTTCGATTCCGGTAACGAGGACATTTCTTACTCAAAACCTCCAGCCCTTCATGAGGAGCTTCATGCCGCGGATCTCGAGATTTTCAGAAACTTTCTCGATAGGGAACTTAAAATATCCTCTGGCAAGCAATGTAAATCAGGGACAGATAGAACAGGTGTCGGTGTTGCTCTCGCGGTCGCGCAACATGAGTACAAAAAGATTTACGAAGAGGATTTCTTTCCTCCTGGGGTAAGTGATGAAAAAGACGTTGCTAAGAAGAAAGAAGAAGACTTGAAGAGAGTTCAATTCAAGATTCTCTTCCGAAAGGCTCTTATCGATCTTGGTCTTTCAATGACTGTCGAGACGAAAGGTTATTCAGGCTTAAAGCTTATCGATGGACTCATCATCTTTGGTGGAAAAGGCAACCCCGTTCCACTAAAGTACCTTCTCAATCAAGATGATATTGATGTGATCAATAAAAATGACGTCCTTCGTACAAAGTACGAGGCAAACTTTGGTTCTGGCCTTGAAAGAGACGCTACTTTGAGTGAAGAAGACCTGAGGGCGAGAGGCCTTAAGCAGTATCAAGGCAAATTCACAGATTCGTACCTATATGGGTCTAAGTCAAGTGGCGTAAAGGATAAGGATCGAATACCAAATACTGAATTTAAAGACCAAGCATTGCTCAGTGTTTGCAAAGAGCTTGAGAAAATTTTCACTGACGGCGGGAAGTCGTGGGCTTGGAGCGCTGATCTAGAGAATAAAACGCGGACTCTATTTGATGATAATCTAAATTTAAAGGTTCATATTAACCAATTGGGCTTTTCACGTGATTCAAGTCAGAGAGAAAAGCAGCGTAATGCAATTAAGGCAAAGATAGATGGTCTTAGCAGGAGAGTCCAAGATGATGAGACTGCAAAAATGCAGATCTACATCTTGAAGCAGATTCTTTGGCTTGAGGAGCAGCGAATGAGGTCGAAGAACCTTATCAATAATTTACCAGCTGACCCTGAGGGTGATGAAGGGCAAGAGCTATCATCCGTTGTTCTGAATCAGGTAGAGTAGCGGTTTAATAAATAATTAATTTGTGTGTGTTAAATCTTTGAATTTCAGTAACTTGCGTTAAAATAAGGAGGCGGGTAAACTCACGTTTATATTTCCTTTACATTCATAAGAGAGAGTGCGCATGAAAAGTAGTCTATATAACATGCTAGGGGTTATGAGAATAGATAACACGCGCTTTCAGCAATTCATTGAGCAGACGCAAGATATACCTCTTGTTTCTTGCTTTACGGGATTTGCACGTCTTGTCGTTAACGCAGTTTTAGCTGTTCATAATGTAGCCATGAGGGCTCTCATGGATATTGAGAAAAATCAAAAAGAGAGAGAGGCTTATCATAATAAGCATACATACCTTCTCTATCTTAATTTAATAGAGATGGTGCGAGGTACTATGCAACTGATTCCTATTATCGGAGCGATCTGGGTATCACGCTATAACCGTTCGACTTTGTACTATCATGAATACAGGTTAAAGCTTGGTCTTGAGTATTGTGATACTTCAATTGCGTATCAGCAGGGGCGCTACTTAGAAACTTTTAAAAGAGCATGGTCTTTTACGAAGCACCTCTTAACACAATCTAATTCATGAGTCTCTTTTGAGTTCTTTCTCTCGGTATCAGAGTCGGCTTTAATCTTTGCTCAATTCGCAAAAAACTATAAATCCGACTGTCTTATCTTCTTTTTAATGTGTTTTATTGTTACTCTTTGATTTTTGTACTTAAATCAAAAGAGGATATAAGACGAGCCATGCCACGAGGGGGACAAAGAAAAGGTGCTGGTCGGCCATCTGGAACTGGAAAATTCAATGAGCCGACAAAAGCTATTCGTATTCCTGTAAGTGTAGTCGACGATATTGCGCGCTGTATTCAACATAAATTCTATCGACTCCCGCTCTTTCAACATGCAGTCTCTGCAGGTTTTCCATCGCCTGCTGAAGATGAATGCCAAGAAAAACTCGACCTTAACGAGCTGCTTATTCGACATCCCTCTGCTACCTTTTTCCTCAGAGTGTCAGGAAATTCCATGATAGATGCAGGAATTCACCATAATGACATTCTAATTGTTGATCGGAGCATTGAGCCAAAACACGGAAAAATTGTGATAGCCTCGCTGAATGGGGAGCTCACCGTAAAACGGCTTATTCATGATGGTGGAAAGGTGTGGTTGTATGCTGAGAATAGAGAGTACGATCCTATCGATATCACTGAGGAGATTGACTTTCGCATTTGGGGTGTCGTGACAGCAGTAATCCATTCCGTGTAAAGGGAGAGTGATGAAGATGGGGCCTTTCGTTCTTGTCGACTGCAACAATTTTTATGTCTCTTGCGAGCGTGTTTTTAATCCAAAGCTTGATGGGCGTCCTGTTATCATACTGTCAAATAATGATGGTTGTGTTGTAGCCCGCTCGAAAGAGGCCAAAGCTTTAGGGATCAAAATGGCAGTCCCTTTCTTTACTATAAAAGAACTCTGTCAAAGAGAAGGCGTCATCGTTCAATCATCCAACTATCGGCTTTATGGCGATCTGTCGTCGCGTATTATGGAAATTCTCTCGTCACACGCTCCTGAATGCGAAGTATATTCTATCGATGAGGCTTTTTTACGTTACCCGTCTTCTCTTTTATCTCAAGAGCTTTTTCATGCGTGCTGTCAGCTTCGCGAAAAAATAAAAAGATGGGTCGGAATTCCAGTCTCATTAGGAATTGGGCGGACAAGAACACAGGCGAAATTAGCCAATGAGAAAGCTAAAGGAGCTGACTGTCTCTGTGGCGTCTTTGATTTGTCCTCAGCTGCGGATTACGAAGAGATTTTGAATGAATTTTCTACAGAAGATGTGTGGGGTATAGGCTCAAGATGGTCTAAAAAGCTTACTCAATATGGAATAAATACAGCTTTGCAATTCGCTCGAAAAGATCCTTCAACAATTCGATCTATAATGGGAGTGGCAGGTGAGCGTACCTATTGGGAATTACAGGGAAAGCCTTGTATCTCTTTAGATGATCTGGGGTATCGAAAGAGTATCATGAGCTCGCGCTCATTCGGGCGTACAGTAGTAGATCTCTCAGAGTTGGAAGAAGCTTTATCGACGTATGTATTTCAAGCATGCGTAAAAATGAGGCGGCAGGGAAGCTATGCTCAGGCTATTCAAGTATATCTTAAGGCAACTGACATCACAGAAAGTGGGAAGTTCAAGTTTTTTTACGCAACACATCCTTTTGCATATCCAGTTCATGAGACTACAACAATCATCACTGCCGCAAAGGCTATTTTAAGAAAGATATACTCCTCAGATGAGCGATATAAGAAGTGCGGTGTCATTTTGCTTGATCTTATCCCTGAGGAGAGGGTTCCTAGGGATCTCTTTTCTTCCCTGGATTCTAATAAAGATAAAACTCTCTCAAAAGCAATCGACCAGATTAACCAAAAATTTGGGAAGGGGACTCTTTTTTACGCTGCCATGGGGACCCAGCAATCTTGGAAGATGCGATCAGAGACACGATCACCATGCTATACAACGAATTGGGAAGAGCTAGCTCAAGCAAGAGCAGACTAAACAGCTTTACATATTTAATAGAGTCGATTATCAGGCTTACAGTGAAATAGACATTCCATAGAGGTATACTATGTCAAAGGCCGTCTTTGGTTACGCTGCCCATTCTCCAAATGCACAGCTTGTGCCTTTTCAGTTTAATAGAAGAGAGGTAGGCTTAGATGACGTGCAAATAGAGATCCTCTACTGTGGGGTATGTCATAGCGATATTCATACGGCTCGTAATGAGTGGAAGTCGACGAAGTATCCAGTTGTCCCTGGCCACGAAATAGTTGGGCGGGTAACCCAAGTAGGAAAAGAAGTTTCTTCATTCCAGGCAGGAGATCTTGTCGCTGTAGGTTGTATGGTAGATTCCTGTAGAAGTTGCTCAAGCTGCCTCCAAGGAGAGGAGCAGTATTGCGATAAAGGGGCAATATATACGTATAACAGTCCTGAGAAAGAGACTGGCGGGACAACGTACGGCGGCTACTCAACACATATCGTAGTAGATAAGAAATTTGTCCTTCGAGTTCCAAGTGCGTTTTCTGAATCCGATCTTCCAGGGGTAGCACCTCTTCTTTGTGCTGGGATCACTACCTATTCTCCTCTTAAGCACTGGGGTATTACGCATGGAAAAAAAGTAGGTGTTGTAGGTTTCGGTGGATTAGGGCATATGGCGATAAAAATTGCTCGTGCGCTAGGTGCCTATGTAGTGCTTTTTACAACATCAGAAAAGAAAGTACAGGATGCGCTGGCTTTGGGAGCTCATGAGGTAGTCATCTCAAAGAAAGATGAAGAGATGGAAAAGCTCAAAGCTGATTTTGACTTTATTATCGACACTGTCTCAATGCCGCATAATCTTGACGCATATGCCAAACTATTAAAGCTCGATGGCACTCTTTGCCTTGTAGGCCTTCCTGAAAATCCGCATCCTTCTCCATGGGTTGGAAATCTCATCTTTAAGAGAAGGAGTATCGCTGGATCACTTATCGGTGGCATTAAGGAAACTCAAGAGATGCTCGATTTTTGTGCAGAACACGGTATTACGTCAAATATTGAGCTTATCTCTATGGATAAGATCAATGAAGCATATGAAAGAATGATACAAAGTGATGTTAAATACCGCTTTGTCATTGATATGAGCACTTTAAAAAATAGATAAGGAAGAAAAGTCCCCTGGAGTTAAGAGATACATTTTAACACCAGGGGGCTGAGAAGGTGTTACTCTTATGGCGCAGTCACTGTTGGGAGTCTTCTGCAGGCTTCGTTCAAGCAATCAGTGACGAATTTGCCTCCTTGGATTTCCTTGAATGCTGCCTCTCGTATCTCTTTATAGATGTCAAAAGCTTCTTCTTGAAAATCTTTTCTATCGGGTTCTGCTTGGAATGCAGTAATGCTTTCAAAGCGAGGTGATAGTGCGTCGAGTATTTCTTTAGCACGCTCTTCGCTGAGTTCTCTATTGCGCGCGCGGACTGTTTGGATAAACCGCTGTGTTTCCCATTTAAGGAATTGCGGAATCACGGAAGTTTTAAATTCCCCGTAGGTATAAAGAAAGATAGCTTTAGCTGAAGTATAATTAAAAACAGAAGGGTCGCAGTCGATATATAATTGCTTGGACTCATTATCTAACGGGGAGATGATGTTCTCCCATATGAAATTAGCTCCAGCTTGGGCAGTAAGCTGAGATTGAGTATTGTCAAAAGAATAGATATTAAAAGGTGTATAATAAGGGATATATTGAGGGGTTTGTCTATAGGTTGAATAATCCAGACCTAAATTTTCTCTAATATCTAACTCATCGGTGTCAAGACGTACGAGCTGAAAATTAAAGAAACAGACATTAGCTGTACCCCATAGCACAGTAAAGAAGCAACTTGTAATGTGTTCATAAATATATTGAATAGCCCGCCCTGAGAGCGTATCTGTCTCAATGATAGTAAAAGTAGCAATCGCCACACATTCGACAGCTGCCACTACAGTTGTAAGAGCCATTCCAATTTCAGCGACTACCATTCTACCAATAAGAGAGGGCGTATAAGTTGCTGTTATATCATTTTGATTATCAGGAAAACTGTCTCCATTTCTCCATTGGGTTATAGAGGACATGATATGACTTGATAGACATCGAATGATAGTCATTTTAAAACTCGTAACATTAATGATTATGTATCTTAATAATTATTTCTCTTATTGTTAGCTTTCGATAAAGATAAGAAAAAATGTCGCTAAATACGAATGTTATTCGGCTCTTATGAGTATTTAAAAGTACGAAGTTCATGATAGCCGAACACATCTTACGCTGACGATGTTGGCTTATAGCGTATGAATGTGTCTTGCCTGCCGTAAGATAGTCCCCGTGTAAGTTACTCAGGAAAGGCCTGGTTCCATAGAAAGGAAAGGCCTTTTCATTACTTTATTTAGAATGTGCTTTCAGTTTTTGAAACTCCTTCTTCACGGCGGTTTCTCCTGCGTTCCGATAAGCGGCAAGGTAGTGTGAAAGAAGCCCAATTCCCCATCCGAGTGTCGGGAAAATAGGCCAAGGAGTAGCTTTGGTGTGATATATATTAGTGTCTCCTGATAAATACCAGCCGAGCCATAGAAGGCTAATAATGGCACAATAAATTGTGGCGTGCCAGCGAAATGAAACGCGAGCCTTAGCTTTATCCCATAATTGAACTTCTTGGATATCCATGAGCGACTCTCCCTTGTTTGTATGATTATATACTATGTAATTTTGTGCAGCCCAGATCTATATATTAGTAAATTCAGTTCGTATATTGAACACAATACAATTAAAGTCTTTTCAATAGTCATGTCGACACGATTATGTATCTAAAAGCCATGAAGTTTTCTCATTTACTGTTTTCCTCATTTCAATGAGTGATATAGTAAATAACCCTTAGAAGGGCAAGGTGCTCCAGGGCGCTTGTGATACGCGTACAATAATAATTGAGGAGTTATAAGATCGATGCAGAAGCAAATCACATGGATAATAGCAGCGAAAAGTACTTGTGCGAAGATATTTACTCTTGAAAAGGTTGGTGTTGTAAGACAAATTGAAGTATTGGAGCATCCTGAGAGTAAACTTCATGAGAGAGATTTAGGCGTTGATAGACCTGGAAGATCTTCGGAAAGAACAGGGCCTTCGAGATATGCATTCGAAGGGCATATGCCCCTTCATGAGCAAGAAGCTCATAATTTCGCGGCATTTCTCGCCCATCACTTAGAGAAGGAGCGAGAGTCAGGATCTTTTCATAGATTATATATTTCTGCAGCTCCACACTTTTTAGGCATCTTCCGCCAAAAGATAACTCCACAGACCGCGCAACTAGTGGTCGGAGATATTAATGTCGATATGACTCACTTGAGCACCGATGAGGTCTGGGATCATATCTCAAGTTTACAAGGCTAAATGAAACTGAAGTGAATGGAAGGCACTCTTCAAAGTAATCCTATGAAGAGTGCTCTGTACAGTATTAGTAAGCTAGGGTTGCTCCACCATCGAGAACAAGATTGATTCCATTAATAGAGTCTGAGTCAGAACTGAGAAGAAACTTCAATGTTTGAGCAACTTCATTAGGTTCAACATGTCGCTGGAGCGGGATGTGAGAGACCTCTTGCTCCATCTGAGTTTCATAGCTTACGCCTTTTCTCTGCGCTTTGTTCTGAATTCTCTCTTTATGAAAATTCGTTAAGACGACACCAGGAGAGAGTGTGTTGACGCTGATTTCTCTTTGTCCTAACTGATGTGCTAATGCTTTAGTATATGTCGTCCACATTCTTCGGATAACACATGTAGGGCCTGCATCTGGAAGGAATTGGACTGATGTAGTCCCTGCTATAATCGCGATTTTACTCTTGTCTTTGAGATGTGGAAGAGTAGCTTTTAAAGCCTCCAATGGTCCCGTAAATGTCGTTTGTATAACTTGAAGCCATGTGTCTTCCTCTTGCAGTACCTCTTTCCCGTAAAACTGGGGTCTAGGTGTGATAAGAGCAATGCCTGAAATGGAAGTTTTCTTCCTATCCAAAGACTTCTTAAAATCAGCAATAGAGTTCTTATCTTGGTAGTCGAGGCGAATGACTTCATACTGATGAGGAAACCCCTTTTCTAACTCTTCTTTCAGTTTTTGAAGCTTTGTCACATTCCGCCCTGTAAGGATAAGGTTGTGCTCTTTTGCTAAAAGCTTTGCAGTATGTCCTCCAAGCTCGCCTGTTGCGCATGTGATAATAACAGTTTTTGGTTCACTTAGCGTATTGGCAAAGCAAGCTTCAGGGGTATAAAGAGAGAGTATACATATGAATACTTGGCATGTGCGTATAAATTGACGAATGAACATTCGGTGAGTCTCCTTAATTATATTACACACTAAAGAACATGATTATTATTTGAGTAACCAAGTTTGCACCAGCAAGATTATTGATAGGAAGCTTAGCCGAAGTCAACTACTCATAGCACAAGTAGTATAGAATAAAGAAAGCCGGCTTTCAGCAAAGTTAGAAAGCCGGCTCCTTGAAGGATCGCTGTAATACCAACATGGGAGATACCCCATCTGGATATTATCTAGAAGGTATTATTTGTCTGAAGGCCATGGTGTTACGCTTTCTCTAAGAAGTTCGCCTTTTCGCAAGTATTCAATGATCGTTTCTTTGTCTTCCCCGTCGAACAATCCAAGATTAATCTGAGCAAGAGCTAGTTTTGGCATTTCACAGGTTAAAGATTTTACTACTTCGAGATCTTTCTTCATGTAATCAGGCAAATACTTGTATAGTTTACTATTCCATCTCCTTCTGGTGGCGTAATCTGAGGCTTGATATTTAGTCCCAACGGTTATCTCATCTGTAAATAAAAGAGCATTTTCCGGATTGTTTATTATTACAAGTTCTAGGAAGGCTGTATCTGTTTTCACATCTTCAGAAATAATCTCTTTCAGTGCTTTCGGATCATCTGTTCTCTTCAGAGCAATTAAGGTTATAGCGAAATTCTCTTTTAATTCTTCCGAAAGATTTTGATAGATACCTAGAACACTGGATGGTTCTGCATCAATAAGTTGTTGGGCCGCATTAATTATATCTTCATTCTTTGCCTGAAAGAGGGCTCAAGCGTTCCTTCTAAATTTTCTTTATCTAGCTCTTGCTTTGTTAGTAAATCAATTGCTAATTTGTAATCCTTTAGTATGATTCGCTTTGCAATAGAATTCGGCTCTGTGTTTTTTATTAAATCAATTGCTAATTTATAATGATTTAATATTTTAGTCTCCTGTTCCGAAGACTCATCGACCTTTAGGATCTTTTTGATGTCTTCGTAAAGATATTTTATGGCAGCATTCACAAATTTTTGGTTCAGCTTAAGCTTATTAGGTATGACTGAAATAAAGATGTGTTTATATTCAGCTTTTTGTAGAGCTAATAGAGCGATATCAAAATCCTCTTTCAATTCCTGCGATAGAGAAAAATAGAGATCTTTAGCATTTTTCTTATCTGAATTCATATAGCTTACAATCGCAGATTTGCGACTGCATACGATTTCTTTATACGCAGCTTGAAAAACGTATTGTCTATCATTACTATCTCTGTAATCTAAAATTAAAGAATGGGTCGTGGGGTGATTGAGTAAAAATTCTGCAAGTCGATTGCAAAATAGGTATTCTGAAGCATTCTTTTGCACAGGCGGAGTATAATCATCATCCAATCCAAAGCTTGTGAAAGCAGGTTTAGTTATTTTTTCTAAAAGAGTGGCTAGCTTTGACTTCAAGATTACCGATGTAACATCTTCATTTAAAATGCTCTTATCCACCGAGCGAACCTGTCCAAATTGCTTTACTGCCTCTTGTATAGTCGAAAAAATGCTCTTAAAATCCTCACTCTTATAAGTCTCGAGCAATTCGTTTAAAATACCTTTAGGGCTTTTTTCAGCTAATGCCGTTATTTGTTTTTTAAAATCAAATCCATCGATTTTTTCAGTTACGAGTTTTTCGTATTCTTCGTGGGTAGAGTTTCTTGATCGAATTGGTAGAATCTTGCGGTATAATTCGACATTATTAGCAATGGCAATAAATGCGGCTGTAATGAGGATTCCTGAGACATTATTTATGAGATTTGTATCGCTAGGATGAGCAAGTGCATCCTGAACATCCTGATCATCGATTAGAGTAGGATTCATAGACAGCGCGGTGAGCAATACTTCAGGGTGCTTTTTAAGATCTGAAGATAATAGTTTGAATTTTCTCCAATCGGATTTCACAGCTTCAATAGCAACTTCAGGAGACATATGTTTACT
>CAYRUD010000011.1:0-157723 GCA_964427425.1 uncultured bacterium
AGGCGAAGCTTCGAATCTAAGCCCCGGTAAACGGCGGCCGTAACTATAACGGTCCTAAGGTAGCGAAATTCCTTGTCGGGTAAGTTCCGACCCGCATGAATGGTCCAACGATCTGAGCGCTGTCTCAGCGAGAGGCTCGGTGAAATTGTATGCTCGGTGAAGATACCGAGTACCTACGGCAGGACAGAAAGACCCCGTGGACCTTTACTACAACTTGGCGTTGAAACTTGGTTTACCATGCGCAGGATAGGTAGGAGGCTGAGAAGTGGGTGCTCTGGTGCTCATGGAGCCGACCTTGAGATACTACCCTTGGTGAATTGGGTTTCTAACTCTCGCCTTGCAATCGGGGTGGAGGACAGCGTCTGGTGGGTAGTTTGACTGGGGCGGTCGCCTCCTAAAGGGTAACGGAGGCGCCCAAAGGTTCCCTCAGCATGGTTGGAAATCATGCGAAGAGTGTAAAGGCAGAAGGGAGCTTGACTGTGAGGCTGACGAGCCGAGCAGGGACGAAAGTCGGGCTTAGTGATCCGGTGGTTGTGCGTGGAAATGCCATCGCTCAACGGATAAAAGGTACCCCGGGGATAACAGGCTGATCTTCCCCAAGAGTTCATATCGACGGGAAGGTTTGGCACCTCGATGTCGACTCATCGCATCCTGGGGCTGGAGAAGGTCCCAAGGGTTGGTCTGTTCGCCCATTAAAGCGGTACGTGAGTTGGGTTCAATACGTCGTAAGACAGTATGGTCCCTATCCGCCGTAGGCGTTTGGGCACTTGAGGGGAGCTGCTCCTAGTACGAGAGGACCGGAGTGGACGAACCAATGGTGTTCCAGTTGTTCTGCCAAGGGCATCGCTGGGTAGCTATGTTCGGAAAGGATAAGCGTTGAAAGCATCTAAACGCCAAGCCTCCCTTAAGATAAGGTATCCCAATGAGACTCCATAGAGACCATGTGGTTAATAGGATGGGGGTGTACGCACAGCAATGTGTTTAGCTGACCATTACTAATCAGTCCATTGGCTTGACCAGTTTTTTTTCTCTGGTTACAGAAACTACAAGACAATTTACAAAAGCGCAATTGAAGAGCAAGGCGCCTTATGAAATGAGCTTTGAAGTGAAGAACTTCTTAAGCGTCCTTCATATGAAGTGACTTTGACGTAGAGTAACACGAAATAGTTTGACTTCATCACAATTTTGCTTGGTGGCTATAGAGAGAGGGACACACCTGATCCCATCCCGAACTCAGCAGTTAAGCCTCTCATCGCCGATGGTACTATACGCAAGAGTATGGGAGAGTAGGTCGCTGCCAAGCTCTTCTTTTTTTCCCTTCACCCTTCTTCGGAGTAACTCCCGGAGAAGGGTTTTTTGTTTTTATGCCGCATATGTTTTAGCAGAATACGAGTATATCGTTTTCTTTCAATGTCTTAGGCAGTTGAGGCGTTATATTTGCACTTGCTAAGATCTTGCTTACCAGTAACGTGATTCGCTATTTCAGCAAGTACTCCGGCAGGTGTACACCACGAATCAATTGCCGTTTTGAGATTTGGAGCGTTATCCGCGCTTTTCGCTGCTTCTACTAAAGTCATTTTATACCGAGTAGCTCTTTGAATTGGAGCTATGAGCCAGAAAGTTGGTGATGTCTTATTCCCATCTGCGCCAGCGATAGTTTTTTTGCCCATAGCTTGGACAAAGTCGCTTGCCCAAGTTTTAAGCTTGGAATTGCTTGAGCTTAGTTTCTTCATCTCTGTAATAAATCCGAGCTGATCATTATACAAAGACGAATACGTTCCTAGTGGGCCCGTAATATCTTTAAAACTTTGGGCAACCTTTTGGAATTTTGATAAATCAACCGCATCTAATTTCTCATCTATTACTTTCTGGTTCCATTCTGAGCTAGTTCCTGTAAAATCAGTTGGTTTTTGTGGAAGTGCCTCATTCATGAGTGTAGATGAATGTTGAGCGAGTGGAACGAGCGGTTCTAATGGGTCAAGGAAGAGTTTTTTGAAGGTTTGTTTCAGATCATCATTGCCGGGAGTTTTTTGAAGTTGTTCATACTGATCTTTGAGCGTTTTGTAGAGCTCTATTAGACCATTTGCATACGTTTGCTCATTCCGTGCAATTTCATACAGAGGGAAAAATAGCTCACGCTTCTTAGAGACAATTTTATCAGCCAATTTTTCTGCGTTGAGCTGCTCTTCTGGTTTCAATTTATTGTTTTTATCAGTAATATTTTTCTCTATGTCATCAAAATCATTCTTTGTAAGTGTATAGGACTGGACATTACCATCATTGAAATGGCCTTTTAATTCTTCTATACACTTGTCTCTTTGCGCCATTGCTTGATCGATAAGGGAATTAAATCTATCGTTGGTTGCTTGAGGAATGATTTTCGAGTCTGGAGTTATCTTTTTTCTTACCTCTTTACTAGTTATCTTTTCTAAATTCGTGATGAGGGTCGATAGTGAGCTAATCTCTTCTTCTATGTATTTTATTTTTATTTCTTGAGGGGACATCTCTTTTTCTGATTTCCATCTTTTGCTGAGTTGCTTCCATTCAATATCTGTGCGTGTGCTCAGTTGTTCGAGACGCTCTATTTCTGTTTCTATTGCATGCTGTATATACTGAGCTATCTTTGTCTTCGATCTGTCGCTTGTATACTGGAGTAATCGCTTGGAAATGTCAGGTGTATTCGTTTTCTCATTCCACTGAATATATCCGCTTTCAGAGCCGGAATTTTCAGATATTAATTTATTGAGAACTCGTAACTTGAATGTTTGATCAAAAATATTTACGTTCTCAGCCTCATTGAGAACTTCCTGAGCAGCAGTCTGTAACTTGCTACTACTCTCTAGGGTTTTAGACACCCAGTCGGTTTTTAAGAATTCAGCTAATGTCTTCTGAAGATGCGTTATTTGTTCTTTTGAGCCTTGGTCTTTAACTTCCCGGATCAGACTCTGCAGTTCATGAAGTTCAGCTTCCAGGGATTTCTGTGCATTTTCACTTTTTCCACTTCGTAAGTGTCCTAATGGAACTTTAGATCTTTCAGCTGTTACAACTTGTCGATTGTCGTCTACTGAGAGCTTTTTGCCATTGATGACTTCTTGCATGCGGGCTAAGTGAAGATTATACTTTTCTTCAAATGAAAGATTGGATGGCGTTGCTTGAACCGAATTTTGCGTAGTAGCTGATGAATTAGAAGTGGACTGAACTTGGCTTTTATCAATGGTTTCTCTAAATGCCGCTTTTACTGATTCTGCTGATGTTCGCGAATTTGATGAATTGTTGATGGTAGTGTCAAACACTTGGTGTGCATTCTGAGTTATCTTCTCTTGCTCAATTTGGTCTTCGATTGATTTGAGTTCTTTTTGTATAGCGATTTGTGTGTCATTAAGCTCTTTTTGTAGATGCGTAAGATCTTCCGATTTGCTTCTTATCTCATTTCCAATGCTTTCTAGAGTCTTTTTTGTCTCTTGAAGATGCTTTTCATTTTCTTTAAGCTCAATTTCTTTTTGTTGTATAGTATCTTTACTGAAAGATACTTGAGCCGTTTTTTCTGTTTTCTCAAGCTTTAGCTCTTGAATTTGCTGCTTAAATTGTGAGTGCTTATCTTCGAGTTTAGTTAGTTTTCCTGTGCTTTCCACTAACTGTTTGTTGAGTGTCTGAAGGCTTGATTTGATCGTTGCTTTTTCTGTCTCGTACTGATCAATAGTTTGAAGAATTTTTCTAATTTCATCATTTTTAGATGTTGCTTCACTGACTTTCTCTGTCTTCGAAGTTTTCAGAGCCTCTATTGTTGAGGATACCTCTTTTATTTGTTGATCTATTTGATTTTTTTCAGAGGTAAGGTTGATTCCAGCTTTATATTTATCGGAAGCCAGTAATGAGGCAGCTTTTAAATCTGATTCTAAGGCATTAACTTCCAGGCGTAGGTTTTTGACTTCATTTTCTAATTTGGTAGCATTTTTTTGAGCGGTTTCAAGAGTCCTTTTCGCCTCTCGCAGTTTTGACCCCGGTAGCCAATTCGTAATCTTATTCAATACTGCACTGAGTGATTTTCCCGAGGCTTTAGTCTCTAAGAAGATTATTTCTTTACTTGTAGCATCAATTTTCTGAGCATTTTCAAATAATTCATTGGTCTTGCTATTGTGTTTCTCCTTAATATTAGTGAGGGTCGATGCTGTGGTCTCTAATTGCGTACGAGCATCTAAGAGTTCTTTATCGGCCCTTGTAATTAACTCTTCTAGCTCATTACTTGCGACTGTTTGAGCGTTGCGTTGCTCTTTAGCCTGTTTGAGCTGGTCTTCGAGACCCTTTGCCTGAAATTGGAGCGACTTGAATTCAGCAGAGGCCTCGGCACTTTTTGATTTTTCAGACTGAAGTAAAGCCTTATGTTCCTCAAGTTTTATTTGAGCTGTGGTGATTTTTTGCTGAGTTGACTTTATAGACTCTTTAACAGGCTCTTGAGACTCTTGGTTTTTACTTGCTTTATATGAGATCTGATTGATCTCTATTTGTATTTTATCCAACTGCTTTTCCAGCAGGATAATTGCAAGTTGTGCGCGTTCCCTCTGAACTTTGATTTCACTCGTCTGTTTAGTAATATTGGTAACTTTAGAGGTTAAGGAACTTTGTTTCTCATGCAATCCCTGAATGTCGTGTCTAAGACTATGAATTTGCTCTGTGACTGCTTTTTCTTTTTCTTCAAGAGTCTTCAGTGCGGTAGATTGAATTCGCTTATCTTGGGTAGAGACTTGAGTGTGTGGTTTTTGTAGGAGAGGGTTGATAGATTGAATCTGAGACTGTGAAATACGTACATTTGAATCCATGACACTGATCCTCTAGTATTTACCCTCACCTTATGAAGTTAAGTCATATTTTGAAAGAAAGATTCAATAAAGGAGGTTAAAGGTTTTTTAGAGTCGACTGTTTATAGGTAGAGTTGATTAATTACATCATTTCGTAGAGACTAATCATCTCTTTATTCGTAAAGTGAGTCGATTTTTCTTTTTCTTTAGAATTTCTCGAATCATCATAAGCAGTTTTAATACAGTTCTATTACATTCATCGTACATGGCATCTCAATACTCCTTCTTTCTGCCGTCTTACAACACTTGGCATTGCTCACTTCAAATTTCTCAAGGGAGCGTCTCATCCTATTCAAACAATATGATTGCAAATGCTGATGGAAGAAGAAATACACTTCAGCTTGCGCTAGCTATAGCGCAGTGCTTTATTGAGGCGATAAGTCATATTTCTTCTGTAGGGGGACATCTCGTTGAAAGTGGACAGATGATCTTACGGAAAATCAATGGGTATTTTCCGATCACGATAAAGGCCAAGAAGTTCCATGATATTCATGAGGTAGGTGAGACTATCTCAACATTTATGTGCTCCCTCTCTTTTTTTATCTTTCAGACGCGGGATGTGATTCGCAACGAAACTACCAATACCTTTTTACAGCGTTTTTCAATCCGAAAAATCCATTACGCTTTGGGAGCTGTTGCACAAACGCTTTACTTAGGGAATGAGATCCTCGATTTTTTAAACGTTCCACCAGCCGTTAAGTTAGCATCAAAAGTGATGAGGGTTGTAGGTACAGCATGCGCCCTTATTGGAGATGCCTTATTTATTATGTGGACACCTGGCTTTTTATCGTGGAAAGATACAGAAAATCAAAGCGGTCTTACGTTTCTTCAGAAAATAGCTACAATATCATCACTTGCCTATCATTCATTCCAAGTACTCAGGCGAAGCTATGGACTTGCATATGGGCCATCCGGTCTTGTGAACTTCCTCCATTTTATGGAGAATGTATCAGGCTCTATTCAATCGTCTGCTGTCATGTATGAATACATAGCTCCTTATCTTGCGACTTCGTCAAGTCATGAATAAAGGAGGACTTATATTCGTTGGATCGATCTTTTGCTGATATATGAGCTCTATTGAGTGTTTTTTTACCTGCTCCGCAATATTGGCGGAGCAGGTGATTAAATGACGCTCTTAATGAGTATGTTATTGCTGAGTAGTATCCTCATTCTGCTCTTCGAGGATAAGCAGCACTGTCCGGAATCTCACCCCTTGAGCTTGAGCTGATGTTAAGCTGATATTGCGATTATTCTCAAAGGAGTCCGCGCTCTGAAAAAGTGGTAGAGAAAGGCGAGGCTTATCTTCCGCGTTTTTTGAGTGGGAATAAACAGCAAATCGAGTGCCTATTTGTAATTGCTGTAATGTCGTGATAATGTTTTCGAGCTCAGGCAGCTCTTCTTTGATTCTTTCTATGCTTCGCTTCTCTTGAATAAGCTTTGAGAGATCCTGGATAAAGATAGCCATTTTGGTTATAGTCAGATTGTTCTCATGTGGATTAACTTTAGAACCTATAGAGGAAATTTTTTCGAGGGAGCGTTTTACTATTTCGATCGCACGTTGCTCATTACCGTCCAACTCAGCGTGTTCAATCTTGCCCTTCAGGATTAAAAGGTTTCCGAATACAGTTAGGATATGCTCATCATATTCGCGAACTGCTTCTATACTTAAAGAAGTATTATGTAATTTTATTACTTTAAGTTTGGGTAAAACTAGAGATGTTAGTAACGATAGATTTATGCGATTATTGTCTAATTCTAAATTCTTAAGATTTAGTAAAGTAGATAGAGATCTTGTAAAAGACTTCGAGGATTCCTCTGATGAACAAATAAGAGGGTTATTGCTGAGATCAAGGTACTTTAAAGAGCTATATTGATTTGAAGAGAGAAAGTTTCCAGTTATTAATGATTGCGTAACTCTCAATTTCTCTAAATTTGATACATCCAGATTTTGAAGAAAAGTGTCATCAACGCCGCAATTTTCAATGGTAAGCTGCGAGATCTTGAGAGGATCTTTTCTCGAGCCATCTAATTGGCTCGCTCTTGAAAGCGCGATACATGCCTCAGGGCTATTCGAGATAATGACAGATGGGATATTCCGATAAAGAGAAAAGAGGGTCTCCAAGCAGTTGTATCGAGTTTTGATTGCAGTGTGATCTCTATGCATAGTGGATAGGTTTAAAGTCTTTATCTGAGGGTGGAACATCTCGATAAAGCTTCCGAAGAGAGAAGCATTCCAATTAATGAATGGAATCCCTAAGATCTTGTCGAGATCAAAATGCCCTATATACTTGATATCATCCACGAGCTGCTTATTTTCCCAAACTTCAGACATGTTTTGGAACGCGTGGAGTCTCATAAGGAGATCATTTGCGTATGCTAGAGGGTTGCCTCCCCTGAAATTATCGAATGATTCTTTTGAAATATGCTTAGAGAGCATTCTCAAGCATGGGTCTTCCTGAAAAAAGCCATCAAATCTGTTGTAGAGAGATCCAATGACCCCCCAAACATCATCACCGACATCTTTTATGTGAGCTCTTGCGAGGACAGGAAAAAGATATATGCTACTGTTTCTCGTATTGGGTAACATCCCTTGACCTCCTACTCCTTCAAAGAAGGGGGCAATTGAAAGATACAAGTTCGAGCGTACATTTCGTGGGATCATTCTGCCTCTCAGTTCTTGAGCCGAGGTGTTAATAGAATGGCATAGAGCATCGATTTCCACTATGAGCGCTCGGCGCTCTTCTCGAATCTCTTTTAAATTAACAATTTGAGTAGGTGAAATCTCGTTTGTGATTTCTTCAATGCGAGCATCTCTAATCTTTTGAAGATGTTCTTCGATTGCCTTATTTGCGAATTCAGTCGCTCTTAGCGCAGAGAGCCCCGAGGCTTTGAGTATTATTTCCAGAATTCCTAGAGTTTTTGTCGAAGATTCTGAGCTACTGTCGATTGTTGTATTAATTGGACGAACTGCTCGAGAATTTCTTATTTGTCTTAAGCCTTGATCGATAGTTTTTAAGACCTGAGAGTAGTTCTTGCTATGTGAAAGAGGCGGAATGAAAAACGTGTAGAGGCCTACTTCTGCAGCATACGTATTGAGAGCGATGAATTGTTCATTAAGAAAATCGACATGCTCTTCTATTTGATTAAGAAGCTCTCGGTATGCTTCGTCGTTAAGCTCGGTATGGAAAGAGTCGAGCATCTTCTGAAGTCGGGCATGTGATAGTAGAAGCGCGGATTGAAACTTAGAGTCAAAAATTACCTCTTTGGGGACTTGCCGATAGCGTATAAGACGAGGAGCTTGTTGGTTTGCCGAAGATGGCATTAACGAAAAAGAAGGGATTATTATCCCGCCTCGATTTCTTAGCGACTCTGTTAACTGGGATATCATTTCCGCTAATGTATGGATATCACCGAGATCATCAGTATCTGATGTTGCTTGGTCGAGCTTCTCGGAAAGATAAGAAACATTGAGAGATTTTGAAAGATAGGCTTTTGGGCTGATATCGATTTTTTCCTGTAGAGAACTTTTCTTTAGCCAAATGGTGTTGTTCCAGTGCTTGATTGAGTCCCACTCATCGCTACTTGCCCCAGTCCATATAGTTCGGTACAGATTGAAGAAAGTCATGTTGATAGGATTGGAAGATCGACCTTCGTGTTTTGTGATAGTAATTTGAGCGTTCGGATAGAGCGTCGATGTCTTTGTGTTATAGAGTGGGCCCTCAAGGCTAACTTCATAAGCGTCATCGTGTGTCGTGCCATGAGCACGAGATGTGAATATTACATGTGAAAGATCAACGAATCGAGGCGTTCTCTCTAGTGTCATTTTCTTACTCTAATTATTATGAGATCTATTTTTCAATTGGGATTAAGTTGGCTCTCTAATTAGTCTAGGTCAATTTTATTAAGAAAACAATAAGCACTAAGTGAGAATAATCTGTCTTTTTTCTCTCTAACGGCCTTATTTAAAAACAGAAAAAAAGAAGGGGTTCTCCCTTTGCTGTTCTTACATTCTTATTCAATGAGTAAGAGGATAAACTCCTATATAGAATTCTTTACTTGTTGCTGGTACGCTTTCTTTTTTAATTGAATGTGGATCTTAACCGCTTAGACTGATTTCGGTGATTCCTTTATCTTGACGAAAGAGATATGAAAATATGATGGAGATTTTTGCTGATAAAGAAGTTCTTTCCTTGTGGCTTGTGCAGTATGGAAGTATTGCTATCTTTGGCCTTCTTGTCCTAGGTATTATTGCTCTCCCAGTACCGGAGGAGACTCTCATGGTATTGGCAGGTTTTTTGATGAGTAGTGGCAAGATATCGATAGGCTCAACGATGATAGCTACCTATGCTGGAAGCATGTGCGGCATTACCTCAAGTTATATAATTGGAAGAACGACTGGATATTATCTCATTCATAAATATGGGAGATGGTGCGGCCTGACTGAGGGGAAACTACGAAGAGCTGAAGAGTGGTTTTCACGATATGGCAAATGGACACTGACTATCGGCTATTTTATCCCAGGGGTTCGCCACTTGACAGGTCTTTCAGCAGGAGCAACGCATTTGAGCTTTAGGCAGTTTGCCCTCTTTGCGTATACAGGCGCTGTCTTTTGGGTCTCAACTTTTCTCTCTATTGGGTATTTCTTTGGCGATTACTGGAGCGCTCTTTTCGAGGAAATTGAGGTAGGAGCAGACTGGTTAGTTATCATCTTAGTGTTGGCCCTTGCAGCATATGTAGCCTATCTTGTTCGGAAAAAGCAAAAAAGGAGAAATCGATAAGGGCTTTACTCATATAGACAGAATGAAAAATTATCAGCACGTCACTGTATGGACGTGCTGAGAAAACAATTCGCTACTCTTCTTTTCTGTCCTGATTCTTTAATAAGCGATCAAGAGTCGCCAGCACTTCAGATGAGCAGGGTCTTTTAAGAGGATCATCATCGAGGAGCTTTTCAATCACATTATCGAGCTCAGAATTTTCATTTTTTATGGATCTAAAATCCTCTCTCAGGCGAGTTACATTTTCTCTCCATTTTATTCGAGCAGGTATCGTTTTTATATATTGGCAATCGAGATTGTAATTTTTTAATTGATAGCCTGTACGTATGCTAAAAAGGACTAGACCGACGCACCACATATCTATTGAAGGAGTAGCTTGTACGCCAGAGAAGTTGTCTTTGCTCTTCACCATCTCAGGAGATGGGTATGTCGCGATATCTCCGATTAGAGTTCCTGTAGTATGAATGGATCCAAGGTCACTCATTCGAGCATGAGCCCTCGTGTCGTCAATTTTGACGAGGATATTCCCCATTTTATAATCGAGGTAGCAGTAGCCTAAAGTATGAAGCAGCTGTAGGGTTTCTAACGATTCTTTTACGACTTGGTACGTGGAGAGATCTCCTTTAGGGAGGTGCCTTCTGAAGAAGTAATGGTTAAGATCGATTCCTTCACAAATATCCGAGAGTATTACAGCTTTCTCTCCATAGTGATGAATCTGCATAGGAAGGATATGAGGGACTGTCAAGCCAATCAGATTCTGGGCCAATCTTGCCTCGTTGACCATCATGTCTGAAGCTTTGCGAATAAGGAATTCAGTTCGTTCTCCGAAGAATTTTTCTTTATAGTGAGGGGTGTATTTAACTTTAGTATTGTCCGGATAGGTAAGGCTAACCAACTCTTTGACTTTTTTTATTCCTCCAAGTCCTATCCATTCACGTGTGGCGTAGATATCAAAGTGATGTTCTGCACTTTCTCGGTGAAAAATAAGGCTGATCTTCAGATTGGAGTCTTTGCGTTTTATCTTAGAAAACGTGCTCTTGGTATTGCTTATCAACGCCTTCTTGTTTTGAATATATTCCAAGACATTGGGAATGACTTCCCACCCAGGAATTTCTTCCGATTTAGCGATATACTTTAGTATGAAAGATGAGGGGATCGATAGGTAGGTATTTGGATCCATCATGCACTGCTTCTTAAACTCATCCACGAGTTGAAATCGCTTCAATATGCGAATAATTCGATGGAGAATGAAAAGTTGCCCATCAATTCGTATCTGGTTTATGACGATTGTAGGCTCTGCCTTAGTGATTATGCTTTTCACATTATTGAGAAAAATCGGCCAATTAATTGAAAGAGAAGGCGGCAGGGAGACTTCATTGAGTGGCAACCTGAGTACGAGGCTTTCTAAAGTATCGATCCACTCCTCAGAATCGCTGTCTTTGTTGATGAGTTCTTCAATCTTTTGAAGAGGTGACAAGCCATTATCTGATAAAATAATATCTTCTGATTCAACTACCAGGTTTGTTCTATCGCTCTCTAAGTGAGTTGGAATCTCGGCCTCAGAGGGCTGTCTTCTCTCTGTTGATAGATTGGCCACATAAGATAGTGATTGGAGAGATGATGTGGGTATTAGTGTGTTCATAGATACTCGCTCTCATTTAATGAAGAAACGAAGAATTATTCAGAGCGAGCTGTTTCTGTGGAGATTTATTCTCAATTTTATTTAGAGATCATCTAACTCTTTTTGTCAGAAGCTTTTGCCAGCACTTCTATTGAGTTTTGTTTTCATTCTTTTTGAGATGATTTTCAAGCTCACTTAATACAGTAAACGTGTTAGGTCTCTTTAACGGATTGTCATCAAGGAGTCCCTCGATAAGAGAGTCAATTTGTGAACTCTCATCCCTTACTAACTTAAAATCTTTACGTAGTTGGTCTACTCTATCTTTCCATTGCGCTCGATCTTCTGAAGTTAAGGTATACCTCCAGTCAATATGATACTCTGTTACTGGATTGCCTGTGCGCAACGAGAAGAGGATTAATCCTATCCCCCAAAGATCGATATAAGGAGCGGCTTTAAATTTGAATGACGTATCAAAGCCACAAACCATTTCAGGAGATGGAAACGTCGTCTCACACTTCGTTTCAACTCCAGTTCGACAGACTGAGCCAAAATCACATAACTTGGCGCGAGCTTCGTCTCCTTCGCTCTTGATGAGGATATTTGCCATTTTAATATCAAGATGGCAGACGCCAAGAGAGTGCATGAATTGAAGCGCTTCGATGGCATCTTTCATGAGGCGATAAAAGTGATCTAAGCTTTTTTCTGTCGCAAGTTCACTCAAGTAAAAATTGAGATCTCTTCCATCACATACATCAGAGAAAATAACAGCCTGTCCATTGTCGATATAAGGATATACTGGAATAATATGAGGCACTGTCAATTGAGTGAGTTGTTGAATTATTAAAGCTTCTTCAAGCATTCGCTGAGACGCATATTTCCATTTGTCCACAGACTCCGGAATGTCTTGTTGTGGTTTGTAGCGGGGGGTAAACTTTGCTTGGATGGCATTCGAGTGAGTGATGCTGATCAATTCTTTGACTTTTTTAAGCGCTCCTCTGCCAAGTAGTCTACGGGTTGCATAAAGATTAAAGTACGTATCGCCAGTCGTGCCTTTTTGAAGAATAAGACTAATTGGAAGCTTAGTCTCTTTTCTCTTCATTTTTAGATAAGAGATATTATTTAGTGCTGTCTTAACGATGATCGAGTCTTCCTCATGGTTGAGGTACTCGATAATTTGAGGCGCGATATCCCAGCCTGAGATGATCTGACTCTTAATCTGAAAGTCATCTAGGAAGATAGCCGGAATCAGTTGAGACAGTCGCTCGCCTCGACAATAATCTTTAAAATCTCTGTCCAAGTTAAATCGCTTGAGCAATTTCAATATTTGTTGCACGACAAAGATCCGACCATCGACGAGGATACTATTCGCTACGATACAGTATTCTTCTTCTGATAAAAGGCGTTCGACATTGCCAATGAAAGTCTCCCACTTAATACTCAATGTTGTGGAAGGGTTTGGGATATCTAACGAAAGCTTTTCTGCAAGTTCTTCCGCAGTTTCCAGCCAATCAATATCTTCTTGAGGAGTATTTAAGAGTTGCTCAATTTCAGCGAGACGTTGTGCGTCTTCTACTGACAATTGAGATGGAGCGCTTTCTTCTCTTGGAGCTGGTTGAGTACATGTCGCTGATACTGTCGTGTCGGAAGATTGTAAGTTACTATAATCCGCTGAAGATACGACTGAAAGAGGATTCATTACTGTAAGCTTTTTTTATGATGGGTAATTTTTTACTCAGAAATTATCCATAGAGCTCTTTTTATGTGGAGAACTATTCTCATAGATTAGTTTGAGTGTGTATTAAGTTGCTTTCGGAGAACTTATTAAAGAGCGGATGTTTTATTTCTTTTTTGTAGATTTTGCTAAAAATAAACGATCACAAAAATATTCCCTGTTCTTTGATTTGCCAGAGAACAGGGAATAATTCTGAGAAGAGAACTAATAGTGGAGAAGGATTTATTGATTATCTTCTTCTCGTGGAAGCGATTTTTGCAGTTCCTCAAACTTTATCTTTTCGCTTTGAAATTGCTCTACCCATCTGTAAATGGTTTCTTCAAAGTTTTGAGCGTCAGTACCTTCTTCTATAATAAGAAGAGGGTGAGCAGGAGAAGAGGCGCTAGTATCTCGATCCGTTAGGATAAATTTGTCTTTTATGGACATTCCATTCAAAGTTGTGATTGTAGTGTCAATTTTATCGAGCTCTTCTTTAAATCTCTCAACGCTTTCTTTGTTTTTGGCCAAAATGGCGAGGTCTGAAACAAAATCTGATAATCTCAGCAGGTCTTTTTTGCCATCAGCGGGGTTGATCTGATTTATGCTTGTAATGACATTTTTTAATGCTTCATGACAATGTTGAAGCGTATCATTGATTTGCTCTAAGAATGAGGGGATCTCCGTTTGATTGGTGATATTTTCCTTTATGCCTGTTAGGGCTTTCTTAAGGATCTCAAGTTGATAGTCGTAGTTGAGAATAGAGACATATGACGCACGAGTATGTGATATGAAAGCCTTTTGTAACTGAGGTGTGGGTTGATTTGTAAAGAGTGAAATCGCTATGCGGTTTAGGTATAAGCGCAGTGTTTTTAACTCTGTTAACGAAGAAAGAGAATCTCTAAAAGCTTTACAAAGCTCTTCTTCAGAGCAAAGGAAAGGATTATCGCTAAGAGTGAGATGCTCTATATCTCTGTATTGATAGGACGAAAGAAAAGATCCGGTTATGAGTGAGTTTGAGACAGTTAGTGTTTTCAATCCGTGAATTCGTAAATTTGTAAAGAAGTCATCGTCAACACATATGCCTCGTTTCGCCGGATCGTATATGGTAAGATTGGTAATATGCAACGGATGGTCTCGAGACGCGTCTAAAATGGCAATGCATGCTTCAGGGCAAGAAATGCTTACGTGAGGGATTTGTCGATAGATAGATAGAAGTGCCTTGAGACATTTATATCGCTCTATCGATTTATTAAGGCTCTCAAGTTGAGATCCATAGTCATTATTAATAGTCTTAGAGCCTATCTCTACGATTTCAAGCCTAGGCTTAAATAATTCAATAAGTTGTATACATTTTGTCGAGTCCCAATTCACGAAAGGAAGGCCTAAAACTGTGTCTAAGTGTAAATAGCCTATATTGACGATTTGTTCTCTTTGTTCATTCGTAAGACGCAGATCATGAATATCTCTTCCAGCATAGTCTTCGGCCTCGAAAATCGTGCCAAGCGTATATTCAACATCCATTGCGTAGTTTCGAACATTTCCTCTATAGAATCTGTCTATAATTTCAAAACCATAATGAGATCCGAGCGCCGTTTTAAGTAAGGTTGTAGTATCATACTTATGATTGTAGATTAAGGTTGTCGATTCGGCTTCTTTCTCCCATAGCAATCTGTTATAAAAAGAGCCTATATATTCCCACAGATCTAAAGAATGATCGATGAGATCCTTATATTGAGCCCTTCCCAAGACAGGAAGGGAATATGGTTCTTTTTGTTGTCGTAAGATATTGGCTCTCTTGTTCAATGATTTGTGTAAGGTATCGACTCTCTCAATCATTTCATTTCGTTGGGCTTGCAGGGGTAGTAGATTGGATTGATTTTGATCGTCTCCGTCTTCCTCATATGCTCCCGCAATTTTCCCCAGAAGCTTATCAATTTCCTTATTTATAGCTTCTGTCGCATGTAAAGCTGATGCGCCAACAGCTCCGAATGTTTTTTTAAGTTGATTTTGAGCAAATAGTGAGATGTGTGGAATCTCCTCCTGAGCGGGGAGCTGATTATACACTTGGCATATTTGCTGAAGGTATTGATCAGAGGTTTCTAAGACAGTGAAGGAATTACTGCGATTGGGGAGTGGAGGGATAAAAAATGTATGGAATCCAGACGCTGCTGCATAGGTGTTGAGAGCATGATATTGCTCGTTTAAAAAATCAATGTGCTCATCAACTTTCTTAAGGTGTTCTTCTGTATCGCTGTAGTCGAGCTCAGAAAAAAAGGCTAGAAGTATTGTTTGGAGGCGTGAGTGATTAAAAAACAGCGCGTCGATAAATTCAGGATCATAGAGAGCTTCTTGAGAAACTTGTCTGTAGCGTATCGTTGAATGATGAGGGATTTTCAAGACAAAGGGAACGATGATTTCGCCTCTGTTTTTTAATGACGCTGTAACCTCTTCTACGTTCGTCGGAAATCGTTGTATTGATTCGAGATCGGTAAATTGTGAAGAAGATAAGTTGAGGCTTTGGGGCAAAAATGGTCTCGGAGCTATCGAGACGGCACGATCTAGAGAGCTTTTATTCAACCAGATTGTTCTATCCCAACATTTAATCGAATCCCACACTTGGCTGTTGCTGGATGTCCATACTTCTCGATAGAGATTAAAAAAGATGGTGTTAATTGCATTTTCGGATCGATTTTTATGAAAGGTGATTGCCACATGAGCTGTAGGATAGAAAGTCGATGTTTTGGTGTTATAAAGGGGTGCTTGGATACTTACTTCATCGAGGTCATCATTTATGAACTGATCTTTAGTAGTATATAAAATAAAATCACTATCTATTTTTTGAGGAGTTCTTTCAGTAGACATAGTCTTGTTTCTCTTAGTATTATTTTTAATTAAATATGGGTGGGGACATATTTCATCTTAGTTCGGATGAGTAAAATTCACTATTAGCAAAGAATTATTTGTTCTAGGGGTGCTTGTGAAGGGGACACGCTCTTTTGCGATTGAGGCTTTTTATATAAGGGGAAGAGCGTGCATGAGAGAAAATGGGCTAATTATTCTATAAAGCGTTGATTCAAGATAAAGTCTATTTCCTGTATGACCTTAAATGCATTTGGCCTTAATAAGGGATCATCAGAGAGAAGGAGCTCTATTGTCGTATCCAAGCTGGAGAAACGCTTTTTTATCTTGCTAAAGTCTGCTTTAAGTTGCCTCACACTCTCATACCAGAATTTTCTTGCATCTTTGGTTCGAGTCAGACGCCAGTCGACATTATATTTTAGTAAATCTTTGTTTGTGCGTAGAGAAAAGAGAATGAGTCCTACATTCCACATATCGATAGCAGGCGAGGCAGCAATCGCACTCTCCATACCAAGATCGATAAGGCGCACCATTTCAGGTGAAGGATAGGTTGTCAAATTATCTGTCTTTTCTCCAGTCTTCCTGGCAGAGCCGAAATCTCCTAATTTAGCATAGAGTCCGGTCTCTTCTTGTTGAATGAGGATATTGTCCATTTTCAAATCAAGATGGCAGATCTGGTTTTGATGCATAAAATACAGTGTCTCTAATGCATCTCTCATCAGAGTCATAAGAGCAATGAATCGTGTGTTTGGATTTCCTTTAAATTCAGCTTTATATTGGAAATAGAGATCTCTTCCTTTACAGAGTTCAGTTAAGATGACAGTTTTCTCATTCTGCAGAGCCATCATCTTCATAGGAAGAATATGTGGGATTTTCAAAGTAATAAGTTTTTGAACCATGTGATATTCACTTATCATGTCCCATGAGAGTGAGTACCAGTCATTGATTTTCTGAGGAGTGCCATTTTTGGGTTTGTTTTTTGGTGTAAGCTTCGCCATTGATTGATATGGAAAGGACAAGCAGCAAATCTCTTTTACTTTTTTTGTTCCCCCGGATCCTAGATATCCTCTTGTCACGAATATATTAAATTTCTGTTGAGATTCAATTTGACGAGCGAAAATAAGGCTTAGGCGTAGATCTGAGTTGTTTCTCTTTATCTTTATATAAGGATTATTCGAGTTCAAAAGAGGCTGAAAGAGTTGTTTTTCGGAGGTAAGGAGGTATTTTCCAATCTCCATAATGACTTGCCATCCAGGAATAGCAGCAGATTGTGAGTTGTGTTTCACAGCAAATCGCTTAAAGAAAAAAGGAGGAAGATATTCAGTAAGAAAGCCTAGCTCGCAATGATCGATAAAATCTTTCACTAGATCAAGCTTTTTTAGAATAGTGAGGCATCGGCTAAGAAGGAGAATTCTCTGATCAATTTGAGCTTTATCGGCATATAGAACTTCTTTAGGATCATTAAGAAGTTTTCCTATTTTAAAAAAAAGAGAGAGCACGTTGTAGTTTGCGGGGAAAAAAGGTGGCATGTCCTCATCAGATAGGGAAGTAGTCAATCTCTCTAGCTCTTCAAACCATTCTATTCCCGATGTATCATCATGAAACAAGAGTTCAATCTGTTGCAGGAGAAGAGAATTGTTCTTACGAGAGTCATCGATATTGAGTTTGGAGAAAAAATCGTTGAAACGCTCCTCTGGCGAGCTTGAATATTCTTCATCTCGGCTTAGGATCCGATACTCCTCATGATCATCATCCACTTCATAGATATGCAGGTCAAGATCCTGGAATGAGCTGCTTGTGGAGCTTGTTGAAGGATCATTCAAGCCAGTATTGACCTCTAAATAGTCCGTGGTTACTAGAGGATTCATTTCATAACCTCTCTTTTTAGGGGCAAAAATTTAAAGTTAAATCAATTTTTAATTTCTTAAATTTAATAAGAGATAGTTTGTGTGGCAAAATTGACTTCTAACTAAAAATAATAGTTTATGTGAAGGGGAATTCTGTAAATAATGAGGTGACTAATAACTCTCATGAATACTATTGATTTTGCTTCATCTTGAGAGCTTGAATGAGAGGAGGTCAATTTTCTTGAGGGAGGGAATTCGGGCTCTTGAGTTTTTAGTACCCGTTTTCTTCAATGAATTTCTCGATCTCGATAATTACTCTGACAGGTCCTATTCGTTCCTTTGGATCGGGATCGAGAAGTTGTTTAATAATTTTATAAAACGATGGATAGGTATTTTCTATGATCTCTAAGTCTTTCATAAGTTGTCTTAGATCTTTCCACCATTTTTGCCGGTCTTTATAAGCTGTTTCCCAAGAGAGTTGGTATGAGAGTAAATCCTTTTTTGTGAAAAGAGCGAAGAGAATGAGACCAAGGCTCCACATGTCAATCTCAGGCGATGCAATATTTCCATTAGCTTGGAGCATTTCTGGAGATGGATAGGTTGTTAAGCAACCTTTATATCCATTTTGCCTTGCTGAACCGAGATCTGAGAGCTTTCCACAAACATAATTGTTTTCATATGCTACTAAGATATTATCCATCTTGAAGTCGAGATGGCTAATTTCCAAGAGATGGAGGAAGATTAGGGCTTCAAGAGCATCTCTTAAAATATAGAGTGCGTCTAAGAGCTGCAGCTCAGGAGGAAGTCTTTTGTGATATGCTATAAGGGTCCTTCCTTCACATATTTCAGAAAGAGTGATCGCTTTATCCTCATTCTTGTAGGTTTGCATAACAAGGAGATTGGGGACATTCAATTTCATGAGTTCTTGTGTCAGAAGGGCTTCACGAGCAATTTCTTCTTGCCAGTACTCAAATAATGATGGGTCTTCTTCTACAAGCCTTTTGTGAGGAGTTAATTTGACCTTTTTTTGATGAATATATGTAAGACTAGATATTTCCTTAGCATATTTTGTTGTGCCGTTGCCTATAAATCGGATTGTAGCGAAGAGATTAAATCGTCGGTTTTTCTCCTCATCTTTCTTTTCTCCTTCTCGAATAAATAAAAGGCTGATGGGAAGATCATTACTTCTCTTTATTTTCATGAAGTTTATGGCGTCACTAGAGAGCTGTTCTATAAGGTCTTCTTCATGAGTTCGGATATGTTCGATAACTTGAGGAATGATATTCCATCCTGGAGTAAAGCTGGTTTTAATCTGGAACTTCCTCGTGAAAAGTGCCGAAACGGCGTCGGAGATATCTTCTGAGTGGTTTTTAAAACTCTCTTCAAGACCAATGTTTTTAAATATCTTGAGACATCGAACGATAAAGACAATGTGATTATTGATGTAAATAGACGAATTTGAAGAACTTGTGGGGATAAGTTGTATGGTTCTTTTTAGCTTAGATGCGAGATATGGCCAATCACACACTTTTAGGATCTTGGAACGATAGTCATAATTATGAAGAGAATGAGAAAGCGTATCTAATCTATCAAACCACTCTATGCCTTCTGATGAGTTATTTAAGAGACGCTCAATCTTTTGAGCAGTAGCTTCAAAAGGCTTCTGATTTTCTGAAATATAGAGCTGTTTACTGAATAGTAGTTGTAACTCATCGATCTCATCCGATGAGTCAGAAGATATCTCATCTGATGACGAGGTTTCACGGAAGTCACAACCACACAGATATTGAGGAGAAGCTGGAATCATATTATTGATGAATCATAGCTTTAGGACATGAGTGAATGGTTTCATGCCTAGGCCTACTTCTTGTTTTGTAATGTTTCAATATATTGCTCAATTACTTTGAGGGCTTCTTGAGCAGTTGGCCTATCTGCAGGGTTATAAGAAAGAAGTTTCTCAATTAGGATATCGATAGTTGAGCTGCTATCTTTTAGAGCTTCAAAATCCTGTATCAAGCGATTTATGTTTTCGAACCAAATGGAACGATCTTCGCGTGACTGTGTCATTGTCCAGGTGATTTTGTAGGATAGAAGATCTTTGCCTGTGCGCAGCGCGAAGAGTATGAGGCCTATATTCCACATGTCAATATGTGGGGACGCTTTTATTTCATTTGATTTTCCCTCATCAATGAGTCTGACCATCTCCGGAGAAAAAAACGTGGTCATTTGGCACTCTCCTCCAACCTCACTTACTGAGGTCAGATCGCTTATCCTAATGTGTGGGGTCTTTTTCTCCATGAAGACAAGGATGTTCTGAAATTTAACATCGAGATGACATAGGTTATTCTTGTGGAGGGCTTTAAGAGTCTCAAGAGATTCTTTAATGAGTACTATCAATTGATTGAGTTGGCTCTCTGGTGGAAATTCCTTTCGATACAACTCAAGATCCTTCTTTTCACACAGATCTGAGAGTAGTATGGCTTTCCCGTTGAAGGATCTTACCTGCATTTGAAGAATGTGAGGAATCTTTTTATTACAAAGATCTTGAGAGAGAAGGCCTTCTTTGATCATGAGCTGTGAGTGTCTATTCGCTTTGATACAAGACAATGGCTCATTTTTATTGGGTTTATATTTCGGAGTAAGCTTAGCTTTACTCTGATTCAAGCGAGAGAGGCTACAAATATCTTTTACTCTTTTAAGACCTCCAGAGCCAATCTGAGTGCGTGTCACATAGACATTAAAGTATGATTTATTTTCAGTTTTTTTTCTGCAGAAGATAAGACTGACTTGAAAGTCAGTTTCCTTTTTTCTGATCTTAAAAAATGTCATTCGCTCTTGATTAATCTTTTCAAAGAGCTGAGTCTGATCAAAGAGCTGAGTCTGAGGCTGAAGCACATACTGAAATATTTGAGGAATCAAGCTCCAGCCCTTAATGGTGCTGCCCCCACGCGCAAATTCCTTAAGAAAAACTGAGGGAAAGGAGCTTGAGATACTATTTGATTCACAATGAGATATAAACTCAGAATCTAAATTTAGCTTTCGTAATAGTGTAAGGCAGCGATGGATGATGTAAATCCGAGTATCGAGCCGAACTTCTCTATGTATGAAGAAAGGTTTGGCGTTTTTTAAGATCTCTTCTACTTTTAAAAAGAAATTTGCCCAGTTAGGATGAAAGGAGTTATGGGGAGTCTCCTCAGGCAGGGATTGTACGAGCGATTCGATGTTTTCAAGCCATTGAATTCCAAGGTGCTCATTTGGCTGAAGTTCATCATTAATATAGTGCGCAATCTGTCCCAAGACAGTTGAGTCGTTATCTACGGCATCATCTAAAGAGAGTTTCTCTTGAATTTCAGTGGTAATGAGAGCCTCATCATCCATCTGTTGAGAGAGGGATGGGCAGCTCATACTAGAGTTTGGGTTAGAAGAGAGAGAATTCATCGATCTATCTATCCTTTGAGAAGGAGCATTTCATAAATATTACTTTACATTACTCCGACCATTCTCATTTTTTCTTGTTCGCGCTCTTTCAAATTATGGAGTGCGCGGATCGTCGTGTACGTTCTTCCTCTTTCTTCTTTTTTCTGGATAGTGATGTGATGGACTGCGGATTCTGCGACTTGATGGAAGTGCGTGATTGCCAGCACTTGACGGGCTGATCCGATTGCTGCGAGCTTTCTTCCCACATGAATTGCTGTGACGCCGCCGATATTGGCATCAACTTCGTCGAATATAATAGTTGGGATCTTTTGAAGGGAGGATGTCACAGTCTGGATCGCTAGGTAAATACGGGCCATCTCACCGCCACTGGCTCCAGATGCAATAGGAACTCTTTTTTCGCCGATATTTGGTGTGATATAAAATTGGACTTCAGTATCCCCAGTCTCAGTGCGGGTTCCTTTTTTCACTTCAATTTCGAAGATGCAGGCAGCCATATTAAGATCTTTCAGCTCATGGCTAATCTGACCTTGAAGCTTTTCGGCAATCTGTGACCGAGCTTCGTGCATCTCTTCTGCAAGAATATCGAGCTCTTTCTTCGCTTTTTTATGTGACGCTTGAAGCTCTTCTAACTCGATATCTTTTCTTTGAAGATCGCTGACCCGTTGTTGGAGTTTCTCAAGAGCGAGCTGAATAGAGGGTTTGTCTTTTCCCCATCGGCGCTCTACTTTTTCAATCCGATTGAGCTTTTCTTCAATTGAGGCCAGCTCTGCTTCATCAACTCCAAGATGAGAGAGTCTTTTCTTAAGGATGAAACTCGCTTCAGAAAGCTCAGCAGTTGATGATTTAACATGGGATAAGGCCGCCTCAAGGCTTGAGTCGAGATGCTTTGATCTCTCGAGCATATTTTGAAGGCTTAAACAGATGGAAAGAACTGGAGCGTGTTTTCCTGGAACTCCTTCTAACATATCAGAAATAGTCTGCAGGGCTTGAGAGACTTCGCTCAGCTGGCTTAACGTCGAAAAGCGTTGGAAGAGCTCTTCAACATCTGTTTCGAGAATCTTTGAGGAGGTTATCTCTTGAATATCTGCTTCTAAGCGCTCTATTTCTGCATCGCGATGCTGGAGCTCTGATTCTATTTTCTTTATCTCAGCGACATAACCTCGCTCTTGTTTATACAGCGTCTGAAAGCGTGTGAGGCGCTCTTCCATTCCTGGTAACGCACAATCGATTACAGCGAGTGGATATGACTCATCTTTCATAATCATATGAGCGTGCTGACCAGAGAATTCTACGAGCCTCTCACCAATCTGCTTGATTACTGAGACAGGAACTAAGTGATCATTAATGTAGGCTTTGCTCTTTCCAGAAGAGAGTATTTCACGTTTGAGAATCAATGTCTTACTCTCAATAACATCTTCAAGTGAGTATTCTTCCAAGAGGGGAAGAATATCTGAATTGGAGAGTGTAAGAGGGGTGTCAAACTCACCAATAAGCGTTGCCTTCTCTTCGCCATGACGGATGAGGTCAGGATCTGCCCGTTCACCAATAAGTAACGATATTGCTGTTAAGAGAACAGATTTTCCCGAGCCGGTTTCTCCTGTGATGACGTTAAAGCCTTTAGTAAAGGTGACATCACACTGATCGACAAGGATTAAATTGTGGATATGGAGTCTTAAAAGCATACAAATCTCTACAAATAACCTCTTCGTTCTTGGAATAGGGCAAAAAGAGTTTTATTGACGCAGCTTTTTTTAAGAGTCTTCTTGCTCTTTTTTTATTTCTGCTAGGATATCCGCTTGATCGCCTTTCAATACAGTATTTGTAATCGAAAAGTGGAGTTTGGCGACACAAGACAATACATCAGATGAGTACTTTTTTACGATTGCCTCACCAGCTTTGATAACCTGTTTAGATGCCCCTTTTGGAAGCTCAATTCCTAATTTTTCTGAGAGATTTTTCATCTCCTCAACAAAGGTTGCGCGAGCAATGATTGAGGCTGCGGCTACGACAACATCTTCTTCAGCGCGAACTCTTTGCTCAACTTGTATATCGTGTAAAGAAACGCCTTTTTTCACGAGCATTCGTTGAACGACATATTCGTGAGCAAATTTATCGACGAGCACTTTTTTCGTGGGGACTCTCTTGAGGAGCTGTGATATTGCTGTCGCATGCGCCCATGCTAAAAGCTCATTAAGATTTGACAGTTTTGAGTACAGCTGATTGTATTTCTCAGGTCGTATGATGACCGTCTCATGGGGCAGTCGAGCCGCGATTTTTTTTGCCAATTGAAGTGCGACTTTATCTGTCAGTTTCTTAGAGTCTTTGACTCCAAGTTCAATAAGCCACTGGATGTCTTCTTTTCCATTCGCAAAGACACTTGTGACGACCAAAGGCCCAAAATAGTCTCCTTTACCAGTTTCATCAGACCCAATTTTAGGTTCAAGATCATGATTGAGAAGAAGAAGGGTGTCTTTATGTGTAAAGAGAGGGGCTTTCAAAATCTCAGGTTCGAGGTAAAATTCGATGAATTCCTTCATCTCTTTTCCTTGCACCATTATTTTGAGGGAGGAATAGACTGTGACGATAAGCCCTTTCGTTTTTGCCTGAAATAGCGTGTAAGGAGGAGTCTGAAGTTCAAATCCTTTTTCGATAAGATGTGCTCGTAACGGATCGACCATCTCTAGTGGGATTTGAGCAACAAAACAAGAAGAGGCATTTGCTTTCGAAGGCTGGTTTGTCATAGGTTGAATACTTCTCTCAGGCCAGGGAGGCTATTAAGTATAAAGAAATTAGATGTAAGGAATATGGTTCCTCGTACGATGACTACTCTAGCAGGTGAAAAGAGAATTCAAAAAGCAGATTTAACGAACAATTATGAGGGATGAGAAAAAGGAGATGAAGAGAATCTGATGAGGATTCATTGTTTTCTTTGCCTCAAAATAGTACACTTATGGTAGTACGCTTTCATGAGACCAAAAATTGGGTAAAACTCATGAAATTCACAGTTTTAAATTTCCCCTTGGCCCTTTCATATGCATGTTTCTTTCTTAAGATATCTTCCCTTTTGAAACTCTCTGAGTTTCGTTTCGTACCTATAGAGTTTTTTTGCTGCTTGATTCCTGATTCAAAAAGGGGAAATAATGAAGACTAAAAACAAAAGAAAGAGAACTCTTCGCCGTCTGCGAGAGCTCAAAGTCTCCTCATGAATGTCATTCAAGGGAGATAGCTAATTTGGATCGCATGAAAATCGGGTTCGCAATGCGATATCGAGGCTTTTTTCCCGGTATGCAGTAATTGTTGTATCTTCATAGCCAAATGTGAGAGTGAGCGAAGAAAATCATGAGTGAACAACTACGGCCTCTAGTACGATTATTCGAGGGAATTTTAGCCTCTCAATCTTTTGAGCTCGTCAAAGACTTTCTTAATGAGAAAGAGTGGAGTTCATTGATGCCTAATGAGAAAGAGCTGCTCTCTCAGCTCTTTTTACTCTCCGCGGATCAAAAAATTTCTTCGCTGTATCATCAAGGCGAAGTGTCGGGAAAGCAAGAAGATTCGGCTCATGTTGAGATTCTTGATTGTTTACGAGCCGCTTGCAAGCTGACACCTGAGAGTACAAAAGTGTGGTTTCGCTTAGGGTCATATCTTGCACTCCAAGAGATTCCAGAATCACTCCAAGAAGCTATGTTCGCCTTTGAGACTTCAATAGCGCTTGATGATGGTTTTTTTGACGCTCACTATGGACTAGCTTCATCTGCTCTACGATACGCAGTTCTGTCTCATGATTCCGCATATCTTCTTGTTGCTGATGAATCATTTCGAAAAGCTTCTTCCCTATCTAATATTGAAAAAGGCGATACCTGTCCGCCTGAGTTTTTCTGGCATTGGGGAATCACTCTTTTTCTTATCGCTCGCGACTCCGGTGAGCCATCCGATTTCCAAAGAGCATGCGATCTCTATGAAAGAGCATTGAACCTTGGAATTGATAAGTCTGATTTCTTTAATGATTATGCAAATTGCGTTGTAGAGCTTTCTCTTCTTATTAATAAAGAAGACTTGCTCATCAATAAAGCAATACCTCTCTATGAAGAGTCGATTCTGCGACTTCCTTTTTCTGAAGAGGGAGAGGTTCCTCAATCTGTGCTGAGAGATACCGCCGTTCGTAATTTCAATATTGCTTGTTGCTATCAGCATCTCTTTGAAGAAAATCATGTGAGAGAGTGGTTTTTGAAATCAGACAAGGCCTTTCAAAACGCCTCAAAGGGAATGCCTCGGAATAAAGTTCAGTTTTGGCAAAAGTGGGGTCAATTGAATCTCTACGCCGGACGAATTTTTCATGATATAGAGCTTATTGAAAAATCGTTAGAGTATTTCGAAGAGGCTGAAAAGCATTATGTTGAGCTTCAGCATGAGAGTGAGAACTCTCAAAAGAAGCCATCTTCGCTTGGTTATGCACTTTGGGCTCAAGCTCTTTTGATTATAGGCGAGGCCAAAGGGCAATCATATATGCTCTCAGATGCCTATGAAAAAGCTGAGAAAGCGTTTGAGATTGAAGTAGAGCTCAAAAAAAGCCAGATACATCCTGAAGTATACACGGCATTAGCTCTTTGTCTTTATGGATTTGGGAAGTACTTTAATGAGAAAAGCTACTTTGAGAAGGCTCGTGAGCTGATTCAAAAAGGACTTGTTGAGCACGCAAAGAGTGCAAGCCTATGGTACGCCTTGGCGCTTACCAAATTGGCGCTAGGAGAGGCCACAGGTTCTGAAATTTCCATGAAGGAGTCACTCATCTCTTTCATGCTCGCTTCTCGATCTTTATATGCCCGCTTTCCGGTTTTCTGGAGTGATTGGGGGATTGCTCTTCTTCACCTTGCTGACTGGACTCAAGACAAGGCTTTCGCTGAAGAAGCTGTGCTTCGCCTTGAAAAGGCAATAGAACTCTCAGATACATTGACTGATGATGCGGTTTTTAATCTTGCTTCAGCCTATGATCTACTAGGGGAACTTTCTGAGGATGAGCAATTTACTGAAAGAGCTGTTATCCTCTTTGAAGAGATGTACGAACGAGGTAAGAAAGACCCTCAAACTCTGTATCAATATGCTGTCAGTCAGCTTCATCTCGGAGAAATGACAGATCAACTCGAAGAGTATGAAAAAGCGCGCGCTATTTTTGAGGAGTATTTGACGCTTGATCCTGAAGATGAGGTAGCATGTACAGAGTACGCGCTTTGCCTTACTAATATCGGAGTTCTCCATCGAGACGCTTCTCACGAAAAGCTTTCCCATAATGAAAGTCACTCTGATCAATGTCTTTTAGATAAAGATGATGACAGTTGTGAAGCAGGAAAGGATCATGATCTTGGTCTCGAGATACCCCAAGAGTGGTTCTTAGCGGAGGAGTACTTCTTAAGAGCTGCATCTTCCGGTTTTCATCCAGCTCTTTATCACCTCGCATGTCTTTACTCTCTTATGGGTAATTATCATGAATCGATTGAGAAGCTGTATGAAGCAATTGAAGTTGAGGCGCTTCCTTCTCCTGAGGATATGCTCGAAGATGAGTGGCTTCATCAGCACCTCATCAGGACTCCTCAGTTCAATGAGTTCTTTACTCATTATCTAACCGTATTTAATGGTGGTATCACAGCTTCTTTGACAGAAGAAGATAGTGATGAGGCTTCAGAAGAAAGTGATGACGAGGAATCTGAAATTGATATAGAGATTGAATTAAGCGAAGACGCTGATTATCCGGCAGATGATGAGGATAATCCTTCTCTCTTTTAATCTCGCTTCTATAAGAGCTTAAAGAAGTCCAGTTTTATGAAAGTATAAAGCCCCTGATAAGTTGGAAGACTTATCAGGGGCTTTAGCTCTTTTTAGAATTGAGTATGCGATCAGTAGCTATTAGCTATTTTTCGCACCGCGTTTTCTTTCATTTTCGGTAAGAAGGCGCTTTCTCATTCTAATTGTTGTTGGGGTAACTTCAATCAACTCATCGTCTTGGATATAGTCGATAGCTTGCTCGAGGTTAAACTTACGAGGTGGTGTTAAGATGATGTTCTCATCAGAACCAGCAGCTCGAATGTTTGTAAGCTGCTTTTCTTTTGTGATGTTGACGACGAGGTCGTTGTCTCGGGAGTGTTCACCGATGATCATACCTTCGTAGACTTCATCACCTGGAGAGACGAAGAGTGTTCCACGCTCTTGAAGCTGGAACGCAGCGTATCCTGTAGTCCTACCTGGGCAGATAGAGATCATAACACCTAACTTTCTTCCAACAATCGACCCTCTGAAAGGAGCGTAGTGATCGAAGATCGAAGTGAGGATACCAAGACCGCGTGTGGCAGTAAGGAAGTTGTTTCTATAGCCCATAAGACCACGTGTAGGAATTAAGAACTCCATGCGTGTGATGCCTTCTGCGTTGGTATCGAGGTGCTGCATCTCACCTTTTCTTCTTGAGAGTTCTTCGATAACTTCGCCAGAGTACGTTTCAGGAACTTCGACGATAGCGCGTTCGATAGGTTCCATCGTTACGCCGTTTTCTTCTTTGAGAATAACTCGAGGTTTTCCAATGCTCATCTCAAAGCCTTCACGTCTCATTGTCTCAATAAGAACGGAAAGGTGAAGCTCGCCTCGACCACAGATAGTGATAACGTCTTGGTTTCCGTTGTCGAAATCGATCTTAAGGGAGATGTTCGCTCTCTTTTCTCTTTCAAGGCGCTCGCGCAGTTTATTCATCGTGACGTGTTTTCCGACGCGACCTGCAAAGGGGCTGGAGTTTACCATCATGTCGATAGAGACTGTAGGCTCGTCGAGCTTGATTGCTGGAAGGCGGATAACTTTATTAGGATCAGTGAGGGTGTCACCAATCATAACGTCAGGGATACCTGAGAGGACGACGATATCACCGCAGGATGCTTCTTCCATTTCGACTTTTTCAAGACCGAGGTGTCCTTCAATGCGAGAGATCGTGCATCGTTTTTCTTTGCCTTCGCGATCGATATGGATAATCTGCTGTCCTTTCTTGATTTTTCCATTGATGATTCGGCCGCAGGCTTGACGTCCGACGTAATCGTCATAGAAGATCGACATAGCTTGCATAAGGAATGGCTCTGCCTCTTCACCTTTAGGTGGCTCTACGCACTCGGTGATCATGTCGAACATAGGTCTCATGTCAGTGCGTGGATCTGTCAGATGGCGCATTGCGAATCCTGAGAGACCGGAAGCGTAGCAGTATTGGAAGTCGAGCTGCTCATCAGTTGCTCCGAGCTCTGTGAAGAGGTCGAATGTCAAGTTGAGCGCTTTGTCAGGATCTGCATGTGGTTTGTCGATCTTGTTGACGACAACGATAGGCTTTAATCCCTTCTTTAAAGATTTTGACAGCACGAAGCGGGTCTGTGGCATTGGGCCTTCTTGCGCATCAACGAGGAGAAGGACTGAGCTGACCATACCGAGGATACGCTCAACTTCAGCGGAGAAGTCAGCGTGACCTGGAGTGTCGATGATGTTAATTTTATAATCATTATATGGAATAGAGGTGTGCTTAGCAAAGATGGTAATTCCTCGCTCTCTTTCCTGGTCGAAGCTGTCCATAGCCCGCTCTTGAAGAACTTGGTTCTGGCGGAAAATGTTGGACTGTTTAAGGAGGCTATCTAGCAATGTTGTTTTGCCGTGGTCGATGTGAGCCACGATAGCAATATTTCTAATTTTTTCTCGTGCTGTCATAAAGAGGCGGATTTTACATTAAATAACGTTATAAGGTTTTTTCAAGGCAATTACCAAGGATACGAGTATCTCTTCTTTTGGTGTTAAAAGCAAAGTAAAGTGTACATATCATTATTTTCTATGCTGATGGAGGAAGAAGGGTGACAAAAAACTCTTCGGAAGGAAATTCTTGTATCAAATTTTTTTCAATTGTCTGGAGTTCTACTTGAGAAAGAGGGTTTTGAGTTGCGACTATCTCAATCGTGCCGCCCCGATGATTCTCTCCATTGCGAAAACTTGCCCAAATAGAACGAAGAGGAAATGTATTCTTTAGATGCTGCTCAATCTTTTCGAGGATGCGTGAATGGTGTGAATTTCTTGCTTGTGGTTCTGCTCTTGCTCCTAATAGCCCTCCCGAGATTCGGTCTGCGATAACGAGAAGATGTGCCTCAATTGATTCTTTAGGCGCTTCCCCGTGATGGGAGAGAATGGGTTTTGTAATAGATTCATCGATCCCATGTTTCTCTAGGAAATGTACAGCCGCTTTCGAGTGGGTCTCTCCCCAAGTAGGAGAAAGAACTTTCCCAATGTCATGTAACAGTCCGATGAGAGGGGCTTTCGTTGAAGGAGAAAGCTGGAGCTCTAAGGCTATAGTCTTCATGAGTAGCCCCACTTCAATGCTGTGGAAAAGAAGATTCTGCCCAAAGCTAGACCTAGTGGAAAGATCAGCTAAATGCTCAATGATAGAGGGGGCTAGGCTCAACGCCTCAGGAATTTTCTTCTGAAGGAGCTCTCTTGTCTTTTCAAGGGTTGATTCTTTAAATGCCGCTTTTGTTCTCTGGATGGTGTCTATCACGGTAGGTGGCGTAATCTTCTCAAGGAGCATAAGAGACTCAAGAGCAGCAATCGCGAGCTGCCTTAGAGCGCTATTATGTGAAGTGACCGCAATTGAGCGATCTTGTTGATCAAAGGTGATAGAAATCCCGCCGCCAATCGCTTGTTCAAATGTTTGGATGTTTCGCCCTTCTTTACCGATTAATTTAGGCACTATTTTTTCATAGTCATTAATGACTATGCGATAGGTAAAGTGCTCTTTCGTAACGAGGGGGGTGAGCCGCTCTAAAGAGGAGGTTAAAGCTTCTTGAGTCAGAAAAGGGATCTTTCTTTGGAGCTCTTCATTCAAGGTCTTTCTTGCAATTTCAAGAGCTATTCTTTTTGCTTCATCCTGGGTCAGATTTGCCCGTTCGAGAAGTTTTTTTTCCGCCTCATCAGATAAAGTCCGAGCGCGAATAAGCTCTTTAGAGAGTTCTTTTTCATTTTGAGTTATTTTTTTTAAAGAATGAGCCACTTCATTTTTTTTCTTTTCTGTGTCTTCGATGAGAGATTTTAGCTTTTGTCTTTCTTGGTCGAGTGTCTTTTTCTGGAGTTCTAGGGCATTTTTATGCTCTTTTTCATGAAGTTGTAGCTCCTGAGCGAATTTCTTTCTTTCCTGCGCAAGATCTTGCTCAAGAAGTTGGAGTGTTTTTCTTGCTTCATCTTGTAGCGTTCCTCTTTTGAGGCGAATCATGATCCAAGTTGCAAGCGAAGAAAAAATGATAAGTATAAAATTAATGAGTATACTTTCTGAAAATCCCACAGCCAATTATGTCCTTGAGAGTTCTATGAATCCTTACTGTCAGTGTCTGAGCCGGTGTTGAGGGGGGTTAACAAGACCTCTTCAACCATTCGATCATTCGATTTTAATATCTTCATTTCAAATCTGTCGTGGTGGATTACGACTCCCGATTGTGGAATTGTTCCAAGGCGGAAGAAAACATACCCCGCTATTGTATCGTAATCATCGTCTTGTGGAATTTCTATTCCTAACTCCTCGTGCACATCAAGAAGATTCATCTGAGCGTCAACGATCCAGCCTCCTGAAGGATCTGGTCGATATAGGGTCTCTTGATCGTCGTACTCGTCTGCAATTTCTCCTACAATTTCTTCGAGGATGTCTTCTATAGTAACGACTCCAGAGGTCCCACCATATTCATCAACAACGACAGCAAAGTGAGCTTGTCGTTTTCTAAACTCCTGCAGAAGGGAAGATATTTTTTTAGTTTCAGGGCAGTAGTATACCTTCTTCATGAGCGATTTGACAGGCGCTTTGAGTGGATTTGTTTTCTCATCTGTTGATCCTGAAGAAATATAATCTGTCGCGTATTGCATATATGCATTGAGAAGATCTTTAAAAAAGAGGATCCCAGTAATAGTGTCGATGGTTCCTTGGTAGACTGGGACTCTACTGTATCCTTCTTTATAAAGCTGAGCTGCCGCTTCCTCAACCGTCAGTGTTTCTGGAATGCAAAAGAGCTCAACTCGCGGTTTCATAATTTCTCGAGCAATTCGCAAGCGAAAATTAATCACAGAAGTAAGAAGTCTTTTGTCATGCTCAGACATTGCCTTCTCATCTTCAATATCTTCAATAAGATCGACGAGTTGATATTTATGTTCTTTAAATGGTTTGAACGTCGATTGCGGCGATGCAAGTCTTAATAGATGATAGAGAAGAGCGATAAGAGGGGATAAAAGGATGAGAAAAAATGCCCCTGGCTTTCTCGAGAATCGGATAAGTGAATTTGGAGAATTCATAGCCCAGATTCGGGGTAAGAAATCTGATGTGAGAATGAACGCCGCGATCAAGGAAAAGAAAAAGATGATGCTTTTAAAAATCTCGAAAGGGTTCATCCAAGCATAGCTTTCAAGATAATGTGAAAGTGAAAGCGATCCGACATAGAGTGCTGATGAAAAGATGACTGTAAATACTCTTAAGCTCTGCTGTGCCGACGTAAAACAGAATATAAAACTCTCAAAACTATCAGCATGGAAGAAGAAGCGGTGAACTTTCTTATAAAGACGCCATGATTCGGCCTTTTTCATCACGAGCTCAATGAAGAGTTTTCTCTCCTTGCGAGCAGCATGTAAAAGAGCGCTAATAAAAAAGAGAGCAAAGAAGGATGCGCCTGTTAAAAAGAGGAGCAAAAGTGCATTCGTGTCGTGCATAAGGAAATTAAATTTTTTATATATATGTGCTTAGCATAAGAGTGAGGGTTTCACTCGATGAATATAGGGTATAGTCTTTTTTTGCCTTTCAGGCTAGATGATTTCGTTTTCAGACAAAGATGTTTAAAAGAATTTATTGAATAGTGAATTGGGGAAGTGTCGAGTTGAGGAAGTAGCGCTCTCGACATAAAAGAGGCTACATTCATCGCGTGTTTACTCTTTGTCGCCTCTCGCTGAGCTAAAGCACTCCTTTCTTAGTAAGGAGGTTGATTGCCTCTTTTTCCTTTTTTCTCATGATCTTTTCATCTTTGACATCAATATCATCATAACCAAGAAGATGAAAAAGGCCGTGAATAATATAAAGCGCAATCTCTGATCGAAGGGTTCCATGCTCTGGATTTTTTGTAATATGATCTAACGCAACTTTTGGGCAGACTAAAACCTCACCCAAGCATCGAATCGGTAGAGATGGGTCCTCATCGAGGGGAAAACTCATGCAATCTGTAGATGAGCCATCGCCAAAGAATTTTTTATGATAGCGACGCATGGTGCTATCGGAGAGGAATTGAATGGAGACATGATCGCAGCTTGTCTTCTCAATCTCAAGGACGGATTCAACTATTGTCTTGATAAGTGGAATAAATTCAGAGAGATCAACATCTTTCTGTCTATCTGTAACTTCAATGTTCATATATATATGTAATCTTTGAGGAAGAGATTGCGAAGCGGCATATAAGAAAAAGCGCCCATAACTGACATGCCATCAGAAATATATACATGATATGGATGGCATGTCTTCTCTTTATAAATCTTGGAAGATTAGACGAGAGAAATATGAGGCGCGTTAAACTCGAGCTGAAAAAGTATCAAAAAAAACTAGAGAACAGGAGTCTTTGGGAGACCTGTTACACGAGCCTGCTCTGACTCTTTCCATCGGCCAAGTTTCTTTAGGACATCAACACGCTCAAAACGCTTCAAGACGTTTCGCTTCTTGATGCCTTTATTTGATTTACCAAAGCTGGGATGTCGGGACATACGTAAAACTATCCTTTATTGTAAAAAGAGTGGGGAAGCTGCCTCATATATATAATGATGTCGTATCATTTATATAAAGAGATTGTGCTTCTTCTCCGATCCTCTTTTTGCTCTCAATTGAGTTAATTTGTGAAAAATCTTCTCATGCAATCTTTGGAATGAAAGCGCCTTGAGCACTTGTTCCGGAAATTGCGTTTGCATGAGCCTTAAATGTATTCTGTTGCTGCTGTGCGGTTTTTTCGCCAGAAATCTTTGGACGCTTGTAATTAACGCTGCGTCTACGTGCTTGTTTGCTTAAGCGAACCATAAGTAAAGCTCCTATAAATTCGGAAAATATCCTAGTCGGTTTGTAAAAATCTCTCAAGAGAAAAGAAGAGTGAATATTCCTGTAACAGAGAGAAAAACAAAAGTTATTGAAATTGGCGCAAGTTTTAGCGACCAAAGAAGATAACTTCTTACCCAACGAGGAAGTGAATGAAAAAGAGGTCTATTAGTTTCATCGATGAGTTTCTTTGCTCGATATGCTTGTATGAAGATGATCGAGGCAGCCAATGCTCCTAATGGGAGCATAAGCGATGTGGTCGTAAAGCTTAAGAATCCAAATAGGGATTCTCCATTCAGCGAGATTGATCCTGGAATGCTGATTGAGATCGCTGTCAATACGCCGATAAACCATGAAAGGGCTACAACGAGAGTCGTCGCTTTTTTTCGTGTTTTATTTTTTTCACGCTCAAGAAAATGAATCATTGGTTCGAGAGCTGAGAGTTGGGAAGTTATTGCTGCTAAAAAAACTAAAAGAAAGAAAAGCGGGGCGATAAATCTTCCACCATGCATATGGGTAAAAAATGTCGGAAGTGTCTCAAACAGAAGGCTTGGTCCTGAAGTCAATTCGGATCCGGCAGAAGGATCTGAGAATACTGTCGAGAGTAGGATGAGCGTCGATAGAAGTGAAATAAGGGTGTCGGCTAGGGCAATAATGAGTGTTGATGAGAAGATGTTCGAGGTCTTCTTCATGTATGAGCCGTATGTGACGAGTGTTCCTTGTCCCACGCTGAGCGTAAAAAATGCGTGTCCGATTGCGACGAGGATTAACAGTTCGCTTCCGTCTTTAATTGGTTGGAATGAAGTAACATACGTCAATGCTTTGGAAAAGCCATCAAGTGTTGACGTCCAAGCGAACAGAATCGCAATACAGATAAAGAAGATCGGCATTCCTATACGGCTCAATTTTTCAAGTCCTTGCTTTACTCCTTTTTGCAGGATGAAAAGACAAGAGAGAGCGAAAATTGTATGATAGCCTACATTCCACAGTGGGTTATGTAATTTTTCGCGCCATAATGATTGCGCGTGAAGGCATGTTGGTGCTTGGAATCCAGTAAAAATAGACTCTATGGCGTATCCAAGAATCCAGCCAGTAACTACACTGTAAAATGAGCTGATTAGAAAACCTGTCAAGACAGTCATTCTGCCAAAAAATCGGCTTATGCGAGGTCGATTTCCTAAAAGAAAAAATGCAGTCGATGGCCCTGCTTGTGCCGAGGCTCCAATTGCAGTTTCCGCTATGAAGAGCGGGATGGCTAAAAAAACCATGAAAAACAGGTATGGCAGGATAAGGGTTAATCCGCCATACGCATAAGCCATATATGGGAATTTCCAAATATTGGCGAGTCCAATGGCTGATCCTGCGGCAGTAAGGATAAATCCAAGATCTGAGCTAAAGTGAGCTTCGTCATCTTTGTCTATATTAATTGCAGATCCATCGTTATTCATATGCGAACGAGTTGCACTCGCATTATATAATGGAGATGTATCTTGTGATGAGTGTGTGGATGGTTGTAAGGCGAAGGGAGACCTCCATAATATAGTTGTAGTAGTTCTTCAAGAGGACTTAAAAGTATAAAGTCTTTTTGTTTTTGAAATCTAGTTATTCTTTTTGAATTGCTTGCCCAATTTTTTTATGTTTTTTCATCCGAATTTTCGAAAATTTCGAAAATTTCGAAAATTTTTCACTGGTTGTGCTTCCATTTATTTATTGTTCTGAATACTCTATGGGAGATGTTACCGAATTCGGCTGAAAAAAAATCATTTCTTCTATCGAGTTTATTCTTGTAAAAAAATCTCGTATAGCGATAGAGGATAAGGAGACCTTTGAACATATTTTAGAAAGGAGTTCATGGTTATGAAGCGGTTTCTTTCGTTGTTGGCTCTCGTTGCTTCTCCAGCATTTGGATTTGCAGCAGACGCTCAAATGGCAAAATCAACAACAGCAGCAGACAAGATGAAAGATTGCTGCAGCTGTGGTCCAGTTAGCGCAATGGATGAGTGCTGGGCAGCACGAACCAACTTGACAGTTGGATTCGATAAGACAAAGAGTGCAAGCTATAGCCTCAATACAATTCAGCCTCTTTATCGAGATGCTTCAATGGACAACACAGTGTTCGTCCAAGCTGGTCTCGGATTGAAGAAATGGCACCGTTCAACTGGTGACATCGGTCTCGGTTACCGTCATCTTCTCGCTAGCGGCGAGCATATGTTCGGCGTAAGCTTGTTCTACTTTGACAACACACGCGTACATCGCGCAAGCAGCCATCTCGTGAAGAAGAATGGCCTCGGTGCAGATCTTTCATGGTTTACTCAATACACAACATTGAGCTTCGGTCGCTATCAGAACGTCTACAGAAAGTTCAACAGCGGACGCACATGGAAGAGATTTGCTGATCTCAACAAAGCTGTTACAACACTTGACTTGAACTTCCGCGTTCCATTTATGCCATGGGCAGAAATCACAGTCGGCAAAGCTTGGTTCCATCACCATCATGGTCTCAAGAAGAGCTTGAAGAAATCCTTCAAGAAGCTCGACTATGCTCTTAAGCTTAACGTTGCAGGACCTCTCGCAATCGAAGCTGGTTACAGAAGCGGTTGGAACCACTCAGGTTTCGTAAACTTTGTTATCTCCTTCGGCCGACCAGCTGTACGTGAAGCTACACTCGTTGAAGGTTTCTTAGCCGACGAAGCATTCACACCAAGAGATCTCAAGAACTATACTCTTGATACAGTATCACGAGCTCTCATCTAATTCAGTTGTAAGTAAGCAGCTGAAAGTCAAAAGCTCTTTCACGCCTGAATGTGGACACAGGCGTGAAGGGGCTTTCTTCTTTTATAATGAATAGAAAAAAGAAGAGGCTTTACCGTTTCTCGATAAAACCCCTCGTTCGGAATTGAGACTTTGAAAGATGAGATTCTTGTTCCGTGATTATTCTATTTCCAGAGTGTCAAACTCTGCGCCGTCTAACCAAGAGCCTCCAATTGACTTAATCAAGTCAAGAGATGCAACTTGAAAGTTGTAGTGAGCATCTAAAAGAGATCTCGATGATACATACGAATCAATTTTACTCTGCAAAACCTTTTGATAGGCGATGACACCAGAGTTAAATTTCTCTTCTTCTATCTCTGTGAGTGTCTGATTTTGAAGGGTTTGCTCTCTATATGATGCAATAGATGACTGATATGCATAGCAATTTGAGAGAGCCTTCTCAACTTCTCCAATGGCGACAAGGCATGAGTCAATATATTCCGAAGCTTTAGCGTGAAAGCTCGCTTGCACTGCCTTTACTTCATTTTCACGAGCGCCAGCATCGAGGAGGAGCATCCCAATCGACGCATTTGTAGACCAAATTCGATTCTTCCATTTGAAAAGGGAGTTGGCTTTCTTCGATTCATTACCAGCTAAAGCTGAGAGCGAAAGACTTGGTAAGTATGCGGTCTTGGCGATTCCGATTCCTGCATGTACTGCTTCAAGTTCTTTCAGTGAGCGGCGAATATCGGGTCTATTCGCAATGACTTCGGAGGGTATCTGAAGAGGTGGTGTCGTCTGATTCCATTCTTGATTTGTGGGTAGAGGATCGAGCGTAAATTCATTAGGCTCTTTTCCTATAAGGACAGCTAAAGCGGCCTCTGATTGTTCTTTTAGTCTAGTAATTTCAGCCCGTTGGGCTTCAATTGATTTTAGCTCTGACTTGAGTTCAAGAAAAGAAGTCGCATCAGTAATTCCTGCAAGATATTGAGCCTCAGCAAGTGATGACAGATTATCAATACAGTCATGAATCTTCTCAATGTAAGCTAAATCTTCCTCATAATATCTGATAGTGTAATAAAGCTGAGCTACTTGATACGTCAGAAGAAGTTGAATGGTTGAGACATCTTCGAGCGACGCTTCGGCCAGTGATTTATATTGATCTTTTGTCAATTTTAACCGACCCCATAGATCAACCTCATATTGAACAATAAATGAGAGGCTTAAGTCGTTATTATGCTTTGGCCCAGGCGCTATTTGAACCGATGGAGCGGTGGGATTTGTTGTTGGGGGTGTCGCTGGCACCGTCTTAAGGGATGGAGCTCGTAGGTCTTTTGCGACTCGACGGCGAGTAGCTTGAGATGAGAGGCTGAGCGAAGGATATAAATCTGATTCATAGATCCCTACAGTGTAGAGCGCTTCTTCAAATCGATGAATTGCGGCTTGGAGGGTTGGGCTATTCTGGAGAGCCTCTTCTTCAAGATTACTTAAGATTTCATCGTTATAAATTTCCCACCAATGGAAAATTCGCCTTGCTCCTTCTTCTGATTGTGAAATAGGAATGCCAGAAACGGTGTTATCAAGAAAGGCGGTGTCTTTTTTCCACTTATGAGAAGTCTGGAGTTGAGGGGATGTTTCAGAGATTGAAGGAGAGCAACCTGTAACCGCAAGGAGTGGTAGGGGGCTAAGGTATGAGAGCTTTCTTTTCATAATTTTATAGTTCTCATTGGTGTAAAAAGAAATATGTTATGTTGAACGTTATTTCTCAACATATGGAGTTACAGGCTCTGCTTCAATATATACATCAAATTGTTGTCCAGGATAGACATTAAATCCCTCGATTGGAGTCAGCTTATAGATAACTTGAAGCACGCGCGTGTCGACAATTTCGTTACTATTACCCGTTAAGTTCTTTTTTGGAATAGCATATGGTTCAATGCGCATAAATTCAAGTTGGAACGCCTTTTTCACAACGCCTCTTGGGTATCCAATAGCTTTTTGTCCTGGATGAACGCGTGAGGCGTTTTGCTCGTCAACATCGACGCGAACCTGGAGATTGCGAATATCTCCTAGGATGATTGATTCATCGGATGTGTTATTGCCAGTAATATATTCACCAGCGTGATAGTCAATTTTTAATATGGTACCGTCTTTTGGAGCTCGAATAGTATATCGTTTAAGTTCTACTTCATCTTTTTCGAGCTCTCGATGAGCCAGCTCAAGATTGGCTTTTGCGACATCGATCTCTGATTTTTTCGTCGTGATTTGCTCGGCACTTACAGCTCTTGAATCGCTAATCGACTCTAATCTTTTAAGCTGGATCTCAAGAAGCTTCAGATTTTCTTCATTCACTTTAATTTGAGCTTTATCTGTTTCGATTTTGGCTTGAATGCTTCTGGTATCGAGCTCAAAAATAGGATCGCCTTCTTTGACTACATCGTAGGCATTCACAAAGCGCTTTTGAATGATACCGCTAAAAGGTGACCCTATAATTGTATTATCGCCATAGGCCTCAACGATCGCAGATGCTGCGACGCAATTTGTAAACGGATTTGTCGCAGGCGGAGCGATCATGTTGGTTGTAGTTGTTGCCACTTTATTTGGATCACCAGGAATTGTGGCAGCGACAAATATTCCAAAAAGTGAAACAAAGAAATATATAGCTCTTTTCTGTAGCCACCGTGTATCCACAGCTTATTTTCTCCTGAATAACAAAGCTCGTTGTCTTAACGTGTCATTCTATTTAAGTTTGTGATGAGTCTATTACCTCAACCGATTTTACTTTTCCATCGTCCAAAGCGATGATACGATCAGCGAATTTAAATATTCTGTGATCATGGGTCACGACAATAACTGAGTGGTCGTAGTCTTGCGCTAAGCCTTTTAAAATTGTCAAAACTCTCATCCCATTATCGATATCAAGAGAGGATGTAGGCTCATCGCAGATGATGACTTTGGGGTTGTGGACAATAGCTCGCGCAATTGCTACAAGCTGTTGCTGGCCCCCTGAGAGTTCGCGAGGAAATCGATCGGCTTTATGTCCTATACCAACTTTATTGAGCGCTTCTTTAGCTTTCTCCAATGCGAGTGAAAAAGGATAATTATTGACATAGAGGGGAACGGCGACATTCTCTGCGCATGTTAAGGGCTGCATTAGGTTGAATTTTTGGAAGATAAAACCGACATTCTGTGCTCTAAATTGAGTAATCTCTTGTTCACTCATCTCATGGAGCTTGTGTCCTAAAATCTCGATGACACCAGAGTCAAAACTTAACGTTCCTGCAATAATACTGATAAGGGTTGTTTTCCCACTTCCTGAAGGGCCAATAATGAAGGTCGTCTCATGTTTTTTTATCTCAATAGAGATGTCTTTGAGAACATGAAGAAGATCGTCGCCATTGCCGAAATACTTATTTACTTCTTTGACGACAATATTGTTTTGGTCAGCTCCAGAATTGGGCGGCTCATGAGGTGTTTCGTTTGATGTGGACAAGGAACTCATCGCTTTTGCCTCTCCCAATTTACGCTCTAAATACTTGAGCGGGTTCTATTGTCCTGATTTTCCTAGCTCCCAGCACAACCGAAAAACAAGAAATAGAAAGGATTGCCACAAAGGCAATAATAAAAACTTCCCAAGGCATATAAAATGGAGGAGACCCTCTCTTGATAACCATTTGACCGAAGACTCCAGTAAACCACATGCCTATTCCATAGCCCATGCATCCGACGACAAATGCTTGAAGGAACATCATGCGATAGAGCATCCTATTTGTGGCGCCCATAGCTCGTAACACCGAGAAATTAGGAATATTCTCAGTGATAAACGAGTAAAAAGTTTGCCCTGCTACTGCTATCCCTACGACAAACCCTAAGATGACAGTCGTTCCAAAAGAGATTGGGATGCCTGTATTTTTGAAGAACCACTTTATTGTTGCGATCGCAAATCCCTCTTCTGTGAAAGCTCTAAGCCCGGTCTCTTTTTCAATTCGTTCGATGACTTCGTGCTTTGTGTAGCCCTCTTGCGGTTGGACTATGATGTAACTGAGTAATTTTCTTTGAGGAGGGATGTACTCTTTAGCTCTCTCATACGTAGTATAAATATATGGCATTCCATAGAAAGAGCGATCTGCTTTACAGAGGGCAACTACTCGAGCTTCTCTATCATTGATTTCAAAAATACTTCCGACGCCGAAAGGCTTATCGGGATCAATAGTGAATTTCTCAACACCTACTTGGTCAGTCATGACAGTCTTGTCCTGCAACAAATTCCAAGCAGATCCTTCAACAATATTAATTGGAACACCAGCGAACGTCGATGAGTCGAGACCAATTAATTGGACTTGTTGAAATTGACCGTTTTCGAGGCGAGCTTCCATGATGCTGAAGATGATTGGAAAAGCCCAGCTGACTCCTTGGACAGATCGCACGCGATACAGATCGATATCTCGCATTGGCTGCGTTTGGTTAACCTGCTCAGTAAATTTATCAACTACCCAAATGGTAGCTTCGCTATTTCGTAAGAGTGCGGTGCTCCAACGAAGCAGGCCTACAAATATTGACGTTTGTTGAGCAATAAGAACCGTTGCAAAGCTCAATGAGCATATGAGGAGAAGGCACTTTGATTTATCACCAAAAAGCATTCGGAGTGCTATGTACCACATATGTTTTTTCTATCTTCCTTTGGTCAGGCACTTTGTTGTTTACGTTTGCGAAGAGGTATTTATAACTTATCCCGCCAATATGAATTGGTAAATTATAATTATTCATTCATGAGTATTTCATCTTTCTTAAAGATGGGGTTGTTCTCATCAATAAATCGATTTGATTGCAGATCAAGCGAGACTATAAGATCATTCAAACGCTCATAGGCGTGTGCGATCGCAGGCGACGCTTTATATGGAGGCTCAAGCTTATGAATTGCAGAAGATCCATTAGACGGAAGTTCAAATATGAGCTCCGCGAGAGAGTATGTAAAACATGAAATAGAAGGGACAAATGAGAGTACATGTGATGGAGCGGTGATTGCTTCATGGATGAGATTTTTCTCTTTGAGCTGCTCGAGAGATTCATATAAAAGCTTCAGTGGGATATTGAGATCATTGCGAAAGAGGTGAACTGTCGCGGGTTTCCCAGCTTTATATTGCCCAATGATAAGCGTTAAAAGCGCAAGGTGGGCGGCTTTAGGATTGATGTCTATATCGTGCAGTGGGTATCTCCATAATCTCTCCTCAATCGCAACGGTCAACTCACCTGATGAGAGGAGGATGAACCAGCTTATCCAAAGCCACGCAAGGAAAAGGGGAAGGGCCACAAAGCTTCCGTAGATAGCGCTCACCTGTGATAAAGAGAGCTGGAACTGAATATACCACGTTTGAACGAGCTGAAACATGATTGCAGCAACAATTCCTGAGGCAAAAGCAGATCTTAGCGAGACATGCGCAGATGGAATGACATACAGAAGGGTGGAAAACAGAGTGACAAGCGTCGCAAGCGGTATAAGGGAGATTGCGAAGCTGACAAGTTCCTCAAAATGCTGGAACTGAAACTTAGTAATTAAAGTTGAGAGTTTTGTCGTAATAAAGATAGTCATACTACTTGCTAGGATAAGCAAGAGAGGGCAAATAGCGATGAGGGCCAAATAGCTCATCACTCTATGGACATAGCGTCGAGGAATGGTAATCCCCCACATCGCGTTAAAAGTCCTTTCGATAGAGGAGAAAAGTTTGATTGCTGTCAGAAGGAGTGCTACAATACCGGTTCCTGCGATAACACCACCTTGCACTTCTTTAAGGGCTGTATCACTAAATGCTAAGAGGTATTCAAGAACTTCTTTGTGATCCGCTAATTCCATTCTTAGAATGTTCTCAAGGGCAATATCTCCGCCAAAACCTCTGGCGATACCGAACATAACGGCTAGAAGCGGGACAATTGCTAGAAAACTCTGATAAGTAAGTGAAGATGCTTTCATAAAGAGATTATCATGCTCGATGCGCTTTGCAAGCGTTTTCAAGAAAGAAGATGTTTCCATGTCTCTTTATATAGTCCTCTTTTGTTGGGCAATATGTAAGCTCCTCCACGCTCCTTATATATACCGTAAAATAGAAAAGAGGTCGAAGTAAATTAAATAAAATTAATCGTTTATGTTCTTAAAGTGAGATTCAATAAGTTGATGAAGACCTTGAATCCAGATGGGGGAGTCATTCAAACTGTCAATCAGGATGAATTCTTTTCCTCCGTTACTTAGGAAAATTTGCCGGCACTCTTGACCCAGCTCTTCAATCGTTTCGATACAGTCCGCGACAAATGAGGCGCTGACAATGATAGCTCGTTGTATTCCCTCTTGAGGGAGAAGTTTGAGTCGATCAGCGATAAATGGCCCGGTCCATGGATCTTTCCCGAGTCGTGATTGGAAAACAATCTCGCATTGCTCTGGAGGGAGTGCTAGCGCATGTCTTATAGCTTCCGCCGTCTTTTTACATTGAGCGACGTAGCAAAGATCTTGAGACGGTTTTTCTTCGCAGCATCTATTTGTAAAGCAATGGCTGCCACAAGGGTTTGTCTCAACTACTTGGCGTTGAGGAAGGCCATGAAAGCAGAAAAGCACTTTGGTGTCATTTGACATAGAGCGGGCATAGGGGTGGAGCTTTTCTGCCCACGATTTGACAAAGAAGTGCTTTTGAAAAAAGGATTGAACAATGGTGATATGAGGAAATGCTTTCCAATGTCTCATCTCTTCCATCAATTTCTCGATCGATGATCCTGTGGTTGCAGAGGCATACTGAGGGTATAGGGGAATTACGAGCAGTGAAGTGTGTCCTTGCTTCTGAATTTCATGGAGGACTTTTTTTAGTGAGGGCTCTTGATATCTCATTGCAAAGTAGGGTGATATTTGACTTCCACGGAGTGCCTCTTTCATAGCTTCTAAGAACTTCATCGAGTATGCCATGAGTGGGGAGCCCTCTTCCATCCATATCGATCTATAATTCTTCGAGCTTTGTCTGATTCTCAATGGGATAATAATGCAATTGACGAGAAGCTGTCGCACTATGAAAGGTAAAGAGATAACTCTCCAATCAGTCAGAAACTCGCGTAGGTAGGAAAAGACATGGCAAATTGAAGGGCTCTTAGGTGTTCCAAGGTTAATAAAAAGGACCGCCTTTTTCGTTCTTTCTCGATTTGGGTCGCAGGAAGAATTTGTAGTTGTTGTCCTTTTTTGAGAGAAGTTCAGCCAACCTAATTTCTTCGACCAATTCATTGAAACGGTTCCTTTCTATCTTTCGGAAGAGATTTCTTTTTTCGTGATTAAGTATCGCTTTTCTCCGGAGATGAAAGCAGAGTCTCAATTAACTTCTCAACTTGTTTGTTTGTAGGAGAAGTGAGTGGAGAGAACCTATCTACGAGGCGTCCTTCTCTGTCGATGATAAATTTGGTATAGTTCCACATGATAGAGCCCCCAAGTTTCCCATGAATCGATTTATCCGTGAGCCAAGCAAAAAGAGGGTGTATTGAAGATCCCTTCACAGATATTTTAGAAAAGAGCGGGTAAGTAATGTCATACATTACTCTGCATCTTTCTTCGATCTCTTGGTTACTCCCTGGTTCTTGATGGAGAAAATCGTTAGAGGGAAACGCTAGAACGATAAATTTTCTCTCTTTGTACTTCTGATAGAGCTCTTCAAGTTCGTCAAGTTGAGAAGAAAATCCACACTCTGTTGCTGTATTAACGATTAGTATGACATACCCTTTCCAGTTACTTATAGCTTCTTTTTTCCCAGCAATAGTTTCTAATGAGATATCCCACGGTATGATGTCAGTTTTGGTTTCTTGAACCTGACTTGTTTTTTTATCTCCTAAAGAGATAAGAGCAGGCTCGTTACCTTGAAGGGATATATTCAGTGATGAGAGAGCGATAATGGAAAAGAGAGTCGTGGCAGTGAGTGTTTCAAATGTCTTTTTCATCATACAGATGGCATATCCCTTTTTCTAGTCGTTTACTTTTGTTAACGGGGCGCTAAGCTTTAACAATATATTTGGTATATGAAAATGCGCGAATAAATTAATTTAACGTTTCATACACTTACTTTTTTGTCATCAGTCATGCATCGTTTCTTGATCGCACTTCTAAATTATGTAGGGTTTTATGTGATTTGGTTCTTCGCTCTATGGGGAGCAAGCCAGTCACATGGCCTTTTAGTGCTAGTAGGCGTTATTTTCTATCTTTTTTTTCACTTAATGGTAGTCTCTCAAAAGCCCCATCGCGAATTAGCTCTCATTATAGGCATTGCGATTATTGGAAATATGATTGACTTCACTTTAGGGGCTTTTGATGTTGTCGTATATCAAAATGCGATCTTTCAGTATATCCCGCCACTTTGGCTCACTTCGTTGTGGGCTTGTTTCGGTTCGACCTATTGGCACTCGTTTCGATGGCTTCAGGGACGCTACTTTATGGGGTCGATCCTCGCTGCTCTTGCAGCCCCATTTTTGTACATGTGGGCAATGGCAGCAGGGGCAGTCTCGATCAATGTAGATGGTTCTGGCTGGATTAAATTTGGTATAATATCATTGGTGTGGGCTCTTTTCTTTCCTTTTACTTTATGGTTGAGTGGTTTATTGGATAATGACGGCGGATTACGCAATCATTCAGAAGAAAAGTAGCTTTTTAAGATAGAGGGAAGCTTTCATGTTTAAGAAATATTTTTTTCGCGCATACCTTCTCTTCGTTGTCATCCTTTTCTCCCAGTTCCCTCTGTTTGTTAATCAGTATATTGTACGTCTTGAAAGCCATTTAAAAGAGAATCAAAGAACCGTTTTAGCTCTTGAAAAGGCTGCGCTATCTGTTGGGAAATCTCTTCCTGAGTATATTCAGAGGTTTATAAGCTCTCAAGATCCTGACTTTCATAGTCAAGGTATCTTCATGAAGGATATAGAAGAAAGAAATTTCTTCTTGCAGGAAGCTTTAGATAAACTTGTCTCGCAATCAGCTGTTTTAAGGCCTTTTTACTTCTTTTTGTATGCTGATAAAGAGATAGTTGAGGAGACAAAAAGGGGATTTCACTTCGGTTTTGTATGGAGTGAAGAAAGTGTCGTGTGGGCTTTATTAGGAGGCATTACTGCTGGTGTTGTCCCACTTTTTGCGCGGGCTATATGGCGACGACGTCGAAAGAACGAAGATCGCCCCTCAACTATTCACTCGGTAGAGGCTGAAGTTCAAATGCCATCAGTGAAGGGCGATATATAAGATTTTAAGCGGAAGTCTTTTTCTGTTTTGCAAGATAGGGTTTTTTTAAGCCCTGTGTTGCGATGTCTTTTGCTATTGCTTCATTCTTCGCGTCTGTCTTTTTCTGCTCACTTTTTCGAATTTCAGAAGCTGTTTCTTGCTTTTTGGAGTCTTCTTCGTAGCGCTCTTTTTCTTCTCGGGCAGCTTTTTCGAAGTTTTTAATAGCTTGCTGAGTAATCTTTGTTAAGCTCTTGTGAGCGAGCTGCTCAGGAGATAGAAGATGCTCAAAAGACTTGTTAATTCGAGAAGGCTTTTTTTGCTGAGAGGGGGCTTTTAAAAGAGACTCTGCGTGAAATTCCGAGCTGCTTTGCGCAGTATGGCGCTTTGATTGAGCTTCAATTCTTTGGAGTTCTTCTTCAACTTGAGTTAAAGCGCTCTGTTCGAGCTCATCGAGCTCATTTTCATCTGTTTCATTGATGTCAAGGATGGCAGCTTCTTCGTTAGTAACATCAGATGATTCTTCATCATTTGCGTCAGGCTCATTTGCTGCTTTGGAGGCCCTTAGAGAAGGAAAGAGCGAATATATAATCTCTAGAGCATTGGAGTCGCTACTTTTCTTAAGTTCGATGATAAGTTCTTTTGCGGCTTTTGTCCCAAAGACTTGTGGGGCGGCACTATTAATTGCAGTTTCTGAAACTACAACAATATTACCTTTTCTATAGTCATCAAAGAGGGCCTTTACTCTTTCTTTCTCGGTAAGCTGATGGAGCTTATTTATTGAACTGTTCCCAGAAATGTTTACAATTCTACGGCCAAGGTATGTAGATGTAGGTGTGGCAAAAGTTACAGCTTTTTGAGTGTTTTCACCCATGGCAAGGGCTTGGTAGGCAAAGAATTGTGAGAGATCTATGTGATGTGCGCCCATGGTGGTTTCCATTTTTTTATTTTTCGATGGAGCCATATTAACTACCTATAAGTTTGACACTACAAAATAGCCATGATTTTTGACCATGGGCGAAATAAAGATCTAATGAAGCTTATTATTTCTTTGAGACTTTTTTCTTACTAAAGCCACCGCCGCCACCGCCGCGAAGGTTGAAGCCATTTTCTTTTGTATCGAAGAGCTTGATCGCTATTTTTTCGATCTGTGCTTTGGTGGCTTTCACTTTCTCGAGTCCTTTTAAAGGAAGGATGCCGACACGAGCGTTTTTATGATTTTCGTTAATGCATTTGTACATTTTCTGATTTATAGCGCGCTTTTTCTCGGTATGATTCATATAGTGGCGGTGTGTCGACATCCGCTGCCCAAGATGTGACGCATATCCAATGTAAAGCTTTTCTTCAGTTTTCTTCGTCTTTTTGTTAAAGACATCACAGGCGATAACGTAAATCACATCTTCGAGCTTTCTTTCTGCTTTCGTAAGCTTGTCGTCGATGCGTCCCTTCTTATTGATAAAGAACTTTCTCCATGTAATATCTTCGAAGTTCTTCTCAAGCTTGTCTTCAATATTTTCGATCTGTCTCTGAGTCAGCTTTTTTGGCTTTTCTCCATTGAGGCGTTGAACAGTTCCGCCACCGCCACCGGAGTTAGTGTTAAAGCCAGTTATTACCGAGTTCTGCACCTTGATGGCAGTCGTCTCATCTTTATCAAGCGATTCAATGCTATCTGATACTTTAATGACGCCGAACTGAAACTTCTCGGGATTTTTAGCTAAAGCTTGTGCGATCTTAGAGTACTCGGTTTCACCTCTTCTCGCTTGGTTTGCATCGCTTCTATGGCCGGCAGCTCTTTTTTCAACGTCAGACGCGGTAGCTCCAATATATCGCTTATCGCCGATCTTAAATCGGTAAATGACAGGCTTTCCTTTGTATTGTTTAAAGCTAGGGGTCAGGAGAACCTTGATATATTCTTTTCCTCTCAAAGTTACGACTTCGAAGGAGTAGTTTTTAGCAGGAGTCCACTTCGATGGTGAAAGAGGATTCGTGCTCGGTCTTCTTTGAGGAGTCGAAGGTTCTGAGACGGTGTCTGAGTAGTCGCTATATGTTGAAAGATTTAAGGAATCTTCTTGTGATGAGTCATCTTCAATATCGATTTCGAGTGAATAATCCTCAGACGTTTCATCAATTTCGATAAGCGCTGTGTCATTATTAATATCGACAACTCCGTCGAATTCCTCTTCATGCTCTTCTACTTCAGCAATATCAGAATCGTGAGAGAAATTGAGAATACGAGAGGTGGCTCTTTCCTGAATTGGGGTGTCTTTAGCGCAGTCATCTTCTACACTGTTAAAATTAAGCTGGCGAGCAATTTCGCATGTCTTTTGATCGGTCTCATCAGCAAATATATCAGAGTGATCGCCGGACGGATGAAGTCCTAGTTCTGCTTGATTGTCATATGTAGCTTGACTATCGCTTAAAGCAAAGGAAGCTAAAGCGTTATATGCAGGGCTATTTGAAGTGGGAAACATAATCTCTCGTTAATTACTAATAAATTAGTAATATTTTCCCATAATTAATAGAGAGTTGTCAAGTTAATATGGTTTGATGATTAAAATTAACTATTAACAAGCTTTAATTTGCCTTCAGTTAACATATATTGTGAAGAGCACAGGGAGGCGAGCGCGGGGTCATGAGTCACTAAGAGAATTGATTGAATAACTCCCTCTGAAAAGAAAGAAAACAGAAGCGAGATGATTTCATCAGCGGTTGACTTATCAAGATTGCCGGTTGGCTCATCTAAAAAAAGAATTTCAGGCGACATAATAAGAGCTCGTGCGAGAGCAACTCTTTGTCTTTCGCCTCCAGAGAGAGTAGAAGCTCTTTTTCTCTCAAGGTCAATAATATTCATTCGTCGCAAGAGTGTGCGAGCTTTATCTTCCCATTCCTCTTTAGAGTGGTCTTTTGGCCATCGAGCAATGATGACCGGAGTTAAAACATTGGATAAGACATCTCTTTCATCAAGGAGATGAAAAGCTTGGAAGAGAAAGCCAAAGGATCGATTGCGTATACGATTAAGATCGAGTTTTGAGAACGGATTATCTTTAAAAAAGATTTCACCCTTTGATGGAGGCTCGATCCCTGAAAGAATATGAAGGAGTGTTGACTTGCCCTCACCAGAGCGCCCCATAATAGAGACGCTTTCACCTTTTGAGAGAGATAATGAGAGATCTTGGAAGAGGAGGCGATCAGAAAAATGCTTTTCAATTTCCTCTGCTCTTAAAAGGTGGGGTAATGAATCTTTCATTTGAGTCGACTTCCTACGATAAAATTTTGCGTATTATCCGCTTCTCAATGCGTCCGAGATATCGATTCGGCAAGCTTTTAACGATGCGAGCCATCCAGCGAGCGATGATGTAAGAGATGTCAAAAATAATGTTAAAAGGAGCACGTTAAGATTGATGGTCTCTTTTTCAATGACTCCATAAATGGCAGACTGGAGCACTTCTTGACCTTGAAGAGAGCTAAGGGTGTGCAAAATCTGGGGCAGAAAATAGAGAGTGACCGAAGCTGCGGCTATACCGAGCGCAGCTCCGAAAAGGCCAAGGATGGCTCCTGCCATTGTAAATATTGCTTGGATGCTCCTTTTAGATGAGCCTAGGGCTCGTAAAATCGCAATCTCTTTAGCTTTTGTATGAACAAGAATAAAGAGCATACAGAAGATGTTAGAGCTTGCGGCAGAAAGAAGGATGAGCGAGATAAGCCGAAATAAATTTTTTTCGCTCGAGAGTTGCTGAAAGAGATCTTTAGTTGTATCGAGCTCTCGATAGTTTATGAGTGTGAATATTTCTGAAGCTTGAGGGGTCTTTTCAATAACATCCTCTGCAGTATGAGTAAGCTTTACTAATGACAGCTGCTTTTCAGGTGGAGAGAAAATAATAAGAGATGAGGATGTAAAGGGGTCCTTCGCGAGGGGAAAGAAATTTGAGAGCGAATTGACAGCGGTAGATGAGACAACCGCAACCTTTCCTCCTACGGAGAGAATTCCAGTATCAAAAAATCCTGCAACAAAGATCGGTAGCCCCTTTGAAGATGCGCTTTTTTTGGTAGGGTCTTGTGAGGGGAGAGTCATAGTCCCTTCACTCATGAGAGCGACGCCATTTTGAAGAAACTGCTTTGGTAAATATATCGGGTATCCTGCGCGAGGAATATATTCGAGCGGAAGCTCGATAAGGGCATTATCAGTTACTCCCTTAGGCTCATAAGGGACGACTTCAGTACAGGTGGCAAAGGCGAGGAATTTCGAGAGAGGAACTTTATAGAGAGGAACTTTACCTGGCTTAGTTTCTTTTCCTAGGAGTTGAATCTCAACATCAATAGCTGACGATAAGGAAGAGGGACTACATAATGTTGCTTGAAAAGGCGTTTTCGCTTTCGCATCAATACGGCTTTCCTTTGCAAGGGATCCTTCAGTGATTATTCCACGGAGTTGGAAGGGAGCTCTTTTGTAGAGATTAAAAAGAAGGGGGGCGGAGTTGCCTGATTGATGAAGCAATTTTAAATAGCGGATGCTGGATGAGATATCCCAAGGGGTTATATCTAAGGTATATTGATTACTAGCAGGTAAATAAAAAGAGTCTCTTCCGATGAGATAGCCATACTGGCTGATTGAGTTGGTCGGTGTATCCTCAGAGCTTTCATGTTGTGTATGTGTCTGGAGTGAGAGTTCTGCAACTATAGTCTCGAAGTCGCTTACTCCAAGGCCGCTCTTAAGGAGTCTATTCTTTAATTCAAGGGCAAGTCTATTTTTCGAGCCCTCTTGGACTGTCTTATGTTCATCGTGTAGAGAAGCGGAAAGTGGTTCATCAATTCCTTCTTCCCAAACAAAAGGAGCTCTTGCCGAGAGATCTTTTATCCTTCTTACTCGGTATGAGCTGTTCATTGATAAGCGATCAATCATATTCTCAGGAAGATTGCGATAGAGGGTGGGGTTGATCTCAACGCGAACACTTCCAAGGATAAGTTGGATTTTCTCAGCCCATCTCTCTTCAAATTTCTCTGAGACGGAGAAGAAAACTAGAATTACCCAGACGATGGCCGATATGGCGATCGTTGCTAAAAGTCCAATAATACCAATGGAAAAAGTTTTCTTTCGGGGTATGACGTACGAGAGGGCTGTAGATAATTCGTACATGAGTAAATACTCTCTTCAGAATGCTCTAGAGGTGAAAAAGACAGCGGCCCCTTCTAGAGTTTTTTTCATGCGTGCTATGATCTTTTTATCAACTTTAGATAAAAATCGCACACATAGTTTTGATTCAAAGAATAAAAAACCCTCTTGTCGCTGGAGTATTACAGTAACAAGAGGGAAGAGAGTTTTGATTACAGGTATATCGAGAAGATATACTTATATTCGTTACTTCGTTTCTTTAAACTCTACGTGCTCACGGATCGTTGGATCATACTTAACGAGTGTGATACGCTCTGGAGTTTTTGTCTTATTTTTTGTTGAGTAGTAAAAGTAGCTGCTCTTGCTGCTCTTTAGTTTAATTCTTTCTCGTTTGCTGGCCATGGCGGCTCCTGAAGTTTTGGAGAATTTGATGAATGATGAACATGTATATCAGATTCCCTAAAAAAGTTCCACTTTAAAGAGAACCTTCTTATCTATTTAGCCTCCACTCGGCTCATGAAATGGAATACGAGTTCTTGGCTGAAGATCATACGATTCGTCCTTTCTCTCTCGTTTATATACATGGTATCCCAGACCCGCGATCATCGCCGCATTATCGAGGCACAAAGTTGGCTCGGGCCAAAAGAGAGGAAGAGATACTTTTTGAGAAAGGCTCTGTCTCAGTGTTTTGTTATTTGTGACGCCGCCGCCTAAGAAAAGCGCTTTTGGCTTCCATTCAATAACGGCTTTTTCAATTTTGTTAATCAGATCGGTAAATGCTGTTTTTTGAAATGAGGCGGCTATATTCGATAGAATATCCTCTGGTAAATCTCCACGCTTTTTCTTCTCTTCGAGAATCGCGTAAAGAGCCCCTGTTTTGAGTCCACTGAATGAGAAATGATATGGCTTCGTTTTCACTTGCCCGGCTTTTAATGAATAGGCATCAGGGTCTCCAGTAAGCGCCAATTTCTCTATTGCAGGTCCGCCTGGATACGGAAGGCCCATCATTTTAGCGACTTTGTCAAAGGCTTCTCCTAAGGCATCGTCAACTGTTTGTCCGATGAGTCGATAGCTTCCAATGTCATTGATGATAATAAGGCTTGTATGTCCACCTGAAAGGACGACCCCAAGCGCTGGAAATAGAGAAGATATATCATCAGGGCAATTTGGAGACATCATCGCAGCATACAAGTGTGCTTCGATATGATTGACACCAACTAAGGGTTTTTTTAAGCTCCAAGAAAGAGTTTTTGCGGTATGAATCCCCACAAGGAGAGATCCTATGAGTCCTGGGCCTTCCGCGACAGCAATAACGTCGATATCAGAGAGCGTTTTATTTGCACTCTTCATGACTTGATCAATTGTTGGAAGGCAATCATCAATATGATGGCGAGAAGCAAGCTCTGGGACCACGCCGCCAAAGGGCTGGTGGAACGAGACTTGAGACGCTATGACATGCGAGAGGATTGTTTTGCCATTCTCGACAAGTGCTGCCGATGTTTCATCGCATGTAGATTCAATTCCTAATACAAGCATGAGAAGAGGAAGCTTTGTTTTGTAAGTGATTGAATAATCTGTTTGAAAAGAAAGAGAGAATATTACTCTTTCTTAGAGAAAAAGGCAGCTATTAAAAGAGCTGCCTTCTCGTGAGTAATAAATCAGAGGCCTAATCCGTAGGCAGCTTTCCTATCGACGATGTAATAGGCAGGAGATGTTGGCGTTCCTATTCGTTGAGCCGGACACTCTTCAAAGTTAGGTTCTCCAAAGAGGATTCGCTTTAAAGCTTTTGACTTTCCTCTACCGATTGCAAGAACATAGACTGATCTCGCAAGATCGATAGCCGGAAATGTCATGGTGATTCGCCAAGTGTCTTTTTGCGGGACGTGATTTGCGACAAATAGCCTTTCTTTCTCATGGAGAGCTTGCGTCTTTGGAAAGAGAGAGGCAGTGTGGCAATCATCACCAATGCCTAAGAGAACCATGTCAAAGCGTCCGCCTTGGCATGACTTTCTCATTACCTTTTCGTATTCTTCGGCGGATTTATCTAAGTTTTCGCAGTCTGCGACGATCCGATGCCTTTTTGCTTGATTCAGCGGCGGATTCAGAAAATACTGCGATGCTTGGCCATAGTTGCTATCTGGGTGATCAATTCCGACGGGTCTCTCATCTCCCCAGAACAGGTCGAGGAGTGACCAATTCACAGACAGAGCTTGTGGAGGCTCTTTTAAAATTTCATAAAGTCTGAGCGGGGTATTGCCGCCAGAGAGTGCTGCAGTAAATGAAGCCCTTGCAGCAATCGATTTTTTGGCTTCTTCGATGAAGGTCTGAGCTGCGAACTCATATGCTTCATCTTCTGTCTTAGCAACAAAAACTTGTCGTCGATCGTCGACTGTCACTCGTTTCATAGTTTTTCGACCAATCTCTCGGTGTGTGGGTAGCTAGGTTGTAGTATATCTTCTTATTACCATGCAATGGTAATTCGCTCGGATCTTATTCAAAGCACTCAGGGTAAAACCTTCGCACCCAAGACTTTCAGTTTGAATCTTACCTTATAAATGCTTAAAAAAAGAGATCCATTCCTTAAGTTATACATTGAGAAAAGAAGCTTTTTTCTCAATGTACGCTGAGAAAGGAGCCTCTCTTTAATGAGCATGATGGCTTTTTTTCCACTCTGGAGCAAAAAATTGCTTCAAGGTGTCTATATAGTGAACATCTTCTTGTGGTCGAGTAAAGAGTTCATTGCCGAGAAGGTGGCCTCTTTGAAAACTTCCGACAAAGATGACAAATGGCATCTCGCAACGATCTGGTGTCGACGAATGAACGACAATATGTCGATCATCTTGCTCATAGCTAATAAGGTAGTGGGTCTCATCAGCACCTGCAATTTCAAGTGAGAGGATTCCTCCTTCCTCAACTACTGCAGAATCAAATGGCGTAATGTCGAAAGAGAGCGGTCCTGCATCGTGAGAAAAAGAGATATGGAATTTATCATCCTTTTCTTCCATAGAGACCATTCTCCAGTCAAGACACTGTGAGAGCCATGCTTGCAAGTAGATCGCTTGGGAGTCTTTGCGGATATTCACTTTCTTTGAGGGGTGTTTGGAATATCTTAAACTGATACTTGTAGCTTGCTTAATGTGTTTGATCTTCTCTTTATCATCAAAGATTCTAAAGATAGCTTCTCTCCAGGGTTTCAACTTAATCCAGTTAATGTCTACATATTTTTTGAGGTGGAGAGAGGAAAGGATTTCTTGAGCGAAGGCAGGGTAGCCACTCATTGAATCTGGCTCAAAGATGATCTTTGTCACACTGTTAAGAAGAGGTCCTAAAAATTGCTCACATTGTGATGGCCTATCGTTTGCAATAACGTAGAGCGGAAGATCAGGGACGATTTCAGGAAGAAGCGAGAAAGGCACTCTATGCATTTGATCAGGCGATGATGTTATCGTAATCACTTCCCCGATAAATGTATTAGGAGCTCCATTGGCGCTATTTTTATACATTGTTCTCTCAACATGAAACGAGTCACTTGTCGTTGGCTCAATTGATGTTAAGATGATTTTACAAGGATATTTCTTTGCGATCAAACGAACGAGTTCATGGCAATGGATGGATTGCTCAAAGTTTTTTGCGTATGCCAAGAGTGTGAAGAGGCAAGCCTTTGAACCCCCTAAATGGCCGGAATTGTTTCCAAGCGAAGTCAAAGGTGTTGTAGTGCCCGACGTTGTAGTGCTCGAGGACGAGGCTTCGTTTGCGCCTGGAAGAATTGCGACAAAATCATCGTCAAATAGTTGCATGGCTTTAATAATTCCGTTTTTCTCTCTAAAGACTCTTATACGTATCCTTTAAAAGGACTTTTCTTTCACGTTCCGCGTATTTCCAACTCATGCGGTTATGAAGTCAGCGGGCATCTAGGATTGAGATGCCCCTCTCAATTAGATTATTCTCCAGCTTCTTCCTGTTCGGGAGAGAAGGTGATTTGCGCTTTCTGGTCCCCATGTTCCTGAAGCGTAGTTTGGAAAATCTCGAGCTATCGAGTTTCTCCAGACCTCTAAGACTGGATCTAAGATTTGCCATGAAGCCATCACCTCGTCTTGTCGAGCAAATAGGGTTGAGTCTCCAATCATACAGTCGCAGAGAAGTCTCTCATATGCCTCTGGAGGTGTTGCTCCAAAATATGATCCATAACGAAAATCCATTTTTACTGGCTGGACAAGCGTTGCAGCTCCTGGGACTTTAGAATTTATCTTTAACGAGATACCTTCGTCAGGCTGAATTCGGATGACGAGGGTGTTATTCTGAACGCCTCCTCCATAATTGAAAAGAACCGATGGAGGAGCTTTAAATACGACGGCAATTTCTGTAGCTCGCTTCGGAAGGCGTTTTCCACTTCTCAGATAGAATGGAACTTGCGACCAGCGCCAGTTGTCAATGTAGAGCTCGAGGGCTGCAAAGGTTTCTACATTCGATTGAGGAGAAACATTATCTTCGTGTCGATACCCTTTGACTGGATCTCCTTTGATAAATCCTGAGCCGTATTGGCCGCGAACAGTGTAGTGCTCAACCATATCATGAGTGATAGGGCGGATTGATTGAAGAACCTTCACTTTTTCATTGCGTATGGAATCAGCTTTTAAATTGATTGGCGGCTCCATAGCAACTAAGGAAAGGAGCTGCATCATGTGGTTTTGAACGATATCGCGAAGGATTCCAGCTTCTTCGAAGAATTTGCCGCGAGTGCCGACTCCAAAGTCTTCTCCGACAGTGATTTGAACGTGGTCAATATATCGGTTATTCCATACGGACTCAAAAACAGGATTGCCGAAGCGGAAGACGAGCAAATTCTGTACAGTCTCTTTTCCTAAGTAGTGGTCTATACGAAATGTCTGAGTTTCAGTAACCGATTTGACGAGGTCATTTTGAAGCTCGAGCGCGCTTTCAAGATCATGACCAAAAGGTTTTTCAACAATGATTCTTGAGAATTTATCAGTTACAACATCTTCATCATAAATGAGGGCGTGCTTCTTTAATTTTCCTACGATCATTGGAAAATATGAAGGAGGGGTAGAGAGATAGTATATTCTATTACCCTTCGTTCCATATCTTGCGTCATACTCTTTTAAAGATTCGCGGAAGGATTCATAGCCAGAGTCATTATCAAACTCAGATGTGTGATAGAAGATTTGCTGACTAAACTGGCTCCAAAGTTCAGTGTCAATTGGTTGTGTGCGAGAGTGGCTGCAAATTGCTTCATACATTTCTTGGCGAAATTGCTCGTGTGTCTTCGGTCTTCTCGCAAAGCCAATGCAGATAAAATGCGGTGGAAGGAGCCCCTCTTTTGCCAGGTTGTACAATGCTGGGAGGAGTTTTTTCGCTGTTAAATCACCGGTTGCTCCGAATATTGTGAGAATGCAAGGTGAGGCCATTTTAGCGATTGATGCATCGCTAAATGGATTTTCGAACGAAGCGATTTCATTACGTGTCATTGTTTATAAACATCCATCTGATCTCTGACTAGAAAGATTAAGTCATAATTGAATTTTTGTTCTTTCGTCAAATGATATTGAGATTACCTGTACTTTCACAGTGGAAAAAACGAGGTAAATACCGTACACTACTGCATGTTTCTCCTTAGAATCATTTTTTGGATGAATCCACAATTTCTAAAAAGAGTTATTTTATTTCTTCTCGGTTTCTGATAGTGAGTATGTTAAATATTCAATATTCGACCTTTACCACGGGAAATCACAGCAAGAAAGAACAAAAAAGCATCAATGTAATAGAGAACAGAAGTTACCAAGCGGAGGGGAAAGTACAGTGGCTGAAAATATCCGCGAGACCGCGCCACAAGAAGAAGAGAGAGCTTCTTTAGAATTCAATCATCAAGAACCCATTGATGAGCAATGGAATGAGGATGAAGAACCCGTTACCGGTTATTTGTTGGATTCAAAGACGAGTCAGCTCGATGATGCACTTCTCCATAAACTCGAACTTGCTTTCCATAAATCGACTTCTCAATATCAGGTTCCCGATCTTGTTAAAATCGCAGTAGAACATGACCCTATTGACTTAGCGCATGCTATTACAAAGCTTCCAGCTTCGGCCCGTTTTGTTGTCTATAGAAGCCTTCCTGATACTGAAGCTAAAATTTCCTTTATCATCAATATTACATCGCCGACTCGTGTCGCGATCTTTCGTGTCTTAAGCGATGATGAGCTTAAACTTTTGCTTGAGAAGATGCCAGCAGACGAAGCTGTTGTTGTTTTAGAGGATATCCCTGTTCGTCGGATGAGGCGTCTTCTTGATATGATAGATCCTGTGAAGGCGAAGAAAATTGTTGAATTGAAGCAGCATAGACGCCATACGGCTGGCCGTATGATGACCAATGAATTCTTTGCTTTTCCTATGAAGGCAACTGTTGATGAAGTTGCATCTCATATTCGAGAAAAGCCAGGAATCGAGATGACGCGTTGGATCTTTGTCTTGAATGAGGAGCAAGAGCTCGTCGGCTTCGTTCCTGATAGGAATCTAATCATAAATAAGGGCGAAACCGCCCTTCGAAATCTCATGCGACCGATTCTGCATATGGTTGAGCCTGAGAGCTCTCGAGAGGAAGTGGTTGAGATTTTTGAGCGATATCAGCTTCCTGTTCTTCCAGTCGTCAATAGTGATCACCGTCTCCTTGGTGTTATCACACAAGATGATGTCGTCGAAGTTATGGAAGACATTGCCGACGAGACAATCGCAAATATCGGTGGTACCGCTGAAGATATCAGTGAAGACGAGCCTTTACTCAAACGCTATATCTCAAGGGCTCCTTGGTTAATTGTCACTCTTTTTGCCGGACTTTTGACAGCAACGGGATTATCGCTCCTTCAGGGACAGCCTTGGTTTATTGTTGTTCCTTTCTTCGTTCCGCTTATTACTGGTATGTCGGGAAATGTCGGCATTCAGTGTAGTACTATCCTTGTTCGAGGAATGGCGACAGGAGAGATCTCTTCTAAGACGATGCGGCTTGTTATCTCAAGAGAGATGCGAATTGGTGCTTTAATCGGTATTACCTTTGGCGTGCTGTGCGGCCTTGCAGTCTATGGACTTAATATATTGGGTCTTGAGCAGGGGCAGCAGGATCCATTTTTTGTCGTCACTGTTGTTAGCTCAGGTATTTTAGGCGCATGCTTTACGGCAACTCTCCTCGGGACGTTGTCTCCACTTCTCTTTGCTCGTCTTGGAATTGATCCTGCGATCGCTTCAGGTCCGATTGTGACAGCTTGTAACGATGTGCTTTCAACCTATATGTACTTTTTCGTCGCGTGGGTCGTATCGACAATGTTTGATTTTGCTCTAAAGGCAACATGAGAGGATTGTTTTGTCAAGAGGCCTTTCGTTAAAAAGGCCTCTTTTTTTTGCCTTAGTTGAGTGAGAGATCCTCTGGAATTGTAGAAAGGGATGCGTATTTTCCTCCCATATTCATCAAGAGAGTCTGCCAAAGGCGCTCTGGAGGGGTTCGAAAAAGAAGTTCTGATGTCGCAGGAAATGAAAACCAACTCCCGTCCAGATGCTCTTTCTCTAGTTGCCCTCCTGCCCATCCAGCATATCCAAAGCATAAGTAGACATGAGGATTCTCTTCATCTTCTGCCAATTCATGAAGAAATGGAAGATCGCCTCCTAGATAGATTGTATCAGCAATATGAAGAAGCTGTTGAGTGTCTGCCTTTTTTGTGTGAAGAAGCATCATTTGATTGGTCTGTACAGGGCCGCCAGCTCTCAGTGATATGTTTTTGTTCGACGCGGCAGCAAGATCGACAATTTCTTCTGGAAGCTCAAAATCAAGCGGCTTATTGATAAGAAGGGCAAAAGAGCCGGAGTGGCTATGCTCACAGAGAAGTAAAACGCCTCGTGAGAAAAGACCGCTTTCTATCTCAGGGCTTGCAATGAGAAATTGTCCTTTCGAGAGGCGCTGTGGAACTAAATCATCCATATAACTCGGCTCGCTCTTGTATGCTCTTGAGTATATTGTTTGCTATTTTTCAGTTTTGACTTCTCGTTTCTCTATCTGTTGAAGAAGCGTATTTACATCATCTTTTAAGTTTTGGAGATCATCCCCATTGAGAGGTTCTTCTTTGCTTAAGCTGCGCTTATCCAATATTTCTTTCATTTGCTGAAGAAGTTTTTTCTCAGGTTCTTCAAAAGTAACTTTTTGAGTGGATTGGCTCTTTAGTGGTCTTTTCTTCAACTCTTTTTCCATCAAATGAAGATTTCTTTGCCAGTCGCCGTTAGTGTGGAAGAAAAGGCCATAAGATCCCATTGATTCAATGAGGAAGTTCGTTTTCTTTAGGCAGAGAACTGTCTCATCATAGAGCTCATTCGATGTTATAAGCTGGCCGACAGTTCCTCTTCCATCATTAATCCCTTTTAGTAGAGTTTTAGCCTCAGTTGCCGCGGTGGTCATTTCAGCGATAATGTTGCTTTGATTGACCTTCGCAAGAACTGTGTTGAGCTGCTGGGTTGCGGTCTGAAGTGATAGCGCTGTTTGTGAGAGAGCCTCGTGATTTTGGTTGATAAGGGTCAGAATCGAGTCGAATGTACCTTCTGCTTTCTTACTGATAGATGAGATATCTTTGAATGTGTCTTCGACGCTTGCTGGCTCGTACGCGAAAAGGACATCATCGAGGGTTGCTGGCACCATCTTATATCCCTTAGGTAGCGGTTTAGGGATAATTGCGACAAAGCGCTCTCCCATAAGGCCTGATGTCTTCGCGGTAATAATATCTGTAGGATAGACAGTGACGCTGGAGTCTAAAGAGAGGATAAGCTCATAGGGATAGATTTCATCATTGCCTACAGGCCTTTCGGTTAAAGCATCTTGAATAATGATGATTTTATCGATAGTGCCAACAGGCTTTCCTGCAAAGGTGACCTTAGAGCCAGCAGAAAGTTTATCAACACTTTGGAAGCGGACGCGTATTTGTGTTCCTCCATCACCTGGCTGTGGATGGAGAAAAAAGAGTGCTCGGATGACGAGCGCAATGGCAATGAGGACCATAGCGCCGATACCCACAAGCTGACTTCTCTTCATGGTTCTACCTTGTCTCTTAACATATTGAGGCCAAAAAGTTCCTATCTTCTTTTGGAACCATAGCACTGTCGACGAAAACTCGCAAAAGCGGATCGTCATTTTTAAAAAATTCTTCTTTCTTTCCAAAGGCGGCAATGATGCCATCATGGTGAAGGGCAAAATGATCGCCTATTGCAAGAGCTGACACGAGGTCGTGTGTTACAACAATGCATGTAGCATCAAGAGTTTTCTGTGTAAAAGAGATAAGGCTATTAATTTGCATTGCCGTAACAGGGTCGAGGCCTGTTGTTGGCTCATCGAAGAGTAAGATCTTTGGCTTATAGACAATGAGCCGAGCAAGAGCGGCCCTTCGTTTTTGTCCACCCGAGAGCTCCGAGGGGTACTTCTTCTGAAATCCACTCAGCCCTACTTTTTCTAAAGCCTCATCGACGATTTCCTGGATCCGAGAAGGGGAGTGGACTTCATGAAGACGGGCATTGGTCATTGAGAATGCGATATTCTCTTCAATCGTCATTGAGTCAAAAAGAGCGGAGCTTTGAAAAAGCATTCCAACTCGCTTTGATGAAAATTTAGCTCGCTCTTTGGGCTTCATCGAGCTGACTTCCCTTCCATCGATCATGATCTCTCCGCTATCGGCAAGCTCAGAGCCTAAGATGAGTTTTAAGGTGACGCTTTTTCCGGCTCCCGATCGACCTAAGATGACAGTCGTCGCCTTCGATGGCACTTCTAATGAAAGCCCTTTTAAAACGGCGACATCATCATACGATTTCCAAACGTCTTTTAAGGAAATGCTCACCTTGCTCGAGTCTGGATACTCATGATGAGAAGAAGATGTTCTTGTCAGCTTTTCTTCATTGTGCATTCTTGTTGCCTGCCCAATCGTTTTTTTAAGTCATTCTCATGAAAATCCAAATATATACCAGTAACCCGCGTTGAGTCCGACTGTAAGCATAAAATTGACTGCGAGGATACACATATAGCAAATGACAACGCTTGATGTTGTCGCCTTGCCTACACCTCGTGCGCCTCCGGAAACTGCCATCCCTCTGTAACACGCGATAGAGACTATTAATACTCCAAATATCCATGACTTGGTGATATTTGCGAAGATATCAAACCAACTTACGTAGATTGGAATTGGATCTAGAAAAGTCTGCGAGTCCATGCCATAGAGATTTACTGAGATAAACCAGCCGCCAATGATCCCACATGCAGAGCTAAAAACTGCTAAAATTGGAACAATCAAAGCCATTGCGGTACATCGAGGGACGACTAAATACTCAATAGGGTTGACTCCCATAGAGGCCATCGCATCGATTTGCTCAGTCACCTTCATGCTGCCAAGCTCTGCGCTGATTGAGGCTCCAACTCTTCCCGTAATCATGAATGATGTGAGAACAGGGCCTATTTCAACAAGCATTGCTTTGGCGACCATGATACCTGTAGTCCCCGTTAAGCCCTTATCTGAGAGCTGAAAAAATGCTTGGGCCGCTAAAACCATCCCCGTGGCAAGTCCTGTGAGCGAGACGAGTGGAAGTGATTGAACGCCCATTTCATAGAGCTGCTCAACAATGAGTGCCCATCTAGGTCTTGTCGTAAAAATGAGGCGGATGACCTCAAGCATCATGACAGTATAGCTTCCAATATCTGTCAGCACTTGGATGGTGCGGTAGGTGATGCGATGTAGAAAAGCTTCAATATAAATCATAACCAGTTCTTTTCGGTTGAGGTCGAAGAGCTAAAAAATCTGAAATGGTTTCCTCAAAATTATTTTTACTCGATTTGTTATCAATTGTGAACAGTTAAGTATTTTCAACCAGCGATTTTTTCAGATTAAGATTCATTTTTCTCTGAATCAAAGAGGAATAGTGTTCCCTTTCAAAGAGACTACTTGCTTCTTTAAATTAAATATTTTACTAAGAGAGTAGGTATATTAAATCTCTCATCTGCAAAATGTCGAGGGTCTTATGAGCTCTACTCAAGTTAATTCTCAAGATGATATCTCAAAACTTTATAACAGTCTTAACGATCAGCTGACTACTCTTGGAGTTAAGGAAGGAAAAATTGTTATAAATAATAAAGAGTATGGAGTGAAGGAGCTCAAATCTGAAAAGAAAGGTGAGTTAAATACCCTCTTCTCTACTGCTGTCCAACTAAAAGATGCTGTTAATAAAGTATCACAGCCTATCTATGAGTTATCAGACATACAATCAAAGTTAGAAACAGTTGTAAGTTTAAAAGACAACTATAAGATCGAGCAAAGTACCTGGAATCCATTTAAATGGATTGCTCGCTTTATTAGGGATTTATTCACATCAACTCCACGTATTTACATTGATAGCGTCTTAGAGAAAAGTGATCTAACAAAGATCAATGAGAAAATTGCTCAATTGAAAATTTCAGCTCCAATCGATCGATCTCAAATCTCTTTGGAGCAAAGGCGGATCATCAAGTTACAGATCGATAATGGACAGCAACAGGAAGCTTTATCTTCTTTTAACGAGAGTGAGATTACTGAGGCTACTTTAGAATACATTCCTGATGATCTTCGATGCATTCACACCATCCAAAGTAAACTCTCTGATTTAAAAGGAAAGTTAGAAGGTGAGTCGTTCTATCTTTTATGGACAGATGCTCAAAATATGCTTAAGTACACTGAGGTCACTGAGAAAGGATTAGAGAAGACGGAATCTCTTCACTTTGATCCAAAGACCTCTTCATGGAAAAATCCTGAGAATAAGGTGATTTTTACAATTAAAGAAAAATCCTTAACATATTCTCAATCATTGGCCTCGGGAGTAGATAAATATAATTCGTATCTACAAAAAGCTGAGGAGCAAATACATGGCGAGCGGAATGTTTTTTATGTTGGATCTTCTCGTAAAGAGATCCAGTCTTCTGTAGATACTATTCGCCAGTCCACTGCTGTAGTTCAAAATGTCAAAGCTATTAGGGCTGTATTTTTTGAGGAAAACCAATGGATAGTTGCTACATTGGAAAAAGGTAGTGATAAATTTACATTCAAAAATCTGGAAGAAAAAGATCTGCTCTCCCTTGGTAAAGGCAAACGTTCGTTGAATGATATCTTGGGCGATAGTTCTTCGTATATGACCATTGGAGGGTATGAGAAGGATAATGCAGACTATGTAAAACAATGTCGACAAAAGAATGCAGAGGTGATTAATGCCTTTGCTCAAAGTGCCCCATATAAAACATCTCCAGAAAATAATCTAAAAAGATTAGCGGCTTCTCTTAATGCTGGTGCTGCCGGAGCTTATTCTGTGCAACTAGCTGGAGGGGTGGGAGCTTGGCTGAAGGGTTTTATCTTCACTGTTGATAAGGCGCCAACTTTATCATATGTCGATGCAAATGGTGTTATCAAGTCGGGTAAGATGTATCCAACTGTAAGTGGTATAAAGGTTGTCTTTGGACCAGGTGATGAGCAAGCATTTAAAACTATTGATGAACTTGCTAAAAGTTTGAATTTATTAAATGATGTTCAGCTCTTAGAGCAAGCAAGTCAAAAAAAAGAGGCTGAAATCCAAAAGGCTGTAACTGCAATTACGAGATTCACATCAAGTACGGTAAACACAGCTAGTGAGAAGACACGACTCGAAGAGTATTCTCAGAAATTACGCTCACATGCTCATGGTGGTGTGGTTGTATGGAAAAATGATACTGCTGAGGCAAACTTTGCTCAATACTCCATGGCTGTCTTAAAAGAGAATGAGTGGGATCAAGGAAGCCTCCCTATAATTGTGAAATATGAACTTGATCTTCGTACAAAACCTGGAATGATAATTGTTAAGGAAGGTAGCCAAGTAATTTCTGAGATCGAAGCTTCTAAATTTAATAACGAAGTTTTAATGAAAGAGTTAAAGCTAAGTGCGAAATTACAAACAGCAGCAGAATTGGATACAAAGATTGGTTTGTATAACGATTGCTGGGTAGATATATCAAAACAATCTGGAAAAAAGATAAAAAATCCTAAGACTGATTTAGTGCGTTTTAAGAATGTGGTAAAAGATGAGAGCGTCGGAACTTTTGCTTTAGATTACAATGAAAATAAAGAAGGGATCCCAGGTCTTATTACGGTGTATTACATTGCTAAGCACTCTGCAGAGTCTGATGAGTTGGAGATTAAAAGCATAAAACTTAACTTAAATAAAGTTCCAGGTAAGATATACATTGGAGATCAAGAATATCGAAATTTCAGTGAAGTAAGAAAGAAATTTGATCTTAAGAAATCTGCTCATGAAACAAATAAGCAGTATTGGAATTTGCAAGAGAAATCTCGTCAGTTTCGAGCCAATCCCTTCTATGTGAGAGACTGTGATTCCGCAGAAACCGCTAATGATTACTTCGAAACTCTTTTTCGTGAACTGGATCAATATAATCAAATTGATGGATCAGAACCAGCGTCTCAGAAAGCAGGTTCTCCAACAAGAGTATCATGGCTTATTCGCCCTTCCTCAAATAAAGATACAGGTATGTTTGCAGGTATTCAAGATAAGATAAATGCTTGGCTTCCTCGATTTATTCAATGGAATAGAGAGCAGATAGAATACACAATTTCGCTTGGTTTTCGAGATAATGATGGCGAGATGCATGTCTATGAAGGAGCATTTTCAATACAGTTGTCTAAGAAAAACACTCAATTTTTATACGAAAATAAGACATACGATTCGATTGAAGAAGTAGTGCGTGAGATTGTTAGGGAGCATATTGATTTACAGAAGCTCCCCACTATTAGTGAAATCAAAGATTACTCTTATAGTGAATTAAAGAGAGAGCTGGCTGAACTCGAAGGTGAGGCCTCACAGGTGACAACAGCAGAGAAGACATCAGTAACTTCTGAGAATATCATTTTGCAAAATGCATTACCTCGTCAGACAGCTAGAAGAGATCAACAAAACGTACAAAAACCAGTGCCATTACAGGTTAACGAGTCTAAGAAAGTGCAGGCAAGTGAGCCACAACAAATACAAAAAGTGATTATTGGCGATGCGAAAAAGTTTTGGGAGGTTTATGCACAAGGAGACATCTCCAATTGCGAATTGACAGATTCATTCTTAAAAGAAATGGGTAAAAAGCATAGTGATGTTATCCCAGTAACCGAAGGCTCTTATGCTGCTACCCGAGAGCAAATCCTCATATTAGCAAGAAGAGAAGAGAAAAATATACCGGAGACTGCATTTGATAACAAAGTGCCAGAAGAAAATGTAGAGGTTTCTGATACTCAAGATGTTGATAATGATGATGAAGTCGACGACGATGGATCTGAATTTGATGAGCTTGCAGACGCTGGCCGGCCTTGGGCTAAAGCAAAGATTAGATTGAAGCCCCGCGTTCAGAATGAAATTTTCAATCAAATTATCAATGCTTCCGATGCTGAGCTTCAACAGCTTCTCAAACCTTCATCTCAAAAGAATACCCAATGTTTTGTAGGACAGTTAGGTCGCGTTTTTGCAGATGATGATCCTAGATTTGACGAGGGTATGACATTGATTCGAGATATATATGATAATCCATCTGAAGATAGCCACCAAGTATTGGCGAATATTCTGCGATGCGCGCGCGCAAATAACGCTAGACTTTACACCGAAATTGTAGACTACTTAGAGGGACATAGAGACAGTGTAGATCAATGAGGCAACCCATGGGGAAGCTTCCTTAAAAAAAGAGCCCTGCACTTTGTGCAGGGCTTTTTTTATTAGAAGTTGAATAGTGATTTAAGGTATTTCTTGAAAATGTGAATGACAGATTTCTTTTCAGCGAGGATGTATGATTGATCAGCATGGTATGTGGATAGTACTTACCATATTCTTGATTGGATACGGAGGCATCATCTTTGAAGCGTTCACTAAGGTTAATAAGGGCGCGGCAGCACTTTTAACAGCTTTGGCGACATGGGTGGCTTTCTTCTACTATGGCGGAACTGAGGGGGCGTTTGACGTAAAGCTACACATCCTCAGTGAAGGAATGTTTAACACCTGTCAGGTTCTCTTCTTTCTTTTAGGAGCGCTTGTCATCGTTGAGATTATGAGTCATTATGGTGCCTTCTCAATTGTTACAGCACTGCTGAAGAGAGTTCCTCGCGATGTGTTGCCTTGGGGCGTCTCGATTTTTACCTTTTTCTTGTCGTCGGTTATAGACAATCTGACAACAACAGTTGTTATGCTCTCACTTGTGCGTGGGATAGTCTCAGATAGGCAGCTGCGCTGGCTCTATGGTGGAATGATCGTCTTTGCAGCTAACGCGGGCGGCGCTTGGACACCTATAGGAGATGTGGCAACAACTCTTTTGTGGATCAATGAAAAAATCTCAACAGTTGGTGTTATAAAGGAAGTGTTTATTCCTGCTTTTATCTCTAACCTTGTAGCTTCTATCGCTTGTATCTGGCAGATCCGACGTAGAGATATGGCCCTTAAGAGTGAGACGAAGTTAGAGTCAGATGTAAGTATTAGTTCGTATAAGAGTGAAAAAGCGCTCGATCGCAGCTCATTGCGTTGGAACTTGGTCTTTCTTCTCTTGGGGGTCAGCCTCTTAATATCTGTTCCAGTTATTAGTACCCTTACTCATTTGCCTCCATTTATGATCATGATGGGAAATGTCGGTGTCTTATGGTGCTTTACCGACATATGGCATCTTATGAGCAAAAATGGAAGAAATCATGCTCCAAAAGTACTAGAGGCGGTTCAAAGAGTTGATTATTCAGTAATTCTCTTTTATTTTGGGCTTATCCTTTCTATTCATGCATTAAGTGTGGCCGGAGTTTTTCAAGAGGCAGCGACATGGATAGTCGCAACGTTCAACTCACCCAGCTATATTGCGCTGCTGATAGGGCTTCTTTCTGCTGTGGTTGATAATGTTTCTTTGGTTGCAGCCTTGATCGCGGTCTTTGGTGGAAAGTATGCCTCGCTTTATCCAGCAGATAGCCGGTTATGGCTAGAGGTTGCCTATACAGCAGGGGTTGGAGGAAGTATTACAATCATTGGCTCCGCGGCGGGTGTTGCGATGATGTCTCTTGAAAAGTGTTCTTTCGGCTGGTTCATACGACACATCGCTCCTTTTGCTTTAGCGGCCTACCTTATTGGTTGGCTAACTTTCATAGCTTTTTAAAATTCAAACGCATTTTTCTTATTAGTTGCTTTTATACCATCAATATAGAGGCAACTAATAAAACATTTGAAATAATTCAAAAAAGAGTTATGAGAAAGTTAAAGTATAATAACTTTCTCTACTCATTCTAAATTACTTATTTCTTTCTGTTTTTTCTCTCTTACTATACGGAACGCCAAAACTTAAAAAGCACGTATTTCGTCGTTAGATTTGTTGCTTATCCAATTATTTCATGAGCTCTCTTGAGCTAAGGAATCCATAGCCTAAATACTATTGAAATAGTTCTTCGATATTTGAGGGAGGTGATCTTCGCTATACCGCGACTTTTACCGTGGGGCTTTGTTTTCGTAAGCCAAATAAAGTTTGCTGTTTTTAAACTATTTTGTGAGGAGTCATCGTATGAGTAATCAATTTATAAGACCTCTTTCTCATTCCTCGTCTGCATACATACCTATAACGCCAGATGAGGAGTACGAATTTTTCGAGTCGTATGTTCCTCATGAATTGCCAAATATGACGACGATCTGGCGTCGATCGATCTCGATGCTCAACATGCAGCTTAAAAAAGACGAATTAGAAGAGGAGGCTCCATTAGTCCAGAATGAAGAGGCTCCACTTTTGGCAACATCGTCATCAAAATCGCTTCCATCAATGAAGAAAGTGAAAGTAGAAAAAGGAGGAAAGGTCTCAAGTCTTGTAAAAATGTTCTCTCGCCTCATTATCAAGGATCAAGAGAGCGCAACTCCAAAAGAGATAAAGCCTGTAAAGGCTGTCAGCGTTATTGAGGAAGAAGATAAAGAAGATAAATTGGATGAATATATTGGCGTATTGATTCGTCGAGGTCTTGTCCCCCTTTCAATTTGCCATGAGTCTTCGTTGAAAAATCTGTCATGCTTCGTGCATCCAGACCTATTGAAAGCCTCAACGCCTCTTAATGAGAATAAAATCAAGATTGAGAAGATATCTGATTCTAACGAGCGAGGATCTCTATTTAAGGAGACGAAGAAGGCAGATGATTCTTCATTACCTTTCTTACTTGATCAATGTATCGCATGGTTTCTTTTAAAGACGCAGAAGTTGTACGGACAAATCCCAAAGAATAAGATTGCGGTCTCATTGAAGTATTTCATGGAAGGGTGCTCTATTAGCGTTCTGAATAGAATCTTATCTCTTTTTACTGCATGTCCAAACTCATATCCTCTTGTCTTTGTCAAAAAATTGATCATGGTTCCTGAAAAGACTGGGGAAGAGGATACTCCTGCATATATGAGATTGAGAGAGATGATTGAAGTGCTCGCTCGCCAACAACTTATGATTCATGCCAAAAAGAGGTCCGACGTTGTACGGATAATGGTTGAGCCAATACTGGTGTTTTATCAAGAGCCATACAAAACAGCAGTTAAGAAGTTTTTGTCTCATCCGACTCGCTCACCAGAGCTCGTTCAATTCATGAACGCTGTAGATGAATTTGAAGAGAGCTTTCGACCGATACAAGTCCGCTTACAAGTAAGTCAAGATGAAGATCGAATACACGTTGATATGAGTGAGAGAAAAAAGAAATCAGGAAAAACACGTGAAGAGCTTGCTTTTGCAGTTATCTCCTATTTACAGGGGTTAAACATCTCTGAGAAAAAAGCGCGAGCGCTTGCGATACAGGTAACACAAGGTAATTGCTACTCAGGAATGTTCTCTAAAGTTCTTGGTGAAGTGCAAGTTCTCTCGTATATGAATTTTATAGAAGAATCCTCTAAAAACTCGTTCTGGTATATCTCTGAGTTTATCTCGATGTGTCTAGAATATAATATTCCCTGTTTTATCTATAAAAAGCTGCCTTTTGCTAATGCCCAAAAGAGCGCGATGTAACTTCAAAGATAAAGAAGAGAAAGCCTGTTGAGGTGTTTTTAGTTGAGCTCTACAGGCTTGGCATCTTTACTTGTCTGATGAAAGAAAGGGGCTAAGTCCAATAGCTTTTGCAGTCTTACTCCAAATAGTATGAACGCCTAAGAGAATGGCAATCGCTTCCTCAGCTTTTATAAGAGAGGAGAGCAGATCTCGATCAGACAAAAGATCATCAAATGAGAGTGACTCAGGATAGAGAGCATCTATTGTCGACTTCAGCTCATCTAAGAGGGGATGGTCAACGATAAGGGACAAGGGGAGCTGAGATATCTGTTCATCCTCAAGAAGGCAATGAAGGCGAAGACAAGCGGGACCTCCACCATTCATCATGCTCTCTGAGAGTGGAAGATATTGAATGCTTTTCAGCGGCATCTCTTTTTGGATGAGTTGAAGCGCCTTTTCAATCTTGTTTTTATAAACAGATTTTTTACATTCATTCGTGAGAAGGAGCGAGTACTCTTCTCGCTCATCTGATCTGATGATCTGAGAGTTGAAGAAATATGATTGGACGCTCTCTTCTAAAGAGAGAAGAGAAGAAGGAATCTCAATAATTGTGAGCTCTTCTTTTGTCTTCTCGTAGAATGAACGTCGAAGAGAGTCGAGGGCTACAGCCTGATCGACAAAAGCATTCTCATGGCAGACGAGAAATGAGCCGGACCCCATAGCGATCACATCGTTATGAAAGACTCCAGCATCAATTGCTTTTGGATTTTGCTGAATGAAATGAGTTGAGTTTCTATCAAGTTTATGTCTTCGCGCGATAGCCCTACAAGCTTCAAGAGTCTGCCTTGCTGGATAGTTTTTTGTTGGATGTTGAGTAGTTTTTCTTCCCCAGACGAAGAGATTAATCGCATGAGTTCTTGATTTGTCTGAAAGGCGGATGTCATTTGCTGCTCCCTCGTCATGAAAATCAATCGATGGGGGAAGAGCAGGATGGACTTGAGCTCGGAGAACATTGGAGAAAATAAACGAAAGCATTTCAGTGATATATGGCACTTCTAGGAATCTGTGTGTATTAGCTGCCATATTGGCCACTGAAATATGGAGTTTGCCATCTTTGCAATCATAAGAGGGATGAACATGCGCCCAATTTGCAGTCCACATGGCAGATGAAGAAGTGGATTGACGGACAAGCCGCTCATCAAAAGTAGTCCAGTCTTTAGACTGTGTTTTTGAAAGAGAACAGGATCTCTTAGCGAGAATTCCAACAGATTGGAGAAATCGGAAGTCGGGCCTAGGTATTGGAGGAAGCGCGATTTGAATGCCGCCTTGATCGATGACATTTCTCATCTTCTCAATAGATTCGAGCGCTGCCATCTTCGGCTTTGAGATCTTATGTTGATTCTCTTGAGAGGCTACATTGCCGAAGGCTATACCCGAGAAGAGGTGTGTTGGAGTAGGGATGCAATCAATGTAAAGACTCTGAAGGCAAGGCTTTGATTTCATTCGTATTTAATTCTTCTCACGTTGTCTTAAAAATTTGAACAGAAGGAGGAAGTGTATCTAGTGGTGGTCTTCCCTTATCTTTCATAGTGGTAACAGGATAGCAGCATGATTCGATCATACTGTAGCCTGCAGGCCTATAATTCCCACTTAACCCTATCCCTCCGAAAGGAGCGCGGCTGGATGCTCCTGTTGTAGGGCTATTCCAGTTAATAATGCCGGCCTGTATCTCATCGAAGAAAAGATCGAAATTCTTCTCACTGATTGATAGTAAAGACGCGGAAAGGCCAAACGATGTTTTATTAGCTTCGAAGATTGCTTCTTGAAGTGAGTTGACTCGAATAACTTTTAAGAGGGGCCCGAAGTCCTCTTTGTCTTCTAAGGAGACGCCTGTGCAATCGACAAGAAGCGGATTGATATAACAGCTAGATGGCATAGAAGAGTGCCGGCTATCAGGCCCAACAAGAATGCTTGCCCCTCTTTCTTTGAGCGTATGTATCCTTTCTATAATGCTCTTCTTTGCTTGTTCAGAAACTAATGGTCCAAGAAATGGTTGATTTTCGCCTGGGTGTGGAGGGCCATACGAAAGGGATGAGACTTTCTTCTGAAGAAGTTCGAGAAAACGAAGGTTTTCTTCAGACTCAACAATGATAAGCCTTCTCGCTGCACTGCACCTTTGGCCAGATGTTATATATGCTGAGAGGATTGTTAGATTGATAGCATCTTCTACGTTGTGAAATGATTCAACAACAAGGGGGTTATTTCCTCCCATCTCGAGAGCAACCATTCGCCCGGGCGTTTGAAGAGAAGCTTTTTGGATAGCGCGGCCGACAGTATCACTTCCAGTAAAGAAGACTCCTTTGATTTTAGAGCTCTCAACAAGTGTTTCGCCAACTCTTTTCCCTCCTTGCAGCATCTGAAAAACGCCTTTAAATTGAGGTGGAAAAGCTTCATGAATACATGATGAAAAGAGCTGTCCACATAGAGGGGTGAGCTCTGATGGTTTTAAGATGACAGCATTACCTGCGAGAAGAAGAGGGGCAATTTGCCCTAAAGCAAGGTGACAGGGAAAATTGAAAGGGGCAATAACCAGCGCTAATCCGATAGGCTTTCTTCTGACAATCAGCTCCTTCTTTTCGGTAGAAATAAGCGATTTCTCTTTAAATGGGTTGTAGCTCTCGATAGTGTGGGATATTTTAGACAAGCAAGCATCGATTTCCTGCTCTGCTTCCCAAAACGGTTTTCCGACTTCATGTGAGATGGTAGATACCAGCTGATCTCTTTTCTCGTTCAATTTTTCTGCGATCGCATGGAGGATCAACGCTCGTTTCTCAAGAGTCAGACGCTGCCATAACTTCTGAGCTTCAACGCCAGAGTTAATTGCAGTTTGGCACTCAATCTCTGTTGCTTCGTGCCCTTCATAAAGAACACTCGATTGATCAACGGGGCTTACTCGTCTAAGAGGAATTCTTTTCATATCATCGCCAGATATAGACTCAGTCCACTCTCCACGAATGAGGTTGCCAAACGAGTGTGCCTGTATAGGTTGAATCATGTTCTTATTCCAGAAAATGTTTCAGTTTATGAATTCTCTTTGATTGAGTTTCTTGTAGAAGAAGGCGCCCAGAAACGGACAGTGTCGCCCTCTTTTACCTCAATTGCATCGATGATCTCTTTTTCAAGTAAGAGTCCTATTTCATCTCCACTTTGAGAGACTTGTATAAGGCCCTTTGTTGCCTTAAACGACTTATGAGGACCTGTTGCAACATAGCCCAAGGTTGAGTAAGAGCCTGCGGCGGGGAGCGCTCCTAGAACAACAGCTCGTTGACTTTCAGCAAAAGGCGTTATAGCTTGCTTCTTGGCAATAAGCTTAGGGCCACCATCGAAGATGTCGTACTCATTTGAAATTGAGAACCCAATCGTTTTTAAAAGATGTAGCGCTCTTTCGGTATCTTCATGAGGTGTTCCAAGGGCATGTCTTGCCGCGGTAGGCAGCATATCAAGATAAAGTGGATATGACGGGAGAAGCTTCTGCGCTAAAGAAGGAAAGGGAGCGAACTGCTTCAATGCCTCGATATATGAGAGGCGGAAAAAATACCTGCCTACACCTTCATAAAATGGGCAGAAGCCATCTTTATGGATAACCCCTCTAAGCTCAGCGATGATATGATCAGTAAATCGTGTCGGATGATTCGCCATATAGAGAAATCGGCCTAGCGACAGAAGTGATCCTATTCCTTTCCCTCTATGTGATTCATCGAGAAAGAGGCTGCAGACTTCTGTAGGGCCATGAACATATGAGACGGTAGAGAGGAGATTGAGAGTATATGAGAGTCTTAACGGAGGAATAGTGTGCTCTTCTGATGTTTTCATGAAAAAGAGCGCTGGATGCTGAGGAGTTCCAGTTGTTGCCTTTACTCCTGAGAGCCCAACTCTTTTTTTTGTCTTCGTGTCCTCAAGTATGAAGAGATAGAACTCATCATGAACCGCTTTGAGCTTTTTTTCGAATGATGCGATAGAGAGGTGTATTTTCTCTTTAGTGGAGGAAGTATCATAAGGAAGGTTTGTGATGCCTTTATGAGCTTGTGTTAAGAGGTGTTGTAGTGGCTCTATGTCATCTAATTGTGCTTCTCGGAGGATGTATGGCATATTAACCCGCTCTTTGATCAATCTCTTTTTAGAATCTCTCTCTTTCTTGAAGAGTTTTAGAAATAATTTCAATCGCTTCGTCAAGATGCGATTCATCAATGACTCCAATTGGGAGGAGAAAGCGAATTTTTGTAGGATTTGATCCGCAAACAAAGCCAATTAATCCGTTTTCAAAAAGTCTTTTTGCAAAAGCTGTTGTTTTCTTCTCATCGCCATCAAAAAGAGTTATCGATACCATAGATCCAATGCCCCATGGACCTTTGATCTTATTTTCGGATGATATCGAGAGATTTTCGAGTTTCTGAGAAAATAAGCGGAAACTTTCCTCGATTTTGCCTTTGGCCCCGAAATGGGTATCATTGATAGCTTTCTGAATACCCCATAATGCCGCGTGAAACGCAGTTGAACTTCCAGTAAATGTCTGGCTGATAAGTCCAGGTTGCGGTTTTAAGTGAGATCTAAAGAGGGTTGCGGATACTTGAGAGACTTTTCCAATTGTTATGACATCAACCATGTCGAGAATTTGAAATGTAGAGGATGCGAAGAGCTCTTTCGTTCTGCTGAACGTTTGAACCTCGTCAATCCAAATATAGAGGCCTTTCTCTTTTAAGAAGGTGATAAGCTTTTTAAAGTACTCTGCGTTGCCAACTCGAAAGCCACCTTCTCCTTGGATGAGCTCTCCTACAAAGCAAGCGTGCATATCTGGATAACGCTTCAAGTGATTTTGAACTGCGTCAATTGTCCTTTGAACTGACTTCTCGACGCCAAGAGACTCATCGAAAAATGGAATGTAATCGACATGGAGAAGAAGCGGAAGGCCTTTTCTATATGCTGCTTTGTCTGTGATCTGTGAGAGAGCTATAGTTCTCCCTGCAAATGAGCTTTCAAAAGCAAGGACTCGATTTTTGGGAAATGCTTTTTGAAAAAGAAGCTTCAGCGCATTTTCACAAGCCATGGCGCCAGATGTTGAGAAAAAGCAGTGATCTAGACTTGAAAGTGTTGTAAGGAGTGAGGCTAACTCAAAACTTACTCGAGACTGCTGCAGATTTCCCTGCATGACGGTATCTTCAAAGAAAGTTGAGATTGCTAAGATTGTTTGAAGCTCTGGGTGACTGTGTCCCCAGTAATGTGCGCCAATTCCTGAGATAAAATCGAGTTTGATACTCCCGTCTTCAAGAAGAACGTATGGGCCATTGCCAATGCCCGATCCGATGTATGGATAAAAGAGGGGTGTTCCTCTCAGCTCCTCATACGTTCTTGTAAGAGACTCATATTCTTTTTTCTTCTCTTCTGTAGGCTCTCTTACTCTTTGAATCTTTGAATTCATTTCAGAAGTAAGAGATGCGCCGATTTCTTTCAGCATGAGAAAGAGAGGATGATTTCTCATCTTTTCATGAATGAGATCGCTCTCCAATGAATACGAGGTTTTTCTTAAACCGTTTTCTTGAAAATCTGGAGATGTTTCTTTCTTGTTCATTGGTTTGCATCAATCCTTACTTTCTGAAAGAGAATGATATGGAGACGAATAAAATTCTTTTTCTGACCCATCGGTTTCTTTGTAAGCAACAGGAGGAATGATTGAAAGAGAAGAGTCACAAGAAAGGGTGGCGATAAAGGATGCGAGTTGACGTATCCGAGTTGGGATCGTCTCAATCTCGCACCATTCTTCGCTTGTATGAAGGCCTCCTCCAGTTACTCCCATGCCATCGAGACATGGAAGTCCATACCACTCAAGAATATTCCCATCAGAGACTCCGCCACTTCTTGACCACTCAATTGGAGTTGTAGGGGCTTGGGTGAGATCTCGAGATGATGTCTCAAAGAGGGTGTGAAGTCTTTTGTGGAGTTCATTTGGTATTTTGGGTGGTCGAAAACTCTCGGTGTGAATTGAGTAGGAGATTCCGTCTCGCGATCTATCTTGTATCAGACGTAAAAGAGTATGATACAGAGAGCGGATATCATCCATTGACTGTGAGCGAATGTTAATGGAGGCGGATGCTCGATCGGGAACAATATTAGCGGCTTCACCACCAATGAGCTCTGCGATCGTAAGAGTTGTTTTCGCTTGAGTTTCTTTTCCATGAGATAATGAGAGAAAGATCTCATCGAGATGAAAGAGAATATCAATGAGCGCGGTAAGAGCATTTCTTCCAGACCAATAATCTCGCCCAGCGTGTGCTTTTTTACCAGTTGTCGTTAAAAAGAGGGTTAACGATCCAGGCCTTTCTTGGACGAAAGCGCCTGAGAGGAGAGTCGGCTCTAAGATAATCCCTAACGCTCGCTTTCCCTCAATATCTCGGATTAGATTTTTAAAGAATGATCGAGAAAGGGGAGATCCTATCTCTTCATCAGGGGTAATAACTGCTTTCCAGCCAATTGAATCTTTGATTGATGAAGGAAACGACTCAATGAGACGGATCGTCTCTTTCATGATAAGGAGTCCTCCCTTCATATCGCTTACTCCTGGTCCCTTGAGAGTCTTCGTGTCAATCATCTGAGTGTGTGTAAAACCAGATGTTGGATGAAAGACTGTGTCATAGTGTCCAGAAAAGATAATTTGCAGAGGAGCGCTTGTCCTCTTCTCGGCGAGGAGGATGGAAGTGGGAGGGATTGAAGATTCAGTAGATCTGCCAAGAGAGGCTTTTGTAAGAGGGGGAAGTGAAACAGTCTCGACAGAATCACTCAGCTGAGAGAAGGCCTCTTTGAGGTGGCGGCACATCTCATCGAGCCCGGGCTTATTGGAATAATGGGTGTTAATCTCACTCCACGATATCAGCTCCTGTGTGAGTCTCTCAGTAGAAAGCGCAAAGGAATTGATTATGCGGAGTGCTTCTTGAATGTGAGAGCCTGCCATGAATAAATACCTTGGATTACACTCAGTAAAAGATTGTCTTTTACCATAAATATCTTTTTATGAAAGACAAACAGAGTGTAGCTCTTCTCAGTATCGAAGATCTTTATACTAGGTGCTCTCAGGAGTTGAAGATGACTTCTGGGTGTGATCGTTGAATTCGAGCGCTCAGTTCCTCATTTGATGAGATGAGCTCCTTCATCGGGTGGTCATTATGAAGCTGATTATTTTTGTAGTGCTGGATGGCGGATCCGATGAACTCAATGCCTTTGATTTCTTGAGAGGGGTTTAAGAGGGACTCATTGATCCACTGAGCGCCCTCAGAAAGAGTCTCTACAATCTTATCACTTAATGACTCAACAAATGGATGTATAAAGTTCTGAACCGGGACATTTAAGATTGTGGTATGCTCTTTGTTGTAATGGGTGTTCTTCGGAGCCCATGTTATGACAGGAATCTTATTGATTTTAGCCCACATCATCTCGGCTCCTACTCCGAGCCCCCTTCGATCGCGAGCGTCGACAAAGACAAAGTTGCTGCTAAATACTTGAAGCATATCTCTGCCAAAGACAGATAATTGATCTGACAAGTCGTCTGCTCGAAAAGCTGGATTGAGAAAAGATACCTCATATCCTTTAAGGCTCTTTCGAATGAAATCTATATCTTCTTTCGTCCAATAAGTCTCCTCAGATCGTTCATGGCCTTTCTTGATAGTTCCTGCAAGGTAGATTGATATCTTTCGGCTCATATGTGCTCTCTCTTTGTCTTTTGTAGTACTCATATTAACGCAGCATAATATGTATGCTCTAAAAGTCGAGGAGTTGCAAGAAAAGAAGAGCTAAAATGACAGGTGAGTGAGAGGAGGATAATATAATCCCTTTACACTATTGCTTGGCAAATGTTTCTTTTAGGAAATATGCTCTTGGCAACAAATATGGAGTTAAGTAAGGTCCCGGTGAAAGAGATGCTTGGCCTCTCGCTGAAATACTGGGCTCAGAAAGTCATTAAATGCCTTTTAGGCTAGTCTAGGGTTGTTTAATTGAGTTTGGATATATGCGGGGTTTTTCTAACTTTAACGTTTCCTTTGTGTAAGGGGACATTTTTCTAAGGAATACTTAGAAGATAAGGGTTGCCGGGCAGTTTCTTACAAACAATGCATACCCCCTGGGTTATCATGGAATGCCAAACTCTCACTACCGGTTCGCCTAAACGGATTAAACTCTCATCAACTGCAGCTATGAAAGAGGTGTCTTCTGGAGTAGAACAAGCTTCAAAAACTGAGGATGTGCATAGTACAGTGCGATCACTTCTCGCTGAAGATCATGTTGGGTATGTGCTTGTAACCTGTAAAAAGGCAAAAGGACGAGGATCCCGCCAGGGGGAAATGGAAGTTCAGATATCAGTCCATGGCGACCCGCTTTTGACTTCCTATCTGGCTGATAGTGCTCAAAACTTCGTTGATCAGAATATTTCATTAGAAGATGAAGAATAATCAACAAACTTCATCATCTTCAGTTATTTCATCTCTTGCAATGAGAAGTCGTTTCATCGGCTTCTCAAAGGCAATTCGTTCCTCCGTCTACAAACTTACCTTATATGATCATTATTACGCGTGTAACAGGGGTGTTCTGATCCGTGGTATCGAATGATTTGCAGGGTTTATTAGAAGCTCTTTCATTATCTCAGAAGAGGGCTAAGCTATCTGTTGAGGAGTATGTTAAGCCTTCAGAGTTGCACACGAAAGAAAAAGAGGAGATCCTTGAGTGGATTCGAAGGGTCGTAGATCTTTCGCTCCATGCTCCATCTCACGGCAACTTTCAGCCTACAAGAGTAATTATTGTCTCACACGCTCAAACAAAAGAGCTTCTTTTTAAGGCGAGTTTTCAAGATCGATCTATTTTAGATTCCCTGTGCACTGTTGTCATCCTCTCAGATAGAAGCTTTGTAAAGAGACGAGCTCGGGATATTATTGAAGATGATTACGCAAAAAGTGCAATAAGTGAAAAAGAGGCTAAAGCGCTTCGTCTGTTACTTGATATGGGCTTTTCTTCTGCACCTTTTGGTCTTGGGGCTTTCTTTAAGAAGATTCTTATCCCATTCTTGAGCTCATTCGTAAAAGTTCCTGAAATTCCCATTGTCAATTACAGAAGTTGGTTATACAAACAGGCAGGAATAATTGCAGGAGCATTATTACAATCTGTTCATCTGCATCCTAAATTGAGAGCGAAGGTCTGTGAGTGGTTTGACGAGAAGAGGGCTTTAAAGGCGCTTGGTATGTCGCCATCTGACTTTTATGTTCCATTTATTATTCCAGTAGGAATAGCGCGAAAAAGTTTTAAGAATGAGAGAACTACACTTGAATTTGATGAGCTTATTTCGTATGGATAAAGCTTTATGAAACATATTGCATTAGTACTTTCACTAAAAACCAATGCGATCATTTAAGTCCGCTCTAGTGAATTATCTGATGAAATGTGTAGCATTTTATAATGATATCGTTTGTAGACAGGATAAAAAGAGTCTAGACAAAACTCATTTCGCTCTTTTTGGTCTTTCAATTGATATAACATCAAAGGTTAGGTTGTTTTATTAATTGCTTATGAGCCTGGGTTAACAGAGACTCATAGCGAAAAGTGTGATGTAAGAAGGTTTAAATTCATGGTGCCAGCATCATCAGAAAGTCAAAAATTGGCTTCAGACATTCAAATAGGTCATCATCCTTCATCTTCATTTGATGATAGGGGCTCATTCGGTGAACAAGAAATGGTTCGTGAAAGTCTGCCTTCTTTCATTTCTTCTCTTTTGTCCCAAAGCCAAGTTCCTCTTTATATTTTCCTGCTTTTATGGTGTGGAAGCCTATACTTCCAAAGTCTTACTGAGAACGCCTCTGAAAACGTAAGTGAGCTTTCATCTCTATTTCTTTTTTCATCGCTCTACTTTTTCTTCCGCGAGCTGTTTTTGAATGAGAGGTCTGTATCTTATGTAAAGTTATTTGGTCTCTTTTGCACATCACTCATCGTCTTGTTCATGTGGTCCGCTCCCTTGATAGGGGCTATGGCCTCTTTCGCGCTCCTTCTTTCAACAGCTTGGCATGCATACGGTGTATGCGATATAGATCATAAAGCTGCAGCACAAGCAGATAAACCCATTTCAGTTCAAGAATCCAGAAATTGTAAAGTATCTGAGTCGAAGACGCCTGAAAACGTACAGAGTAGTGTAGAGCCATCTTCTTTTCTGAAACAGATTTCACAGATTGAGAAAGAACGAGATGAGTTAAAATCCTCTCTTTTCACAACGCGTCAAGAACTTGCAAAAGCTTATGTACGAGTTCGAGAATTGGAGAGTAGAGAAGAGGAGCTTTTTTCTTCTAGCTCTGATGGAGCGGAAGCTCTCTCTTCAATCCATGAGGATGAGCATCAAGCAGATTGCTTAAAAAATACACTTGATGATACTGACGAAGAAATATCAAAAGATGCCCATCGATTTCGTGCGAGATATGATCAACTGAAAGAGCAATTTCAAGAGCAAAGACAAGTGCTCGATGATACTCGAAAAGAGTTGTTTATTGTACAGGGAAGAGAGCTTGCTCTCTCTCATAAGCTTCAAGAGTATGATATTGTGGCGTCATATACGTCGCTCAATGAGATAGCGCAAGCGTTATCATCAGCTCAAAAGCTCGAGGGCTATGATGAAGCTCAAGAAAGTCTTTATCTTCAGAGTGTTGTCGACTCTTATGAGCATATCATTGAGAAGCTTCTTCAGGAAAATGAAGGGCTTAAGGCGCGGATCGTGAAGGCTTAAACGATCGAGAAGTATATAATGTATGCTTGGATTATTTAGTTATTATTAACCTTTATTGAGAGCATTGAGTCATATATGCCGCTAATTCCTCTTCGCCCTCTAATGGAGTATGCTAAGGCCCATACATTTGGTGTCGCAGCATTTAACGTGAACAATATGGAGCAGATCCAGGCGATTATGGAGGCTGCGGCCGAAATTGATGCTCCTGTGATTATTCAAGCAAGCAGAGGCGCTCGCTCATATACGAATGATCTTTTCTTAAAATATCTCATGCAAGCGGCAGTTGAGCTCTATCCTCAAATTCCTGTTGTCCTTCACCAAGATCATGGAAATGGTCCTGAGACTTGTATTAGTGCCATTAAAAACGGCTTTACGAGCGTCATGATGGATGGCTCTCTATTTGAAGATGGAAAGTCACCCTCATCCTATGAATACAATGTCAACGTCACTCGCTACGTCGTTGATGTCGCTCACCGAATCGGTGTCTCTGTGGAAGGTGAGCTCGGGACATTAGGGTCTTTAGAACATATGTCAGCGGGAGACCTTGAAGATGGCCATGGAGCTTCCGGAAAGCTCACCCTCGATCAGCTGTTAACAGATCCTGATCAAGCTGTTGACTTCGTTAAGAAGACAGGTGTTGATGCCTTGGCTGTCGCAATTGGAACAAGTCATGGAGCGTATAAATTTACGAAACAGCCTACGAAAGATGTGCTTATCATCGATCGTATCCTTGAGATTCATAGCCGCATCCCTGATTGTCATATTGTTATGCATGGCTCAAGCTCGGTTCCTCAAGAGTTATTAGAGACAGTAAATCGATATGGTGGGAAATTAAAGCAAGCTTGGGGAGTGCCAGTTTCTGAGATTCAACGCGCTATAAAAGCTGGTGTTCGTAAAATCAATGTCGATACAGATGGCCGTCTTGCGGCAACGGGCGCAATTCGTAAATATTTTCACGAACATCCAGAAGAATTTGATCCTCGCGGATATCTCAAAGAAGCTCGAAAAGCCATGAAAGATCTTTACAAGCAGCGCATGATTGACTTCGGTCAAGCAGGGCATGCTTCAAAGATCCCATATACCACACTTGATATTGAGGCAAAGAAGTACCTGTCAGGAGCTTACGGAGAGAACGCTAAGCCTGCTCCGATTCAGCATGCATAGTTTTTGCTTGTAGAAGAATATAGAAAACCTTCCTCAAAGAGTCTTTGATAAGGCATTTTGAGGAAGGTCTTTTTATTTTATGATGTTGGAAGAATTGCTATGATGTCCGAAATTTCTTTCTCTTCATTTGGCTCTTGAGGCTGTACAGCTATTTGATTTACAACTTCATTGTTAATAACCATGACAGATGACTTTCCCCCGCAGAGATTCATCGCATCAGTACATCCTAGATTTTTCATAAATGATTGAAGCTCTTTCATTGTCATGCCTTTTGAGGGATCATTTTCGTATGAGCCTTCTACCACGACGCATATCCAATGGCCATTCATGTGTTTCCCGATAGCTGTACGAGGATGACGATGTGTGATGAATGTCTGCAGCGTCTGTTCTACCTCAAATGAGTCAACACTTTCACCTTTATGAATGAGGACAGGGGTTCCCCCAACTATATGTTGGGCTTTGTCAGAGTTCCAAATTGATTGATGTGTTGGATCAAGATGGGGTGTGAGAGTGATATTGTAAGACGCTTGACTCTTATCTGTTGCCTTTTGAAGTGGCTTTATGTAAGGGGAAAGAGGCCCTGCTGAGAGAACGTAACTATCTGTAGAAAGAGCTTGCATGTTCGAGGGCCCTTTGTCAACTTTTTCTACATGATTTCCAGTTATTGTGACTTCAACGCCATTAGGCGCAACAGGTGTTGTCGCGTTGAAAATGGGGGTGTAGAGCGTCACTTGATCATCTGCTCGAGTGGTATTCAATCCATTGATTTGAATTTGAGTAGTCTCGTCCAAAGTTGCGGATGAAATGGCTGTTACTCTATCAATAAGAGGGGAATTCTCACGCTCATTCCACATAATTGCCGCACGTTGTTTATGAGGAAGTGAATGCCATACGTTGTTGATCTTCATGATGCCGAACGGGCGTCCTTTGAGTGGATCCTTAGTCACATAAAATCCTCCGTTAATCGCAGCGATAGCATGAACGCGAGCCGACATTGCTGAGGCTTTGTCAACTCCGAGGCAGCTATTCTTCGCTTTTACAGGGCGGATTGTGACTTTTCTGGGGTCGATGTCAAGAATGTGCGCTTTTATTTGTAATTCTTTGAGCTCAATGCATTTATATATTACGCCTTCGTGTATTGTCTTTGTCTTTATGATTTGAAATTCGGTTAGGTCCTTCTCTCTTGGTTCAGTCACATCAAGACTGAATAACGAGACTGAAATGCAAGAGAAGATACATAGAGGGAGCGACACTGATGTCATAAGGAATAAGTTCATTAGTTTCTTCATAGGAGACCTCGCTCAATTATTAACAAGCCTGCAATCATGATAGATATTGTTATTAAAGGTGAGTATACTGGTATTCTATTTCACGACGAGATCAAACATTTTTTTAAATAAGAGCTGTGCGAGAATGCGTCCAAGAGGCGATGCTCCATTTTTGTATAGCTCTGAAGAGAAGATTATTTGCATGATTGGAAGAAACGACGATTGTTGGTGTGGAAGCGGCAAAAAGTGGAAAAAATGCCATTTTCCTGAGATGGGGCCAAAGGATTCTACAAGTAATTCAGAATGTGGTGGTTATAACAAAGAGCTTGCCAAAAAGTACTGGAAGCAGTGGGGGATTATTTTAAAGACTCCACAGCAGATCGAGGGTATACGTAAGGCAAATCACCTTGCAGCACGTATTCTTGATGATGTTTGCCTCCTTGCTGAGCCAGGTGTTACCACTAATTACTTAAACGAAATAGCTCACAAAAAGATTATCGAAGCGGGAGCGACTCCTGCCCCACTAGGTTATGGGCATCCTCCATATCCGAAGAGTATTTGTACTTCATTAAATGAGGTGATCTGTCACGGCATTCCTAATGACCAACCTCTAGTTGTTGGCGACATTATGAATGTCGATGTATCTGTCATCTTGAACGGCTTTGTTGGCGACTGTAGTAAAATGGTCGCAATTGGTGGAGTTACAACGCCTGAGCGTAAGCTTGTCTTTGATACATCGCTTCTTTGCCTTCAAGAAGCTGCCAAGAGAGCTGTAAAGCCAGGCGCATTAGTTTCAAAAATTGGCGATGTCATTCAAGAGATCTCGGACAAACATGGGACAAGTGTTGTCGTAGACTTCGTAGGGCATGGTTTAGGATTGAAGATGCATGAATCGCCTCAGGTTCCTCACTCTAAGAACTCACTTCATATTCCGCTTGTTCCTGGGATGACATTCACAATTGAGCCTATGATTAATGCTGGTGTAAGAGACGGTATTATAGATAAACGAGATAAGTGGACAGTTCGAACTGCAGATGGAAGAGCGTCTGCTCAATGGGAGCATGCATTTCTTATAACAGAAACAGGGTATGAGCTTTTAACGCCTTGGACAGTAACGTCTTGTGGTTTGATGTAATGCATTTGCCTTGCGACTCTTTCTTAATGAAGAGTCGCAAGGGATATGTTAGCGATGAGCGTTTAGGATTTTTAGGATGATCCCATCATCATTCTCGTCATAGATATCACCGACAATTTCTTCTAAAATCGCCTCTAAAGTGATAATACCTATTCGCTCTGAGCCTCTATAGACAGCGGCCATGTGTGAGCGGCTCTGTTGAAGTAACCTTAAAGCAGCTAAAATAGGCATATCTTCTTGAAGAGATGAGCTTTCTTTAATGAGTGATTTCCACTCTCTCTTTCCAATCTCTCTCAAAGCAAAGAACTGCTTTGTATTCAATATACCTTTAAGTTCCTCACCATGAAGAACTGGCAGTCTTGTGTGTCCTGAGGAGATGATTATTTTCTCAACATCTTCAAAAGAAGCATCATATTGAACATAATCAACTTGTTCCCAAGGGATATACGCATTGAGAACTGTTGTTCGTTCAAGTCGGACAACGTTGATAATGTACTGGCGATTTTCCTCTGAAATAGATTCAAGAGGGTCTTGATGGTTGAAATCATCTTTTTCTTCATATGTGGAGAAAGGAATTGACTCAACGACTTTCCTTGTAGACCACTCGAAGATGATGACGAGAGGAAATATAATCTTTTCAATGTAGTAGAGCCATGGAGCTACCATAAGCCCAATCGAAAGAGGTTTTTTGAGAGCTAGAGTTTTAGGAACTAATTCGCCAAAGACGACGCTGAAGTAGGTTATAATAACTACGATGGTGATAATCGATATGAGTTCTGCTCCAGTGTTGCTGATATGCAGAGTCTCTTCGAGCCAGGGGGCGAGTTGCCCCTCAGCTCCGGCACCGCCAATTGCAGCTGCAAAGGCACTGATAAAAGTGATGCCGATTTGGGTAACAGAAAGAGTTCTTTCCGGGTTCTCCCTAAGACGAAGAAGAAGGGCTACTTTTTCTCGTCCAGATGAGGCCATTTCTCTCAGGGTGTAGCGATTGATAGCGATGAGAGAAGTTTCTGCTCCGGAAAGCAGTCCATTGAGCATAATGCAAAGAATAATGAGAAATGTCTCAATCATAGGGCGGTGTTATATAAAGTACCCTTATACAGGTGTTGAAAAAGGATTTTCTCTCAATTCGCATATTACAACAGACGATGTGATATGTGAACGTTTATTTAATATAATTATCAAGCTTTCGGGAGAAGTCTACAATGAAAAATAAATTACATAATGCTATTTCTCCCTATCTTCTTCAGCACAGGGATAATCTGATCGCATGGAATGAGTGGAGCGAAAGTATTTTTCAAGAGGCACAAGCTACCAATAAGCTCGTATTCATTTCAATTGGCTATTCATCATGCCATTGGTGCCATGTTATGGAAAGAGAAAGTTTCAATGATGCAGAAGTCTCTGAAGTTGTAAACGAGCTGACAATTCCAATAAAAGTAGATAGAGAAGAGCATCCAGAAGTAGATGCATACTATATGAAAGAGGCATCTCAGATCATTGAACATGTCGGATGGCCTCTTAATGTTTTAGTCGAACCATCTGGATCTACTCTCTTTGCTTTTACCTATTTGCCTAAAAATCAGCTGATTGAAGTCATAAAGAAAATCTCTCAATGGTGGGCTGAGAGTAAAGAGAGATTCAAGATTTCTAAGGGTGAACAGGTTAAGAAGTTATGTGAAGAAAAAAAGGCTTCATCAACCAAAGAAGCTTCTACTCAAGATGTAGAAAGAATGCTTCAGCGTGTGACAGATCGGTATCTTATCATTATTAGGAAAATCAGAGATGAAATGTGGGGCGGCATCGGGCAGGATCAGAAGTTCCCACTAACATATCAGCTTCAGCTTCTCTTATCCTATGGAGATGAATTGGATAAAAGATTTGCCTTTCACACTCTTCGTAAAATGGCAAGAGGTGGGCTCTTCGATCATATCGAAGGCGGTTTCTTTCGATATACTATAGATCGAGCATGGTGTGTGCCCCATTTCGAAAAAATGCTGTATGATAATGCTCTTTTAATCGATGTCTACACTGAGGCTTATTGTCTCTCAAAAGAGAAAGGGTTTCTCGAGATTGTCAAAAGAGCAATATCCTTTGTCATAGAGTCTTTTCAGATTGAAAATAGTAGCCTCTTTGCAAGCTCATTCGACGCTGATTCAGTAGACTCTGATGAGGGAGGGTACTATTGTCTGTCTGAAGAAGAGCTTTCATCTGTTTTTCATTCACTTCAAAATTCGGGAATTGACGAGGCTCGTGAAAAGCAAATCAAACATGTATACGGCCTGGATATAGGGCCTCTTGTCTATGATGTGCATGGCGGAGGAAAGCCTCCTAGGTATCATGTGATGAAGCCATATGGATTTGATCTATCGGATCAAGAGCTCATATTCGAACAAAGCGTAAAAAAATATCGGTCGACGCTTCCCTCTGAGAGAATGTCTGTGAGAAATAATGCTGTGAAGACAAGTTGGAATGCTCTTATGATTCACTCTCTCATTCGAGCCGGGATCAGGTGCCAGCATCAGGAATGGGTGGAATTTGGACAAAGAGCTCTTCACGCGCTTATCAATGTCATGTATGATGGAAGGACTCTTCTTAGATATAGCTTAGGCGAAGTAAAGCGTCATCATGGAACGATCAGCGATTATGCCGCGCTCGTACGCTCGCTCATAACACTTTTTGATGAGACATCTGAGTATTGGGCGCTAGAGATGGCAATACTCCTGTATGAAGAAACAGAGAAGCAGTTCAGGCTTCCTGGAGGTGGAGTACATTATTCTATCGTTGATACTAAGTCCAAATTGTTTTCACAAGTCGCAAGTGACGTAGATGGACAAGAGCCATCAGGAACCTCGTTACATATCGAAAATGGACTTCGTCTTTTTGCTCTTTTAGGTGAAAGGTGTCGTGATGGCTTGAATAGAGCGATGGAATTTATTCAGAATGAGATGAAAGATGATATTGATTCGCTCTTTTCGAGAGCGTACTCTCTATATGCCTTTCATTCAATCCAACCATTTAAGATCAATCATCCCTTTTGGGTTATTTGTTCAAATGCAGAGCAATTGAACACTATGAAAGAACGGGTGAGAGCCATAAAAGATGATCGTAATGGTCTTTTCATTCTGAAGAGTGATTGGCATAAGCTCATAGAGCTTGGGGCCCCTCTGCTACCTCCACAACAAGAAGACTTTGAATCTGAAAGTCCTCTTCTACTCATATGTGACTCTCAAGCTTGTCTACAACCTATAAAGGGAACAACGTCTATAGAGAGTTATTTTCTTAATAAACGTTAGAAAGAGATTCAATAAGAGTTAATTACGAGCGTTTGAATTGATAATTAAAGATTTGATTCACTCTTACAAAGCGAAGCTGTTAAGGTATCGGTCGTCCTCATTTTTGCCAAAAAACTATTAACACATAAAGTGGCTGTGTATGAGTTCAACCGTCCGCACAAATATTCAATTTATCGCTGCAAGCTCGTCTTCCCTATTATTACACACAACTCCAGAGAAGGAATTTGAAAATACTACAGATAATAATCTAATTGTATTTCAGCTTGCTGGGATTACAAGGCGCATAAAATTAATTGAACAGGAATTGCAAAATTCCGAATCGGTTCAATCAATAAACAGTCGAGTTGGCGCACTGTGGAGAGATTTAAAGATAGAGAGCTGTTGGAATCAATTCGCTGTTAGCTTCTCCGAGCAGTTGAGGGAGAGAAAATCAATATCAGAGTCTTTGCATATCGAGGGCAAGGAGTTAGTTGAAAAAATCAAAGAAGTAAGCAAAGTCGCTTTTAATATCCCCGTATTGGAAGCTGAAGAAGAGGAGATCGAAGGCCCAGACATTATTTTTAAGGACTTTTGGAGCAGTAAAAAGCTCTTGAAGAATTACGTGGGGATGAAAAACAAAAAACTACAAGCTTGGGTTAATGAGCTTCATCAATCGCTTTACTCTCAGAGTTTTCGCTCAACATCTCAGTTACAAAATCAGATAAACAACCTTCAAAAGAAAATCGACGAAATAAATCTTAAGAAAGCTCAAGTCTTCGTAGAACTAATAAATCCTATAGCTACATTGACGACTCGCGTTGTATCTGGAGAACATGGAGATGAGATTAAGCAGAAATTAGTGAGTTATTCTGAATCGATCATCAGCTTCGAAGTATTTTTAAAACTTCTTTTGATCGATTTGTGTTTGTATAAAAAAGCAGACGACATTAAGCGACTGCCTCTTTTTCAAGAGCTTGACCTTACCCAACATGATGTAATGTCTCTTCGAAATATTTTGAAGGATTCGAAAGAAGAGGAGAAAAAAATAATTCTCGATGGGATTGAGGGGTCTTTAAGTTTCTTAAGCCCTCACTTCAAGAAATTGATTGGGAAAGGGTATGAGCTTGACAACTTAGCTAGACAATACTCAGAAGAGCTCAAAAAGCTATTTTACTCTGTATATGAGCAGACAGCGTCTGAGGAAAGCAACGCCTCGGTCAGCAATGATCAGGGCGATGATCAAGAAGATGTTGAACCGCCTTCTGGTTTTGAAGAAGCACGATTATATGTAAATGAGGGTAGTGCTCAAACAATAGATCGGGTCGCTGAGTCAGACGTCATTGATAGCATAATGTCAAATGAGTTGAAATTATCCACAGCTCTCACTGGGATTATTCAAAGTATTGTTTATCCAGACGAGGGAACAATAAAAGAGTTGGCAGGAGCTGTTTGGGAAAAGCGTAATACAAAATATTGCTTAAGCCTAATGGAAAAGATTTCTGACGCAAATGCCAGAAAGCATTTTGCAAAGTATTTACTCACTCATTCAATTGTTGGTAAAGATCAAAATATACATCAATTTCTTCATGCGTCTTTAAAATACTACAAGGATGAAGAGCTTCTTACGCTTTTTGCTGACGTCTTTGAGACCCTCTCATCAGACAAGAGCGATGATCTTTATGTATATCCACTCATGATGAATGTTGTGAAAGGCTGCAATGAAGATGTGAAGGAGAAATTCTTTGTAGCTCTCTTCATTTTTTTAGAGACAATTCCGGAAAAAGATATCTTTTTCTCTGAAGATCATGCGCCATTTACTGTCTCAGCGATCGCTCAGTTTACTCAGAGCCCTGAGTTTTTGCATTTTTATTACGATGAGCGCCTTCTTAAAAGCTTTTCACAAAATCTATTCCATGAGCACAAACAAGCTCATGAATATTGGAGAGAGCGTAATTATAAGAAGTTAGAGCAGAAATTGAGAGAAGGAAGTATTTCTTCGAATGAATCTTCATCTTCTCAAGAGGTATTCATTGAAATTACCAATGAATACAAAAAGCTACGAGATCAAAAGGATGAGCTTCTCTCGCAGTTATATGCTCCTTCAATTTCATTGATCGCTCATATTCTTGATGGTAGGTATGGAGATCGGATTCGGGAAAGATATCTGCAAGGAGAATTTCAAGAAAATAACCCTAAGGGTTTCTTCCGTCTTCTCCTTATTCATCAAATACGAAGAGATCAATCTGAGCCTCATGTTTTATTCAATGTACAGGCAAAGACAGATCAATATACTGACTATCTTCGAGAACACTCTCAACGCATAAAAGATCTCCCGCTCGACTCAATAGAGATGCTTATAGATGCTACTGATTTAGGAGTAGGGGATTACGCGATCAAAAGTCTATTGTCTCATTTCGAAGATCTAAAGAGAAGTTCGAAGGAGTATAATAAGAAAACGTATCGAGTTTTACGGGAATATCTCCCCAATTCTTCTTCTCTATTGGCTGACGTGTTAGATTCATCAGGGGAAAATCATGTAGAAGAAGATCTAAATGATACTGATTGGATCGATCTCTCAACAGGACTTGATGATGATACGCCTGTTCTTGAGGACGATATAGGGTATCAACAAGATGAACTATTGCGCGAGTATGGCCTTTGGGCTGATCTGAATATACTTGATGAAATATATCAGCATGTAATTGACCCATTCTTGATGGATGTTGACGGCATTCAGGATCAGATTAAAGCTTTTATCGCAGTAAGGAGTGAAGAAGAGCTCTTTGAATTCATGAATCAGACCAAATCTCTTCTTCTTCGAGCGAGGTATATAGCTTCATATTTGCTCTCAAAGCCAGCTAAAGAAATGTATTCGTCTTTAAAGTTTCTGACATCTGATTTTAATGAATCAAAAGGTCATGAGATTCAAAGTGTCTGCAGAGAAATGTTTAGCAATATTCTTTCTGATAGAGATGTAGGTAAACATGGTGTTTCGTATTTTGCGACTTCTTCATCGCAGCAAGAGGATCGTAGAGAAGGGGATGTCAACTGGTTTAATAAACTTACAAGCGTAGTAGATCTGTTTTACGAGATATACAAAAACGATACAGGAAAGTTTAGAGAAGCACTTATGTCATTCTCGGAGTTTGCGCTGCTAATGCTCAAAGAGTACTCCTATGTAAGAGGAGTAGAGACCGTCAAATCTAAACTGGAAGGGCTCATCGAGCAAGTCAGACGCGAGTAATATCAAAGATAAAAAAACTTTATCAGACCCTCTCATATAAGAGAGGGTTTGGAATCAGTTATTGCATAAAGAACCGGCAAATTTTCAATGAAAAACGTTGATGGGAGTATTATTTAAGATTTAATTGAAATTTTAATTCAACCAATCAAAAAAAAACTGCTAATGTAACGGCTGTCCATGTAGCCTAATCGATATATAAGGTGGCCGATTCATGAGCTTAAACGTAAATACAAATCTACAGTCTGTTTCTTCACATATATCAAATTTACTAACTCTTGTAGATCCTCATGCACAACAGGGGGAAATTGATAATAGCTTTGCTTTATCAGAGATCGATCATATTACCAGACAGATAAATGAAATAGAGAATGAACTCACAGGCGCCATACCGACTCAATCAAATCAGGGTCGAATATATACAGTATGGAAAGAGTCAGCGATAAAAGAGGTGTGGTCTCAGTTTGCTTGTCAAGTAAAAGAACAGATAGATCAAGCTCATAAGATTAATGCTTCTATATATAATAAAGGGCAACAGCTTGCCCAGAGTATTCAAAGACTCTTTAATGATGTTTTTATAAGCGATAAAGGTTTATTTGAGCTCTTTCTAAGCAATGACCAGCTTTTCGAAGAGTTTATCGAGGCCCGTATTAATGGGTTTAAGACCATGCAGGCCGAGTATATGGAGCCTGTTAGATCAGATACAATTTCTATTCCCGATGAATGGCAGGGAAGAGAAATCCTCGTGAAGAGAAATTGCAGTCTAAATGCAGCCAAAGCTCAAATTTTGGGAGAACTCTATGAGCCAATTGTTAAGCTCGCATCAAGGACTATATCAGGCGTTTATGGAGATGGAATCAAACAGCAATTTGCATCCTCGACTCTTGATCACTTAAGTCCTAGTGCTTTAATAAAACTTCTTCTTATTGATCGCTGTTGTTTCTCTGATTTAAGAGAGATTCAGATACTCACAATTTTTGAAGATTTATACTTGAATTATGATGAAGTGAGTACAGTTCGATCAATACGAGAGAAAAGTAACTTGGCGATAGAAAGAGCTATACTCCTTAATGAAAAGAATGATCTCGATTTTCTTGATGTATACGTCGAGCGCTTTATCGAGGTATGTAAAAATCTGGATAAGGTGAGCCAGGAATGTATCGAGGAGATACAAGAAATAGAAGGCTTGAAGGAAGAGCTATTCGAAGATAACAAGAGTAAAGCCCAAGGTGAAAGAACAGAAGTCAATGCATTAACGGTTGATGAGCTATTTGATAACTTTGATGATGCAGTTATATTTGAAGAAGGACTTGTTACCCGACGAATACATGGAGAAGCTGAGGAAAGCCTTTCTGAGTGGTCAATGACACTCCAGACTTCCTTTTCTTCTGTTCTTGTAAGTATCATCGAAGATCTGCTTCAACCTAGTGACCAAACAATTAAAGAGTTGGTCCAGGTTATTTGGCAGAATTATCAGCATGACATGGCACTAAGCCTCATTGACAAGATCTCAGATAAGGCTACAAAAGCGCGGTGTATGCACTACATAGTAGCTCTAGCAACTACTACAGAGTGTGATAATCTCGATTCTACTCTTCAGAAGACTCTCGGTTTATTAGAAAAAAACGAATGGAAGAGCTTTTTTCAAAATGTTTTAGAGAAATTTTTATCGGAAGAGGAATCAACCGTCCATATATATCGACTTCTAACTCATGTTATGAAGAGCTTGAATCGAGACATAAAAAAAGAATTCATGGGAGCTCTCACATCTTTCCTGTGCTCACTTGAGGAGGAGGAGTTAAGTCCTATCTTTGGTAATCCTCTCTTTACATTTCAGCAAATCATCGGATTTACACAAAACCCAGAGTTTATTCGCTTCTATCTAGATGAAGATAATCTCAGGGCATATTACAAAGCTATACTTGATGGATACAAAGATGCTCATTCTCATAAGATCGAAAAAGGCCGCAAGAAATTGAATGAGGCGATTCAAAAACTTGAAGTATCACAAGAAACACTCGATATCATTCATAAACGTGCCGATGAGATATTCGAGCAGCATCAAGAATTGCTTGTGAGAAAAGAAGGGCTTCTTAAAGAACTCTATCTTCCCTTCGTTTCATTGATCGCTCATATTCTTAAGGGTTCGTATGGAGAAAATTTAAGGGAGATGTTCCTTAGAGGCAGTTTTACTCAAGGAAATGAAAAGGCATATCTCCGCCTGTTGCTTATTCATCAGGTTCATCACGAGGCCCTTTATTCCATATTCTCATTGGATCAAGAGTTAAGGGAGAGGATTTTAAAACTCACTCCTCAAGAGATCATAGAATTCGTAGATGCGAGTGACTGTATTGCTGATGAAGAGGCTTCGAAGCTTCTTCATTTGATTCAACAGTTAGCGACAGACTCAATTGAACATAATCATATGACGTATGGGTTTCTTAAGGAGTATTTTAACGAAGAGATTATTAAGGAAGGGTCTCAGCCCTTTGGAAATGCAATTGAGTCGGGTGCAGTATCAGGTATTTTGGCATGGCTTAGTGATAATGAAACTGAGGATGATGATTCATCCAACTCTCTTTCATTGGAACAAGATGAAATAGTGAGACGGTTTGGTCTCTGGAATGACTCGAATGTTATTGATATGTTCTTTACAACGGTAGCCGATGCATTTTTCGTGGATATTGATTGTGCTTACCTCCAGCTGAAAGCTCTATTATCAATCAAAGATGAGACAAGCTGTGCCGAGTATGTAAGCCAAATTGAATCATTTCATCTTAAGACTAAGTATATAGCTTCATATTTACTACATAAGCCTCGTGATGATCGATATCGCACGTTAAAGCTACTGACATCTCATTTGAAAAATACAAATTCAGATGAAATGTTAGCTGTTTTTTATGAGATGATTAAATCCGATTTGCGCCATCACCGAATAGGAGAGTTTGAGCTAGTTCATGAAGGAGCTTCTGTTAAAGAGGACGACGCTCCTCAGACACAATTGAATCCAAGCGAGATTGAGTGGATGGTAGATCAGTATATAGCTGTCATACATGAAATGTTTGGAAGCGATATGGCTCGAATTAGCGAAGAGGAAAAGCGTTTTGCTCAATTAGTATATCATATTCTCAACGAAGAGGGTGTCCTCGAAAATGCTGAAGAGCTTAAAGACAAGATAGAGAGGCTTAAAAATCACATATAAATCCGATCGATTTCGATAAGCTTGAGCTAATTAAAGAGACGCTAGAAGCTTTTCGCTTTTAGATCTAGCTAACTTTCCCTAGGAATGAATAATATCTTTCATTCTTGCCAAGCTCTCTTATGAAAGAGAGCTTGAGTGTCTTTTAGAAGAATCTCCTAAATTTCATTATCTCTCATAATACGCACTATGAATTCAACGCTTCGAACTGATTTTCAATATATTCTCGCCCATTATGAATATATTAAGAGCCAATTGCATCCTGAGGAACTGGTTGATGAAGCAGTCTCTCATGATAGTATTGTACAAGTAAAACTTATGAAGATCGACGAAGCGTTTTGTCGCGTAGCGATTTGTTTAAATAGCTCGAAATCTATAGACAGACTTTCACAAAAAGTGATTGAGCTGTGGAATACGCTTCAGATCATGGATAATTGGCATAGATTTTCTACATCATTACGAGAAGTCATCAAAAACAAGAAGGTAATTTCTCGCACTCTTTGCCAAGAGAGTGAACTTTTATCTGAGATGATTCGACAAATCTTTAATGCTGCTATTACGCCTCCGTCAGTAGATATTTCAAATGAGGATGGGCAAAGCCTGAATCAATTCTGGCTCTACGACACGTGTATTGAAAAGTATATTAAACATAGAATTGATCAACTTCATGCGCAGTACGACACTTTATTAAAGAGTTCGATTTCACGAACTTCTGATTCAACTCATTGGCGTCAGTTAAAAATATGTGAGGTAGAAAGAGAATTAGATGGTATCGCTGCCATTAAGACAAAGGTCTTGATAGATCTCTTCCCTTTCATAGTGAGGATGGCGATACGAGTATTGAATGGTGACTATGGTAAGAAAATGCAAGGAGAGCTCTTCTCGATGTCTGAAGTTCTCTTTACTTTTGAGCCATTCATGAAACTTCTTTTGATCGATATTTTATCTCATAACTCTCTTGAAGCAATTCAGGCTCTTTCACTTTTTAAAGATCTCACTATAACTGACAAGGAAATCACTCTTGCAGTCAATTCAATGTCAGAAGGATATCATGAGATTGAAAAATTTGTTATAGTTGGCGAACAAAATGCCCTTTCTTCTTTGCAGCAACTTTTCAATGATCTGATGCACTTAGGATATGAGTTCGACAGGAAAGAAATAGAGCTTCATGATAAGCGTCTTCAGTTGCTCAGAGGTAATACAAGTGAGAGCATTGAAGATGAATTTGAGGTTCGCGAAGAGGCTCAACATACAAACGATACTTCAACGGGTGAATCGGAGGAAATATCAAATACGGAGTATTATTCCGAAGATGATGAGTCAGGGTTGATGTTATTTTCTTTCTTGTCCTTGCATGACAGCGAGGATGCAGAGCAAGATTTTTCTCTTAATGGCTTTGATGAGCCTCTTCATAATGATGACCAGACTGATGAATCAATTCCTTTAAAGATAAAGCTTTCTTCGAAGCTCTTGGAGGTTCTAAAAGAGATTCTCCAGCCCTCAGAAGAGACCGTTCAGCTTCAAGCGAGTATCTATTGTGAGAGCTTCTCTTCTTTTGAATGCGTTGAAATCATCGAGACACTTCCCACAATAGACATGAAAAGGTGTTTTGCTAAGCATATGCTCATTGAAGCAATTACGAGAGGGGGTTCTCATGTCTATCAAATTCTTGAGAAAACTTTGGAATTATACGGTGGTGGGAAAGAGGCTTTCTTATTCAACAGGATTTTAGAGCTTCTTTCTACAAAGCAAAAGAGGGTAGAGCATCTCTATAGTCTTGCGTTTCTTATAACAAGTACGTCTGACAGCCCTTTGATTGAGAAGTTTATTGAGCCCTTTGCTCGATTCTTAACAACACATGTTGGAAAAACCATCGTAGCTGAAGATAATAAATCTCTAATCACTCTTAGCGCATTCGTAGATATTTATAAAAATCCTGAGTTTCTCCGCTTCTTTTTTGAGAAGAAGTATCTCAAGAGTTATTCAGAGCACATGATCTTCAAGCATCAGCAAATTATTTCAATACTTCGCGATTACTACATAGAAACCTTAAAGGCATACTCTCTCGAGATAAATATTACGTATTCTCATTTGAAAGAAATAGAGAAGCATATTGAAGAAGCTGTAGCAATACAAAAGAATAAGTTTGAATTAGTAGCAGAGATGTATGAGCCGATTCTTTCCTTAACCGCTCACATTCTAAAAGGTGAGTACGGTGTATATGTAAAGAATAAATGCCTTCAGGGAAGCTATAGTAAAAAATTTGAACGAGCGTTTATTCGTCTTCTGCTCATACATATCGTGCGAAAGGAGATAAAGATTCCGTCGTTCGTACAGCCAACATCAGACATGATTAATTATATAAAAGAGTATACGAGTGAACAGATTGAAAATATGTTCCGTGTCCTTCAAGAAGATTGTCTTGATGATGTTATTGATTCTATTCTTAAAAAAATAGCTTCTATTGAAAGCAAGGTAGATGAATTCAATGTAAGAATGAGTCTTTTCGCGAAAGAAAATGCGGAGCTTCACTTAAGTCAAATTTCGAAAAGGACTGTAGCAGGTAGTAGCAAAACGGAGACCCTATTAAGAGATTTGGGCTTGTGGGTTGACCCATTCATTTTCAAGCCTTTTTTGAGAGATGTTTTCTCGAATTATGTTCTAAGCCATGAAAATATTCTGAATCAATTAGCCTCTTTCTCTCAGTTCATGGGAGATGAAGAATTTATTAGCTATTTACTGGATTTACAATCGAAATCCCTTAGAGCGAAATATTTATCTGCTTTCTTTTATGAAATTATCTGCCACAAATCTAAAGATGAAATGTCTCCACTGTTCTCCTTATATCTTGATCTGATGCCTGCTGAGGATATTCTTGATTCATTAGAAGAGATAGCTCAGATTATCTTAACGAGAGAGGATGAGGTTGGAGAAAAGGTCGAGGACACCATCTCTGACAAAGACTTTGAAAAGTTAATCGAGGAAGGCGGCGATGAGTGTCAGATTGATTTTAAGAATCTACAGCCGTGGTTTTCTAAAGTTGAAATCGTGATTGGATTTGTAGCACTCGTATTTAAAAAGGTACCTGATTTGAGAGATAACTCTACGGCACTTAGCTCTATTGTTAATCGACTTGTCCAACGAGGGCATTTACAAGAGGCTCTTTATACTTGCTCTCTCATAGATCAGATGAGATGAAACAACGAAAGGCCCTTTATTAAAAAGGGCTTTTCCACTTTAAAGAGGCTTTATCAGGCAAAGAGTCATAAAGAGAGGAAACTCTTTTCTTGCGCGGTTTTCCCAACGAGCGCTTGCTCCATAGCTAGTCTTCGGTGAGCACCACTCTTCAATTCTTTCGATATTGAGTCCAGCATCAGAGATCATTTTTGTATAGTCGCAGAGTGGAACATGATAGGACCAAGTAGTTGTCGTGTCCTGTTCTGATTTCTCTTTTCCAGGATGTGTAATGATAGGAATCTCTTGCGGTGTCATGTATGCAGAGACTTTTCTCACCTGCGTTTTTGTTCCCTCATCAAAACCCCAGCGAGTTTGTCTTGGAATCCGAAAATAGGGGTGGTTGATCACAAAGATGGCTCTGCCGCCTGGCTTTAAACAGCGAAACGTCTCTTGAAAAACTGCTTCGGGAGTTTTCATGTTTTGCAGCGCGAGGATTGAGACGATGTATGTGAACTCATTGTCTGGACACACAGCTTTTGGCCATGGAGCTTGAGTGAGATCATGAACCGCGAATGTTCTCTTCGACTCTTTTCCTTTGCTTTTTTCATGATCATAATAGCTTTTTGCTAATTGGATGAGTGGCTTTGCAAGGTCGACGCCTGTATATGAGACATTCTTAGGTATTTGACGCGCGAATACTCCTTGGCCACAGCCAACATCGAGTACTTTATCTCCTGATGTGAGCTTCATAATCTCTGAAAGGCGGGGGAAAATGAGCTCTTGGTGATAGTAGTGCCCTTTTTCTCCAACGATGGAATCATACCACTGCCCCGCGCGCGTCCATGAGGTGTCTTTCATCTGTGGTTTATATTCAGCTTCACGAATGGGAGATAGCTTAGATTGAGGTTTCTTAATGCTGAATGTTCGTTTCTCAGTACTCTTAAATGACTTTTTCTTTTCGTGTGAAGGTCGTGAATGATGATCGAATGAATGTGGCGGCATATTAAAAGAGGCTTTTCGTGAATTTTTGTTGAATCAGCTATTATGATAGTCGCTTTTCAAATCAAACACAAGAAATTGACCATGAAAAAAAGTAAGGCCATACAGGGAACTGTATGGCCTGGCTCTTCATAACAGACTGTGAAATCTGTTACTGGCATGACTCGCAATCAGGATTTAGAAGAGAGCATGCTTTAGGACCTGTTGAAAGTCCAGGCATGGCATCATTGAAGCTCTTCTGGCTTAATGAGATATCTTCAATCTCTTTTGTCTTTCTCTTGATATCCAAGCTTGCGTCTTCGATATCGGAAGCTGACTTGTTCTTGAGATAGTAGGTTGTTTTAAGACCCATTTTCCAAGCCATCAGATAGATTGTCGAGAGAAGCTTCTCATCAGGTCTATCAAGGAAGAGGTTGATAGATTGCGACTGATCGATCCACTTTTGGCGGACAGCGGCAGAGCGCAAGAGCCATTTTTGATCGATCTTAAATGCTGTCTTAAATTGGATCTTTATCCACTCAGGGATCGATTCCATCTCATCAATTTCGCCTTTATGATACTTCAGCTCTTCGAGCATATCTTTGCTCCAAAGACCTTGCTGTTTTAATGCATTCGCAAGGAGCGGAGTAATGCACATAAATTCGCCAGACAAGTTAGACTTGCTGTAGATATGGCGAAAATCTGGCTCGATACATGCGGAGCATCCCATAATATTGGAGATAGTAGCGGTTGGAGCGATAGCCAAGACGTTTGAGTTTCTCATACCGTTCTTAGCGATACGCTCACGAAGCTCTCCCCATGGCATCAAGCTTTGACGTGACACGTCAATTGCGATTCCACGCTCTTTTTCAAGGAGTTCGAGTGTATCAAGTGGCATCATGCCTCTATCCCACTTAGATCCCTTGAAGGACTCATATGTTCCCTTCTCTTTTGCAAGCAAGCATGATGCGTTATAGGCATGCCATGCAATGAACTCCATCATTTCATCGGCGAGCGCGACCATCTTCTCTGACTCGAATGGAACTCTCATCAGGTGAAGTGTGTCTTGCCATCCCATCAATCCTAAACCAATAGGGCGGTGGCGCATGTTTGCCTGACGAGCAGGAAGAGTTGGATAGAAGTTAATATCGATCACATTATCGAGCATTCGGACAGCGATTTGGACTGTCTTTGCAAGCTCATCTTTGTCGATAGTTCCATCTTGTCTGACAAATGCGGACAAGTTAATGGATCCCAAGTTACATACAAAGTGCTCTTCATCCGAGTTATTCAGCGTGATCTCAGTACAGAGGTTCGAGTTGTGGACAACTCCAACGTGGTCTTGAGGTGAGCGGATGTTGCATGGATCCTTGAATGTAATCCATGGGTGGCCTGTCTCGAAGATGGTGCTGAGCATCTTCTTCCAAAGAGTTGATGCACGGACTTTCTTTCCGTAGATCTTTCCTTCTTCTGCAAGGCGCTCATAGTGCTCATATCGCTCATTGAACTTTTTGCCGTAGCATTCATGAAGATCTGGCACTTCATTTGCTCTAAAGAGTGTCCAATCTTGACCTTTGATCGCGCGGATGATGAAGAGGTCAGGAATCCAGTTAGCTGTATGCATATCATGGGTTCTTCGTCTTTCATCACCGACGTTCTTTCTCAAGTCGAGGAACTCTTCGATGTCATTATGCCATGTTTCGAGATAGCAGCAGACAACGCCACGGCGTTTTCCTCCCTGGTTAACAGCGACTGCTGTATCGTTCATGATCTTTAAGAATGGAACGATACCTAAGCTCTCGCCGTTTGTTCCGCGGATGTGGGACCCCATACCTCGAACAGGTGTGAAGTCAACTCCCAAGCCGCCTGCATATTTTGAGAGGTGAGCACAGTTCATGAACGTTCCGAAAATACCAGTTGGATATGGTTGGTTATTTTCGTTCGACTTGATTGTTCCAATATCATCTGAAGCTGTCAGGCCGTAGCAGGACGACAACTGTGGACGCATTGTGCCCGAGTTAAAGAGTGTAGGTGTACTCGAGCAATAGCGCTTGCTGGTATAGAGATTGTAGAAAGTAAGAGCGGACTCTTCCTTTTCTTTCTCATTGTATGAGATACCCATAGCGACGCGCATCCACATATATTGAGGAAGCTCGATTCTTCTCTTTCCTCTCTTGTCGATGATCGGGGTTGAGTTCTTCGAAACAGTCTCTTCGTAGCGCTCGTGAAGAAGATAACGATCATAGAGAGTCATGATGCCGAGGAAGTCGAACTTCAAGTCGGCCATAGGGTTGATCTTCTGCGCGAGTGCTTTGATATCGAATTTCTTGAGCTCAGGGCTTAAGAGTCCGAGCTCAATACCGCGATTAATGTATTTCGGGAAGCCGTCTTCGTGAGCTTTCTTCAATTTACCAATACCATCCTCGACTCTCCAGTCGAGAATTTCTTCATAAATATAGGTAAGAAGAATGCGAGCTGCAAAGAAGCGAAACTCAGGATCAAACTCAATAAGGCTACGAGCATTTAAAAGAACGGTCATCATTTGTTCTTTTGGAGAGAGCTCTATGAACAAAGAAGCTGACATGCGATGAGCAATCTCTTCTTTAGATAAAGAGAGAGTCAAATCGAGCATGGCAAACTCGATACGAGCCATAAGGCTTGGAGTGACGATCTCAGGGAGAACGACAGGTTGAATCTCTGTTTGAGCTTTGAGATTTCTTAAGCGAGTGCGCTCTGCTCTATAGTTGGCAAATCGCTTTGCTGTCTCATGGTATCCCATGTCGTTCAGCGTGCGCTCGATTGAATCTTGAATTTCTTCGATGTGAATAATGTCGCGGCCAGAACTTGTAATCTCATGGATTACCTTCTGCGAGACGACATTCGCTCTTTGCCCAGCCTCTTGCCGATCAGCTTCTTCAATGTCGAGGGTGACATTTGAGTCTTGGAGCGCCTCTGCCAAGAAAGCTTTATAGATAGCGTTGAATATTTTCTCAGGATTCCACTGAGCCTTTTTGCCGTTTCGGCGTAAGACTTCTAGTTTCTTTGCTGTGTCATGGCGACGTTGCTTCTGAATTCTATAGAGAAGGTATCCTTTAGCGGCGAGGGTTTCGCCTTCTTCGAGGAGGCAGTTTTCGCAGATCTCGTGGACTTCTTCGCTATTAACGATATTCTTAGAAGAAGATGCGAGTTTTATGAGTGCGCAGTTAACGGCGGAGACAACTTTAAATTGAGTCTCATGATTGAATATTTCAATCGGATTCAAAATTCCGCGGGCGAGTCTATCATCGGCAACAGCTGCACCAATTGCTCTCAAAATCTTCTCTGGTCGGCACTCTGAGATTCCCTTTGTCCCCTGAATCTTTGGCAGATTGGTAGGGATGATAAGATTTTGAACAAGTTTCTCCCAGGGAAGCGTTGGCTTAAGAGCCTTAGGAGTTTCTACAAAGATACGGATGTCTTGTACAGTTGGAGCCATAACAGGATGCCACTCTTCAATTTTTTTTCAGTCTTTGACATGTCTTCCTTCGAACCCTACTTCTTTCCGTGAGGAAAAAGATAAGATCTCTGAAGGATGTGTCACGCTTACACGTGCAACTTCTCTACATTCGGCTCCTTCATGTTTTGGGGAGCTTACATTTGAGAGGCTAAAGGTTTGCTTGTAAATGAAGAGACTGCGAGACCTCAAGAAATTTTTAAAATAATTTCTCTTTTCTCGTAAGTCGCTCTTCTTCAGTAGCTTGTTTCTTGTCGATGCAAAAAGGCAATTTCAACCTATGCGTTTTACTCTCGATAAGCGTTTGAACAAGCACTTATATATATAATGTAATAATACTTCAGTCGACTCGATCGAATGGGAAGTCGTATTCTCGAATATGCCTTAAGAGAAAGCGCCTCTTCTCTTTCAGGAGAGTAGAGGCGGTTTTCTTCATTATTTAAGGCTTTTAGCACGAGTAGAAGGTAAGAGGAGTATTCTTACAATTCGATACCTTCAAACAATTCATCTTCGTTCTTCACTTCTTGAAGGTTCGAGACTTTACCGTATTCTGTAACTCGTGTCTCAAAGAAGTTTTCATTCTTCTTGAGATAGATAATTTCCGCAGACCATGGGAATGGGTTGTCGAGAATGATGTTTCCGCGACCATCGTCAATTGGATCCCATCCGAGGGCGAGAAGTCGTCTGTTCGCATTGTAACGAACGAACTTCTTGATCTCATCAGGTGAGAGGCCTGCAATTGGTTGTGGAAGGATGTCGTCAACGAATTGGATTTCGCTCGCAATACCTTCTTTCATAAACTCGATGAGCTCGGCTTTGAACTCTGGAGACAAAATATCTGGGTTCTCTTCAATGAGGGCCAAGAAGATTCGTCGTCCTAACTCAATGTGGTTTGACTCATCTCTCATTGTGTAGCGGAACATCTGTCCGATACCTGGCATTTTACCGTTTCTCATTAAGTGAAGAATTGGCAAGAAGAGGCCGTAGAACTGTGTTCCTTCCATGATTTGGGTGATACCAAAGATGGTCTTTGCCAAGAGTCTCTTATTCTCTGTAATGCTGAGATCTAAGTCACGACGCATTTGCGGTAAATGCTTAGTAACGAGATCATTCTTTTTAATAATAGATGGCATCGAGAGGAAGAGTGCTGTCATTTCATGTGGGTTGATTCCCAATGAGGAGATCATGTAGAGCAAAGACTCTGTATGAATGTTCTCTTCTTGAACGTGACGGCCAACAGCCATTTTCAATTCAGGGGCTGTTAAGCTTTCTCTGATAACAGTTTGAGCGCAATCACCGACAATGCCTTCAGCGGAGCAGAAGTAACCAATACCAAATCGAATGATATTTCTTTCAAGCTCGCTCAACATGCGTGAGTCATTCCACTGCTGGACGTCATCAAACATTGGAATTTCTTGAGGAAGCCAGTGGTTTGCTTCCATCTGTCGGTACAACTCATATGCCCATGGATATTTTAAAGGCATAACATTGAATTCCGGGCTATTTCGTCCGCAGATAACTCGCTTGCCTTCAAAGGCTGCTTTGGCGTGTGCTTTGCTGAGCACGAATCGACGTCCACCGACTTCGTATTCAAAAGTGTCTGACATGCCCGAAACTCCTTAGTTGATCTTCACTCTTGCTAACTTAATCTTTACTGGTTCCTCTTTTACTTCTAGAGGATACTGTGTAATAGGGTTTACTGCTGCTGCTACTTGTCTCTTCAAGTAACTTTATTCAAATGCGTATAGCTGAAGACTATATTCAAAACTCTCTTTTACTCAGTATTCTACACTTACACAGCTCATCATAACGAGACGATGATCAGGTAAGATGGTTTTGCGAGAGTATATATTGATGTTACATTCAAAACTGGCTAAGAGGTGTTTCCTAGCAAAGCGAGAAATGCAGTAAATGTGGCTGGATCTTAGCATATATTCCAGTTTTTGGGGGAATAGGCTTGATAGGATGAATGCTAATTTGTGGTAGTCGATTTATAATGAGGCGATTGTGGCAGCGAAAAATTCTATCTGGGGTCTTGATTGACCCCAGGTGGGATGGTGTGGGTTTAAATTATTCTGTATCAGTTGTGTATGTGACTTTTGAAAGGAGTGATACGGACCAAATCATTCCTAAGCTGATGAAAAAGCCGGGTATCATTGATGGCACATGATCGATGATTCCCTGTTGGGTGAGGGACTCGTTGAGTGTTGGCCATAATGCTGAGACTAGAGCACCAGAGATGATCCCACAGAGAGCTCCTTTGCCTGTAATCTTATCGGAGTAAAGGCTTGATATCATAAGGGGGCCAAAGCTTGAGCCAAGTCCTGCCCATGAATAGTAGACAGTGTCCATGATTGTCGCGCTCTTTGAACGAGCAAAGAGAAGCGCTACAGTTGAGATGACGAGCACACATCCCCTGAAGATGGCATTTTTTAAACGAATTCCTCTTTCTGGGAAGAGTCTGCCAATAAGATCTTCAGAGAAGAGCGAGGCGGCGACTAATATCTGTGAATCCATCGTAGATATTGTAGCAGCTACGATTCCACACATAGCGAAGCCAAGGACGATAGGAGAGAACAGGGTTTTTGCCATCTCTATGAAGAGAAGTTCTGGATTTGCAAGCGGCTCATTGAAGAAAGCTACCGCAACGATTCCACAGAAAGCAGAAGCTCCTAAGCTGATAATTTGCCAGAGAATGCCTACATATTTCGATTTTGAAAGATCGGACGCTTTCTCAATCGCCATAAATTTCGTTACAATATGAGGCATTCCAAAATAACCAAGTCCCCACGCGAAAAATGGATAGACTATCTCTTTCCAGCTGACAGATGGTCCGAATAAATCTAAAGAAAGTCCGGCTTCGGCCATTTTTAAGGTTACTGTGCTTAATCCGCCGACATCAAATAATGCGTAGAGAGGGACAATAATAATGACAGCAAGCAAAAAGAGAGCTTGAAAAAGGTCTGCCCATGCGACACTGACAAATCCGCCTAAGAACGTGTAGGCGATGACAATGAACGTCGCAAATATGAGCCCGAACATGTAGTCGATATGAAAGAGGGACTCAAAGACAAGCCCAACGCCAATCATCCCTGCCGAGAGGTAGTATGTCAAAAAGAGAATGCAGGCGATGGCAGAAGTTGCTCGGATTGAGTTAGCTTCTTCAGGAAATCGCTTCGCGAAGAAGCTCGAGATTGTTGTTGCATCAAGCGCCTCGGTTCGCTGTCTCAATTTTGGCGCGATAAAGTGCCAGTTGCAGAACATCCCCGTGACAAGAGCGATTGCAACCCAGCACTGGCCCATACCACCCACATAGAGGCTGACAGGAAAGGCTAAAAAGAGCCAGCTACTCATATCGCTTGCATGAGCAGAAAGGGCTGTAAGCCAAAAGTTGAGTGAGCGTCCTCCTAATATAAGATCGCTACTTCCTCTCGATCGAATTGTTGAGTAGATTGTCACTCCAAAGAGGAGTACGAAGTAGACTACAAAAGCAAATGAAAAGGCAAGGTTATTCATAATAATGGTGATTTCACCCTTAACAGTAATTCATGATTAGCATCTGAATATTCTTCTGCTATTTCCAATTTCTTTAGATTTAACTCTCTTACGAGAGTCTCCTTATTACCAACAAAGAGTACATCTCAAGTCTTTGAGGTATCAAGAGAGAAGATAATATAAGCTCTTCATCGAGTGGTCATATGTCCCGCCGCAGCGGGTGGTAGAAAGGGTAAAAATGAGAAGAGGAGAGCGGAGTGAAAGGATATAAAAAAGAAGTGAGAGTGCGAGTTTGAGCGCGCGCTGAGCGAACTGTTATTACAGCTCATTGTTATCACAGTAAGGATACTCCTTCTTCACTTTAACTTTTGATCTATAAGGGTATGATAACTTGCCTCTTTTTTTCTACGAAAACGACATCAATGAAAAAATTAATTGGGAGAGGAGAACTCGAAAGGTAATTAGCAGGTAAACGGCTGAATCTTTGTTTAATCTCTCTTATGAATGGTAAAAAAAAGAGAGCTGTCGCTATGAGTGTAAAGAATAGATTTTAATACATTCATTCCGATTAAAGAAGGCCTATATCTCATATGACTTACCAAGACCCTTCCCAGAATTTTATCTATGAGTATCCCCATGCTTTGGAGTCTATATTTAGTCCAAGACAAGTAGCTGTTATTGGGGCAAGAGACACTATGGGGAGTGTTGGTCGAACAATTATGGCTAATCTTCTCTCAGGCGGATTTCAGGGGAAAGTTGTCGGGGTTAATCCAAAGAGATCAGAGGTGATGGGAGCTCCTTGTTATCCATCTATAAAGGATGTCCCAGGAGATGTCGATTTAGCGGTTATTGTAATCCCAGCCCTACACGTTCTTCAAGCTATCAGGGAATGTGTCGAAAAAAAGGTGAAGTCAGCAATCATTATCTCAGCAGGCTTTAAAGAACTTGGGCCTGAGGGGCTTCGACTCGAGAACGAAGTAATTAATGAAGCAAAACGGGGCGGTATACGCGTCATTGGCCCTAACTGTCTTGGAGTGATGAATCCGCATTCGGGCCTAAATGCCTCGTTTGCCAGGGGGATTGCGCTGAAGGGGTCGCTCGCTTTCATCAGTCAATCAGGAGCTATGTGCACAGCAGTTCTAGACTGGAGCTTAAAACAGGGGATAGGCTTTAGCGGTTTTGTCTCAATAGGTTCTATGGCCGATGTCAACTGGGGTGATCTTATTGAATATTATGGAAGAGACCCTCATACCAAAGCCATATTGATATATATGGAGACAGTTGGAAATCCAAGGCAGTTTATGAGCGCGGCCAGAGAAGTCGCACTCGACAAGCCTATCATTATTATAAAACCTGGAAAAAGCAATGAAGCTCGAAAAGCTGCGGCGTCTCACACAGGATCGCTCTCTGGTAGCGATGATGTCTTTGAAGCGGCATGCGAAAGAGCTGGCGTGTTGCGAGTAGAGTCGATTTCGCAGCTTTTCGCAATGGCAGAAGTTCTCGCTCGACAGCCAAAGCCAAGGGGTCCAAATCTTGCAATTGTGACCAATGCAGGTGGTCCCTCGGTTCTTGCAACAGATAGTGCCATTGAACATGGAGCAAAAATTGCCTCTCTTGATCCTAAAACGATTGAAGTGTTGAATACATTCCTTCCAAGCGCATGGAGCCATGGGAATCCTGTTGATATCTTAGGTGATGCTGATCCCACTCGATATGAAAAGACGATCCAAGAACTCATGAAAGATGAGGCGGTTCACGGTCTTTTGGTCGTCTTATCTCCGCAGGATATGACAGATGCTGAAGGAACGAGTAAGGCATTGAGCTCGTTTTCTCATAACTCTGCAAAACCTATCATTACAAGTTGGATGGGGGGCGCATCTGTGGAGAAAGGGCGCGAAATTCTTACACAACAGAATATCCCTTGCTTTCAGTATCCAGATGATGCTGCTTGGAGTTTTGCAATGATGTGGCGCGACTCACAACTTATTGATGCGCTGTATAGAACCCCCTCAAGCGATATAAGCCGTATTGAAGAAAGAGAGAAGATAAAAAATCATGCAAAAGATCTGATTCATACTGTTCGGGAAGCAAAAAGAGAACTCCTTACTGAGGACGAATCAAAGAGGCTTTTATCGCTCTACGGTATTCCTGTTGTAGAGACAGTAAAAGCGAGCTCCATTGAAGAGGCAAAAGAAGCTGCCAAGAGAATGGGGTTTCCTGTTGTTGTGAAGCTTCATTCCGAAACGATTACGCATAAAAGCGATGTCGGTGGTGTTCAGCTCAACATACGTTCATTAGATGCTGTTGAAGCAGCGTTCAATGTTATTCGATCAAATGTTGAGACTAAGTATGGACTTTCGCACTTCCAAGGTGTCACAGTCCAGAAGATGGTCGACAGAAGTGGGGTAGAGCTCATCATTGGAAGTTCTTTAGATCCTCAATTCGGTCCAGTGATCCTTTTCGGAGCGGGTGGAATTTACGTGGAAGTCATGAAGGACAGGGCTTTAGGTTTGCCACCTCTCAACTCGACTCATGCTTTACGAATGATGCACAAAACAAAGATCATCAACGCCCTTAGCGACTTTAGGGGTAAGAAAGCGGTTCCTCTTGAAAAAGTGGCAGATTGTATCGTCAAATTTTCGGAATTGATTGTTGATCATCCAGAAATTATTGAGAGTGATATGAATCCTCTTATCGCTTCATCGGAAGGGATTATAGCCCTTGATGCTCGATTCGTTCTTGCGCCTGAGAAAGAGATAGGAAAATTGCCTCAACCGGCTTGTCGACCTTATCCGATTGAGTACGTCCGACGAGAGATAATAAAGGACAATGAGCAAATTCTCTTGCGACCTATGAGGGCGGAAGATGAGCCACTCATCATAGAATTTCATAAAGAACTCTCGGAAAGAAGTGTTCGTCAAAGGTTCTTTGAATTTGTCTCGTTTGATGCTCGTGTCTCTCATGAACGGCTTGTTCGAATTTGCAACACTGACTTTGACCGAGAAATTGCTCTCGTTGCCGAAGTTACAGATTCTCAAGATGAGACTATGAAACGTATCGGGGGTGTTGTCCGTCTCGTTAAAGAGCCCGGGATCTTGAAATGGAATCTGAAGCTGATTGTCATTGATCGATATCAGGGTAAGGGTCTTGGAAAAGCGCTTATGAAGCATGCCTTTGATGTTATTCAAAAAGAGGGAGTAAGCGGAGAGATTCTTGCGTATGTCTTAGAAGAAAATGGTGGGATGATCACTATTCTAAAGAGATACGGCTTTGAGCTTAAATCGCAAAAAGCCGATAGCATATTAGAATTTTCGAAGATTGTTTAGAATTCAACTCTTGGGAGGCTATAGCTAGCCTCCTCCTTTCTTGAGCTCGAGCTCTTCCCATCTTCTCCAAAGGCTGGTAAGTTGGCCCTCTTCTTCTGCAATCTTCGTGCAGATATGAGAGACATTAGCTTGAGGGTTTTTTGTGAGAAGGTCATGCATCTCTGCTTGTAGCTTTTCAATTTCCTTCTCGCAGCTCTCAACGCGGGATCCAATCGTTTCGAGTTCTTTCTCTTCTTTGTAAGAGAGCTTTGTTCGCTTCTTTTCACTTGCTTGGAATGAAGAGTCTCCTTGAGGATCTCTCATGCTACGATGAGCTTTTTTTTCTTCGTCGTCAGATGTCGTAGCTTTCCCTGGCTTTACTTGGGTTTCTTGAAGGGCTCTTTGCCACTGCTCAATATCAGAGAAAAAGACATTCTCTCGCGTAGATGTAAGGCCAATCGCAAGAAGTTCAGTCGCGACATTGCGTAAGAAGGTTCTATCGTGGCTGACTAGGATCGTCGCGCCTTCAAACTCTTGTAAACATTCTTCTAAGACTTCGAGAGTGTCGATATCAAGATCGTTCGTGGGCTCATCAAGGAGTAAAACATCAGCAGGCTCTGTAATAAGACGGGCAATCGCGAGTCGAGCTCTTTCTCCTCCAGAGAGCTTAGAGACTGGAAGCTCAAGGCGATCGGGATCGAAGAGAAATTTTTTCGCCCAGCCTCGTATATGTACTGAGTTTCCAGCAAACTCGACAAACTCTTTGCCGTGACCTAAAGCGTATCCTACAGTCCAATTGTCAGGGATTAGTTTTCTCGTTTGATCAAAATAGCATATCTTGAGGTTCGGTGCATACTTGACGGTTCCTTGTGTCGGCTCAAGCTGCCCTGCAATAATTCGAAGAAGGGTAGTCTTTCCGCATCCATTAGGCCCTACCACACCAAGTCGCATACGTGGATTGATGATGAGATCCAATCCATGGAAAAACGAAGGGCCTCCTTGCGGCGTATCATAGTGGAGATTTTTAATTGAGATAAGCTTTCTCGTCTCGATCTCTCTCTCTTGGAAGCGAATGTCGAGAGTTCTCTCTTTTAGCCGACCTTCAAGCTCTTTCAGCTCATCAATCGTATTATGTGCTGAGCGGACTCGAGCTTCAGCTTTTGTTGTCCTTGCCTTCGGGCCTCTTGAAAGCCAGTCGCTCTCGATTCGGACTTTTGAAGCTAAGCTTTTACTTCTCTGCCTCATGACCTCAATATATTCATCTCTTCTTCTGACATAATTTGAGTAGGATCCTTCAATGAGAAGGTGGCCTTTTTCAAAGCGTGGATTTATCTCAATGATCGTCGAAGAGATGGCATCGAGAAAGCTTCTGTCGTGGCTGACACAGATGAATTGTGATACTTCTCTTTTTAAAAATTCTTCGAGCCACATAATGCTTTCAACATCGAGGTGGTTTGTTGGCTCGTCAAAGAGGATCAGATCTGGCTTTTCAGCATACGCTTTTGCAATATCTAATTTCTTTTGCCATCCGCCGGAAAGCTCTGATACTTTCTGTGAGAAGCTATCAGTTACTGGATCTGGGCGAAAACCAAATTTGGTAAGGACAATAGAAGTCCACGTCATTGGATCTTTATCAATTCGATGAGATTCTCGATCTGCAATCTCAAATATCTCATCCCATATTGTTTTATCCGAACTCTTTGGATGCTGAGGAACATATGCTAGTTTTAATCCTCGCTGGGAGATGATTGAGCCATCGTCAATCGTTTCTTCCCCTGCAAGACATCGAAGGAGAGTGGTTTTTCCTACACCGTTTGAGCCTACAAGGCCAATTCTAGTATAGGCGAAAATAGTCAAACTCAAAGAAGAAAAGAGCTCTTTCGAGCCGAACGATTTAGAGATGTTTTGGCAAGAGATAAGAGGTTGAAGAGTAGGTGCCATTTGATTACAAAGTATAGAATTAATCTGATTTCTAAAAAGTATATCGAAAAAGGGGTATCAAAGAACAGCTTGAAGATTTGCGAGCTGAAAAAATTTGTGAAATATCATCTATTTTTTTAGTCGTTTCGATCGTGATTATAAGACATGATTTTGATAAAATTATGCTTCATTGATGATTTGTAATACGAAATCGGGGCGGATCACATGTCAGAGCGCAATCAATATTCCGTTTCATTGAATTCTGCAGTCTGCAAGGAGATAACGAAGAAGCTCTTTACGACAGGTATAGTCTTTATAACTAGCATATCACTTATTAGCTCGCTCTTTACATCATGCGCCCGTTATCATGCTCAGCCTCTAACAAGGCAATACTTGAAGCAAGATCGGGTTGCGTCTCAACCAGTCGTCGTGAACGTAAAGAAATTTTCATCTGAGGACTCGATTCATTTTCTTGGACGAGATGTCATTCAGAAGGGCTTTCAGCCAATTCAGATTACAGTGAACAATAATTCGGATAGGTTTTTGATTTTCGCAAAAGATGGCGTAGAGCTCACCACAGCAACCCCTGAAGAGGTTGCAAAGTCTGTCGAAACCTCTACAGTTGGAAGGGCGACTGGTTATGGAATAGCAGCTCTTATTATATGGCCATTTCTTATTCCAGCAATCGTCGATGGCGTAAAGTCTGCGAAAGCGAATGATCAGCTTATGCGAGACTATCTGAATAAGACAATCGATCGTTTGGAAATACTGCCACATACTACCGTAACGGGAGTTGTTTTTGTTCCCGTTAAGCAGATGAAAGATGACTTTGCGATTACGATGATAGATCGAGATACAGCTGAAAAGCTCTCATTCTCGATTCAGCTTAGATAGGTCGATCTTGAGTGGGGAGAGATTTGAACTCTCCACTTATCTTCAAATCTACTTGGGTCATAAGCGAGCTTCGATTTTCTTAAACCTTCAAGTCCTAAATCCTGTTCCCAGTTAAGATATAGGTAATGAGGGGAGAGTCTCTTAGCTGCTTCTTGATGAATATACTGATAAGCTCCTTTGATATTTGGTACTGCTTTTGCGCAGTGAATAAGATACATATTTTTGTTTAAAGGCTGGCCATACCAAAGAGCAACAGGCTGCTTGTCAAGATATGCAATCCATCCTTCGATACAGAGTTCTTGGAAAAGAATAACTCCTTCGCGCGAGGCTTTCTTTTCAAACACAAGATCAGTTCTTGCGCTTGTATGCTGGTCCCAGATGTCTAAAATCTTGAGTGCGTCAGGAATAGTTCTTTCTGAGAGAGCTTCTACATTGATCTCTCCCAAGCGGAGAAATTGATGGACGAGATTTCTTCTTCCATCGAGCGCTCGTCCTGCGTATGTCTCAATCGTTTTTCTATCCATAATGTAGTCGCTATCATTGGCCTCTGTTTGAATTGGAAGGCCTTGAATTGAGAGCTTCCTTGCTGTCTTCTCAGTTAAGGGGTAGAGGATTTCAATATGCTCTTCTTCTATAAGCTGAGGAAGAAGTATAGATGCCTCATTCATGAGGAGAAGTTGTTCCTCGAGAGGGAAAAAGCACTTCAGGTTATCATAAGTCTTGCCGATAAACCCAACAGGTTTCTTATGATCTTTTAAAGAGACGAGCTCCCATGAGTGGGCTTCGCGGTAAAGAAAGATTGTGGAGAAATTTCTTTCAGAAAATGGGATTTGTTCTCCCTCTAAGAGGGGTTGGATAAAAGCCCTCATAGAGATATCTAGGTTGTTTTTTTCAATCATCTCAATACTTTATTAAAAATTTTTCATAACAACGTATAATTATTTACAAAAAAATTATTTACCATGGTATTCAAAATGTTATCAGCTCATCAATAACAAAGGAGATATACCTATGAGAACTTTTGATATGCTGACTTTTATTTTATTAATCGTTGGCGGTCTTAACTGGGGTTTAGTTGGTACATTCAACTATGATCTCGTTGCCACACTTCTCGGAGCAGGTACAACAATCTCAAAGGCTGTATACTCCTTAGTTGGTATTTCAGCGCTCTATCACGGACTTTTCTGGCAAAACATTCGCCAGCGATGCTCTGGAAGCATGTGCTGCAAGAAATAATGATCTCTTAAAAGTAAAAGAGAGTCGTAGACCTCTTATTATTTGAGACGAAGCCCTCTTACGGTGTATCTGTAAGAGGGTTTTTTGTTTTTGCTGAAAAGCGCCTAACAATTAATTGCTGGAAGTCTTGCGAGGTATGATTAGGCTAGAGCTTAACTTATCATGTAAATTCTGACAGCGGTCAGTCCATAACAGCATGATATGTCCGAGGCAGAAGAGAATAGTTGAGATATAAGACAAAAAGAATCTGGATGTTGCTTGTAGAAATGAAAGTCTATTTCCATCAACAGTTGTCGCTCGCATTTGCATGATTCTTTTGCCAAGAGTTGCCTGAAGAGGGGATGATTCCATAAGTGACCAGTATAGCCAGCTTAGAACTATAATGCTCAAAGGGCTGAGGGTTAAGTTCCATGAGAAAAAAGCTATAAGGATTGAGTCGAGGAAGAATGCGATAAACCTCTTGAATATGAGCGACCATCGGTCAATGTGAAAAAGGCGGCAACGTAATGCGCTCAAGCTTCTTTTTTACCTCTTTTGAGAGTCTTATCCTGTAGAATTCGTAATTCAATTTTTCAATAAGTATGAACAAACACTCTTTTTTTATCGAGTAAAGGTATTCGATTAAGAAGAAAGAGATGTATAAGGAGTAGATTCCATCATCTAAGAAATCATAATTTTCCTAGATGATGGAGGAGGAATTAACTTATTGTGGGGATGCTGGCTGGAGAGCTCGTACAAAGTCTTTTGCAAATGACTGAGCCATCGCATCAACTGTTTCGAGTACCTCTTTAGAAAGATCTTCAGGCCGGCATGAGAGTAAAGATGCTTGAGACCATGTAATGGCATTAAACGTTGATCTGTTTCGGACGAGCATAGACTCTTCTTGAAGACTTAATTGGAAGAATGTCGCGTAGTCAAGCCCACTTTGAATAGTTCTCACACGAAGTGTAAGAATTGGCTGCATCAGCGTTTCATTCATGGTGATGTGGGCTTCATCGAGCTTTTGTGCTATAGCCTGTTTTAAAGCCTCTTCGGTAAGACCGGCTTTTTTTTGTTCGTCGCTCAACGGCTCGATTCGAACATTAACTTCTAAGGTTTTTCTAGGAAGAACAACAGATTGGGTCTCATTATCTCTCATATCTCCATTTTGCTCTGCAAATGAAGTTGCAGATGGAGATAACGCTAAAAGAGCACCGAGAAGGATTAGCCTTTTCATGGAGTCTCGAAGTCCTTACATTTTTTTGTTTAATTTGGTCTATTGTTTCATACTCGATCTTTCTCTAGCTTGCAAGTCTTAATGACGATGTAATGCCTTCATGGCATAAAAAAATGTCTTGCCCTCGAGAAATTGACTCTCGCTTGGACAAGACATTTTGCTACATGAAAGATTGAAACTACAGTCTTCTTACGAAAACTTTACTTAGATTTCGATTAGATGTAGTACGAAACACCGATCTGAGCATAGTTAGGACCAGTAATATTCTTGGTCTGACGCTTGTGATAGTAATCATCACCCATGATGACTTTTCCATACATGACTCGGCCAAGTGATATCCATCCTTTCATCTTTTCAGAGAAAGTGTAGTCAAGACGAAACTCAGTTCCTGCTCCTTTGAAGACTGCAACACCATTCTTAAACTTACCCACATGATGTGAGCGGACAGCTGTAAAGAGGCTGTTGACATTGAACGAGATTTGGCATCTATTAATACCGTTGTAGATAATACGTGGATTTGGGTACACGGCGTGAAATACCCAATCTTGCCACTTATACTGTGCGCCGATGATTGGCTGCACATTTGTTGCTCTCATTCCTGTTTGGGCAGCAACACCAACGAATACTGTCACATCTTTGTTAAGTGCATAGGAGCCTTCAAAGCCACCAAGATAGCGAGAGTCATTCGTAAGACTCCAGCCCTTTGTTGGGACTTCAACTTGCGCAAGTCCTGTCCACTTCCAGTTGTCTTCAGTGATAACGCTTCCTTTCACTCCCAAGGTTGCGTATAGATGGCCTTTTGGGTGGACTCCTTGATATCCAAAATGAACATGTCTTGCACCTACTTGAAGAGATGCGGCTGCCTTGTCAGCTACATAGAAAGTGTGGCTTGCGGCAACTTTAGTGTCGTTAAAAGCAAGCGAGTGCTTTGATTTTTGATTGCGTCTTGAAGAGCACTGCATTGTTTCAGCGTCTACTGAGTTAACAAACGTCAGGCTCTTATCTTCTTTCTTTTGAGATGGAGCTGATGCTGCATCGACGGCGGCAAGACCTGATGTCGATAAAAGTGCTGCCGACATAAAGATCAATGATGCGAGATTGCGTGACTTCATAATCATAAGCGGTGCTCCTGATAATTGGTGCTCACAACGTTTTACGATATTTATTGTTTATGGTGTATACATGTGACGTAAAATCACACTACGCTATCGCGTCATTTTGCTACAGCTCGAAAAATTGCTCTTCAGAGCTCTTTCTTTATTATTTACTCGCACATGTGATAATGCAGCGAGAAATTATTAGATTACATCATTATTTGCATGAATGTTTCTTTTTTCAACCTAAAGTGTGATGCCCGATCATAAAAGCTTACGATTTCTGACAGCCTTTAGCGATTCACTTGTTTCTCTGTTGAGTAGAAGAGAGAGGGCTCGAGGGCGTTCATGCCGCGTTACTTTGCAAGAGCAAAAAAAAGAAATAAGCGATATATTGGTTTAGCCTTTGATTAATGCAATCTTCATTGACCGAACCTTTTCAGGTTGTCTTCTTCGTTATAAATGGATAACTGAAGAAGTGTGGTCTGAAAAGAAAAATTTGATAGCTCATGAAAACTGTTTCACTTCCATTTTCTCTTACTACAGAGCGGTTAATTCTGCGTCCTTTTGTAAAGGAAGACTGCTATTGGCTTTACCGTCTCTTGAGCAACTCTGAAGTTATGAGGTTCTCTCCCAAAGGACCTCTTTCAGAGGATGAAGTCATCGAGATTTTAGATGCCAATATTGATTCTTTTCGGTTGCGACAGTTTGGTCTCATGGCATGCATGGTTAAATCGGATGTGCAGTCTGATCCCATAGGTTTTTGCGGTGTGAGTTTGCGTGAAATAGATGGTGTGCTTTATCCAGAGCTTGGCTACAGGCTGTTTCCTGAGGCATGGGGGAAGGGGTATGCTACCGAAGCTGCGCGAGTGATCCGCGATGATGCTTTCTTTCGACTCCATATTCCGCAGGTGGTCTCTTTTATTGACCCGTTAAATACGAATTCAATTAATGTTGCGACAAAAATAGGCGAAAAATTTGGATTTCATGCGACATATCGAGGTATAGAAATCGCGGTTTATACGCTCTTAAAAGATGATTTCCTTCTTCAAGATTGCTGATTTGCTACTACTCTTTATTTCATTTTTTCTTCCTTTATTTAATTAATTAGTTGTTAATGAAAATGCCTAAAGTAGTGTCTCTTTAGATTGTGTAAATACAATTAACCCTGATGTAAAATCCATTCTTTATTTGTAGCTTAAAACATGTTTATCAGAATATTTTTAGCCATCGTATGTTGCTTGTTGTCACTCCTTCACTCGGAGAGGCTTAGATGTGTTGAGAGTGTAAATTCTCTTGGAGTGTCTTTAGAAGTAATAGCGGATTGGCCTAAAGAAACATGTAAAGCGCTTTGTGAAAAAGATACGTCATTCAAAACGTACTCCGAGGGGATTTTTTCAGCTCTAAAGAGGATTCAACTTTCTCAATCCAGAAAATCAACTCAAAAAATAAAGTCTGGAAAATTTTACAAGATTACCAATGAAGTGACGCTCGAATACTTAAAGCCTCTTCATTCCTGGGTGATATCATTTCCTGAAAAAGCGATGTTTCTCGGACAGGGACGACATAAGAAAGTGACTAAGGTCATTCTCGTAAGGAAGATGCAGGCGCATATTGCGGCGCATTGCTGGGGCGATATGTCGACGAAACAAGAGGTTGATGCCCTCAACCGCGTTAAAGATATGCCAGGTGTTGTTCCCTATTTTGGCGCAGTTCCTAGAAAGAATGGCAAATTCTTTTCCATCTATCTTCTTTATTGTAATGGTGGAGAACTTAGAGCATTTGTAGTGCAAGAGGCGAAAGAAAGACTGCCATTTCAAGAGAAAATCGTTATTGCGCGAGATGCGGCTATAGGATTGAAATCCCTTCATGAGAGGGGTCTTATCCATTACGACGTTCATGCGGGCAATGTGTTTATGGTTCGAGAAAGTGGCCAGCTTCAAGCTTTCTTAGGAGACTTTGGTCATACATTTCTGGCCTCTTCTGCAGGCAATCGGCCTGGATACGTTGCTGCAAGGCGCACCCCTGCAGAATCATTGCGAGTAGAACTGAAAAATATAGATCGCTTTAAGACAGATATACATGCGTTAGGATCGGTCTTCTATGAGATTGCCTGGCATCACTATCATCCTTGGGGCTTTTATCTTCCTAGAGCGGCAGCTCACCAATTTCCTCGTTCTATGAGAAAGATGTATTATCAAAAAATAGTCTCTGCTTACTCAGAGATGAGGAAAAAGCTTGTTGGACCAGCTCTTATAAAGAAATCTTCTGGTATTGCATTAACTCCTGAAGAGAGATTTCAGATTTTGACATTCGAGATGATGCACTATCTTCCAGAACAAAGGCCGTCTCTTCCAGAGGTTATTGCTGAATTGAATTCAATCTTGGGTGAGCTTGAATAAAGGATATAATGTAAGTAGCCTCCCAGTTGAGAGGCTACTGTCTAGCATTATTTTCTTGTAATAATAGAGGAGTCTACTTCAGTTGGTTGTAAGTATGCTCTTAAGGACTTGTCGAAATTTTCCCATGAGCATCTTGTCCCGCATGTGAAGAGGTCAACAAAGCAGGCGTTATGTTCTGGATATGTGTGGATACTTGCATGGCTTTCAGAGAGTAAGACTACCATTGTGTAGCCATCGCCTGAGAATCTAAAATCGTTGTGCGACAGTACCTTTGCATTTGAGTCGTGAGCCGCCATAATCATGGCATACCGTAAAGAGTCGATGTTTCTGAGAGCTTTTTCATCGCATCCTTTGTAGCTGGCTACAAAATGAGTTCCATTAAAATCATATTGCACCGGCTCTTCAGGGGTTGTGAGGCAAGTCTCCGAATAAAGACGGGCTGATTCAAGAAAAAGAGGTGATGCTAAAATTCCTGATGTAGCTGTGGTCAGTGTCAATAATGAGAGGGTCTTTGAGAAAGCATTAAATAACTTTTTCATGAAATTTTAATTATTTCCTCGAGTAAGGTTGTTGGCGTCAGATCTCAGAAATATCTTCATTCACTATCGTACAATACTTCGACAGGAATATTCGGCGGCGAGTATATTTATTATTTTATTAATAACCAACAATAAACGTTATAAAGAAATTTCTACTGATGTGTGAATGTAATCCCATTGGATATTACAAACTATATTCCGATACCTTTTTTAAAGATACACTGCCGAGGCAGCCGCAAGGAGAACATATTGGAAGGATTGTTCTAGAACCTGATCATAACTTTGAAATGGCTTTAGAGGATCTTTTATTCTTTAGTCATATTTGGCTGATCTTTTGGTTTCACGAAGTCTCTTCATGGCGACCAAAGGTTAATCCTCCTAAAAGTGAGAAGAAAAGAGGAGTTTTCGCAACGAGGTCACCACATAGGCCGAATCCTATAGGGCTCTCGGTGGTTGAGCTTCTTTCAGTAGATGGTCGTACACTGACTATCCGCTCCGCAGATCTTCTTGATGGCACTCCTATACTTGATATCAAACCATATCTTGCTCTTTATGACAGCGTGCCTCATGCCTCCATGGGATGGCTTCAGGATAGAGATTCATTTCATAAGGCTGTATATCAATTTTTGTGGAATGAAGACTCATCTTTGAGAGCAGCGTGGGTTGAAAAAAGGGGATTACATATTCGTAGTGATATTGAAAGAAGCTTGCAGTCGCTAGGTCTTACGCCAAATTCTTCAAATAGGATTCAATTACTTAAAATTGAGGGGGAGCGTGTCTTTGCTGTAAAAGCGTATCGAACTTGGAGAATTTATTTTACATACGCGAAATCTATGTCTTACGACATAGGGAGCTCTTTTAAAGTGCAGATTCTTGCTCTCTACAGTGGCTACAGTGATGAGGAACTAGCTCTCGGAGAAAGTGATAAGTGGCTTGATAAGGATCTCCACCGAGAGTTTAATATTGCTTTTCGTAAAGTCGATATCAAGGCGTTGGAGAAGGAAGTGTTGGAATCGTAAAGCGCCCTTTCTCAAAAATGAGTTTACCATCAGCATAGATGCGTCCACTTGCTCTAAGATCTGTCACAAGATCCCAGTGGAGGGCTGACATATTAGAGTTTCCTGTCTCTGGATAGCCTTTTCCTAAAGCTAAGTGGAAGGTGCCGCCTATTTTTTCATCAAAGAGGATGTTAGTCGTTCCTCGTTGAATAGCCCAATTAGTCCCTATAGCTATTTCTCCAACGTACGAGGCGCCTTTATCTTGATTGATCATGGTATGTAAAAACGCTTCATTCGTCTCACTTGTCGCCTTAACAACCTTTCCTTTTTCAAAGACGAGGTTAATTCCTCGAACTTCTACATTTTTATAAATAGTTGGAAAGGAGACAGAAACGGTTCCATTAACACCGCCGGTAGGGCTCATGAGATTTGGGCCAGTGAAGACCTCTCCATCAGGAAAGTTCGAGCCACCTGCGCAATTCACCCATTGCATGGAGGCAACATCAACCTCAAGGTCGGTTCCCTCTTCATTGACAAATCGAAGGATCTTTACGTTGCTAAGGTATTCCTTTAACATTTCTTGCCATTCAGCTTGTTTTTTCCAAGAGGCTATAGGATCTGGATGGTCAAGAAATCCCGCTTGAATTGTCATCGCGGTATAGTCGCTTGTACTCATGTTGGCTTCTTGTGCCAAAGAAGGGGAGGGGTATTGTGTTAGACACCATTGTAAAGAGCCCTCATGGCTTCTGCCAAGCACAGTATCGAGAATAGGTCGATAGCCTTTACTATAGAGGGCGTGACGTTCTGGTGCAATTTGGCTCAAAGCTCGCGTATTACTATGGGAGTGGATAATAAGATATTTATCAGCGTTTTGAGCGAGAAAATTCCACAGTTTCGGAGTCGTAGTAAGCTGATCGTCGCTGGCGTGGGTAAAGAAAAATTCTTTTAAGTCATTAGGTTGAAGGAGAATATCAATATAGGCCCCTTTGAGGAGCGCTTGAGCATATACTGCTTCAATGAGCGGCATGGCTTCTGGGGTTGCAATAATTCCTAAGTATTCTCGAGGCTTAACATCTAAGCAGTAGTTGATTAATACGTCTGCCCATTTAGATGTATATTGCGACATATGGAGTGAAGGTGGAAGCGGTTTCATCGATGAACGCTTAAAGCCTCGAGTTTGATGTAAGATGCATGGTATAGATCATACCATGCATATTCTCTAATTTTCGAGCGCAAATCCTAATTTAAGAAGATAAGGATCTAGGGGTTTCTTGTTTTTCCATGTGTCTTCGAGAGGAGTTGTGCAAAGAACTCCTTGGATCTCTCCGACCATGACACCTGATCTTTTCTCGCTTAGCATTTCAACAGCGTAGGCACCGAGTTTCGTTGCTATGATTCTATCTCTCGCATTTGGAGCGCCGCCTCGTTGGATGTGTCCTAATACGACAACACGATATTCGCTTCCGCAAAGTTTTTTTAATTTTGCTGCGACATCAAAAGCGGTGCCATCTTTATTGCCTTCTGCAACGATAAGGATGCTCGACGTTTTCCCGCGCTGTTTTCCCTGCATGAGTCGGTTGTGGATTTCTGTAAGCTCAAGCGTCATTTCAGGGACTAATACTTCTTCGGCTCCGCTTGCGATACCAGCTTCAAGAGCGATATATCCGGCATGACGGCCCATAACTTCCACGAGAAAATATCTTTCTTGTGCTTCAGCGGTATCTCTGATTTTATCAATAGCTTCTAATGCTGTATTGACAGCTGTATCGAATCCGATTGTATAGTCAGTGCCCCAGAGGTCGTTATCGATAGTCCCAGGCACTCCGATAATGCACCCTGGCCAAATCTCGGACAAGAGTTTTGCGCCTCTAAACGATCCATCGCCACCGATGACAATAAGACCTTCTATGCCGAATGCTTCGAGCGTTTTCTTTGCTTGCTCTCTTCCTTCGAGTGTCTCAAACTCTTTGCAACGCGATGATCGTAAAATTGTTCCGCCTCTTTGAATAATATTCGAGACAGAACGAGACCCCAATTCTTCGAGCTCACCGTAAATGAGGCCTCTATATCCTCGGTGTACACCAAAAACCGTCCAATCATGGCTTTTTGCTACTCGTACTGCTGCGCGAATGGCCGCATTCATTCCGGGAGCATCTCCGCCGCTTGTTAGGATAGCAATTCTCATTGGTTGCCTCGTGCAAAGAATCAATCAAGGATATTTACTTACGTTTTTCTTGTATTATGTATGAAATCAAGAAAGACGGTGTCAAGAAAGCAGGCGACTGAGATAGTCGTTCTCTCATGTGCCATTACTTTTCTTTACTTGATCACTTTTTTTTACAATAGGCAAGAAAGCGACTCTTTGTAAAGAATTTCTCAACTTCTTTTTATAGATTTAGAGTTTCTATCAAGAACTGTTTAGAGTTATCTCTTTTCTCAAATTATTTCTTTTTGCTAGAACCGTAACCAGACGTCCTTGATGTTCATGGATAAGTAAGTCCTGAAATTGAAAAAGAAAGCAACTCAAACGACATCGTTCATAGCGGTAGCGCTCAGGAAGCCTTTTTTTCAACAGCTACATGTACACCTGAAGAGGACTATCTGATTTTTGAGATTTTCTTAAGGAGTTATTACAGTGAAATATTCTTCATTGAGCACACTTTTTTGCGTATTGTCTCTCAGTGTTATGTCTTATGGTCAGCTAGCTGCAGGACAAAAAGCTTCTGATCCTGCTTCACCAAAATCAATGATCGCTGATCATTCATGCCCATCATGTGAGGCTCAAGCTAAGAAAGATGATGGAAAGAAGGCTACAGAACCAAAGTCATCGACTTCGCCAAAATCGATTGTTGCTGATGCTTCGAAAGAGCCAAATCTCCAAGTTGATGTTGATCAAACAGATACCTTAGCAATTCCTCTCGATACCAGCGAAGAAGAAGAAGCTCAAGAGATGCAATCGCTCGAGAATGAGCAAGCAAAGCTCGCTCAAAAGAAGAAAGCTTAAGTGTAAGATTTTTGGCTTTCAAGGATTTATAAAGGGAAGATAGACGATTCAAAGAAAGTGTCTATCTTCTCTTTTCTTTTAATAGCTCTAGACATGTTCGTACAGTCGCTCGTGGTTCTTCACTCCTTTAAAGCGGAATCCTTGCTCAGTAAGGACTGGAGTCATATACTCACTTCCGTTTGTTGGGGTAGAGTGAGAAAATAACTGCTCATACTCTGAACAAGAGAGCGCTTTTCTCGATAAAATGAGATCTTCATGCGCCAATCGGTTCTTGTCTTTTAAAAGAGTATATTCCTTCGGGACGATTCCACTAAAAAATTCGCCGACACAACCCGATCCGTATGAGAAGAGTCCAAGGCGTTGTAAACTTAAATCATGTGGATCGTTCTCAAGAAGAGAGGCTAATGAAATATAAAGAGACGCTGTATATCCATTTCCAATTTTTTTTGAATACGTGAGTGAGTGCGATGGCGATTTCGAGATATCGAGCGTATCTGAGGGGTTTTGCTCTGAGTTTATCTTAACCAATCGCTCATGTGCTTTTTCTGCCATCTTTGAGAACGGAACATGGTAGCAGAATCTTGAGTGATCGTGAAATCCTCTCTTGGACTTCATTGCATAGTCATCCCAAGAAGACGCAAGAGTCGAAAGATACGCGCGAGTAGAGTATTTTCCATCGACGATAGCTTCAGAGAGATAATTCGGTCTCCAGAAATCCATGATGTGTTCTGAATGATACCCTTGCTCAGGTTCAATCTCCAAAAGTCTAGGAGTATGAGATACTAAGAAGGCAGCTGCGGCACATCCTTGTGTAGGCTCACCAGGAGTATTGAGGCCATATCTGGCATTATCTGACGCAATGACGAGTACTCGTTCATCAGGATGAAGCGAAAGGTAAGAGCGAGCGAGTGTCAGAGCGCATGTTGCGCTGTAGCATGCTTGCTTGAGCTCAATAATTCGGCACTTTTTCGGAAGATCAAGAAGATGATGAACCCATAATCCGGCTGCCTTCGATTGATCGACGCCCGACTCAGTCGCAAACATGATAAGCTTAATAGAGTCTTTAACCTCAGGAGTAATTATCTTTGAGGCAGCATTAGCGGCCATAGAGACAATATCTTCATCTGGAGGCATAACGGACATCTCTTCTTGTCCAAGTCCAATGATATACTTATTTGGATCAATCCCACGAGCCTCCGCTAACGAGTGAAGCGGAAGGGAGAATCGAGGTGTATAAAGAGAAAGGGATTCGATACCGATGGAAAGTGGCACGAGTATTCAGCTCCTTCATCAGTGGTTGTGAAAATTCGCTTCAATATAAGTATCTTATAAATTGTACCTTGAATCTGTACATTCATGGAATCTGATTTACGTTGAGCGCTCTAAAGTCATATGAGTCGAGACAAGCTCACCTGGATTTGCCTGAGCTCCGAGGAGCGAGAGCTCGCCTGAGAGAACACAGGCTGCTACTATCTCTGCCAAGCGCCTTGATGTCCGACCAGGTTTTGATTCCTGCTTAGAAGGAAGACATTCAAGTCGCTTAAGCGCTTCTTGTATTTCAGGGAGATCTTTGCCATTGCCTACTGTCCCGACGATAATATTAGGCAAGGTAACGCTAAAATAAAGGGATCCAGATCTGACTTCGCAGTGAGTGATTCCTTGTGAGCCCTCAACGATATTAGCGGCATCTTGACCAGTTGCTAGATAAATTGCTAAGAGCATGTTCGCAAAATGGGCGTTTGCGCTCTCGACTGCCCCCGAAGCGATCGATCCGATAAGATTCTTTTTCAAATTGAGCTCGCAAATCTCTTGAGGTGTAGCTCGTAGATAGGCTTTACACAGCTTTTCTGATATGGTCACCTCTGCGACAACGCTTTTTCCTCTGCCTAGGATTGCATTGACTGCGGAGACTTTTTTATCAGTGCAGAAATTTCCAGAGACTGAAATGTGCTTAACAGTAGGAAATTCATGAAGAATTCTCTTTAACAATGCGTCAGATGCCTTAGTCACCATATTATGACCAGACGCATCTCCGGTGAGAGCTTCAACCCTAACAAAGAGAAGGGACGAGATAATATGAGTATGAAGAGAGCTGACTTTTAAATAGCGACTTGTTGATTCACATGTCCCTATATAAGAAGCCTTTGATTGATGAATCGTATTAGCTATTTTTAAAGCTAATTCTGATGAAAGAGCATCGATAAGGATCGATCGAGTCATCCCATCTCGCAAGATTGTTGTTGAAATTCCTCCTGCTCGGGAGCTCAAAAGAGCTCCTCTTTCGACTGATGGCCATAATGGTGTCTCATAGGTTGCGAGAGGAATATGAACAGAAAATTGGCCGGAGTCTGAGCTATTAATGAGAAGAGGGCCTACCCACTGAGTTGGAATAGGAGTTATTGATTTCTCAAGTCTTTTCGCATCTCTATTGCGCTGAGATTTATTCTCGATCGCTTTTTCAGTTGAGTTTGCATCCATAGAGTATCGTATTCATCCCTCATCTTTTAGAGTGCTTGAAAGACCTATGAGCGTCACGGATAGTATTCATTATTTGATAGAATACGCCGCGAGGGGGCAAAAGCGCCACTGTTTTATTACATCATATTCCTCAATGTAGAGAAGGTCTCACGGAGCGAGACAATTGTCGTGATGAGGCTCAATTTTTGAGTGACTTCTGAAGGCGATGGTCGAAGTTCTGGAGATGGGTTAATCATCTCTATAATTATGTCTAAAGCCTGATATAATTCGATATCTGTAGTGCATATATGAGTCATGAGATAGTTCTTAATCTCGTTATACATGCTCAGATAGGAAATTGATAAGGTAGTATTAACAATCAATGCTTCGGTTTCATCCAAAGTTGCCTTGTAACGGCGATACCAGATAAGCATCTGAGGCAATGATGAACACTGCTGAAAGGCAGACATCTTATTAGTTGGTAGGAGGGAGGTGTAAGTTGTTGAGGCTGATTCTGCTCCGTTTCTTTGAAGCAGCGGGATACCACTCATTTTGCTTTTAAGAATGAATTTTAAGAGGGTCAACCCTAATGCGTATACATCAGCGGATTGTCTTCCTTTGTGTGTGGAGAGTCCATAATTAAGGACTTCTGGGGCTGTGTTTTCAATTGAGTGGTAGAAAGTATTATCTTGATCGTGCAGATCTCTGCCTTGATTCCAGCCTACTAAAGCCGCAGAGAGTTTGTGCTGATTTGAATCCAATTGGTTAAACCAGATCTTTTTTTCGTATATACTCCCATGGTAAATACCGCTCTTGTGAGCCTCCTCTAAGCCTTTTACTACAACTTTGCAAAGAAAGATCATCTCGTGCGTTGATAGAGGTTTATATGGAATGTGGCAGAGAGCACAACTGTAATGGTCTGTAAAAATATACTTTTTTGTTGTTACTTTTAGATCGAAGTCAGGTGAAGACCCTAAATTAGTGTGTCTTTTGTATGTTCTAATTATCATTCGATCGAATGATTGATGGATTTTCAAATGCCCTTCTTTCCCATTGAATAATCCCATAACATCAGCTTCTTTAGTGAGCGCATCAGAGTTATTCTTGTTATTGATGACGGTAATTTTCTTGAGGTCATTTGTGACGTAATTAATCAGGTACCCAGTCCGAACTGAGTAGTCACTGCAAGACAGTGATAAGTTCTTTTCTCGTGGTATGATGTACGCCTCAGATGTCTCTTTATTGATATACAGTGTATAGGGAAATCCTAATGATGCACTCTTAGGATTCTTCTTAATGAAGAATGTACGAGTGTTCGGGCATGTTTTATCAACATAATAATGGATATACATCGCAATCTTTGTGACTGCGTCTTTTATACTTTTAGATCCTTCGGTATTGATACAATTAAGAGCGCAAACTGTCTTAACAACTCTTCCAAGCCAATTTGAAATAGTTTCATTCTGGCGAGAGTTAGAGCAAATGGATTCTAAAAGCTCATCTTGGCTTGAGGCCATCTCGAAAAACTTCATTTCGTCAATGCTTGGTAGGATTTCTTGTGGAAAATGCATTGGCAAAGAGGATTGATACGAGCTTTCGCTATTTAATGTAGCTGTAATTGGATGTGCAATCATTTGTATAGTGGATTATGAATGGGTGTATATGAAGCTCTAGATACTAGTAATGGAGATTAAGATTTTATGAGGCAGCTTTATTGATTAGGTGCTGCCTCATATTGATGTTAAGATAAGGGCGGGGGAGATGCCCTTTACATCGCAGCTTATTTAATTTAAGGAGATGTTCTTGAGAATATGATCTAGTTTTTCTTGAACTATAGAGCAAGTGAGGCGATTTTCGAGCTGCGGATTGATCAATTCCGCAAGAGCGTGAAGCGCTTGATTGAGAGAGGGGTTATTCTTTGGACAAGCATAGCTATCGATCTGTTCTTTTACATTTTTATAGATCGTTTCGTAGACGTGAAAGAGCTCACGATCTACAATTTCCCGATTGCTTTCACTTAAAGTGGTATAATTTCTTTGGTACCATTCTAGACATTGGCTTAAGGATGTACATCGTTGAAATTCAGCAACTTCTTTGCTGTCGGTATCTTTTTGAGTAATGTCATTGATCTTCAGAATCTTTTCAAAATTTTCAGGGAGTATTGCTGTAAGGAGAACCTTTCCTAATGCGTACGACTCTTGAGATTTCTTTATTTCAATTGGATCAACTGGCTCAGAGAATTTTCCTTTGATAAGAAAATCAGGAGATGTATGTTCTAGTATTCCATAGAACTCTTTGTAAAGAAGGTCATTTGTAGCTTCTTCATTTTCCCATCCAGTTAACTCAACAGTATAAGAGCTTGATTTCTCTGACGCTGATGGCTTCTGTTGTAGTAAGATTTTTTCTTCATTAATCCTATGGTGAAGATATCCATTATGATGCGAGGTATTTAATGACTTCACTATGTCTCTAGATAGGCTGATGATCTCTTGGGTAGTCATCTTATTAAAAGGTGCGTCTTGGAGAGTGTAGTCGTACTTGTTGAGAAAGCTGTAATTCTTTTCGATAATCTCTATGCCAAAAACGGGTCTATTTTCATAATCTATGCCAATCTCAGGGCATTTAATAATCATTCTTCTGAACGTTTCGAGATATGTGCCTGTTAAGACGTTGTTGATTTCCTCGCCGTTTATGATTCGTACTGTGCCAAAGGTGTTCTGTGTAGTATTAATCTTGAACCCTACAAAATTGCTTGCAGCATTTTGATTCGATGAGTTCTGGGAGTTGAAGCCACTTTTAGGTATTAAATAGACAGTTTGAGCCCTCTTGTTGACATAGATCATATGTCCAAAGGTTTTCTGCTGCGATTCAGCTTTATTTAGGAATTGATAATCAATCGATGCCTCAGCGGGGCCAAGTCTTTTAGATGATGGCTTGATGTAATATTTTTCTAAGTTGCTTGAATAATGAATGCCGTAGGCTATTTGAGGCAGTTCGCGATGTAGTTGAGAATATTCTTTGGGGATGGCTTGGCTAAGATCTTTGATAGTCTTACTAATATTTTGAATTCGCTGGTCGATATCACTTAGAGAATTTTCCTGAGCAATTTTTTTATAAGCTTCCAAGAATGTCTCTGGATCTTGAGATAGATTGAGTATCTCGTTTTCTTGTGGCGTAAGCACAATTTCTTGTGGATATAAATCGAATAAAAAAGAGTGTCCGTTTGTAGATTCGGATGTAGTTATCATTTTTCCTGCGAAGGGGTTTGAGATAGTGGAAATTTTCGAAAATAAAAAGGGCTGACATACCCTTAAAACATAAATTTATTAATTCAATTTGGGATCGATCGGTCTCTTTAAATGCTTTTTGCCCCCTAATTAAATATTTTATACGGTGTAAAATACAAATTAAGAATATTAATTTGCACTAGAAAGACGAATGAGTGTTTACAGGTATTGTTAGTAACGAGCGATAAACTCCTCATTTACTTACATGAGCAAAACAAATTAAGGTCGAATAAAATTCAATTTTTACAAAGGCCGCAGAGCTTTTTCATGCTGCCTTTGTATGAAGGCTTTTTATGAACGCTTTTAAGCTGGATTTCTTGAACTGATTGGATGCATCGTTAATATATTATTAAGTCTTGTAAATGCCGCTTCAGCTGTGTAGCGCCTTGATGCGTCAGGATGAATCATCTCAGATAGAGTATGAAGAGCTTGATTAAAGGGAATGCTTAATTGACGGCTGAATTTAACATCAATACGAGACTTCACCTCAGCGTATATAGCATGTTTCTTAGCCCATACAGCTGGAACATGCATGGCAATTTCATTCATGGATGCGTATGGGTTCAATTGTATGTGCTTTTGATGCTCGCTTGTATTAGCAGAAAGGGAATTGCCGTCTAAGGGTAAGGAGATTTTATCAAAGTCTTCATTGAATATGTAGTTTAAGAGGGTCAATCCTAATGCATACACATCGCCAGCTTTCCTATAAAACGGATTTCCATAGTTTTGGCTCAGCTGTATGTTGTACGATTTATCCCATCCAGCTAAAACTGCGATAAGTTTCGCCTGTCCTCCCTGTAATTGCTCGTTTTGATTTTTTATCCATATAGTTGCTTTTGTAATATTATTATGAATGAAACCATTTTCATGAGCTGATTGTAAGCCTTTAGCTAGATCACGTGAGATAATAATCAAATCCCTCAAAGTTAACCCATTATAGGGCATATTGATGAGTGAATAATCATAATGTTCCAGGCAAGCATGAGTATTGATATCTATTTTGAGGCTATATTCTTTTAAACAGCTGCGATATTCATGAGTTATAAAGGTTTTGATCGAGTGAGTTGTAAATAATTGATGCGTTTTAACTATTCCTCGATAGCCTCTAAATCTTTCTAAGACGAGTTTTTCATTTTCTGAGATATCGAACGACTGTTTATTTGTTACTATAATAATTTGCTCGTACCGGCCTTTCTTATAATCAATTTTTAAGCCGGTTCGAATTGTTCTTGTTTCATTTTCAGTTCCTTCATTTGTAATGGCATCTCCTCGAGGAATAATATAGGCGGACTCTGTTGGCTTATTGATATAGATTGAGTGATCTGTTCTCACGGCAAAGACAGAGTTCTCTCCAGGCAAGCTTTTATCATGAATATGATGTATACAATAAGAAAACCTTACGAGGTTATTTCTTAATTCATTATCGATCGAATTTACCTGTTGTAAGAGGCATACGCTAGTCTGATAGACTTTGAATAATGTATTATAACGTTTTTGATTGCCCTCATGGATAGCCTTTGTGTGCTCTGCACGAATTGCCTCTAAGCTGGATATGTTGTATATTTCGTTGTTCTCTTCGGGTGTAAGCTCTACTGCGCGAGGAACTTCTTCTATTTGACATATGTAAGGTGAATTGAGAGGTATATAATTTGAAGGCGCTAATACTTGAGTGTTCATAATTTTTTGGCTTTGTATGCGTGATTAATATATGACTCAACAGGTCTTGCTGGGTAATTACAAATGATATTTGCTGTCGTTGAATTAATAACTCACTTAAATTCAATGACTATTCCTTATGATTTCTGGCAGTTAGTTATTTAATTTACCTCCTTTGGTTGATAAAGACCGATAAAATACAACTTAGATTTTTAAGTTTATATAACAAAAGAAGTCTGTTTTGTAAGCTATAGATGAGTCTACAGGAGGGTAAAAATGGAATAGCAATATGGATGACACTTTTCCTCATCCATATTGATTTTTGGATTATATGGACAGCTTGCTACATTGTAAAATGTAGGTCTTGATATGGGACTGAAAGGATCTGATTTAGATGCTGGGCAACATTTGTGCTTGTAGGGCGTTTGATTGGGTTAGGATTGATCATCTCGACAACTGCTTCCAATACTTGTTTTAAAAGGATGTTCTCTTCATTGCTTGGCCATACAGTAATCTTTTCTCGAGCTCTTCGATAGATTTCTTCGTAGTTTGCGGAAAGAGTATGATCAACATCTAAAGCCTCTTTAAGTGTAAGCGTATAGCGATTTGCCTTAAGCCACTGTAGCCGCATTCCGATGGTGAAGCACTGATGAAAATCGGCCATCTTCTCTACAGAGTACTGGAGGATTACACTGTCGTGAACATAATCGCTGTCCGTTTTCTGTGTATGAGATGAGAAGTCAGAGGAGATGGCTAAGAGATCATCGTCTTGCCAATGATTAAGATGTTTTATATGTGCGGGCCCTGGAATCTGCTTTGGTCTCAAACTTTTTAACACATTGTCAGGAGACGAGGTAAAAACAAGATCAGGTCCGAGGATAAACTGAAGAAGAGTCAAGCCTAACGCATAGACGTCGTGAAGGCGCTCAGACCTCATAGTCTCTGAGTTTAATTCTCTATTGCTCTTTGCCAAAAGCTCTGGGGCCGTGTTTTCGATGGCTCCATATAGCCAGCTGTCTATGAGAGGTCTATCTTTACAATCTTGGGCTAGTTCCCATCCTGATAAGACGGCTGAGAATCGAGAGCTTGGAGCACCTTGGAAGGTGTATTCTGGCTTGAGCCATATAGAATCAGCTGTTATGCCATTGTGTGTAATGCCACAAGTGTGAGCTGTAGACAGGGCTTGTACTGTACTCGTGCAAATTTGGGCTATCTCGCGAGAAGTCAGCGAGAGTTCATTCGTGCTTTTAAGTGAGTGAGAGTAGTATTCAGTACACACATAGCTTTTGGGGATAATTGATAAGTTGCCCTTATAACAGTGAATTTTAGATGAATACATTAATGTAAATATTTGATGAACTTTCACATGTCCATGGCATCCGCTAAATATCTTTAAAATTTTTATCTCTTTCTCAGTTAATTTCTTATGCTTATCATTCCGCAGGATTGATATTTTCTTTATTGTATTAGTTGCATAATGAATCATTAAACCGTTACGGATGGTGTATGAACTCCTTATTTGTGAAAAAGGGGTTTCGTTCTTCCTTGGGATAACGAAGCAAGTCATTGTATCTTTTTGAATAAAGATAGAATGATTAAGACCAATATTCTCGTTTATACCTTTTTTCTTGATGTAGAATGAAAGAAGCTTGTTCTTTTCATCTGTTACAAAATGATGAAGGTAGAACGATATCTTTATTAATTCATCCTTCTTTTCTTGAGAAGTCGCTGAAAGAGAACTGATAAGCTTATCAGCGGTATTGATTATCTGTAGGATCTTCTTTTTGAGAACATGATGGTCTTTTTGACATGCAACTACATATGTCTTTAATAAACTCTTAGGAGCCGCTTCGATTGTCAATTTATCCTTATTATCAGGGATAACTTCAGCTGGGCAAGATTCGCTAGGTAGTAAGTAATGGATGAGAGGCTCGAAGACGATAGAAGAGGGTAGGGATAATATATTCATTATAATCTCTCTTTGTACCAATTTTATTCTTATATAATTAAACTCTTTTAAATGCGGGCGCTTTATTAATAGATGGGAATCTACCCAATCGGAGTTTGTTATATTGCAAATTAGATATGGCTTAGGAGTCTCTAACGGCTAGGCAAGGGGTTTTTTGAACCTGCCTTACCATCATAGTTATGATATAAACAGTGGAGAAAATTGCGAGAGTCTTTTGATCCCTGTGAGAGAGATGAGCTCTTGTTCAATAGAAGCTTTTAAGAGGTGGCACTATGGCCACCGTTAAAGAGTCTATTGCTTCTCTAAGTCGCGAAATATGGAGCATAGCTGCTTGCATGTGGGCCTTTTGTCTACAAGAGGATTGACCATCTCGACGACATTTAGGAGAATATTTCTTAAAGGAGTATATTGCTTATTACTCAATCTGCTTTCAATCAATTTTTTTTCGTATAAGTAATAGTGACTGTAGTTTAACAGAAGATCGTTCACAATGAGTTCATTCTCTTTATTTGTGAGTCTACTCTTGTTTAATTGGTACCATTTGAGTCTTTCACTTAGGGTCTTATTTTTAATAAACTCATTGCGTGCAGAAGAGTTAGGTACTATCATATGTGGTGTAGATTCTAGTTGTTCTCTTTCGTCCCTAAATATAAAGGAAAGAAGTGTTCTTCCGAGGGCATATACGTCATGTGAGCGCTCGTTATCGACTGTCATTATGTCGACTATCCTTGAAGGTTTGTTGATGAGTTCAGGAGCTGTATTCTCTATTGCTCCATAAAATTGATAATCAATTTTTGTCGGGGTTAATCCATCGTATGCCTTATTCCAATCACCTAAAGCTGATGTGTATAGGTGCAATTCAGTTCCACCGGGTTTCTTTAAATCAATCTTTCTGTCTTTGATTAAGACTGTCTCTAGCCTAATATTGTTATGAATAACACCACATGAATGAGAAAGCGAAAGTCCCAGAGTAAGATCTTTGATAAATGAAATGAGCTGCCAGCAGGTTACCTTCTCAAGTGGAATTGTTGATAGGGAGTGTGCATAGTAGTCTGTGCAAACGTATATCTTGGGCTCTTGATTGTTCTTGTTCGAATGTCTTTCGAATATATCATGGACTCTCACATGTCCTGGAAAGACCTTAAACATGTGGAGATACTTCTTGATTCTCTCAGGGAATCGATTGTTCTTAGGAGCTGTTAAAATTGCGATCTCTTCGACATCATTTGAATTATAATCAACTTTTAGTCCCCCTCGTTCGATACATCCATTGGTTTCTTTTATAACCCAAGAGTCGTTTTTAGCTGGAATAAGATACGCCTCTTTTTGAGTTAGATCTGTAATAAGAGAGTGTTGAAGACCTATTGTAGACTTTTTTTCTCTCTTTTTGATCAAAAGCGGAGAGCTCAACTTATTTTGATCAGTTGATGTTACTCTCATGGCGAGAGTGTGAATGTAGATCGCTGTTTTAACCATCTCTTCATTGGGTGTATTCACGAGCGATTGGTGTGTTATTTCATTGTGATAAAAGAGCTGAGTGGCGGTACCTAAAATGTCTTCGTGTATTTTTTTGTCTGCAGCTACGTCTTGCTTCGCAGAGTAATATTGATCAATGATTGCTCCCATTTTCTTTTTTGAATCTATGATCTTTTGTTCCTCTTCGGTGAAGAGATCATTTATCTGGTAAACTGTGGTTGAATATGGATGATGGCTTGTTTGTATATAATATCTTATAAGATTGTCTGAGAGCATGATAATTAACTTTTGATTTTAAAATGATTAATTCGTGTTCGGTTTCTATATATTTAATTATCTATTTTTATCGGAATTAGAAAAGTGGAATTTAAGTAATTAATAAGGTGTTTAGAGGGGCAAAACAACAATTAACAGAGATGATTTTTTGAAAATATCTGTTAAAGACTTCTTATTGGCATGGTATTTTCCCACGCCAATAGATAAGATGTATATGCTTAGTTTGATAGCAAGCCTGAGAGATGTTGAGCGATATTCGAAGCTTTTGGCCTTTGAGTAGGATCTGGATTAATCATCTCCACGATATAAGAAAGCGCTTGCTTTACGATCGAATTTTGAGTGCTTAAGGCGCTCGAGTTAATGTAGTTCTTTGCGCTTTTGTAAACAGCAGAGAAGTGTTGCCCCATATTTTTTTTGACGAGTTGATCTGTGGTACTATTTAGTGATTTAGATACTGATTTGTACCATTTGATTCTCTCTCCCAGAGTTGAGCATTGTATAAATTCATTGAATGTTGTTGATCTGTCTGAATAGAGTGGAAGACGTTTGAGCGAATCTATTTCTATATTGAGCAGAAAAGTCAGGAGAGTTTTCCCTAAGGCGTAGACATCATGGGCGCATTCGCGTGACAGGGAAGTTTTATCAATAAAGCGGATATTTTTTGCTATAAGCTCTGGAGCTGTATTTTCAACTGACCCATAAAATTGTTCTCGTATAGTTTTGGGCCCATATGGAGTATATGCTTTCCTCCAGTGAGAAAGAGCTACATGATACATCTTTGAATCTTCTGTGTCTTGGGGTAAACGATGAAGCTTAATTTCTTGTACCAAGATGCTATTGAGATCGATATTATTATGTACAATTCCTTTCAGGTGTGTGTATTCAAGTCCTCTTACAAGGTCATAGCAGATGCCGACTTTCTGTTCCGGTGTTATTTTTAAACCTTTTGCACTCTTGAGAGTGTGGCCGTAGTTAGCGGTACAGATATAGTTTTTAAGTTTGATAGTGTATTGATTATCTACTTTATCTAAGACTGGGTGAGTAAAGATCTGATGGACTTGGACGTGTCCAAGAGCTCCACTAAACATAAGAAGATGCTGTTTTTCTTTTCGAGACTCCTCAGTTTCATTGCTAATTTTTGCAATAGATATCTCTTCTATATCGTTTGTTTCGTAGTTTATCTTCAACCCGCCACGAACATTGAGATTAACACTTAACTCGCAAAGTGAAGAGTCTTTCTTTCTTGGGATAATATACGCATTTTTCTCTTCAGTATTAATATAAAGAGATGCTTGTAAGCCAGGGTCAAATGAGCAGGCTCTTTTAGGTATAAACGTGGACTTTATATTGCAATTTCTGACTGAGAGGGAATGAATATAATATGCTGTCTTTATGAATTCCGTATCAGGAATCTTGTTTAGAAAGATCCCCGACTTTTGATGGTGCGAGATGAGTTGTGATACAAGAGCTACGATGCTTTCGATTCTCTCAAAATGCTGTGTAAGACCTTTTGAATATATTTTATTACGAAGGGCGAGAACATCAGTAAATTCTTTATGTGCCTCAATATTTTTAATCTCTTTGTCTGTCAGGGTTATTTTTGATGGATAGACTTCAAGTGTAGAAGACTCGAAGGTCGGGTATGGCTGTTGAGGAGGGGTTGAACAAAAGATTGAATTATTTTGCTCTAACAGATAGGCGAGATAGACACATTGATTTGTTAATGTTTGTAATTGATTAATAATTGTCATAATTAAAACTTTTATTAAATTAAATTTAAAATAATCGTTTAATTATAACTATTTAAATAATATGGTCAAATTAATCTATTTTCATGATCTTCATACTCTTTTTTTGGATAAAGGGATGGGGAAAGGAAATCTTTGTAGCTCCCGTGTAATTTGAAGAGCTATATATGCGTGTAGAGAATGTAGCGGCATGATGAGCCGCTACAGAGTAATCCATTGGATTTTGATACTTACAGATTTTTGTTCCCTCTTCATATCATAGAGATCCTGAGATGATAGAAGGTTTTTATCTGATTTGATGTAGCATTTCTAATGCCTGTTGTGAAGTAGGTCTCATCTTTGGATCTGGATTAATCATCTCGACTATGATGCCGAGCGCTTGGCGTATTAAGTATAAGTTTGGATTACTAAAGCGGGATTCAATAAGTTCTTTAGCGTTTAAATAAAGGGTGTTGTAGGCAATGCCTAAAGAGAGTTGAGCGATCTGTTTCTCGTCGTTATTTAGAATTTGAACATGTGTTTTATACCAATCTAATAGATCTCCGAGTGTTGTAAGCCGATTAAACTCGCGCAAGATAGTAGGGGAGTAAGTCATCGCTGTTTCATGAGCGAGAAGAGAGCCCCTGATCTCATGCTGATAGCTTAGGCTTCGAGATTTGTATGCATCGAGATTCTCAAGAGGTGGAAATTGGTTTGCTCCTCGTATATTTTTCCTCAAGCCGAATTCAATTGAGTTTGATTGAAAGATGAATTCAAGAAGAATTATTCCTAGCGCGTATATGTCGTGCGTGAATTCTTGGGCCAGAGTGGTAGCGTCTAGAGCGCGAGCTCCTTTTTTAAGGAGCTCTGGTGCGGTGTGCTCTACTACTCCATAAAATTGATTATTAATAATCGGTGAATTTGCTTCTGAGTACGCTAAATCCCAATGTCCTAACGCAGTAGAAAAAGTTGGTCTCAGAGATAAATCTGGGGCGTAAGAGTAGTGTATTAATATATGTTTTGAATTAATGTTATTATGAACAACGCCTTTTTCGTGGGTTATAGCAACCCCTTTCACAATTTCTTGGATAAGAGAGAGAGTTTCATGTTGACTCCACTCTACAATGGGCATATCTAAAAGCGTATGTGAATAGTTATCGATACATGCATATGTCTTTGTGTGAAGCGTTGGTAGAGACTGCTCAATTCGAATTTTTGTAACGGTAAACAAGTTGTGAAGTTTTATATGTCCTACTTCATTTCCAAATAGCTTTATTGCCTTTTTTTCGGCTTGGCTAAAGTCCATACCTTTTCGGTTATTTAGTATGGATATGAGCGTAATCTTGTTTGTCAAAGGATTAATCTCGAATCCATCCCGTATGACCATTTGACATCTATCTATAGCTATAGCGTGATCAAGCGGTTGTTTCTTAGGAATGAGATAGGCTTTGAACGATTTGGAGTCAATAATGATTGAGCTTAATGGTCCTGAGGCGCACTTCTTAATCCAAGAGGAGTTGGGATAGAGAGCCCCATCTGCAAATGTATGAATGTATGCTGAAACCTTTAAGAGTTCTGAAATCTGATCATTGAATAACCTTTTTATTCTCAAATCTTGAGATAATTGAAATGCTGTATTGACCACTTTAATTATCCACTCAGGCCCTTTTCCTCGAATAAATTCGGATTCTAAGGAAATGTTACTAATATCACTGGGCGTCTGAATTGCATCGATGAGGCATTCCTCTTTATGGTAATACGAATTGACAGCAAGAGGAGAGCTTTCTGTATGAAGATTGAAATCGTAGTTAGGGAGTGAGAGGTAGTGCTGTATAGACATATAGGTACATCGGTAGATCAGGTTATTATTTTTTTAATATGTGTTTCTGTCATTTAGGGTGTGTTATAATTAGTTATTGATGTTGGCTCGTTGCTAAGACCTAATCATATTGTCGTATTGGTGGTAGAATAATGGCGATTTCTTTTTCTGCCGCAGCGGAGAGGATCTCTGGAAGTGAGGGCAGTAGGGCCTCAAAGCTATTATTTCTTCCCTTTTCCTTGTCCTTGGAATCTACCACTGAGCTTTCTTCAAATTCTTCGGTTCCAACAATTGGAGCAAACAGACTTTGAGTATGGGGATGGTTATAGTACTCAATGTTTTCTCTTTCATTCCCTTGAAGCATCTCCTCAATAATAGGAATTAAATGATTGTATGCTTCTTGAGCTGATAGTCGATCTTCTGGATTGATTGAGATCATCTTTGCTAGAACAGAGACTATCTTTTGTTGAAGGGGAGTAACAAGAGGTGAAATGGAAAGAAAATTCGCGTGGTCTTGAAGTCGCGAATATGCCTCTTTCAGGTATTCTCTCACCCAAGCAAGCTGTAGCTCACTCATCTTTGAGCTATAATGAGTAGCCCAGAATGTAAATGAAATAATTGATTCGCATTCATCTAACTCGCTTATGTCAACAGTGCTGTCAGGAGCTAAAAATGAGGAGAATAAGATCCATTTTTGTGCTCTTTCAAGCTCTTCCGATTCATTGCTAATAGAAGAGAATATAGTCAGTAGTGATAGTCCTAGAGAGTAGACGTCTTTTTTTGCTTCTACGTCAAAATTGCAGCTTGAGGCTAGATATTTATCTCTATTCAGAAATTCTTCTGGTGCTCCAAAGCTTGAGATCGGATGATCAGGAGAAATCAAAGATGTCAATCTTGAATAGTCTCTCGCATGTCCCCAGTCATTAAGGGCAACTTGCACATGTGGTGCAAGTGTATTTGCATAAAAAGGTGCATTTTCAGTTTCGCTAAGAAAAGATTCAGTTGCTCGTATAAGGATATTGTCTGGCTTAATATCTCTATGAGCTACTTTTTTAGAATGGATATGTAAGAGAGTAAAGAGACTATCAGCGCACACACGAAGTACCTCATCAGTAGTTGAGATGGGCGAGTCTTGTTGAATACCTTCAAAGGGATATTGTATGATTGAGCTGCAATCAAAAAGCGTATACGGATAAAAATCTGATATAATATGCAGTTGCGTATGCGACACATCTTGTCTCGGAGAGCTTGTTACGAAAGTATCATGGATTTTTATAAAACCGTATGAGTCGCTCCATCTATTCATGAAAGTTAACTCATTTGCTGAGAAGTTGTGTGCCCCGCGTTTTTTTCCTCTCACATGAGCATGAAGCTGTGCTGATGAATCATTTAGATTGATTGAGATCGCAGCAGTACACTTTTTAAAGGCTCCTTTTTGCTGCAAATCCAACTGCTTATTCCAGAGAAGATAAATCTTTTTATCTAATTTACTCACATAGAGCCGGCAAGCCAAGAATTGGGGAATCTCTTTCCTTCGAATAATTATTTTTTGGGGGGTCTCATTATTTATCTTATTCGATAAGAGGACATCTTGGGCTATTGCGAGCGTGCTTTTTAAAAGAAGCGATTTGTCATTGGTGTGCTCGCTAATCAAAGGATATGGAGAATAATAAGGATGAGGAATTCGAAGAATATTCTCAAACTGATCTGATTTTATTGGTGATGAGTTGGTAAGGCTTGACCAGCCAACCTGAGAGAGGTGTTGGGTAGAATATTTGTCGAAAATGCAAATCGGTATGATCTGAGGTATGTTCATTGCTATCCATGTTATTTGTATTAATAATCAGTGAGTTGTCTACGAATGCTAAGAGAAAGGATATACATGAGAGCGTTCTACTAAGCCTTGTTATAAAAAGGCTTTTTGTAGAAAGGTTGTGTCTTTTATCTAATTGATTAGATGAGAATTGGGCACGTCCCTTACCGCATCTTGAGCGGCTAAATGATTGGATCCGCTCTCAATGAAAATGGTAAGTTTTTCACCAATAGTTTGATACGAAAAAAGGCCTCCATTCAATGGAGGCCTTTGTCTTTTAGTCTAAAGAGATATATGGCTCTTTTACTTTTTTATTTTTTTGTAGACATCGTTGACAGTTGATACGACTTTATCAAGTCCATTGACCCAAGCGGGTCGATTTGATGAGGCGCTGCTTGTGGGAAATAAATTGCGCAACCATGATGGGATATAGTCTTTAAAAGACTGTGGAATATCACGGGTGTGCTCATTGAGCTTGAGGTATTCATCATATGTCATAGGTTTAGGAAGCTGCTGAGAAACTGTGTCATCAGAAATCTTTTCTAGTTGCTGCTCATCTAGTTGCTGCTCATCAACAGAAGATGTCTCCGATCGAGTCGGTTGTTGATTAATCACAGTCATCTGCCATTCTTTTTTAGGAGCAAAATGGTTCGGGCTTGAGAGCTTCCCACATATAGGCGCACATTTTGGAAGCGGAGCTACTGTACTATTGAGCGATAAACGTTGTGCGTTATTAAACGTGCACACATCTAAAATTTCTGTCGTATCTTCTGTAGAAGGCAAGAAGAGGGTTTGTTCATGAACTTTATTCTGCTCTAAATCCTCGAGTTGATGCTGAATGATGTCGAGCTCTTGCTCTATTGCATCAATGTCTTGTTGATTCGAACTCGTCTCTTGCACAGATGCGCTTACTTTATTCTGAGAAATAGAAGTCTCATCATGAAGAGCAGGCGCTTCAGTTTGACGAGTAAATATGGTTGATAGAGAGGAGGTTGCTTGATTGTAAGAGGTAGTAATCGCGCCAGGTATTCCTGTTGAGATCTCTAAGACTCTATCCCCAGTTATTCGAGCTGATTGCTCAAGTGTTTGTAGAATAGGCTCTCGATAATTATTATATACAATTCCGCTTCCGACAAATGTGCCGACATACAGGGCATCTCCTATATATGGCTTAATAGGAGCTGGAGCTTTCTCCTCAGCATATCTGATAACTGGCGCGCTTACGGCTCTGGCGCTGTCGAGTATGGATGCCTGAACCATAATCTCGCCAACGCTTCGATATGCTTCATCTCCATAGGCCAATACACCGCCGCCAGCAAAGGCAAAGAGTGCATTTATCAAGAGGATTTTTCCTAATTGCTTACACTTGTTGAGTGTGGTGTCTTGTGACTGAGAGGATCTTACTTTTTTAAAGTGTTCAGTGATGGCAGCTGAATTGCTTTGAAGGGATTTGACCAATTGACCAAGTGATTCTTTATAGCGAGGGTACCTTCGAGAATCCATGAGGTCGTATGAGAACACGTGGGTCCTTTGAATAGAATCCATAAGGGCATGGATTGACTCAAGCTCGGGCAAAGAAAATGTAGTGATATCTTGAGCGATTTTCTCAAAAAACTCTAAGCACTTCTTTGAAAAGATCTCTCCACATTTATCTCGAAGATCTGCTTTTAGAATCTGAAAGTCGCCTTCTTCTTCATCATATTCAACTCCAGCATGTAAAGCCATTTCTCTGAAATTTTTTAGGAGTTGTGCTGTTGTCTTCTCGAGCTCTATCCAAAGACTTGGGTATGTCTTATGGCATGAAGAGACTGGCATATCTCGAAGAATCTCCTCGGCTTTACTTGCCAATATCTCTTCTGCGGAATTTTGCTGAGTGGTCAAGAAGCTATTGATAATATCGTCTTCTCTGTCGGTTGCTATATCGCCTTTTTTTAAAATCTCTAAAGACTCTTTCAACAAACCAAAATAGCTTGTTGCGCATTTGAGAAAATGGACAAGTTTGTCTCGAAATTCAGTGCCTTGCCAGCATAATACTTCTAAGTCTGATGGGTCGATCTTTTGTAGTTCTTGGAGAAGATTTCTAGTCTCATCTTCTTCAACGACTGTTTGAGAGCTGAAATTATGGATTGCTTGAATGCAATCGGGGTATGTCTTTTCGGAAGTACTATGGTTCACATAGTTTGAGGTAGGTGTTATTGAATTTGTTAGCATAAGACACTCTTTATTGTAGTGATGGGGTTTATAAGAAGGGATGTGCTGTGATTTATAAATTTATTCTTTAAAAAGGAGTGTCTTTAAAAACAATATGAAAAGTTGAGTGTGAGGAGTCTAGAGCCGGCAATATACTAAGTGAGAATTCAATATGGAAAGATTAATGAAAAGGGGAGCACTTCAAAGAGCTCATGAGAGGGTAAGTTTTACTATATTTGAATGAGAGTCAATTACTTGTTGCTGATATTTAGCTTGTAGCAATAAACACTGTTTAATAAATATTTTTAGATTAAATTAAATATTTAAATTATAAAGAATAATTTTTAATTACACCCCTTTATTTTAAAATATTTGGTAGTTATATTTGGTAATAATTCCTTTTTTTCATTTCTGCGCTACTTTTCACAAGGTATGTACCTATCTATTCTAGATAATCCTACGGATCGAGTTAATGAGAATACAGTTAAAATAGAAGAGATCAATACTGAATCGGGTGATGAGAAGATACATAATGGATCTGAATTCATTTAAGACAAGTGTCCTCAAGAAAGTTCTCGATGAAACTCATGTTACGATCTTCTCTTTGCAAGACTAAGTAAACGCACCCCTCTATATCATCCTGAATATAGAGGGTTTTTTTCTAATGCATTAAATAGCTTCTCATTTTCACAATAAAGTCATGAAGGCTTCAATCAGGCCAGTAATGATCTTAATATATTCTTTTCTCATCTCTAAATAATCATAAAATTCGCTCTCTTAAAGAGGAGAGATATCTATGAATAATACGTGGAAACGGGGAGTGTCTATAGTTTTTCAAACACTGCTCATAATGGTCTCGCTATCAGTGTCGGCTTTTAGTAAGGATTCCGCACCTGTTGTTTTAGTTGAACAGGAGGGGAAGCAATGGGTAAACACTTGTGTTGATAGCCATCCAGAACTTTTATGGCTTGCAGATTCTAAAGTTCGAAAAACTGAGGAAGGCGAGGCAAATCTCCAAGGATCCTATTCGGAGCAGCTATTCGGTAAAAAATATACCGAATTCGATAGGACGATTATGACACTTCATTGCTTGAGACTTATTCTCGATGGGAGTGATGAAGCATATCATCTATTTACTGAAGCCCAACCACATGAGACGAAGCTTACGATTGAGGATTTTGAAACACTCCATTTGCAAGGCAAGAAATTACTGCAGTCAAAGTGGGGGAAGCTGACAGAAAAACAGATGGCGCAAGCTATGGAAACGGCGCTCGTCTTAGGCGATATTGGAAAAAGTGAAAAAGCTCGAGACCTTTTCAAACCATATGGAGTAAGTGCTCCAGATCATGACGACTTTTATGGCGAAGCGATGAAAGTACTTGAGAAACATCCAAAGCTATGCCCATCATTTGCAAAGCTTTCTTCATCTGCAAGAAAGCTGTTGGGAAAAGTCGCCAACATTGCTCACTATGGTCATATTACGCACTTGGAAGGAGATGCCAGTATGTTTCGCTCTTTAAAAGAGAGCGGGCTCCCTTCGAAAGATCCATTAGCACTCTCATTTGATCTTTTTGTCCATACGTGCGATGTCGCTGGTGCCCTCGGTCATGTGAATAATCAATCGTCATTGACATACACAAGGCCGACTCATAATGCTATCCAAGCTATGGAAGGGGCAATACAAATCCTAGCTGATCCAAAGAAAACAGAGTGGGACGCATATAATGATTATATTGAAGTCAGAGCGATGTGGCTTGGTTTAAATGAACATGAGGCATCAAGTCGAGTTTTAGCGCGTATTGGCTCGATGCTCCGTCTTTTTACCCCTGAGGAGGGGATAATTCTGCACAAGGCTATGCAAGGGCTTGATAAGAAGATATATGATCGAATTATCGCGCAATTTGATGTCCATCCGAATGATAAGCCGATAATGACTCCGACATATATGCCAGCCGTTTTAGCCAATCTTTCGAATAATACTCAGCTTGGGAATACGAAAGAAAAGCGACTGACGCAGGCAATTACTCTTGGTCTTCCGTTTATCTCTCGCGTTTTAGAAAAGTATAAAGAGATGGTGTCTCAAGGTCAGATTGACCCAAGAATTCCGTTAAACTTTAATAAGGCTGCAGGAATCGCCAAGGCGTCTCCTCAGCTTCTATCAAAGGATTTTAAGATAGATAAAGAAGGAAATGTGATCCTTACGTTATGAAGCCTGAAAGGCTTATTAGCTCGTACGCTATACTGAGAAGAGGGTGGATAGTAGGCTATCTTCAGCCTTCTTTTATCATCTGTGACCTATTTATCAAATTCCTCGCATAGAAGATTAATACCTATGACACCGAAACAATATATTTTAACAAGAACAGCATCAATACTCGTCATATTAATATATTTCTTCTCTCATACATCTCTTACTGCTTCGGGCGATGAAAACGACAAGAGTAAAACTGTAGAGCAGCATATTCAGTCAGGCGAACAAGCTCTACAAGAGTGCGATATCGCTCAAGAATCGAGAGAGATTCCATCAAACGACGCTTTTACTCACGGGTTTCGATTCGGAAATTTTGTTACCGTACGGAACCTTCCAGTGTATGAGCTCAACTGCCGCTTTATCGAGCTTGTGCATGAGCCGACGCAAGCATCTATCATCCATATTCAAAATGATGATTCGGAAAATGTATTCAGTCTTGCGTTTCAAACACTGCCGTATTCATCGAATGGCGTGCCTCACGTCCTAGAGCATATGGTTCTTTGTGGCTCAGAAAAATATCCTGTCAAAGATCCTTTTTTCAGCATGCGAAAGCGATCCCTTATGACTTTCATGAACGCGTCTACCGGGGATGACTTTACCTGTTATTATGCGTCATCTCAGAATGAAAAGGATTTTTATAACCTACTTGATGTCTATGTCGATGCTGTCTTCTATCCAAAGCTTCGACATATGAGCTTTCTTCAAGAAGCGCATAGACTTGAGTTTTCTACGCCTCATGATCCGTCAACGCCCCTGGTTCGTAAGGGAGTTGTTTATAATGAGATGAAGGGAAATCCCGATTCGCCAGAGCAGCTAGCCTCTTATGCTCTCTTTCAAGATACTCCCTATGCATATAACGCAGGAGGTGATCCTGATGTTATTCCGACTTTGACGCATGAGGAGGTAAAGAAATTTCACAGCCAGAATTATCATCCAAGCCGCTGCCTTTTTTACTTCTATGGTTCATTTCCGTTGGCAAAGCATCTTGAATTCCTAGAAACAGAGCTATTACATAAATTCTCATCTGCCCCTAAGCCAGATCAGATTCCAAATCAGCCTCGCTTTTCTGAAACGGTAAGAAAAGAGATCGAGTATAACGCTCGAAAAATGGAGGAGGCTGAAGTTACAACCCTGGCATGGCTTACATATCCCGTTGCCAATGTTGATAAGATGTTCGCGCTGTCTGTCCTCAATTCACTCCTTCTTGACAGCGATATGTCTCCATTGAAAAGAATGATCCTCGATTCAGGGATGGCTCACGAAGTCAGAGGGATTCTCAATACTGAAAAAAACGAAATTCCCTATTTTATCACGCTGAATGGAGCACAAGGGTCGATTGAAGAGATCGAAGCTAAAGTTCATCAGTTCTTAGAAGAGATCGCTGAGCGTGGATTCCAACAAAAAGAGATAGACCGTGTCCTTCATACTTTTGAGCTGGAACGCAAAGATATAAGTAGGTGTCATGGGCCTTTTGGGTTATCTCTTTTTTGGAGATCAGCCCATTACAAATTGAAAGGTATCGATCCCTTAATTGCTCTTGAAACAGAGAGGTATGTGAACAAACTGAAACAGGAAGTGATTGATCATCCTGATTTCTTCTCTGAATTGATACGAGAAGCGCTTCTTGAAAACTCGCACAAGGTTGTGCTTAAAATCCATCCATCTTCTCTTGGAAGTGAAGAGCCTGCCGATTCTGAAAGGGAGGAGCTCGATAGAGTACAGAGCTCTCTCACGCAAGAAGAAAAAAACAGCTTAGTTGAGCAAGCAAAGAAATTAGAAGTCTATCAAAAGCAAGAAGATGATCACACGTGCCTGCCATCGATTTCCATTGGCGATATCTCTCGAGAGATCAAGTCTCTTCCCTGCGAGAAGGACCTTGTCCAAAAAATGCCGTGCTATTTCTCTCAAGTCTTTACGAATCATATCGATCATATCACACTTGCTGTCCCTCTTCCAGAGGAGGCTTTAAAACGACCTGAGCTGTTCTCACTTTATTGTTACTTACTCACTGTGATGGGGTGTGGAGACAAATCGTGGAAAGAGGCTCTTGAATCGGTTCAAGATTGTACAGATGGCCTTTATGCATCCTATCATTTTCATCCAAATGTAAACGATCCAGATAGCTTTATTCCTCGCTTCTATATTTCTGGAAGAGCGCTCTCGCAAGATGTCGATAAGCTCTTAGCTCTTATGTTTGAATACCTTCATAACCCTAACTTCAGCGATGATAATCGTCTTGAAGAGCTTATAAAAATGCACCACTCATACTTAGAAGGTGGCCTTAAATCGAGGTTTAGCTACCTTTCCTTCTTAGAGTCTGCGCAACATCACTCCAAGCCAAATAAGCTCTTGCGTCTGATGATGGGAGCTCCATATATCCGCTACATCCGAGATCTTGTCGCGCATTGGAATGAGAGAAAAGAGTCTTTTCTTGAAGAAGTTAAAGAGCTTCAAAAAGCGCTCCATGCCAGAAGAGACCCCATTGTTATTTCTTCATGCGATAAAGAGAGCCTCGAGCGAATAAAGTCATATCTTAAGGCTCGCTCGCCAACGAAATGGGATGATCATTCTTCAACGAATAATCTTCAGCTCAGCTCACGCCAAGAATCAAATCGCTTTACTGCGATTATTGGTGAGAGTTCAGTCTCGTTTTCAACATTTTGCATTCCAGCAATGGCGTACAGTGATCCTCAAGCTCCATATGCAAGCCTTCTAGGACCTCTTCTGACAGATGTTCATCTTCACCCAAAGATTCGAGAACAGGGTGGAGCTTATGGGGCTTGGGCATCGTATGACTCAGTAAACGGTGTCTTCTCTTTCGGAACTTATAGAGATCCTCATATTTGGAGAAGTTATCGCGCTTTCATTGAGTCGCTAGAAAGTATCGCTCAAGGTAATTTTAACGAAGACGACTTAGAAAATGCCAAGCGTGAGATTATCCAAAGGATAGATAGACCAATATCTCGTTCTTACTATGCTAACGTCGCATTTTCTTTAGAATTGGAAGAATGCACTGAGGAAATGAGAAGATCCTTTCGTCAAACGGTCCTCGATGCGACATGCAAGGACATTCAAGAAGTGGCTCAAAAGCTTTGCTCTCAGCTTCCATCAGCATCCTTTGCCACCGTTACAGGAAAGCACCTTCTTGAGAAAGAGCTAAAACTCTTTGAAAAGGAAGCTATCGAATTCTCTAAAGTTTCGTTATAATTTTGATTGGAGTGATAATTCGTTTCCTTAGAGAACGAGCAGAAGTAAATGAACTGAGAGGTAGGAGATATAATCTCCTTCCTCTCACAGTAATTTGCTCTACAATGTGTTGTTTTTATGGGGTGTTTTTCCAAAATCCTTGACGAATGTTGAGTCGATTATCATCTATGCGCTTTAATGGGTCTCCCTTATTTATATAAGTAATAAGGGGCTCTTGTAACTCTTGAGGCAATAACTCCGCTCCTTTTCGCATTTCGTAAGATTCAAAACCCAAACTATCGCTCTTAATCAAGATATGACCAACAGCAAGTGTAAAGGCAAGTTCATCTGCCAGATGAGGGTGAGCTTCTTTTATTGTTTCAGAAAGCGTAGGAAGTAGCGCTTCTGCATACTTTTTCCCGATCTCTTGGTAATGGCGCATTTGTGACTCAGAGACTTTTAGAGCTTGGTCTGGAAGATTTTTAAGTACTTCTATCTTATTTTCGATAGGAGCGTCAAACCTCATCAACGATTGGATGCATTCTTGCAAGATAGCTCGCTTAAACTGAGTCTCGCTTAAGTCCTTGTCTTTATTCTGAAGGAGGGCTTTTTGCACAGCATGATACATAGCCATTTTCGCTTGCATGCGGGCACGTGCTTGTACTTGAGGATTTGTAAAGCCTTTAGAAAGGATTTTAGCGAATTTCTTTACCTCATTTCTGACTTCAACATTTTTATGGAAAAATGCTCGCGCAAGAGGAACAGTAGCTAATGATGCCTGGTACTCTGCCCGCTCAAACAGGGTGAGAGGCTTTGATTGAGCACTTTCTTTAGTTAGTACAGGGGCCTGCTTCTCAGCCTTTATTCCTTCATACTGAGAAGCGAACTCGGCAGGAATGGAAGCGCTTTTATGTTTCGTCGTGGACGTTCTATAAATTTCTTTATCATCAAAGGAGGAAGAGGTAAGTTGCTCGAGATCTAAGGTTAAAGGCGTGCTCTGCTGGAGCGCTCCTCTTCTTTGAGGAATAGCTAGAAATTGATCATATGATGAGGCCAAGGTTTGACTTATCTTGGGTTGTATGATTCCTTTTGCAGTGTTTCCGTCTTTTAGGAATGTAAGGTCTGTTTGTAGTGTTCCTAAGAAAGGAATATAGGGCTTTCCTTCTTTTATAAGCCGTTGGATATGAGTGCGAATTGCTTTTGAATTGGCTTCTGTCTTGAAGAGAGATGTAAGTCGATTGTAAATTTTTTGATGGGTGGCATCCATGATGGTATTGGGAGGCTCTGATTTATCAAAAAGGAGACGATAGACACCAGCATTATTTAAAGCAGAGTTAATAGCATTGGCTATATGAAGATTTCCCTTTTCAAGGCACTTTTCTGCAACCTCTAGCCAGAAGTGTACTTGATTTTGAGCACTGTTCAGGTCCTTTTGATTTACAATATCTGAGGCAATATATCCTGAAAAATTATTCAGGATAGCTGTCATTTTCTGTAGGCTCGCTTCTTTGGAAAAATCCTTTACCCCGAAAATACCCGCATTGATTGCCTGAAAATGGTGAGTCGTATAAGTCTGAAGATCTTCTGCAAGTGTATTGACCAAGTCCTCTTTAGACATTTCTTCAGAAGCTTTAGTAAGAGAGAGCGCTCCATTCTGGAGATGAGAAGGGGTCGGTTTTTCTTTCGCAACAGGTGTGTTTGAAAGAGTTGAAAGAGGCGGCTCAGCTAGCATCTCACGGGCAGATGAAGTAAGAAGATCTGACGCGTTGAAGGCTGTAACAAAGGAGGTGACGAGGGATTGTAATTGTTCTGAGGCTTGAAATTTGCTGTCTTTTGCAACAGATTGTAGAGCGGATGTGACAGTATCTAGGTCTCTTGTAAGCGAAAAGAATCCTACAGGCAGACTCTCAAAAGATTGCTTTAATGGTGCCCAATTGTTTGTGCCAAAAGCGTAGTCCTCTGCTTTTGTAAGAGTGGCTAGCAGGCTTTCATTGCCACAATGTCCTATTATTAGATCCTTTAGGTTTGTCGTGGTGAGCTGTGCCTCAATATCTTTTTTTTGTGGGTGATTTTCAGCGAGTTTAAATAGCTGCTGTCTACCTGCTTGTGAAAGGGCGTTAAGTTTTCCTGTGTCATCGGGATTGGCTGGATCGCCTATCAGAATAGAAAGAAGTTTGCCATCTTGCGCTGCAGCAGTAACAAATTGAGATTCCAATTCCCTTACCGTATTACATATCTCTTGTGAGCTCTCTTTTGATGCGAGAACTGAGTCACTTTTTATTTGCTGGATACGCTCAAAGCTAGAAGACAGAGCTTTCTCATCTTTACTTTCTAATGCTTCTTTGAAAGAGGTTTGGGTTGTATTAAGATCCTTGAGAAGGAGGTTTGTGAAAGCTTTCTTCTCTGATCGTAGCTCTGTGTAAAGAGAAGAATTTTTCTGACAGACGCTATTAAACCACACGCTTGAATCAAGTTGCTTTAATAAAGAGCCAACTTCTCGTATTGTCTTTTCGTCGTTTTGCGCGACTGCTTCTTTAAGAACAGTATTGAGATCGTGCACAAGTTTTGTAGCGGCTTTTTGTGACTTTTCACTACGTCCTGTAAATAACGTGCCGAAAACTTCGCTGAATACAGATCGTTTTTTTACCAAGAAGCTGCCATCTTCAGCTACTCGTAATTTTGTATTTTCATTTGAAAGGCTGGACACTGCGCTTTTAAGGGACTCAAGTGTGGATTTATACTGAGGTGGTGGTGTGTTTGTTACAGTCTGGCCCTGAGTAGGTTTTTCCTCTTTTTCTACTTCACCTACAGGAGTCTTGAGTTCAAGCTCAGCTGTAGTCATGGGCATATCAACTGGGCTTTGAAGGGATCTGATTTGTAGACTATTATCAAGCTTTTCTTTTTGATCATCCGTGAGCGATGCAACAAAAGAGTCAAAAGTAAGCCCATTTGTAAAGAGAGAGGAACTAGGTATGGTAGGCTCTTCTCCAAGCATTTGGATTATCTTATCAGCAGAAAGAGTCTGTTGGGGAGCCATATCTGGCTTGGCTGATGTGGCAGCAGGAGATGTGTGTTTTGGTGAGGAAATGGCTGATGAAATAGGATCGTTGACGGGGGGTTGTTCTGGGTTTTTGCTCTTTATGACTCGTACAACTACCCTGACCTGCTTTTTCGCCCTATTCGTGGTTTCAGGTTGGTCGGTCTTTTGAGTTTCCTCTGTTTGAGCGGACTGGACTTGTTGACTAGATACTTTTGGAATCTTAACTCTTTTATGCGTGGAAGGGGGTAGAACATTTGTCTCAGAGACAGCTCTTGTTAACTTTTCTGCGCCGGCATCAATTTTATTCGAAGAATTGGCAGCTTCTGTTTGTCTATATAATGATGCTATATGCTCTAGGCCACTACGTGAATTAACATCCATGACTCTTCCATCCTTTATGAAGAGAGTAAGTAACAGAGCGTATCTGCTTTAACTCTTGAGATTCTCTACCTGTCTTATTCCTATACCTTTATATTAAATCTTTTTCAAAAAAATGTTTTTTAATTTCATTTTTTCCTCTGCTTTTCTTCTCCTGCCTAAAATCCTTTTGAAGAGAGCTTCCTCAATAAAAGGTTTCATAAATATAGATTGTTGATCCATCCAAGGGCTTTCCTGTTTTATTGTACTAACCGGATAAAGGATGAAGGTATAGAACGCATTTATTTGCTCGAATAGAGGGCTGTTCTTTCGTTGGCTGTAGTTTCCGAAAAATAAAGAGTGATCATTTCTCGTACTGAAGAGATTTGATGGAGCTGGAGACTGATTTTTCGATAGCTATACTCCGAGAAAGGGGCGGTTTCCTACTCTGTTGTTAGTTCTGCCTCAACTTCCACTTCCGTTTCGACAGATCGATCGTCACCAATCGGTGCTTGAGAGCGGTTGCTTGTTTTTAGAAGATGCTTAGCTTCAACTCGCTCATTTTCTTGATTTGTAAGCTTATTGATCCTGTTTTTCCACTCGCCGTGATTTTTTTGCAGAAGCTCGCGAAAATAATGCTTCGCGCCTATCTTCGAGAGAATCGAGTCGTTTTGTAGCAATTGTTGGTGAAAGTTTTAGTCTCTTTTTCAACACTTTGCATTTTCAGCGATGGCGTACGGTGATCCTAAAGCTCCATATGCAAGCCTTCTAGGGTCTCTTCTTACAGAATATTTGGAGAAAGTTATCGCGCTTGCATTGAGTCACTTGAAAGTAGCGCTCAAGGAAATTTTAATGAACGACACGTAAGGATATTCAAGAAGTGGCTCAAAAGCTTCAGTCCAAGCTCTCATCGTTGTCGTTTACTACTATCACCGATAAATATTTTCTTGAGAAAGAGCTCAGGCTTTTTGAGAAGGAAGGAATTCAATTCACTAAAGCTGAGCTTTAGCTTTTTCACATCCAAACTACAAGCCACTTTAACTCCCAAGCTCATTTATGCGAGCTTGGGAGTCTCTTTTTGTGAATCAGCTAGCTCTTAATCCTGTATTCCTGAGCTCTTACTTTATTAGTGAGCGCCTGCGAATAGCTGGGATTGCGAGCATAAGGATTTGGGACTTCTCCGACACCACCGAGCTCTTCACGTAGCCACATTAAGCATTTTCCAAGCATGTTCTGACCAGAACCATCGCAATCATCTTCCCAAAAAGCATCGCGGCCTTTAACAGGCGTATGTTCAATAAGATAGGCAGAGCCTGTAGCTAAAAGGTAAGCTTTTAGCTTAGGGTTTTGATTAAATTTACATCTGAGAACCTTCATCATAGCCATGACGTTCGTTGACATTCCAGTAGAAGGATTGGTTTGCATCCAATCTGATCTTTGCTTTGTCTTATGTGCTCTAGCAATTTTAAAGGCCTCGTCGCCGGCAGATCCAGGATTTTTAGCTTGAATTCCGCTGAATTGAGCTCTTATTGAAGGATCATGAGAGAATTTTTCAGCTTGAAAGGCAGCTTCGGAACAGCAAAAAGTATAGCCATCGACTGTTACAGGCGATTCGTAGAAATTGCCAAAACAATATGTTAATGGTGTCTCGTGATTATAAAAGATGACAACACCATCGCGAGTCGCAACTTCTGAGAGCGCGTCCTCTGTCGAAATTCTATTGCTTGGTGTTATTGTTGGCGCTTTGCCTGTAAAGACATTAGAAAAACCCTGTTTTAAGCCTTCGGCTTGTGTTGGATTGAAATGTGTTCCAACTTGCCTATCTATCCAGGCATAAAAGTTAGCTTGAGCAGTCTGAAAATCGGCTTCGTCGGTGAAGTATCGATCAAAATTCTGCATGATATTCTTGACATGTCCTGGAGTTAACCCAAGTCTGTCATTTCTATTAATATTGCCTTCCAGCCACTGTTGAAATTGAGCCTTCTTTTGAACAAGGCTTGTTTGTGGCGCATCTATTTTATTGTGAGCAGTGGGAAGATAAGATGGCTGTGAAGGCAAGCGACTTCCTGAGAGGCTTGAGAATAGTGAGGATACTTTTGATCCTATGTTTGTCGCGTGTTTTCTATCATAGCTGATAGCTTTTGCGTTTAATTTCTCAAGAAACGTCTTGCAGTTAGGATCATTTAAGTCGGTTTCAAGAGCGTCGACGATGCTAGGTAATTTATACGTCGTTGATGAGAATAAGGGGCACAAGACGTTTGCTTTAATCCACGTCCAAATACTTTTTTCCTCGGCACAAATTCGCTTTTCAGATCCATCAACGACCATTTTTATAACGTATTTATTAGGATCCGCATTAAAGTTGGCAAGACTAGAGTGATTAAGATGTAACATGATATAACCGAGCCTCATTAAATTTATTACCATCTATTCCTGTCCTATACGAATAATAATGTTATTTAGCAAACTTTGTTCTGTTAATTGAAGGGGCGGTAATAATTCTTGTAATGACTCGTTTATGTTGTTTTCTCAACGAGATGAACTTTGGAGAAGCACTCGGATGCAGCTTATAGGGGCGTGTCATACATAGCATCAGAGCTGCAATTCAGGCTCTCGTCATGATGGTTTACTATGGCTCTAGACAAATCAAGCTCTTTAAAGAGGAAGGGATACAATTCACTAGAAAGCTTTATAGGTGAGCAAAGTGATAGCTCACCTATATCAAGCATGAATTCAATGGGATATGTTCATGTGCCAAACGTAAATTGCCGGAACGTTCCCTGTTCACTGCGAGGATACATGTTTTTCGGAAGATAATCATTAGATTCATATTTCTTCCAATAGAATGAGGGTAGTTCTCTTCTCTTTGTTACAAGATCAAAAATGCGCAGAACAGCTTCTGATGTCTGTCTATCTATCACCTCTATATTTAGATTGCTCTCTTTCAAAAGTTCCCTCACGTATGGAATATTATTTTTTGAGGTGTCAATGAAAGCAATATTGTCCTCTGTGATCGGGATATTCATTAATACGGAAGCCCACATGCTGAAGTAGACATTTCCTTGTGGAGTTCTTCCTGTACGGAATATTGCTACAGTGTCTACTAAGCAGCTCTCGTCTATTGCGAAAGCATAACTGCCAAATCCATGTTCACCTTCATTATTGCATGAAATATAAGTTCCAGGCCCTGTGACACCGCCGGTTGATTGGATAATCGTTCGGCTTTTTATGATGCTTTCTAATCCAGCAAGTGTAGCGTGGAAATAATCTGGCAGTGGGACGTTGTGTCCTTGCTGTAATTTCCTTAATGTATTTTGAAAGTACTCATAGACTTTCTGATCGATACCACCAGTTTTTTTTATGTGTTTAATCGCAGCTTCTACGCGCTCTTGCTTTTCTGCTATGGCTACGACATTAGCTAAATAGTTGCCTCCTTCATAGAGGCAGCAACCTGGTACTGGAGAGGTTTTCAAGGATGGAATAAATTTCAAGAGATCTGCTGAGAGTCTTTTAGCTATCGTGATAAGCCTTCGATTTTCTTGACTTGTTGGGGTTTTGTTAATCTCTGCATTTAATTTTGCACACGTTGTGTTGACAAGTACGATCTTTTCTTCTTCTGAGAGCTCATCTGCCTGATAGTTTTCGTCTGCTTTTTCACTGGAGTCTATGAGACTTTGCTGTCCAGTAACTTCTGAGTAGCTCTCTATAACATTTAACTGTTCTGATGTATGAATGTAACGGACAACAAAGCTTCCATCTTTTTTGGGATCACTTGTGAGTTCGTGGGTATGCAGCTCTTTGGCAGGGGTTGGAAGCGCTCTTAGATCATAAGATAATAACTGAAATAATACGATGATATACAGTAATAGATTCATATTAATCTCTATTTATTAGTTAAATAATAATTATAAAACTTTAGACATTATAATTAAATCATAAACATATAAACACTCGCTTAGTAAGTATAAGTAAAAGCGTGTGACTCTATCTAAATAAAGCCCATTCCTTGTCAAAATTCTTCTCATTTCACGGATAACTAAGACCGAATTATTACAGATCAAGTCGAGATATCGGACTGTTCATGAAATAGGCTTAAGTGGTTGGGGCCCGTCCGAGAACTCGATGGGGTCAGGAGTTAAGAACCGGCCGATGGAAGGGGAGTAGTAGCGGCGTCCGAAGAAGAGAAAGCCCGTCTCTGGGTCGTGGCGCTTACTGACGAACCGCCATGGGTTGTTGAAAGGGGAGTGGTTCTGCGTGTAGCCGCCGGCGTCGATGATCTTTTCTTTAGCGAAGGCCGAGAATCGATAGGTCTTTGGCAGCTCGTTTTGAGTCGATACTCTAAATTAGATAAAGAGGATACTTGGATAAGTTTACGGTACTTATCACCAAGGCAGACGCTTTACTGCACTTACTTAGAAATATATCTTAGTGTCATGTCTATTTCGTATAATTTATCTATAAAAACCTTGCAAACTTCATAGATTTCCGAGTCCTCTCTACTTAGAGGGGATATACTCCTAAGCTTGTTTTTGAGTTCTTTAATGTCATATAATTGTTTCTTTTCTATACTTGTTCCTTCAGCAGCAGAGAGTGCTAAACCAGCATAATAAGAATCCATCTCAAGAAGCTTTTCTATAATAGAAGATAAAACTTCATTATCTGTAGATTGTAGAATCTTAAGTTTACCTAATTCACGATAGAGTTCTCTTAATCTTCTTTTTTCATTCTCAAAATGCATTTCTAATCCCAATATGTAATAATTTTGGCTTCTTCGGTCCAAAAGCCGCCTGCATTTGTCTTATTTGATTTGGTTTTAATAGAGTATCCTCGATTTCCGCTTTTTAATGTCACTTGTTGTACAAGATCTTTATTCTTCTCTAAGAATCCCAGAGCATTTTTTGTATACTCGGCTATTGTTCTTCCATTCCCGTGTTTTTGAAGATGTTTTCAAGATCAATGAATTTAACGATATATAGAGAGGTGCCTAGTGGAACAATTTTTATGACAATCATCTAAATCCTTAAATGAGGCTATTGCTCGTTGTCTGGATTAATGTGGGGCGAAGAAGGCAAATCGATTATTTGACCGCTAGAAGTAATAATTTGGGAGAGTTGGTATTTTTGAGCTAATCGTTTGATTATGCCTAGGTCTTCACTGCAAATCTGGAAAAAAGTGGTGTCAAAAGCTCTTATTTCTAATATAACGCCATCAATATCCAAATTTCTGAATTCAAAGTCTTCTGTGTATGCTTCAAGATTCTCAGAGACGCTATTTTCTGCTTCAACAGCGATAAATACGCCCCAAATAAATTGATCTACTTGGCTAACAAACTCTTTGAAGTTTTTTAAATTGCCTATTTTCTTTAAATTCGGTGGTTCAAAGGATAAAATTTCTTCTGTCGAATTATTTATCAATATATCCGATATATACCAGTTATGCTCCGGCAAATAGTCCTTTATGCAATCAACTATATTCAATAGCTGAGTTCCCAAGCAGACTACAGTATCATTAAATTGCTCGCTATTAAGCCGTATTAGGTATTGTGGGGTGTACATTATCTCAAATTGGGTTCAATCGTGATTTAGATATTGGCTTGTACGTCTTATCTATGTTGATGCTGAAGTTTCATGTTTAGATAATCATGTAAGAGATTGAAGACTCGCTCATGGCCTGTCTTTCACATCAAATAGATGTGGATCTGCCGGCGTGGCTACATACAAGCCCTCTTTGTCAAAACCGAATGTCCATGGCTCATATGTGTCTGTAGAGAATACTTCTAATATATGGCCTGTTGATAGATAGAATATAGGATCGATCTTAAGTCGATCAGTTTGAATACCTGCATCAATGATCTCATGACCTACTAAGAAAGATAAATCATCTTCATTATCATAACACCCGAGAAAAACTCGGTCTTTTGCGCTCAATCTCCATGCACTCATAGTTCCGAATCCCCAATCTTGTCCGCTAAGGACTAAAATGTTTCCGTCCCATGAAACTTCCATAATCTTTAAAGGAAGATGTGTTTTGAAGGTCGTGATCATTTTCTCAATCATTGGACAAGTGCTCCAGTGAAATTAGTTATAAAATGAGAAGGTTTTTATAGCTGAGCTCCAAACAGCCTTCAGCTATAAACACGCTATTATTGAGTTAAACACTTCCTTTTTTTTGATAACCTTACTTGATATTTTGACAGCCTATCGGACCTTTACGTATCTCTGACGTCGAATAGACTTGGATCAGCAGGAACTGCTGAGTAGAATTGCATTGGTTCTCCGAAACGAAAGGTCCAAGGTTCGAATGTGTCGGTGGAAAATATTTCTAAAGTATGCCCATTTGATAAATGAAATATGGGATCGATCTTAATTTGATCTGTTTGGATTCCGACATCAACGATTTCAAGGCCAACTAGGAATGGCAGGTCGTTTACATTTTCATAATCTTCACAACCAAAATTAACGCGATCATTTGTACTCATCCGCCATGCGCTTAAAGTGGCAAATCCCCAGTTAGTACCTGCAATGATCAAGTAATCCCCATCCCAAGAGACTTTCTCGATTTTCACGGGCAGATGCGATTTAAATCTAACGATCATTTTTTCAATCATAGAATAAGTCTCACAAAGGCTTAGTGGCCGTAGTAACTGATTGGAGATAGACGTTTACTGAAATGTTTGAGCAAGGCGATTTATCTTCCCTACAATATGAGCAGATTAGCTTACATCATTCCTTGGGTTTAAAAATGCATTATCACATTTTGGGCAGATCACTATTCGTTTTCAGCATCAGAACATTCCCATGCATCTATACAGATAGGGCAGTATAGCCAGTTCTCATCTAATACTTGCGCAGGAGAAGGGCTTACATCTTGAGTGAATTCAAAGCTATTTAAAGCCTTGTTAGTTAAATTCTCGAGTGTTCGAATAGCGTCTGTAACAATACTTTCTTCATTTTGATTGAGCTTTTCCCTGTTAGTTGCGCCTGCATAGACTGATTCTAAATTGACCCAGCAATTAAAGAATGCGCTCTTCCAATCCTCTGAGGTACTAGATAAGGTTCTATATAAGCTCTCAATATAATCGATAAGCTCAGGTAGGCATAATCTTCCTTTACTATACATGTTCAGGCAGTATCGCACTTTCTCAAGCTGAATTCGATCACGATTTGATATCGACTTGCACATATCAAACTCCAATATAACGTGACTCTGCTGAAATAAGTTTTTTAGGCTAACCTTAAGAGCTTGAGATCGCTCATTACGTGTCTTTCACATCAAATAGATGTGGATCAGCCGGTGTTGCCGAATAGAATAACTTCGGTTTGCCAAAGTAAAATGTCCAAGGCTCAAAAGTATCAGTTGAGAAGACTTCTAAGATACGGTTGTTAGATAGATAAAAAATAGGATCAATTTTTAATCTATTCTCTTGAACTCCTATGTCAAGAATCTTTAAGCCTAATAGTTGATTTAAATCTTTGTTCCTATCGTAGCATCCGAATATTACTCTATCATCTTTGGAGACTCTCCAACCACTCATTGTAGTCAATCCCCATTCTTGTCCACTGATAATTAAGATATCACCATCCCATGAGACTTCTTCAATTGGTAGAGGTAAGTATCTTTTAAGCTCGTTAATGATTGTTTCAATCATTGAATAGCTCCACATGCGTTAAACTTCTTATGTAATCTTTATCGGTGCTCCGTTTTTATTTCTTGCAGTGGATGAACTGGTTTGTCAGTGAAAGGATTGATCGGACTTTTATCTCCCTTTGTAAAAGAAGCTCTTAGAGGAGTTAGTTAATGGGTTAAGGGTATACGGAGCGCGGCTCTTTTAAAGACCATCGAAAAGAGCGTCGTTTTTAAAGTTGTCCGTGAATCGTTCAGTTTCTTCTTGTCTAGATCCAGAGTTAGTCTTATGTGATCAAACAAGAGCAGAGATATCTAGTGATATTTAAGTTGACTGTTTTCCAAGCCTTAATAGGTGCGGTGATTAGCTTGTGCCCTTTCTTGGATACAAAAATGCGTTATTACACTTTGGGCAGATCACTATACGTCTTGCAGTATCAGAACTTTCCCATGCATCTATACAGATAGGGCGGTATAGCCAGCTTTCATCTAAATATCTCAATTTTCAGAGGGCTAACATCTTTAGTTTGCTCAAAGCTATTGAGGGCATCATGAATTAAGGTTTCAAGCCCCGCTATGACGTTAGTAAGTATATCTTGATCTTTAGTCAGGTTGCGTTATTCGGGATCCTAGGTTTAGAGGCAATAAATAGCCTTCTTTACCTAGCAACTCACGCTCTACTAAAAACTCCCAATTTACCTGTATCCAATCATCTATAAAATCTACATCATCATCCCAATCATGTTCTAATATGAATTTATCGAGTTGGGGCCAGCAAATTATGAAAAAATCTCTAAATTTTAGAATTTGATCTGTCACATCTAAAGGCAATTCATCGAGATCAATCATAATAAGACCTATCTACTTAAAAGTTGGCTCGGTGAAGATCTCTACTAATTCTATTATTCCTGTATCTCTTCTGAGTTCTTTTTTAAGATAAATCTCACTGAATCAAAGGGGACTGTATAAAGTTTTTTTTGATCAAGCGTACGTAAGTTGACATAGTCAAAAGGAGGATGCCACCAATAAGATGTCCCCATAGGGGTAAGAAAGACTGAAATATAGAGTTCTTCGTTTGCGAAATTTCTAGTTTTCGTGAATTTGTCAATTAAACAATCCTTATTATCTATTTGACAAACAATTTTATAGTTAGCTGCTTTCTCGGACGAAGTCTTTCTTCCTCCCCAGGTGAATAATGGCAGATAATTACCTTTACCCAATAGTTCACGCTCTACCAAGAATTCCCAATTAGCCTGAAGCCAATCAATGATAAAGTTACCATCATCATCCCAATCGTGTTCTTCCATGAGTTCCTCAAGCTTCGGCCAGCAGCTGATAAGAAAATCTCTGAACTTAATGATGTGAGAAGTCACATCTAATGGAACAGTCTCTAAGTCAATCATCTAAATACCCAAATTTTTTCTTTCCTAGCTTTCCTGTATATCCTTCCGGTCTAGATACATCAACGTGATTCGGCTCGTTGTATCTACCAATATGTTTGGGATCGATATGATACTGCCTTTTATTTTTAGGGTTAATATAGTTGCCATGCCCTTTTCTCCAATCACCGCCAGCAAATTCATAATTTTTTTTCTTAAACATCTCATGAAGTTCTTCATGAGTTTTATTTTTGAATGGACTCGATTCAGTCCATATTTCGTTATTTTGCTTTTTCTTATCTTTTTTAGATTGCTCTTTAGGAGCATCTCGTTTAGATCCCAGATCTCCTGGCCCTGCGAAGGTATTGAAGCTCGGAGAAAAGAGGTTGAAATTTGGCATATCGTAAAACTGGTTCTCAGGGCCGGATCCTTTCTTCGTATATAAGAATGAGGCTCCGTACTTGACGGCGGCAGTAACGGCTTTATCTATGAGATAGTTGGTAATCATCGCCTGGGGATTTCTTGTTAATGCGACAGCCGCGCTCTTGGCTGCCATAAACTCGCCGAGACGCTCAAAGAAGAAGTCTCTTGTCTCATCTGACGTCGAGCTATTGAAACAGGCTTGAATTTTTGAAAAATCGCCGCTTATGATTGCAGGGCCATGTTCTCGCATATATTGGTAGTTCTTTGACATGGTTCCTAGCGGATCATTGCGAAAATTATCCCTTCCTCTCTGATAGGAGTTGTAAGCGCTATGCGCGTAAGCCGCATTCTCTTCTGCCGTCATTCCATACGGATCGAGAAGTACCATCGGGCTGTTCTTGACATAGGCGTAGAGGTTGGGGCCATCGGAAAAGCCTATGGGATCAGGCGTTAGGAACCGTCCGACAGAAGGGGCGTAATACCTTCTTCCGAAGAAGAGAAAGCCTGTCTCTGGATCGTGGCGCTTGCTGACGAACCGCCATGGGTTGTTAAGAGGTGAGTGATTCTGGGTGTAGCCTGAGGCGTCGAGGATTTCTTCTTCTCCAAAGGCCGAGAATCGATAGGTTTCGGCA
>CAYRUD010000012.1:0-257879 GCA_964427425.1 uncultured bacterium
TAAAAAACCAGGATAAAAAAAAGCTAATTTCATTTTAAAACTTTAAAATTTAATTATTATAATATAATAAATTAAACGGTTAATTTCGTGTAAATAAATAAACAAAAGAAAAAGCGAGATTAAAATGATCAGGAGAAGGAAGAAAGAAAAGACCATGAAAGATAGATAATTATTCAAATACGGAAAGATCGAATAGGTCGATTTCTCTTAAGACAGCTTTTCCATCAAAATTTTATTGTAATATGATCGTATATGAAGAGCATTGTAGAGCAGCTCTTTAATTGCTAAAAAACTCACCCTTTTTAAGCCTCTAACTGTCTCAGCAGCATCTTACTCTTACGTATTAGCAAGTGCTTGATTTTACTTCCTTTAAACTTTCCATTCTGTAAAAACAAAAATTGAGAATAGGGCTTTTTTACTCCCAATTTCAATAAGTCCAATTTCTGGTAAACGCCCTCTTTGACATGAGCTGGGGTTGATAATGAAATCAGCTAGGGTCCACATGTACCAAGCAGCAACGCGATATTTTCACCCCTTCAACAATAACAGACCTCTTCCCAGTCCTCAACCAATCAAGCATAAACCTTGAATTACAAAAAGGAACTAAATCGTATGCAGTTACATAGTATAAAACCGCTATCCAAACTCATCACTGGATCTCTCTTATTCCTCTTTGCTAGCTCTTCTACAGTTGTGGCTGAAGAGACTCTTTCTTACCCTTCAGAAAATGAGAATAAAAATACTGAAGAATTAACAACACAAGACAAAGGCTTATTTAGAGGTAAGCGAGGAGAGAGAGGAAAAAGAGGAAAAAGAGGACGCACAGGAGCTAATGGAACCCCTGGAGCTACAGGGCCTCAGGGGGCTACAGGGCCACAATGAGATCCAGGCACAAGCTTCGCATCAATTCATAGTTCACAGTATCTTTTAAGGCTTACTCCTTATACTACCAATAACGCCATCATGGGCAACTTCACAACCGACGATCTCTATTTGAACTATGATTACGGCGTCTCATTCGACAGAACAACCGGTTATTATACAATTACTCAGAGCGGAGTATATAAATTAAGCCTTTCAGCAATACTTCACGCAGACGATACTGACACTACCACCCTTAACCTCTTAAGAAATACGAACGCAGAATTAGAAGCACGCTTTGTTGTGAATAATAACTTATATCCTGGCACCGATTTTCACTATATGCTGCTCTCTAAAGAACTCCGTTATCAGCAGAGTTCTGGATGGGATCCAGTTAGTCCAATGACTTTAACCACTATCACTGGAGCTCGTTTTACAGGAAGTTTTAGCATTTTAATACCTATTGATGCCTCTGAAGGACCGGTAACCATTGGCATGGGCTTTGATACAAGAGCAGATTCCTTCAATAACATTGTAATCAATTACACTCAACTCGAGCTAAACCTCATGAGAATTGATGCAAACCTTCCTCCACTCCCATAGAATAGGTACTCTTTAGGGAATCTCACCTCCTTGTCTGCTAATTAGTGACAAGGAGGTCTTCTCATCCCAGCGAAAATAATAAAGATAATGCACTCTTACAGAGCTTTTGGCGCTTCAGAAGCCTCTTCTTTATTTCCTGTCATTTGTCTAAAGAGAAGATATGCCTGTGTGATTCCGATAAGAAGGCTTAAGCCCATTACGGAAAGAGCATTAGTTGCCTGATTTGTAGAAAAGCACGTGGCGATGTACGCGCTAAGCGAGTATCCAATCCCTTCAGAAAATATCCAGACAAAGCCCATTAAGAATGCACTGATCGTCGCACTGCGATGAGGCTCCAAGTCATTTCCAATAGCAAGCGCTAAAGGAGCGATTGCACCGATAGAGCCGCCCATAGCTATTAGACAAATGCTCAACAGAGTTGGAGTTGCAGCTGAAACACATAGGATTGAGCTCAATGCAAGGATCGAGAGGACATAGGTGATAAAAACAACTAAAGGAGTATTCAAACGCTTTGCCAATATTCCCAGTGGCACACAGGCACACGCAGAGCCAAATACATAAATAAAGTGGCCTCCACCATACGCGAAAGAATGGGAAGCTCCCTTCTCAAGGAGAAAATCAGGCAAAAGGAAGAGGAAAGACCAAGCCATAATTTGGTTACAAAGAAGGAGTACATACAACTTTCTCAGCTCACTTCTTTGCAAAAAATCTAAGAAGACCATCATCGATACTTTCTCTCGATGGAGGGTTACTTTCTGGGCCTCTTCTTGACTTCTTATCTCTTCATTTCTCGAATTTCTCGTAATGAAGAGAGCAATTGCCAATACAACAGGAAGCCAGATGAGTGTCAGTGGAAGAGCTGGGTGCTTCTCAAGAAGATGAGAGAAAAGCGCTTGGCTTATTCCAAGGCCTAGCAATCCTGATGTATGGAAGATAGCGATAAGGACTGTCCGATTCATCTTCTTTACTGAAGAGACAAGCCCAACGGCAGTTGGATGGAATGCAGAAGATCCTACACAGGTAAGAAAGAAAAGGACTCCCGCACCATGAACTGAAGAAGCAAAAGGAAGAGCTAATGACATTGACGCGATAAGGCAACCAAATGCGATAAGAGGCCGCCAATAACCCCTATCTGCATAGACGCTGAAGACACTTTGCATAGCTTCTCCGATCATAACAGAGATGCCAGCAATAAGACCACTCGTCGCAAGATCATACCGAGCGATCGTTTTCCAAACAGGCCACAATCCGATTGAAAAATCGACAATAAAATGGCCCAAGCAAGCGATAAAAAATAGGAGCATCCCTGAAGAGGGCTTTTGAGAGATATGATGTGATGACATAGAATATAAAAAGAAAAAAAAGTAATTCGAGCTTATTATAGCGTAATCAATGAAAGAAAATCAATCTGTACGTCTAAAGGATTTTTTTAAAAAATTTTGGAGCTATCTATTTCTAAAGAAAATTCAAAATTCATGCGTCTTTCCCCGCGAATTGTAGCAATCAAGTGCATCGAACAATGGAGAAAAAAGCAAACCTTTATAGAAGAGACTTTGCAATCATTCTTCGAACAAGAAGAGACTTCCCATTTTTTGCCACTCGATCGCCATTTTGCATATGAGCTCGGGCTTGGAACGGCAAGAAATTGGAATCTCATCATATCGTACATCACGGACGAGCTTCAAGTTAAGCTGCCTAAAGAGGACAAAAAACTTGCCTGTTTGGCCGTCTCTATCTATCAAAGACTCTTTCATCAGTCGATTCAAGATGCCGCCCATGCTCTCGTCTATGAGTATGTCGAGATTGCTAAATATCTATCGGGTCGACTCGATCCTTTTTACAAGTTTTTGAATGCCATCTTAAGAAAATCTCTTACTACCCCTTCAAAGATCTTGTTAGATCCCCCTACAGCAAATGATATTGAGAAAAACCCAAAAAAGGTAAAAACATTTTTCTCAATTTCAGATAGCTTATTTCAGGCTCTTCAAGAGTCATACTCAAAAGATCCTGAAACTTTCTTTCAAATTCTCACAGCGTCACAAAAACCACTGCCAACCTTTGCAAGAGGTGACTTTGATTACCAATCAGGGACATTCTCAATACAAAAGCTTCTTGATATATCGTCGTTAGACATGACCTCACTTTATATCCAGAACATCACTCAGCCAAAGCTTTTCGAAGAAATCCTACGAGCAATGAATAAGGAAGAAAAGCTTCTTGATCTCAAAGGAAAGCTGAAAGCTATCGACTTATGCGCTGCCCCTGGCGGAAAAAGCGTCATGTGCTGGCAAACACTTACCCCCTCTACATTCGTCGTCAACGAACCATCTTTAAAGCGTCATCACAAGCTAAAAGAAAATCTCGAGCGCTTTCACATCAAGGCAACAATCACATCATATGATGGAACACAGTTTCCTCTACCGTCTGAAAATGATCTTTTCGATCTTGCCATAATCGATGCGCCTTGTAGCAACACTGGCGTTCTGTATAAGTGCCCAGAGGCAAAATATAGGCTAACATCTGATGCGATCAAGGAACATGTTCTTCTTCAACAGGCTCTTCTTGATCATGCAAGCAAACTGACTCGAAAAGGGGGCTATATTTGGTATATGACCTGTAGCATTCTCAAAGATGAAAATTCGAATCAAATCACATGGGCTCAAGAAAATCTGCCGCTGACAGGCCTTTTCCACTCAACAATATTACCTGATGGCAAGGAGTTCGAAGGAGGATTCGCCTCTCTTTTTAAAAAGTATTAAGAGAGACTACTTTTGACACGAGGGGCAAAAATGGGTCGACCTTCCACGTATGACAACTCTTTGAATAGGAGTAGCACAGCGAGGGCAAGGCTTTGATGTCTTATGATAGACATTGAAATGATCCTGAAACTCTCCTCGTACCGCGAAAGGCGAGGAGAAATTCCCAACACCATAGCCTAAAGTACTTCCCCCTTTTTCGACTGAGCGATGAAACAGTTCTATAAGAGCCTCTTTTAAACGCTGGATTTCTTCTTGTGACAAAGACACCCCTGCTCGGAAAGGGGAAATCTGGGCCAAAAAAAGAGCTTCATCAGCATAAATATTTCCAACTCCAGCAACAGCTTCCTGATCGAGAAGGATCGCTTTAATAGGCGCCTTTTTTCTCTTTTGGAGCTCCTTCCAAAAGTAGGGGACGAAGCGATCATCAAAAGGCTCTAACCCTAATGAAAGGCTAACGGCTTCTTGAGATGGAATAAGAGTAAACCTCCCAAAACGGCGGACATCAGAAAAAGAGAGCGCTCTCTTCTCTCCATTCTTCGTAAAAATTAATCGGATTCTCTCATACGGCTGAGGTGGTTTGTCAACCCGATCCAGGGGAATAAACCTTCCAGTCATTCGTAAATGACATTGAAGAATGGGACTTTGAAAGCCATTTCTAAAATGAAAAAAAATATACTTACCCATTCTTGTGATTTCATGAAGCTCTGCGCCTATAAGGCATGCGAGATTTCCTAAAGAGGACTTACTGCACTCGATGTAAGCCCCTTTATGATCTAACAAGACTTTCGGACAGAAGATTTCAATATGAGTAAGAGAGAGCGGTGGATGAAGAATATGTCGTAAGTCTCGGACAACAAGCTCAACTTCTGGAAGCTCAGGCATAAGAAAAAGATACCTTATCGTTAATTAGATGAGACTGTAAGTCATTACTATGAGTATACGTTAGTGCGGAAAATGATAAAAACAGGTATGACATCAGATGATGTGATAAAATAATTGTTAGAATATTAGTCGCGCTTTTCTTACATTCTCTTCAATTTTTTATAGCCAAGAGTTTGGAAGAGAGAAAAATATAATAAGTGGGCAGCAAACTCTCAAACAAGTACGGAAAAAGTAGAAAGATATCCTTTATTGGTTTTAGGTACGAACAATGTCTTCTGTTAGCGCTGCGGCAAATGATCTTCAAAGACTCTCAGCAATGCAAAAACTCGACGCTGGGAAACAAAAGAAGCGTCACACGAAACCGCTTCTTTCAAAAGTATCCGCTATTGTCCTAGCAGGAGGGCAAGGAACCCGTCTTTTTCCCCTTACGAAGCATTGCTGTAAGCCAGCAATCCTCTATGGTGGCCGCTATAAACTCATAGATATCCCCCTCTCAAACGCCCTTCACTGCGGCATATCAAAGCTCTTTGTTGTCACACAATTCTTAGCTCGATCACTCCATCGGCATATTTTCCACACATACAGAAAAGACTCTTTAAACGATGGTTTTGTAGAAATACTCTCCGCTGAACAACGTCATGACTCATCCGATTGGTACCGTGGCACCGCCGATTCAGTAAGACAAAATCTCGATTATCTTCTAGAGACGGATGCGGAATACTTTCTCATTCTCTCAGGTGATCAGCTCTACCGCCTTGACTTTGCGGATATGCTCTCGACAATGATTGAGAAAGATGTCGACGTTCTTGTTGCGACTTTGGCTGTCACCGAGAAAGAAGCTCCCCGCTTAGGGATCATGAAGATTAACGAAGATCAACACATTGTTGACTTCTGCGAGAAACCTACAACAAGCGAGCAGCTTGAAAAATTCGTCACACCTCAATCCGCTCTTTCCAAGATGGGGCTTGATTTAAGCGAGGAAAAGCAGTTTCTAGCATCAATGGGAATCTATCTCTTCTCGAGAAACGCATTAGTAAAGCTTCTTTCGACCGATCTTAGAGATGATTTCGGCAAACATCTTATTCCTCATCAGGTGCGGCAAGGAAGAATAGGCGCCTACATTCATACTGGTTACTGGGAAGACATCGGAACAATAGAGTCCTTTTATAAGGCTAATATGACGCTGACTTCAGAGTCTCCGCAATTCGATTGCTATGATGATGACCTTCCAATCTTTGCTCAGCACCACCACCTTCCAGGTCCACGCTTTGGTAATACATTGATTCGTTCCTCAACTGTTTGTGAAGGAGCGATCATTGATGCCGCTGAAATAACTCACAGCATTATCGGGCAAAAAGCTGTTGTTAAGAATGGCACTCGAATCAAAGATTCATACCTTATGGGCAACGACTGGTATACGCCGCCTAAGAAAAATTGGGGTTCTTTAGTCGACATCCCAGGTACATCTAAGCTAAATGAGACGAGTCTGCCTTTTGAAATTGGAGCCGATTGCGTTATTAACAAAGCAATCATTGACAGGAACGTCCGAATTGGAAACCGAGTACAGCTGATTAATAAGAAGAACCTCGTCAATTTTGACTCTGAGATAGTCTATATTCGCGATGGAATCATTGTTGTTCCGCAAGGAGCACAAATTCCTGATGATTTTGTGATCTGATACTCTAGACACGAAGCTTTGCTAAAGAGCGATCCTCTATTCCCCTAAAAAGCTGCAAAGCTTCATACTCTCTCTTTTTTAATCTCTTTAAGAGGCTTCAATTAGCGTATGGCAGATGTATGGGGTATAGGCGATCTTCATCTCTCCTTCGGGGTCCCAAATAAATCGATGAGTCTTTTCGGCCCTGCTTGGGAGAATCATATAGAGCGTCTTCAAAAGAGCTGGGATGAGCTGGTCTCTTCAGATGATCTTGTCCTCATTCCCGGTGATATCTCATGGGCAATGAAACTCGAAGAAGCAAAACCGGATCTTCAATGGATTCATGAAAGACCTGGGACTAAAGTTATTATCAAAGGAAATCATGACCTATGGTGGGATTCTATCTCTAAAGTCAGGAAAGCTCTACCATCTTCTATACATGCTATTCAGAATGACACTTTTCAATGGGAGTCCTTCTCAATAGCTGGAGCACGCCTTTGGGACACAGAAGAATTCTCTTTCGAAGAAGTTATTGAATTCCGGCCAAGATCGTCTCAAACTGCTATGGCTGAGGAGTCGTCTTTCTTCGCACCAAAATCAGAAGAAGAAAGAGCTACAGATCGCGACATCTTTCGAAGAGAACTTCTTCGACTTGAAGAAAGCCTTAAAAAGCTTGGAAATAAAACCAATGAGAAGGCGCGACGAATCGCAATGACCCATTACCCTCCAATAGGGTTACGAGGAGAAGAAACTCAAGCTTCAAAGCTCTTAGAGCAATATGGAGTCGATGTTGTCGTCTTTGGCCATCTTCACTCCCTCTCAAGAGACAAGCTTTCCGAAAGATCACAGGAACTCTCATTAGAAAGAGAACTACGAGGAATTCAGTATCACCTCACATCTTGTGACTGGCTCAATTGTATCCCCAAGAAAATCATAAGTACATGATGATGGTATTAAGTGAAGAGACACTACAAGTCTACTGATTGAAAAACCGTCAATTGTTTGCATAAAAGCAAGAAATTGACGGTTTTTTAAAAGGCAAATGGGAAGATAGTATTCCTTATCTATCAATACGGCTCAAGAAGCGAGTGATCTTTTCTTTCAGATCCGAGAATGATCTTTTCTGTGAGTGAGAACTCCTATTATCAAGAGAGGAATACCGCTCATAATCATCCTCGACTTCTTGTATTAATCGATTTGCCTCTTGGAGGTCTGGATGGTGTACTGTTTCTAGATAAAGAGCTGCGAGTGATAAAAGCTCGAACAAGAAATTGAAAGCCAAGTGATCCGATTTTTTGATAAAGGCTCTCATCATTGAGAAGAAAGTCTCGCGATCTCCTGCTTTTGCAGCTAAAAGAAGAGCGCTGAAGAAGAGCGATGTATCAATTACCGATTCTTTGCTACTTAAAGCTATTACCTTCTTAGCTATTTCTCGATTCAACTCAATCGCGCGCGTCTCGTCTGTATACCAAACAAGATGTGCAAGCATCGAATCTGCCCAAAGGACTGGCACTAAGAAAGGATGGATCCCCTCAACTATAGGCGAAAAATCATACAAAGTCTCGTAGGTGAGCTCTTCGATAACAAAATCGAAGATAAAACGGCCTATTTCATGAACAAAATAAGGCTCTGTCATGCCAAACAAAGCATGCGCTTGCGTTGTATACCCTTTCATTAAGAGAGCTTTTCTCTCTTCACTATCCTGCTCATCCAATTGATCTTGAGCGCTCTGAAGAATACGAATATATTCAAAGAGGAGTTTTGTCAAAACTTGGACGGGGCCTATATCATCATCTTCTCTTCTGTCATATTCAACGATTGCGTGGTCTATATCATCTGCGACAATTGATAGAGGCCTACGCTCAGGAATAAGTCTTCTCCACAGCTCAAAGATAATCAGATAAACATGATCGACTGTATCTGAAGAAAGAGTCTCGTATTCGTCTGGCATGATGAGCGATAAGAGATCCTCAGGAGAGTCACTCTCACTTGCCCATGAAAGAAATTGACGTCGATCAAAATGAACGCCTAAGCGATCGAGCTCATCGAAGAGATCCTCTATACGACGTGCTCTCCAATTACAGCTCTTCCAATCATCCCGCTCACTCGATTTTGAAACTCGAGCCTCATGAGCTCCATACAAGAGAATATTATTATATAGTGCCTTTGTAGCCATGTCATGCATGAGAACTCACTCTCTCCAAATGGATCGATATATTCATGAAAAAAAGAATACTCTCTTTAGGAAGCCGCTTTCCAAGTGAAAAACATGTGCATGCAAAAGAGTTCTTTTCATCTTTTAAAGAAAAGAGACTTAAGCACTTCAGAAGAAAGCGGTTTTCATTAACTCTTTTTATTTTTCTATTGTTCAAAGACAGAAGAAAAATAACAAGAGTCTTTCCAAAGTAAAAAAATTATAAAATAAAGAGGAGTTTTAAACTAGTTCGCAGCATTAACCCATATCGGGAAATTGGTAAAAATATTCGATGCGAAAGACATTATCTGCGCGCCAAGCCATGTTCCCATAAACATGAGAGTAAGAGTTACGGCTACGAGCTTAACCACGAAAGAAAGTGTCTGTTCTTGAATCTGAGTCGCAGCCTGGAAGATTGCAACAATGGTACCTAAAAACATGCTCAATAGGACAGGAGGAGCAGAGAGGATAAGAATGAGCATCAAACCGTTATATGCGAGTTGAATCATCTGTGTCTGAAACATAATGGCTCTTTCTTCTCCCTGATTCTCTACAAAAAACTCTTAATTCCTAACGTGCGCCCTTTCTAACGGAATGTTGAGACAAGCCCCTCAATAAGGAGCGACCATCCATCAAGCATCACAAGCAAAAAGAGCTTGAGAGGCATAGAAATTGTCACAGGCGAAAGCATCATCATACCCATAGCAAGCAAGATATTCGAGACAACAAGATCTATGACAAAAAATGGTATGTAGATCAAAACCCCGATCTCGAACGCCGATTTCAACTGCGAAGTAATAAACGCCGGAACTAAAATCATGAAATCTTCAGGAGTTAAATCATTTCGATAATCCTCAGGAAGAAGGCGAAATACACTTCGATAAAAAGCTCTTTGATGACGAGCACTCGAATTATTCTTTAAAAATTCGCGAAGAGGCTCTTTTGCCTTAGCAGCAACCGCTACCACGTAGCCTGCGGAATCAGCTGAAAACATCTCTTGAGGCGCAGTTCTTGTAAGAATGACATCTTGAGCTGCGTCATACATCTTCACCCCTGTCGGGAACATCACATATAAGCTCAAGAGGAAGGCTATCCCGTTGATAACTTGGTTTGGAGGGGCTTGCTGCACACCAAGCGCGTTTCTAAGAAGAGAAAGAACAACGACGATTTTCACAAATGACGAAAGAATCATCACTATGAAAGGAAGAAGCGACATAAATACAATAGCGACGCCCTGGATGACCAAAGAAGGTCTTTGAATCCCCTCAAGGTCTAACACCTTATTGATGACTTCTGAATCATTATTCTTTTGCTTCTTTTTCAGAGTGCGAGGGCCTGTTTCAGCAGCAATAGCGCGCGACGGTCTCGCGGTAACTACTTCTTGAGCTGCACCCCCTCTTATCTCTCTTTGGGATACATCCTCAGCCCTTATTTCTCCAGCCGAGAAAATAAAGAGGAAAGAGAAAACCATCCAGAGGGCGATTCTGGCACCAGAAAAAGTACGAGCAATGGATGATAGCACTTGCTTCAAGGTATGAAAGAGATTCATTATATAGCTCATATTCGTCTTCATAGCTTCCATAGGTACGGACTCATTCATACTTGATGGCTTAAGAAAATTCATCCTGCACTTCCTTAGCAATTTCGAGGATATCAGTCTTTTCTACCAGCTTATTCTATTGCTCTTTTTTTAATGATTGACTGAGCGCCTCAAATGCAGCTTCTAGCGTCATCCATCGATCTTTTAAGCGCGCGTTAATAATACCGCCTTCAGTCTCTATCACACATCCACCTGGTTCAATATCGTCTCGTTCCCGTATTGATAATGACTCAAGGTCTTCGAATATTTGCTTAATCTTATTCTTATTTGTATCAATGATTTCAAAATCAGTTTTACTGACATAAAGAACGATTTTTTTATGCTGCGCTACAGTCTTCAATGTATTAGAGACAATATCAATAATAGTTTCTGGATTTGTTGTAAGCTCTGAAGTTACTATCTTCTTCGCCGCTTTAAGCGCGACAGACATAACAGACTTTTGAAGCTCGTCTCTTACTTTTTTTATCTCATTCTCCAAGCTTCTTACGACATCAGTCCATTGTTCAAAACCAGCCTGAAAACCTTCTTTCTCAGCTTGCGCTTTAATTTCTTCGCACTCTTGAACAACTTTCTTCTTATACTCTAAAGCATCCGCCTGGACAACCTCTAGCAATTCTTGAGCAGAAACAAGCCTCGAGAAATCATCCTGCGGTATAAATTTTGCTGTCGGAGCTACTGTTACACTCCGTCCATCAATAAGAGAAAAGAATTTCTGGAAAAGATGATCAGCCACGGTTAATTCCACTCATCTTTGACATTTCTAAATTAATAAATTGGAAAGCATGCTGAAAGGCTGATCGCACATCTGCCTTACGAAGCATCTCTTGAGGCTTTTCAAGAGCATTGCCCTCTCCGCCTCCAATCTTTTTTTCGATCCATTTCGCTCTTTTTACATCAAGACTATGTAGGACGTACCACGTGAAAAGAGGCGCTTCCTCCTTCAAGATTTGAGAAAGGCGAGCTAAGCCTCTTTCATGAATGTACGATCGTATTGTGTCTTTTTCAACTCCTTGTCTCAATTTTGCTATGAGCTCAAGAGGCTCTCTAGTTAATTTGAGAGGCATATGAAGAAGAGACTTTAAATACCGCTGCTGCGAGTCAGAAAGAAGAGAGAGCACTAAATGAAGGGTCTTTTTATCAACGATTTGGCGCACTTCCTCTGTAACATCGAAAACCGCGACGAGATCAATTACCTTAATCTTCATTTCATATGGAGCATCTAAAAACCATCGAAAGTCACTCTCAGGGAGCGCTTCGATTGGCTCAACATCCAATAACCTCGAGCTTTCTAATAACGCCTCTACTGTAAGCTTTCTTAACTCTAAATCTTCAATGACAGGGTAATGAGACCCAGCCTCTGCTATTGGAGCATCATGAATTATCTCAGCGCCTTCATCACTTTCAGGTGAAAGGTTTTGTTTTGATGTATCAGCAAGCTGAGGTTTTTCTATCTCTGAAGGCAGAATCGCATTTTTAGCAATCTCTCGCAACACTTGAGGAATGGAATTGACAATTTCGTCACGCCAAGAAACATGTAATGTCTGAAGAAGTGTCGAGCGAAAGAAGATAAATCGTTCGGGATTTGCGCCTAAAGATGCAGCCGGTAAGTTATTGAGGCGTAATGCGATATCTTGAGGAAGCACTTCTTGAAAAAATGCCCCATCTCGATCCAATCCATACCGCTCCAAAAGAGCTTTCGTAAACCAGTCGCTATATCTCACGCTTCTCTCACTCTCAACTAAACCACTATTTTTTAGCTCCCGTATCAGAGTAATGAGCTCCTTAAGAGAAGCTCATCCTACCACTCCCTTATTCGGAATTAGGGCGACTCAATATTCTCTTGAGCCTTTTTTGCTTCTTTCTTAGGCGTATTTGCAGCTTCAGCCTCTTCCTCTTCTCCCTCATCAGGAAGCATCTCTCCTTCCCCATGAGGAACGACAAAGGATTTGAATGAGAAAATAGATCCAGCTCCACCCATTACTCTTGCAACAGGAAGAAGCTTCCAGAAAAACCATAAAGCAAATCCTGAGACAATCACTAAGGCTACAGTTACCGATAAGAAGATCATCTGAAACCGGTTAACAGATTCTTTAGCTACAACGACGGACCAGATTTTCACCATTTCAGTATTGCCTGAAGTTGATCTGCCTTTTGCTTGTGGGCTTGTATCAGAAAAGCGAGCTTTATCAGAGATAACAGTCACATTATCAAAATTAAGTCCTTGCACACTACTTGCGACAAGCCGGCGAATTTTTGTAACGAGTTGGCTATTTGGATCATCTAAAACACCTTGGTGTTTCACAAAAACAGAAGCTGTAACGGCTCCTTTCTTATTTTGTGGATTTAGTGGATCTTCCTCAGGAAATGAGAGTTGAACATCCGCATCCAAAATGCCATCAATTTTTCGTATGGTACCCGCAATCTGTTCTGCAAGTCCTGACTGAAAACGAACTTTTTCTTGGAGCTCGGAAGGAACTAAACCACCGGCATTAAATAGCTGAAGCAAATTTTGCGCTCTCTTTCGAGGGAGTCCATTCGCATTGAGAACAGCCATAGCATCTACAGCTTTATCGCTATCAACAGCTATATCGAAAGTGATGCCACCTCCGCCTCCACCAGGACCTTCAGATTTCGCCTGCGTCTTATAAGCGTCTATCCCCTTTGAGGATAAAAAGACGATGATCTCATTTGCTTCTCTCTCATCAAGGCCATTGATAATAGTTTTTTGAGAAGAGCAGCCAGTCAATAAAAGCCCTAAAATGAGAGAAAGAAAAAGAGTGCGAGTGCAGTGCATGAATGTGCGGAAGAAAGATCCTTTTCTCATTTCTAAGAATACCCTTGCCTCTTTTGAAGGCTGTTGAAGCATGTAGAGGTTCATTGACATATCTTTTTACATCCACATCGTTAGTGATGATTGTACGTCTAGTTAATCACTTGGAGTGTATGAGCTCTTTAAGAAGCACACTTTACAATGTGCTGAACTCTCTTTTCTTTAGGAAATACCACACTCTTCCGTCACATCACAATCAATAATTTTTTTGAGCAATTGAAGCGTGTTAATTTTATATATTTTTTCTTGTACCTTCTGTCTTTGACAGATGCAATGAAAATTTATTTTTTACAAGACAGCTTTTACTTTTATTCGCGCTTTCTTTTTTATTTCTCTCTTTTAGATAGAAAGTGAATGATGCGATCTATCTCTTCCTTTTCATCTCTTGACAGATTCTCTTTCTCTCTTTCAGTCCAATCCTTAAGATCGTTTATACGCTGATCTGGAAGGCTTTCCAAAAGAAGAATTGCATACTGCAAAAAAGATGTGCTTAAACGGCAACTTGATCTTATGAGGTGATCGAGAATGGCTTCAGATATAGAAGTATCGGGCAAAAATTCTATGAGGATATGAAGTGCTTTTTCTTTATCAACACTCCACATGGAGTCTAATGCAAGAGAAAGAGCTTTTTTCTTTACAGGATCGCCTATCGACCGAAGTGCTGTAAGAATCTCCTCATCCACATCTTCTCGGGATTCATTATATCGAAATAGCTGATCAAAAAGTATGGGAACCGCATGTGCATCCTTGAGTTTTCCCAGCGTCTTGATAGCAAAGAGAGGCGCAAGGCCATAGCCCGGGAAAAGCCTGTCATAAAAAGAGTGAGAAGAGATGAGCGTATACAATAATTTCTCAGATCCTTTAAAGACATCTTTAAACCGATCAACTAATACATCAATCGGCTCTTCAGAAAGTATGCATTCCGCCAAGATAACTGCGGGATGATTCTTCTCAGGACGAGAGGCTTCCCCCTCTTGATCTTGATAATGATGTATCTCTGATAACGTCTTATATGCTTTTTTTGCTAACTGGAGATGCTCCGCGTCTCTTCCCTGAAGAAGAAGAGCAGCTAAATTCTTTCCATCTTTTGCTAGAGCTTTCTCAATCTCATGCAGTTTGAGAATCCGATGGAGTGATATCTCTTCATTAATGCCCTTATTCTCATCATTCGAGTAATACTCGATCATAAGTGGAAAATTTCCCGAAAAATGAGCTTCTCTTTCTAATATTATAGCCACATCTTCTTCATCAATGAGCGGGAACGCACCCTCTTCATATGATGGGCCGTATAACTCCCAAGACAAGTTTTCTCCATCTCCGTCTAAAGAGTCTTCCTCATATACCTCATATGACTTGGAAGTTATGGAATCAATAAGGCGCTCTTCTAAATTGCGATAAAGATCGAGCTCAAATTTTTCTTTTCTTGGTTCTTGCATATAGAGACATTAAGACTTAAAAAGTGAAACATAAACTGAGAGACAGAAAAATTAACTCAACGAGAATTAATTTGATAGGATTGACAGGTAATTCGAGTTATTTTTCTTAATATGATGATAAAAGGAAACTCATCATATTTAATAACTCATTCTCTCTTTGCTTTTACCTCTCCTTTTCATGTGATAAACAGCTCAGCATTATAACTTGATCGCACAAATGGAGAAGCATAAACCGCTCTTAAGCCAATCGATTCGCCATATTTTTTATATCTCTCAAATTTCTCTAAAGATACAAACTCTCGAACAGGCAGCTTCTTCTGACTAGCTTGAAGATACTGGCCAATAGTTACAATATCTACACCATTGCTATGAAGATCTCTTAAAGCTTGATACACCTCTTCTTCTGTTTCCCCAAGGCCGATCATAATACCAGACTTAACCTGAAAGCGGCCTCTCGATTGCTCTTTAGCAAATCGAAGGACTTGCAATGAGCGTTCATAGGTGGCGGTATGGCGAACTTTAGGAGAAAGATTTCGCACCGTCTCGAGATTGTGATTATATATCTCTGGCGATTCATCGCATATAAGCTGAATTGCTTCAAAATTACCGTTAAAATCAGATACTAAGACCTCACATGTTACTGTAGGGATAGATCTTCTCAATGATTGTATTGTTTTTACAACATGTAAGGCTCCGCCATCTGGCAAATCATCCCGAGCTACCATTGTCAAAACAACATGCCTCAACCCTAAAGCCAACGCAGTTTTTGAAATGCGCTCAGGCTCTTCAGCATCTGGGGACGGCAACTCTTTTTTATGATCAATATCGCAAAATCCACAGGCCCTCGTGCAAGCATTACCAAGCAAAAGGAAAGTGGCTGTCTTCTTAGAATAACATTCAAGAAGATTAGGGCATTTAGCTTCTTCACAGACAGTATGAAGCTTTTTAGATGCAATCTCACTTTCAGTGACAGCTAAAGCACTGATGCGCGGCATCTTTCTATGTAGCCAAGAGGGAAAGCGCCCTGAAGAAGGATCAGAGATCTTATTTTCTCCTTGACTGCTCTCAGGATTCAACGGCAATCGATTAAGGCGATATGAGACTTTTGGTCTCTGATCCTCTTGTATCGGGAGCACACTCTGAGCGCGAACAGTAGGCCATGGAGTAAAAGAAGAGGACTCTTTTTTCACATCTGTTTGACAATTGGCTTTTTCTCGTTCGCGATCGTGAATGCACATAATGATAATTTAGGTCGTCTTTAGCTCGTTTTTCTTACAGTATGAAGCATCTGCTTCGGAAAATGAAGAGGTATTCCACTCGCAATAAAAGCAGACTCCATCCATACCTCAGCTAAAGTCGGGTGAGCATGTATCGTCTCAGTAATGCACTCTATAGTCAATTCATTCGCGATCGCCAAGGCCATCTGCGCAACAAGATTTCCTGCATCATGGCCGACAATTTGGGCTCCATAAATACGCCCAGTCGACTCTTCGATGACCAATTGCGCGAACCCTTCAGTATGCATTTCTGCCTGAGCTTTTCCAAGTCCTTGTAATGGGTAAGACGCTAATGTCGCCTTGATCCCTTGCTCTTTTGCCTTTTGAAGAGAGAGCCCAACTGTTCCAACTTCAGGTCGAGTAAAGATAACTCCTGGAACCGCGTCGTATCTCATGATTGCATGATGCCCTAAGATGTTTTCAGCAGCGACCATTCCTTGATGTGTTGCAACGTGAGCGTACATAGCCTTCGCTGTAACATCTCCTATTGCCCACACAGTTGGAATCGAAGTCTGCATGCGATCATTAACAACAATCGCCCCTTTCTCAACTTTAATCCCTACCTTTTCGAGGCCAATTTTTTCTGAATTAAGAGATCTTCCTGCAGCAACGAGCGCACAATCAGCTTTTATAGTCTTCCCATCACCAATATCGAGAATAACTCCTGTCCCATCAGCATTCTTTTGTAAGGATTTGACGAGCGCTTTTGCATGAATTGCAATTCCACGCTTTTGAAGCGATTTTGTGACAAAGGATGAGACAGTCTCGCACTCAAGTGGCAAGATGCGATCCAATGCTTCGATAATAGTTACCGAAACTCCCAAATCATTAAATAATGAGGCAAACTCACATCCGATAACGCCACCGCCAATGATCGCGATAGACTTTGGCAATTTCTCAAGTTTTAAAATTGAGGTTGATGAATGGATGTATTGGCCATCAAATGGAAATTGAGGAATATTTTTAGGCTCAGATCCTGTTGCTATAATAATGTGTTGAGCATCAATTTTGACACTCTCCCCTTTGTCTGATTGGACAATGAGTTGAGAAGGTGACGCGAAAGATCCCCAGCCTCGGATAATCTCCACTCCATTTGATTGGATAAGACCTTCTAAACTTACTTTCAGTTTTTTTACGACATCTTCTTTGCGAGACATCATTGAAGACCAATCAAAAGATACATCTTTCGCATGGATGCCAAATTGTCCTGCATGTTGGAGAGTATGAAGAGTCTGAGCACTCGCGAGCAAAGACTTAGTTGGGATACATCCTCTATTTAGGCATGTACCACCTACTTCTGTGGCTTCAATAAGAGCTACTTTCTTCCCTGCCTGGCCAAGTCTGATCGCAGCAGGATAACCACCAGGACCGCTTCCTAAGATAGCAACATCGAACTTCTTATTTTGCATACCATGTTTCCTTACGAAGAAAGGACCTCTCTTATGAGAGGCTGTTTAAAAGTAAAGGAGCTGTCAAACTCGTAACAAATTTAATTTTGATGCCTTACAAGCGTTCGTAAAGCTTGAGGATATGTAATGAGAATGCCCTTATCTGATTTAATTTTTACCTTACCAGAAGAGAGTATCTCATGAATAGCTTAAAAATTGGTCGAATTACTCGCTCTTTAGAAGCGAGAATTATCGAATTTCTCAGAGTTAAACTCTACTTTTTAATATATAGGGTATCTTACTTCATTTCATCTTTCTGACGAAATTGCACCTTCAATCCAAAATTACCTCTTTCCCTCCATCCACAGAGAGCTTGGCAATGGCAATTGAAATAAGGTAGCGAAAATTTAACTGATACAAAAGGCTTCCAACCATGAAGAGCTATGAAAAGAGAGTCATTTCTACCATAAAAGACTGTTGATGCCTGCTCACGGTACAAAAAGCAAGACATCGAATCATCGTCCATTTCCAAGAGCACGAGCTCATCATTCTTCTGCCAAGCAGAGCCCATGATATAAAATGTAAAATTATGAAGAGGGTTGCGTATGGCCCATCGAATAGCCTTATATATGCTCACTCGTTCTTCAGTCTGCCATAAAGCATGTGGACCTTCGCCAAAGATTCCATCATCTTCATTTCCAAAAACGGCCCACATAATCCAGGGGCCAAAATGATACCATCTTATAGTATGAAGATGTCTTGGAATTATATAATATAACCAGTGAGTTTGCGCTTCCTGGTATCTTAGAAAAGCCTCTTCGCGCTTTTCTAAAGGGAAAGAAGGATGAAGCTCTTTTACAAAAGTCTCTTTATCCATCCACCCATTTAATTTATTATCCTCATGCTGAAACGGGACCACAAAAGAGAGAGTAAAAATAATTAAAAATAGGCTAAGACATACTTTTTTTAGCGAAAACGCCCGAGCAGTTGAATTTTCATTCATGTAATTACAAAGTGCTTTTACAAGCCCTCATTCGTTCCTATTTAGCAAATAACCAAAAATACATCATCGCTACACAAGCTCAATTTATTATGAAAGGATTCTATGAAGCGATGTAGACAATAGTTAATATGATACTCATTGATCGAAGTTGAACTCACCATAAAAATTTGGAAAAATTATCAACCTTTTTCTTTAATTCAATTATGAGAGAATTTAATGTGAAAATATGCCATCCTTCTTTAAACAAGAACTTACCCTTTAGTATTATCGAGGGCGAGTTTTGAAGGAATGATATAAAATGAATTTTTATGTGCAGTAATGCAAATAAATAAAAATTCTTTGGTTTGCTTTATTAAATATTCAGAAAGGCAAATAACAAAGCCGTGCATCAACTACGAAGGGATTACGTAGACGATTTTAATACACGACATACAAGCAATACCGCACAAAGCGGACAGATGATCTGCTATAATTGCGAAGAGCTTGTTTCCCGCTCCGCTTCCGTCTGTCCCTATTGCCAAGTATCTCTTTCAGATGAAGGCATAAATCAATCGCTCTCATCAACTTACGTCAGAAAACCTCTTCTCAAAACAGCTAGTCCAGACGCGACAAAGATCACTCAATTAAAATCCACTTCATCGCCTTTAGCCTTTGGATCTCCTTCTGCTCTTCATGGGTCCTCGTTACAAGAGATCAATCAACAAAAAAATTCTCTTCGAAAGGAATCTTCCTTTATCGAAGAAGAAGAGCAAGAAACCAGCACAAGAACTTCCCCTCAAATCTCGTACATGACCTCGCTTCTCTCCTTTCTCCTAGGAGGAGCTCTTTTCTTTTTTGGGATTGCCATCCCTATGCTTGCAAAGGATGGGGTCGTCGTTCTTACTTGGAGAGAAAGTCTATGGCTTCCATTCTTAGGCAGCGGACTTGTCCTCCTCTCTATTGGATATATATTCCTCAACAAAGTTGAAAAACCCTTCGATCACGATTAAGAGATTCCACACTATGATGAGGTAAGAACCCCTCATGCATGCAAATAGCTTTTGGATGTGCATATTGCTGCCCACTTACCAAGAAAAAAGCCTCTTTGTAATGACTATGATTTCATTACAAAGAGGCTTTCCTTACTCTAAAACACAAGAAAGGATGTTCTTAGCGCTTTTGAGTTGACGGCTCATGATCATCGTCTTGAAGATAACTTGCTTGAATTTTGGTATTTTCCAATTCATCGGCAAACGAGCGATCATGCTCTAGAGTAGCATGAGATTCATCGAAGACGGTATCTTCTGCATCAATATCAAGATCCTGATCTCTTTCTTCTACATTAGCGAAAAATCGAACAGCAAAAATTGCTCGTACAATATGCTCTCGAAGCTTCTGTGTAAAGGCATCGAAGAGTCTAAAGCCTTCGTGCTTGAATTCAACAAGAGGATCTTTCTGGCCAATTGCCCTTAAATGAACATCAGCTCTCAAATGATCCATTTCAAGAAGATGTCCCTGCCATAAAGAGTCAATTGTTCGCACCATCATAGATCGAGAAGCTTCTTCAAGAACAGTATCAATATTGAACCCATACTGCTCTGCAAACTGCTTCATCCTATTCTTTTCAACTTCCAACTTAGCTTGGAAAGCAGCAGCCAATTTTTGGCAGACGATCTGCTCAACGTCCTTGCTATTCTTCGCGTGAACGAGCTCCCCATCTTTGATGCTCATAGGCGCAATTTCTGCGAGCCACTGTCTAAAGTTTTCCTCTTGAGCTTCGCTCAATCCGCTCTCAAAGAAGTGTAGAGTTCCTCGACTAATAAGCTGTTCTATTAAATCGTGGAATACACCCAATGGACTTGATGTATGTAAAAGCTCATTACGGAAATTATAGATCTCCTGGCGCTGGAGATTCATCACATCATCATACTCGAGAGTGTGCTTACGAATTGTGTAATTACGAGTCTCAATTCGTTTTTGCGCTGTCTCGATTGCTCGCGTCGTTGCCGATGTTGTCAGCGGCTGCCCTTCTGGTGGACGAAGCTTTTGAAAGACTTTTGTCAAGAGAGGTGACGCAAAAAGTCTCATCAAAGGATCTTCCATCGAAATAAAGAATTTCGAAGAGCCCGGATCTCCAAGTCGTCCGCTACGACCTCTTAACTGCCTATCAATACGTCTGGATTGATGGCGTGTTGAGCCAATCACATGGAGTCCGCCTAATTCAGCAACTCCGGATCCCAATTTAATATCTGTTCCGCGGCCAGCCATATTGGTCGCAACAGTAATCGCTCCTTTTTGACCAGCTTGTGCAATAATCTCAGCTTCTTTTGAGTGATTCTTTGCGTTAAGAACGACATGATTCAGTCGGTTTAGCTTTAAAAGCCGGGAAAGCTTTTCAGAGACTTCAATTGATTCAGTACCAATAAGTATGGGCCTGCCTTGTTCATGAATTGTCTTTATCTCATTCATGATCGCGGTATATTTTTCGCGCTCAGTCATGTACAATTCATCGTCGTAGTCGACTCTTTGGCATGGCTTATAGGTCGGAATCTGGAGAACATCAAGTTTATAAATCTCTTTAAACTCATGAGCCTCGGTAATAGCAGTACCTGACATACCGGCAAGGCGTCCATATAGTCTAAAGTAATTTTGAAGCGTGATGGTTGCATATGTTTGAGTCTCTCGCTGGATCTCAACACCTTCTTTCGCTTCGATAGCTTGATGAAGACCATCAGAGAACCTTCTTCCAGGCTGCGCTCGGCCCGTATGTTCATCGATGATGACGATCTTGCCTTCTTGGATAATATAGTCGACATCTCTCTCCATAAGAAGATGAGCTCTTAAGAGCTGTCTTAAATTGTGAGAGCGCTCTTTTCGAACAGCGTCTTCTTTTTGAAGCTGAATCTTTCGAGATAGTTTCTCATCTTGAGAAAGAGATGACTGATTGTCGACTTGGAGAAGCTCATGGCCAAGATCGAGCATGACAAAATCATCTTCTTTTCCGCCGCACTCTTGCCATGCATGAATTCCTTTCTCAGTCAATTCATACTCATGACCTTTTTCATCAACAATCATGAGAAGTTGAGAGAGCGCTTCTATTCGAAGCTCTTTATTCTGCTCTTTATAATAGTGAAGATCCCACTTATCAATAGCAGCTCGAATATCTGGGTGCTCTCTTAAGCGCTTCAAGATCTTATTTCGAGGCGTTCCCTTACTGATTAACCATAAGGAATGGCATGCGTTATACTCAGCTTCAGTAAGTGTAATCTGCTCATCTGTCGAAACAACTCGATCCAAGGCTTTTTTAGCATCTAAAGCAAGACGCTGGCAAAACTCTTTTTGTCTCTCAACGAGAGTAGATACTCCATCTTTGAGTTCGCTATAAAGCTGTCTTGAGACCTGTGATGGACCGGAGATAATAAGAGGAGTTCTTGCCTCATCAACAAGAATAGAGTCAACCTCATCTATAAGCGCGAAATAGTGACCTCTTTGAACCTGCTCGTCTTTATTCATTGCCATCGAGTTATCGCGTAAGTAATCGAAGCCAAACTCTGAGGCAGTTCCATAGACAATGTCACATTGATAAATACGCTTTCGCTCTTCATGACCCATGTTTTGTTGAAGAACCCCAGTTGTCAAACCGAGTTTTCTAAAAATGGATCCAACCCATTCGCAGTCGCGCTTTGCGAGATAGTCGTTAACAGTAACGATATGAACAGGCTTTCCAGTCAATGCATGAAGGTAAAGAGGCATTGATGCTGTCAGAGTCTTACCTTCACCGGTTTGCATCTCCGCAATTGAACCATAATGAAGAGCTAAAGCTCCGATAATTTGCACATCATAGGGAACCATATCCCATTTTTGCTGATAGCCAGAGACGTGAACATCTGTTCCAATGAGTCGGCGACAGCAGTTTTTCACGACTGCATATGCCTCAACAAGGCATGATTCAACCGTCTCACCTGATTTCAGACGCTCTTTCAACTCAACCGTTTTGTGAGTAAGCTCCTCTTCACTGAGTTTCATGAGCTCTTGCTCGCGAGCGTTCACATCACTCACGATTTTGCGAAACTTTCGAATTGTTCTATCTTGAGAGGTACCAAATATTCGCTTAAGCAGAGAAAACATTGAGCTCTTCCCACACTGTTATAAAATTAACGGCTTTAATCGACTCCCTAGTCTACCATCATCTGCCTTAGAAAATAAAGAGATGAAAATATCGAAGACGTATCGCCTGCCTTAAGAAAAAAAGAAATTAACGGTAAGCGATTCGAGTGATTAGTGCAAGAAGACCCCACACGAATCGGATTAAAATATTTTTCGGTGAAACAACATCCATCATCCTAATTGTCTCATAAGAGAAAAATCCCATTCTTGATAATGAACTTTTTGCTACATTTGAAAATCTTACAAAAAACTCTCAGTTGAGAAATCTTCGGTTAGTAGTAATCGAGGAGATTGTCTCAAAGAATACCTTCATACAAGTAAACACAACTTAAGTTCCCATGTCCCAACCAAGACTTCTCAACAATTTCAGCTGGTCCTCCTCAAGAGAAGGAACCTTTAACGAGTGTAAAAAGAAGTATTGGTATACGTACTACGGCTCTTGGGATGGATGGCCACTCTATTATAATGATCCACGCGGAAATCAAATCGATCCGCTTTCTGAGTACATATACATGCTGAAAAATATGCAGCCTATCGTTGTATATGTCGGATCAGTTGTCCATAAGACTATCGAGAAAGTGCTTGGGACAATGAAGACCAAGGCTATGAAAGAGCTTCCTCCACTTGATGCTATCATCAAAGAAGGGGAAAAACTTTTCTTAAAGGGAGTCGATGAATCGCTAAAAAGCGCCTGGAAAAAGCACCCGAAGAAACATACAAACCTCCTCGAGCACTTCTACAACACTCAAATAAGCCCCACATATATTGAGGAATCTGTTGCCAAAGTTAAAACATGCTTAGAAAGCTGGTACACATCGCCGTGCGTTACAAACATTATCTTGAATCCACGAGCTGAGTGGGGAGAAATTGAACGAGCGATGCATTTTTCGGTCGAAGATGGTGTTGATGCGATTGTAGTATTTGACTTCTACCTCTCTTGGAAAAGGACAAAGGAAAACAGCGACTCAATACTCATGATTTTTGACTGGAAAACCGGCCAAGAAAATCAAAAAATTGAAGATCAGCTTTACGCATATGCCCTCTCAGCTAAGAAGCTTCTGAACGCATCATACTCATCGATGATATTAGTTCCTTTTTACCTTTTAGAAGGGCCTCATGGATATAGGAAAGTGGGAACTGGGCAACTCGATACCATCGACGAAGAAAAAATAGTCACAATTGAGAAAAGGATTATCTCTTCTTCCCGTGAAATGCTCAAACTTCATGAAACCCGGCTTGATGATAAAGGCGCCTCTTTAAAGCCAAATCCGAAATATTTCCCCTACACAGAGCAAAAAGGCAAATGCAAGCGCTGCCCATTCCTTGCAATGTGCGAAAAGGCAAATTACGAAGAACTTTCCGAAAGCGAATTGAGGCAAAAGGTTACCATGTCTCGATGAGGGGAACACCCCTCATCGAGCATGAAAAGCTCCATGAAGGACAACTCTATAGTTTCATTTCATCAGATGGCGGCGTAAGGATATTTTTGATAAGCTGTATGTTGGTTTCAAAATAATCACAGCTTTTCTCGAATGATTTTTTATGGAGAGAAATCTGTGTCGCAATGGGCTGTAGGCACTTCTCGGCGATCTCATCGCCTTTTCCTTTAACAAGCGTTCCACTGCTTACATCTTGTCCAAGTCCACTTACAGTTGCAGCTGTAACAGCTTTAACAATACCTGAAGAACCATAATGCGCTTTTAAAGTTCCTGTAATAGCTTTTGACAATAGCTCTTCGCTGCTGCCGAAGAAGGGTTCTGCCTTCTTCGTAGGCCGCTCGGCTTCGGATTCACTCGTGACCGCAGGGCTCTTCATATGCACATTACTTAATTTATCATGATACTCTGCCGCCTTTGCAACGGTTGCGTCTGTATGGGTCGCAATATCTAAAACTGCCGCAACTGTCGATGTAACAAGAGGAGTCAGAAGCTGAATTGAGGGATTCTTTATCATAAGAGCCCCAATTGCTTCACCCGTACCCGATATTGCTGACTGGCGAAGAAACTCCTTTATCGGCGTTGCTTTCTCTAGATCCGATTTCTTAAAAGAAGCGTCCGTTTTAATATCGCTCAAATTACTCGTAATATTGTTATAGGCTGACCCTTCACTCTCAAAGACGAAATTCGCATACTCGGATAATTTCGCAAGATTCTGTTGAACGATATGTTTTTGCTCTAAAGGGATCTTTGAATCATTAAGAAGCTCTTCTAACTCTCTTATCTGATCATTAATCCCATGTAACCTTTCAGCCATTTCTTGCTTTGATTCATTGACTTGTGTCTCTAAATTCGAAACATGCTTTTCAAAGGCGCCGTGCAAATCTTTTTCACTCTCCGTCTCTCCATACGAGTTTTGAAGAGCAGTCATGAGTCCTGCCTCTACCATGGTCCCTAAAACTGCCGATGTGAGTTTAGGATTATTCTCAATGAATTCAGCCCCTTTCTTTGTTGCATTGTGAATCTGAGTCATCGCCTCACTGATTTTCTTTTTTGAGGCTTCCTTCATTCTCAAGCAACTATTTTTCACATTTTGAGCGAATCCGGTGTAGAGAGTATCCACCTTTCTACCAACGCCTTTCTCTTGCAGCACTCTTCGGATCGTATTTTTGACACCGCTGTATTCCCCTGATTTGAATGAAGCTACCATTGTTTGATTGATAGTAGGCATTTTAGCATATAATTCAAACTGGTGGCTCATGGAGCGCAAGCTTTTTGTGAGAAGACTCCTAGCTGCTGAAGAGCGAACCGAAAGGCCTGCTATGGTTGAGAGGGCAACGATCGTTGTTGCAGAAAGGGCCTTCTTGGTAGAAAATACAGGAGAAGATGACGTAATTGTTGGCTCTACTCGACGTAGATTGGAAGAGGATGAAAGATTAGCCATTTTTCTTATTCCTAATTATGATAGACCCAAAAGATGGAATACAAGCGCTTCTTTGACATGATGAAAAACCTTTAATTTTGCTATAATTGGCCAAAAATATTTTTGATATTTTTTTCTTCCCTTTATTAAGTAGAAGCTTTTGATAGCGCTCATCCGCCACTATTAAGCTACAACAACGAAGTCTGAATGCCAGAAGATGCATCATGAATATGAGAGTTAAGGAGAGACTCGCAGTTGAATAAGAAGAGAAATGGGCAAAAAGAACATATAGACTGCCCTCAAGTTTTCTCTTACTACGAAAAAGGTCTCTCTTAATCGCGAATATATCTCCAAGAAAGTAATCGAGCAGAAAAAAGCCTTTCTTTAAGAAAGACTTGAATAAGGAACCCTCTTACCTATGTCAGTAGAAGAACTTTCTTTTGCCAGTAGTGAATATAAATACGGATTCGTCACTGAGATTGAAAAAGAGTCTCTCCCAAAGGGAATTTCTGAAGAGACAGTAGTAAAAATTTCTTCAATCAAGCAAGAGCCATCCTGGATGCTCGACTTTCGAATCAAAGCGTATCGAAAATGGAAAGAAATGAGTGAGCCTACTTGGGCTAATATTTCGTACGGTCCAATCGATTATCAAAATATTACCTACTACTCAGCGCCAAAGAAAAAGCCCAAACTCAATGATTTAAAAGAAGCTGATCCAGAGCTTCTCAAGACTTTTGAAAAATTAGGGATTCCTCTCGAAGAACAGAAAAGATTAACGAATGTCGCTGTCGACGTTGTTTTTGACTCAGTCTCACTTGGAACGACCTTCCATGAAAAGTTAAAAGAAGCAGGCGTCGTTCTTTCATCCATCACCGAGGCTATCCAAAACTACCCTGATTTAGTAAAGAAATACCTTGGCAGCGTGGTCTCTATACAAGACAACTTTTTTGCGGCTTTAAATTCTGCAGTTTTTTCGGATGGATCGTTTGTCTGGATTCCAAAGGGCGTACGTTGCCCGATTGAGCTCTCAACATACTTCCGTATTAATGACAAAGAGAGCGGACAATTTGAACGAACGCTCATTATCGCAGAGGATGACTCTTATGTAAGCTACTTAGAAGGATGTACAGCTCCAGCATACGATACAAATCAGCTTCATGCAGCAGTTGTGGAACTCATCGCTCACAATAGAGCTGAAATCAAATACTCTACCATCCAAAACTGGTACGCTGGAAATCCAAAGACTGGAGAAGGCGGGATTTATAATTTTGTGACGAAAAGAGGCCTTTGCGCTGGAGTCGATTCGAAGATTTCATGGACACAAGTCGAGGCAGGAGCTGCAATCACATGGAAATATCCAAGCTGCATTTTAAAAGGCGATAACTCCATCGGGGAATTTTACTCTGTCGCTCTCACAAATGGCTATATGCAAGCTGATACTGGTACGAAAATGATTCATATCGGCAAAAATACGAGATCGACCATTGTCTCAAAAGGAATTGCCGCAGAGCACTCGAAAAACAACTATCGAGGGCTTGTCAAAGTTTTACCAAAAGCCACAGGCGCTCGAAACTACACTCAATGCGACTCCATGCTTGTCGGCGACAATGCTTCAGCAAATACATTTCCCTATATTGAATCAGGGAACAATACAGCCCAATTAGAGCATGAGGCATCTACTTCAAAATTGAATGAAGAACAGCTTTTTTATCTTCGATCACGCGGAGTTTCTTTCGAAGACGCTGTCAACCTTGTAGTAAATGGATTTTGCAAAAAAGTTATTGATGAGCTGCCATTTGAATTCGCGCAAGAGGCAAAAAACTTGCTCGCGCTTAAACTTGAGAATTCTGTGGGATAGATTATCGTCGAAATCTTTTTATATGCTCATAAGTTAACCGATCGAACAAACAAAATAAAAAGTTAAGAAACCATGCTAGAAATCAGAAATCTGCACGCTCGAATAGAAGATGGAAAAGAGATCTTAAAGGGCATTTCTCTGACCTGTAGACCAGGAGAGATTCACGCTATCATGGGGCCAAATGGAGCGGGAAAATCTACCTTAGCTAAAGTCATAGCAGGTCACCCCTCATATGAGGTAACAGATGGAGAGATTCTCTTTAATGGGAAAAACATACTCGATTTAGAGCCAGAAGAAAGAGCAGTCTTAGGCCTCTTCATGGGTTTTCAGTACCCTGTAGAAATCTCTGGAGTTTCTAACAGCCAATTCCTTCACATGGCCTTAAACGCAAAAAGAAAAGCTCAAGGACTTCCTCCTCTTTCTGAAACTGATTTTCTCTCCCTTCTTGAAGAGAAAATGGCCGCGATGGAAATACGATCTGAATTCAAAGAGCGGAATGTCAACGAAGGTTTCTCTGGCGGAGAGAAGAAAAGAAATGAAATCCTCCAGATGGCAATCTTAGATCCAGTGATGGCGATCCTTGATGAAACAGACTCAGGGCTCGATATTGATGCGATGAAGATCGTAGCTAAAGGAGTAAATTCTTTGATTAATGAGAACAACTCACTTCTCTTAATCACTCACTATCAGAGGCTGCTGGACTATATCAAACCTCATTTTGTTCATGTTATGATCGATGGCAAAATCTCTCTTTCCGGGGGCCCAACTCTGGCTCATGAGTTAGAGTTAAAAGGATACGACTGGATTGAAGAGACAGCACGGAGTTAAAGAACGATGTCTCATGAAACACCGCCTCAGAGCAATGACGAACACCCGAAAACCATGGGGCCCACACGCAATATGGGAAATTTAGAGAAGGAAAATATGCAACACCAAGGAAATGACATTCCTTCCACCCCTCTTTTCTTAGAGAAATCATTTGAATCTTTAAGCTCGTTAAACGAAGCAGATCTCTTAAAAAAAGCTCGCGCTAAAGCATATGATCGCTTCATGGAGATTGGATTTCCGTCGAGAAGCAATGACGCTTTTCAATATGTTCGTTTTCTTGATCAGATTCTCAACGCACCACACGAGATGTCATGCCTTTTGGCCACAGAAGGAGATAAGACATTTATTGAGAGCAAAAAGTTACCAGAATGCTTAAACTCTCATCTCGTCTTTTTAAATGGATACTTTAGACCCGATCTTTCCTCATTAAGTGCGCTCCAAGGCATTACTATACAACCTCTTGCTCAAGCAGCCCGCTCATTTAATGCGCTCTTGAGTGCTTCTTGGAATAGAGGAATTAAAGACGAGATCGACCCACTTTCCCTTCTTTCGTACACGCTCTCTCAAGACGGTCTTTTTCTCTATGTTCCGCCAAATAAGGCGATAGAGGCTCCTATTCAAGTCTCGTACATCTATTCCGATATTGAGAGCCCCTCTTGGACAATGCCGCGACTTCAAGTTTTACTTGGCCACCATGCAGAAGTCACCCTCATCGAGACAGTCGATATACTGAACAGCTCTGAGAATCTTCTCTATGTAAATACTCAAGCAAATTTTGAACTCGAAGAAGGATCTTCAATCAAGCACGCGTCTACCTTATTCGATGAAAAGAATACGAAAGCCATCCATACCCATGCTTTGAGAGCCTACTTAAAAGCGAATGCTCGTATGATATCGACATCGTATACTGCACCCTATATCGCATCCCGGCAGTCAAGTCGTATCTGGTTAAAAGGCGAAAATGCAAACGCCATAATTAATGGGTCCTGGATGCTCTCAAAAGAGCAAGAGGCACATACACATGTGCATATCCAACACGATGAACCTAATTGCCAATCGATGCAACTCTTCAAAGGGGTCGTACAAGATAAAAGTCGATCAAGTTTTGAGGGCAAAATTTATGTTCATAAAAAGGCACAGAAGACGCAAGCATATCAATTAAATAATAACTTAGTATTAGGACCTGAAGCTCAAGCATTCAGTAAGCCAAACCTTGAAATCTTTGCAGACGATGTAAAAGCCTCTCATGGAGCAACCTCCGGGCAGCTTGATAGAGACTCTCTCTTCTATTTACAGACCAGAGGCCTTCCAAAGCACGTAGCTGAAAGCTGCCTCATTGAAGGGTTCTTATCCGAAGTTGCTTCAACAATTCAGGTAAAGAGCCTGCATGAGTTCGTGGCAAAAAAAATACACGGCTTCTGTATCTAAGATTACTTTAAGCTTTGATGGTGATGTAAGGAGTAGCGAATAAATGGAAAAGAGCAAGAAACATGACAACTCTCACATGACTTGCAGAAACTCAGAACTCTCAAAGCTTGAGACCTTTTTTAAGGAATTAAGACAAAGAGATTTTCCATCTCTTACCCCTTCTCATCAGAAGAAGCCTGCCATCTACCTCGATTCGGCTGCAACCTCGTTGAAGCCAAGACAAGTCATCGATTGCATTCACTCCTTTTATCTTTATGAGTATGGCACTGTCCATCGAGGAGTCTATGCTCAATCAATCCACGCGACAGAACTTTATGAGAAAGCAAGAGAGATTTCACAAAAGTTCATTAACGCATCAGATTCTCGAGAAATCATTTTCACGAGAGGCACAACTGATGGGATCAATATCATTGCCGATAGCTTAGTCCATACCCCTTCCCTCCTCGATAAGGGGCAAACTATATTAGTTTCCGCTATGGAACACCACTCCAACTTTGTGCCGTGGCAAATGGCGGCTGAGCGATCCGGTGCATCCTTCCAAACTATCCCTCTACAAGGCGATAAAATTGATCTCAACACTCTTGAGACTCTTCTACAGACATACAAAGTTGCCTTAGTTGCTGTTGCACACGCCTCAAATATTCTTGGAACTGTCAATCCAATTAAAGATATCGCTCAGTTATGCCAAAAATATGGAGCCCTCCTCGTCGTCGATGGAGCACAAGCTGCCCCACACATGAGAGTCGATGTTCAGGAACTTGGGTGTGACTTTTATGCATTCTCCTCCCATAAAATTTCAGGGCCTACAGGAGCTGGAGTATTATGGGGACGAAAAGAGCTCTTTGAGAAACTCTCTCCCCCTCGTGGAGGGGGCGACATGATTGATAAAGTCACTTTTACCTCTACAACTTATGCTCAGCCTCCTCTAAAATTTGAACCAGGAACTCCTCCAATAGCTGAAATTATTGGAATGGCACGCGCTATTGAATATATGGAGAATGAGTGCGGTGGAATTGAGGCAATAGCCTTATGGGAGAAAGAGCTTACGCGATATCTTCGCGAAAAGCTTCTCTCTCTTAGCCCACGTATCCGCCTCATAGGCAATGAAACCAACGAAAGAGGTGCTCTTCAATCATTTATGGTTGAGGGAAGCCATCCTCTTGATATAGCAACGCTTCTCGATCTCGAAGGAGTCGCTATCAGATCAGGACATATGTGTGGACAGCCACTCCTCTCATTAAAAGGGGTGTCATCGCTTTTACGAGCCTCATGTGCATACTACAACACTATAAATGATATAGACGCTTTTATTACGGCGCTTTCCAAGGTGATAAAGATGGTTTAGGAGGAGTGCCCTTTTTCCTAAAACTCCGATCCAGGGACAGGAAGCTTAACCGGAGGATTTACGACTTGGCTAGGATCGGGTGCCGCCTGATTAAAATAAAAAACCAGGTTTTGAAAATCTGAGAGCCAGCTCTCTATCATCTTCGCCAATTGATCAGCAAATGGGAATAGCCCCAAACAAACCATGAAAATGGCAAGCCATGACTTTAACCCCATGCCTAAGAATGTAATTTGCACCTGTGGCGCAAGTCTATTGATAATTCCTAAAAAGGTATCTGTCATAAGGACGGATAGAAGTGCTGGTGTACAAAGCTGCAGAGAAGTCGCAGCAAAAATGTAGAGCACATGAATAATCTTCTCATGAACCAAACTCTGCTCTCCCATAAAAATAGGCAGTAAAAATTGATCCGGAGGAATGACATCATACGAGTAATAAATCGTATCTAAAACATAAAAAGGTCCGCCCACCGCCCAGAAAAGGACGATCAAGAGATAGTTGTAGAGGGTACCAAGAGGCGAAGACTGATTCTGTATTGTTGGATCATTTATCATAAGGCTTGCAGCACCCCTTTGGTGGTCAATATAGACTCCCGCAGAAGAGACCATCAAAAACGGCAAGCCGATAAAAAAGCCTAAGACAAATCCGACAAAAAGCTCGCGAGCAAAGAGTAGAAGAAGCCTGATATCAAAAAAAAGAGGAGTCGTGACAGTCAGAACAAGCTTCGGCAAAGCAATCGCGACAAAGCATAATGTCATGACAAGTTTCACTGGATTTGGGAGGACTCGAGCTCCAAAGAAGGGACTTAAAGCAATAATAGGCGCAAGCCTTCCCACGGCTAAAAACGTCATAGACATGACAGAAAACGCCGACTTCCATGGAAGCGTTCCTTTTAAAAAAAGTTGAACATAGTCTAATGACATAATACGGCAAGCCAGGCTTCTTATAGCAAAAACGTTAATCTATTATGATGAATATACAATTTAAAGAACGAAAAGCAATCCTTTACTTCAAATTTCCGGGAAATGGTCTTTTTGTACAACGCTCCTTCTAATCTCCATAAAAAATTCTAGTGAAGAGAACGTAGGCTCACGAGTATGCTTTATACTTTGAGCAATATAAAATATTCTTTTTCTTTTACCTTCTTTTTCATCTATTCATATGATTCGCTGCGAAAAAATCTCGAAAGAATACAATGGGAAAACACTCCTCCAAGAAATCAGCTTTACATTAGGCAAAGGTGAGAAAGTTGCATTAGTCGGAAGGAATGGCTCTGGGAAAAGTACCCTCTTTCGAATTATCTCGGGTTCCGAGGAATCTCAGAGCGGATCTGTTTTTCTTCCAAGAGGATATCGTATTGGCGTCTTGGAACAGCACGCAAAACACTCTTTCGATACAGTACTCCAAGAGGCAATCTCTTCGATCAAAAACGAAGAAGAAGCATCCGATTGGAAAGCAGAGAGAATCCTCTTTTGCCTTGGATTTTCAGAAGAACTTCTCCAAGCTCACCCGATGACACTCTCTGGGGGATATACGCTCAGACTGCAGCTCGCGAAACTTCTTCTTTCAGATCCAGACCTTCTTCTCCTCGATGAGCCTACTAACTATCTCGATATTAAAACTATTCAATGGCTCATCCAATTCTTAAAAGCATTTCGAGGAGAAATCATAGCAATTTCCCATGATCGAGATTTTCTTGATGCTATCTCAACTCATACGATGGGAATTCATCGCCAAAAGCTTCACAAAATTGAAGGAACTACGAGCGACTACTTCCGCTTTATATGGGCTCAAGAAGAAATCCATCAGAAAACCGTAGAGAAAATAGAAAAAGAAAAAGCCAATCTTCAGAAATTTATCGATCGATTTGGAGCTAAAGCGACCAAGGCAAAGCAAGCTCAATCGAGAGCAAAAGCAATTGAGAGGCTTCCTGAGCTTGAGAAACTTGTTGCTATTGACTCTTTAGCATTCTCTTTTAAAAACGCCCCCTTTGGAGCTAAGACGATTCTCTCGGCAACTGATCTTTCATTTCACTATCCCGATAAAGAATCCGATCTTTTCTCTCATCTTTCGTTTTCCCTCTCTCCCGGAGAGACACTCTGCATTGCAGGAAGAAATGGAAAAGGAAAATCGACACTTCTGCGTCTCCTCAAAGGAGAGCTGACGCCAACTACAGGTCATATTACTCTTCATCCTTCAGTCTCAGTTGGCTACTTCGGTCAAACAAATATTGATCGGCTCTCCTCAGACCTGACCATTGAAGATGAAGTTAAATTAGCAAACCCGCTTCTCACGTACGAAGAGATTAGATCCATCGCAGGGGTTATGATGTTTTCTGGCGATGATGCCAAAAAAAAGATTAAAGTCCTCTCCGGTGGAGAAAAAAGCCGAGTCTTGCTCGGAAAAATTTTAGCGACTCCGATCCAACTCCTTCTTCTTGATGAGCCGACAAACCACCTTGATATGGAATCGATAGAAGCGCTAGCGCTTGCTCTAGAGGAGTTTGAAGGAGCCAGTGTTATCGTCACACACAGTGAGGCTCTTTTACATAGGCTTGCAGACTCATTAATCATTTTTGATGAAGATGAAGCCTTCTTCTATCCCTCAACTTATCAGGACTTCCTCGAGAGGAAAGGATGGAAAAGCGATTCCATACTCCAGAAAGAAGGAGCAAAGCTTCTTCCTTCACAGATCGCAAAGAAAGATGATATTTCAACAACGACAGCTTCTTCTCAAAGACATGAGCGCGCACTTCGAGTACAAGAACGAGCGAAGATGCTAAAGCCTATTCTCAAAGCAATAGAACAAATTGAGAACGAAATCTCAACCCGAGAGAAGAAGAAAAAAGAATGTGAAGACAGTCTTATTCAAGCGGTTGAAAGTGGAAGATCTTTAGAGATAGAGCCTTTAAGCCGGCAAATAAAAGAAAGTGAAAAACGCATCGAAGATCTCTTCGATCAACTCGAAAAAGAAGAGAGTGAACGGATTAGAATTTTGTCTCTTTTCCCTGATCTGTAGAATGGAAAATCCGAAATATTAAAAGGCCTTTTAAGACTCCTAAAATCATGAGAAGGAGTCATTAAAGGCCTTTTAAGAAAGTACTTGGACTTTAATTATGAGCAGCAAGAAGGACACTCTCCATCATGAGAAGGAGCTTCTTCTTGAATTTGTGTTTTCTCAACAATCTCTTGCGCAGAGTGAGTCCGAGTTTCTAAACAGACAGCTTTTGCATGCTCTTCTTCATTCAGACTCTTCATGACTTCAATCTGCTTTTGGCTATAGTATTGAGCAAGCTTTGGATACATCACATTGAGCCAATTCTCTAAAGGCTTCAGGCGAACATCAAATTCGTACTTCATTCGTTCGCGAACATTAATATTTGGCGCGCGTGTAATGTGCCCCGTATCAATGTAGATCGCTTTATCTTCTGCAAAGCCGATGTTATTGTTGCGAATCAATGCGTCATCGCCATCGGTAAAGCCTTTTCGAGCAACAGAGTAGAGAAGATTAATTATTTGATCGATTCGAGCACAGGCAGCTTCAAATTCGCCATTATCCATATGCGCTGATATGGTTTGGATGAGGTATTTTGCTTTCTTTTGCACGACAAAACATGCGTCATCACCACGAATGCGATGTGATTGACCATATCGATCGACAAGCTTAATTCCTTTAATCTTATCTTCTGTGCGATTCAAGTGAACATAGATAATACCGGTCTCTTCAGGAAGCTCCTCATAGCACATCTTTGAGCTAGAGAATATTTCTCTTCGGTGTTCGAGTCTTTGCTTTCGCTTCTCTTTCGACTCTTTTGAAAAGAGCTCGCCGATAAAGCCTTTTTCTACATCATCCTCTTTAATGCGACCAATCTGGAAGAACTTCACGACAAATTTTCCATCTCCTGTCTCAAAGGCGTAAGCTTGCGCTCCACGTCCAAGCCAATTGAGCTGTTGCTGAGTAACAACATAAAAGAATCGATCATGGTGCGGAGAAATCTTAACATCCCACTCAGGAGAATTTGCGAAATGCGAAATGATTGTTGATGGATTGAAAAGCCTTGCCGGTCTTGCAATACCTTCCAACTTATCCTCAAAATGGTGAACGCGATAAGCTAAAAAGCCGAGAAGAATTATGCCCACAAAGAGAATGATCTTCTGAAGAGATATTTTTTTCATAAGTAAAATATAGGAAAATTTTGTTTTAAAACATGATAGCCTATAGGCCAATAAATAGGTAGATAAGATCCCTTAAGTCTTTGAGCTGCTCTCTTACAAAAACGAAGATCTGCATGATTTATATGAGCGGCCGAGTCGACTTTCCGGAAATATATCCTACACTACCTCTCGTCGTCTTAACTCTAAGCCACTCATTATTAGGATCTTTCGACAAAACAATAAGCTCTTCCCCAGGAATCACAAACGACAAAGACGCGGAATCAACAGAAACATTTGAAGAACCAGCTGAATTTGAAGATTTATCTTGTTGCATAGTTTCCGACATCTTTAAGTATGCGCGTTCTTGAACAATGACTTTTTCTTTCTCTACTAAGAGGGGGAGAAGTAAGAACATGAAAAAAAGCCCTGCGAATAAAAAGGCACTCATCCTCATCGCAATTTTTAACCCATACGAGGAAAACCATATTGTGAATGAGAACAAAAGTGTGGCTAAAAAAAGAAAGAAGAGAAGAATTGCTATCCGCTCGCTTGGTGAAAAGAGGCTTTTCCCTGATGCGATCTCATACCACGAGTAAGGAAACCATCTTCCCTCCAAATCGCTATATTTCTGAAGAGATTGGACCATTTCATGGATTCCAAGGTGGCGAGGACACAAGGATTGAGCTTTAAAGAGATAGAGAGTACTGAGCGCAGGATCCCCCAGATAAAAATAGATAGCTCCAATATTTGCTGAGATTTCTCCATTACTTGTGGCATCTCGAACCGCAAGGTATTCAGTTAATGCATCATTGAGTAATTTGACTCTCGTTGGAACGTTTTTTTCCTGAAGAGCTGACTGAAAAAGAGAATATCCTTTTTCTAAATGATAAGCTGACTCATCAACCTCCGCTAGAAGATCTCCCCAATAGCACAGTGAAAAGGCAAAAATGGCGACAAAAGAGAAAAGATACTTATAAAAAGGCCTTTGGGAGGAGCTTTTAAATATTTGAAACTTTAGATTCATAATCCTTCTCCCATTATAGTCTTACCAAGTCGGCGCCATTATTTTTGCTTACCAGGCAGAGCCTTTAGCTTGTGATAAATGAATGCAATATTATCGTAGAGCTCTTGTTTCGTTTCCTGAGATGGAAATGAAGAGGTCTTGTACAAATACTCATCTATCTCACTAAGAACATCTCGAGCTTCCTGCACGAGAGGAATTCGAATATCTAATTGAGCTGGAGAATCATATATATTTTCGGCCAAGCCAACCTCAAAAAGGCGCATATAAATTGCTCGTCTCAAAAGTGTCAAAGACTCCTTTGTGCGAGATCTCTTCAGAAATCCTTGCTCAAATAACGTTTTCGCATCCTTTATCTCTCCTGAGTCAGCTCCCCTCATCTTTTCAGTATAGGCCTTTAACGCCAGTTGAATAGCAACTCCACCACCACATATAAATAATGCCCACACAAAATCATATAAGTTCCAATGAGCTCTCGAAAGATCAAGAGGGTGTATCTCCAGTGGTTGAAGAGGATACGTCACTCCAATTTCAATCGGAGCCTTTGGATTTGATGAGAAAGTCTCTCCCTCTCTTCCTTTAACTTGTATCTGTATGGGAAGGGCATTCACTGTAAGATATTTACCGGCTGAAGGATCGAAAGAGGATACTGTCAGTCCTCGAATAATAAACTCTCCAGGCATCCTTGCCTTAAGCCTTAAAAGAAATGTCTTCGTATTATGTTCCTCTGTTCCAGTATCTGGCCATGAATCAATGATAAATTCTTCTTCTAATTGCTCCATAACTTCTTTCGGTGGAAAATGTACTGATGATAAATCACCACGCCCAGAGACTCTATACTCAACTTCAATAGAATCTCCAACTTGCGTAATTGGATTTGTGATTAACCTCGACCTCCAAGCAAATGAGCCGATAGCGCCATAAAATGTCTGGGGCCGCCCTTTCTCAGGAAATTGCGCAACCTGGATTGTAATTGAAGGAGCCTCAGCACGATATAGAGGAGGCATAAGCTCTTTTCCATAGCCTTTATCAATAACTCTCATAGCCTCAATTGCTGATATTCCACTCTCAAACACTCCTGAAGAGACAGCTTTTAACTTCTGCTGAATTCGTTGCACGTACAGAGAGCCTTCTTGGAACGATTGAATTTCAGGACTTCCTTCCTGAATAAGACCTTTCACACGAAGAAGAGGAAGATCTTCTTTTAATATTCTCATTGGTACTTTGAACGTGAGGCGATACTCTACGGTAAAACTTTGGCCAGGATAGACAACTTTGTCTTGATTCAAGACTTTTGCGGAGAGTTGGAAATCAGGAGAAATAAGGGCTGTTTGAACATTCACTGTCACATCAGAAGAATCAAAGACGAATTCTCCCATGCGTAGATGTATTGGCCCAAGAGTATAAATTCCACTCTTTTTAGCTGGGAGTATGACTCGAAAGCGAGTGATAGCAGGAGCCTCATCAAGATCTTTGGAATATATATTTGATGGATTGAGAATTTCTTCGCCAATCCGGCTGATCGATATTATTGGCTCATCGAATGTGATATTCTCCTGAGAAATCTTCTGGGAGCCGCTGTGTATTACAGTAACAATCAATGGGATTTGTTGCCCCTCAACAAGAACATCCGACTCTACTTTTATCGAAATCTTCGGAGGAAGCTGCACCTCAAATGCTGCATGGAGCAAGCAAGAGAGCATAGAAAAAACCATCATTAAGAAGAGCATTATAGGGAGAAAGCGGTCGATCACTCTCTTACAAAAGGTATTTTTGTCTCTTTGCCGCATATGATAAATCACAGCTCCCACTTATTAATACTCTATCCTTTATATCTCTTACGAAACTGCAAGAGAGTACACATTCCTCATCAATCATCTAAAGATTTCTATCCGATCTTCAGCATCCATTTTTCTATACAAAGAAGCCGCATCTTGGATAGATAAAGAATACATCTTATCTTCTTTCATAGTCGCTGCTTTCTCGAACATGAAAGGGAGAGCTGATTGTGAAGCTTGCATCTCACGATTACTCTGAGAAGAATTCGTTGAGGAACCTATATAAAGGAGTTTTTCTTCAATAAGTCCTGCTACAGTATACAACTCATGATACTCTTTCACGATCTGCCGGATACTACTCTGCGTACGTTGTGCTCCTGAGAGTGACTTAATGATTTCATTTACACGCTGTAAAAGGGGGGAAAACTCATTCTCATTTTTCAGTGAGCCTTCACGCAATAAAGCGTCTATCTCTTGCCCTAAAAGCTTCAGAGTGCTTGAGCACAAAGCTACTACTTTCTTAGAGTATTGAAAAGCCTGTGGAGAAGCTTTATTTCTTGAGAGGTGCATGTTTTCTGAGAAAGCGCCTGCCTTTAAACCTCTTACTAAGTCAATTGCGTTATAAAGTGACGATTTTTTTGGCATCGAACGCTCAGCTTCAACCATTTTGAGAGAAGATAACATTCGAAGAAGATCTTCTGATTTATATTCGGAGGCATTGAAAAGGCTGAGCTTGTTTTGAGCAAATAACTCTAACTGCTTTTGAATTGGCAATTGGCCTGCTATTTCCTGAAAAGCTTTCAACCAAGAGAGCGCATGCAAGGGAGCTTTCTGAAACCAAAGATTGAAAAGCTGTACACTCAAAGAGCTGAGCGAAGTAGGAGACTCTTCAAAATTTAAATACCCAAAAGCCGCTTCTAAAAATTGACTTTGATGTTCGCTACTCGTATTGGAAATCTCTTTTAAGCAAAGCATCAATAAATCCTCATAGGATGAGTACCTCTCTTCGGGCAATAAGGCATTCTGATCTCTTGGTAAAGCTATGGCCTGAGAAAAGAACTGCCAAGCAAAAATCAAGAAGGAAAAAGACTCGGAAGAATAATCACGAAAAGGGTCTGTAAAAATCATTTCAAAAAACCTCTTCTCGCCCTCAGAAGCAAGCTGCGCGTTAAAAGAAGAGCCTACTTTTTCAAATATACTCTTAAGAATCGCCATCTCAGGCCGTAATGACTCACGACTTCCTCCAAAGCCAACATGTTGTCGAATCTCGGACATACGGGTTATTCGAAGAGCTTCTTTGAAAATTATCTCAATGACTTTATCCCGATCTATCTCTCTATAGGTCACAGGGCTGAATGAAGTCTCTTCGTTAGGTAATTGGAGGGAAGAAATTCTCGAGTAAATGGCTGTAAGAAGAAACGCCATGTAACACTCTTCTTTTGCTTTGAGCGTACTCTTTGTCGAGAAAAGCTCGCTGAGCTTCAAGACATAATCCACCAATTCATCGAGCCCCCTTTCACGAAACTCATGAGTAAGAACTGGTATTTGCAGCTTCCATCCTTCATGAAGATAAAGGCTATTTGAGAGTTCATTCTTCATGCGAGCTTCTTCATTTAATCCCTCTGAAAGAAAGGCTGATTGGTACAGGTGAAGATAAGGCCATTCAAAATTCTGAGACCACTTCAGGAGAGCCTCTTGCTCTTGCACTATGTGATGGAGCATAAAGACAACAGAACTCTCTTTAAGAGCCGTTGGAAGACGGGATATATATTGGATACAAAGAGAAGCTAAAGCTCTTCTTTCATGGAAAGAGATCTTACTCGAGACAAAAATATCGTTTAGCTGATGTACAAGAAATGACAATGTCTCAGACGATGGGGCCTCTTCACATTGAAGAGCTTCTTTCATATATGCTATCGACTGGTCGATCTTTCCATGATCAGATAGGAGAGCTTTCGATAACGACAAATATATTCTCTGACGAGCCTCTTGAGACGAAGTGATCTGGAGGGCTTGAAGAAGTCTCTTGATTCCATCTTCAAACATATCATCTTCTGAGAGCAAAAGATTTGCTTCATATACTAGACGATTCGCCTCTTCTTCATACTCTTTTCCTAGAAGATTGCTTGGATTGAAAGAAACTATAAAAAGGAAGAGGACAAAAAGAGACTTCAAACTTGAAATAAGCCCCACATGTGTTACCCAAAGAGTGGCAGCAAGAAGCGCGATGAATCCTACTAAAACAGTAGATATCCAAATAATTCCTGAAGAGGAAGTAAGGTTCTCTCTCCTTTCATCCTTCTTTATAAGCAGATGTAGAGATGTGAGGGCCTCTTTGAGTGAAGCTCCTTCGAGAAATGAGTGCGTTGAGTAAATTATACGAGCATTTTCTACTCTTCCTGAATTCAGTGGGAGATGACACCAAACAACAGCTGGAGGAAAAAGTTCTCTATCGAGCTTGCTTGGAATAGCCTCATCATGGCTAATAACAATGTACAGAGCATCTGAAAACGCTTTTTGAGAAACCCTTGGAGTGATCGCAGATTTTTTATCGGAAACTGGAAGGGCTACACTTGATTGAGCCTCCTCAAGATTTTCGCCAGCGACCAAAGCAAGAAAAAATGAATCAACTGTCGGAGGCACTAAGAGTGTCAGACTCTTCCTTGATGAAGTCGATTGCTGGAGTATCCATAGTGATGATGGAGCTGGAAGAAAGGATTGAGAAAGTGTTGTAATAATATTTTCTCGATCTTTGAGTAACATGGCCTGCTTTTGCTTCTCGCGTAAGCTCTCATTTTTTTCACAGAAGACAAAAGCTACAGAGGAAGGAGAAAGCTCTTCGTCATTTCCTAGAATAAAGGCTCCTGTGATGAGCAAAAATGAAAGCATACAAGCTATACTCAAAGCTCTTCTATGAGAGAGCATAAAATGATCTTTCACCAACTCTTCAGATGGCGAGCGATTCCACAAAAATCGATAAGATCTCCTAACCATATTCAAATGGATATTTTGAAATAAAAGCGCGAAAGAAAGAGAAACTCCTATCACAACAATAGAAGAGAATGATGAAGTCTCCGTCCATGTAAAGAGCATTCTTACTCTCCTTCAGCCCTTATCGAGAGATCTCTTCTTCTCCCGCTTTCTTGTAATATAGCTGCCATCATTCGATGAAAGCTGGCAATACACAAAAAAATTGATGCAAATAAGATATATTCTCGACCTTGCACTGAGACAGGCACTGAATATGTTTCTAACACCGGCCCTTTCATAAGAATGTCATCAAGAGTTGGCTCAAGAGCTGTTTGAAATTGCACTTCACGAAACTCGCCGCCTGTTGCTTGAACTGCTTTTATTATTCGATCTTTTTCATCACTTGATATCCCTCTCAATCCTTGGCCAATAAAGATATAATCGACAATTATGCCATTTGCCGCAGCAATCTGAAGTGATTGAATGAGGCGAAGTGATCGAAATTGATCCTTCCGATCAAGAGGATGAGGCTCTTCTATACCATCGGAAATGAGAATACAACGAGGAGATATCTTGTTTTCCTCTTTCTTTTCGAGTTGCCTTGTCGCAATTAGCTGCGCAGCCGTTTTATAAAGAGCATACCCCGTGCTTGTACCATTTAATTTTTCATCCTGTATAGGGTGAAGCCGCTTGATAGCATCAAATAGAGCCTCTCGATCATACATAAGTGGCACGACAGTCATTGCGACTCGAGCAAAAGCATTCACTCCGATAAGATCTCCAGCCCCACCTTGACTATCTCTTTTTTTGATACTCGCTATCAAAGCGTCTTGAACAACTTTGAGCTTCTTCTCACCATCCCTACTTCCAAAAGCCTCAGCCATAGATCCAGAGCAATCAATAATAAAGAGATTAATCCTGCCAGTTTTATTAACGGGGACTGAGGGGAATTCTTGGAAAGAAGAGAAGAGACCTCCTTTAAAAGGAGAAAAAGAGGTAAGAGCTGAGACTAAAAAAGCAATTAAACATAAAACAGTCATCAGTAGAGATAAAAAAGAGATGCCTCGAGTCGAGCATAAGCGCTGGATACGAAGCATCAAAGAGGGTGTTTTCTGTTTATGTACAGACATCCTTTCAAGATGGGGAAACACAATATACGAAGAGCGGATCCACTCCCATCTTTCTATCTCTTTTGCCAAGAGAAAACAGCAGAATGAGACGATCAAAAAAAGAGCTGTCCATAAAAACCAGGCTGCCATTTCTCTTTATTTATGCGTCCTCTTTTTAAAGAGTTATTCAAGCAACTGGATATCGACAAAGCTCTTTATTTTCACTCTATATCGTTAGGATTTGGGAACTCATGGAGAGTCAAGATCGAGCTGCAGTTTCTCGAGTAATGAGTCCAGGTGATCCTGCGATCCATAGTGAATGATAATTCGCCCGCGTTTCCCAGAAGCCAAAATCTCAACTTTTGAGCCAAGCTGATACTCTAAACGGCGGCAGATTTCTTCAAGGAATATGTCATGTTGAAGCTCTTTTCCTGCTCCTTTTATGAGAGCTTGTGGAAGAGAAGAGTCATCCTCAATCATGAGCGACTTTACATATTCTTCGCATTTTTTCACTGACCATTCCCCTCGAATAATATGGCCAGCAAGCTTCTTCAACGAATGATCATTAGGGCACGACAGCAAAACTTTTGCATGAGCTAAGGGAATCGCGCCTTTGCGAATACTATCTTGAATACTATGTGGAAGTTTGAGAAGACGAAGATAATTTGAAATAGTTGATCTTTTCTTTCCAACTTTCACAGCGATTTCTTCTTGGGTCAGCTTTTGCAAGGTCATCAATCGATCGATTGCGAGCGCAGTCTCAATCGGGTTGAGGTCGACTCTTTGAATATTTTCAATAAGAGCTGATTCAGCTTGCCATTCCTCGTTAATCGCTTCACTACCGTATACATAAGCTGGTATCGACGAATAGCCTAGAAGCTTACATGCTCTGACACGACGCTCTCCTGCGACCAGCTCAAAATGTACTCCATTATTTTCTTGAACTTCTCGAACCACTGGAGGTTGAAGAAGTCCTACTCTTGCGATCGAATCGGCCAAATCCTGGAGCTCTGACTCTTGAAATTCTTTCCTTGGCTGATGGGGATTTGCGATAATCGCGTCTAACGATACCATTTGTATTCCTTTTGAAAGGCCAAATGGCGGACTACATGACTTTTGTGTCATAGGGTAAGGCTCCTTAAAATTCGCGCTCCGTTAGAGGGCAGAAGCTAAAAAATCATTTTACAAAAAAGCGAATTGGCTCTTTTTTCTTTTGCCTCTATTTTTTATTTCCTTTTATTCTTCTTAAGGTTGTATCGAGATTTGCAAAAAATTGCTTTTTTTGTCTTTTCCCAGACACTAAAATCGAATTTTTTTAGTGCATGTCTTCCCCTCTCTTTAAGAGGTTGATATGCCTAAATCAGCCCCATTATGCACCCATACTTTTTGAGGAGCAACGGTCAAAAGAGACATGAATAGCGAAAATAACTCATCCCCTTCTTTCGATAGAAAAAACACTCAAACAAGCGCAAGGATGGAGACCTCTTCTCATCAGGAAACATTTGAGGAGCTTCTTCGGCCTTCTCTTATTGATCGTATTTCTCAATGGGAAGGCTGGTTTGTTGTATATGAAAGAAGATACCCCATTCTTATTGCTCTCCTACTCTTTATCGTTCTTATTGTCAGTGGTGGCGTCTGGATGTCTCGAAATCGGGAACGAGCATCGCTTGCTGCTTTCCAAACGACTGAAATTATGAATGAAATAGAAGAGACAGACTATGCTCAGAGGGTTCCACCCATCTCTTCTGATCGAGCCCATTCAAATGACCCTGTCCATAAAGTTGAAACCACAAATACTGAACTTTTAGAGACCGAAGCTCGTAAGCTTTTTGCGTTAGGCGGCCTCTCAGATGAAGCGCAAGAGAAATCATCCGGACTTCTCCTCTCTGCTGCGACCGCTTTAAAAAATAATTCTGATAGCACTGAAAAAGAACTTTTAACTCCTCAGGAAGAGGCTAAACTTCTTAATCTATCAAACAATTATTTTTCGAATGCCCAGCTTAACGCGTATAAGAAGTTGAATGAGTTAATGGACGCGATCCAGCGCGGACAAGTCGCATCAGATGAGGCAGCAATCGCTGAATTGCAAGGTGAGACAAAGGCTCAAGATCTTGCTAAATTCATGTTAACACTTGCTTCTCCGATGTTTTCCGCTTCCGAAAAAGTGAAAGCCGCTCGCCTCTTTTTTACGACCTATCCAGAACTTGCGCACCGATTTGAGGAAATTAGCGGACAAAATAATGAAATTTTCTATTCATTTATAGAAAAAGAGTTTGGACAACAAGTCTTTGAGTCTAGTAAGAACTAGATAGAAGTGTTCGAAGTCATTCATTAGTTAAATAGAGCTTTATCTATTTAAATCTTAATGGATAATTAATGGGCTAAAACGCTTCGTTTAGAATCTTCTATAATCGCTTATGATTATACCCTCTCTTCATACTACCCTATGAAAGAGAGGCCTCACAATAGTGAGGGAAGAGGAAAGTGGTAAATAAAGAAATGTAAAAGGCGCTAAAAAAAGCTCTTTTTCTTTACTTCGCAAAGCGATTTTTAAGTCGTTTGGGAGTATTCCTTAATTCGGCAAGGCAAAGAGAAAAAAGCTTAGCGATCTTAGATTTCTTGCAAGGCTTGAGTGCCTTATAAGCCGAATGAATAATGAGTGTGAAAAGAGTTTAAAACCTTGCTTGAAAAAGACATTTCTTTTTCCCAAGCAAGCTTCTCGCATGGTGAGGAGGTGAAAAATGAAACTCCATGCAGCTTTTGCTCTTGTGTACAGAATTCTTTACACACGGAGCGTTAGATAAAAAAAGAAGATGTTTTTAAACCCTTTTCACCTCATGAGAACTAAAAACAATGAATATGGACATTTCTATAAGAGAGTAATCTCTTAAGAAATGATGGAAAAACCAAAAAAGATAGAGTGCAGAGCCTCTTCCTACTTCTTGAGGTAGAAAGAACTTTGTATCTCATCTCCTACAAGATATGGTAGGGACAAAAGTATGATTACAAGCCGACCCTGGCTTCTTACCAAAGAGGTAAGAGGAGCTGAGTACGAAGGGACGGGAGCAAGTGCCGCATATGCTGATGGGTTACTCGAGCTTGACGAGCAAGTACAATCGTCAGATTCAGTATTTCTCTCAGTAAAAGAGGCACCGATAGCCTGGATTGAAGGTGTTTTAACCATCTCTTTCTAGGACCTCTTCAATGTGCTCACGGACGTTTACAGAGCATATGAAGTTGTTAAAGACTCATATTCTTTAACTCTTCATAATGCTCTGTTTCTTTTTCTCCATTCTATATGCATATAACTTCTTCATAAAAAGGCGATGAAAGTACGTATAAAGCCCGGAGTTTCTCCTCGAGATTTACGAAAGAAGTTGAAAAATATGTGCATACAAAAAGAATGAGCTATAAAAAATAAGGCAATATCCACTAATAAAATTTCTTCGTTTGAAATGGTAAGATCACTTTTTTTTCGCTCAAATTTCTGAAAACCAGATAGGATACAACACCTTTTTGAGCTAAATACATTTCGTAGAGAAGAATCATTTAGAAGAATCCTGCTTTTCGTGATACGTGAGGATTATGCAGCAAAAATCGCTAGTTATTGTCGAGTCTCCGACAAAAATTAAAACATTGAAACAGATTCTCGGTCCAAATTTTATATTTGAGTCTTCGTATGGACACATACGAGACCTTCCTGAGAACGATTTCGGGATCGATTTTGAGAATAATTTCGAGCCTACCTATGTTCCAATGAAAGATAAATCTGAGGTGATCAAGCGCCTGCAAGCTGCCGCTAAATCATGTGAAGTCGTCTATTTATGTCCCGATCCTGATAGAGAGGGAGAGGCAATTGCGTGGCATATCAGTCAGCTGATCGGCAAGAATAAGAACATCAAGCGAGCTACATTCCAATCGATCACGAAAGATGCTGTTGTAGAAGCGCTTAAACACCCCAAAGAGATAGATCTTGCCCTAGTAAATGCTCAGCAAGCACGCAGAATTTTAGACCGAATTGTCGGCTATTCTATATCCCCTCTTCTTAATCGCAGATTACGTAGAGGAAGAAATGAGCCCGTTTCGGCAGGAAGGGTTCAGTCTGTCGCACTCAAATTAGTCGTTGATAGAGAGCGAGAAATAGAGGCATTTATTCCACGCGAATATTGGAATATTGAAGCTGTGCTTTGTCCTTTAGACAAGAAGACAAAAGAGCCTTTAAAGTCTTTCAAATCTTTTTTACATAGCATTGAAGGCAAGAGGGTCGAAAAAGAGATCCCAGAAGGCAAAGAAAAGCTCATTACCACAATTTCTAATGAAGCCGATGCTAAAAAGATCATCTCAGAGGTCGAAAAAGCTTCCTTTACCGTTTTATCGATAGAGAAAAAAGACCGTAAACGTCAGCCAGAAGCTCCTTTTACTACTTCTACGCTACAACAAGAAGCAAGTAGACACTTCAGATTCTCCCCTTCTAGAACAATGGAAGTGGCACAAAGTCTATATGAAGGGGTTGAGATTGGAAACAGAGGAATTCAAGGTCTTATCACCTACATGAGAACCGACTCTGTTCGAGTAGCGCCAGAAGCGTTGAATGACCTTAGATCCTATATTTCGTCATCCTTCGGGAAAGAGAATCTCAATCCTACCCCTCGCTCGTTCCAAATGAAAAAGAGCGCTCAAGATGCTCATGAAGCTATTCGTCCTGCAGATGTCTCTTTAGATCCTGAAACTCTTAAGAAGTATCTTACAAGAGATCAGCACCTCCTCTACATGCTTATTTGGAAGCGATATGTCGCATCGCAGATGGCCAATGCCATTTACGATACTTTGACATATGATATTAAGGCTGGTGATAAATATATCTTTAGGGCTACTGGCTCACGACTACGCTTTAGCGGCTTTCTCTCCGTTTATGAAGAGAAAAAAGACGAAGATGAAGATGAATCTGCTCAAGGCTCGGATAAAGAATTTGAAGCAATCCTTCCTGAGGTTCATGAAGGCGAGACCCTCAGAAGAGAAAAAATTGACGCAATACAATCTTTTACACGACCCCCACCACGATTTACTGAGGCGACGCTTGTTAAAGAGCTCGAAAAATCTGGTATTGGACGCCCATCGACATACGCCTCCATCATGAAAAAGATCTCAGAGAGAGATTATACTGAAAAAGAGCAAGGAAGGCTAAAGCCTACTGAACTTGGCCGCATTGTGACTGAGATGCTTGAATCCCACTTTCAGACAATCATGAATGTTGGATTTACTGCGTCGATGGAAGACTCTCTTGAAAGTGTCGCTGAGAATAAGCTCGAATGGCACTCTCTTCTTAAAGAGTTTTGGGATCAATTCTCAACAAGCCTAGGGGATGCTAAAGAAAAGCTTGTTCCTCCAAAAGTGATGACTGATATCCCATGTCCTAAGTGCGGATCGCCGCTTCAGAAAATATGGTTTAAATCAAAATACTTCCTAGGCTGCTCTAAATACCCAGACTGCGATTTTTCGGGATCCTTAGAAGAGATGTCCTTTGATAAATCTCTTTATGAGGATGGCTTTGACTGGGATCAGCCATGCCCCAAGTGCGGCTCTCAAATGAAAGTGCGCTTCGGTAAATTTGGCGCATTCTTAGGCTGCACCCAATATCCGAAATGTAGAGGGATTGTCTCTATACCGAAAAAAGGCGAAGGGCTTCAACCTTCGTCATCAGACAAAGAATCGGCAATCCCTTGCCCTGCGAAGGGATGTCATGGGACTCTTTCACAGAGAAGATCGCGTTTTGGAAAACTTTTTTGGTCCTGTAGCGAGTTTCCGGACTGTGATGTCATTGGAGACTCTATCGAAGTGATCCAGGAAAAATTCAAAGATCGCGAAAAAACGGCCTATCAAAAGCGTGAAAAAGCTTCTAAAAAAAGCTCTTCTACAACACGCGCAAAAACTACAGCCGCGACGAAGAAGAGTAAAAAGTCACTAAAAGTTGAAGACGATTCTTCAGCAGAAGAGGCAAAGACGCCTTCTAAGAAGACCAAATCTACAACTAAAAAAGTTGCCACTAAAAGCAGCACGAAAAAGACTGCCACAGCATCCAAAGTTGTAAAAAAAGCCAAAAGTTCTGAAGAGCCAAAAAAAGCGACGACAAAGAAAACGACTGTTAAAAAGACAGCCGCTAAGAAGAAAACAAGCGCGTGAAGCTTCAAGGGCAAAGGAAAGGGCCAGAAAAGCCCTTTCCGATATCCCTACTTTGTCTTCGGAGTAAACTTTGCAACGACCACTGTCGCGTTATCATGTGTATCAGCAAAATAGGCATCCTGCATCACTATTGTTGCGACTGTTGAGGTCCGAGTCGATGGCTCACCAATCTCACACAGATCTTCAGACTCAGTGACATCCCATATACCGTCTGACGCGATATACAAGGTCATCTTGACCAAATCAGCCTCACTTATCTCAACTTTCTTTATGTCTGGCCTATGAATAAGCGCTCGTAGAGTAATATCTCATAAAGCTCCTGCCATAGCCAAGTGCCCCTCTAGCCGTGCGCAGTCACCACTTTTTTCAATCACTTCGCCTCCTCGAGCTGTGATCATTTCTCTATAAGGTGACTTATCACATTTCATATCTTCACTTAATGGGTAATATCCATCTGGGAAAGCAATGATTGCTCGAGAGTCTCCAAGATTTGCGCAATAAAACGTAGAGTTAATACGGACAACGACACACGCGGTCGTTCCTGAAATGTCCATCTCTATCCCATATTTATCCACGGAATAAAGAACGTGCTGGGTCCATTCATTCTGGAGCTCCAAAAATGTTTGTGTGAGAGCATTATAGATTCTAAGATCCATTGGCTGATTTGAAAATTCATCCAGCTTTAGCTGGAAAACGTTAATAAAACGGCTCCTCACAAAGTCGACACAGTCAGAGCAGCCGCTCGCAGCATCAATATCACTCTCTCCGGCATGGCCGTCGAAAACTCCGTAGCAAGAAACTTTCGTTACTTTGCCATTCACATCCATAGAGAAAAATTCACAAAGAGTTCTATCTTCATTCAGCTTTCGGTGCTCCCCACAAGCAGTCAGCATAAAAACTGATTCATAAAATTGCTTATCGAAATTGAAAGTAAAATCACGATCCGCTCGAGAGATTCGCTCTTTCATTAACAAATGTGCGGGATGCCAATTTTTAACCTCTGTTATTTTGGTCGTAACTTCCTCTACAGGCACTTTGTAGCATTGAAGCTTCTCTTGGATTGCATCGAGGTTATTCTCTACGCTGCACTCTTTCTCAAGAAGATTTGGGGCATTTTTCCGGCCCACAAATGCTAAGGCAATCTCTTGGATCACTTTCTTCTGATATTTACTCCAAAGAGCGCAAAACCCATGTTTTTCTTTTCGACAGAGTTCTTCAGCGTCTTGAGTTAACCCCAATGCTGAGACGAAACATTCAAAAACCTTATCTGTAGCTTCGTCTTTTTTCGGGACTTTGATTTTACCCATCAATCTCTGAAACATTGTCGGGGGAGGATCATTTACGTCCTCTTCTTTAATCATTTGAGAAAGAGTAGATGGTTCATTGTTATGAATACTCTGGATGTGATCGAGCCACAGATTCGCAACACTTGCAATAAGCTCACATCTTTTCGAATTAATATCGCTGAAAGCTTTGACAAGTATTGATTCATTATTGTCATCCCCTTTCCTTCCTGAGAAAAGAACATATGAAGGAGGAACAGGATTTATTCCCCCGTTATTCGATGGCGAATATTTCTTTATCTCCTCCTGAATTGAGTCCCATGTTATAAAGCTATAAAAAGTGGGATCTTCAAAAAATTTTGTTATTTCTATACTGTCTGCAGATATCATTATAGATCTCCTTAAATCAGAATAAAATACAGCGCTTCTATTAAATAAAAAATATAATTACTGTATTTCTTCTTCTTACAGACAGCTCAACTTTCAAGAAAAGAAAATAGTGAATTTAGTTGAGAGGAGGCTCTTTTGATCGCCTCGATTGACAAAGAGATCTCCAGGTCTCAACAATACGTGCAGCTATTGGACCGGCCTCCTTTCCAAAAGACCCATATCTAAGCATGACCACGACAATAATATCTGGAGCGATATGAACCATTTGTGATTGATCTAATAAAAATGGGCTTCGAGAGAATATTGCTCCAATTCCTGTATGACTATACATGAATGGCTTTTGACCATATGAAACTCCAATCGACTCGAATGATTCAGCAGTGCTTGTCTTAGCAATCATATAATTCTTTTGACGTCGAAGCGCCGCCAAAAGATCAGATCGATGACCTAAAATATGATTAAAAACTTTTCGATCAGAAGTCATTCTCTCTGTCACATGTTTCATCCCTCGAAACACAAGCTTTTGAATATCTTGATCAAGAGGGATACGGCGTTTTATCTTCTTCTGCATCACCCAAATTCTTTGCCTTGTCTGCTCTGGGACAGACTTAACCCAGATTGGAAAATCAATTCCAATTGATCGAAGCGTTCTAGCATATGGAAGTTCGGAGTCTTTCAAGCTCGAACTTAACACCTCTTCTTTAGGAGAAGTTCCCACAACCATTGAAATAATTTTAGGTATGATAATATCCCCCCTATTTGCATAGGCGCCCAACATTGTCGCAGCCTGGAGAGGGGTGGCCAAAAGGGTATGCTGACCAATGGCCGTTGTATAAAGAGCGGTCTTGTTGGCAATGATATCTTTGGGCACATACCCTGTAGCTTCACTTGGAAGATGAATTCCTGTTCTTTCGCCAAATCCAAACATCTGAGCACTTTCCATCAACTGCGAAGGAGACGAGAGATATTCACTTGCCGCAAGAGAGAAAAATGGATTACTTGAATATTCAATGGCTCGTAATAGATCGACATCTCCAATCGAGGAACTCAGACTCTTAGGAATTCTTCCCCCTTTATAGATCTGAGGAATAGCTTCTCCTGTCGGGAAAATACCAACGTACGTTTTATTCCCCACTTTGAAAACTTGATCCTTCAAAGTATAAAAGCCAGGAGAAAGATGCTTTGTTGAAAGGCCATTTTTCTCTAACCGCCTCTCCTGCTCTTTGAGAAGCGAGTATGAGGTGACAAGTTTGAATATCGATCCTGGCGGGCTACTTAACATGTATGCAAGTGATTGTACAGGAGGAGAAGTCGTTGAATAAAGAGCTGCAACAAGATGGGAAATTGCCTTTGGACGGCCAAAACGACGTATTGAGTTGTATTTTGCAAGTAATGAGATCTCATTCAATGAATGAAGAGGCTTTGCAATTGAAACAAGATCTCTTTTGAGATCATATGGCAGAGGAGAGAACATTTTCTCGCAGCGAGATAAAACAGCTCTTGTATAAGAAAATAAGCTATCCTCAATCTTAGTCATCTCTTGTGAGGAATTATTCTTCGTCACGACTTTCTTCAGCTGTGTAATAGCATCTTTTGCCCATTGGCTATTAGAAAGCATGTCTTTTGAGAAATCATCCGCATTCTCTTGGGACTTAAGCTCTTTCTGATAAAAGAATAAGAGAGCGTCACTATGATGTTCTTTCCACCACTCGTCAAATTGCCTTGCGCATTCTCTATCGATATAGATAACAAATGGCTTATTCACCTTTTTCTCTAACGCTTCTTTCTCTCTACACTCCTTTAAGAAAGAGGTCTCTTTCTCTTTTCTCCATTCCTTAAATGGTCCTTCCTCAAATGCGACAAAGAGAATCTCCTTCAAAAGCTGTGATGCGACTAAAATACCTTGTGTACACTCTCTTAATTCAGAGATGGACCATTGTCGTAAAAGAGGGACAAGCGTCTTTGGACAATCCTCATGTCTCAAGATAAGTCGGCTCATATCAAGTCCAACTAACGCCTCATTGATCGTCGCTGTAGAGCGAAAATATGCCGAAAGCTTCTCGCAGCGACCGAGAAATTCTTTCTGAGTTCTCTCAGGAATGGCGCTCCACTGAACAAGCGATACGTAGTCTCTATCTTTTAATTTTGTACCTAACTCCTGCGGTGTAAGATGTGTATGCTTGAGAAGCGTGAGAAATGTTTTTTGCCGCTCATAATGCTCACACGCAAGTGTTTTCGGATGTAAGAGCTCATGAAGCGATGATCCTGCTGGTATCACGAGAGAGAGAAACTGACGCCATGATAAAGGAGTCGCCTCTTCCTTCATTGTTTGCAAAGTCTCATCCCAGGTCTCTCGAATGAGTGGAGTTTGTCCCTCCCATACAGCCGAGAGCCAATCTTCTGTCTGAAGCCAATGTTTTCTTCTTACTCTATTATTTACGAAAGAAAGCTTCTGAATCGGAGACTTGGTCAATGAAGAAGTAGTATCAACAACAAAATCATTTGGATCAAAACGAGGAAAACTTGCCAATGCCAACACATCGCCACTTTTCGCATCCAGAGCGACTATTGCCCCTCCCCTTACAAAAGGATCCATAGCCCCGTGTTTTACTCTCTCTGTCTCACTTAAGAGCCACTTTCTTCTATCCAATTCGCTCTGTGCTAAAAGCTCTTCGCACTTCTTTTGAAGATCAGCGGATATTGTCAAAACAACACGCTTTCCTGGGATAGCGTCCTTAGATCCTGAAGATTCTTTTAGAATATCGCCTCGAGCATTAGTCTCATACATGCGCTTTCCATGGAGCCCTCTGAGAGCATGCTCATAGGTCGCTTCAATGCCAGATCTTCCCACCGAGTCATTCATGGCATATAATTTTCTTTCAACGACGCTTAAGCGATGTTTCAAGACAATATAGTCTTCTGAATCTAGAGGATCAGGCTCTTCACTATAGACATCATCAATACCATTTTCCCTTCGTTGGATAGCTTGAATCAATCTTCTCCTCTCTTGAAGGACAGCTTCATATTCCTCTCTTTGAATAGGAGCGGTATAACCAACGATATGACACAAAGATCTGCCTCGAGGATATACTCTCTTAGATCCCATCTCAACACGAAGGCCTGGCCAGTCTTTTGCTTTTAGTCCCAATTCATAAAACTGCTTTTCCGAGAGACCTGACGCAATAACAACTGGAGCACTATGAGAGTAGACCGCATAAGAGTAGATCACATCCTCAATCCGTTGCGCGGAAAGGCCTGACAAGGACTTCTCTAACATCTTTGCCAAGGCTTTTACATATTCTCTTCTCAGATATCTCCATTTTCCTGAAGCGTTCGCATGAGAAGGAGAAGGCAAAGAAAGAGGAATTCGCCGAGGAATTTCACTGATCTCAGACCAGACAATTGAAACTCGGTAATCAATTTGATTCGCAGCAAGAGTAACTTGGAATCGATCTCGAATTGTTCCACGAGGAGCAGAAATAATTTCAACTCGCTGCCTTCCTTTTTTAGCCTCTTGGGCTTTAGCATCTCTTTCATACAGAGAAAGATAGGCAATTCTGAGAGCCAAAATACAGATAAAAGCAAGAACGAGCGTCAACACACGATGTGACTTTTGAGCCACTCTTTGAAACGCCTCTATTCTTTTTCTATCCATGGCACCCTTGGAAACTGATTGAGGAGAGAAATATCATCTTTTTTACTTTATAAGATTTACTCATTGCTGTTGAAGAAAAGAATGCTTGTTCTTGCAACAGTTTTTCATTCATGACCTAAAATGATGCTCAAATATATTCTCTATCAATGGGTAAAAGGTAGATCAGCTGCTACTTAACATATTAGGTATTGAAAATAATAGGGATTTGTCTTAGTCTTCTATCACCTTTTGCTGTTGAGGCATCTCAAAGCAATAAAGCATTACTTTTCATAGTGCGCCTGTAGTTCAATGGTAGAACAGTAGCCTTCCAAGCTACGAGTGTCAGTTCGATTCTGATCAGGCGCTACACTTCTTATCCCATCACTTATCTACCAAAAACAATCATTCAAAGATCAATCAGAGCACTACACCAACATGATTGCTTTGTCTTATCTGCCCTGATTTGAGATCTATGTAATCTTTTTTCAAGAAGTGGCAATGGATCGAGAAGATAAAAGACCCGGATAACAACTAGGGCTCAAAACGCTCTCATGCTGAATTATCGGCATTCGTCGTCATCAGCCACTACTCATACTCATTTTACCTTTACAGATCCCAAGCTAGAGCGTCTTAGAGTCACTACTAAAAATCCAATCTATTGCGGTGTGAAGTGTCACATCAACGCAGTCAGTGTCAGTTTTTACAGAGAAATCAGGCTGGATTTTACCGCCATATAGGTTATTTTCCCTATCAGCAAAATATGATTGTGTCAGCCAAAGAACCGCTCCATCACAGAGCTCATGGGAGCAGTTACACGTTGTAAGCCCACGACTGTTTTGGCCAAAAGTTTTCGTATTCAGATCTTTAAGAGCAATTGCGACTGCCTCCCCAGAACTCATTGTTTGAGAGCCTATTAAGACGGCTTTTTTTACATTGGGATTTAAAAGGCGATAAGGCTCTTTATTAACGTGGCATATCTCTGTCTCATCACAGAACGCTTTTCCATTACAGTAAAACCACTTCTCTTGATTTTTTCCTGATTTATCAGAGAATGATCCTAACTGGGTCCCCTCTTGAGAAAAGAATGGTCCAAGCCCTGCAATCATAGGCCACATATGACCGCCTAGATTTTCACGTAAGTCAATGACCCATCCAATAATATCTCGGCTATCTACAGATCGTATAAGCGACTGTAAAAAAGTAGCATACTCATTAGCAGCTTCATTAAACTTCATATTGCCAGGAAGAAGAACGTATCCGATGCAACCGTAGAGTACTTTTACTTGAGGCTTAATATCCTCACCAAACGATCCTTCCTCTACCTGCGATGCAGCTTTTGGGTCTAGAAAAAAACTGTGCGAGTCGCCAAGAAGATGGAGTGCAAACCGTATGCTATCATATGTCTCACTGAATGTCTGAGCATTAGCTGCATGTACCATTACCTGATCACGAAGCTCATCCCAATCAATAGAGTCTTTATTAATCGAATGATTTTCCATGATCGCAAGCGCTTCGTTAATATATATCTCTGCGTCATGAGAAAGAGCACAATGAAGAGGCAAGGTGTAGAACATGAGCGAAAAAAATGTCATAATGAGCGTCCCAAAGTGTCTCATGCCATTACCCCAAAAGTTAACAATTTTATTGCTCATATTTTCATAATTATCTCGTAAAGCAAGAATCTTAACCAAACTGAAGAAATTTAAATATTAAAATTAACTAACTATGCCCAATCTAATATTACCAAAGAAATATGAGTATTTATTAAATAAACGGAATTGAGGATCCACTCTTCTATCCACTTATACTTTCCTCATATCTCGAGACTCTCTCTTTCAAGATCAAATCCATCAACGTAGAGAGCTATAACTTATCATTCTTGCGTTAATCCCTCCAGGTTCATATACTTAAACTGCTTTTTCTCAGGAATTTCTCCAAGAGAACAAAGTTATTTACATTTTGAAATTAAAAAACACCAAGACCGAAATCTTCTCACTAAAGGGAAGATGCCGTCGTCAACAGAAAGGGACAAGGCTTGGCTCCACAAGTAGCTATTAAAGACCTCATTGAGGCAGGTGCACATTTCGGACACCAAACTCGCCGCTGGAATCCAAAGATGAAGATCTACATCTTCGGCGAGAGAAATAAAATCCACATCATCGACCTTGCAAAAACACTTCAACAGCTCCGCTCAGCTTGTGATATCGTACGCGATGTCGTACAACGTCATAAGTCTATCCTCTTTGTAGGAACGAAAAAGGCTGCTAAAGCTGTTGTTCGTGAAGAGGCAGAGCGAGCAGGTGAGTTTTACGTCGCTGAGCGCTGGCTCGGTGGTATGCTCACGAACCTCTCAACAATTCGCCAATCCGTAAAGAAATTGGATCGAATCGAAAAGAGAATCGCAGCAGGCGGAGATGGCCTCACAAAGAAAGAACTTTCTCTTATGGGCAAACTCCAAGAGAAGCTTGAGAAGAACCTCTCAGGTGTTCGTGGAATGAGAAAGATTCCAGGATTAATTGTTGTCGTAGATCCAATGCAAGAAGAGATCGCTGTAAAAGAAGCCAAGAAACTTGGTATTCCAGTAATGGCGCTCGTCGACACCAACTGCGATCCAGAGCCAATCGATCATGTAATCCCATGTAACGATGACGCTCAAAGAAGCGTTAAGCTCATCCTCGAGACACTTGTCAATACCATCATCGAGAAGAAAAACGAGATGAAGCTTTCGAGCGACAAGGGCGAAGAGAGCGATGAAGAAGACAGCAGCGAAGATGAATCCTCGTCTGAAGCTCTCATTGAAGCTATGCAGTTGATCGAAGAGAAGGAGTAAGCTCATGACAGAAGGCGTCACAATCAGCCCAGCATTAGTAAAAGAACTTCGAGAGCGTACAGGCGTCGGAATGGCGAAGTGTAAAGAAGCTCTCGAACAAGCAAAAGGCAACATGGAAGATGCGATCGATCTTTTGCGCAAGCAAGGGATGGCATCAGCCGTGAAAAAAGAAGGTCGAGAAACAAAAGAAGGAACAATCATCGTCCACGAGACAGATGATGTTGTTGCTATTGTTGAAGTCAACGCGGAAACAGATTTCGTTGCGAAAAACGAGAAATTCGTCGAATTCGCAAAGAATATCTCCCGCGAAGTCGCTCAGACAAAGCCTCAGTCACTCGACGCCTTCATGAAGCAGAGCTACTCTGGCGATAAATCGATTACTATCGACCAGTACCGATCGCTCATCATCCAAACGATTGGAGAAAATATCCAAATCAGAAGACTCACTCTCCTCAAGAAAGAGCCTTCTACATCATTTGGTATCTACTCCCACATGAATGGTAAAATTTTGACAGTTACTGCAATCAACGCAGCTGGCGAAGAAGCGCTTGCACGCGATATCGCAATGCACGTTGCAGCAGCATCACCAGAATATTTGAATCCAGAGAATGTGCCTCAAGATATCGTTCAAAAAGAGCGTGAGATTGCTCAAGAGCAGCTCAAAGGAAAACCTGCTCATATCATGGACAAGATCCTCGACGGAAAAGTCTCGGCATACTATGACATGACATGTTTGACACGTCAAAAGTATATCCGCGATGACTCATTATCCGTTGCTGAATTTGTCAAAAAGCAGGGACAAACTCGCGGCAAAGCTGATCTTCAAGTTACTTACTTCCTCCGTTGGATGGTAGGACAATAAGACTCTTCACTTCCCCTTGAAAAAGAGGAAGTGAAAAGATCGTCTTCTCAAAATGGCTGGCTTTTCTTCAACAGAGGAAGAGCCAGCTATTTTTCTTTACCTCATAGCAGCCTCTATTCCTCTTGTTCACTCTCGGTAAACTCTCATCCAGCTAAATTCTTCTTCTTTGATAAAATATGCAACCCAGGGTAGAAGGGAACTTACTTTCAAGAAGTTCAATCAATTGATTTACTTTAAATACCGTAGTTTATCCCTATGAATGATAGCGGCAGTAGCAGCAGTAGCGACTATATGGAAAAAGCAAGATCTCATACCGAAGAGATCGACAGCTCTTTTAAGAAACGCCCTAAGGTTCAACTTTCCGAATCGCGAATTCTTCTAAAACTCTCTGGAGAACTTCTGTCCCGAACAAAAGAAGAGACATTCACAGAAGAAGGACTCAAGAGTGTCGTAAATCTCATCAAAGAACTCGTCGACCAGGGCGCTGGGGTTGCTCTTGTTGTAGGAGCAGGAAATATCATCCGCGGAAAAGAACTCCATAAAAAACTCCATATAGACAGGGCTGCATCCGATCTCATTGGGATGTATGCTACAATTATCAATGCTATAGCCCTTAAGGAAGCGCTTGAACAATTCGGCGAAATCCAAGCATCCATCATGGCGCCTCCGCAACTCATAGGACTGAGAGGCGGAAGCGAAGAGAGCGCAATTCTTTCTTATGATATGCGGCTTGCTCGATCCCTCCTTCAGAAAAAACGCGTCATTATCTGTGCAGGAGGAACTGGGAATCCTTTCTTTACCACAGACTCTGCGGCAGTCCTTCGAGGAATAGAATTAGAGGTTGACCTCGTTGTCAAATCAACAAAAGTAAATGGAGTCTATTCAAAAGATCCTCTTGCTTTTCCTGACGCAACACGATATCCAGCCTTAACTTTTGAAGAAGCAATACACCAAAACCTCTCCATTATGGATCAGACTGCGTTTCTCTTAGCAAAAGAGCATCGCTTACCGATCTTTATCTACAAGCACAATACCCCTTCATCCTTGAAAGCTGCGCTGGAGGATGAGACAATAGGTTCTTTTATTCTTCCAAAAGATGATAAGGAAGCTCCTCTTCCCTTAAGAAAGTGATAGAAGGAAAGAAAACATACTCCTTTTACAGCTATTTCCTTACACTTTCTCAACAAAGGAATAGGATAAATGAATTTTTCTATAAGAAAACATCGAACATGAAGGATTGAAATCATGGCACAAGATCATCAAGTCATTCAACATGTTAAAGCTGGCATGACAGCGGCAATAGACCACCTTAAGAACGAGTTACGAGCAATTAGAGCCGGTAGAGCAAGCCCAGCCCTCATCGAATCAGTCCACGTTGAGGTATATGGCTCACAAATGAAAATAAAAGAGCTTGCAACTATTACACAACCTGAGTCCCGTCAGCTCGTTGTCATGCCTTTTGATATCACCAACGCAGGGCATATTGCTCGAGCAATCGATAAAGCCAATTTAGGTGTCCGAGCAGTATTGGAAGGGAAAACAATTAGAGTTCTCTTTCCAGAGCTTGATCAAAACAGAAGAAAAGAGTTGGTAAACCAAACGCACAAGAAAAGAGAAGAAAGTAAAGTTCACGTGCGAAACGTACGACGTGATGGTAACGAGTTGGTAAAAAAGCTAAAAGCTGCCAGCGAAATCACAGAAGATGACGTAAAAAAACTCGAAAAACAGATACAAGAACTCACAGATAAATATTGCAAAGAAGCTGATGATGTGACACTTGCAAAAGAAAAAGAGATAATGACAATCTAACGTCTTGCCAAAAATGCGTAGCGCCTATTATATTAGAGCCACTTTTCCACTGCGCTACGCAGTACGCCTTAAAAAAAAGGCCCCATCGTCTAGCCAGGTCTAGGACACCGGATTTTCATTCCGATAACGGGGGTTCGAATCCCCCTGGGGTCATTCATGAGTCTTTAGCTCAGCGGTTAGAGCACCTCACTTTTAATGAGGGGGTCGATGGTTCAAATCCATCAAGACTCACAATTTTCCTTCCGACCACATCAATTATCCAAATTCAGTTTCTTATCATTGTATCTTAGACTAAGCCTTACAAAGCCATAAGATGATACAGCACTTTACACCTCATGGCTTCTAGAGAAGGCCCCTTATTTTTTCTCGGCCTTTTGCTTACTCGAGACTTCTTTTAGATTCTCCCAAACAGCATCGAAACGAGAAATATCATCTTTATCAAGCTTCGTGAAGATGGCAAAAGAGTCCATATTCTTCTCTCCGAATACAGCCTGAGTCCAATTGGCTGAACCATGAACTACTGTTTCTTTATCGATTCGAAGAAACTTATGGTGCATGAGCTTGAATTTGTTAGCAGGGGCGAGAATAACTGGAATCTGCGCATCAAGAAGTTTCTGAGTAATTTTGTTGCCAGTCCCTGTCTTTCCGCCTTGGCCGCCATCAATAATTGCAGTGACTTCAACACCCTGCTTATGCTTCTCAATGATCTTGTCAGCTAAACCCTCATGAGTCCAGGTATACATCGCAACATCTATAGTCTTCTTTGCTCCATCAATAAGCTTAGTTATTTTCGAAAGAGCCTCGGTGTCATCTGGGAGAAATGAGAGTTCAATCTTTTGCTTTGTCGGAAGTGTGATTGAGAGTGATTTTATATCTGTTTGAGAAGACGTTGAGGAAGTGTCTTTTGTATTGATAATGCTGTCTGCTTTAGAAAGAATACCTTGTGCCAACTTATTCGATTTGATAGCGGTAAGGATATTTCGATCATTTTTCAATCCACCTTTCGTCCAGTTGGCTGATCCATACAAAACCTCAGTATCATCGATGACCGCGATTTTGTGATGCATGAGCCCCTTGCAATCTTTGACCTCCGTTACCTGAATAGAAGGATCTATCTCTTTTTCAGCATATTGAAAAGTATCACTCTGACCAATTATCTGAACTTTAACACCTTCTTTAGCTTTTTCTTCTAAAGCCTCAATAACTTTAGGATCATTGATAGAGTACATGAAGACGGTAATACGCTTTTTTGCCTGCTCAATCTTGTCGATAACAATGGGCCTTAAATTAGCTAGAAGTGGATTAGCATGAACTTCGAGGTATTTTCCTTGAGGAAGTAATTCAGTAGTAGGCTTTTTCCCCAGATTACATTTCTCTAACAACGAATCAATTCGCTGTAGAAGCGACTGGGATCTCTCATTAACTTTTCCTCTATCACTCAGAGGAAGAACTACTCCTCTATATATTGAATGAATAATCCCTCTTTTCTCATTGTAGCGCTTGGTTTTCTGATTAATTGACTCTTTAAGGCGGGAAAGATACTCACTCCATTTTTTAGAGCTATTTGGGGTTTGTACAATCTTAGAGAATCGCTTTTCTGAGAGAAGCTCGAATCTTTTCGCCATCGCCTCATAAACTACTCCTAAATCATTCTTCCCATACCAGGTCGATGAAATCTTGGAGAAAAGAGAGTTTTCTTTGGAAAGAAGCGACACAGCCCCTTCTTCATTCACTACCCACTTTTTTCCCTCACGCTCGCAAGAGATCTGTTCCCATTCCTTAATCTCTTTAAAGAGCTGCGTAGGAGTAAGCGATATTGCTGCCATGGATTCAATCCTCAATAAATATTTTCTTTTCGCTCCTTATTAATCGTAAAATTGATGAGAATGCAATAAAATTTTAATTCTATTTCATAGCTTCATGAAAATTACCTTATAATAAATAATTTTAATAATTTACTCGCCGCCAGCAACACTCTCAAGAGCTTCTCCTATTGATGCTCAAACCTCACTAGAAGATTGCAAAGATACTCGTATACCTCATAACGAAGAGGCGCCTCAGGTTAGACTCTATAAATCATTAGAGATGAATCTATGAACAAAAGTCGAAGGACTGCGTTAAAGAGTAAAAAGTCAGCTCTTTTTTCCTTCTTACTTCAATGTGTTTTCTTCTTTGATTTTTTATGTACGCTTACGCTAACTAGTTGCATCCTTTCATTGAATTTTTTCAGCCGCAGACAAAAAATCTAAGTAAGAAAGATGAACCACCATCAATAAAAAACCATAGAAACTCTTTTTAATAAATTATTTTATATATAAACTTGATCTAATTTAATTTTTATAATTAAGAAATAAAACCAGATAAAGAAGACGAAACATTTAGTCCTTTGGAGAAATCATGAGAACATTCCGGCAAAAAGTCTTTACCAGCTATCTTGTTCTTCTCCTCATCTTCTTAAGTCTTCTCTTTCCATTTGTTACCAATTCTGTGCAGCAGATCGTTTTCCGCTCCATGAGCGACAGAGCTGATGATCTCATCAAAAAGCTCGAGGTCGCGCATAATGACGAGGAGCTCGTCTCTATCCTCAAAGATCAAAAACACCTCTTCTTTTATCGAATAGGCATTTTGGATAACGAAAGACGACTTTTGTATGACTCTCACACAAAACGATTGCTAGGGCCATCATACTTTCCTCTGCAGTTTATAACTCACTCTGAAATCGAAGAAGCGCTCGAATGGGGAGTAGGTTACTCTGAGGAATATTCTCATCTCTTAGGTCAAAAGTTAATCTATGTGGCAAAAAGATTTGATTTTCAGGGAAAGCCCTATGTCTTGCGTCTGGCTTTTCCATTCCAATACATTCAGGATCTTCGAAAAGACTTTACCATCGGTTTTTTGTTTTTCAGCTCTCTCATCCTCATTTTGTTCTCAGCGATGACAGCGCTCGTCCTAAACCACCTTTCCAGTCCTATTAGAGAGATTATCAGCTCCATACGGAGCTTTAAAGAGGGCCAACTTGAAACACTGCCAAACATACAGCTAAAGACGCCTCCTCAAGACGACTTTACTCATCTTGCAAATACGATTAACACCCTGTCCCAGCGGCTTCGCTTGGAAATCGAGACGATTACAAAAGAGAGAAACGAGAGAAACGCCATCTTAGATACACTTTCAGATGGTGTTATGGCAGTTGATTCCTCATATGTCATCTCCTATGCCAATAAAAACGCTCTCTCATTCTTGGGCTTAAGATCTGAAGCAATCCATCAACCTTTCCCTGACTCATTGCATCCAAAATATCATGAGATATTAGCCTCTTCGTGCCGAGAAGCCAGAGTCATCAGCTGTCCTTTAGAAGTTGGATATGGGACACAAAAGCAATTTCTCCACCTCATTGCCCTCCCACGAGTTAATGAAGGCGGAACGCTCTTAGTTATCCAAGATATATCAATACAACATAAGATTATTGAGATGAGAAAAGCATTTATTGCTAACGCATCTCATGAGTTGAAAACGCCTATTACAATCATCCGAGGCTTTGCTGAAACCCTTCAAGATAATCCTGATCTTCCCCAAGAGACAGTCTCAGTTATCATGCAAAAGATTGTCAACAGCTGCACGAGAATGACCAAAATTATTCGCAATCTTCTCACTTTAGCAGATATTGAGAATCTCCCATCATTTCGAGTTGTTCCTACAAACGTAAAACATCTACTCGAACGCATTCGAGAAACAACCCTCTCAGTATATCAAGACGCGACAATCAATATTGAGGCAGCTGTAGATTCCTCTCAAGAAGATGCTTTAGAGATAGATATTGATCCTGAGCTTATTGAGGTCGCTTTCTCAAATTTACTTGACAATGGCTCAAAATACTCAAATGGCTCTGCTCATATTACGGTAAAAATTATCCCTCATGAGAGAGAGATGGAAATTATCTTTCAAGATAAAGGTATTGGAATACCAGAGGCTGATCTAAAAAATATCTTCCAAAGGTTTTACAGAGTGAATAAAGAGCACTCAAAGAAATTGGGGGGATCAGGACTTGGGCTCTCTATCGTGGAGACAATCATACAAAAGCACTTTGGAACAATCTCAGTTGATTCAAAATTAGGAGAAGGTACGACATTCACTGTAAGACTTCCATACAACCTTTCTGATAAACTGGCGGGCCTTCAAAGAGAAATAGAATCTCCTATTGTATGAAATCATCTACACACTTCATATTTCGATTTTGAGTAGATTGATGAAAGAGACTAAAAAATAAAGGAGCTTTTTCAACTATGGCAGACGATCATATGACTGAGCTGAAAGTAGGTAATACCATACCCCACTTTGAAGGAGTCGATGAAGAAGGAAACCATGTCTCTTCTAAAGATTTACATGGAATAAAAGCCGTTCTTTATTTCTACCCAAAAGATGATACTCCAGGATGCACAAAAGAAGCCTGTGGATTTAGAGACTCAATGGATGAGCTCGATTCGAAAGAATTTATCGTTATTGGCATCTCACCTGATAGCAGCGCCTCACACAGAAAATTTATTGAAAAGTATGAGCTGAATTTTTGCTTACTGTCAGACCCGCAGCTCAGCATCGCAAAAAAATTCGGCGCAGTAAAACCCAAGGAAGATGGCTCTTATTCAATTGAAAGATCGACCTATATCATTGATGAAGCAGGCGTCATCCGCTGGATGGAAAAACCTGTTAAAGTAGATGGCCACACTCAAAGAGTTCTTCAAGCGGTTGATTCCATTTAAAGGCATATCAAAACATCGAAAGAGGGAAAGAGCTTTCTTTTACTCAAGCAAGAGGCTATCTTTCTCTCCTTATTGAAACAAACCACTTTATTTGTATGATAAGTATTACAATTCTTACCAAGAACAGCGAAAAATATCTTCGTCAAGTGCTCGACTCTTTAGAGAGTTTTCCAGAGGTTGTCATTCTTGACACAGGATCTTCTGATTCGACAAAAGATATTGCTCTCTCATACAAAAATGTACGTCTCCACACAAGCCCTTTTACTGGATTTGGGCCTACACACAATATTGCTTCATCTCTGGCAACCTATGACTGGATCCTCTCTATGGATAGTGATGAGATTATGTCAGAAGAACTAAAAAAAGAGATTGAGGCGCTCGCACTCGATGAAACAGCAGTCTACACTATCCCTCGGAAAAACATATATCGAGGAAAGCATATAAAAGGATGTGGCTGGCATCCTGATCGAGTAAAAAGGCTTTATAATAGAACAAAGACAAAGTTTAGCGACGCTTTAGTTCACGAGTCAGTCCTAACCGAAGGCATGAGAGTAATTGATTTAAAACATCCTCTTATTCATTTTCCTTACGACAGCATTCAATCCTTTCTAAAGAAGCTCGACTCATACTCTACATTGTATGCAGAGCAATATGCAGGAAAGAAGAGCATTAGCTTTATTTCAGCTCTCTCTCATACAATCTGGGCATTTTTAAGAAGCTATATCCTAAAAAACGGGTGGCTATTAGGAAGAGAAGGCCTTGAGATATCAATCTACAATGCAAATGCGGCATTCTATAAATATCTCAAGCTTATCGAGAAGAACGAAGAGCTATCGAGATCTCACAAATAAAGAGTCTCGTCTCTCCAATGCTTGGGAGACCCTCTTATGCCCAGAAGAAAATGGAAGACTATCTATCTGATGTGAGGAGATCCAAAGAGGAGTGTCTTCCCCTTCCATTTTGAGGGAGAAGGGAGCTTCTATCTCAACTTGGAATGGATATAGTTTCGCTCGAAAGCGTGTAAAACCATGAGACGCTATAGGCAATTTCTCAATCCGACTCCACGCCATATCGTAATGCTTATTGATATATTGAGCGACATGATCCTCGTATTCATCTCCAAGAAGACGAGATGCCTCTTCAGCGCTCATCTCGATAAATGGAAACTCGCATAAGCCTGACATAATTTTTTTGCCAGATCGCTTCACAACCAAAAGCTCACGACTCTTACGGACATAAAATACAAAAACGAGTCTATGAAGCTCTATCCTCTCCTTTTTAGCAGCAATAACGGGTCTTTTTTGTTGAATTCCCTGTTGGCAACTTACGCATACTTCTTTTAAGGGACATGCGCTACACGAAGGAGAAGAGGCTCCTGACGCACAAATGAGCGCTCCAAATTCAATCAAGCTCTCCATGAGTGAGCCGCCATCTGAAGGTCCATACTTGAGAAGAGAAGCGACAATCTGCTCAATCTCTTTCTTCACACTCTGTTTTGTCACAACACCTTCTATATTATAAAGACGTGCTATCACCCTGAGAACATTAGCATCAATAGCAGGCGTTGGCTTTGAAAACCCAAAAGAGAGTATTGCGCCTACAGTATAAGGACCAATGCCTGGTATTTGAAGAAGCTCTTCTTTTGTAGATGGAATAATCCCATTCATGCGCTCAACAATATAACGAGCAGCTTTATGAAGAGATCTTGCTCTTGAGTAATATCCAAGACCTTCCCACAGGTGGATAACTTCTTCTTCAGAGGCATCAGCAAGATGCTGAATAGTGGGATATCTCTCCATCCAACGAGTGAAATAAGGAATCACTCGGCGAGCTTGCGTCTGCTGAAGCATTATTTCTGAGACCAATACGCGATAGGGAGATTTCTCCTCTCTCCAAGGAAATGAACGGCTGTTTTCCTGGAACCATTCCAGAAGCTCAAGAGCAATCAATTCTTCTTTTCTCATTACTTGTCACAGTTCGGCTAGAGGTTATAGAGCATAAATAACTGTATCATCTGGCCTTATTAGTGAAGAAAAGAAAATATCCTGGCTAAAGAAAAGCCTCAACCTTCCACTCATTATCAAGTGAAAAGTGAGGCTTAGGATCAAGCATTCACTGATGATCACTCTTTTGATTCAGAGGACGAATCATGTGAAGAGATGGAATTCCCAACCAGTGGGCGTGCAAATGAACCAATAAGAATTCCTAAACAAAGCCCCGGCGCTGAGATCACTAAAGCCGCAACTGATGCAATGATGATGAAGCCCCTGAAAATACCTTCTTGAACTAAGAATTCCTTGAATTCGGCCGCATATTGAAATGCTTTCTTAGAGAAGTAAAGCCCCATGACAGAGCCTACAGGAATTCCTCCAATAAAAGGCTCGAAGAAAGAAGTAATAAGTCCTAATGTTATAATAACATATGCGATCGTATCACCAATGTTTGCGCGAAAGACATCAATCATACCGCCCAAAACAGTAGGCTTAATTTCTTGATCTTCGGTCTTTTTTAACTCCTCTTCATTCTCATCTTGTGCCATATCAATCTCCTCGTTCTTGTAAGTAACTTTGTAAAAAGAGAATAAAACCCAAGAGGGAGGAAAGTCTATTGTTTCAGAAAAAATTCTCCACTTCTTGGTAGCTCTTTACTTTTAAGGCTCCTCTCTTTTTCTTAAATAAGCTAAAGTTAAATAGTAAAAATTCATTCACAATCTTCATTGCAGGAAAAAGAAAAGAGTGTACCCTCTTTTTCTTAATGGACCTTAAAAGCCCGTTCATAGACTTGAGGGTTCAAAAGGTCAAGAAAATAATATAGATGAACCCACGAGAGTTGGCTTAGAAAAAGAGATGGCATTTGATCTAACACCAAAGACCTTCTTTCAGTTCTCAAAAGTTATCCTAGCTGGCACCATTTTAGGCTTAGCCTTCATGCTCGTGAATATTTCTTTCTTTGAGATCCAAGATAATTTCTCTTCCTCAGTTGAAGATCATCAGACGAGTGCTCTAGGTGCCACTTCACTACTTACAAGCGATACGAAACCGACAAATGAATCGATTGCGTCACTAAGCGACAAACCTTCGCTCATGAACTTAGCCGCCCTCCCAGTTACCTATAGAATTCCAGATCTACGAGCTCTTGTCCTCTATCATGGGACTAATCGACGTCCTGACGCACCATCTTCTACTGCGCTTGTCACCTTCTCCTTACGGACAGATCCCTCACGAGTTATTTCTGTTGGAAGCGGTGTTAAGATTCCCCTCTCGTTCGAAATCCGACAAGGTTCAGGAAAATGGGTTGTTCCCTCATCATTCCAGCCGAATTCCAACAAAGACTTATCTCCAACTACAACTCCCCTTACTCTAACCATAACACCAGGCGATAATTCAGCTACAATCAAGGTTGATTTTACCCCACCACAAGGGCAGCAAGCTGTCGTAGAGTCTACATATGAAGCAACATTCTTTACGGTTCCCCTTTCCCCACTGCCTATGGCTCAAGCGGAAATTCAAAAGTGGAAGTTAGGAGAATACACGGTTGATCCTACTCTCCTTGAGCGCCAAAAAATTGTCTGGTATGGCCAAGACAATGTCATCAATACGCTTGGCGATGACGAATGGGATTATCAAAAGTCTCGACAAAGAGTACAATTTGGCAGCGACGAAGATGCCTACGTTATCTGGGCGGAAGAAGGCGACTGCTTTATCTTTGACGAAGATATGTGGATTCCACAAACACCAGGCCCTGCTACCGTAGGCAAAGCCCTTTTGGTGGTAACAAGCGTTCAAGATAAGGCTATCATCTGGACTTTATGGAATGAAGATGGAACAATACACTTTCCTCTCCAAACGCTTCGCAAAGATCCAGGAGCTATCCAAGAAAAGGATAAGAAGGCTGTAGACATAAAAATTGTCGGAGCTAAGTCGAAGATGAGATGGATCATGGAAATCAATGGCCAGAGGCTCATCGTCCAGCCAAATGATTGGTTAATCCTAGACGAAAGAGAGAAAAAGGCTATTATTATTGATAGTCCTACTCTCCTAAGCGATTATCTTGAAGGAAGAGTGAGTGGATCTTTACTCGCCTTTCAAAAGGTAGAAAAACGAGGAACCGATCAATTCCTTTTAGGAACATTATTTGATCCAACACGAGCACAGGCTCAATCAATAGAAGTTTCCCTCTATAGATCATGGGAGAAAGCAAACGCTCCAAAGAATAATCCAGCCTCGAAAAAAGCTTCTTCTAAAGACGAAGATGACGATGAAGACGACGATTTCTTCATAGATGATGAGAGCGATCTTGACGATACAAAGAATGCAGGACCTGATGATGATCTTTTCCAGGATGATTTTGACGATGAATAAACTCATAAACCGTCCCTTTTCTCAGTCTCTCTCGCAGAAAGGAAAGAAATTCTTTTCGCTCCCTGTATCCTACCTTCCCCTTTCTCTTTTAGGGCTTGCCTTTACCTACTCGTGCTTCATCTCGCCCATAGAATCGGCCGAAAATGATGCTGAGAAAAAGAGCCCTTCAGCTGGTATGACACTGAGCGAGAAGCTACGCCAGCTGAGTAAAGAGAAAGAATCATCTGGAGGAAATGCGGCCCTCCAAGACATCCAACTGCGTCTTGTCGAAGAGCGCCAACGCCTCAAAGACGCTTTGGCTCTCTTCTCGAAAGAGATGATTGGTAAGCTATCAGCTTTAGAAAAGCTTTCCCCTTCTGACATGAAGATTGAACGAGAAAAAGAGCTCCAACAATCAGCCCATAAAGAAATCGAGACCATAAAGGCCATACGAGATTCTATACGCTCTCTTGAAGAGGAGTGGAAGTCTATAGCGATAAAGCAGGGCCAAGAAGCAGATGATGATTTCGATGGCATCTGGCACCAGCCTGACACCACGCTAGGACAGCTCGTCATCGATTATAACGTATCTGATGTTGTCTATATCATGCCTCCAGAAATCGCGGCCATGAAAGTACATCTTTCTTCTCAAATGGCAATTCCAAAATCCTCATGGAGCGAGATGCTTGAGCTGATCATGGCTCAGATGGGTGTAGGTGTAAAGCAGACAATCCCATTTGTGAAGCAGCTCTACTTCTTAAGAATTAACCAATCAGGCCTTCAAACAATTACCGACGACAGAATGCTCCTTCAAGGTCTTTCTGAGAACTCGAAGGTAGCCTTTATTCTTGCTCCCCCTGCCGGAGACCTTCGTCGGGTCTTCCAGTTCCTTGAGAAATTTGCTCCACAAGAGCAAATGGCAGTTCAAGTTATTGGCGGACAATTAGTAGTCGTTGGCCTCGTCCGCGAGATCAATGAGATTCTCAAAGTCTATGATTTTATAACGTCTCCTAAGAGAGCCCAAGAGTACAAACTTGTCTCACTAGAGAAAGGTGATAGCGAAGAAATCGCTAAAATTCTCATGTCGATATTTGAAGGAGACATCCATCGAGGAGGCGAAAGCTCCTTTAGCGCCGACAGACCCATGAATTTTATTCCTCAGATGGGCTCTAGTGGAAGCGACGCATCATTTGGCTTCCGCGTCATCCCGATGAAACAGCCATCTTCATCTCTGTTTCTTATGGGAAAGGCAGAACAAATTGAAAAAGCATGCCAAATTATTAGCGATATTGAGACAAATATCGGGGAAGTTCAAGATAAGACTATCTGGTGGTATGCCTGCCAGCACTCCGAATCTGAAGAGCTTGCGAAAGTATTAAGCCAAGTCTACACCAAGCTCATCTCAGCTCGTGGGCAGAATGGCGCTGCTGACAAAATGCGCTCTTCAAGGCCGTTCCGAGAAGGACGATTAGAGGCTCCAGCCCCTAAGAAACATGAGAGTGTGAATCCGCCTGATAGTTTGATCGTCCAGTCCTCAATGGTGGGTATTAGCGACACGAAGAGCTCATCATCAGGGCAGATCCATGAGAACTTCATCGTGGATCCCAAGACAAACTCGATCATTATGGTGGTCGAAAATTACATCCTGCCAAAACTGAAAGACCTTCTCAAGAAGCTCGATGTGCCAAAGAGAATGGTCCAAATCGATGTTCTGATGTTTGAAAAGCGTGTCACTGATTCGAGCTCTTTCGGACTTAATCTCTTGAAAACGGGCGCGCTCGCCTCTGGAAAGCACAATCAAAGCATTGGATGGAATGACGGACTTCTCTCTAAAAAGAAAAAGTCATCAGGATCTCCTGATACTCGTGGTATTCTTCAATTCGCTCTCTCAAGAGGAAAAGGCGGAGCTTTACCGCCATATGAGCTCGCATATCAATTTCTTCTCTCTCAAGAAGACATTCAAATCAACGCAAATCCATCTATCGTCACAGTCAATCAAACGCCAGCGAAAATCGCAGTTGTCGATCAGATCTCTATCAATACAGGAGCCGTTGAATTTGATAGAGACCATTTTAAAGAAGCCTATTCAAGAGCTGAATATGGTATCACTATCCAAATCACTCCTACAGTTCACGCAAAAATTGATCAGATCGATGACCCAGATAGTGCTAAATATGTCACATTAGCAACAGAAATACTATTCGATACTACGCGACCAGATAGAAATGATCGCCCTGAAGTGACTCGCAGGAATATTAAAAACGAAGTTCGCGTACGCGATGGTGAGACAGTCATCCTGGGCGGCCTGAGAAAGAAACACTCAAGCGGAAGCCAACACGCTATTCCATTCTTAGGAGAGCTTCCTGGTATTGGAAAGTTGTTTAGCACAACCGCCCTCTCAGATACAAACTCCGAGATGTTTATCTTCATCACGCCTAAGATTGTACCAGACAATCGCGAAGCTGCCATGAAACTCCGTTATGAGGAGTTGATACGAAGACCAGGAGACACTCCTGAGTTCCTCGAGGAGATTGAAAAAGCAAAGACGCATGAGAAGAGATCTCTCTTCGAAAGAAGCCTTCAGCTGATTTTAAGTCCGCCACTTGCAAAGAGTGAGTCGTTCCAATAACGGATTAGTGAAAATGAGAAGAGTTTATTACAGAACTCTTCTCCTTCATGGAAATGGGAAAACCTGTAGAACTTCCCTAGAGCAGTGTTATAAAGAAGAGCTAAAGATGCGACAGAAGACACAGCAGCAATCGATTCAAGAGAAACTCCGCGCATACTGTATTGCAGCTTTAAAGAAGGCTGCGAAGACTGTTGCCCCCTATTCTTCTCTTCATGGCATTCGCTCGTTCCTCCTAAGCTCTGCGTATGCTCTTCAAAATGAGAATGAAAAAAGAAAAGCTCATATTAACCCTCTCATAGTAAAACCTGAGTCGGATCAAAGCTCTCCTCACCTAGAGGATAGAGCCACAGGCAAATCAGAGAGCACACTCCAACTAGCTCCTACAACAGCATCAAGTAGCGGATCCTCAACTTTAGATCCCTCTCTCTTATCTAAGCTCAAGCTTGACCGGGTTCCTCATGCAGAAGAGCTCACCATCGACAAGGAACTCGTTCGTAAACTGACTTACTCCTACGTAAAACGAACACTAGCGGTTCCATTTGAAGAGAGCGTATCAGATGTCTCAGTCGCGATGGCAAATCCGCTCGATAGCGACTTGATTGAAGAACTACGATTTGTCTTTCAAAAGAATATAAGACCTTTTTGGGGCTCCTCTGAAGAGATACTCTCTATTATCCATCGCAACTACCAGCAAGATATGGATGCCGCTCATGAACTTTTAGGCGGAACACTTGCTGATCAAACGAAAAGAGGCCAGCAATCACTCGAAGAGGGGGATACAGAGGCTTACGATCTTATGGATGACAGTAAGGATGTGGCTCCAGCTGTCAGACTTTTGAATTTTATCATTGCCGAAGCCATCAAGCATAACGCATCAGATATCCACTTTGATCCCGAAGAGTCCGGCCTTCATGTCCGATATCGAATAGATGGTGTCTTGCAGACAAGAATGGTCCCGCCGCAGGAGCTCCAGTCACCTCTGGTTACGAGACTCAAGGTGATGTCAAGAATGGATATCGCAGAAAGGCGCCTTCCTCAAGACGGTCGAATTAAAATGAAACTCGGCGCTAAATCCGTTGATTTCAGGGTTAGTACGCTTCCTGTTTCAGCGGGCGAGAGGGTTGTATTGAGAATTTTGGATAAAGGTAATATCGTCCTAGGTCTCGACCAAATCGGAATGCCTACATCTATTTTGCATGAGTTTCGTAAAGAGATATCGAGCTCTGAAGGAATGATACTCGTTACAGGGCCTACTGGAAGCGGAAAGACAACGACCCTCTACAGCGCTTTAAGCGAGCTCAAAAACGATGAAGTCAACATTATGACAATCGAAGATCCAGTTGAATATCGCCTTCCAGGCATAGCTCAAATGGGCGTACACCCTAAAATCGGCTTGACTTTCGCGACAGGCCTTCGTCATATCCTTCGTCAAGACCCTGATATTATCATGATTGGTGAGATTCGTGATAAGGAGACCGCTGAGATTGCCATCCAATCGTCGCTCACAGGTCACTTAGTTCTCAGCACACTTCACACAAATGACGCGCCTTCTGCCATAACTCGTCTTGTCGATATGGGTGTGGAGCCATACCTCATCTCATCGTGCTGCATTGGAGCACTCGCTCAACGCCTCGTCAGAAAAATTTGTTCTTACTGCCATGGAGACTCAAGCGTCAAAGCATCATGCCCGCTCTGCCTCGGCTCCGGGTTCTCAGGGCGGCTTGCAATCTATGAGCTCATGCCTCTGACCCCAACACTCAAGCGACAGATTCTTGTCTCGCCCGAGGCGACAAAAATAAAAGAGATGGCTCGAAAAGAGGGTATGATGACACTCCTCGAGCATGGTAATTCGTTAGTTCAACAAGGACTCACAACGCAAGAAGAAGTGTGGCGCGTGACGAGAGGCGGCACAGAAGACGAAGAATAAGCTCTCACAAAGAGGAAATACGCTCGAATATGAGCCATACCTATCGATATAAAGCTTTAAAACCTGATGGATCCTCTGTCAAAGGAGCTCTTGAGGCAATGTCCCCGTCTGAGGCAAAAGCTAAGCTTCGGTCGATGGGGCTTATCGTGCTTCAAGTAGATAGCGCCGCTCAAGCGATTAGATCCCGAGGAGGAAAGCTGTCGATGAGTCGCGCTCAGCTTGCACAATTTACCTCTCAACTAGCGCAGCTCCTTGAAGCCAACATTCCCCTTTTTGAGAGCCTCGAAGTTCTTGAGGATCAGACTGAAGGTGAAAAGCAGCAGCCGCTCATCTCCGCTATCAAAGAAAAGATCCAAAAGGGCGGATCATTCTCAAAAGTTATCGATGAGTATCCAGAAACATTTTCATCTACCTATGTAGCCATAGTATCATCTGGAGAGGCTGTCGGCAATTTAAGCCAAGCTATGCGAAGGATTGCAACACTTTTAGAAAAGGATGAGGCGATGAAAAACCGTCTTATCTCTGCCCTTATCTACCCTATCCTTCTTACTGCCTTACTGATTCTGGCCCTTCTCATCATGCTCTTATTTGTGATACCATCCATCCAGGGGCTCTTTGAGGGGAAAGAACTCCCGCTCTTTACTCAGATCATCTTCGGCCTCAGCACATTCGTTACTGAGCATAGTAACGCCCTTATAGTAGCGTCTGGCGTAGTCCTCTTGCTAGCAATCCTAGAGGCGAGGAGGCCCATGGTACGAAGGTCTTTAAGTCAAAGAGCTCTTACATGGCCAATTGTTGGAAATTACATCATCAAATCATCGATTGCGCGCTTTTCAAGAACACTCTCTACACTTCTTTCTGGAGGGGCCCCACTTAACATTGCGCTTGAGAAATCCAAGGCAGTTGTCTCAAACCATGTGATTGCTAAGGAAATCGATCGATCGACTGAAAAGCTCCTACAAGGCGAACTTCTCTCTCGAGCCTTTCAAAGGGATATATTCCCAAAGCTATTCCAGAGAATGGTAGCATTAGGAGAAGAGACTGGAAAACTTGAGTCTTTAATTGCCCAAGTTGCCGATGTCTATGAAGAAGAAACCTCTCGGCTTCTCGACAGAGCTACATCACTCATTCAACCCCTCCTCCTTATTGGCTTCGGAGTTATTATTGGATCAACTCTTCTTGCTATCCTGCTTCCATTGTCTAATTTCGGAGCACTCTTAAGCATGTAACCTGTTGAATACAATTGATATTCAACAGTTACTCTTTCTTCATATAAACATTTTGATCTACCGATAAACACGTTAATTCATTAGTATTTTTCGCTATTTATTTAACGGAGTAATTTATTTCTCTGTAATAAATTGCTCTTTATGTCGATCAATAATGAAGAAATAAAGTAAAGATCCCTTCGTTTTATGAATCTTTAAGGCTAAAGACAAACGCAAGATGACTCTACACATGCTATTTTCTTTTTCAGTACTCAGTAATTACTCAATAGCATTCTCATATTCAGGACTATCATAGACTATGTTGTCTCTTACACAAACGACACCTTTCTCCTCATCGACCTCTGAATCAATACAAAATCATTTTCAAGAGCCCTTAGAATGCTCTGGCAAGCTCTGCTCTGCTCATGATAATTTTCAAGAAGCTGAGATTTACTTAGGGAAAAAAAAACACATCATCAAAATCATCTGCTCGGAAGTCAGTGAGGATAATCTCAGAGCTTTTTCAAACGATCAATCAAAGCTCATTATTAAATTAAATCAGTCAAACACAGATGATGATTCGTCCGACACAGCTAAAGACAAGAAATTATTTGTCATCTCTGCACAGGCAACATATAAGCTCATCATAAAAGCTTTAGGGGTTCAAAGTGTTAAATTATCTCAGCCCTATGATACGCGCTCCGTCGTCAGCCAAGTGCTTCTTCACTCTTTAGGAAAGAAGAAGATAACAAATCTTCATACATTTCTCTTGGCTTGCAAAACGCATGTAGAAGGCCTTCAGCTCGGGCATGAATTTGAACTTCCGGCTCACCACCTTCAACTCCCATACATTGTTCACATTCGTAGAATCAACAATTTGGCGCGCTTCACATTGAAGCCTTCTCATGACTTCATCTACCCTGTAAAGAGGCCTATTTCATTTCAAATATCTTCAAACGCTCAAAACCTCGAACATCTCTTTGATTTTACCTCCTTCAAAGAGATGCTGTGGGATCATATCGAGGGCAAGATAGAAGATCTTGAGATGAAAGAGAGAATTTTTAGAAGCTACACAAAAGCTATTTCAGCAATTTTCAAAAAGATACCATTTAATGCTGTTGTAACAGCACTCGAGGATGCTTCCAAACAAGGGTCTGAGAAAATTTGGATCCTTGAAAAAAAGAAAGATAAGATTGATGGCCAAATAAAAGTATTTAGAGCTTTAGATCAGGTCGAATGCATCTTAACAATCAGATCACAAACCTTTGAGATCGGAGCTGGTTCACAAAAAACAGTGTACAAAAGCTTCTCTCTTTTTAAGAAAAAAGCGTATGTAACCTGCTATAGTCTTCAGAATCAGGATGGAAGAGATCCTCTGACAAATATTATGTCGTCTATATTTGAGACGGCTCTCGCCTTGAAAGTACAGAACTCTTTAAAGGATCGGCAAATAGAGAGTCCACTTACCCCAACATACTACCATTTCAGTGGAAACCTTACTACATACTCAGAGACAACTGTAGATCATTATACTGCCGATCTTTTCCACTTTATTAATAAGCCAACAGACCTCATCTCCCTAGAGGTCATTGCCAACAATGAGAATATCATTCTCCTCCAGATTGCAAAAAAAATTGCTGAGTCTCTTCAAGCCCTCCATGAGGCAGGTATTGTTCATAGAGACATCAAGCCGGAAAATTGTCTTCTTCGTATTGAAAATGATACCGTTATCAATGCCTCACTTATTGATTTGGGCCTTTCAACTTTTCAAGGCGTTCAAAAGGTTCCTTGTGGAAGCCACTTATATATAGCGCCTGAAACAGCTCTTGCAGCTTGTAATGCGAATAATATAGAGACGGTTACAAAAAACTCAGACCTATGGGGCTTAGGTATCCTTTTCTATGTTCTCTTTTACAAAAAAACGATTATTAATGATGGCTATTTAAAACGCTGTATTGCTTTAAAAAACGTTCAACGCTTGCAAGATCTCTATCTACTCATCGAAGAACACATTGATAAGCAAGTTGATGACTCCTCTCCTATCAAATCTATCTTAAAGAAACTCTTGCGTGTGAACCGTGAGGAGAGGGCTCCCTTAGAAGCAATAATTATCGAGCTAGATGAAAAAATTAAAATAGCAGAAGGAAAGTAGATCGCGGCACTAAAAAAGCCATAGGAATTTTAGTCGCTCGAAAGAGTATACTTGTTCTTCTATTGAAGAATTCTTTTATCATTTACTATGAAGATAGCTTCAAATGACTCGGATGGAAGTTTTTCTCAAGCTCCATCCGATCAAAAAAAGATAAAACGTAAGTAGTTTCTCCTTTACGTGTAGGAGGTATGGGAAACATGACGCAGCCTATCGAGAGGATAGAGAGGAAGCAATCTCTCATCAAGCGATCAATTACTCTTATTGAAATGATCGTTGTAATGATCCTCATTGCCACGATTACAGGTGCACTCGCCTACAATTACAAGGAAAGCTTGAACGAAGGAAAAGCGTTCAAGACGAAAGAGGGTATTTCCCGCATCGAAAATATCATCACGATCTACTTGGCGGAGCACCCAGAGTCCAAATATGATGAGAATTGGGAACAAATCATCAGTAACTCGGCTCTTGTAAAAGATCCTCAAACATTCTTACGCGATGGATGGGGCAACAAATACGAAATTCGAGTAGAAGTAAATGATCAGGATGCTGGCCCACAAGTCATTGTGAGATCTGCAGAATATGAGAGATATCGAAAAAAGAAAGGGTACTAGACCTTATCCAATCCTCTTCCTCATATTATAAGAAGAAAGAGGTTAAGACTTATTCGTCTTCACTTCTTTCTTCCATTGTGCCCTTCACCGCAATCCTATAGCGAGATACCCTAATTGATTATGGAAGAAGTAAACGATTATACTCTCCACAATTACCCCCAGGAGTCATCCCGCGTAAAGAAACCCTTTACTCTCATCGAGCTCATTCTCTCGCTAGCCCTCATGTCCATTTGCTTGGCAACAGTCGGCCTTTCGCTCTCATCCTACATGAAGAAAAGAAGCTTCTTAAACGACATCCGCTTTATTCAGGCATACTTTGATGATGCAGCTCGCCTTGCCAGGATCTCACAGCATGAGGTCGATATCATGCTCTTTCGTACTACAACAGCTGAAAATACAGAGTGTGTCGCCCTCTCCCTTCTTCTTTGGGGAGCGCCCGCCAACGACGTAAAAAGAAGGCTCGAGACTCCAGCGCTTCTATCCTCTATCGGATCTTTCACCATAGAAGGAGATAAAGGGCATAATGCCTCTGTAAATATTGGGGGAACAGAAATGACATGTATTCGTTTTTTTCCTCGAGAGATCCATGAAGACTTTCACAATGTAGTCATTACATTCTCATCGCTCTCTGGAAGCTTTCAAGAAGAAATTAGCCTCTCTTCAGTATGGGATAAAACAGCTGGTAATACCGATCCATCAAAAGAGCCGCCCATCCCTGATGCAATAGCACAAGAAGCATTAGGAGAGATCAAATGAATACAGTCACTTTACAAGCAACGCCTCTTATGCGGAAAACAAAGAGATCGTTCTCTCTCGTTGAAGTCATCTTATGCCTTATCTTTATCGGAATCGCACTCTCACCGCTCCTTCAAGACCAATCGATACGTGTAAAAAAATATACAGAGCTTTCGCAGAAACTGTATGCTGAGCGTCTCTGTGAAGAGACTCTCTCAAGCGAGATAACAAAACTCATTATGACCAATGAGTATACTTTCCCTTCAGTCCTCAATGGATACAATAGAAAAGAGCCCATTGGACAAGGGCTTTTTGCAACAATTACACTCTCTCCGATAGAGATCCCAGAAGGATTAAGCAGCGACAACCCACAATACTGCTTAAGTAAACTGACTGTTATTATCTCCTCTGAATTCATGCAGAATAAAGAGACCTCCCTTGCTACGAGATCGATCGATCTTCTCCTCCAAGAGAGAAAGGGGGCTTAATATGGCAAAAAGACAAGACAGAAGACAAACTATGCTTACGAGAATGCCGCCCTCTAACTATCTAGAAAGAATGAAGGCGAGCTATAAGCATGGCTTTACGCTGATAGAAGTTCTTATCTCTTTCGTTCTCGTCTCAATTATAGGAGCTAGCCTTCTCTCATTAACTATCATGCTTCGTGAAGCATCTCTTCCATTGGAGAAGAAATTACGTGTAGAAGAAAAGAAGCTCTCACAAGCGCACCTTACTCGATTATATCTTTCATCAATACTCATTGATGAGAATAAGTTATCTGGAAAAGGCGCCGCGAAGCCATTTTTTTTGACAGAAGGGACAAATGGCACACCTCAATTTACTGTCTACACAAGCCTTATGAATGGGCTGGATCATGTAAACGCTCTTTCTAATGAAGTCTTAGCGCGATTCTACATCTCATCAGATGGCGCATTCTCGCTCTATATCACGACACATCCAACAAGAAGAGAACTTGGAAGAGAAGAGGAGTCGATCATCAAGCTATGGGACAAGGTGAAATCGGTATCGTGGGAGTTCTCTTCTTGGCCAAAAGAGACGGCTGCATCCCAATCAAAAAAGAATATGCTTCAAGGGAGTCCATCGAGTATTGACGAGCCTCCATCAGGAGAGTGGACTCGAGAATGGAAAAAGGAATGGAAAAACAATCCCCCCTCTCTCATCAGAGTAACAATATTCGAAGAAAATGGCCAAAGTGAGACAATAACGTCAGTTATTCCGGAAGCAATTCAAACGGTATATTTAGAAAGAGAGTAGAGAAATGGGCATCTTTCCTTGGGTTATAGGTCTTCTCTTGGTCCTCTCATGTACTGCTTGGATTGAGTTTAAGCAGCTCGTTGAAACGACATTCATCATCACGACCGATCTTGCGTCTTTGAGAGCAGAGTTTAATTCTAAGTACAGTCTTGTAAACGAGAGGGCAAAATTTCTGTTCGATTCTCTGAAGAAAAAAGATACGACGAATAAGGAGGGCGACCCCCTTATTTCAACACAGACATCAATTAAGACTCCTTTGAATAAGAAAAAGGTACACGAAGAGAAACAGACATCAGAAGAGTTTATCCCGGACGAAAAAGCGCTTCCTAAGAACATTCGAAATCAGCTTGAGCATCCAGTTGCCCGAAATGGCCTTCAATCGCTCCGGCTCTCCCGCAGAGTACACTTAAACGAACTCTTCTCAGGCAATGAGGGCACCCAAAGAAAAGAGATTGAGAAGAAGATATTTCTTCGCCTTATGCAAACCAATTACCAATCGCTTTTTCAAATGTCGGATGGCTTAAGGCCTGCTAAAAACTCAAGTGTAATACCAGAGCAGATTCTTGAGAGCCTTGTGCAAGAGATCTCTCGACTCAAGGAGCATATCGCGGTAAAAGACCCTGAAAGGCTAGCAAATTTCGTATTTGAGGATAAGAATCTCTCTTACATCTTCTTTCGAATGCTGAAGGGAGGCACTCTCTCATCATCTATTCTCAAAGTAAGAGCTCCATCGCTTCTTTCTCTTCTCAGCACACAGCAAAGAAAAACAATAGCATCCATATATCTAGCGCCAAAGGCTGTATTAAGAGCTCTCACTGACGATGAAAAGCAAGTAGATACAATCATTCAAGAGAGGAATGAAATCTACAAGAAGCTTACTGAAAAATCAAAAGATGGGCTGATTGCTCAAGACAAGACAGTTCTTCAAGAGGAATTTACGTCTAGAGTCCAAGGATTGATTTCACGTGATATTGATGTTGCCTATATTGATTTTGGGATATCTAAGACATGCCCTCCTCGCTAAGGATATTTGCTACCGTTCCTGGATCTCATCAGCCAATTTGGCTAAAAGCGAACAAGCCCTCTTATATTCTGATACAGGGCCATTTCGATATCCCTCTTTCATGAGGAGCTTTAAGAGGATATCATATGTTGGAAAAACAGCCTTTAGTTTTTCCCCAGATATCCTTTGAATCTCATCCAATGTCTGTGACGGATCAACATACGATGAGAGCACTTTCTTAAATACGGAAATAACCTTATGCCATTGCACAGGAACTTCATCAGCATTGAGAGAGCGAATAGAATTCTTTAATAGAGTTCTGTCTCTTTGCTTTCGCCATATGGAGAGGTATCCCTGTATATGCCTGGACAAAAAGAGAACATACAAGATGAATGAGAAAATCGATATCATCAAAGCGAGGAAAACAACTTCAGCCATTCTTTGTATGATCTGGATTCTCCATAATCTTTCATCTTTCTCTTTTTGCCGCTCGACTTTCATCTCTTCGAAAAGAATAAGTTCTTTATTTATATTTTTTTGGGAAACCGATGATTGAGTTTGAACCACATTGGGATAGGGAAGAAGAACTGTTGGGAGAGTCTTCAGCTGGGTATAAAGGTCAATAACCTCTTTTGCACGAGAGCTACTTTCATAAAGAAAGGGATCTATAAAAAAAACACCCTTTTCATAGCATATGGCACCAATGAAACCCCTCTGAGATAGTAAAGCAAATGGCTTATATCGCACTACAACATCATTTTTTGCAGCTAGTGAGAAAAAAGCTCCTTCTTTGAATAGGAAATCCCACATTCCGTTTCTTTCTAGATATAGGCACTCATTCGCGATTATATGAGGCAGAACTCCTTTTGGAATCTGTATGAGCGAATCCTTTTCAGTATCGCTTACTCTATCTTGGCTATTACTCAATGCCCCAAGAAGCAGATGAAAAAAGATGATGAAATGCATAGACAATATCGTGATATATCGCGTCATACCAGATCACCTCCTTTTGTTCGCCTATGAGCTCTTTGGCAAAAGAATTCCTTTAAAGCAATAAAAGGGACTTCTGAATACCCCTTTGCCTCCTCGCGAATCTCTACTAGATCAATTCCCCAGGACCTAAAACTCTTTTCAGCACGTGTTATTTCGCGTTCGATAGCACTTTGCAAGTGAATAGCCTCATTCATATCGAAAGGATGTAGCAGAGGGTCGAATAAACACTCTGAAGAGGGCCCACGCAATAAGCTCTCACCGAGAGGCAGAGGATCTATATCCCATCTATCTAAAACGCGAATCGCAATGAGATCCGACTTTCTCTTCACTCTTTGGAGAAGATCATAATCCTCTTCCTGTAGGGAAAGAAAATCGGAGAGGACAAAGACCATCGCCTGAGACTGCTTCAAAGAAGCAACAAGCGGCTCTAAAAGGCATGAAAGAGATCTTTTTTGCCCTCCTCTTGTTGGGGTGATAGCGCATATCACTTTCTCATGAATTGCAGAAGCGTGCGCTATCGGTCCATTTCCCCTTGATGCTGGCAACAACTCACTAGAGCCGGTAATATTTATGAAAGCAGCTCCAAGCTTATCTCGATTACAAGTTGAGGAGAGAGCAAGGAGTGAAATCGTTTCAGAGACCTTTTTATATTTAAATGGCCACCATTCAATGAAAACAAGCGAAGGATCGACAATAATATAAACAGTCAGATCCCTTTCTTCTCGGTACGTTTTAGAATAGAGTTGTCGAGTTTGAGCATAGCGCGACCAAGCGAAATTTCGAGGCTCATCACCAGGCATGTATTGCCTTAAATCCTCGTACTCGAGGCCTTTCCCTCGAAACGCAGATCTATAAAGGCCTACTAATGTACCGACTTTGTGCTCATCAGGCAAAAAATGGAGAACTTGTTCATAGAGTCGCATACAATGAGCACTCTCTCTTATTGTAAGCCTTCTTCAAGGCGCATTGGTATGAGTAAGTATCGACCGAACCACATCATCGACGGTTACACCTTTTGCTTCAGCATCAAAAGAGACAACAATTCTGTGTCGAAGAATATCTAGAGCTATTTCTTTCACATCATAAGGGGTCACAAAGCTTCTTCCTTGAAGAAGGGCCATCGCCCTCGCTCCTTTTGCGATTGCGATCGACGCCCTTGGTGACGCGCCAAGTCGTATAGACGGAAAGACTGAGCACTTCTTTTGTAGTTCTTCATCCCTTGTTGAGAGAACAATACGAGCAATATAATCAATGATTGATTGATCAATAAAAACCTTTGAAGTAAGGAAGATCGCTTCCGCTACATCAGCTTGAGAGAGAATGGATGTTTTTTTATCCCTTTCTTTTTCTTCTTCAATTGCGCATTGAATGATTCGCTTTTCCTCTTCGACTCCCAATGGTTTCATGATAAGTTTGAACATAAATCGATCGAGCTGCGCTTCAGGAAGAGGATACGTTCCCTCTTGCTCTATCGGGTTTTGTGTCGCCATAACAAAGAAAGGTCGAGGAAGCTGATCAGTGTTTCCAAATATCGTCACTTGCTTCTCCGCCATTGCCTCAAGCAAAGAAGATTGAACTTTAGGAGGTGTTCTATTGACCTCATCAGCGATGAGGATATTTGTAAATATAGGCCCTTTATGCACCTCAAAGCGACCTGTATCTGGTCTAAAGAGGGTAAGACCAGTAATATCTGCGGGCAAAAGATCGGGCGTACATTGAACTCTCTTATGGCTCAAACCCAAGAGACGGGCGAGAGAAACAACGATCTTAGTCTTTGCGATACCTGGAACACCTTCTAAGAGAACATGGCCCTCAGAGAGAAGGCAAACAAGAAGTTTTTGAATGATGTCTTTATAGCCTATGATCTCATTCGAAATCTCAGCGATAGCAGAATGGAAGAGATGAGACACTTCCTTGACTCTTTGTTCAAGACCGGAATTCTCTTCAGACATACTCACCCCATTTTAAACCATAAGTGTTAGAGATAGAACACGTAATCTTAATGTGTTAGGTCTTGCGGCGACTCTCAAGTACACAATAATTCAGCTTATCTATATCTCTCTTCGAAGCTTACGTAGTAAATAAGATTATTCAATATCATGAACACCCTCTTTTTCCAAAAAGAACTCTCATTACCCATAAGCCAATACTATGAAAGATTCCTCTTCGATCATTTCTTTTGAGCCTCAATCAATCACCTCTGACAAAATTGAAGGATTAGCCCCATCACTTTCCGCTTATGATTCGCATTCCCCTCTGGATCTGGTTCCTACAGCAGATGATTTTAAGAGATTCGATGAGGGTTGCCTTCACTTTCGTAAAAGGCCGAGAAGAAATAGAATGAAAGAGGCGCTCCGCGAGCTCATCGCTGAGACAGATCTTCGCCCTCAACACCTCATTCGCCCATACTTTATTAAAGAGGGAGAAACGGGATCGGAGGAAATCGCGTCAATGCCTCAAATCTTCCGCCATACTATTTCCGATCTTTTACGCCAAATTGAAAGACAACTTTCTTTAGGAGTAAGGGCTGCCATCCTCTTCTTCTTCATCGATCCTACGCTCAAAGACTGGCATGGATCTGAAGCGTATAAAAGAAACGGCCTATTCCATAGAGCAATACGAGCGGTAAAAAATACTTTTCCTGAGCTTCTTCTTATAACAGATATTGCGTTAGATCCTTTTACAGACCACGGCTTTGATGGCCTCATCGACCATCAATGGCACGTTATGAACGATCCTTCAGTCATTGCTTTAGGAGAGATGGCTCTCAATGCAGCTTGCGCCGGAGCTGATATGATTGCGCCAAGTGATATGATGGATGGACGCGTAGGATATTTACGAAAGCTTCTCGACACGAATGGATTTAGCGATCGAGGCATTCTCTCCTACTGCGTTAAGTACACTTCAGCCCTCTATGGACCTTTTAGAAGCGCCCTTGAGTCAGCTCCTAAAAAAGGCGATAAAAAGACATTCCAGCTCTCGCCTCGTAATAGCCGAGAAGCATTACTTGAATGCGCGCTCGACGAGGAAGAAGGAGCAGATCTTCTCATGATTAAGCCAGCTATAACCTCTTTAGATATCATCGCAAAAGTACGACAAACAACTCTTCTTCCCATTGGAGCTTTCCAAGTCAGCGGTGAATACTCGATGATTAAAGCCGCTCATGAAAGAGGTTGGATAGATGGATCTAAAATGCTTATTGAATCGCTTACCTCGATGAGACGAGCTGGAGCTGACTTCATATTGACTTATGGAGCGCAAGAAGCCGCAGAGCTTCTCAATAAAGGCTATAGAGTCTAGATCTCTTGAGAAGAGGGTATAAGGACACCCTCTCCTCAAAATAAAGAATTTTTAGTTCCCAATAAGATCTATTCGACAGCGATCGAGACCATCCTCTACGATTTTCATCATCGGGATTTTACAAGGACAGACGAATTCAGGAAGAGCGAAATCCTCTCTAGAAACATCTAAGAGGCCATAATTGATCGCTCGTTCATAATCTTCAGCCAAAAGAGCTTTCACAATCTGCATTGGGAAAATATCCATAGGAACCACTTTTTCATATAGCGAGCCGTCGACAAACGCTCTTTGCTCACCATGAATATTGGTCGTAAAGTGCCAAGTCCTCTTTGTGACATCCATATGCCCTGAGAGATATGCTCCTGACGCTGTATACTTATTGGAACCTAATCTGAAGAAGTGAAGAAACTCCCTTTGAGATTCATCCTGCTCTGGTATAGCTGAGAGTATTGAATGCCCTCTCTGTAGGAACCCATTGAGCGTGACATGAGCACCATTTAAAGGATCACCCGATATTAAACGTACGGAATCCTCACTCAAATCTTCAAGAGCGCCCTGTACTAATTCTTGAATTGAAGCGCCTTCTCTTGTGCGAATATACTGTCTTTTGTTTGCTTGAAATCCATCGCCTGCCCTTGAAATAAGAATAGGCATATCCAGCGATCCCGTTTCGGAGAAAAACCCTATCCGACATACATCGACAGCATCGATTGTCCACACAGAATCTTGCGGTGAGTTAATAGGATCAATCTCATGAATATGAACAGATGAGGAACAAGCAGGATAGACACCCTCCACTGTATGGTGGATACATCTTCCATTTTCTTGAGGAATCCATTTTGAGAGAGAAGAATCTTTATATGTGACCACATGGACTGGGCTATTTGCACACAAAACACTTACAAGCTCTAGTCCCTTTTTAAAGAAACCTTCTAATCCAGCTAAAGCCTCTTCCATGGAAGGCGAGAAAAGCCGTAAGTCAACAGCGCGAACAAAGCAAGACCTTGGCGGGTGAAGAGCTCCATTAGTAACCGGACGCTCAAAAGGACGATGGAAGAAGCGAGTAATAAGCCCTGATTGGGACAAACTCTTGACTATCTCATCTCTCGACATTGCTGGATGAGGTTTTAAGAGTTCATGTCCATCTTTGCCCTCTCGCCCTCTTTCAAAAATAATTTCTAAGAGCCTTCTCTTCTCACCTCTTCGAATCTCTTTCACAACTCCTGAAACAGGGATGACAAAACGAACTTCTGGATTCTCTTTTATTTCAACTACAGGCTCATGGCGCTGAAGCGACTGACCCTCTTGGACGAGAATACGGAAATTAACACCTTTAAATGGGCGAAGATCCAGGGAGAATAGACGAGGAACTATTTCTTCTTGAGAAGAAGTAGCTTTAGCTCCTGATATAGGAATCTGAAGACCGCGCTTGACTCGTACATGTACCATAATCTTATATCTTCATCGTAACTGAAGGATTCATAAACAAATTTCTCTCCCCAAGGGGGTATAAAAGATACCCTTCTTTCGATGCTCTATATTCACTCACAAACTCAAGGAGCAACCAAAAGAGTAGGCTCTTTTCTCTACATCTCGAAAGCTTTACATGTCGTTGGTACGTCTTTTATCCACTTTTTATCAAGTCTACAAACAAGAGGGAGTAAAACTTTTCTAAAAAATGAGCTCCCAACAAGTTGCTATCAAATGTTACTTAAACTTTTAAAAAGCCCTAAACAGCTACTAATCAGTCACATTTATTTAGTTTAGATGGTCTTCACATAGTAAAATTTCATTGTTCTTTGGTATACTTTTTCGAGATTTAACCCGATATGAGTGAATGACTCTTTTCCTCATATTGGATGTCGCTGTAACCTCATTACTTTTTTATTAGAGAGATTGTGAGCTTAATGTCACCTCGTCTTTTACGCTTTCTTTTACCACTCTTTGTTTTTCTCGTAAGCTCTCTATCTTTTACTCGGCGAGAAGTCCTTGAGGCAGCCCCATCTATTCATAATAAATCAGTAATTTCCTATGAAGATGTTCTACGACCTGAAGCTCTCTCTTTAGATTCTCGAGCTGTTGCAACTTTTCAGAAAATTACGACACATAACAAGGGCATTCTTCCCCATCTTCCAATAGAGATCCGTCTCCAGCGTACAGGACCCATAAAGCAAGAAACCTCTATCTCAGCTAACGGAGTCTTAACAGTTACCATCTCCTTTTCATGCAAGGCTTCGGGACTCACAGTCCAGGACTCCTCCTCACAAGAAATTCCTTGCACAACGAAGAAATCATTCCAGCTCTCAGATTTTTCTGAAGGCAAGCGCTGCCGCTATGAAATCAATAGGATGATGAATTCGCTCGTGCTCCATGACGGTTCTACGCCTTGTTATATCGCATTTCAAACGAAAGCAGACTTTGATCAGGCTATCAAGATTTTCTCGATACTTGTCAACCAAAGTATCGCATTAGCGCCCGCTCAAGAAGATCAGACAAATCGATCATCTTTATCTCTTCAAGAGATCGCTCAAGAATCAGGATTCACATGGATTGCAGTCCTTCCTCGCCACGAGACTTTCGAAGAGATGTTGAGCCTTGTAAACCAGCCAAGTAGCATATCAAAGAATGGCACCATCTTCTGGCTTACGAAGAAAGATCCTCAAGTCGAGGCAGAAAAAATCCTATTAGAGGCCAATAATATCTCCCCTATTTTCTTATATCCTCTCTCTACCCTTAATGAGAGCTCATTTGTTACCTTGCCTTTTGTCGGCGCTGAGGAGCCCGCACTCTTCTCAACTCCTAGTCAAGCCCAGTCTGTTTTTTCCCACGATACAACTTCTCTTAGATCGATAGGAAAAAGTGCTGATATATTGCCAATTCGAATGGAGTCTTACTTTCCTCTGACTACTCCGTCAATTATTATAAGCAGAGGATCAGATGAAAGAGCTCTTAAAAGAGCTTTGAAAAAGAAAGAGAGCTCATCCGCACTGGGGCAAAATTCCTCTCATGATGGAAACCATGTTGATTGCTCTATCGTTTCGATTACCCCTCAGTATTACTTTGAGGAGACCCCTGAAGGTTCAACACTCAAATGGCTTACAGGATCTGCTATCAACTCCGACGATTGCTTACGAGCTCTTTTCTTTAGAAAAGATAAGCCTTTAAGGGAAACTATTACGCATCTTTATCGTGAGTATCCTTTCCTGAAAAGCATCTTCCAAGCAAAAAGCCGTATTCGGAAGGGTCTTTCGATACAGTCATCTCTTTTTGAAGGAATGAAAAGAAAAGAAGATCCTTCATATAAAGAGCTCATAACTTCTCTTTACGGAACAGATGAAATATCGTATCAGCGAGCAAAACTCTCATTTCTCTTAGCTCTTGAAGCGTCCCTCTTATATGGTGACGCGTCCTCACTTGGCGAAAATGGCACTCAATACTCACTTATTTTACTCGAAAAGCTTGGAGCTCCATGGTCGCATATTATCTCAGCTGAGACTCTTTTAAGAGAAATCACGCCCCACTCCCCATTGCTTAGAGAATCTCAAGGAGTGTCCTCTCAATCCGAAGGCTTTATTAACAGCGCAAGGCCTGAGTACACATCGTCTCAAGTTAAAGCTCGAACAAGAGAAGTTATAGCAGCAAGCTCTCTCATCGAAGAAGCAAAAAACGCCAATCAAGCTGGCGTTCCTTTACGGGATTGGTTGAAAGTAAAAGCCGCATTCTTAGTAACTCTCTATCAGACAGAGCAATTCTCTTCTTATGCAGCCCTCCGTCTTCATGATCTTCAAAAAAGTATCGCACAACTTCCTTCCGGCATAAAAAATTGTGCTATAGCTCCTCCATTGGGCAACAGTTCAGTTTACCGTGGTATCACTGCTCGCCCGCTCTATAGCGCATATTTCTGGGAAAAGCTCGATCCAATTCATAGAGATGGTCTTTCACTCAAACGAATGAGAGAAAAATATGAAGAGCATATGATTCATCACCCATCAAGCGAATGGAAAGGTCGATTTTGGGATTGGATAGATGCAAAAATTGAATCAGGCCATCTTAAACTGCAGCCAGGGACACGTTACCTCACTGCAGAAGAGCGCCCAGACTTTCAGGCTATTTTCGATAACGGCACCTTAATCTCTCCCATAGAGTTCGCTGAAGCTGACGAGATCGAAGCTATGTTTGTCATAGGACTTGATGGAAAGATGTATCTTGGCCAAAAAAAAGATGCTCAAGATCCTTCAGATTTATCTTTTAGCCACGCGTCGTTCTTTGCAGGTCTGCCCGTAGCTTCATCTGGTAAGATTGTCTTTAGAAAGGGAAAGCCGACCCTCTTGACTGATCACAGTGGACACTATAGGCCAAAACGGAAAGAAGTCATCATAGTCTTAAAGACAATGGAAAAACTCGGTGTCGACTTAAACGAATTCTCAATTCTCCATTCCTCTTCTTCAACATCGAAGAAATTATGGAAATCGGGAACTGATTTTCTCATTGAGATGAGTAATCCTCAAAAAGATATTATGCTTACACCTTAATGCATGTTGATCCAATTTCTTTTAGATAAGCGTGGTCTTTTCTTAGGCTCTTTAGAAGACTGAGCTTCGGAAGAGACCTCTTTTTTATCCTCTTGAGGACCGCCGTCTTTAGAAACGTCTACTAGTTCCTTTGAGGGTTCTAAGGGTTTATCACTCAGCTCTTCTCCCTCTTCAAAAGCATCTTTTGCCTCAAAATGAGAGGTATTTTCATTCCCTACCGATTGGGAAGCAGAATGGATCTTCTCAAGAAGAGCTTTCAAGCGCTCATTATTTAACTTCTTTTCTCTCTGAATAAGCTCCCATTCCTGTTTTGAGAAGTTTTGTGGCCTAGACAAATAAGCGCGAAATTGGCTTGGAGTTAGGTCATTGAATCTGAAAGCATGTTCAAGACCGCGTGAGATTTCTTCATGCATCTTCTCAACTCTTCTGAAAGTTTGGGAAAGATCATCTTGGTTATTTTTCAAACCAAAATCTTCGGTCGTTTTTTTCCCCTCAATCTCACTGACTGCGTCAAAAAGATTTTTATACTCTTTCTTGTCTTTTGCCATAGCTTTCTCAATCAAATTGGTTTTTCTCTAGGTAACCCGAGCTTCTAAAAAAAATGCATACCAAAATACAACTTCAAAAAGCAGCAATATTTGTTTTTATTTCGAAAATAGCGAGCCTTAGTTTGAAAAAAATTTGATTCAGAGGTAGATTTTAAAGCGAAAATTGTAAGGAACAAACAATGGCCTACCTCGAAGAGTTTTCAAATAGTATCAATACTCGTGACTATATAAAAGTCACTGAGCTTTGGCAAGAGTACTGTGAAAGCGATGAGGCTGATCCTGAAGAGATCTCCTCTATTCTCTCTATCATTAAACAATCAGAAATGGCTCGTCGCTTCGGCACGATAATCGAGCAAATTCTGCCTCTTGTGATGACAATCCAAGACGATAAGCAGAAGATGATATGTTTAGCTGCAATCTTTGATATTCAGACCACCAACTCTGATCAGCTTTTTGATCTAGCTCATGAGATCATAAAAGGAAAATTTAGCGATGATCCGAAACTGCAGGAGAAGCTCCGTTTAGTAGGACTTCGGACCAAGGGTGATTTCCAAGGAGCGATTTCAAATTTTCTCCTTCTCAATCACATTAAAAAGGGCAATTTTGTTCTTCACTCAGCTGGCTGGGGTGTCGGTGAAATTATTGATTTCTCTTTCTTACGAGAGCAGATCTCGATTGAATTTGAGAATCTTGGAGGATCTAAGAGAGACATCTCCTTCAAAAATGCATATAAGTCCTTAGTCCCCCTTAAGAGTAATCACGTTCTCAGTCTTCGATACGCCCATCCAGACCTTCTTGGTAAAATGGCTATCCAAGACCCTGTTGGTCTCGTCATCCAAATCCTAAATGACTTGGGACCGCAGACAGCTCTAGATATTAAAGACTTCCTCTCAGGAACAGTTATTGATGATGGATCTTATTCCAAATGGTGGCAGTCGACCCGAGGAAAGATTAAGAAAGATTCGAGGATTGAGGCTCCTGAAAATACAAAGGATCGCTATTCAATTCGAAAGGGGACAATTACTCTTGAGGAAAGAGTCTCTAAAGCCCTCCATAACAAAAGAACTTTCCATGAGATAGTATCTGCGATTTACAGTCTCCTTCGCGACTTCCCTCAAATCCTTAAAGAAACTTCCATCCAGATCAAGCTAAAAGAGAGAATTCAGTCTCTCCTCTCTTCTACAGAGCTCAAGCCTATTGAGAAGCTTCAGGCTCTCTTTGTTCTTGAGACCATCGAGGAGAACTCTCCTACCTCTTCATATAGCAATCAAATTCAATCAATCGTCACTTCAATCGATGATTATCTGAATGCTCTTCATTCTATTGAAATCTTAGCATTTAGAAAGCGCCTTCTCATAGCTATGAGAAGCCTTCCTAATTGGATTCACCTCTTTGCAGAACTTCTCCTTGCTATTGAGCCGCTCCAACTTAAAGACTACCTATTAAAAGAGCTCTCAACGACAAGTGAAGGGAAAAAGGAAATCTCTAAGAAGATACAGTTTCTCGTTGAGCATCCTGTACGCTATCCAGAAACTTTCTTATGGTATTTCCAAAAGGTAATCGATAAGAGCGCCAATAGCCAAATCTGTCCATTTGATAGTGATCAAGAGGCCCTTGAGCGATTCTTTGAAGCTTTCCTTCTCCTCTATTCTGCTATTGAATTCAGAAATGATATGAAGGATCTAGTTAAGAAGATGTACGGTCTTCTGACAGGAGATCGCTATAAAATTGTTCGAGACCTTCTTAAAGACACTGATTTGGCCTACGCTCGCGAGTTTCTTCTCTTAGCATCTAAGTGCCAATCACTTACAGATCATGATCAAAAAATCTTAAGATCTCTTGCTGGAGTCGTTCACTCCTCAATTACTTCGCAAGATAAAGACGAGAGCTTAGAGCAAGATCATATTCTCTGGACAACTGAAGACAGCTACCAAAAGATGAAAGAGCGAATTCATCATATTGGAACAGTTGAGATTGTTGAGAATGCTCGCGAAATCGAAGAAGCGAGGAAACTTGGCGACTTACGTGAGAATTCTGAATATAAATTCGCATTAGAGCGCAGATCACGACTTCAAAAAGATTTGAAGGCGCTTTCGGATCAATTCCAAAAAGCTAGAATCATTACACCTGATGATGTCACGACAGATACTGTCGGTATTGGAACTCGAGTAGAAGTTGTAAACTCTCAAGGTCAAAAGATTGTATACACTATCCTCGGCCCTTGGGATGCAAACTCCGAAGAACACATTCTCTCTATTGAGTCGAAAGTCGCGCAAGCTCTTCTCGACAAAAAGGTAAAAGACTCAATCGATTTACGAGGAGAGAAAGTGACTATCCTCTCTATCAACAGTGTCTTTCAATAAAAGAAGAAAAAGCACTCCTTTAAGGTAAAGCCCTATGGCTATTCTCTTGCGAATTCTTGCGAGAGAATAGCCTTTTCTCTATCCAAACATTTCTCTTTTAAAGCCAAAGAGCCTATATTCTTGGCATTATTGCCAAAGTGGCCTGATCTTTAAAAAAAATAACTCCAGCCCTTTAGTCCTGAAAATTCAGATAATTGTTTTATCGCTGTAAGTGGCAAGAAGAAGGGCAAATAAAAAAGAAAACACGTTGGGAATCGGTATAGGCATTCTTCTATGACGCAATTATCACATCCAAGAAATGCAGCTGCATCCGATAGCAATCAACCCTTAAGATTACCTATGAGCACTACTCCAATTCTCCTTATTGCTTCATCAAACGCAGAGAAAGTTCGTGAGCTCAAACAGTATTCAGAAGAGGCATGGAAAGGCCTAGTCCATTGCACGACACTCTTCGATAAAACAATTTTTAAAGACGAAGAAAAGCGACTTCAATTAGTAAAGAGCCTGTCGCAGCTCGTCATGAAATCGCCTCAAGAGCTGGCCCTCGAAAAGGCCAAACTTATGGCGAAAACCTTCTCTTGCTTCGCTCTTGCTGAAGAGACGCTCTTAATAATCCCGGTTCTCGGAAATGAAGAGATCTCGTTTTGTGAAAAGCTTCAGTGCATGGAGTCCCCTGCCGAAGGCTCATTACCCTTCGCTTCTTTAAGCACAAAAAGAATTCCAAATACGCAAAAAGTCCTAGAAAAACTTAGCCTTTTCCAAGACACCGTCTCAAGATCTGCGTGCCTTGTTTCATACTTAGCGTTTTCATCCCCAGATGGCAGCGATGCCCATGTAATCTCATCGCGTCTTGAGGGGTACATTGCTGATGAGGAAAAGGGCTCTCGAAATTACGAATTCGGATCGATTTTTATCAAACACGAGTACTCAAAAACCCTTTCTGAACTCCCCCAATCGGTCTATTTACGAATATCTCACCGCTTAAAAGGCATTCAAAAGCTAATACCCCTCATGCGAGAGGCGATACGAAGAAATGGAGCTGTGAAAGCTTCATACGAGAGATGTCTTTTGAATTCTAAAAGATAGAGCCCGGTGTGAAACGATATATCATTGACGGCTACAACGCCCTCTTCTCTCTTCAAAAAGGAGATCCTTCACCAACACTTGAGAAAGCTCGCATGAAGCTGATCTCATTCCTCGAGGAAGCAGCCTTATTTCTCTCAGAGAGAAATAGTGTATGTATTGTTATCTTTGATGCACATGAAAGAGATAAGACAAGCGACTTTTATGAGCCTCTATTCAATCGAGGGCATAAAGGCCAGCTTGAGATTGTGTATACAGGTTTTCAACAGACAGCTGATGCCTATATTGAACAATTCTTTATATCATTAGGAAAGAAATCAACCGACTGTCTTATCTCATCAGATAAGCGACTCTGTCGAAAAGTTACTGCACTCGGCTTTGTAGCTAGTGACATCTCAACTTTCTTTTCTCAGATGGCAAGGAAAATGATGAGAGAAAAGAAAAGAGAAAAAAACACCTCATCATTCAAACAAACGCCTCCTCAATCAAATAAGAAAACTTCGGACAAAAAAGCTCTAAGTGAAGCCATATCTGCCACCCCTCCAAAAAGAGAGCTAAAATCCCCTGCTCATCCTGAAAAAATAGCCCTTAAGCCAGTGCTCAAGAACGATGAACCTGGTGATAAGCTCCAATCTCTACCCCATTTAGGCGACGTTCAAGGCTGGCAATCTATATTCGAAGAGCTCTTAAAAGAGTATGATACTGAAGCCTCTTCTAAAAAGCTTTCCGCTAAAGGAATGAAAAAGAAAAAGAAGTAGAAAAGAGATCTCTTTCTTCGAAGGAAAGAGACCTCTTTTAAGAGGACCTTATCGTACAGATAAGGTATTTGTAGTGGCAACAGGCTGATTGGAAACCTGTGTAGTAGTAATAGAGCTTTCTTGATTTAGCCCATCTTGAGAATTGACAATGACTTCTGATGCGCTTATTTCATTGGCTTTTACATTTATCTTTTGCTCATGAGCTTGAACCATATGCTCTAAAGCTCTGAGGCGCTGCTGCATCTTGTATAAATCCTTTCGCGCTGCATCAACCATACGCTGAACTTCTTTCATTTGCTCTGTAGGGGTTGGAAGCCACGAATTTCCCCAATAGTGAACAGCTAATGTCTCTGGATAGCATCGAGAAAAAGCTCTCGGCTGCTTCAAATGGAGATTTTCTAAGACATCATACAACTTCTCACGCGCAGCCCTAAAGGCGCTTCTTCGCTTCGCAGCAAAGGAAGGAGAGATTGGATAGAAGTAGGTTGCAGGAAAGATAATATCAGTATTTCCAGGCTGATCAATCTCTTGCATTACAGCATGGGTAAAAGGAAAGTATGTGTGATTAATAACTCTTTCTACCTGTGAAGAGAATCGAAGATCAACCTCATCCCATCCATTGCGAATTCTGCGCTTCCAGTTTTTCATGATTGGATGGCCAGGTTTTGCAGCCATGATAGAGATTCCAACCCATACGCGATTATTAGTTGTCGCAATCTTATGAGGATGCTCTAAACCGGCATAGAAATCATACTTGTCATGAAGCTCATTTAAGCAATGATGTGGATCCATATCGACATCGAGATAGACTCCGCCGAAACGATCTAGGAGATCACATCTGATGACATCAGATTTTTCTGCCCAGTTTTGAGACTTCTCCACGATATCCCAATTATCAAGCTTTAACTCTTCAAGCTCAGCTTCAGTCCATAAATGGTATTCCCAATCAGGGTGTATAGACTTCCACTTCTGGACAAAATCAGAAAAATAGGCTGGAGGAAGATTTGGCCCTAACCAAATTTGGTGTACTATTCGAGGAATCTTAGGAGTAGCAGATGGCTGCACTTTCGAAGGAAGATTCTTCTCATAGAGAGCTTTACATTTCATATATCGCGCAGTGTCATCGTTATTTGCGAATATGAATCTGTACTCAGACTCTGACTTGCCCATTGATTCGTCAAAAGGAACTTCTAAAATGGGAGAAAAGAAGGATGCTTTATCTCCTCCAGAGACTTTATCTTTGCAGCTTGTCGTTAGGAATGAAGCTCCGAAACATACGACAACAAAGAGGAGAGAGACAAGCACTCGCCGATTTTTTAAGTAATTCATGGCAACAGCCTTTTATTCTTTTCCTTCACTAAATTTGGAGAAAGGATAACAAAATAATCACTTTTATTGAAGGCAGTTCTTCCGTATCCCTTTACTTTATCTCGTTTATATCTATCAACTTTTGATTTTTTTTGTGTTAAGATTCGACTCCCTGGAAAAGCCCCTTCACACTTGGAGTGTTCTCCTCGAGCTAAAATAAGCTGACATTGAAGAAACTTCTCCAAATTCTTCTTCTTTAGGCCGAGCCTGCCTCCTGTCAAATGGATAAAAATCGACTCCGAGTCAATAGTTGAGAAGGGAGGAAGCGCTATGCCCAACACATCTCTTACTTTCCGCGCGTAGGAGCGATGGAGCTCTCCAGAGACAAAACGATGGTATTCTTTCATGTATTTGGGCCGAATTGGACACCATACTGTCGGCCCGACAGCAATAACACCGCTTACAACCTCTTTCTCTTGAGAAGAATACTGAGTCATCACTTGAGTAAGAGAATCCAGTGAAGTCCAGATCATCCGCTCATAAGGCCCAGTTGAGCTCCAATCTTCATAAAAGGGAAGGACAAAAACACCAAGCCTTCGATAAAGCTCCTTTCTCCAGAGACCTATCAAAGGATGATTTGGCATGGCAGCCATAAATCCGGAAGAGGCATAGATGCGCCTTTTTCCAAACTTGATCTTTCCTAGAGGAGGTTCAACACCTACCATGACTTGCACTCCTTGAGGAATCTCAAGAGAGTCAAGAGGTGCTAATGCCTCAGACCAAGGGTCAATCACAAACCCACCAATTTCATCGAGAATCAAGGCCGCTACATAATCGCCGATGGAAACAGAATCAAAAAGATGCTGAAGATGCGATCCGAAAGCGGAAGAGAGCTTCTCTTTTACTTTCTCTTGAGTCCAGAACATATACGTATAGGAAGGATTCTGAGCCTGGACTGTTGACATAGCATACTGCACTTCAGGAGGAGGAGGGTCATTGAAAAGCCAAATCTGATGGATAATCTTTGGAATAGAACCCGTCTTCCCTTCAGATTTTATCTCAGACCGAGTAGCTCGAAGATATTTTCTCACACCTCTTAAGAAATCTTTGTCCTCTCTTCGATGCGAGAGAAATTTATATGGCAGCTTTTTATCACTGACTGAAGCTATAAAAGACTTATAGTCGAGAAGACGCTCACCTTGAAGCCTCTTATCGCCCATAAAAAAAGCGACTGCAAAAAATACGCCAAAAAGTCCAATGAAGAAAGATGCTAATAAGAGCATTTTCCTTAAACGACCAAAGAAAGAATTATTTGACTTCATGACGATTTTTCACTCTTTCAGCTTTATCAAGCTATTTTTTCAAATACGAGGCTAGCACACAACGACACTTACAAAGTTTTCCTTATATCATAAGGAATTTATCATCTAATATACAAATACCGAAGATAGAAAAAAGACTTTCTTCCTTCTCCGTCTCTAATTACAATACTATACCAATTTAAGAAGCTCTACTCGCACTCATTATACATAAATTTATACTATACAACTGTCAAAAAATAATCGATCTTGTTCATATTCAAATATTGGTCCAATCTCTCAAGGTTCATCTCCTATGGATTCAACATCAAAATCTAATATCGAATCAGTATGGTATCACGGATCTTTTCACACCCTTCAAGACACTATTTCCTCCTTCTTTCATCCTGAAGCGCTCGAGAAGATTCTTCCATTTTTAGAAGGCGCACTTACATACGGAATGCCGCTGGGAAAATATCGGCTCATTCAAGAAGAGAGCAAAGATCTTCTTTATGCAAATGTCGAAGAAGGAGTTGGCAAAGGAACGTATCGCACAGCGCTCGAAGCACACGACAAGTATATCGATATACACGCAGCTCTTCATGGCATAGAGAAAATAGGGATAGCACCGCTTACTTCGTCTCTTACTCCTAAGACACCCTATGACAGGGAAAAAGATATCTGCTTCTTTGATGAAACGCCTAAGAAGTGGATTATGGTGCAGGATAAAGAAATAGCTCTCATTCCTCCAGGTATATGCCACGCTCCTTTATCTGGAGATGACGAAGTGGTAAAGCTAGTAATGAAAATCCATGTTAAGTACTGTAAAGCAGCTCTTTGTAATATTTCTTTAGAATCCGTATACTCTGCCCCGTAATCCTCTAAACGACTAAACGCAAAAAAAAACTCTCTTATGGAACACACAGCTCTTCCTCTCAAGTTACAAGAGAGACTGCCACACATTAAGCTCTTTGTCATGGATGTTGATGGGACCTTGACAGATGGCAGTATGTATTACAGTGACTCAGGCGAGAACATGAAGAGATTTTATGTTCGTGATGGGATGGGAGTCGCTCGCCTTCCAGGGTTTGGCATCCAGACATGCCTTCTCACCTCTGAGAAAACACCAATTATCCAAACAAGAGCTGAGAGATTAAAAATCACGCACTGCATCCAAGGTTCTCGAGCCAAAAAAAGTGACTTAAGAGAATTGGCTCGACGCCTCGATATAGACCTCCTCCATGTTGCCTATATCGGTGATGATATAAACGATGATCTTGCAATGTCGATTTCAGGTGTTTCATTCTGCCCAAGCGACGCACATCCAATCATCTTACAAAGAGCAGATTATGTAGTCCCCTACCCTGGTGGACGCGGTGCTGTGAGAGCTGTATGCGATATGATCTTGGAGGCACAAGGACACCCTCTTTCTCTTCAGGACCATTGGTAAGAGATCAATCAACGAACAGATAAAATAAATCGAGCCCTCATGAGACAACTTCTCAAATTCGCTTTTCGAGACAGAAAAAATGTATGGATACTCATCTTTTCTCTTGTCTTCGCTCTTTTTTTTACTGTGACAACTCAGCTTGAAATGTTCTCATTGGGTCTTGTTACGAAAAAGGGACCTGATGTCTTTGAGCTCTTTGGAACAGAAGAAAAAGGAAGGCTCAAAAGCCGTGCAGAAATCACGAAGGATGAACTCCTCATCAGATTCGACCAAATAGCAGGCAAAGAAAAAGAAATCATTACAAAAGCTGATGTTGAGCAATTCTTAGAAAGCCACGAAAGGGAAGGTCTTGTCGATCGAGGATGGGCTTTTTTGCAAAAAAGACTGCCTATCGATACGAACGTATTTGCGTTGATTATCGTTTTAGTCTCTATAGCAATATCAAAAGCAATCACGCTCTTCTGCTATCGCTTTGGTACAAAAGCATTCTCAATTCGAATTAGCAGAGAGCTAAGAAATGACTATTTCCATCACCTTCAGTCGCTGCCTATGTCATTTTATCTTAAGCACAACATTGGAGCACTCTCCTCACGAGCTATTAACGATGGATACGTCATTGCTGATGGAATCAACTCCCTTTTAGTAAACTATGTGCAGACCCCTTTCGCTCTCATCTCAACACTTATTCTCTGCTTTAGCATTAGCTGGAAACTCTCTATTGCAATTTTCTTTGGACTACCTCTAATTATTGCGCCTATCATCTTTCTTGCGCGGCGAATCAAGCGCATTTCGAAGGAAATTCAGAAGAAACAAGAATCCTTTTCATCTGTACTCATTGAATTCATTACAGGGATACAGACTATTAAACTCTTCTCTATGGAAGAGTTCTCCATGCAGAAGTATAAAGAGCAGAACACGCAGCTTGCGAAGCTTGAGTTAAAAAGCGCTCGCTATGACATTAGCGCACGCCCTGTCCTCCATGCTGTTGGAATGGTATGTTTAATCACTGCGCTCATGTTTGGACTTTGGGGTTTAAAACTCCCCCTCCACGAAGTTCTCTTCTTCTGCGGTCTTCTTTCTGGAGTGTATGAGCCTCTGAAAAAATTTGCCGAAGAAAATGGGCGAATTCAACGCGGAATTGCGGCCTGCGAAAGAATGTGGGATGTTCTATCCCTTCCTCCAGAAAGAGATGATGAGTCCGATGAGCTCAAGCAAACCACTGTCAATTTCCTCCAATCAGTAGAATTTAAGAATGTCTCTTTCGGATATAATGAGACCAAACCAGTCCTTCAGGATGTCTCTTTTACTATATCTAAAGGGCAAATGGTCGCAATCGTCGGAGCGACGGGAAGCGGTAAGTCTACGCTCGTCTCGCTCCTCACTCAGCTTTTCAAAGCCCAAGAAGGAGAGATTCTTATCGATGGGGTCTCAATTGAAGAGTATACACATAACGCAATCCGCCAATTTATCTCTGTCGTCCCTCAAAAGCCTTTCTTATTTCATGATACGATCATCGAGAATGTTCGATTTGGAAGGCCATTTAGCGAAGCCCAAGTCTTAAAAGCATGTCAAAAAGCCCATGCTGACAGTTTCATACAGACACTTCCTTCAGGGTATAACTCTGTTATAGGCGAAGCAGGAAAAACCCTCTCCGGAGGACAACTGCAAAGGCTTGCTATCGCTCGAGCACTTCTTAAAGGCGCTCCAGTCCTCATCTTGGATGAGGCGACATCATCATTAGACACTGTAAGCGAACATCACATTAAACTTGCATTGCAAGAGCTTAAAGGAAATGTTACTCAGATTGTCATCGCGCACCGCCTGAGCACCATTGAGGAGGCAGATAAAATTATCGTCCTTGATGAAGGAAGAAAAGTCGGAGAAGGAACCTGTCAAGAGCTCCTTACTACCTGTCCTCAGTTTGCTATGATGTGGAAACTGAGCGGATTACAACACATAAAAGAAAAAAAAGAGCAAGTCAGTAGCTAACACAAGAGCTTAACTTGCTCTTTAAATATGTTTGCGAAAGTATTTACTCTAACTTTAAGGGCCAAACGCTCAAGAAAAGATATTGCACTATGCCTACAGCATACAATCGTAAGAACGTTATCATTGGATTTATCCTCATAGCGATTTTCTCACTTCTCGCTTGGAAAGGAGGCGAGATATGGGCTAAGAAGGTCAAAAAAGATCGAAAAGAGCAATATCTCCTGCTTGCTCCGCACGCTCAGGTAACTATTTCTGAGATGTTTCCTCCGCTCTCTCAAGAACTTATTCCTGCGCTTGAAATGCCTTATTTTTTCCTTGGAAAAGGAAAGCAAGCTTCCGCCTATACTTCGATTGATGAGACGTATGTTTTAAAAATCATCAAATGGCCGAAAAAGGAAAGAAAGAGAAGAGCTCTTCTCTTTAGCCTGGGACTTGCTGCGACAAAGCTTTCAAAAGAATCAGGCCTTCTTGGTATTGCTTATGGACCTTCAATCCAAGCACAAAACCTTCCACAAGTTACGGCGCTCGACTCAAGAGGAAAAATAGAATCTATTCCCTTAAGCCAGCGTCTTTTTGTCATTCAAGAAAGAGCTGAAGCAGAGCTCAAAAAAACTCTCTTCGAACTTCGATGGAGAAAAGATATTACTCAAGGCACTCTCATTTTAAAGGCAGTCTTTGAGCTCCTTAATAACTGCAGGCAAAAAGAAATAATTGATAGAGACGGGGCTCTCATTCGAAATGGGAACATAGCATTAAAGAGACTATCAGATGGCTCTTGGAAGGCCCTTTACATTGATATTGGAAAGCTCAGTATCGCTCGAAAAGATGAAATTACCAAACATGATATCAAAAGACTAAAACCACTTGCCTCCTGGATTCGAGATGTATGGCCAGAACTTTTACCTGCTTTCAAAGAATTGAATGATAAATATGAATCCATGGGCGATTAAAAATATATTTACCTAAAACAACATTTGTTTGATAAAATAAATTAAACGATATTTTTATTAGAGGTTTTATACCCATGTCTACTCTGCTTCAAAGAGGTCTTTTTGCTTATCGCGCGCTCCTCTTCTGCAGTCTTTTTGCAGCATCTACTTTCTTTTCAAGCTGTGCCCGACAGATTAGCTCTGATGTCTATTCAGGAGCAAGCATCGGCGAAACTTCAACAACGTACGCTGGCGTTATTGTAAACGCACGTAAAGTCTTAGTTCAGGACCAAGAGTATCTTGAAGATAACGGCTTAGGTCTTGCAGGTGGCGGCCTTGCAGGAGCTGCTATCGGATCACAATTTGGTAAAGGTTCAGGAAATACACTTGCAACCATTGCCGGTGCTGTTGCTGGTGCTGTAGGTGGCGCGTATGCTGAAAAGGCATTAAAAGAACAAGAAGCTATTGAGTATATTGTCGCACTCGATAATGGTGAGACAAGAACAGTTGTACAAGGGCCACAGCCTCAGCTCCAATCCGGTCAAAAGGTATGGCTTATGGTCAGCTATCAAGGACGCTCACGAATTATCGCACGTCAATAACAGCTACTTCTTGGATTAACTTATTGGATCAGCTTAAAGAGGACCCTCTCTTTGAACTGCTGATCCAATAAATTATCAAAGCATTCTTTTACTCTTCTTTTTCTATTATCACAGGATCAGGTATTACCAATCCACTTCGTGTAATCATGGCGTGTTGTTCTACCTCTTGAGGAACAATAACCTTTCCATCTCGCAACTGAGTAGCATAGAATGCGGAAGGTGTCTCAATCTCAACAGAACTCCTTCTTCTCGTTTGCTGGTGCCCATGTTCATGTGAAGGCCCTTCATCTGAATGAGCTATCTCATGAAACTCTCCCCCTCCTATTTGCTCCTCAGACACTCCTTCAGCAAATGGCAGAGCATATGAAGCACTTGCTCCCTCTTCGCTTAAGCTTGGCTTTGGGAGCACCTTGTGATCACGAAGAACCATTGAATTCTCTAACACCTCCTCTGGCAGGACAAGTGTACCAGATCGCGTTTCCATAGGAAAGAAACCAGGTTGTAGCTCAGTCTCTAAAGGATTTCTTCTTCGCCTCGTCTCACCTTCTTCAGAGGGGCCTTGCCCTATAGGATCTCCTTGGCTCCTAACAGTATCTCTTTCTTCTTGCCCTCTATCTCTTCCTTCTTCCTGCGACGGCAATCCCTCTATCGTGACATCATGAATTTCTTCCACTAAACTTGGCTTTGGCAGTACTTTGTGATCTCGTAGAATCATTGAGTTTTCTTCTACTTCTTTCGGCAAAACAAGAGTTCCTGATCGTGTCTCCATAGGAAAGAACCCTGGTTGTGGTTCACTTCCTAATGAGCTTCGTCTTGGAGCATGCTCAACCGCTGTCTCTTTTCCCTGTGATTGAGAAGCCTCATCAGAATGTTGACGAGCCATTTCATCCTCAATGTCATCCTGAAGGCCTCCCCCTTCTACAGTGCTTAAGTCGAAGTGAGGCTCAATTACATCCTTTCCATAAGACGCTGGCTTGGCAGAAAACGCACTGGCACTTTGTTGAGAAGGAATCTCTTCTATGCTCTTCTCTGTGGCATCTAGCGAGATTACCTCGATATTTTTCTCTAGAGTTTTCTTGGATGAAAGCCTCTCTCGATCCTGCTTCATAACCCACAGAGAGGCTAATCGTCTGTCGAGCTCATTCTTAATCTCATAATGGACAAGCTTTTCAAAAATACCCCTCACATGATCAAAGAAAGCCTCCTTATTCTGCAGAGAAGGGCAGTTCCGGTCGACTTTATCAATCATCTTCTGAATACTGAGCGCTCCTTCTCTTAAGCGCATTCTGGATGATTTATCAAGAGGAAGGAATCCTCCAAAAACGCCTTTAAAGATTGCTGTTATATACCCCTCTCTCGGAGTTAATCTTCCATAGGAATCCACAGTATGAGTGTTCCACATGGAAAGCGTGATATCTTCCAGTCGCTGAATGCACTCTTCAGTTGTAATAGAGTTCTCATCAAGCATTTCAGAGTTAAGGTTCTGAAGATAGTAATTATCTAGCTTCTTAGAAATGTACGACCACATAACAATACCTATTATTAAAATATTCCTGACTAAATCCTTAGCTGGCATTCCACAAATACAGGCCACGCGTACTTATTGAATAAGCGATGATGATGCCCATCATCTTCCTCAAGAAAATAGGCCGTCTCTATTTAAACAAAACCTTGGGATATACTAAGAAAGAGCGCCGATACAATGAGGGATTGATCCAATAACGATACTAGTAAGTGAAGCGAATGCGGTTCAAGCCACCCTTACAGCTAAGATTCAGGGATTTCAAAGCGAGTAACAGTTGCATAAGAAGATGAGTAACCGGTACTGATTACAAAAGATATAGCCAATATGCCCTGAAAGAGAGCTTATAAAAGACTCGCTTCACTGTATTTTGAGCGATGCCATTACTTCTTATAACTAAGAGCCTAATTTGGGAGGATCCGATTAAATTTTTGAAAGTCTTTTCAATAAATTTTATGATTGAAATGCAAAAAAAGCTTCTATCTAAAGATCTTTCATGAAGGATCTCTAAATAGAAGCTCTCACGGCGAAAAGGATAAAGAGAGTCTGCTCTCTGTAAAGTCAGAAGAGGTTATTTACTCTCTCATTTGTATACACGACCACTTCTATGCACTCGCTCACCAGGATCAACCCGTCTGATTCCAGATCGAGTCGTCTTTACTTGCCCAGCATAACTAATATGGGTCGATTTCTTCTTTTTCTCTTTAGTCTTAACCTCTCTTAAAAGCGAAGATGAAGATCCATCTTCCTCAGTAATACCAGGCGATGGGTGAAGTGAAGGAATCCTTCCTCGATCTTCTAATCCACCTATCTCAATCATCAGATCCATTTCTAGGGATACTGAATCCTTAAGCGGTGAAACAAAAGGCTTGTAGACCCTTGGACTAGCCTTAACCGCATTTGCACGATTTTCAGCCTCACGCTCCTCATGCAGTCTCCATAATGATGCAAACGCTTTATCTTTTGGATCTTTTATTTCCAATGAAAGAAGCTTTTCAAACATACCTCTTACTCGATCAAAGAGCTTCTCTTTGAGAGAGTCTGTAAGTGTAATGCTCGTATCTTTTTCGACCTTATCCATCATCCGTTGAATACTGCACGACGCTTCCCATAACCGAGTTGTCGCTGACTTTTCAAATGGGACAAAACCATAGAAAACATTCTTGAAAGCTTTAGTCACTTGAGAGTCTTTAGAGATAAGCTGACCTTTAGAATCAACGGTGTAATGCTTCCAGCCTGTATAGGCTATATCCTCAAGCCTTTCGACACACTCTTGTGTTGAGAGAGAATCTATCTCAAGAGTTTCAGGCTTTAAAGAAGCAGAGTACTTGTAATAACTATCTGCAGTTGCGGCAATACAGTCATAGCAATGATTAAAACTATTAACTACAAGAGAAAACATATTTTACATCCTCATTATTTCTATAATAAAAGTTTACATTTAAAAAAATTAACACAATTGAATAAGTAAATTATAATACAACAACCATATTAATTTAAAAAATTATTATACAAATTAATTCTCCTTCCTCAGAGTACGAGCTACTGAAAAAGGGCATGAAGGAACAAAGTTATTTATAAGATTTGAAACGCGACAAGCGACCTAGCAGCTCTGATATCAGTCAGGTTTTATAGATAAAGAGAGCAGAAAGATGAGAGTGCATGACTGATCAAGCGTTGAGGAGAAAATACCTTAGGACTATCTTTAAAGACCTCTTTAGAGAGGACAGCCTTACAATAGCTACAATTGCTCTCACGACCCTACGTATATTCACTTTATTTTCATGATCAATCCTTTAGAAATCTTAGGCACAGCAGCTCGTACTGATGCTAGCTCTTCTTTAAAATCCAACAATGTGGCAAGACACGCAGTTCGCATTGAATGATGTCTTTCATGTCCCAACGCTCTCTCATTCTTTTGGCGCCGATACCTATTCGCCCTGTATCCAACCATTCGCAAGTTTTATCAGCACATATATAAATAATTATTTAAACTAACTAACGAAACACTTAAAATAGTTAATACAATTAACCAACTATTTAATTAATAACAGGCAATAGCATGAAAGCTTTATGTAGATTATTATATTTTTTCGCGCTTCTCCTTAGTTCATCCATAATCGCCGAAGACACCCCAGTCACTGTTATAACCTCAGCAGAAGCTCCAATTGATCCTCGGTATGGAAACCATCTGCATGAGTCAATATGCCAAGCTATCCTCAATGCAAAAAAGAGCATCCGCCTCTTCAATTACTCATCTCAAGACGGTCTCTTCCAAGAGGCCTTAAATAAGAAAGCACAAGAAGGGCTTGATATTGGAGCAATTTTTGACAAAGCCCACCTTCCCGCTCCTGGCTCATATCATCCGAATATCAAGATTTTTACTCGCAAAACAGGGGAAGGGCATTATCACCATAAGATCTTTCTTATTGACGATGATCTCATCTTTATAGGAACGGCGAACATTACCGGCATGAACTCTTGGCCAAATATAATGGTGGCGGTGAGGAGTAAAAAACTTGCTGAGCCTATACACGAAGAGTGGAGCTTCTATGCGCGCGGCACTCCTCGCTCGCATTATCATTCAGAAGATACTGTAGCAGGTCAAAAGATTGAGCTTTTCATGATGCCACATGTTGCATCTCCTGCAAGCCAGCAAAAAGAAAATGAGGCAAACCAAGCAGCCTTTAATCTCTTTATAAATGAGATCAATAAAGCTGAGCGAAAGATCGTAGCATCATGTGTCGTATGGACATTGAAGGACTTTGCTCGAGCAATGGTTAAAGCGAGCATTGAAAGAAAAGTCGATGTCGTCTGCTATACAGCCAATATGGATCCCAATGTGACAAGTATCTTAGCCTTAGCAGGAATCCGCGTCTACCATGTCAATGCCACCCACCATAAGACACTTCTTATCGACAATGAAGTCTTCATTAATGGTTCCGCTAATTGGAGCATGTCTGCTTTCAGCCGAAGTGATGAAAGCGTCACATACATCCCTCACGCGACCTCAATCCAAGCTGAGAAGGTGCAGCACGCGATTTACAAGCTGAATTAGTAGCCTCTATGAAATTTAAAGCCTTTCTCACTCGATGTGTGAGAGCGAGAAAGGCCTTCTTTCAAGGAGATGCTATTTCGCACAATCTATTACTTAAATAAGCCATATAATTGAGGTCTCAGCATCTCCTCTAATTCTTGAGCGAGCTCAAGCATCTTAATAGATTCAACGCGCACATGATCGAGATGAAGCTCTTTTACTTTTTCTCTCACACGATCAAGATGCTCATCCGTAGTGAAAAGATACGTAAGATCTTCACCTATTTTTAATGCCCCCTGATACATTTCCTCTTCGATAGTGACCTCCTGAAGGCGAGGAACAAATAGAGGTTTCCCTAAGACACTATTCGAAGCAAATATTAAAGGCACCTTTCGCGCATTCTCTGGGTCTTCGTGATCACCTAGAATTGACATCTTGACAGACTCATCCGAAAGAAGCCCTTTTAGTCTTTCAGATCCATTAATCCATTTAAAGAATAATGCTTGATCGTGGATACTTGAAAGCTCGTCAAATCCATGTGAGAAGCGATCTCTCAAGGTGTGCTCAACGCATCTATCTATGTTGGAAGCTCCTTGACCTATCTCATCTTTTAATTCAGAGAACTTCTCAGGATAGATCGTCTGTAGCTTCTTTAACTCCCTTACAGTCTGGTAAATATTAGTCTCTGCAGCCGCAGCTTCAAACCATCTGGATGTACAGAGGAGCTTATCTAGCTCTTTGAGCGATCTATTCGAGCTGGACAGAAGCTCTGGCAATGCTGAGCGATCTTCCATCTTAGCAAATTCAATAGCAGTGCGAGCATCTCCTAAAGAGACTCCTGATATAGCCTTTTTGTTAAGGCCTAAATCATCATCTGAGCCTGAGTTCTGTCTGCCTGTTAGGATCAGTCGATTATCCTTTTGGAGTTCTCCTAAAGGCTTTAAATATCCTTCAGAATATTTCATGGAATCTTCTAATACAGATAATTTAGAACCATGCATCCATGAAAGCTTTAAAAGAGGGAGCATCTTATATGGGTCAACATTATGAAAGCGCTCATCATTACGCATGACTCGAAAGGCTTCTCTTCGAAGGCTAGTATCTGAAGTGTAAAAAAGAAGCGCCTTCTTCAATCGACTCTGCAGCAAGAGCAAGAAAGAGATATAAGACTTCGTGTCATCATTTGCTCGAATTCCAATTTTCGAGCAAATACGCTCTGCCATACGCTCAGTAACTTCCAGCATTGGATAACGGCCGGCATTTGCATTAAACTCATCTTTTTCTTCTTTCTCAAGATAAGCTGAAAAAAATGAAGTAAGAGCTTGCAACACATCCTTAGATCTCTCAAAAGCATTTAAGGTGCCATCTCGCACGAGCGAAATATATGACCCGTGTACGAGTCGAGAAATAGCAGGCAATTTTGAGATAAAGTTTTCAGGGGCAAGCATCTCAGGAAGGCTATGCAAAAGCGGATTTAAATCTTGATCGCTATTTTTTTTCTGAGTGAGCTTTCCCTCTAAATCATGCAAAGTCCTGCTACTTTTCAAAATTTCGGCATACAATTTACTTACTCGATCAGCCATGATATCGAGCTCTTCATAACATGATTCTGGAAGGCCTCCTGGAGAGCAGCTTAAATCATTGGTGCAGCGTATAGAAGGAGGATTGGATGCATCGTTTATCCATGGCTTATATGAGCAATAGATGTTATTGACGACATTCTGTATAGCTTCTGGGACATTATGTATAAAGTTTGATAAATATTGCTGAACTCCTGCGCCCAGGTGCGTATTAGAATAAGAAGATGCGCTAGAAGATGAGGGCTGACAATTAGAGGGAATATTTGACATGAAAGTATTATCCTTTTTCTTGAATTAGAACTCCTTAATTTAGAGTATAATTAAGGAGACTGGCATCGATTATAATAATGGATTATTAAGCCGCTGTAAAAAGACATACTTGAGAGTGGTCCCATCAATTTAAGCTAAAATCAAAGAGATTGCATAGTTTGGCTCGAAGTTTTCTCTCTAATATTCTTGCAAGCTCAAGCGTCTCAAAAGTTTCTACTTGAACCTGTTGATCTAACCCCTCTTTCTTTACAGTTTCCTTGACAAGTTCTACTGATTCAGGGGTTGTAAAAACAAATTGAATATCTTTTCCAAGCTTCAAAGATCCTGGATATATATCCTCTGGCAAAGGCTCTCGTACAAGATGTATGTGAATTGGAATGCCAACGGCAGTGTTTGACGCAAAAAGAAGAGGGATCTTGCGTTTGATTTCATGGTCTGAGCTGTATCTTCCCGAATGGGAAAATTCCTCTCTCTCCAACTCTCTTCTGATGTTCTGAGATCCTTTAATATTTTTGTACATCAACACCTTATGATACCAATCAGTATGGTCAAAAAGAGCATCTGTTTTCTCTTGGAGTGATGTCTGAATGCATTCTTCAACTTTTGAAACAGCAAGGCTAAGTTTTGACTTTTTCTCCAAGAACTTCTTCGGATCCAAGTGCTTTAACATCTTAGATTTTTCAGCTATCCTGTAAAAAGAAGAGATAAGCTTATCATCATTATACCAGCGGTGTGTGCAAGCAAATTGATCAATATTACTCAAAAAAGAATCAATGTCGTTAGAAATGGCATCAAGTGAATAATTGTCATATTCTTTTGCATACTTAACAGCGATATTGGCATAAGGAAGAGACACCCCTGAAAGGGCATCTCTATTGATACCATGGTCCTCATCGGCTCCTAATTCTTGCTCACCTGTCATTACGAGCTGATTTTTCTTTAATAATTCCCCTAAAGGCATCAAGAATCCATCGGAGTAATGACATGCATCTTCAACAACGGAAAGTTTGGAGCCATGCATCCAAGTAATAGAAAGAAGCTTTATAACTTTTTCTGGATCTGCTTCAGAAAAACGAATATCCTCGCTCATTATCTTATGAGCTTCTTTTAGTATGAGTTGATCCCTCAATTGAAGGAGAACATGTTTTTTTAGTTCGCTTTGAAGTAAAAGCATGCTCCGAATCTTAAAAAAGAGATCCCTGCCAATAGTGAGACCTGTCCGATTTTCTAGTGCAAGGCGAAGACTTGTTGAGATATCTTTCACAGATTGCCGGCTCGCTTCTTCGCTATATTGAGAGATCTGCTGATCTGTCAAAAACATTGAATAGAAAGAGCGAAAGGATTCTAGTGTCTTTTTTGCAGCCAAAATATTGCCCTCTGAAGGCTCTCGGATAAAAGCTATGAGCATGCTATGTGTCAAGCGTAAGAGGTTCGGAATCGCGGCAACAAAATTCTCAGGCGTCGAAAGAGAATTTGGCAATTCAAGCAATCCTTTATCGATCTTACCCTCTTTCTTGGAATATAATTCGAATAAATCGGAGTAGATTTCCTGCTTGAGGGATCTTTCAAAGAATTTTCGAACATCATCGACAAGCTGCTTTATCTCCTCATCACAAAGAAGACACACTTTTTGGGATGGTACTGATGGCTCTACATTAACAAATCGAACAGGTTGACCTTCTTGGATGATGCCTGGGGTTATTACTCCAATATTATCAAGAGAGAACCAATCATGAAATAAATCAGAAACCCTCTGGATTGATTGCGGGATATATTTCTGTAACCATGAATTTTGATTGTGCTGATGAGCAAGTGAGCTACTTGTTGAGGTGATTGAAGCAAGCTGATGAAGGGCAGGCACGTTATTCATCAAATCTATCCCTTAAACATTCATTTAATGATTAAATTATTTAATTATAAATCCTTTAATTAATTATTTGAATAACATTTTAACAAAACAATGTAGTAATTAGTTCATTTGCGCTGAAGTAAAATAGAATCCATAATACAAAAATCCAGTTCTTCGTAAATGTGGCCGATTCAAAATGATAAATGGCTAGAAGGAGGGCAGTTACTTATGGTATTCGATCATATCGTTATTCTGAATACTGTGTATGCGATCATCTTCGTTTTCTTAATTGGTATTCCTCTCACAAAGATATCCCAAAATGACCTCAAACAAGCGACAAAGCTCAATTTTATTTTAAGAAAATTATACTCAGCAAATACCAACGAGATCGTGAAAGAGGAGTATGCGAGAGGAATAAAAGAGTGTCCTGAATATAGCGACACTATAGATGCGGCAGTAAGAGAGATCTCATCAACAACCCCTCTTTTCGAGGCTAAAGATCTGGAAGTACGGAAGAGCTGGAAAAGAGCGTTTTATTCCTTTTATTTATTTAAAATCCTCTTTTCTATAATGGCTCTGCAATTCGCCATGAATTTAATCCTTAAAAAACCTATTCCGTCTGAGAGTTGGGCATTTCTTGCCAGTGGCTATGTCCTTTCCTTAATAATTCCTGCACTTTTCCTCTTTCTATCCGCATATAAAGGTCGGTTTATATGGCCTTTAAGATATGTATACTTCATTCTTCTCATAGAGATGTTCGGTTTGCTTTTCGAATATAATAATCCCCTTAATTGGATAGGGGTCGCTTTATGTGGTAATCTGTGGTTTCAAAGTACGAGACTAAGAATACTCAATCAAAAGGCAAAACACATAGATTGGCTTGATTTTTTGAAAAGTCGATTTCAAATAGGGCTATCTTCCTAAGAGCATCAAAAAAAAGAATGCTGGGGAAATCAAATGAAAAGCCTAAAGAGGAAGAGACAAGCCTTGTACTCTTTATAAAATCCTAATAAAAAATTATTATAATTATTTCATCGACTTTACATATAACATTTTTGATTAGCTAATATTAAAAAACTAACACTTTAGTTTTGAGCAAATTGCCTTGAAACTACATACATCTTAACGAGGATCTAATGGTTTCAAACAGTACATTACAATTTTTACAAGCGCCAGAACTATTAAGGCAGCTCGAAGAAGATAATACTTTCATTTCATTCGAAAAACAAGAGAACCAAAATACTGAGTTTAAAATTGTAAAGCTTTGCTTTTTTGAAAGCATTCTGCGAAAGCTATTTGGCTCATTCGGACTTTATCGCAGCACACATAAAAACGAAGTCCTATCTTTTCTAAAAGCAGAGCTTAAGCCTTTGATCTCATTTCAGGACAACGTAAGTGATATTAAGAAAGTTGTCCGTATCGCTCGAAAAGTACTAAATTTGCACACCACAAGTGATGAGCTAAGCCAATCAGTCACTGATGAAGTTACAAATAAAATCACCCGCCCTGAGGACAGGGATACTTTTAAAAAAACAGTGGCTTTCGTCGAAAGGAATCTTGATCAAATCAGAGAGCTTAAGAATGAAGGCGCAGGGTTTACACTTAAAGCAAATGGGGAAGACCGCTTACGTGTCGCTGTTAACGCAGAAGGAATTAAAATCTTAGGAAGAAAGATTCTAGGAGCTGGCGGCTTCAAGAAAGTGAAGACAGCATTTGATGTTGAAAAGAGCAAGCCTCTTGCACGTGCTGTCATGGTCGTAAGCAACCCCAATATGAATTTCTTACAACGCACGATCAAAAACCTCTTCTCTAGAGCTCGCTTCGCACAAAATGAGCTGCATTTTCTTAAGCAAGTACGAGGAGAGCCAACTTGTATTCAACTCGACACTAGCTATATGAGTGTGAATAAAAGAGGATACCACAAGCTTAATATGCTCATGGAGCTTGCAGATGGCGATCTCTCAGATCTGTTACGAACCAGAAATCTTTCAGAAGTACAGCTGCTTGACATCACATCCCAGCTCATTGATAGTATAGTCGCCCTCTCGAGGAGGGAGATCTGGCATAGAGATATTAAGCCACTCAACTTCTTATATACCGCTAAGGATAACGATCGCTACGATGTCCGCCTAGCTGATTTCGGGCTAGCAGTACCTAACCGAGATGTGATCGCAGAGAAGTTTCCAGCAGGAACCTACGGATACATGGCGCCCGAGAACAACCGATTTTTCCGCCTTACAAATGGAAAAGAGGGCGACATCTACTCGTTAGGTCAAACCCTTGATGATATCTTTCCCTTTGGCAGGAGCCCTCAATTTATCCGCGACTTGATTGCAGAGATGTTACGAGTCAATCCACAAGAGAGACCTTCCGCTGAGGAGCTTCAAAGAAAGTTTCAAGAAGAGCTTACAAACTATAATGCAGAGATGGCAGCACAAATTATCCAGCAATAGGTATACTGCAGGTTGGACACCTTCAAGCCCATGGAGGTGTTCTTTAAAAAGAAATATCGCCAGATGACTGGATAAGCGTTAAGTAAAAGGAGTCACGATTCACAATGCCGCATATCATTGTAAAACTCTATCCCGGCAGGTCAGAAGAGCAAAAGAGCAAGCTTGCCGAAGAAATTACGAAAGACGTCATTGCTATTGCAAAATGTGATGAAAAGACAGTCTCCGTAGCTTTTGAAGAAATCAGGCCTGAAGATTGGGCTGAGAAAGTCTATAAGCCAGATATCTTAGGAAGCTCTGAGAAGCTCTACAAAAAACCTGGATAAATCACTTAATAGCTTAAGAAAGAGATCCCTCCGGAGCTGAAATGCGAATTATCAGCTCGACCCATTCTACACATGCTGCGAAAATGGGCATAACGCCGAAGATCTACTAAAATAGCTCTTTTCAGCGCGAAAAATGCTTAGAATGAGTGTATTGCATCAACTCTTATCGCCTTCTGATGGTTTCTATTTTACTGAGATAATCTCGCTTTACAATTGTTACTCATTTGACGAAAAAACCTCGCTTTGATCAATCTTAAGTGCATAACCCTGCTCAGGGTTATGCAATAGATAATATTAATGAATTTCGCGCTTTACAGCGATAAGACTATCATGTCTACGAGGAGTCCTGCTATGGAAATCCCAAAGATACCAAACCCCTTTTCTCACTATGACAATCAATTCCCCCTAAAGAAGTATGACGATGAGCAACCTGATGAAGAGATCTCAGAGGATCCGCCAGTTGATTATGATCTTGATATAGAAATTCAAGAACGCCCTCTTACACCAAATCAACTAAAAACAACTCAATGTATGGGCTCCTATTCATGCACCTGCAGCTGTGAAAGGACGTGTGGTGGTGGATGCTAATATGGCTGCCAATCCACTCTTTTTAAGTTCGAGCACAAACAAAATAGTCTAGCTATTTCCACTAGTCTATCGAAAGCTATTATATTAATAGCTAAAGGCAAGACCATTCAGGTAGTACCCAGCACATCATCAACAGTTCACAACTTAAGGATGTGCGAGTACTACCCGAGGTCTTCATAAGACACTTAATCTAATGCCTTCGACAACGCGAATAAATCTTTTTTGAGACTTAAAGCAATCAGAACTAATACCGGGATTAGATACCAGCATATAAGTTTACTGAACATCAACCTCACATACTGCCATATCTTGATGGAGCATATATGCCTTTACTCTCTGACTCTCCTATCCTTCAACATCTCCTTCATCAATTAGAAGACCCCTTAGAAGTCAAAGCATCCGCAGATGAACTAGTTCAAGCTCATGAGAACCCATATTTTCAATCCCCTCAACAATATTGGAGCGACTTAGCACTTGCTGGAGGCTACCCTAGCATCTTGCTTCTCCTTGCTGTTCTGCAAAAAAAAGGACTACTGATTGACGATCAGGAGAAACTGATTCACAGGTATGTATTAGCAATCAAGAAATCAATAGAAGATACTGCGATTGCCAATCTATCCCTCTTTGGGGGACTAACAGGAGCATGCTTTGCAATTCAACAAGTTTCTTTAGAAGGAAACCGATATGCACGCATGTTGCAGACCATGAACTCATATCTCATCAATAGAGTGAGATGTGAGTACATTGAGCCCATACAAGAGAAAGTACAGCAGCGAACACCAATTTCTTCTTACCTCTATGATGTCATCAGCGGTATCTCAGGAATCGGACGCTACTTTCTAGAGGATCTCTCCCAACCCCATTTTCAAGAGATTTCACAGGAAATAGCTCAGGTCTTAGTTGATATGTGCGATGAAGTATCCATACATGGGAAAAAGGTTCATGGATGGTATCTGTCCTCTAATGATCCTATTAATTGGGATCTAAAAAATTCTTCTTCTCTCGGCAATTTTAATCTAGGACTTGCTCATGGAGTCACAGGAATTTTAGCTTTCTTATCAAGCGCCTTGTTGCGTGGGGTTCATGTAGAGAGACAAAAAGAAACAATACAAAAAATCGCTACTTGGATTCAAAAAAAGTCATTTTACTACGATTCAAGTATCCAATGGCCGGATAAAATCTCATGGGAAGAGGAAGTCGAAAACAAACCCTCAGAAAAAATGAGATATAAAAATGCCTGGTGCTACGGAACTCCTGGCATCTCTAGAGCTCTTTTTCTTGCCGGTAAAGCTCTCGAAGATAATAAACTGAGAAAATTCGCTCTAGAGGCGTACTATAGTATCTCTCAAGGAGATCCCTCAAATTGGCTGCCAATAAGTCCATCTCTTTGCCATGGCGTTGCAGGGCTTTTGCTGATTACCAAGGAAATGGCAATAGAAAGTGAATGTAAAGACCTTTTGCCTATGCTTAAAGAGCTAGATACAAGACTGATTTCAAAATATAGCTCAGAATTTCCATTCGGCTTTCAAGATGTTGAGTTCGATCAATCAGGAACCCCTATTTATCTCAATAAAATAGGGCTCTTGGATGGATCCGTCGGAATTCTTCTTACGCTGCTGACCATCAATGACTCAGACTCTAAATGGCACACCCCATTTCTTATCTATGCGTGAGCCTCTTTTCACACCGGCGCCATTCTTCTTTGCCCGTATTCCTGTTTGCCCTATAGAGCAATGCGACTATATCTTATCTGCGAATGACTGGCTCAAAGTATTAACTGATTACTACGAAACGACAAGTCTTTTTCGTGAGGCGATTTTGGTCGCGTCACCTTCTTTGTATACATCATTATCGAAAAGGGAAGGTAAGATTTCTGAGCAATGCGGAGGAAGTCTTCTCAACTATGCCTTACGAATGGGAAATCGGGCGACTCCCTTCGGTCTTTTCTCATGTGTAGCTATGGGACAGTGGAGCTCGAGCACTAATATTACGTTTAACATGAGCCACACAAAAAAACGCGCAAGACCAGATATGGACTGGGTACACTCTCTTGTGCAGAATCTATATCAAAATGAATGGGCTTTCAAATCACTTTCAGTTAGGGCCAATCCCTTATCACTACTACAAGGGAACAGATTATACGTAACCTATCTACTCTATAGCGGAGAGCGTGATAAAGAATCAGACAAAAAAGTATCCATTCGTCTCACCCAACTTATCAAAACTATTTTAAGCTTTTGTAGAGAGCCGATCAAGATTGACCAAATTCTAGAGAAACTATCTGCACATATCCCAAATCTAGACTTAAAAAAGACTGAAGAATTACTTAAGAAACTTTATGAGCAGCAAATTCTCATACCAACACTGCTCCCCTCCCTTTTAGAACCACGACAAATTGAAAATTCCTTACACGATTTAGCTTCAAATCTTGTTCAGAAGATATGTAACTATAATGAGACACTACCTAGTGAAGGTGAAGACATACTTCAACAACTTTACAAAGAGATGGAGGCTATAAAACCATCTAAAGCATATCTTCAAATCGATACCGCATATAATACGCCTTTATCTCTACAACAAGAAATAGCAGATGAATTAGGGAGCGCGGTAGAGCTACTTTGGAAAATATCCTCCGCTAAAAATGCATTTCCTTATCTTACTACATATCACACAAGGTTTCTTGAAAAGTACGGCACTCAAAGAACGGTTCCTCTCCTTGAGCTACTGCAAAACGAAAAGGGGCTAGGAGCCCCTGAGTATGATCAGCCTCTGACTACGACATTTGAATCAAAATATATGGAAATGTGGGAAAAGTGGCTCGGACAAGCATGGCAAGAAGCAATGAGAAATGGCGATAACGAGATTATAATTGACGATAGTTTGGTCGATCAGTTTCGAGCGCTAGATAAACATACATATAGCGAAGGCGCCGCTCCTTTATCACTCGATGCCTTCTGCAAGATTCTTGCTCATTCGCAAGAGGATATAGATAATAACAAGTATCAGATCCTCCTGTCTCAAGTTACATGGCAAGGATGTAGTTCTATCGGAAGATTCTTAGATATTCTTCCACAAGCCCAAAGCAGCGTACATAGTTTCTTAAAAAAAGAAGAAGAGCTCGAGCCAGACGCTCTTTTCTTCGAAGTTTCTTATTGGCCTTCACCTGCCCGCTCTGCAAACGTTGCTATCCATCCGTGTCTAAGAAATTATCGATTGGATGTATCAAACTTTAAACAGAGCGATCAAGAGCTTTCTTTAGAAGATATTTATGTAGGAGCGACTCTGAAGAGGCTTTATTTAACACGTAAAGATGGCAAAAAAGAAATCATCGCGACGAGAGGAAACGTCTTAAATCGTTCTTTCGCGCCCACCCCAATACGCTTTATGCTTGATGTTTCTTTAGCCAGAAACCAATTAATACTTCCATTCTCATGGGGACGATTGGAAGATAATGCCGTATTTTTACCACGTGTCCGCTATGGAAAAACAATCCTTTCTCCAGCAATATGGAACTACCTGCCGCTTCATCCAGAAAACGCTAGTCCTGATGAGATGCTTTCCATACTTAAGACATGGGCAGAAAAATGGAGATTGCCAAAGCGTTTTGTTCTGATGAAGGGTGACCAACTTCAGCTCATGGATCGAGAACACCCTGCTCATATGAAAGAAATTGCGCTCCAAATGAAGAAAAAAGCGCCTCTACGATTTATGGAAAACCTCAACCATGCATGGGTTCAAGGAGATAAGGGGCATCATACGTCAGAAATAGTCATTTCGTATGTAAAAAGCAGAGCGTTTGCGAAAAGAGATGAGTCATTTACGCCGCAAGCTTTTAATCCAATCTCGCATGAAGAGCGGTGGAAGAATCCTGGAAGTGATTGGCTGTTTATCAAATTGTATGTAGCAAAAGAGAGTATGGATCGATTTCTTCTTGAGCATATCAATCCATTCACCATGTCCTGCGCTCAGAAGAATGCGATTTATCACTGGTTTTTCATTCGATATTACGACCCAGACCCTCACCTTCGCATCAGGATGCAGATTGCATCTCAAGAGCAGTTCAATCATATTATCCCATTGTTAGGAGAAAGAACAACACGTTGGATTAAGGACGGCCTTATTAAGAATATTTCACTGAACAGCTATGAGAGAGAAATCGAGCGCTATGGTGGAATAGAACTCATCGACGAGGCAGAAAAGGTATTTTGTGCAGACTCGCTGTCAACCATTCACCTCTTACAAGCATCTTTAAATAATAGATCTAAGATTACTGAGCCTGTGCTTCGTACTGTAAGCGCAATCAGTTTTTTAAGAGGCTTTGGTTTACACCACAGAGAAATGATCGAGCTTTTACAGAATCAGGATATTGACTCAGAAAATCTAGAGGGGTTTCGTCAGCATAAACATGCGCTCATTACTTTTACAAAAGCGTTAGATGAAGAATGCGCTCCCGCGGAGATTATTGTACTAAAAGAAGCGGCATCAATCCGAGAGCCTTTTCAAAAGCAATACTGCCTTAGAGCGCATACTCTTCCGCCATCGGAGCTCTTTGCAATATATGATAGCATGCTGCACATGCACTATAATCGCTTAGGATGCGACTTAAAAGAAGAGCAGCAGTCTAGGATTTATGCTCTACATACCCTGCGACTATTGGAAAAGCACACCACTTACTATCAACTTCCAAAGGCTGAATCAGATAATTGACTTGAAAGAGATATGCCTGAAGCCAGGATCGAACTGACGACCTACGCATTACGAATGCTAATTATCAATCAAATCGGGCATCAAACACAACAATACAAAACAAATAGCAACATGAATATCAAAGACATACGCTTATTTATTTGATTGTTATGACTTGCCATTAATTGCCTGTTATTTTCTTTAATTCCCCCACTCTTCCCCCCAATACAATCGGGACAAGATGACATCGTATATCGAGAATTCAACAGCACGTTGAGGCCATATTTTTTACCTTATTTGAAAGACATTACCATTCTTTAAAATTGTATCAAATTTTGAAGTCTGTTTACTCCTTAGGCGTAGGAATTATCTTTAACTTTAGTCAAATGTACTCCCCTTACTTGAGTGATGATCTGAAGCAAGTAGGGGGCATATTCCTGCTAGTCTTTCTGAGTAGGTTAAAAAGGAAAGAATAAATTGGTGGAAAAAATTTTTAATTCTAAAGTTGAGCAACTTAGTTAATATATTTTACTAACTTCTCATCAAAACATTTAATTTAAATAATTTAAAATATTATAATTTATTATTTTTTAATAATTTTGAGGGGATATTATGTTCATTAGCTTGTTAATGAAAATGTTTTTTATGTCGACTTTGTGTTTTTGCACACTCACTACGACGGGAGCTTGTAAGATTTATGCGGATAGTCATGAACGTACAGTTCTTATTAACAACTGTAGATTAATCGTAGCCCACATTAACGAATATTACGCGAGCATTGGAGCGATGAGATCATCAGCTCGAATAAATGAAATAAAAGGCCAATTGACATTGTATTTGCAAAAAGTTGGCTCTCGAGAATCTTCTCTTTTGTTAGAAGAACTACAGAGATCTAATTTTGAGGCATTTTTGTAGGTGAAACTTACAGCATTTTCGTCAGTACATGCCAATGTGTTAGTGCAGCAAAGTAACATAAGCTAATCAAAATACGATGTGGCTATGTATTTATTTTAATCTTATCGAATGGTGTATTGAGGACTTACGAAGTATGGTAGGCAAGAGGAGCAGCTAGGGATGGACTTTAAGCATATTCTTCACTAGTAAATATATTTTTCTAATTACAATAGAGGTATGTAGAGTATACAGCCTGGACTACTGCTCTTCGTCCACATCACATCCAAAGCGATTAAAATGCATGTGGACCATACTATCATAAATTGCGAAGAGATTTGATGGCGCAAGAGATTCTTGCGCTATTTGGACATATTGCATTTGACATAGAGCTAGAATTGTTATTGCTTCATGTATAATACCAATATTAGGAGAAGAGGATGTTTTCTCATCTAAAGCTCTTATAAGGATAAGCAGCTCATTCTTGTGCTAGCGAAACCCTGCTGGTTTCTTTAAGTCAATGTCTTGGTTTTGCAAAAGCTCAACCATTTCTCGACGTTGCAGGCCAGATCCCTTTAGAAAACTAATTGCGCTTAGGGTTCGAAGCACGATAGGATGCTAGGCAATCTTAGAGCAATTGTTTGATGCTGTATTTAAAAGATGAATGAGCGCAAGCGAGTCAGAGCAAAATATTTTTTCAGTTTGTTCCATGAGGGCTTCTCCACCATAGCGTTCTATCTCTCTTTCGTGACTTTTTAGTGAAATATCTGTAATAAGGCCAAATTTTAGGTAGTCCTAAACAAGTAGTGATTTCAAATTATCATTGTATTCACAAATAAGCATCTTGATGAGACAGATATGTTTTCGATTTTCTTTGAAAAAGAGAGCGTTTTCCTCGCCAATCTTGCATAGAGAGCGCTGCCCTTTTGATCTTACTTAATAAAATGTGGAAGTAATCATTAAGTAACACTATGACAAGCTTTCCCCTTTTATTTCGTATTTCCACCACTGTTTAGATAAATTATTGAAAGTTCTCGTGTGCATTCTCTTTGGCTTTTGTCCAAAGCTTCCTCCTCTATCTAATAAAAATGATTCTATCTTGGATTGCCTCCTTCTGAGTCTTAAAAAAACATCTTCTCTTTGCGATCTATATCCAAGGCATAGACAGTGCCTGCAATAGAATGAATGCACAGCATAATACAGTTTCCTCACGCGTCTATGACACTTATTGTTTGGACACGAAAACCAACTTCGTTGATTCCCCACATGGGAATAAGTATTGAGAATGTCAATTTTAGCTGTTAAGTTTTGGTTCTTTCTATCCAGGATATAAATAGCATGCTCACCGATAACTAGGTCGTGATTGATTGCTTCTCCAATATTCAAGACATATCTCTTACGATCTTTCCCTCCTCTATCTAGCAAATTGAGAGAATCTATTGAAAAGAAGCTTTCAGTAAGTAATTTTGGCACATGCTTGATACGACGCCAGTATGAATACCAAAAGCTTGGGTCCTTTTTTATCGAAATCATCGGTGAAATCATCCCTTTTATTTTTCAGGACAAAAGAGCCAAAAGCCAGCTCCTTGCCCTGAAAACACTCTATAAGCTTTGTTTAAGAATCAAAGGATTTACCTCATAGAGAATACTTCTGCGATGAGGCACAGGTTCAATTGCTTTAAGCCTAATGTGCCCAGTCTCCTCCAAGAGCTCTAATACTGGATCGATTTCGGAGACCTTACTGAAGCACGATCTTAGAGCTCTATAGCAATCTCTTCGTGAAAACTCAGCACGCCTATTTCTTACGATCCATGAGAGAACTGCACCCACACTCTCTAGACTTTCATTAGATCTAAAAAGATCAAAAACAGCTAAAGCATGGTCCTGAAGATATCTTCCTATTTTAATTGCAGCAAACATCTCATTTTTTTGGACTAAGTTTTCCTCCCCAGCCTGCGTGACATCTCGCATAATATGTATAAGAGCAGATAAGCGGGCAATAGCTCCAGGGAGCTTTCCTGCCCAATCTCGAAAAGAAGCAAAAGGACCATCATCGCCCATGAGAACTTCTATGTAACGTGAGTAATCACCCCAAAGAGCAAGCGCTTCATCTGAAATTTGAAGAAGTTGGTAACACCCCCTAGATTCGATAGATCTTGTTTTCGTTAATAGCTTTAAAATAGCCTCATGGTAGTTCTTTTGGACGATTTGATTGATTGGTAATTCATTGAAAGTGCGTGAGCCAATATTTGAGGAGGGAAGAGAATACATAAATCTAGCTATCAACCCTCTTCCTCGAAACATCTTATTTTCCGAAAGACCTTTTAGATGACTTGGCTGAGGGGATAATCCCAGTGTTAGTAAAGGTGAGTCTAAAAATATAGGAGGTCTACCAGATCGATTGACGCGGCAAGAGGTACCTGCATGGGCTTTCAAAAAAAGATCTAAGTTGGGTATCCCACCAGTGTATCGCCCTGCCAGAATATCAAAGATTCCCGCCTCATCACTCAAAATTGACATACACTCGAAATTCTCTTGCATTAGGGATGCAAGGTTTTCAGGTGTAATATCAGAAGTCCATAGTTGAGGAATACTTGGAGAGACCTTTAAAAGCTTTTCTAATGAGATAATTTCTCTAGACAATCTCTCGAAATCATCTTCACTTGCCTTTCCAGCTTTTAATCTCATTTCCTTGATTCGAGCTTCTATCGTTTTATTTCTCGCTTCTATCTCCTCTTTTAATGGTATTACTTGTTTCTTAAGGTCGCTCTCAAATCCAACTAACGGACGAATACAAGCAGATTGCACGGCACTTTTTCTTGAACCTGAAGCTAAGGCAACAGCAACCCATATGTTAATCGGTTCTCGATAATCTGATTTAATTTGTATTTCATATGTTTTTTGAGCCGCAGTAGCTATCACTGATAATACCATAAAAGCTGACAAGTCAACTGGAGTCTCTGTTGAGCGAGCTAACTCATGAATGAATTCCTCGTATGGAGAGGGAAAGACATCCTTGGGCCATTCTTTTAAAGAAATTCCCCTGATTTTTTCAGGGGGCGCCCAATCTTCTTGATTTAGAGAAGGGCTTGTCATCATACCCTCCTTCTAGTAAGATTGTTCTGAGTGCAGCTTCCATTTCCCTTCTCATATGCCGATGTAGAAGGGAAATATTCTTTTAAAGCCTCTTTGATAATAGATTTATCTTCAGAAGAAATATAGTACTCTCCAGGCAAGCAACGATTGCCATCTCTATCAAGCACACTGTAGCGCCGAGTCTTTATTAAATCCCTGAATCCCTGCTTTCTTAATTCAAAGATAACCTGACATGGATTAAGAGCGCCAATTAGTGATTCCATCTCTCTTACTGAAATACTTTCTTGATTAAGAAGAGCCTCTATAGCGCGTCTTTGTCGAGGCCCTTTGATAGACACTTTTAAGCTCATACATGACCTCATGCTTTGTTATTGATTGAATCAACCCATTGAAAGTAGGCTAACTCATCAATGAGAACTCTTCTGCCAATGCGCTTTACAACTTTATCAAAACCATTTTGATTAGCATGAAATACAAGGTGACGTAATCCTCCGAGCGATGGATATGAGTGATACTTTGGCCACTCTGTTAAAGGAATTAAGCGACGTATCGGTATATGTATGTCTTTTGCTTCCATTATTCCTCGTTTATTTTTTAACAGTTTTCAGTATCAGCAAATACATAGTGATACTTTGCAGTAGCTTATGAGAGGTTTTTTTTGATTTTCAATTAAATGAAGATGTTGAAGAAATATAAATAAGGTGAAGCAGAGTTCACCTTATTTATAGAGAGGAGAAACATTGGAGGCGGAGGAGTCGAAAAATGAAGTGAAGAAGTGGAGGAGTCTTCTGTGTCCAATTAACTTGATCACAAATCTTTAGAAGAAACTTTACGTCTATGCAGATGCTCCTTATAGACCCATTTCTTAATTGTTTCGAGTGTGTACGGAGGTTCTTTCCCTTCCCAAACATATTTTCTAAGAAGGTGATGACTAGCAATTTCTTTTACTGTGAGGGTATTGTCATAGTAATGTATAAGCCTTGCTAAAGCTCTACTTTTAAGCCGATCTTGAATGAATTTCTCGTTGTATCCTCTTGAATATTTTTGGAGTTCACTGCGTTTCAGATCACATAGATTCATTACAGCATTAAAATGCTTTTTTTGTTCCTCCTCATTTTGGATGATCTCTTGAAGCGCTTTATTAGCTATCCAGCGTATCTCCTTAGAAAGTCTGCTATATAAGTTCTCCAATTTAGTGCTTAACTCTATTGTAGATTCTCTCTCCTCAGCAAAATCAGTATTTAGGGAACTTGAATCCTCAAGCGGCTCTCTCTTAAATGAATAACCAGAGGCTATCCTTGCCCGTAATGCAGATGCAAGGAGTTCAGGTGTTATAGATTGTCCTGGCCATGACAGGTTTTGACGAATTCTCATTGAGGAAAAAAGAGCTGTTAAATTGTATTCATTATGGAAAACTTTAGGGAAATATCGAAGATCAATAAGATCTCTCTCGTGAATATATTTCTCTAATTCAACTGCGATAAATATTTTTTGTCGCTTAGCCCATTCAATAACTGTTTGGGGCACCAATAAATTTTCTCTAGGTGCACCTTCCACCGAAACTTTTATTACGGTCTGAGTTTTAAGCTCTCTCTGAAAGAGCTGGTAAATATTCTTCCAATAATCAAGTTTGTTTTTAGGAAGAACTATTTTCCTTGCTACATACTCTTTAAAGTCAATGCGCTCGTTACTATTCTCATCAACTGACCCTTTTAATCGGTATGCCTCAGCAAAAATAGGATTGAGGGACAATATAGTTGATAAAGTTTCAGGATCAATTACAGGAATGCCCATAATAAGGCAAAATGCTTGGCTCACTGTCCAATATGGCGCAAAGGCGTATAAAGAGAAGTCTGGAGTCTTACTTAAGAGTGATTGATCAACACTATTACATCTATGATTCCCTAGTTTCTCTAAAATCACGCTTTCATTAATTATCATTGTTCGTTTCCAGTTAAGTCAGTTGAGTACGAAGAAAAAATACTCTCGTTCATTCGATGAACTACATTTGCGGTGTGTTCTTCAGATAAGTGAGAGTATCGTTTAACCATTGAGAGCGTCTTATGTCCAAGCACGCCTGCAATTTCAGAGAGAGTTGCTGAATTCATCGCCAGATAACTTGCCGTGCAATGACGTAGGTCGTGAAATTTGAAGTCTGTGATTCTTGCCCTTTTAAGAGCGATTTCCCATGCTGAACGAAAATCGATTGGCTTTTGTCCCATTTGTCCTGCAAATAGGTACTCTTGTTCAGATTGTATTTTTGCCTTAAGCTCTCGAATAAGAGAGAGGGCATGTCCAGTGAGAGGCACACTTCGACGGTCATCATTCTTAGTATAATGAAGAGTTATTCGACCTTTCTCTAAATCGACATCACTCCATTTCAAATTAATAAGCTCTGATTTACGCATTCCCGTAGAAAGAGCAAGAACTACAATAGTATAGAGGAAGGAGTTTGAGCTGGATTTACAAGCTTCTAACAGCCGTTCTCTTTCATCCTTATCAAGATATCTTACTCGCCCACGAGCTGGTGTCGGTTTTCGAACTTTATCCATCGGAGATTGCTCAATCCAACCCCACTCATCGCGAGCGATAGTGAAAGCGTGACTTAATGCAGCAAGGTACCGAATGACAGTTGCTTCTGAGCGTTTTCTACCAAGATGTGTGGGTGTATTGAGTAATTTATCCCTATATTCGGCAATGAGAGCAGGAGTAATATCTGCAAGAACATATCGTCCTAATTGCTCTTTCCACCAAATAAACTGGCTTTCTTGCTTAGCACGAGGTTTTGTTGGAAGAACATCTCTTTCATATCTTTCGATAAGCTCTTTAAGAGTGTGCTTCTTTGATTGTGCGGTTTTGAAATGCCGGCCTTCTAAAATTGCGGCTTCCGTCTGCTTGGCCCATTTCTTCGCATCAGTCAATCTTCGAAATGTCGCAGTCTGAATTGGATAGCCTTTCAAACGAACTTGGGCCTTATAACTTATAGACCCATCTTTTTTTTCTCTTGTCTCTATGTAAGCCATATCGTCTCACTTAAAAAGAGAAAAGGCTACAAAAGAGTCCAATAAATCACAACAAATACATACATCGCACTATTAATGTGATGTTAAACACCACTTAACATAGCGCATATGCATTTATAGGAAGCAATCATGAACTGGCATTAAATTTATGGGGGAAAATTGAGGGAATAACAATAATTTTTAGACAATCTATCAGACTCTATGATGCTTAATAATTTGTCACACTTAAGCTGATCAGGTGATTGATAGAAAGATAGAGCAAAAGCCATTTCGTTAGATTTCTATCACAAACAAAGATGGTTACTTAATTATAAAGATACATGAAGGGAGAAAATCGATAGCACGGAAAGAGTCAAAGATAAGGAGAGAAATTAAATCGATCTGCTAGTTAAGGGAGTTATATAGGGCTGTTTTATTGTAGCTTAATCCCCCAAACATCCCCCAAAAACACCAACTAGATACCCGAACAACATTTAAGAGATTGCCTGAAGCCAGGATCGAACTGACGACCTACGCATTACGAATGCGCCGCTCTACCAACTGAGCTATTCAGGCAGAAGGAATCTTAAGATTGATGAGAACCGATAATGAAGAAAATAAAAGATACTTTAAAGGAGCTCTTTTTCTCTAGATTTTTGTGATCAAGCCAGGTGTTTTTCAGCTCCTTTTAAGTATTTCTTCTTCTCTTCTCTTTAAGATGCTGGGGAAAACAGAGCATCGATATGAAGGAGAGCGAACCGCCTTTAAAAGCGCCTCTTTTGAGCCAATCATTGTAAGCTTTTTCTTCGCACGCGTAATCGCCGTATAGAGAAGCTCACGAGTAAGAAGAGGACACTTCTCTCCTGCAAAGAAGAATACATGCGAGAACTCACTTCCTTGGCTCTTGTGGACTGTCATAGCGTAACCCAACTCTCTTTCAGGACATAAAGAGGCTGGAAAAGAGCCATTCTCCTTCTTCCAGGCAAGATGAATCGTCTCTTCCTTTTGATGTAATTCAGGATCCCACCTACCCTCAATAATACCAATATCTCCGTTCATACAATCGAGCTGGTATTTATTTCTTGTAATCAAGACTGGCTCAATGCTGTTTCTCATATCTCTCTTTGATCGTTTCGTTGAGAGAGCGTGGACGACAGCTCTGTTGAGCGAGTCAACACTGATAAAGGCTCCTCTCTTTGCCGAAGTAAGAATCTTTTTAGATGTTGAAACCTCGAGACCTTTCTCTATCGATGAGACATTCTCCCACTCTTTAACCACTTCATCCTCAAGGTACGAGCAAGCAGTATGAAAGCTCTTTTTTTCCTCAATAGGCAAGAAATTAAGCTCTGAACTCGCACAACTCTCATTAAGTATATGAATGAATTGCTCTTCATTTCCTGAAAGAACGGAATGAGCAAGATCTAAGATCGTTTTACTTTCTGTCCTCACGCAATCGACGAGGTGCGAGTAAGCAATTGTCGAGAGAGATGAAGCAGCTAAGACAAGATCTGAAAATGGCTTTCCTGGATCTATTGGTGGAAGTTGATATGGATCGCCTAAGAGAATTATTCGAGTTCCGGTTTGAGTAAGAGCAAAGACGTCTGCCATCATCTTTGTATCAATCATAGAGCACTCATCAACAATCATGACATGGTATGAGCCCTGAGCACTACCGCTTCTCTGATCCCAGACATACTTATGAAGAGTCTTTGCCTCTATAATATAATCACCATCCATAATCTGAAGGTCATTTTTATACCTAGAAAGTGCGGAGCGTATACTTGCGTTTAAATTATAAACGGCCTTTCCTGTCGGAGCAGCGACGAGGATTCGATATGGAGGAAACGACACTTCATGCTGAGTTCTACGCCGTACGCAATATCTCTCTGTCATGAGAGCTATAGCGACGCCAGCGGTATGTGTCTTACCTGTTCCTGGACCACCTGAGATGATGCTAAATGGATGAGAGATCGCATTAATAACCGCTTTTTGTTGCTTTACATTCAGCGCTTGGAAAAGCGAACTGTCTTGATAGCTATGAGAGATCTTCGAAGATGAAATCTCCGAGACCGAAGCGAGGCGAAAAATATGTTCCGCAAGGAACTCCTCATCATACAATGAAAATGGAAGAGGAAGATGACCAGAGTCAATAAAAGGGGGAATTTTCCAAATCCACTTCATCCAACACTCATTCGAGATCTCATTCATAACAGCCATACAAATAGGCTCAAGGGAGTCATCATCCCCATCCTCCGAAAAGAAAAGCTCTTCGATAAGATCTCTGACAGCATCGTAAGAAAGAGGAAGCGCAGAGTGACCAAATCGATATGCTCTTGATGCTAAAAGACTTAAACATGAAAGGTTTTGCAAAGAATCATATGAGTGTATCTTATTATTCTGAGGAGAACTCACCCCACCCTCAAGAAAAGATGCTATAGCAATATCAGAGCGATCGATTATCCCTCGTCGTAGTAAATCGCCTTTTAAGCTCATAAAGAATCCTTCAAATGACTTAAAACCACTCTCTCATTTAGGAGAGGCAAATTCTCTAAAAAAGGCTCAGGCGCACTTGCTGCATCTTTAAAAAGCACGCCTACTTCAAGGCAAGGCTCATCATGGCTCATCTTCCTCGCCCTCACGATCCTTTCGAGAAAAATAAAGATAAAACCGCCAAATGAAAGATCAATCGCCTTATCAATGCTCTTAATACTTGAGATATATCTATGAGCAGTTTCGATATACCCTCTAGCTTGGAGGTGATATCCCATCTCATACACATATTTCTCTAAGGAAATATCATCTGAGACTTTATTTGTTTTCCAGTCGAGCAAGAACAGCCGATTATTCACAATAACGACTAAGTCAATGGAACCTTGCATGAGAGAGACCTGCAAGTGAGGAGAAGATCCTCCTTGAGGCTTTAAAAGATCGAGAAAGTGCTGCTCAGATGACATAACAGATCGGGAAAGGCGATGGAGCGAAACTCTTTCCTTATTATCTAAAGAAAGAGGCAGCTGAATAGTTACAGCATAATACAACATACGCCCAAGCTGCGATGCAGTCTCCTTCCATGCGGGAAACTTCAATGAAATCCAATGAGTGAGCGAATGAATAGCCTCTTCAGGATTATCATAATTGATCGCCGAGGAAATTCCATGTCCCGAAACCCAGGCATCAATGACAGCATGAAAGCGTACACCAAAAATGCGCTGCGATATTGCAAGAGATTCATCCTCTGACTTCTTATCCTGCCCCTCTTGAGTCTTCTCAAGGACGGGCGCCTCTTTCATAAAAAAGCTAAAAAGCCTCGATGTAGGACTATCTTCGATATAATCCCCCCTTTCATTCTCAGTCCGTAGAAGAGAAGAAAACGATATATACTTTCTTGCGGCAATTCGCGTCTTAAACTTTTTAACATGCATTGTATTCGAGTCGAAAGATTCATCGAGTTCTATCGAAGATGAAGCTTCACACGATTGATTCTCTAAAATACCTTTATCGAGAATGGCAGCTTCCTCTTGAAGAACATGATGTAGAGTCTCTTCGAGCTCTTTATCTGTAGAATAAGTAATCGACGAAGAAAGAGTAGGGTCTCTCTCTTTCATTGCATCTATGATTGCAATCACCTCTTCATATGAAAGAGATTGGTACATCGCTTTTTTCCACTCTTCGAGCGATATATCGGATGAAGAATGATGCAAATGAAGGTGAGCCTGTTTATGCCCAAGAAAGAAAAGCTCTAGGGGGGCTTTCGTTCCGAGATCTGTTTCCTTTAATGAAGCCTCAACACAAAAAGGAAGATAAAGGCGCCTTTTCGCACGCGTACAGGCAACATAAAACTGCCTCATTTTCTCAGCGTCAAGTTCTAACGCTTTACGCTCAAAACTACCCCTTGCATTTTCCTCTTCTTCGATGATAGGCGTTCTGGAAGCAGCTCCGAGCGCAAAGACAATAGGAAACTCAAGGCCTTTACTCCGATGCATTGTCATAATTTGAATAGCGTCTTCAGAAACATCAAAGCGCCGCATCAAAAGATCGGGATCATCATGAAAGAGTGATGGAAGATGAGAAAAGGCTCTCTTAATCTCTTGTAGAGTTGTACAACTAAATTGAGAGAAGAGGATTGAGGCAATCTCGAGCAAATGATCAAGATCAATAAGAAACTGCTTATCACCACCGTATATAGAAGAAATCCACTCAACGAGCGTCAATCCGTCAATAACAGAAGTCTTCTCAAGAGCATATATAAGTCCTCCAAAGCCATCCTTAAGAAAAGCGTCTCGAACTTTAGACCAACTCTGGACAAGATGTGCGAAAATAAATTTATCCTTAGTAAACAGACAAGCCTCTTTGATACATCTGTTCGATTTGGCGGAAATAAAAAAGGCTGCCATTTTCTTTACATCATGCGGCGCATCAAGAAGATCTAAAAGCGCTATAAAAAGTGAAAAAATAGGCGATTCAGTAACAGGATCAACACGAACCATCACCGATGAGAGCCCTTGTTCTCGTAAGAAATGGGCGGCTCGTGCTGCCTGATACCTATCTTTTACAAGGATCGCAATTTCACTGAGGGATATCTTCTCTATATTTTGAAGCAAAAGACACTCTCTTGCAATCCATGGAAAGAGAATCTCCTCTTCCACTTCCTGGGATGGCCAACTTTTTTTTCTCCCAATTTCCTTTGAAGAGAGGAAGAAATGGACTGAAGATTGTGGTCTTACAAGGCTAAACGGCAACAGTTGAGAAGGAGCCTCAAGCACTTCTGATGAGAGGGAAGCTTCATGTCGTGGTAGATAAAAGAGCCACTTTGCGGCTTGTGGATCGCTAAAAAAACAATTGATCCCTTGGACTAAATATTTGGATGCTCTCCAATTAGTTCCAAGAGTCATTTTCTCGTCATCGCGAAAACATCGCTTTGCATCAAGATAACTATAAACATCCGCTTTTCGAAATGCATAAATTGCCTGCTTAGGATCTCCTACAAAGAGGATTCGACCATCCCACTGATTCGTATCAATGAAGAGCGATCGAAATGTTTTCCACTGATAGGCATCTGTATCTTGGAACTCATCAATGATAACGAGCTTGAAGCGTTTCGAGACGAAATCAACAAAAAAGCTACTTTCCCCCTCACTCGTTAATGAATACATCTCTTCAATGACAGATTGAGGGGTCTTTACCTTGCCACTCTCAAGATATCGGCAAAAAAGAGATGAAATAACTTCATAAAGACGCTCAAACAATCCATCGGGAGAAAACGCCTTATCAATAACTGGCCATACTTCATTGACAAAGTGAGCCATCTTTGAAAGAGAAGCTTCATCTATATTCTTCTTCGCTCTTACCTTCTTTTCTTCAGAAGAGAAAAGTCCATGAAGTACTCGATATGACGTAAAGAGTTGTTGAGATACTACCTCAGAGTATTGGTCATGGAAAAGAGAGAGGATTAACTGCTCAAAAGCTTCTACAAATTCATGAGAGACTTCATTTTCACCACGGCGAACTGAGCCCTTCTTTCCTTTAGCCCATACAATAAAAGACTCTATAATTTGATCGAGAGACTCTCTTTTCCACTGGCAGTGAGAGATCATTTTCTCTTGAGCGCGCAGCCAGATATTTTTTCTTATCTCCTCGCCCGTTGGCTGGACACTCTCATTCTTGAGCACCTTTCTTGTCGATTCATCAGAGAGGCGGTAGGAGATTTTCTTGAGAAAATCCTCTTCATTCCTTTGGAATGACGCCATCAAGCTTTCCCATTCCTTTGGCTTCATTAAATCAGGAGGAAGTGACCATGACACACATTCGCGAATCCAATCAGCGATTCCATCATATGTAAGCCAAACTCCTCGATCACAGTGTTGCTCTGCACGACTTTCTCGATACTCCCCAGCAATTCTGTCGAAAAAGCTATGGATCGTCGATATTGAGGCATAGTCGATATCGCTCATGTATCTTGAAAGGCTATATCGAAGCTTCCAAACCCTTTCAAGACAGTATTGAATGCTATTTCGAGTTTCAGAAGATGTTCCAAAGACATAATCAAGAAGATACGCCATCTCAGGCTTTATGAAAGAAAGAGATTCCTGAGAAGAAGTAACCCTTTCAATAAATACATCTCCTTCAGAGAGAAGGAGTCCATTAATTATTTCTAAAGCGACATAAGCGCTCTTAAGTCTTTCTTGTATTCGATCTTTGAGCTCTGTCGCAGCAGCCCTTGTAAAAGTCACAATAAGAGATTGTTGAGCAGTCAGAGGCTCCTCGTCGAAAGATGATTCTAAGATTGAGCGAAGAAGGTAGTGCTCAATAGTAAATGTCTTTCCTGTTCCCGCTGAAGCCTCAAGGAAGAGACGACGTGGAAGGACGTCGTGAAATTCTTTACCATAACGGGTAATTTCGAATCGTTGCGACACAGTTTGAAGTGGAGCATGGCTCATATTCAATCTTTCGCCTTTCGTGGAAATCTGGAGATCCATTTTTACCCTTCTCGCTTACTCGATTGCTTTCTCTCCTCAAGAAAAGAGAAGAATGGTCCATACAACTCTTCCGCTCTTACTTTCCAAAGATGGAATACCTTTTGGATATATTCACGGGTATAAAGAGGTAATAAGGTGCTCAAGTTTGTATTATACTCACTTTCATCCTCAATAATACCTAGAAGCATCTCAGCAGTCGCCTCCTCATCCGATGAGTCTTCAATTTTAGACAAAAGCGCTTTCACGATATTAAACGTGTAAGGAAAAGGCGTCTTTTTTGCCTCATCATAGAATCGGCACCAAGAAAGAAGAAGCTTGAAGAGTTGATGCTCGTCCAAGTTAAATTCAATTATTTCTTTTTGCCGTACTACCACACATGTCTGAGACCCAATCTTATACTTATGAAAGATTGCTAGACGGATAAGATACTCTGGAAAACGTTGAAAAAGCTCTTGCTCCCATCTTGTCGTAACTAAAGCCATATGCTCCTCAAAAGAGTGTTTTAACACCCCCATAAGGTAAAACTTCTCTTCAGCACTGACCTGGATCACAGGACGCACACATACTACCTCTTTCAAGCCAGAAGATGTCGCCTTTTTCTTCGTCTCATATTCATGATCAAAGAGAATAAGATGAAGGATCGATGATGTTCTGTCTTTGCCTTGTAGCCATGCAAGCTCTTCGACTATATCTTGAAACTCTTGAAGACATGACTCACGTATCAATTTACCAGGAATCCCCTTTGGCCATCTCTGAGACATCTTTTTCTCAAGAAGATCACCATTTTCCCCCTCAAGGAGAAGGCGGAGATATTCAGTCATCGCGAATTGAGAGGGAAAAATCGCTTGAGATCCTCGCTTTTTCTGATGATTCTCTAATAAAAAGAAATGAGAGCTTTTCATTGTAAAAGAAGACTCTAAGAACATATCCAAAGGTGATTTTCCTAGCTGGATAAGATCCGAAATCAGTCGTGTGGTAGAGCAATTTTGAGAGAGAGCTTCTTTTTTTTCGCACTCTTGGGATAAGGAAGACCCTAAGAAATCATCCCCCTCTTTCTTTTCCTGATATGACCATCCTCGCCTATGAGAGAGAAGAGAGCCCATATATGATTTCACAACCCTTAAACAGGTTTCAGAGAAGAGTGCCCCTTGAGGAAACCTATAATTAATATCTAAGTAGCGAATGAGATCTCGAACAAGTGGCGAAAAGAGAGATAAAGATGCCCTCGACTCTGTAGGATTCAATCCATAAGCACTGGCATACCACCACTCAGAAGGATAAAGAAGAGATTCCAAGAACAAAGATCGATCAATGATACTAATGTCTTGAGGAACCTTCGGAGAGCATTGCTCTAAATGAGAGAAGAAATGATCTTTCGACTTCTCGGGAAAAATATCCTGGCTTAAGCCTAAAAGAGCGATACCATCACATGGGACAAGATCAAACTGGCGTCTTTCTGCAACAATGATATGTCCCTTCCACGGTGGTGGAACCTCTCTTCTCATCATGCGGCGAAGCTCCCTCAAGAAGGCTTCATGAAACCATGAAACAGGCATCTTTACATGGGGACAGCACGCATGAAGTCCATGGAAAAGTTGGCAAGTTGCTTCAAATACTTCCAGATCTGTTTCATCAAGAACGACGTTTTCATTTAAGATGAGCTCCATAGACGCTTGAATTGAGATCGTTAACTCTTCAATAGTTCTCATCTCTTCTTCAAGACATGGGATTTTCCATATTTTCTCAAGCGACTCTAGAAGACCTATACAAGAGAGAAGCGAATTCAAGAGATCATAATCTACTCCTTGAGTGAATGATCCATCCCCATTTTTCACGCCAACGATCTCTTCTAGAATTGCTTGCCGTCTCTCAATAAGATGACCTGCGGCTGTCGTCTCAAAAGACATGCAAAGGCCATGTCGCAAAAGCTCACGCTGTGCATGATCTTTGGAGATACTCCACGTAAGATTGAGTTTCTCTAAAAATGAAAGAAAATGAGTCTCTTGGGAAGTTTCTGAAAGAGCGTCATTACTCTGGATGCCTATAGCCTTTAATGTGATAGGATGTGTGGCAAAAGCTTTTACAGCGTACGATCCACGAGTTGATAACGATCCATGAGCCCCCTTATCACTTTTCCAAGGCTCTCCTCTCACCATTTGAAAGAGCACATCAAACCACTCTTCAATCGAGCCTTTTTGGTCATCTGAAGACTGATATAACGCTCCCTCCCAGAATTGTACTTTTAAAGGTTGCTCGGCATGGAAGTACCTTAGGAAAGGCTCTCGATAGAGATGAAGGTCTGGAACAATCGCTATAATAGATCCAATTTCGTACACATCACCCAAAGGCGCCTCATACCGTACATATTGATAAAAGCGCTCTACCTCTTGATATAGTGTCGTTGTCGCAACACATCTCATCGAGTGATCTTCTTGATCAATTATATCCGGCTCTTTTCTTTGAGGAATGTAGAGTAAGATATCTGCCTGAACCCTTTTTAAAAGCGATGGGACCGCATCTTCCAGTTTAGTCTGAGACGAAGAGAAGGTTTTTACATATTCTGGAATAACATATTCTCGGTAAGGCGATCGAATACATACGCTCTCAGCGAGTCGATAAAAGGGGTGCGTGCTGAGATCTTTTTCCTCGATCTCTTGCGCAAACTCCCGTCCCATTACCCCTAAATTTGCTAAGAGGGTGTTTCTGTCATAAAGGAGCATCTCATACCGCTTTATTACCTCGTGAGAGCAGTCCCTTCTTTTGACCATATCAAGAGCCCTTTTTACCTCTTCATCGCTCTTACTATCACTCCAGAAGTGAAGACATGGAGAAAACACGAACAAAGATCCTGCTATTCCATGAAGTAAAACCTCTAGGCAATAATCGAGAAGTGACTGAGCTAAGCTTGTAACACCAAAAACAAAAAACGCCTGGTAGCGGCTAAAGTAGAGAAAATCCCCCTCATCATAAAGCCTCTCCTTTGTCCAGACCATATCAGCGAAGGCTTGCTGAAAAGCCTGCCATACAACCTCCGTCTTTTCATCCTCAACCTTAAAAGACTTCTTAGGCAAAGAAAATAGCCTTGAGGCGACTTCCATCTCAAACGAGCGAGAAGCCCAATACAGTGTATGAGGATCAAATGGCGAATGGTGTGATTCCGTAGCCCGAGCGATACTCTCTTGTAAAGCAGGAAGTAGCGAGCTTCTCCAAGAAGGTATAGGTATCTTTTGAAGTGAATATTGCAACCCTTCAGGTGTAACAACCTCTATATCAAACGTTGATATATGTCTGAGAGCAAGCTGATTTAAAAGCCATGAGCGTTTCTCCTCTGATGGGACCAAAATAAGGAAGCGATAGGGCACATCGCGATCCCCGACTTTCTTCTTATAGCGATCAATGCGGAGTTGGGTAATTTCTTGGATAAGAAGATCAACGAGCTCATAAAGAGAGTTGCTTAAATAGACAGGTGGCGAGAGCAAATCTTCCCGACTCTCATGAATTGAACTCTCGTCCAACGAATTCCGTTGAAAGAGATCTAACTGATCCAGTGAAGCGCTTGGTATATAGCTTACGTCGCTTTTTTTCGGCATTTCGCTCTTTTGCTCCAGCCCATTCAAGTAAGACTAAAAAGAACCTGAGAAGAGACTTCTTTAAAAGATCTGTTCTTTCATCCACAAGGATTAAAAATCTAAAAAAGCGTCCTTTTGTCCATTAGATATTTTATAGCATTCTATTTCCTATTCTTCCTCTTGAATCAAGGTAGGGATTTGATTGAAGAGAAGAGAGGAGATAGTACATAGTAGTGGACTCTTTGTTTTAAGAGCCGAAGATCTTGCATTTGAAGAAGTAGAAACTACCTCTTTTTCTTGTTTGATGAAAGAGTTGAGTGCTTGCAACGAAAGAAAAACAAAGAGTATGAGAAAAGAATAAAATATAAATTTTACATCAATAATTGATAATAATTCTTTCAGCACTATCGATACGAGCAAGAGACGCGAAATTTTTGAGGACAAAAGAGTAATTAAACCATGGATAGTCAGCCAAAAGAGCCAACATCTTCGTGGTCATCGTTTAGATATTTGAACATCTGCCAATTTATTGGCTCGATGAATGATAATATATTTAAATTGCTCCTTATTTACTTCTGTATTGCTTTAGAAGGAAATAAAGCCTCTAGCTTCATCCTCTCGACTGCCGGAGCAGTCTTTGTCACTCCATTCCTTCTCTTATCGACAACAGCAGGAACACTTGCAGACAGATATAGCAAGAGAACGATTATTGTTATTACTCGAGGATTCGAGATAGGGATCATGCTCTTTGGCATGGCCAGTTTTTATTTTCAGAGTATGCCTTTTGCGTTTTTTGCCCTCTTTCTCCTCGCATGTCATAGCGCAATCTTTGGACCTTGTAAATTCGGCATTGTCCCCGAGATCATTCGACAAGAAGATATCTCGAAGGCAAATGGAATCCTTACATCATTTACCTACATAGCAATCATCGTCGGAACTTTCCTTGCCTCTTTCTTAACCGATATCACAGGGAAAAACTTCGTCCTCTCAACTGCTATCTGCGCATTTTTTTCGTGTATCTCTCTTGTTGCCAGCACCTTCATTCAAAAAACAGCACCATCGGGATCGAAGAAAAAGATCTCTCCATATCTCATTACTGAAATTCGCAAGAATCTCAAAATTATTGGAAAAGAACCCTCACTCCTTTCTGCTGTTTTTGGGTCAGCCTTCTTTCTCTTTATTGGATCTTACGTTCAGCTCAACATGATCCCCTTCGCCATGAAGGTTCTCCACCTGACAGATGTGCAGGGCGGCTACATGTTTCTTCTCACAGCGTTGGGAATAGGCACAGGATCGTACCTCGCTGGCAGATTCTCAGGAAAGGCCGTTGAGTTTGGCCTTGTGCCAATAGGCGGTTTTGGAATGGCTATATGCTGTTTCTTGATTGACTACTACTCAGACTCAATCTCCCATGTCCTCTTACTCATTTATCTCGTTGGAATGATGGGTGGAATGTATCTCGTTCCTCTTGATTCATATATCCAAGTAGCAAGCCCTAAGACATATCGAGGACAAATCGTCGCGACGAATAACTTCTTCGGCTTTTTTGGAGTCCTTTGCTCCGCTGTTATGCTCTATATCATCAGCGATGTGCTTCAATTAGAGCCTGATAAGGGATTCACTTTCATTGGGATTATGAGCCTCTGTGTTGTCTCTATTATCTCAATTTCAATGTCTGGATATATCGTTCGCTTCTTTTCTTTCTTATTCACCTATGTCCTCTTTCCCGCATCTCTTAAAGGAAAAGAAGCTATTCCTCTTGATAAGCCTTCAGTCTTTATCGTTCCTCAAATTTTCTGGCCTTGGGCTGCCGTTTTGCTTGCCTCCCAGAGAAGAAGAGTCAGGCTCTTGACGATGAAGTCCTTCCATGAAGAGCCGCCAATGATAGCAAAACTTGCTCGCCGCTTAATTCCTATTCTAGTCATCCATGATATGAAAGAAGTAATGCCAGGGTCTGAGAATGAGGAATTAGTACGCCACGCGCTTGAAAGAGGAACATCCGTTGCTCTCTTCTGCACAAAGAAAACGCTTCATGAACAAATGGATCTCTTTGTAAAGGCTTGGAAAAGCGATCCAGTAGCAGAGACGATTCCCTTCTTTTCGATCACAGTTCCAGAAGAATGGTCTCTAGAGACCCCAAAAATGGGAGAGCTGTCTTTATCTGCGCATATCGAGTCTATTACTAACTAGATCGCAAGTAGACCTTAAGGTTTACAGGAGGTATCAAGCCTATTGAATTCGGCTATGAGTTCTTTGTAAACCTCTTCTGCCAAGGTGTTATCCCCTCCATCCTCTAAAGGTTCATAGCTCTTTAGAGAAATGGGACGAAGAGTATCCTGTCCGAACAAACATCGGATAAAGAACTCTTGATCCTCTGAATATTCCTTCTCTAGAGGGACCCCATAAATGGTCATTGGCTGGAAATTACTCGCTAACTCATCGCAGACAAATTTAAGAGAAATTCCACCTTGTTCGTAGACCTCTGCCATCATATGACGAAGTCTATGACTTAATCTATCTTCATTCTGATCGACTTCATAACAGCTTAAGTTGGTTGAGAATTGAGAAAAAGCTGTCTGTATCTGACTGCTGGCCAGCCTCATATCAACACTTCGACTTATAGCTGAGTATGTTGAATTGATAATGGCACAACCAGTCCTCAATATATCAGAGAATAATTTTACCGTATTAGCAGTTAGATAATACGCGACTTCGATACGTGAAAAATATTTCTCAGAAACCGTATTCAGAATGCTTTTAGAAATACAAATTTCAACCCTCCAGCGCAACTTGTTCTGCAAGAAAAAGTAATCAAGCTGTTGCTTTAATGAAGGAAAGAATGAATAAAAAGGCGTCATTTCTTCAGCCTCTTTAATAATTACATGCCTTTTGTCCAAGCACAAATCGGATTCAAAATAACCTACAATAGTTCTTGGATTATTTGTAAAAAGGAGCAATGAAAAAGGATTAAGAATAACGTCTCGAGATGAATACTTGCTTTGAAAGCATTCATTGGCGCATTTGGTAATAATCAACGCGCTATCATGAAGTCGCCTCTGATGAGCGCTCTCTTTAAAACTATAGTAAAAGCTTCGAGAGGCCTGTCTTGCACTCCACGAATCCTTTAAATATAAAGAGTCATAGATAGAAAGAAATATCTCTAATGGCAAAGATGAAACTGTATTATAAGAAGATGAAATCATCTCAGGATGAGTTAAAGTGGCCTCATTCTTATTAGAGAGCTGGCATGAGTAGGTGTCATCTCTGATTATTTTCATGTCCGAGCCAAATCCATATTGAATGTGATGACAGACGAGTCTACCCAAAGATTGTATAATGGCTCCAGATCTCTTAAGGATTACTCAATATGCTCTTCTTGGTTTAGGCTTACGTCATTTAAAACCTCTTGCTCTTCATACAAAAAAGAGGAAAGCTCAGGTTGCCCAAATAAACAACGAATAAATTCTTCTTGTTCTAAGGTATATTCTGTACCATAACTGGCATCAAAAGCAGTAATCGGCGGGAAATTTCGTTGTAATTCATCGCACACGCACTCAATAGACACTGCTTTTTTCTGGATAATTTCTTTGATAACATCTCTCCAACAGTCATCAAAAAATGCGTCAAATCGACTGCGATTCCTTCTTTCGAGAGCATCCATCATCTTATTTTGTAATGTTTGTATGTTATCGCGAACATCGCTTAATGAAAGCGTATCAGCGACTCCTCGAGCTACTTGGAGGCCCAAATGAATTGAAAATGAAATGAGTGTATCAGCGATATTCAGAGGTAGCTTAGCCATTCTTAATATGTGGAGAGCGAAAGTCTGATTGCGTGAAAAATGAGTTGAAAGTGCTCGACTGAGTTCTTCGTGTGATATTCTAACCTCAATCTGCCATCGCAATTTCTGTGTATTATTCACCGCATCACTTACTTGCAGCGCCGCGCGCAGTTCTCGATACAGATATATCCCTCTTTGCGCTTCTTTAATATTTATACCTTCCTCATCACTAAAGAATGGATTTTCAAAGCGATCAACAACGAATCGTATATCTTGCTTTACATGTGGATACGTAAAAGGATTGATTAAATAGATTTCAGACCATGGAATATGCCCTTGTATCCGTTTCTTCATACACTCTTGGATACAAACAGCAGCTTTTGTGAGCCTCTTCTGATGGCCAGTCTCTTTATACGTTGTATAGAAAATACATGAAACAGCCCTAGCATTCCACGCGCTCTTTACATCAAGATACTCAAAGACTGTCTTGATAAGTTCAGGCGGAAGAGGGTTAGAACTAAACTCCATTGAGGAAAAGCTCTTATCTACTACAATCTGCGAATGTGTCCTATCTTCAGTAAAGCCGGTTATTTGTGAATTGCTCAATTTATCTATTGGATTATCACCGACTCTCTGCATAGATCTTCTTTAAGACTCCCTTTCGATCGAACTCTTCTTCAGACAAAAACCAAGAATACAAGAATATATAAAAAAACCTCTTCTCTCATGTGAGAGAAGAGGTTTTTAGCTCTAAAGACAGTATGAGCCAAAGAATTGGCCCAGAAAAGTCTTTTTAGAACGCAAAGATAGAAGCAATCGAGAACTGGTACGAGTGGTGTTTGCCACCGATTTTCTTTGATTGCTGATGGACATCTTGAACGTATGCATTGACTGTCCAGTTATCAGTAATTGCATAGAAGGCATCGATCTTAAAGCCTTTGTAGTTAGCCCATCCACCCCATCTGTGGTTGTAGAAAGATGCACTTGTTGGGTTGTCGCGTCCCATTGTGTAGATATCGCGCTCAGAGATTGCTTGAGCTTGTACCCACTGATAAGCAACATCAAATGCGTAGTCGCCTTTTCTTACAACATCACCAAGACGGAATCCGAGATAGTAAGCTTTGTTAGCTTTCTCATCGCACTTCTTCCACTTCTTAGCCTTATGGTTGACAAGGAAAGCGCCGTAGAGTTGTGTCTTCAAGCGAACGAGATCTGGGCTGACGTTATATGTAGCTGTGATCTGGGAGTTCAAGAACTTAGCGCCCATTGGATCTTTCTTGCCATAGCGGTTTCTCTTGCACTTGCTCCAATCGATTAAGGAGTATTTGAGGTCAAGTCCGCTATCTGCGATGTTCATGAAGCCAATTTCACCAACGCGTCCCCAATGGTTGACGTTTTGGTCGATGACAAAGCCTGCAACTTTTGCGTAGAAATCGGTAATCCCTTCATAACTAGAAGAAAACTTTGCCAAGATACCATCGAACATGCTGTAAAATTGGATCTGGGAGTCGAACGCATCGTAGAGCTTTCTTCGACCGATTTCGATATCGAATCTCGATGTTCCTTGCTCCCAAACGTTGTAGCCCATGTATGCCTTTCTGAGGCTTAAGTTCTTTGCGGAACCACTACCGAAGAGCATGTTACGGCTATCGGTAACAAGAGCTTTACGATCGACTTCAGGAAGACCTGCTGGATTGCTCATCTGAAGGCGCATTGTACCCCAGCAGCGATCTGCAACGTAATCGAGAACAAGATTTGCCTCAACTTCGAATTCGCTTGTTGGATATGGAGCCTTTAGCTTTGTTTTAGCATCTTTATATGCAAGCTTAGCTTTCCTAATACTCTTAGCTGTCGCAGTAGCTTTCTTTTTCTCTTTTTTCCAATCTTCCTTTTTCTCTTCAATGTTGGCTAGGTAATCCTTGTTAGGATAGAGATTCTTGGAATCATAGCCACGCATGACCATGCCATCAGTTTTACACTTGGCATAGGTGTATTCCATGCGGATGTCGCCGCTGAGACGGAGATCTCCACCTTTTTCCTTAATGGAAACAGCTCTTTTTGAATTAATATAATCTTCGACGGCCTGAATATCGCGCTCGCGCTCTGAAATCGTTGACGAAAAACCTGCATCGTCTTCACCAGCAGCAGCGAGGAAGGAGAAGCCGTTAGTTACCAAAGCAAACGGCAACAAGAACTTCAGCAGTTTCATTATATTCTCCATGAGTTGAGATCTTGTTCTCTGTAATCATTCTCGTTATTTCGGAAATGTTAGTGTAGTCAAATAAAGCCAAAATAACTCATTAAGGTATAATGCTGTTTTATATTTTTGTAAACAAAAGATAGCTTTAAGTGCCCTGTAAACTGATTTTTTCAATCAAAGAAAAGAGTCGTATGATGTGAGAAAAAGACAAAGATGAAGCTATAAGCGATACTGCGAAGGAGAGACGAAAACACCCCACATTCTACTTTTATCACTTCCATTGAGCCATCTCTTCCAATGAGGAATTGGCCTCCCATATGTTCCAAAACGCGATACAGCCCAAAATTCTACTTCTTGAGTGATTGGAGAGACAAGAAAAGCAAAGTAGTCTTTTACCCAGTTTGAGTCTGCGACAATTACAGGTTTTGGGAAAAGCGCTCTCCTTCTCCGTAAATGGCAAATTATAGATGCTACATCTATAGATTGTGAAAATGGCGAGCCAAAAGCATTCGCCACAGCAGAAATAAAATACTCTTTTAGCTCAGTTGATGAGAGCGCCTCACCATGTATATTTTTTAATGCAGCTTCGCTCTCACGTCTGAATGGAAGTTTTCTTCCACTGTTCTCAAGCTCTTGGAAATATTCCTGAGCAATATCTAAAAATCGAGCAGGCTCGGTATATGGAAAGTGGGTATAGAAAAACTCTGCCAGATGTCCACTCTCGCTTATATATCGGAAGGAATCTCTGAGATAAGCATCTAAACCACATGCGTTTTCAAGAGCTTTATAGACATCAAAAGTTCGCATAAATGGAGAAAGGGCATAAAAAATAGCCTCTTTTGCTCTCATACGAAGAGAGAGAGGAAAAAGATTTGCTACACTTTTTGAGACTTTCTCTATTGCGCTTGGAGGAAGGAGCGATTCCTTTAAAAATTGAATCCCAGGATCGCGAACTTTATTATTAATCCATGAGTAGCTGTACATGTCTGAGCTCCAAGCATCACGAAAAGGCTCTATTTCCGGAAGAAGCCGGAATGCGTGAGTCGGAGAGTGCATTAAAAGAGAGTTTAATGACTTGGAAGCATTTCCTTGAGATGAGCGTTGATGAAGACTTTCTCTTCCTTGCCCTTTCCTGATACTATTGTCGAGCTGTAATCTATTAACAGCTAAGCGTGTCGTATCTATCAAGAAAGCGAAGAGCTCCGTCTCATTTTCAACCCATCGAGCTTCCTCGTCAATCTGTCTCTCTAGCTTAAAGTAAGAAGAGACAAGACTTGTCATCGAGCCTCCTGAAGTGAAAACCCAAGGTTTTTTCTCCAAAGATGAAACATTTTCGATAGGATTCTTAATAGGCCGAAGCCCATGCGCCACAAGTGTCCTATTAAGAGCTGATTCTTGAAAAAGCCTTGATCTAATGTGGGTAACAAGACGGGTGATTATCGTCGTAAATTCTTTCTCAATCCCATTAATTTCAGGCAAAGCAACAAGCTCTTGCTCTGTCAGTGTAAAGAAAGAGGCTAATGCATTAATAAACTCATCAAGTGACGTAATCGGAGTCCATAAAGATGGATTAGAGCGGCCATACTTATAAATCAAACGAAATCCCGCAGGAGAGTCATCGAAAGGACCTACATCAACATCATGAAGATCTGCATCATATACCTCTTGGAAGTACGTCTTCAATAGTCTGTCATACTGGTCTATGAGGAATTGATGGATATTAGAAATTCTTTTTGCCTTCTCAGCAATTTGATCGCATAATTGCTGGATATGATACTGTTCAGTCTTTCTCGACTGATACTCCATCTTTATCCAGGCAAGTTCTTGCTCTGTAGAAGCTTGTCGAACCCTCTGCTCTAAGTAAGAAACCTCTATATTGATAGCATCAAATCGCTCTTTTTCTTGCTCTAATTCTCGATTCGCTTCATCGACACATTCTTTTCCAATAGAATAAAGAACCTGACCAATACCTCCCTCATCGTCCCAGTTAAAGCCAAGGCTTGAGTAAAAATTCCAGCGACAGAGATCAAATTGCACCTCTGTAAAAGAGGCGATTGTGAATTCCCATAATTTGAGAAGCGCGCACTCTCCTTGCATCTTCACATGGCGTCGTACATTCTCCTTTATGAGTAAAACTTCTTTTGCCCTCTTCTCTCGTTCAGCGCGAAGTCTCAACTTTTCCGTGATTGAATGAGCTGATGGAGAAACTCTCAAAGTGTCATCTGTCTTCAATGTTGAGTATACAGCGCCTAAAGATCCAGCTCCAATAGAAGTGGCCTCCTGCATCTGCAAGGAAATTGATGACGATTTTCCTCCATCTCGATCGAACTCTTGAAGTTCTGTTTCAGAAATGTTGTAAAGCCTTTGAAGAATGAGAGAGATCACTCCATCAGCTGTAAAAGAAAACTGATACGCCCCTTTTTCTGTTACTTCCTGAAGAGCGACTTCAAAAAGAGATTGAATGAACTCAACATTTACTCGCTCCTCACCGACTGCTTTAAATGCAGCGAGGATTACTGGAGAGAGCCATACTTTCGACTGCGAGTCTTCAAGCGGCAACGAAAGAGAAAGCCCTTTGTTGAGCTCACCGTTACCCCATGTTCTACTCATAGGAACAGTATACTCAACTCCTTGTACAATCTTTGTAAGCTTTCCGGTGCTTATTAACTCCTCGATATCTTTTAGAAAGATAAGTGGCTGCTCTTCTTGAAGCATAATAGCTGGAGCCGTCGCAAAGCACGATCCCAAGCTCTGTCTTAATTTAGTGAATAGAGCTGTGATGACAGCCCTTCTTGTGTCAGCGTCTGTGAGCGTGTGATCAAGAGGAAGCCCCATGGTATCAAGGACTGCACGCTCAGCGAGTCGATTTGCATATGGTTTCGCAATTCGCCTAATGATCTGCTGCGCCTCGTGAGAGCTCATTAAAAAATCAATTTGGTGAACAAGGTGCTGAAGTCGAACATTTCTTTCTTCCGCATATATAGAAAGAAGCGATTTTCGTTTCTCTTTAAGAAATTGATATATCTCTTTTATTCGATGGGTTTCTAAATCACCTTGATCATTGATTATCAGCTGAGCAATCGCGCGGCTTAAATTCAAATTTTCTATTGAAGTTGCCGAATAAAGAGAAGACTCCTCAATAGTCAGCGCCTTCTCAAGTGATAGGAATTGAGAATCAATCACACGGACAATATGGCTCTCATTATGAAGAAAATCCTCTTTCGAGGAAGTCTCATAGGCTTTCTCACTTTTTTGATACAAATTAAAAGCCATCGACGAAGGATGAGTCATAATTCCATGTCACCAAAGTCTAAATATTTTTAGTCGTTGAAGCTCGCTTCCACAAGCCTTCATTTGAGGAATTTTCACAGTAGAACGAGAGAAAAATAAGAAAATGACAGGTTAGATCCTATTTCTCTATCAGGTTTTAATGAACAATTCTATAAACTAGTGAGTCAAAATTATGTATACTTTCTCACAAATAAAAAATCACAAAAGAGATGAGAGAAGAACCCTCTTTTGTGTAAGAGATCTCATCCATATCCCCATGAATTTTTTACATGGTGCGTGGAAATAAAGATGTCTCTTTTTTAACGCTATTTACCTTGGTACTAAAGCCATGCACGTTCACGTCATTGCAAAAGATGGGTCGAAAAAGCCGATTGAACTTTCAGGATCTGCAACCGTCTTGGATGTTGTTTCAACACTTCGTCAAACAGCTCCTCATCAAGCAATCGCTTGTACAATTAACGGTCAACTGAGAGATTTTTCTACACCTCTTAATGATGGAGATATCATCGAGATCTTCTCATTTGATGACCCCATCGGTAAAGAAGTGTTTTGGCATAGCTCTGCACACCTTCTCGCTCAAGCAGTTCTCCGTATATGGCCTCAGGCAAAACCAACAATCGGGCCACCAATCGATAATGGTTTTTACTATGACTTTGCCGACCTTACTATCTCGGATGAGGATTTCCCTCGAATCGAAGAAGAGATGGAAAAGATCGTCCAAGAGAATTATGTGACCAAACGTCATGAGTTTAAAAATGAGAAAGAAGCTCTAGATCGTTTTCCAAATAATAAGTACAAGCAAGAAATTATCAAAGAATACGCAGGAAAGGGTGACGCTCTTACAGGCTACTCACAAGGTGAGTTTTTCGACCTTTGCCGCGGACCTCACATCCACTCTCTTGGTAAGATCAAAGCGTTTAAAATAACAAAGACTTCTGGCGCTTACTGGAGAGGAGATGCTAAAAACGAGATGCTTACTCGTATCTACGCAATCTCTTTCCCAGATCGAAAGCTGCTCAAAGAGTACCTTCAAAAGCTCGAAGAAGCTAAAAAACGCGACCACAAGATCTTGGGTCCCAAGCTAGATCTCTTCTCACTAAAAGAAGAAGCTCCAGGCATTCCGTTCATCCATCCAAAGGGAATGATCATATGGAATCGCTTGATAGCTTACTGGAGAGAAGTCCATAAGCGACACGGCTATGTTGAGATCAAAACCCCTTCTATGATGGTGAGAACCCTGTGGGAGAAATCAGGCCACTGGCAAAACTATCGTGAGAATATGTTTACCTCGACTATTGAGGAGAGAGAATTTGCGATTAAGCCCATGAACTGTCCAGGAGGCATGCTCTATTACTCTTCGCAGCATCATAGCTACCGAGAGCTTCCTATGAAAGTTGCGGAAATTGGACAAGTTCATCGCTATGAGCCATCAGGATCTCTCTCAGGTCTTTTTCGAGTACGCTCATTCCACCAAGATGATGCTCACATTTTCATGACTCTTGACCAAATTCAAGACGTGATTAGTGAGACTCTCTCTATTTTAGATGAGATCTACACAACGTTTGGCTTAAAGTACGAACTAGCACTCTCAACAAAACCAGAGTCTAATACCATTGGAAGCGACGAGTACTGGGAAATCTCAACGGAAAGCTTGAGAAAAGCGCTTGATAAGCGAGGTGTTCCATACACCATCAATGAAGGTGATGGCGCTTTCTACGGTCCTAAGATCGATATTCGACTCTTCGATGCCCTTGGAAGAGCTTGGCAGTGTGGAACCATTCAGCTTGACATGGCACTTCCTGAGCGTTTCGATCTCGAATACACCACTCAAGATGGTACAAAAGCACGCCCTGTGATTGCTCACAGAGCTCTCTTGGGTTCTATAGAGCGATTCTTAGGATCATTGATTGAGTTTTATGCCGGTAAATTCCCATTCTGGCTAAGCCCTCGACAAGTTGCACTTCTCCCTGTCGCTGATAGACATCTCGAGTATGCTCAAGCATTGAAAAAAGAGCTGGTAAGCTGTGGCTTCGAGACAGAGATTTACGACTCTCACGAATCTGTTTCTAAGAAAGTTCGTGAAGCACAGCTACTTCAGTTCAACTATATACTGACAGTTGGCGATCAAGAGGTAGATGGAAACACCGTCTCTGTTCGAACTCGAGATAACGTCGTCCATGGTCAGATGGAGAAGAATGCGCTCATTAATCTCCTCATTGAGGAAGAGAAAACTAAAGCGCTTTGCTCTCCCTTATCTGCAAAGTAGATGATGCACCTTTTTCTATAAAAGGTTGAAAATCAGAAACGTATGAGTCTTATAACAGTCCTAATACAGGATACGATATAACGACTCATACGTTCTCTCTTAAGAAAAAAACCTTTCTTCTCCATCATCGTTTTCTTTGATGACATATATCTTGATTCTATGGCAATTCTCTTTCTCAAGGCCTCTTACAGGACATACCACATATGGATATCATTACGATAGCAAGCTTTAAGGGCGGAACTGCGAAGACATCTACAGTTCTTCACATCGGTTCAGCTTTAGCCAAATTTCATAAGAAAAAAGTCCTTATTGTAGACTTTGACGCGCAAGCAAATCTCTCATTAGGATTAGGATTTGACCCTGATGAGCAAGATAGCATGGCTCCCGTGCTTCAAGGGAAAAAAGAAATTGAAGATGTCATACAGAAGACCTCTATTGAAAACCTCGATATCATCCCAGCGGATACGTGGCTAGAGCGAGTTGAAGTCACTGGCGCCTTAGCATCAGATAGATACTCTCATGAAAGGCTCAAGAAAATTCTCGCTCCGCTTACCTATGATATCGTTTTAATCGATACACCCCCATCGCTTTCGTGGCTTACAGAATCTGCGTTGATTGCAGCCGATTATGCCTTGATCTCAGCGACTGCAGAATTTTATAGCGTCAAAGGCTTAGAGCGTCTTTCTGAGTTTATCACAACTGTTTCTGAAAGACACCCTCTCGATGTGTTAGGCGTGGTCCTCTCTTTCTGGAATCCTCGAGGGAAGAACAATAACGCTTTCTTAAAAGTTATTGAGAGAACATTCCCATCAAAGCTGTTTGAAACCAAAATCAGAAAAGATGTCACGGTATCAGAGGCATCAGTCTATGGAAAACCTCTCTTCGAGATCGCCAAACTTTATAACCAGAGTCGAGCAGCAGAAGACTACATTAATCTTTCGAACGAAATACTAGAACGTATGAAAGTTCCAAGCATGCAATCGAAATAAACTCTGATAGCCCCCAAAAAAACAGTACACAGCGATAAATAAAAGGAATAGGAAATCAAAGAGTTATGGCGCGAATTGATGATTTACTCGAAGAGCGACTCCAAAAAGGAGAGATCAAAGAGAAGAGCACGAAGGTTCGAGCTCTTGCTGCGAGATCAAATAGTGGAGAGCTATCAAGCTTTTCGAGCTTGTTCGCGTCTTCTCCCCTTACCCACGAAGAAAAAGAACAGCTTAAAGAATTCTTAGTTCTCCATTCAGATGAGGAAGCCGCTCAGTCGCATAGAATTGAAAGTGACGTCGATGAACTCTCAAGGATTGCCTCCGAAATTCGATCTATAAGCCATCAATCTATCCTTCTCCATGGAGAGAGAATAAAAAAAGCTCAAGCTCTTCTCTCTTCCTATAAAGAGGGTGCTTTTAGCGCCTGGCTTATTAAAGTCTATGGAAATCGCCAGACTCCATATAATTTTCTTCTCTATTTTGATCTCTATACAGCTCTAGAAAATGCTCTAAGGGCAAAAATTGAATTGATGCCTAAGCAAGCAGTCTACACACTTGCAAGTAGAAGTGCGCCACAAGAGGAAAAAATCAAGTTCATCCAATCATACAAAGGAGAGACTAAAGACGAGCTCCTTCAAGAAATTAGAAGACGGTTTCCTTTAGCCAAAGAAGATAAACGCGTGAAATCACCACTGCTCTCTCTTTTAAGCAATCTTAGGCGTTTTGAAAAAGAAATTCACCTAAAGTGGGGTGAGCTCGATGACAAAGAAAGAGCTGTCGTGAAAAAAGAGCTCAATCGCCTAAAATTATCTCTTTCAATCGATACCCTTTAATCAAGAATTCTCATCGAGAGAGAAAAATTCAAGTTTCTTGAGACTCTCTCGAGTTATCCCCTCAAACACCCGCCCTTTTCCGACTCAAGAATACCCCCTTATTTCTTGATAACAAAAACTGTTCATAACTCAGAAGATATCTTGATCACTCTCTTTTCGTTCTTTTTGGACATCTATAAGAGAGAGCTCCCAGAGAATACTCTCCGCGATAGAGGAAAAAAACCATTCATTTGGGTTACGGCGCTTTTGTTTACAGCATATTTCATGAACAGAGAACACGTAACAAACAAACAAAAGAATGGACAACACAACACAAATTTATCTAACTAGATATCAACAACTTATGAACACAACAAACAACTTCCACAACCCCTAAACAAGAAGAAGAAACATATACATCTATCTTTCTTCTTTCATTAGGTGTTGTGGGTGTTGAAGACACAGCTTCTATTCTTATGGCTTATCCTTCAGGAATCCACTCTTTGGGTTTCGTATGAATTCTTTGGGAAAGTATATCTGGCCCTATCCATTGAACTTGACGAACAGAGTCAATGATGATGGGCGATACTTGAGTTTGGCTATCTATAGAGATATTGAGTTGAAAGAGCTCTAGGACATTAATACGTAGATCTTCTTTTTGCTTCTTAGATATCATCCACTCAGCAACATTACTGATGTAAAGAGAGGTAACTGTTCTTGATAGTTGTCTTATCTTATCTAAAACTCTAATCACATCATTCGAATTGGATAAGTCACCTGTAATGCAATGTATTTTTCCATTGAGAGCTAAAGATCTCATATATGCATAACTCGAATCCTGTGAAAGCCATGAGTGTGATCGAGACCTCTCGGATTTGAAGTACTTTATTAAGACATCATGAATGGATCCTACTGATTTTCGATCATACTTTTCTCGTTGAGCAATGCCAGACTCATTATAAGTGGTTACATAGCCGTCAACTTCTTGAAGGAAGGGAATCAGCTTCTCAATCGCTTTTGCTTCAAAAGAAGCAGGTTTCTCGCAGTTCTTGAGAAGATCGATGGTGATTTCATGGAATTGGATCATCTTTGGATTGATATCTACTATAAGGATATCAGTATTCATCTTGGCAGCAATATCATAGTTATGCCAACCTGATACGCCAATATGAAGGGGGCCTTGAGCATCTACTCGTTGAAGATGAGAGAGCATTGTATCAAGATTGGCTTCTGTGCTACCAATAAAGACAGGTCCTTGATAATTCTGCGTGTCTCTCCCCCTCTCTTCTTCGAGAATTTCTTGGCCTGATTCGATCCATTCGCATCGTGAGTTTTCGATTGGGTAACTCGTATTAGCGATTCTAGGGATAGGCATTAATACACCCTCTTCCTTTATAAATTAAATTTGTTTTAATATTTGATGGTAAATTTTACCTTTGTATGTAGTTGATTTGCATTTTAATTTTTTATTAACTGTTATTGTATGAAAGTTTCCCTTCAAGAGGCGTGTCGGCTTCTTCAGTCATCTTCAATTGTCGCTATTCCCACAGAAACAGTGTGGGGGTTGGCTGCACGCTACGATGATATGATTGCGATCGAGAAGATTTATGAGGCGAAAAGAAGACCAAAGCAAAATCCTCTCATTATCCATGTAGAGGCCTTCAATGACGTTGTCTCTTTAGCAAAAATGCCTCTACCGCCAAAAATGGAAGAGTTGGCGGCTCGATTTTGGCCAGGTCCGTTGACTTTAGTTATTCCTGTAGATGAGAATAAGGTTCCTAATAGCGTTCGATCAAATCTTCCGTCGGCAGCGTTTCGGGTGCCAGATCATGAGGGAGCAAGAGCCTTAATTCGAGCTGTGGGTCCACTCGTTGCGCCTTCGGCAAACCTTTCTGGAAAGCCTTCTGCGACAGAATACACAGCAGTAGAAGCTGATTTTGGCGCGGATTTTCCATGCTACATTTCGAGTAAGGAGGATGAATCTATTTTGCCTCTACACGGGGTTGAATCGACAATCCTTGTCTGGACTGATAGTGGAGATGGGACTCACTTTGGATGGGCTATCGGTCGTTTAGGATCTTTGTCTCTTCATGATATATCGGCAGTTCTTGGGGATCTTCTTATCGAGCGAAGCCACGAAGTTGTGGAGACGGAGAAAAAAGAGAAGAAGCCTATCTGCCCAGGGCAGATGTTTCGTCACTATGCTCCAGAGGCGCGTTTAGATGTTGGATATACAAACGAAGATATAATAAGCTCAGATACTGTGATTGGGTTTTCTGATAGGATATATCCAGTCGCTTCCAGGGTGTTTCCCTTAGGCACTTCTTATGATGCTCGCGCTTGTCTGAGAAACCTCTATAAAATCCTTCGATCTTTAGATGAAAACAAGATATCTGAGGCATGGGTTGACGCTCGAATCACCCCAGAGGATCTTCAAAGAGATCCTCTTTGGAGAGTGTTTATTGATCGCATTGAGAAAGCGGCTCATAAAGAGTAAATTGCTTTTGCTCAATTCTATCTATAGACCCCAATCAATAGGTTTTTTTCCATGCTCAATGAGATATTGATTTGCCTTGGAAAAGTGCTTGCAGCCAAAAAAGCCTTTATTTGCCGCATACGGTGAAGGGTGTGCGGCTGTTAAGATGAGGTGTCTTGACCCGTGAAGCTCTTGGAATTTTAAACACTTCTCTTGCGCGTTCTTACCCCATAAAAGAAAGACGAGATGCTCTTTTTTCTCAGCTAAAAGAGAGATAACCGCGTCAGTAAATCGTTCCCATCCTTTGTTATGATGAGAGAGGGGATCTCCCCTGCGTACTGTCAATGTCGCATTAAGAAGTAAGACTCCTTGCTGTGCCCATGGCGTAAGGCATCCAGTTTGTGGGATTGGGATCCCGAGATCAGAGTGGAGTTCTTTATAGATGTTCTGAAGAGAAGGTGGTGGACGTACTCCAGGTCTTACGCTAAAGCTGAGTCCATGCGCTTGGTTTGGCCCATGATATGGATCTTGGCCAACAATAACGACCTCAACATTTTCAAAAGGGGTATAAGAAAAGGCACTAAATAAATCTTTTCTAGGAGGAAAGATCTCAAAGCCCTGGTTATGTTCTTGAAGAAGAAAAGAGGCAAGTTCTGCCATATATGGCTTTGAAAGCTCTTCTTGCAAAAGATCCCCCCATGTTCCAGGGAGCGAGAAGTAGGCCTGAGTGTTAATGACTGACATAGAGTGATATCTCCTCAAAATGGATTCTCTCAATTTGAGAGAGTGACACCACTATAGCGGTGAGGCTGGAGTTCTTTCAAAATGAAAGAATGTTTTTTTGTGCTATGAATGAACGATATAGATCTATTTTTACTTCTTTTCAGGGTTTCATTGACTCGAAGATTGCTCTCGTGATAGCATAACTTCCTACTATATTGATTATCGAAAAAAGCATTGAAAAGCGAATCTGTGCCCTATGAAAAATATCGCAGAGAATAATCTCGTACGTTTTATCAACGTTACAAAGAAAAAAAATGGCCTCTTTGCAAATTTTCGAATCAAGGCGGTACGAGGCGGAGTTTCATTCTCTTCCTCTGTTTCTGTAGATATTGCTTCTTGCGAAGTCGATCCAGCTGGTGATTCCCTAGAGAAGATCATTGAAGAATGTGCAAAAATTGCCGTTCGAGAGATGAAGCGAGTCGATGTTCAATTTGAAGGCATTCAGTCAGTCTAAATTTTTCTCATCTGGGTGTAGCGCAGCTTGGCTAGCGCACTTGCATGGGGTGCAAGGGGTCGGAAGTTCAAATCTTCTCACCCAGATTCTTTCCCTTATACTTTAAACAGAATTTTTCTAGAGCTAAGACTTCATGATACCGTCATTTTAACAGCAACGGTGTAAGTATTTTTTTTGGATTTAATTTGCTGGTATGCTTGACTTTTGGGGTTGGGAAGAAATACGAGAGCACATGTTCGTTGCCATGTGCTCTGGATTAGTATGATTATTAGTCTCTCTGTTTATTATCTATTATTTGAGAGAGAGTAGATTATGATCGGCTTATAAGAGCTGCTTTAGTTGTCTTGCTTGAGCAACAAGACTAAAGTCTTAGCTTTTCTTAAAGCCACTAACAGGATTGATTTACCAGTAAGATAGCAACTTTAGCCTTAGGAGACTTGGTTTTATATATGGCCTTTTATTGCTGTCTCAGGCTCCTCTTGTGTGAGCTGTATTATTCACTGTTTTATGTATTATAAGTCCCTATAATATTCAATATAGTTAACTATACCCAATATGTCAAACTCTAAAAAAAGAAACTATAATTCCGAGACTCGAGAATCGAAGGCTCTAGAGACAAAACAGCGAATTCTCGATGCTGCGAGAAATTTGTTCTCAAAAGAGGGGTTTGCGGGAGTAACAATAGATAAAATCGCCCAAAGTGCAAAAGTTTCAACTCCTACGGTATACTCAATATTTCAATCCAAGAAAGGCCTTCTTCTCGCTCTCATCGATCAAGCTCTTCCTCCTCAACTTTACAATTCTTTAATTGAAGCCGCAAAGAATGCAAAAACAGCAAGAAAGCTCCTCAAGCAGTGCGCTCACATAGCTAGGCGTTTATATGATGCGGAGCGAGCTCAGATGGAAATTTTTCGAGGCGCATCCGTATTAGCTCCAGAATTCAAAGAACTCGAAAATGAGCGAGAGATGAGGCGATATTCGAGGCAGGAGTGGGTGATTCTCACAATGGAAAAAGATAGGTCTCTCGCTCCAGGGCTTACCCAAACTCTTGCTCGGGATATACTCTGGATGTACACCGGAAGAGATATCTTTAGGATGTTGGTTGTCGAACGAGGCTGGTCTTTAGATGAGTATGAGAAGTGGCTCGCTGAGACGCTTATAATGTCTTTGGTTGATCCTTATCAGGATTGATCTCCCGAATCCATAATAAGAACCGCTATTCAGTAAGATTCTCTCTATTCTCTCTTCAAAAAAGGGAGTTTCATCTTCACTTTATGAGTTTTAAAGCAAAGCTGAGGAATTTTTTATGCGTATCTTCAGCTTCTGTGGTATGATTAATAACTCAGTAATATTCAGTATAGTTAACTATAGTTAATATGTCGAACAATAGCAAAAGAGCCTATAGCTCACAAAGACGTGAAGCTAAAGCGGCTGAGACAAAACGTCGTATACTTGATGCTGCACATAATCTCTTCAAAAGCGAAGGGTATGAGTGTATGACTATTGAGAAGTTGTCACTGGAAGCAGGTGTTTCCACTCCGACTATTTATGCTATCTTTCAATCGAAAAGGGGTATTCTTCGTGCGTTAATCGATGAAGCGCTTCCTCCCGCGCAGTATGAGGCTTTAATCGAGATCGCAAAGCAAACCTCATCACCAACAAAACGCCTTAAAATAGCTGCAACTATTGCCAGGCAGGTATTTGATGCCGAGAGGGCTCAATTACAAATGTTTCAGAGTTTTTCCGTCCTAGCTCCTGAGTTTAAGGAATTTGAGTATGAGCGAGAGATGCGTCGGTATGTAAGGCAAGAGTGGGCGATCATAAAGATGTCTCAGGAAAAATCTCTGTTACCAGGATTGACTCATGCTCAAGCTCGAGATATTCTTTGTATGTATACAGGAAGAGATATCTATCGCATGTTAGTTGTTGAGCGTGGGTGGTCCTCCGATGAGTATGAAATATGGCTTGCTCAAACAATGATTAAGTCTTTGGTTGATCCTCAAGCCCTTTAATCCAATCCTCAAGTGTTCTAACGAAAGCAAATGGCTCCTCATATTGTGGTGAGTGGCCGCTTTTTTCAAATAAATGTAATGTAAAGTTTTGGTATTTGTTTTTCACCTCTTCCCAGGCACTTGGAGGTGCCACAATATAATCGTATTGTCCTAAGCAGAGTAGGACGGGTATATGAAAGTTCTCTAAGCCCTTGGTAATATCTAGTGTTTGAAGAACATCGCCATAGAAGAAATCAAAAAGCGGCATGTTGGGGGTAACGCCGTCCCAAAGGGACGTGGAGTCGAAAGTATAATCATACCATCCTTGAGGATCCCTTCTTATGTACCATTTAACAAAACGTTCAGACGGCGGCAGTTTAGCTAATTCAACGTCTGGAAAATCTTGTAATCTCTGTTCTAGCGCTTGTTTTCTTTCAATTGATGCTGATTCATTCCAGTGCTTAAGAGCTTCTTCAGAGTACTTTATACTCAAATTGGGTGACATGCCTATCATGATAACATGTGAGACATGTTGGGAATATTTTTTAGCGTATTCTAGAGCCAGTATTGCATGAGCTGAGTGGCCTATAATTACAAAATCTTCTATTTTTAGTGAGCTTCTAACTACCTCAATATCATCTAAGAGTGTATCAAAATCGATTTGGCTCATATCAAAGCTTTGTGGGGCCTTAGAAAAACCTCTCCAATCGATGAATACCATTCTAAATATATCTTGAAGCGCTTTGGGGAAGCTCTTTTTGTAATAAAGCGCGCTTCCGATAATAACAGCTGTTTTGCAGCCGTATCCTTCTATTTGATATCTAATTTTAAAGCCATTGATATCAATAAAGCCTTCTAAAGAAGCATTTTGGGCTCTTGTACCTTCCATATTCATTTAAGAGTTAAAGTGTGTTTGTTCCTATATAACCTGGAGTAAATGAGAAGACGGTTTCAATGTGGTCAGTTCCTGGAAAGAAGAGGTATGAGCGAGCACTAGCTAATCTCCATCCTCCTTCACTTATCAATCTCTCAGCATCTCTTTCTAGACTCGGATAGTGACATGATATGTATATAAGCTTAGTTGGAGCTTTTTTATTCATAGCTAAATCAATCAACAAGTCTACAAGACCATTTGAGAGTCCTTTTCGAGGGGGGTCAACAATCAAGGTGTGTTCGAAAATATCTACATTATCATTCAAGAGATTTTTATACTCTATTTCTGAGTCACCTTGTATAAATCTGAGGCCTTTTCGATTAGTCTCTGGCATACTTTCAACGGCAAGTTGATATGTCTCGTGAGCTCTTGCGCTAGATTCAATAGAGATTACTTTTGAGGCTTTCTCTTTTAATACGAGACCTATTACCCCCATTCCAGCATAGAGCTCGACAATTGTTTCTTGATCATGGATGTCGTACTGTTTCATATCCACAACAAGCCTTTCAAACATTTCTAGATTGGCTTGCTCAAAATGAAATGGCAAGAAAGGAATTTCTAGATTAGCCAATGGCTCCCAAACAGCTTCTTCACCAATAAAATGGTTCCAAAGATCGCCCGTGATGACATTGGTTTTATTTATATTGGAGTTGAACCATATTGAGTGAATGAGAGAGGTGTTTTCTTCATACAGATTCTTGAGCTCAGATTTGAGGAGAATGAGGTCTGAGTCATTGCTTGGCTTCTCAATCTCAACTATTGAGCTATTTAATATTAAGACCAATTGAACTTTTTGTGTCCGTCGCTCAACCGTACATTGAATATAGCGAAGAAGACCTCTGTGTTGCATTTCATCATATATCAAGAGGCCCTTTAATTTAGACCGTAACGACGTAAGTGATTTTTCAATAAGTCTAATTGCTTCATTAATCGATGGATGATGTACTTTGCAATGAGGAATAGCGACTAAGGTATGGCTTCTCTTTTGATAAAGCCCGCATTTAATTACCCCTCCGTATTCTCTTACTGCTAAGCGAGCTCTTGTCCTCCACTCGATTGCCTTTCCTACCTCAAGTTGAAGAGATAGTTTTTCTAAACTTTTTTTCTTTACAAAGTCTTGCGCTTGCTCGAGATGAGGCGAAGGCGGCAAAAGAGGATTATCTTTCGTACACCCTGGGCATACAGATAAATGGGGGCATTTTATAGAGCCGGTTGATTTTTCATGATGAAAAGCAGAAAAGGGTCTGTTCATAACTGAGAATAATTCGCTCTTTTTGTCGATAGATGGGCAAGTATGCCATCCCTGATGTCAATAAACAAACTAGTTATTTACAACTTGTGAACATGTTGAGTTGTGTTGATAAGTACACCACTTATAAACAATCCCACAACGCCTAAAGAAGAAGAAATAAAATAGATATCTTATCTCTTCATCGTAGACCTTGTGGATGTTGATAATCAATCATGACCAAGTACTTAGGGTTAATGGTTAACAAAATAAAATTATTTCCCTTCTCTTAATAAGAAAATTTTTTGTAGAAATAGCGACACTTAAAATTAATTAATTGAGTTAATACATTCTTATTGAGGGAATATTATGAGCTCTTCTCAAGAAGTTACAGAACAGGGGTATCATTTTCAGTTCAGTACACAGCATTCATCGTATATTTCAGGGAACGAACGGTGTGCTATATCTCAATGTAATTTAGATGAATTGATTGAGTCTTCGAAGAAAAATCGCGTTCCTTGTCTGGTTGGTATTATTTGGCAGGATGTTTTTTGTGATAAGCCACCCCATATTTTTGATGGCTCCATGCTTCTTCGTCATTTTGCAACTAAGATGAAGCTTGAGAATCCATCAACACGAGAAACAGTAAAAAATGTACAGCTTTTATGGAATAAGACAAGGAAGAGGTGTTTTACGCATCTTGTGACTTTAGATCGATGGCCAATGGAAGAAGAGACAATCGTTCAATCTACAACGTTCAATTTGGCCCTAGCCTGTGGCGATGAATCATCTTATGATGAGCGCTTAAGTGGAGTGGTTCAGATTCTCACAAAATGTTTTTCTGGTGAGAAGGCAGCGCTTGCTTGTTCTTGGATTGAAGTGCTTTCAGATCTTATAAAAACAAAAATAGAAGAGGAAAGAGACATACGGCAGCAGCCACATCAATTTGGGTTTACCAATCCATTACCTAATCAAATTGCAAGGAATTTGATAGATCTCTATTTTCAGAATTCTGAGAAGCTCTCGGAAGAATATAAGTCGACTTTTCAAGAAATTACATCCTTGTCAATTGCATCCATTCAATCTGATTTTGGCGATGATATTTTTACGCTGTACCCAATCACTCATGAAAGTTTGATAGAGTTCGCTGAAAGTTATTTTACTCGTTATTATTGCAAACATGTACAGACAGACGATACAGAAGTTCAAGAAGACGATCGCGGCATGGTTTATATAAAACATATATTGAATCATGCTCGAGAACTTTCTCCTGAATGTATAGATGTTTTAGAGCGTGTCGGAGATATTTGCCGTTTTGGACGAGAATATCTGGTTCATGTTGAGGCTATGCAAACATACGAAGAGGTCTTAAGAAGAGATCCTGATAATGTTCGAGTTAAGATCGCTTTAGCATCACTTCTCTATGAGAGCGCTTTTCTTCAAGATGGCGTAGGCAATCCTCTTACTAGAAAAGAGCAAGAGGCTGTAGGTAGAAAATCAAGAGAGAGGACTTTGAGAGCGCAAGAGATTCTCGAGGATGTATACCGTACTGATCAAAAAAATGAATACGCAAACCTCCTTTTAGCTCGTACTTATATCGAGAAGCGGCCAGGCGCAAAATATGATCTGAAGAAAGCTAAGAAGCTGGTTGTTGATTGGCGTGAAGAAAATGAAAAAAGGCAAGCTTTGCAAGCCCAACAAGGTCTGCAAGAAGATGCGCTTAGTCAAGAAATCAATGAGTCGGAAAGAATTCCTCCAACGCCTAGTTTAATCACTTCTCGATCGGAGGCAAATGAGGGTCAACAAGTACTATCTCCTACAGATAGGAACCAGAATGCAACTAATTGGGATAGACGTTATTTAGTTACTCCCCTGTATCTTCGAGACGCTAGCCCTCTCCTTGAGTGTTTAAATATTGTTCTACATGCAGATGGCTTACATGAGCGCCTTTTGATGCTTACTGAAATAGTAACATCCCTTCAAGAAAATAGATTAAGAGTCCCCCTTAAGAGGTCTTATGATTCTTGGAAGGAGTTTGTTGTTGAAATTGTCAGAGAGCTTCGAGAGCAGGGCTCTTCGTTAGTAAATGATGGTGATCGCTTCTATAATACAACAGATGAGATAATCCTCGATTTTATCGAGAATGAGAAAGAACCTTTTACTGACCTTCTTTACGATTACATAACAATTCGTTTCGGTGTCGCTTTGTCACGCGAAGACTCTACAGAAGATAAGCTGAAAAAGGCAGAGGTTTTGGCAAAGTGTGAAAAGATTGATACGGCATCGCAGTTTTCTCTTCTTATACTCAAGCAAGTCTCTTATGAGCTTATAACTGGCGTAAAGCAGAAAACTTCTTTAGAAGTTGATGCGAGAAGGATCCTTACAGCGTTTTTCAAATTAGCTCTTGAGTCTGATGACGATGTGTATGAAGAGAGACTTGAGATTGTTATCAAACTGCTTCAAGAGATACGGCAATATGTACATGATGATAAGGAGCTTGATTTTACCTATTCTAAAGCTCTTCTCTTAAGTGAAAACGCAGAAAATGTCTTGCAAGGGCAATCTCTCTTAAAACTTCTAGCTAACAAGTACTCAGCTGATATAGAGATCCTTGAGGAATGTGCGCGATCATTTACTCAACAAAAAGCTGGCGCTGAGTACAACCTGATGTATGCCTATGAGCTCAAAGAGAGGGTAATTCAGCTATTGAAGCAGAAGCTACAAGATGGTTAGTAAGGGCGGAGAAATCAACAACCAGGAATAAAAGGTTATTGAGCCTCTATCGCTATTACTGCCCTTTGGATGATTTGTCTCTTTTCGTACTCTTGAAATTGTTTCTTGCAGATGATCTTCAGAAAAAAGGAAGCGAGCTGTTACAAAAGAGGCATTATTCTTTAAAGCCAATATATTTGGTTGTTTATTACAGCATAATTAGAGGTTACCATGAAACAGTGGTATTCAACAGATAACTACTTTGATATTTCAAACTTTCGCCATAGAGATCTTTTTCATGGCCTTCAGTTTGTATGGCAAGCTCTTGATCATCTTGAGAAATATATCTTAGGGCAGTCTTTGGGTCATATTGACGCCAAGCAACAGCAATATGCTTACCTTATAAATCCAGAGCTTATCTCAATTGGAGAAGGAACTGTTATAGAGCCTGGAGCTTACATAAAAGGACCTTGCATCATAGGAAAGAATTGTCAAATTCGCCATGGTGCATACATTAGAGGAAATGTCATTGTGGGTGATAATTGCGTAGTAGGTCATACGACTGAGCTCAAGCATTCCATTTTACTCGATCATGCGAAGGCAGCTCACTTTGCTTTCGTGGGCGATTCTATCCTTGGTAATGATGTAAATCTTGGAGCTGGCGTCAAATGTGCGAACTTGCGTCTCGACGATGCTGCTGTGATTATTTGTCATGGGGAAGAGTCAATATCGACAGGGCGAAGAAAGCTCGGCTCAATTATTGGTGATAAAGCACAGATAGGATGTAATGTGGTTGCAAATCCAGGAACTCTCTTTGGCAAAGGTGTCAAATGCTTCCCTACAATGAATGTTGGGGGCATCTTTCCTCACGGATCTCTTATTAAACCGAAAAGTAAAAATATGGCGCTTTTTTGTGAATAGGAGTGCTATACTTTCTTTTCGTGAGTAAATGCAATATTTTTGCTTATAGTATTATTTTAGAACCTTCGAGTTTTTTGACGTCATATGTCACACATACCATCACTCCCTTCTTCTTCTCAGAATCCCCCTTCTTTGAAGGAGTTTGCTGAGAGGCTACATCTTATTATATCTCCTTATAAGAAGCGTTTTGAGGAGCTTTTAAAAGAGAGAGAGGACAAAGGCGAGTATGGTCCTGTTGATGAATTGAGACGTGCCTCATTATATGCTCTCTCATCAGGTGGCAAGAGATTCCGTCCTGCTATTGTGTGGATGGTTTCAGAAGCTTTAGGTCAAGAAAAAAGCTCTTCATGTGATAATCCTGCATTAGCTGTTGAGTATTTTCATACAGCTTCGCTTATTGCCGATGACCTTCCTTGCATGGACAATGATGATTTCCGTAGAGGGGTTCCAACAACTCATAAAGCTTTTAAAGAGTCGACAGCTCTTCTTGCTAGTTTCTCTCTCATAGCTCTCGGTTTTGAATCGATTGCTAAAACACCGCTTCCTAAGGGTGCAAGTCACGAGATTTATCAGAGGGCAGTCCTTGAGGCAAGCCAGACGATGGGTGCTATGGGATTGATTGGAGGGCAAACCATCGATTTATCTCCTCCAGACCATGAAAAAGAGACAATAGAGCAGATTATTGATATGAAGACGGGAGCTCTTTTTGATCTCTCTTTTACATTGGGATGGCTCTTTGGTGGAGGGGCTTTAGATCATCTTTCTTCTGTGCATAAGCTTGCTTGTGATTTTGGCCGAGCTTTCCAGATACTTGATGATCTTGATGATTTAGAAAAAGATCTCTCTCAAGGCAAAATGATTAATTTTGCTGTTACATTTGGCATTCAGGAAGCTGTTAGTGAGATTCATCGATATGCTGAATCTACGATTGCAACCATGAAAGAGATTGGTCTTTATAGAGAATATTTTAACAATCCTTCCTCTAAAACGAGCCCGCCTTTAGTAGAGTTGACAAAGCTTCTCTCCTTTGCTGCGGATCAATTTTCATCGATTGTGTAAATTATACGTCGCGTGAGAATTTCTAAGAGCTGCTTCCCATAAGCTTAGAGAGGATAACTCTTCTCTAAGCTTTATATATAGGCAACATTTTACTTCGAAGCTTGAGATGATGCGCCTTTCAAAAGAGCGTCTAAGATAGCATTATATTGCTTCGCGTTGCTTACCATTTTGTGGCGCTGTCTTCGTAAACCTAGAATTCTTTGTGAGAGATTGATCTCGAAAGATGGTTGTAAAAGTGGTGAAGATGAATTCAGCTTCATCTCGTTCAAGAGACTGTGTGAAGCGACGAATGTGCCTGATCTCCCAACACCTGCTGCGCAATGTACAACTATTGATTCATTTGATTCCGTCTTATTCTGTGCTTCGATAAGATCAAAAAGACTGAGTAATAGATCGGTATCGGGAACTCCTCTATCTGGCCAGTTCCAATAGTGGAATTGTCTGATAGTGCGCTCATCGCTCGGATTTTCACTTGGTACTCCCTGGCTTAGTGGAGATACTGAAAATGTGCGAAGGATAATCCTATGAGGCATCAGTCTTTTCTCTCCTCTAATCCATTTCTCATGGATGATCTCTTCAGACTTTTTTTTAATGATCCATTTACCTTCAACAATGTAGGGGAGATGTTGAGAGCTCCAAAATTCAGCCATATTATATTTATGTTTTTCGTATGGGGTGACTAAAGTCACGATATTTTTTGATTGGGCCTCTACAATCATTTTCCAAAAGTCATGGAGTGTATGATCAAGAGGGGCTTCACAAACAATATACTTTTGTAGGGGAGTTACCACATCATTTGCGTTGTAATAAAAACCTTTTATATGACGCAACGTTCTCGTAGCATCGTATGGTATTCTTTTAAGGCTTCTATTTTTGTGAATATGCTCTTTTTGTACGCCAAAAAGTGCTGGCAGAGCGATAAAAGAGCTGATCTTTTTAATAATCTTAAATCGATCTTTCATTGAACCACCCTTATCATAACGCTTTGATTTCTTCTTGAGCGGTGTCAGTGTAATAGATTGTTGGCTTATCCATTTCATATAGCGTTGAGGAAGGGCTAAAAGGGCTTCTTTTTCATGTTTCTCATATTCTGAGTGATATGTTGTAGCGGAAAGATGAAAGCTCGAAAAAAGAAAGAAAGTAAGTATGACAGTGCTAAGAGTTCGAGTAAGAGAAATCATGCAGGAGCTCTCCTTCTATTGTTATTTCTACTATTATAAGGATACTTGTATCAATACGTCTTTGATGGAGAAAAAAGAAAGCCTCTTAAACTATCTATTGTTTCGAGAGTCTAAGAGGCTTTAGTAGTGAAAATAGAAGAATGTCTTTTTAAAAGAAATAAGCAGATTTATTCAGAAACTTCAGAGGCTGCTTCAAATATTTCAGTTGAACTAGCTTTAATAATCCCTTGAGGGTTCTTTTCTTTTATGACATTGAGGACTTGTACTTCAATTTCGTCTAAGAGCTTTTGATTTTTCTTGAGCTCTTCTCGTACTGTATCACGTCCTTGGCCTAATCTTTGGCCTTTGTAGCTAAACCAAGCGCCTTTTTTATCAACAATGTTAAGCTCGGTTGCAATATCAAGAATAGAACCGGCTCGTGAAATCCCTTCATCGAAGAGGATATCGAATTCAGCAACTTTAAATGGCGGCGCCATCTTATTCTTAACAACTTTTGCTCGGATCCTATTTCCTACTTCTGCGTTGTCCGCCCCTTTAATTCCTGTAACCTTTCTCAAATCAATTCGGACTGAGGAGTAGAATTTCAAAGCTCGGCCACCAGTCGTAGTTTCTGGATTTCCATACATAACGCCAATCTTTTCTCGTATTTGGTTAATGAAGATTGCGCATGTATTGCTCTTAGAAAGAGCTGCAGTTAATTTTCTCAAAGCTTGGGACATCATTCGCGCTTGGAGGCCTACAAATGAGTCTCCGATCTCGCCTTCAAGTTCAGCTTTTGGAAGAAGGGCCGCGACAGAGTCGACAACAATAATATCAATAGCATTTGATCTCGCAAGAGCTTCTGCGATATTGAGAGCTTCTTCACCGCTATCAGGTTGAGAGATTAAGAGCTCGTCAACGTTCGCGCCAATCTTTGCGGCATATGCGGGATCGAGAGCATGTTCCGCATCGATGTAGGCTGCAACACCACCATTTCGCTGCGCGTTGGCTACGATATGAAGCGCTAATGTCGACTTACCGCTCGATTCAGGGCCATAGATTTCGACAATACGTCCCTTAGGAACTCCGCCGATACCTAAGGCAATATCAAGAGTAACTGCTCCAGTCTTGATTGCGCTTATTTCACGATCCTGAGAGTGTTTTCCCAGTGACATGATAGAGCCTTCGCCGAATTGCTTCCTAATATTAAGGAGAGCAAGGTCTAATGCTTTTTTCTTCTCTACATCTTGCAATGACATATGAACACCCCTTTCGAATGTAATCTGACTAACTATATCCCTTTCCATGATATAAAGTAAGAGGCCTCAGAATAAGCCTGAGGGGTATATACTATCTGGGATCAAAATAATTGCTATTAACATTGTTGGGGGCTTTAGTCTTTGACCACAGGCTTGCCGTCGATATATTCGACACGCTCTACAATATGTCCATCTTGGTCGAAGAGTGTTGCTGTGCCCTTTCCTTTATTAATGCTGCTATAGGGTGAGGTATCTCCCCTTTTGTGATAGCGCCCTTTTTTAAGGATTCCTTTCTCATACTCTTCTACAAGCATGACGCTTCCATCAGGATACCAGCACATACTGATACCATCGCGCTCGTTCTGTTTCATTTCCCTTCGACTTTCAATTTTTCCAGTAGGATACCAAGTCTCAACAATGCCCGTAATAGATCCTTGGCGCCACTCGATCATAAGCTTAGGCATGGGCTCTTCCCTGTCTTGAGGTAGATCTGAAAAACGAAGCGCATCATCTGAGTAATAAAGGATATCTTTGCCGTGCTTTTTTCCATCAATCTCGGAAAATTCACGCATGAGTGAGCCATCATCATTATATATCTTTACGAAGCCTTGGCGTTTACCTTCTATGATTTGATATTGGCTCAGAAGTCTTTCATCATCAAATATTGTTCTGATTCCGTTGCCATTGATAACTTCAGAAATAGCTGTGGAAGAGCTGTCATCATAGTAGACCCCTTCTTTAAGGAGGTCGGACTGGAAATCCTCTTGGTATTTTAATTTACCAGATGGCCAATATCCACGTGAGATCCCATCACGGAGGCCATTTTTATGAGAAATCTCTTCTATAATAGTGCCGTCATCTTTTTGTCTTCTTTCAAAGCCAGTCTTCTTTCCATCTGAGTATTCAGTAATCCACTCAATATATCCAGAAGGTGAATACGTGATGGAAAGGCCATCGAGAAGGCCTTTTTTATAGCTGAAGATGCCTAGCAGTTTTCCCTGGCTACTTCTTGCGATAGAGGGGCCATCGAATGTCCATGTATCAATAGACTTTTCATCGAGGTCTGCAGCCCCAGAGATGACATAAGCGATTATCTTCTCTTGACCGTTATCATGCCACTCGCGGAAGTTTCCGCTAGCTCTTCCATTAACACACTCTATGTAGCGATGGATTTGACCGTTTTCATGATATGAGGTGATGATTGTTATAGTATCGCTCGCATCCTTTGAGCTCTTTTTAAAGACTCGAAGGACTTTTTTATACTGCTGGGGATAAATGAAGTTCTTCTGAGCAAATTGTTGAAGGCGCTCTTTATTTGTTACCGTCTCAGAGAAACCGTTGAAGTCAAGTATGTGTACGCTAATTAGTTTACCTTTATCCTTGCTATTCTCAAGAAGATGTCTTTCTAAAGAAAGAGCTTCATCAACAAATTGAGAAACAGGTGTCTGGCTTACTGATTCATGTTTTTCAGTTTTATCGGCTCTCTTCGAGGAAAAGAATGGCTCATTTGTTGTCTGCTTTTTTGTGCAACTTGTTGTTCCAATAAGAGCTATTATAAGAAGGATGGAAGAAACGACCCATTTCTTGAAGTATCGATTAACTTCTCTACACATAGAAAGAAATACCATATCAATGATCTATTAGTTCTCTAGCTTATTTAAGGAAGAGGGCTCTTTTAATTGTAAAGATGGAGGATTAGTATACATTCGTTTTACAAGTTTCATTGAAAGAGCCCATACTTCTCTATCATAACCCTTCTTCCTATCTAATGTAGCTTCAGAAATAAAGAGCTGGGGTCTCGTCGATATAATGCTCTCTAAAGAAGGATCATCGCTATTTTTAGGCTCTTTTCCTTCGATACGTGACAGAACTTGTATAAGGTCACTCTCATCGAGTTCAACAACCTTACCTTGAGTTTCTGTTGTCTCTTTAAAGAATGGAGAAACTGTTACGGCACTCTCTACAAAAGAGAAGGAGTTATCGCCAGAGGAGAGAAATTTCAATCTTCTTTCTTGTTGCACAAGCTCTGGCATACCGCCTTGATTTATGAGAGATCTAATAGAGTCTTCTTCTTTTTGTAATGTTTTGAATGTCTCAATATTCTTTGCCAGGAAGAATGGATCTCTATGAGAGTATCGAACCATGAGTAATCTGTTTGATGCTTGCTCATTCATCATTTTGATAATCTCATCTTTCGATTCTTTGAGCTGAAAGAGAGCGGATTCGGCAGTATCTATCGAAGACGATGCATATATCCACGTAAGAACAGGAATAAGGAGTGCAACCACAAGGGCGTAGATCATAAGACGGGAAAGAGGAATTCCTTTAGTGGTTGAATGAGATCCGAATAGAGGGGTAGAGTCATTATCCATGAGTACCTCCTAAGGTGAGTGTGCGTAGAGATGCTCTTGTCTTTAGAAAAAAGCTAGCTCGATATTTTCCCTGAGCAACAGTCCACTTTACTTCGCTCTCTTTATCAACAAGTTGCTTAGATTGAAGAAGTGCATCGTAGAACTTTCTCGCGATCGCCTGAGACGGGGCGGTAAATTCGATATCAACGCGTACTTGGTACTTCTCTTTTGGTCTCTTGATATCTGGCCTTTTTATCATCGAGTATTTGCAAGACGTGAGAAGGATTTGGGATGACTCATTTTCGACAGTTGAATGCTTTTGAGTATCATCTTGGGTTATTGATATCTCTTTTGCAAGCTGGTTCAGAGCGATAAGAGTTTCACTAAATAATGGTGTTGTAGGTTGGAGTGAAAAAGTTGATTTCTTTTTAAGTTCATCTTTTAACTGCTCTAAAAGTGAATCTGTATGAGAAAAATCTCTTCCTTCATTTTCTAGGCTGCCTCTTTCGTGAATTTCCCGTGTAAGAGACTGCTCTTTGGAAAAAAGTGGCTGACCTACAAGATATTCGTTGAGTGAGTTTATCTCTTCTCTATATTGAGTAAGGATTTTCTTCTCTTGAAAGCGGCTCCAGCCTATGCAGAACAGGGATAGGAGTATTGATGTTAAGAATAGACAATATAATGAGCTTTTAGCATGCCGTAGGAAAAGATAGCTTGAGGCAATTTCTGGAAGTTCAAATTCAGGGATTGCTTCCTTATTCGAAGAAAAAAAGCTCTTCTCGTTTCCAAGAAGGGCTGCTCCCAATTCCGTTGCAAGAGAATGTAGTGGCATTCTGAATGCCTCTTTTTCGCTTGCATCAGCCCCAAGTAGAGGATGGGGTGGAATATCTTCTCGAATGGCATCGGATAGCTCTAGAAATTGGGCTATTATCTTTGGATAAATAGGAGAACATACGATAGGTCCTGTAAGACAGAGAAACGGGTTTCCTAGCATACCTTGATCAGTATGTCGTGAATGCGACAAGTTTCCAATCTTGATAAGAGCTGCTTCTTTGATTTCAAGAAGGCTCTTTAAAAGTGTCTGTAAGGATGGATCTATAAAAACGTTTTCTTCGATTCCTTGTGAATCGCTCGGTTGTTTGTTGAGCTGTAGGTGTGAAAAAGCATCGAGACCTATCGGGATGCAGCGATGTATTTCGAGCTTGTGCTCTAAGAAAAATAGGATTGTTGTCTCGAATGCGCCTACATCAATGAGAAGGGTGGGATATGTGAGATCAAGGCTTTTTTGAGCCCAAGCTTCTAGGCATGCTCCTTTTGGGAAAACTTTCTCAACTTGAGAGAGAGTCGTGTGCCATGCTGAATCGGTTGCTTCCTTAATTTCATGGACGCTTTTTTTAGATGTTATAAAGGTATTATAGAAAAGCTCTTCATCAGTTTCTTGCTCTATCCGATATGCGATAGCAGTCTCATCGATATTTGTTCCTGAAATAGAAGAGGGGGCAGATATCCTCTCAATTGCATCAAGGAGAGCTAAGTGACGATCTTTAGGAGAAATAGTGATAGGTAAAGCTATTTTGCGAAATAGAGTCTTACTTGCTTGGAGATATGTCGAGATGTAGCCGCTTTTGAGAGCCTCATGCAGCCCAAGGGTTTCAAGAGAATCTCTTAGGCTCATCTTATCACCATCAATCCCCCAAGAGACAGCGTAGGGCGAATTATTTGATGAGAGATCAAGCACAACCCATGAGAATAACCCATTATGCTCTGAAATGCCTATTGAGTACTCATTCGCTAATTTCGCCACAGCATTTTTTAAAGAATGTAAAATAGGAGCTCTTTTATGATTATTCGTCTTTGGCGAATCTGGAAGAGAAGAGATGTGGCTTGATTGTACTGTATCCATAAGAGAGACTGGTTATAGCTCTTTTTTAGAGATTACTACGTATGTCCGCTTGGTTTAATAGCATTTTCAAACATTCATGCTATATAGTATCATTAAACCGCCAGCTTTCATAGCATTAGATCCTTCAGTTTAAAAAAATTGTAGAAGAGAGCGGTCACTCTTACTTTTGACCTTAGCTGCGAGTAAAGAGATATCGCTTTCCTTTGATCGGGCTATATATTGTCGTTTCTCTGTTTACTCGTTACATGCGGAATAAGAAAAGATTATGAATCTTTACATCATTGTTCATTGGATTTTTTCTCTGTATACCATGATGCTTGTCGTTAATATTTTTAGCTCATGGTTTCGCGAGCTCGATCAATTTACTATTATCAAGTTTATCAAGTTTTATACAGAGCCTTATCTTGCTCTTTTCCGAAGAATCATTCCTCCAATCGGAGTTATCGATATAAGTCCAATCCTTGCGTTTTTTGCCCTTCGTATCCTCGAGGGTTGTGTCATGGGAGTTATCTTTTAATGAAAGAAGATTCGATGTTGCGAAAACCGATTAATAGAGATCTCATTAGACCAATAAAAATAGGTGATTTAGAGCTACCTATTAATGTGTTTTATGCTCCACTCGCGGGCTGTTCAGATTATCCTTTTCGTATGATGTCTTCGAGATATCGACCAGGACTTCATTTCTGCGAAATGGTTAAGATGGATGCTGTCGTGCGATCAGATGCAGGCACTTTTCAGATTCTTCATTATTCGCAATGTATGCATCCCATTGGAGCTCAGCTCTGCGGTAGTAATCCTAAAATGGCTAGGAAAGCGGCTCATATTATTCAAGATTTGGGATTTGATGTTATTGATCTCAACTGTGGCTGCCCCGTCGATAAAGTAGCTAAAGACGGTGGAGGCTCTGGTTTATTGAAGATGCCTCATCGAATCGGTGAAATAGTTAATGAGATGGTCTCTCAAGTATCTATCCCAGTCACAGTTAAAATCCGTGCTGGATGGGATGATGATCAAATAGTGGTCGAAGAGATTGTCCGTATCGTTGAGAGCGCTGGAGCTAAAGCTATTACTGTTCATGGAAGAACCCGTGAGCAAGGCTATGAGGGTCGAGCTCAACGTGAGTGGATACGAATGGCAAAAAAAGCCGCTAAAAAGATTCCAGTCATTGGAAATGGCGATATTTTTACCCCATATGACGCTTTTGATATGCTCGAAGAGACTGGTTGTGATGGAGTTTTAGTTGCTCGCGGAACAATGGGGCAGCCTTGGATTGTTGAGGATATTCGGGCACTCGCTCGAGGTGAAGAGATCAAAGAGAAAAATCTTCATGATAGAAAGAGACATTTACTAGAGCACTTTGAAGAAACATTAGCATACCGAACAGAGAGAAAAACATTAGTCGATATGAGGCGAATTGGTTGCTGGTATTTTAATGCTTCTTGTGGAGTAAAGCCTTTTAGAGAGGCTATCAGCCATGCTAAATCAATTGAAGAAGTTCGTGAACTTATTCACAAATACGATTTTGATTCAAAAACAATGGAGAGGGCTTCAGGACTTTCTTCCCCTGAAACCCCATCTTCGTATTGCTGCAGCTAATTATATACCATAGGCCTTTCTCGGTTATCTTTGCAGGCAGCTTATTGTTCCTTGAGCTAAAAGCTCAACAATAGATTTCTGCAGTGACGTGGGGATATTCTCTGGGATACTTGTGTCCTCTAGAGGAGAACTCTCTAGAAAAGCAGTTTTTAAAAGAAAATGAGCTGCCCCAGCATTCATCTCAGCTATATGTTTTGCTTCCTTGGAAAGAAGGACTGGTAATGTCTTTGGAGGAGAGAATGATTCAATTCTCGTTGGGTCCGGCTGTTCGTTCTTAGAAGATCCCGTAACATGATGAGTATGTGTATCATATTTTGAAGAGATCGGATCCATACCTTTCATTGTTCTCTTACTATATTGTTCTGTCAATTGTTGTATGCATTGAGTATCAGGGTGAGAGTTGGTGCTAGAGAGAACACCGCTTCTTTTCCTCGGGTTTCTTATAATGCTTCTATCTCACGCCGAAGCCTCTCTAGATCGTACTTAACTCTCTTTCTCACTTCATCGTCATTCGGAGCGATTTCTGCTAAATTGAGTGAAGAAAGCGCTGCCCCCTTGTTACCGAGAGCTTTATGGCAATGCGCTGAAAATATATGATAAGAAGGCTCTTCAGGCTCTGCTTGGCTTGCTAACGCATAAGCCATGAGTGCTTGCTTATATTTGCCTAGAAAGTATTCACAGTTGCCTAAAGATCCCCAGAAAATGCTATAAAGAGGATTGATAAGTGAGAGAAGCGTAAATGCGTGGGATGCCTCTTCATAGAGTTGATTGTCGTAGAAGTATTTACCGGCCATGTAGAGCGCATCTATTGCTTCGTCTGAAAGTCCAAGAGCATCTTGGATACACTCTCCATTAGCTACATGTCCAATAATTACTGGTTGTTGAGCGCCAATCAAGGTTGCGATTGTTATCATCTCTTGAATGTGTTGTAGCACCGTTGTATCAAGAGCCAATGGATCGGTTTCTTTCATCTCAAGGAGATGCTGTATAATATTGTGGAACCCGTTGCGCAACCTCATAAAAATCGCTTTCAGTCCATTTGAGAGACGATCGACAGAAATCTGGTCTGAGGATGTCTTTGATCCTTTCTTCTCATTTGGTTTTAGCCAGTGAATGAAATCATTGTATTGACAAGAGACTCGCTCGATCTGTGCGTTGAGATCGCGGATCCATTCATGTTCTTCTCGAGTTCGTTCCATAATTTATTATGATTCCGTATTCAATCTTACTTCGAATTTTTTTAGACTCTCTCCACTTGAGTACTGAGAATACAGTGTGATTATTGGAAAAATACAGAGCCTCGGTGGGGTATATTTAGACCAGTCAAAGAAGAGATTGTCTTGTAAATTTTTTATATATAGATTTCATGTAAATTGAGGAATTGTTTTTCTCTTTTTCGAGTCGAGAAAACGTGAATTCATTGGGAGAAGTGTTTTTGCGGTTTGAAGATTGCTTGTAGTTATGCTCAAAGACCAAAAATATAAGTACTATTAGACGAGATATGATTAGAAAATATTTAAGGACATGGTGCTTATTCTATTCTTTATTTAAGATTGCCTATATTTGATATATAATATATCTATTATATTGGTGCCATTCTACAGCAGCGAATCTTTTCGTGAGCATCTTATAGATTCTATAAGCTCATATCTTATTACTCCTCAAATGCATATACTATATAAGGTCTTTCTCTTGATTCTCAAGGGGTTCGCATATTACAAGGGGCGCTGCTGCTACTTAGAGGGTGCTTATATACGTTTAGTAATTCGTTTTAATGAAAGTGGTGATAGAGAAAACATCTTCTTAATAAAAGAGATCTATCAGCTAAATATATTTTAAAGAGCTTGTTGTGAGGAAGCTTTATGATGCCTGGTGAAGACACGGTTTCGAAAGATGATATTGCTCATTTATCAGCAAACATCGACTCCCACACCCTTGAGCCGAGCTCCCTTCCTCGAGCGAGCTCTGAGGACCTTATTTTTGAAATACTTGAGAGCATCACCGATGTTCTTGAGTTTCTTAACGAGCCGACCCTTGAAGTAAGCGCTCTTTCCCCAGACGCGTTTTCGATTGAACGTATTCAGAGCGCTATATCTCTTCAAAAGGATGCCTCTCAAGAATTGCAGTCTATGCCAGCTTTGGTGGCTGTGCGTTTTCAAGGTAAGTACCTCGCTCTTTTTCAGCTCAGTGATATTGATACATACTCATCAACCTGTAACTTGGCATGTATTATAAGCACCTCGCATTCTCAGCAAATCTTGTCACAGGGATTTGATTTACTGCTTGATTATCTTTTTCAAGAAAAGCGAGTTCACCGAGTAGAGGTTGATGTCAAAGAAGGCCCTGGTAGCGAAGTGATTATTCGGCTTCTCCAAAATTCAGGATTCTGTTTTGAAGGAGTTAAGCGCGAAGCATTCAGACGTCAAGATGAAATAATATCTGAAGGTACTTTTCAGCCTCTTGCTACTTCTTGGTGTGATGTTATGTCTTTTTCGCTGCTCTCCCAAGAAAGAGGGGAAGCTATTTCTGAGAGCATTGCCTCAGCAAATCCTGATGCGATAAAAGAAGATAACGACTCGAGACTTATCTACAAAGCAAGATATGAAGGGATTGAATCTATAGTTGTACGCGCCGTTATTATGAAGGAAAGCGCAAAGCTTCCTCAGGAGTTTGTTTCAGGCACGTCATCTCCACATGACTTGTGTCTTCTCCTCCTTAAAAGAGGAGATCTGGCAACTTTTCAATCAGTTGAAGAGCTTCCTGGAGCGGAAGTTTTTCTTGATCAAGAGGGCCTTCATGAGGCTCTTTCACGTGCTGTATTTGAGGCAACAAAGACAACAATTAAACAGCCACTTCTTTTCTTAACTTCCTTTGATTTTTTACGAGAGGATGGAAAAAGAGTTCGAGAGATAGTTTTCCGTGTCTCAGTTGAAGGAAATGTTTTGCTAGATCAATCAATGCATTCAAGCTTTAGATGGGTTCCTCTTCAGCACTTGGTAAAGACGCCTCTACATCCTGAGATTATGGCAATCCTTTTTACCTGCAATGATAAGATCGACTATGTCTCGGAGACACATTTTGTACGAGACGAAGATATAGTCATAGAGGAAGTGCGCTCACATTTATCTGAGCTTACAGATGCCTTAGCTCATGGGCTTCATGTCAATGCATATGCTGATCGAGGATTCGGATTGCAGCAAAGTATTGGCATAGCCGTTCGTGATAAATCTGGCCACATTATTGGTGGAGCTCTTGGTGAATTCCAATATGGAGGATTTTACTGCCCAAAATTGTGGGTTGATTCTCAATACTGGGGACAAGGTTGGAAGAAGCGACTTGTTGATCGAATAGAGCATGTCGCTCGCTCTGAAGGGGCTCGCTTTATTATCTTCTCTTGCATGGATTGGGAGTTTGTTCGCCCCCTCCAGCGCATGGGATATAAGATAGAGTGGCAGCGATCAGGGTATGATCGAGGCTCAAAGCTGATTTATCTACGAAAAGAGATTTCGAAGCCTCAGACGAAGCAGCTGGATCAATATGATCAATTTTATTCCGCGGCTCTTCCATTGAGATAGCATTTATCGCCTCTTTCTCTCCTCATCGATCTCAAAGAGGAGAGAAAGATACGATTGATAGCGAAGAGGCGAAATTTTAGACTCTTCTGATTCAACTTCCTCTTGAACTGCGCATCCCTTTTCTCCTTGATGCCAGCAATCGTAGAAGTGACAATTTTTCCCTACTTCGCAGATCTCTGGAAACCCTTTCCTAATATCTTCTCGATCAAGATCCCAAATGCCAAAGCTTTTGATTCCTGGGGTGTCGACGCACATTCCACCTTGAGGAAGAGTGAGAAGCTGAGCGAAGGTTGTAGTATGGGCACCTTTTCTTGTTTTATCAACAGTTTGGCGGGTTCTTAAAGAAAGGCCTGTTGTGGCATTAATAAGGGAACTCTTCCCTGTGCCCGATTGACCTGAAAAGACTGAGACTTTGTCTTTCATGATCTCTTTAAGTTCATCCAGTCCTATTCCTTTATCGGCACTTATAGCGAGGGTGGGAATGCCTAGCTGAGGATAGGTATGAAGAACAAGTTTTAAAATTTCGCTTTCATCTTCTGTAAGCTCATCAATAAGGTCTATCTTATTAATGAGAAGGATAGGCTTCATTCCACCTTTACTAGCTGCAATAATGTAACGGTCAATAATCGTAGGTCTTAAGTGAGGATTTACGATCGAAAGAGTGATTAATACTTGGTCGATATTAGATGCGATGAGATGTCGTTTAATTCTGTTTAAATTATCTTGCCGGCAGAGGATAGACCTTCGTGGTAAGATCGTCTCAACGAGAAATGTTCCATCATTTTGCTCATACGCTAGTACTTCATCGCCAACAATGATGAGATTTTTCTGTCTGTCTTGCTCGAGTTTGAGGGATCCTTTAAGGCGGCCTACTTGGAGTGTTCCACCAATCAGGAGTTGAAATTCTTGAGAGCGAATAAGTGTCACTATCCCCTTTTTGGCTTCGCCAGAAGCTTGGGATAGCTGTTGAATCTCTTGCTGTTGCTTTAACTTTTTCTGCTCAATTTTTGCCTGATCGGTCTTCTTGTATTTAGATCGATCTTTTGTAGAGTATATTTTTCTCTCAAGCCTCTGCTCTCTCTTAGATGGCTGAAAATGTTCTTCCCAGCTCTCTTTATCGATTTTCATACACTGTTATCTCCCGAAAAACGAGCTTTTCTCTTCTCAAAGGAGTAGGATAATCAATGAAAAGAAAAGCTGAGGTAATATCTTTATTTTTTATTAGAGAGGACCCTAATTGTAAGATTTTATCTTTATCGATGAAAGGGCTTTCTAATTACTTTCTGAATTATCGATAGAAACGAAGTATATGTCGTTTCTGACGCTACAAGACACATTCCAACAACGCAGAGCAGTCCACTTACACTCATTGTGAAAGGAGACCCTAGCCACTCTGTGACAAGCCCTCCTAATGGTGGCGCGATAGCACCTCTTAAGCCAACCATAAGAACATTGACTGATGAGTAGGGGGTGCTGTTCTCAGCTTTCGAGAATATACTTCCTGACATATGCCAGATAAGATGGCTTCCTGCTTGGGCTATTCCATATAAGAGGTATGCTACAAAGAGCCATACGGGATGAACAATAGTGAGGATTAGTGCGATAAAAAAAAGCGTGAATCCAAAAAAGACTGCTCCAGAGAGTGTGTTGATTGGAAAATTCCCTATCAGTCTTGCCCATAATGGAGATGCAATAATAAAGCCTAGCCCTTTTAGAAGAGAAAAAGAGACGAAAAGCTCAATGTATGAGAGATTGAGCTCTGTCACAAAGGCGGGGATCGCAGGTTGTGAGAACATAAGGCCGAAGCCCGCAATTGAAAAACCAATTTGAAAACGCAAGAAATCGGGGCGTTGACTCATCAATTCTTTGGCGCGCTTCCATGGCTCATGCCACGTTGATTCTTGGGCAGCTTTTGTAACAGAACTTATAATTTCGTCGGCTGATGCTTTCGGAGATGGGATTTTCTGTTGGGCATAGACCGATATGAGATGGAAGATGGCAGCTCCACAGAGAAGCCAATGCCAGATGGATGGAGAGTAATCGAGCAAAAATCCGTAAAGAAGTGCAAAAACTCCCCCAATCGAGTAAGCTAAAATAGATCCTGTCGAGAATAGTTTTTCCCTCTCTGAGCGCATCGTATTTAATTTTAGTAGCTCCAAAGAAGCAGGGATGGCGGCTCTTGAGAAGAGTGAGTACCAGGCCCCCATAAAGATGAAGATCCATACAGAGTCTATGGCTGGGGAAAAAATAAAGGGGAGTACTGCGAAAGCAGTGGCTGTGATGAGACTTGTTTTTGTAAGGGATGTATGGGAGTGAAGGTACGAGCCCCAATAAAATGAGAGAACAGAAACAGTCGGTTTTAACATGTTTAAAAGCGCGATCTGAAATGGAGTTGCGCCTAAGTTCTTTGATAAGAGAATCGCCAGCATTGCATAGAGAGCGACAAAAGGCTCTTGGAGCGCAGTTGTTATAAAATAAGCCGTTCGTATAGGCCAAGGCTTAGGATGCGCCTCATGATAAGAGGTCTGTTTCAAAGTATAGATAGCGCTCTGTATTCTTTTTAGCACGTACGATTTCTCTTTATACATTCATATCCGAGGCGCTCTCCTTCTCATCCTTTATCGAAGGGATAGCTCTCTTCAGCGGTTATAGAATATGTATGAAAAGTATCAAATGGCAATTCATTCCATGTAAGAGTACTTTCCCAGCACATACAATTTCTCAAAAGCTTACATGCTTTTGTAGATTTTAAGGTGCGTTTTTTCCTTCTTAGTTTCTCCAAGCTCTCATAGCAGCACTAGGATCTCTCATTGTACATCGAAAATAATTTTTTCAGTGTCCTTCTCTTTATTTAAGAGCAAGAAAATGCATAAAGACAGATAGCGCCGGCTTGAGCAACATTTAACGATTCAATGACAGTGTTCGTCGGAATTGTAATCCGAGTATGTTCAATAGTCGATGGAATGGTGACCCCTCGGCCTTCATTTCCAAGTACGAGAGCCCAGTCTTTCGATTGAAGTGTCGAGACCCATTTTGAAGAGAGCGATAACTCTCTGATTGAGATGACATTTTCTCCTGGAGGATATGTTACAAAGAGTGGTGGAAGAGACTTGTGTAATTTTTTAATTTCATCCCAAGAAGAGGAGATAATATTCATGTGAAAATGAGCTCCTTTAGCAGCACGAAGCGCTTTAGGGTTCCATACATCACATGATGGCTCGATTAAAATGATGGTTTTAACTGAGAAAAGAGCTGCAGATCTGAGGAGAGTTCCAATATTACCTGGATCCTGAAGGGTGTCGAGAATAAGTATAGGGGTTCTTATATCAATTATAGCCGATTGGAGATAAGTCTCAAGCGACTGTCCAAGAGTTGAAAATTTGCATTCGACAATATATCCCTCTGGAGTCTCAACGGAAGAGATCACGCGAAACAAAGAATCTGGGAGGACATAGCGTTGGCATTGAAGAGCTATCTGAGGGGCATTCTTCACTGCGCTCTCACTTAGAATAATTGAAACGATAGAAGTTCGTTTATCAGAAGCAATAAGGTCTAAGACAAGATTTTTTCCCTCGATAAGTACGCTTTTTTCCTCGTGTCTAAACTCTTTTGATGAGGAAAGCTTCTTCCATCTCTCAACTTTTGGATTATGCTTACTTGTAATTGATTCGTATTTAGTCATCTCTTGATTTTCGTTCGTTGAGTTTCATTCGAGGATAGCTTTTATAATTTTGTCTTGGTCGAGGCATCGTGTTTCTAAAGAGTGGATAAAAGCCCTCTCAATCATTTCTCCCATCTTTTTTCCTTTCTCAACCCCGTACGAGAGAAGCTCCTTTCCTCCGATAAACATCTGTTTTGTCACAAGTTGATTGACCCAGAAAGAAAGCTCTTGTCGGCGTGTCAGATGAAAGTTGATCTCTTTTCTGAGCGCTCCCTGATTATATTGACCTATAAGTGTGAGCGCGTCTTCTGCAAATGGATATGCGTATATCTTTACCCATTCAAGCTCAGATAACTCAGAAGGAGACTGGAGAGCTCTCTCAACAGCAGATAATGTTGATAAAGCTTTTATATCGTTATTTGACAGCTTGTACTGAAGGGCAAGATTTTCTCGTCCTGCTGCATCTTCGTTTGGATCAAAAAGAGCTCCAATAATGAGAGCTGTATTGAACACCTCTTCTTGAATTGAGGAGAGTTTGTCTATTCGATTCTGACTTTCATGAGAGCTTTCATCTTTAAATGCAGGAAATAGAAAGGGAAAAAGGCCTGCTTTTAGAAGATCATATAGAGATTGAAGGAGTACTTTCTTTTTCTTCATCTTCTCGAACTCTTGCCAAATTCTCTCTTGAGAGAGTGCTTGCACAGTCTCTGGGGCAAAATGGCAAATAGCCTCCCACGTGGAGGGCTCTATTGTAAATCCGAGAGCGTTTTTGAAACGGATGGCTCTGATAATCCTTAACTTGTCTTCAGAGAATCTGTCGAGTGGCGAGCCAATCGTTCTGATACACTTTTTCTTAATATCTGCAATCCCATTCACGTAGTCAATGATCTCTTGTGTGAGAGGGTTGTAGAAGAGGCCATTTACAGTAAAATCTCTTCTTTGAGCGTCTTCAAGAGGATTGCGTACAAGATGTATGGAAGTTGGGTGACGCCCATCTTCATATGTGCCGTCCGTGCGAAACGTTGCGACTTCAAATTGAAAAGAGTCTTGAATAATTCTTACGACTCCGAATGAGATCCCTACTGGGATTGCCTTCGGAAAAAGCTTTATAATCTCTTCAGGAGTTGCATCAGTTGCGATATCGATATCATCACCTTCTTTTCCCATAATGAGGTCTCGTACCCATCCACCTGCATAAAGGACAAGAAAGCCTGCGTGAGCAAGTTTTGTCGCAATGGAATATGCCGCCTTTTTTAACGGAGTTAAAGACGCGGGGCTGTTATGATGGACTGATATTTTGGTCATATATAGAAAAGTGTAAGGTTCCTTAACTGAGTATTAAGTTATTTATATTACTCAATCCTAAATAGAAAATATACCTATCTCCTATTCAAGTTGATTTTTTCATGGAGAAAGCACTGTTTGAAGGAGTATGAAATTCAAAGCGTTCTTCTAAAAGAGAAGCACGAATTTGAGATAATGATCAGAGATTTATTAAAGTGAGCTTAAGACAAGAATCTATGAATGGCATGAAAGAGCATCTTGAAGAGCAATCAGTCATCAAGCTGTTAGACAGCTTGACAGTCGATAAAATTGCTGCAGGAGAAGTCATTGAAGGCCCTGCATCATGCATCAAGGAACTCATTGACAATGCCATTGATGCCGCTGCGACACATATCATTGTTGAGATTTCTGTTGGCGGCAGAGAGAAGATAAAAGTCACTGATAATGGAATAGGAATGTCGGCAAAGGATCTTCTTATGTCGATAGAGAGACATGCCACTTCAAAAATAAGCTCTATTGATGATCTTGAAAGACTTCACTCACGCGGGTTTAGAGGAGAGGCTCTCTCTTCGATAGCCTCTGTATCTAAGATGACTCTTACTTCATGTAAGAGGAGAGAAGATGATTCCCTTCCTCTAGGAGAAAGGGGAGCTCAACTTATTATTCATGGTGGTATTCAACAATCCTTCCAGTACCCGATAGCGGCTCCGTTCGGAACCTCAATTTTGATAGAGCATCTTTTTTATAATGTTCCGGCTCGAAGAAAGTTCATGAAATCCCCACAAAAAGATGGGCAGGAGATCATGAAAACAATGAGCCAATTGGCCCTTGCTGCTCCCCATATAGGTTTTCAACTTATCCATGACGGGGTCCAAAAGTTGAATTTTCCTGTTCAAAGCGATCAAGATACTACGAAGCTCTTTGAAGAGAGGGTGAGAGCTATATTGGGTGATGATGTTATCTCCCAAGGGATGTTCTTTTTCGAGAAACTGTCTTCTACATGTAGCATGCAAGGCTTCCTAGGATTTCCTGAAGCTGCTCGATCTACGCGGTCTTTACAGCACATTATTGTGAATGGACGTCCTATCCAGTCTATGTCAATTTCATATGCTATCAAAGCTGGATATGCTACTTCAATCGGACGTGACCAACATCCTGTCTTTGTCTTTCAAATGGATATTCCTTCAGAGGATGTAGATGTAAATGTCCATCCTCAGAAAAAAGAAATGCGATTCAAAGATGAAGAGAAGCTCAAGGACTCTATAATCCATGTAGTTGCAAAGCACCTTTTTAAGCTTTCACATCCAAGTGATTTGGGGCTAAATCATGAAAATCACCGAGAGTTTCTCCCTTTGAATGATCGTCCCTTCGAGGATGGGAGAGCTTCACACTGGACTGATCACGTAGATCGCGGTAAATTGGCAGATTCTGAATTGACAGATCTCGAAAGATTCGAAACGAATTGGATTGAACAAAGTGAGAAAAAGTCTTCATTTCCCTCTTATTTCAATCAGCGAAATGAGTGGAGTAATGCTCTTTTTTCAGAACATGTAGCAGAATATGTAGACGGTCCTCCAAAACAGGTCTTAGAGTATACTCCGTCTTATCGATGGCATAAGGTGTCGAGCTCATCTTTATATGTATTCGTGATCTATACTAGCAAGACATCTAGCCATGAAAGATCAATGGTAATTCATCTTCCTACGGCTTTTAAAGCTGCATTGATCACCCAAGCTCTTAAATCAGTAGAGAGACGTAAAAGTATCATTCATGCTGAGTCTCTTTTAGTTCCTCATTTGCTACGACTTTCAAAAGATCAATATCTTGCAGTTGAGGGTATGTTGCCGGAGATTGAGGCTATGGGATTTTCTGTAAGACCATTCGGAGCAAATACATTCCTTATAGAGGCCGTTCCTCAAGGAACAGATTTAGCGACACTGGATCTCGATACATTTTTTTCTCTCATTACATCTCAGACTCGAGAGGGCGAAAGCGAAGAGGTGGCCTTTGGATCGGAAATGACTCCTGAGATGAGAAAGGCGATACGGCGCGCAAGCTCTCTAATGTCATCTTTGATGCCCTTTACTAAGGGGTCTTCGGGCATTCCAGATAAGCTTTCAGAGTATATTGTCAAGATGTGGATTGAGATGGATTCTCCTGTTTGTAGTGTAAGCGGAGAAAGAATCGCGGTTTCAATAGACGATAGCGTTATCGGGCGTCTCTTCACTACAGCGCAGAAGAATATGTAATTACTAAGGAAGGACTATTAGATGAGTTCATCTCGCATTCTCTCTTTTCCTCTCTCCCAGTCAGATCTTCATGAGATAGGCAATCGAAAAAGACATCTTATCGGCGTAATGAAGAGAGTAGCGGTGACAGATATATATATCCGCGATATCAAGGCCATACATTATCTAACAGGGCTTTTGCTCTCTACTGGCGCTTTACTACTCTCAGTTAATGGATCGATGTCGCTCTTTGTTGATGGTCGTTATGTCGGTGTAGCTTATAAGAACTTCTCGTTAGAACCTGAGATATGTTCTATTGTTGTTCTTCAAGATAAATCCGGTGAGAAAGAGTGTATAGATCTTTTAAAGCGGCAAAATATCGGCGTACAAGGAAAGCGCAAAGTTGCCTTCGACAGTGAGTTATTATCATATGAACAAGCAAGAGATCTTTTATCTACAGTGGAGAAAGAGGGCTTTATTGAATGTGAATCTCATATAAGCCTCTTTCGTGAGATGAGGCGCCAAAAAAGTCAGCTCGAAATCGATGCTATTAAAAAAGCTTGTGAGCTTTGTGAAGAAGGCTTTCATCTTATTCTTCGATCTTTAGAGAGCGGAGTCTCTGAAAGAGAGCTCGCTCAGAAGCTGATTATCTACTGGTATCAAAATGGTGCGGACGGTGTCTCTTTTGAGCCTATTATTGCTTTTGGATCAAATAGTGCCTATCCTCATTGGCGCGCGTCTGAGAGTCGCCTTCAAGCAGGGGATATAGTTCTTGTCGATATCGGCGTCTCTCTTCGGGGATATCATTCCGATATGACGAGAACATTTACTTTTGGTGATCCTACAGAGAAAGAATTTGATGACTGGTTCAAAGCGACTTTAGAGGCATATGAATTCGCAAAGCAACATAGTTTTGAAGGAGTGTCTCCTCAAGATGTTGATAAAGCAGCTCGCGATGTTCTCGCGACTTACGGCTATAAGGATCGATTTACTCATGGCTTAGGCCATGGATTGGGCTTGGAAGTACATGAAGCGCCAAGGCTTTCTCCAAGAAAAGGAACATATTCCCAAAGTGCTCTTATGGGAGGAGATGTTATTACAATAGAGCCGGGAATTTACTTTGAGGATCGCGGGGGTGTGCGACTTGAGAATACATGTTATGTTGATGGCTCAAAAACAATTCCTTTAATTAATACTCCATTTTTCCCTCGCTGGCATGACTATATGAGGGAGTAGTAAGGGTTATTCTGATTGTGCGAGTGTCGCCTCTTCTTCGAGCAGAGATAAGATGCGCTCTACTTGACTTGGGGTCTTGTCTATTTCTCGAGGAAGTCTTGGAAGAACTGAAAGATATTCAAACGACGGAAATGAATGAAGAAGTGGACTTGCTTTGATTGTATAGGAAGTTGCACCCTCCACTAATGGCAAAACTTCTTTAACAAGAGCTACAGGAAGACCTCTTGGGAAGACTCCATCGAGTCCTGTTGTTTCAAGAATATCCCCTGGTTTAACGATCGCTATTCTTTCATCATGAGGATGAGCCTGTCCTGTTCGAAGGTCGCGCTTTGTTGAGAATATGTCTTCAAAATCACAAGTGAAGCCGACTCCATCAATGAGGATGGGCTTTTCTTTGCTTTTACTTCCTCGAAGCTGTCCTTTGGCTAAGAAGAGAATATCTTTAGTTGATGTTTGATCTTTTGTCGATTTCTCAAGGAGCAACACGATGGTATCGACAGCTTTCACGGCTTTTTCCATCGATTGTGATTTTTTTTGATTAGCTGTTTGCGAATACACTTGAAGTGCTTTACGAAATGCTAAGCCAGCTTCAATTGCTTCAGCTCTTTTTCGAGCATCCAATGATCTTTTTACTTGCGCAGAGACAGCTAGCTTTGGATCTGAAAGAAGAATGACTCTTGAGGCATAATCTCCTACATAATCAATACAACCAACAAGCGTTCCTTGACATATGACAGGGCAATTTTTCTCAAGAGGAAATTGAGTAGAGTCAGTAATACCGCTCTCGCCAGTTTTCTCATCTTGGAACACGTTCTTCTTTCCAATATTAATCCAGAGTGCAGTTCCATATGGAGGACTTTCTTGATAGATAACACTCCCAATAAGAGGCTTAAACGGCAATTTAACGGTTGATTGTATCTGTTTCAAGGCTTCTTCGGTCTTTTGTTCTTCTTGCTTTTTCATCGAGCCTTCCTGAATCTGCCACTCTTGAAGAGAAGCCTCTTCTGATCTTTGGATAAGCTGTTCATCTCCATCTTTCTTGGTATTGAGAGAGTGGGAATGAGGAAATGACTCCATTGAGGAGAGCCGCATTTTCCAGATAATGCTCGAAAAAGCATCGTAGACTTTCACGCTCACTTGCCGAGGGGAGAAAAAAATGACAAGAGTAAGGATGAGCGGCATATAGTATGTCGATAATTGTCCATTAGGACGTCTAAGCCCTCTCATCTGTCTTTTTTTCTCCTTAATTAATACCGATTACTCTACTTCTTTAACGAGAATATAAGCATTTTAACAAGCGTCTTCGGTCTTCTTCATTTTGAAGCGCGCAAACATTTACTCTACCATCATCTGTTAAGAAAATCGCTTCTTTCTCTCTCAATTGCCTTACTGTCTCATGAGATATGGGCAATAGAGCAAAAAGTCCTTGTCCTCTTGCTACAAGACCCAAATCGATTGATTCACGTTCAGCCTCAGAGGAGAGATTTTTTCGAATAGTATGAAGATTTATTGCTATCCTCTTCAAATCATTTTTCCACTCAAGATGGTATGGGCTTTTTGGATCTAAAACTTTTCCTGCGGCTATTGCGCCAATTTTACTTGCGCTGCTGAATATTGATCGCTGGATAGAGATCATATGACTTCGTATGGATGGCAGCCACTCTTGATTCCCGATGTAAAACGCGACTCCTACCCTTTCAGAGTAAAGACCGAGTGTTTTAGAGCATGAGAAGGCGATAGCATGATGAAGCTCCAACCGTGTTGCAAGCTGTAATGGATAGAGAGTTGATTCATCTCCATCTGGGTGAAATCCAAAGTATGCGCAGTCAAAGAGAATATGCGATTCGGGAAACGTTGTTTTAATCAAGGTGAGGATATCTTCCCACTCTTCTTTTGTAGGATCAATACCTGTTGGATTGTGGCAGACGAGATGGAAGAGAAAGAGAATCTCTTTTCCTTTTGTTTGTCCTTTCTCCTTTTTCAATGCTGAAAGCACTTCTTCAAAGGCATGTGTGTTGATGCGGCTATCTTGAGTGTTATCGTAAAGCCACTGCCACTCATGGCAGGTAAATTTGATCGATGAGAAGATGTGTCGATGGTTTGGCCAAGTTGGCGATCCGTAGACTATCTCAGTGATACCATGGTTAAAAAATAGCTTTCCAATAGTGCTGAGAGAGCCTGTCCCTCCAATTGTTTGTATCCCAATGCTACCGAATGAGTTACTTGATCCTTCAGGTAATTGTAGAAGTGATCGGACTCCTCTCACTAATGAGGCTTCACCAGACAGTGGCAGATACGAGAGATTAAATGTGGTGTCCTGAAGCGTATCAATGATTGCGTTTCGGACTGCAGGGAATAGATAGGGCTGATGACGATTGATTGGATCAGGGACCACACCTATCGCAAGGTTAAGCTTATCAGTTCTTTCGTTCTGACGGAAAGCATCTTGCAGTCCATATATAGGATCGGCAGGAAGTTCGCATATCGGCTTAGGGAAAGGTGCATCACTCATCTCGAACGCTCGAATTATTATATTTTTAGTTGAGTCAAAAGGTGTATCTTTTTTACCATGAGTGCACTTTTTAAAAGTATGTTGTTTATTCCTTCCCACTATGGGGCGTTAGCTCAGTTGGTAGAGCGCAACAATGGCATTGTTGAGGCCATCGGTTCGACTCCGATACGCTCCATATCGTTTTTTCTCTCTTTAAGTGATCACGTACTTCTTAGATAGAATAAAGAATTCCCAAGCGCAGGAACCTCCTAAGAAAATGGACAAACATTCTTCTGAACAGATTCAATTTCAAGACTTTCTAAAAGTTGATATTCGTGTTGGAAGGATAGTTAAGGTTGAAGAATTCCCAGAGGCTCGAAAGCCTGCATACAAGCTTGAGATTGATTTTGGCGACTTAGGGATTAAAAAATCCTCTGCTCAGATCACCGTTAACTACAGAAAAGAAGACCTTATTGGAAAGCAGGTTCTCGCGGTCGTCAATTTTCCTCCAAAGCAAATTGGAAAATTCATGTCGGAAGTTCTGACTTTAGGGCTACCAGATGACAAAGGCGGTATCGTTCTTGTAGAGCCGACGGCACAAGTTCCAAATGGGGCGAGATTATACTAATTACAGTAGTAAAGCACATGCCAGGCTTTAGATGTCAAGCTGCTTGACATCTGTTTGAATGAGTAAATCCAGGTGGATCTACAATGAAAAATGTGTAGGCATTTCTAAAGAAGCGGTATTAAGCAGCCTTCAAGTTATCAAATTTATACCTGATTCAGGCTATGAGGAATTAAAAAAATAGCGGAGAAGAGCTGAAAGCTTTTAAGTGAGTCAGCCTCACAGTATTAGCTTGATACTGTGAGGACAGTCTCCTTGTAGTTATTTATCTATTGATTGGTCGCAAGATGCCCATTTTCTCAAGCATCTCAACAATTTTCTCAATACGTATTTGATAATCCTCGGTGAAGACTTCTTCATTGACAAAGGTAGTTCTTCGATCATCCTCAACAGCTTCCATCCACTTGTCGCGTCCCTCTCGAGTGTTTAACGGGGCGTTACAATAAATATCACACTCTTCCAGATTATCTTTCAGATCAGATTCTGATATGTTGCGATCCCTTAATAGCTCTTGAGCTCTTTGAATTCTTTCAGGCCGATATGATGAAGGAGTGTTCTCCTTCCACCAAGTGGAATATTTTGACCTAAATTCGCCATCATCTTTTAAAGTTTGGAAGATGTAATTGACAACGGTGTATGGCACATATTGCTCTCGAAACTTTCGGCGTACTTCATCAAGGGGAATTCCAGCGCCAGATGCAAATGTATCATGAAATCGAGTGATTTCCTGATATCCTGGAATGGAGAGTTCCCGTCCTAGGTTTTTGATAACAAAGTTGAGTTTGTGTGCGTCAAAAATTTGGTCATTTTGAGCATAACCAAGAGTAATGGTTTCGAGAATATTTGCTCTTAGCTCAGCTAAAGTAAGATTTGCCTCCATCTCAAATGACTCCCCCTGCCCGAGGCAGATTTTGCGATAAAGACGAAGAGCCTCTTGATAATAGCGTCCGCCACAATGGCTGGACGCGTCATTCAACTCTGCGTCCATGTACTCAATTAAACGCTTCTTTTCGGAAGTATCTTCGATCTGTTGTATGTGATCGAGGATATGGCAGAGTGCCGTACGGATAGTATTCCAGAAAACTCGAAGGGCCCCGCTTCCTGCTTGAGGAGTTCCTACAAAACTGTCTTCATTATAAATACGACTTAAGAATGTCCTTGTTCCATGAGAGAGGGGTACTGAATGTTCTTGCGCTAGAATTTCTAACTGAATGACTTCATTAGTCCTAGTTCTAGATGGCATTTCATACGTAACTCCAGGCTCAAGGAGTACGGCAAAATTACGATTAAGGAGTGCTTCCTGCCTTGAGTCAAGAGATAGTATAGGTGAAATTGAGCTTGACTGCGGAGCTGCGCTTGTCCGCTGAGCCACGTTTGTTTGTGGGGCTGAATTCGTTTGAGGAGTTGATAAGAGCAGTGAGAAAAGTTCATGCATATTGCATTCAATTGCGAGATGTCTGATAAGCTGAGGTGTCATTCTGGCGGATTGAGCTAATCTTCTAAGTATTTGTATCCTTTCTTCTCGCTGTGGTACTGAGAGAGCATTTCTAATCTCGTTACTATTATCGGTAATCTCAGGATGGATTTGCCTCATCACATCAAGGACAGCGCCTCCAGCAGATTCTAAGTACATCTCTAGTGGAAGTTTACCCTGATCATTTCTTTGTGTGAGACAGGCTCCCTTCCTTACGAGTTCTATGATAAGTTCTTGATCAGAACCGGTGAAGCAGACTTTGTGCAGAGGTGCGTTCCCTGAGATATCTTTACCTGAGAGTAAATAAGGAGTGAGAGGTAATCGAAGGATTTCCTTAGCGATCGCATAATTGTATGAATCAATTGCTTTGACAAGGAGATTTGTGTTTGTTGTTCTTCCAAATATTGTGCTATTTGTAAGCAGCGCCTCAACGCATCTTCGAGCTTCTAAGAGATTGTCAGCATTAATTGCTTGCTCAAGCGTTGCCTGGTTGCTAGTTTCGATGGGCCTGATTCGGACGCACTCTTCTGCAAAACTAGGTTCGGATGTAGGAAGAGGATTCTGGGGAATAAAGAGAGTATTTCCAGGATTTCTATGAGAAGAAGGAACAGGAGTAGCTTGAGTTGGTCTCTCTTGTCGCTGCGATACAGGAGTAAATAGATTGGTTGAAGGAGTTTGTCTTACTCCGGCAAGAATATCTTCAAGAGATCTATGAGAGAATGGGGTCTGGTTAGCCTGAATTTGTCTTTGCGGTTGATTTCTTACAGGGGTATTCTGATTGTTTGCAGTTGTCGAAGAAGCCGATTGATTATTCTTTCGCTTAAGGCCTTTCTTAATCTTTTTAAGAGTACTTTTAATATTTTCTCTATATTTGTTCTTAATGCTGGTTGCTTGAGAAAACTTTTCTTTAGCAATTTCAATGATTTTCAGCATTCGTTGCTCTTTTGGAGTCGAAATCCAGCTCTCAAGAGAATTATGAATAGCTGCAAGTGCTTGGCTAAGGCGTTTTCCACTCTTCTTATCTTTTAAAAGAGACTTTACTGTCTCCTTTGGAGAAAGCTCGTTATTTGAAATATATTTATTATTTAATTTTTCTAATTTCATATATCCACCAAAAAATTTATGTGAATATATTAAAATAAAATAATGTTAAGCTTTTGTTTTTGTTTTGTTAATTTTAAATAAATATTAGATTCTTTATTAATCTCTAATTAAATGCGCTGCTTGAATTCTTCATTAATACAGGGATTGAATCAGCGCATTACTTTTCAATTGTATGAAGTCTCATCTTCTTTTCCACTGTTGAAGAAACTTTTTTGTAAGATCCCTTCCATATTGAGCACTCTGGTATTGCCTGAATGAATTGTGTGCCGTAGCTCTTTGAGCTAAGCCTACTATCTAATGAGACAACAACGCCATAATCGCTGGATCGGCGTATCAATCGTCCAAATGCTTATTTAAATTTAACAACTGCTTTGGGCAGGGCGTAGTGATAGAAGGGACTTAAACCTTCTTTAACCATCGCTTCACTTCGAGCTTGGTATAGTGGTTCTGACGGCACTTCGAAAGGAAGCTTCGTTATAATTACACAGCGAAGCGCGTCTCCTGGAATGTCAACGCCTTCCCAGAATGAGTCAGTCGCAAAAAGGACAGACGATGTAGTTTTTTGAAACTCCTGTAAAAGTTTTATCCTTGAGGAATCGCCTTGTTTCATGACTCTTAGGCCTATTTCATTCAGCCGATCTGAAATAGCGTGATATGTCGTTTCAAGTAATCCATAGGAAGTAAAGAGAACCAAAACACCACCCTGGGATGCTTTTGAAATAGAGAAAATCGTTTCACTTAAAGCTTCATTATAGGAGCGGCTTTCTGGAAATGGCATATCTTCAATGATGGCCAAGAGGGCATTATCTTTATAAGGAAAAGGAGATGGATACATTGCCTCTAAGAGCTTGCTGCCAGTATCTTTTTCAAAAAAGGTAAGGCCTAATCGATGTTTCGCGAATTCAAAGTCATTTTTAGCCGCTAGTGTTGCGCTTAGTAGTACCGTTGAGGCAAGTGGATCGAATAGGTTTCTACGAAGAAGCGGTCCTACATCAAAAGATGCTACGATAAGAGAGATATCAATCGCTCCTTGTTGCGTATATTTCCACTCAACCCAGCATACTTTCATGAGATCTTGCAGTGATTGTAAAAAGAGCTGGATATCTTGAACCTGTTTATCCAGCTTTTCCTTCGAGTTTTTCACGTCATTCAGGATACTCTTTAATGTGTCATAAAGAGACGTTGATTTCTGTGAATGCGCGCTTTTGAAGTCATCTAAAAGCTGGGCATTACTGCCTAAGAGGCCTCCTTCTTTGAGAAGAGAAAGAAATCCCACCCAGGCCGCATCAAACTCTTTTGCGGCTTTCTCATGATCTTGAAATTTGCTGACGATTTTCTGAAAAGAGGCTTTCTCTGCTTCTTCTGGGCGTATTCTCCATCTTCCTCCCTCCCGATACATAGATGACGATTCAGGGGGGCGAGACAAATTTTCATTGTTAGAGTTCTTGATATATTGATCGCGAGAGTAATGGAAGAGAGCTTCAAAAAGGGCTTCTGAAGTCTTTGCCATATTACGGGCATTCTGGCTTATATCAAATTCAAAGGCGTGGATGACCTTGGCTTTCCAGTCAGCTGTGAAAAGGTAACTTTCTTCATGAATGATCTTTAATAGCTTAAAGAGAGAAGACCCTTGGGAATTGGTAGTTGGATTAGTTGTACTTTGAGGTTGAGCCTCGATCTCTTTTAAGAAAATTTTGATGAGGTGGAGATGTTCAAATCGATGAGTTTTTGAGGAGAAGAGATCTAATGCAACATCCTCAAGATGGTGAGCTTCATCTATAATAACTCTTCTATAAGGTGGCAGAACAGATGTTCCTTCCCAGTTATTGTTTTCTACTCTCTTTTGAAGATCGTGCAATAGGAGATGATGATTTACTACAATGATTTTACTGTCTTGAAGCTCTTTTCTCGCTTTAAAGAAATGGCAGGAGTGAAAGGATGGGCATCTGGACGAAATACAAGACTCAGGTTGTGCATTGATCTCTTGCCACTCATGTGAGAGTATCTTTAAAGGAATACGACTTTTTGTGACTGGCTTCAGCTCATTTTTACTCCAATCATGGATGGTCAAGAAGAGCTCTTGTTTTGGCTCATTAAAGAGTGTTGCCTGTTGAGTGGCATCATTGAGTTTTAGCTCACATAAGTAATTGCCCATGCCTTTTGCTAAAGATACAGGGATATCGCACTCCATTATCTTAAGGGCAAGAGGGATCTCCTTTGTAATGAGCTGTTCTTGAAGAGCAATGGTATGTGTGGAGATGATAATTCTCTCCCCCGTCTCAAGGCTCCAGAGAAGAGATGGAAGAAGATAGCTCAAGCTTTTTCCTGTGCCAGTTCCCGATTCTATGAGACTCACAGTATTTGATGAGAAAGCTTGAAGGACCGTTTTAGCCATTTCTCTTTGCTCATGGCGTTCTTCATAGTAAGGAAGAAACTTCTTCAAATGAGATTGAGAGAGTACTTCTTCGAGGGATTTTTGGAGTGAAGAAGAGACCATGTGTTTATAAATCCTTCATGCGGGAGCTATAGAGGGCGGATTGAACTAGATATAATCAAAAAAGGCCTTTTAGATCTAATCTAAAAGGCCTAATGAAGCTGTCATCAATATTTAGAGTCGATTATTCTTCGTCCAAAAGATCCAAGAATGCTTTAAGCTGCTTCGATCTTGTTGGGTGACGCATCTTCCGAAGCGCTTTAGCTTCGATCTGACGAATACGTTCACGGGTAACATTGAACTCAAGCCCCACTTCTTCGAGCGTCTTCGGTTTGCCGTCGATAAGTCCAAAACGACGTTCGAGAACTTTTCTTTCTCTTTCAGTTAAGGTGTCGAGAACTTCATTCATCTTATCACGTAAGATGGAATACCCTGTCGCCTCAGCTGGAGAATCAACGCTGGTGTCCTCAATGAAATCACCAAATTGGCTTTCACCACTATCACCGACTTCAGCTTGAAGAGAGATTGGATGTTGCGCGATCTTATAGATCTCACGTACACGGTCAGGTGTGATTCCAACTTCTTCTGCGAGCTCTTCAGGAGTTGGCTCTCTTCCTGTTTCCATCATTAATTTCTTAGCACCACGGAGCACTTTGTTGATGGTTTCGATCATGTGAACAGGAATACGAATAGTTCTTGCCTGGTCAGCAATTGCTCGCGTAACCGCTTGGCGGATCCACCATGTGGCGTATGTCGAGAACTTATATCCGCGTCGGTACTCGAATTTTTCAACCGCTTTCATAAGACCCATGTTTCCTTCTTGAATAAGATCAAGGAAGGAGAGTCCTCGGTTTGTGTACTTCTTCGCGATAGAGATAACAAGCCTTAAGTTTGATTCAACCATCTCGCGCTTGGCTTCTTGGCTCTTATCCATCCAGCGCTGAAGCATGCGGACATCTTTTTTGAAGTCATCTAAGCTTCTTCCGGCGGCAAGTTCAAGCTTTTTCAAACGACGTTGGCATGCTAAGAGTTTAGCCAAAGCGAACTTATTTCTCTGTGCGCGTGGAGTCAAATCTTGGATAGAGCGCTCAAGATCTAAGAATCGCTCATAAGCTCTTGTAATCACTTCGCCGAAATCGTCGATAATATTGTGACGCAGATGAAGTCTTCTCAAGTATGCTTGAGTTCTAATTCGGCATTTTTCGATCTCGTCGAGAATTTGTTTTCTCTTCTTATCTTGAGGAGGAAGCTCAGCTTGGCTTAAAAGTAAGCTTTCAAGCTCAGCATCTTCATTTTTAAGTAATTGAGCAAGCTTTGGAAGGAGCGTCAAGAATTCTTGTCGATTTGCAACTTCTTTTTCGCTGATAACTTTATCGAAACGATCTTTGCCTAACATGAGATAGGTTGCGATAGAGATAGCTTCTTTTGCAGAATAGCGAAATCTCATGATGATTCGCTCAATCTGAATTTGAGCTTTCTCAATGCGCTTAGAGATCTCAACTTCTTCCTCTCGACTCAAGAGGGGAACCGATCCCATCTCTTTCAAATACATTCTGACAGGATCATCAGAGGAGCCTTCAGAACGTTTAGGAAGGTGCTCAAGATCTTTCGCTTCTTTCTTCTTTTCTTTCTGGCGCTCGACATCAACTTGGTTTAAGATTTGAATGTCAAGTCCACCTAAGAAGATGAGAACTTGATCTATTTGTTCAGCAGAATCAAAAGAAAGTGGTAGAATCTCGTTGATCTCTTCGTACGTGATATATCCTTGCTCACGTGCAATAGAAACGAGTTCTTCAATCTTTTGCTGTTGCTGTTGGGTAAAAACATCCTTAAAATTGAGACGACTCATGCTGACTCTTTTGCGTGGTGGCTTCTCGTTCTCTTTTTTATTTCTAAAGAGTGTTTGAGAGATACAATTTTTCCTATTTTGTCCAGAACAACTTTCCCATCAAAAGCTGCTTTAGCTACTTCCTAGAGGTTGTTTTACACTAAGACCTCTTTATTTACAGTTAAGTGGAACTCTCGGGGTACTGTACGAAATGTCGATGTAAAGATCCAAAAGTATATCGTATTATAAATATTGCCGGCAGTAACTAGATTGCAAAATATAAACTCTTTGTGTCAAGGTCCTCTGATTCTATATTTAATTTTTCAAATGACTGTTTCTTCTTAAATCCTCTTTTTCATGTTCTCTCATGTTGTCTTGGGCTTTGGTTAAAAAAACTTCTTGCGATACAGAATTCTCCTATATTCCTATAGATCAAGCATCTTTCACAAAAAAAGAAATTTATTACTGTCCGGAGTGTTTTTCGGAAGTTCGTCCACGTAAATGTTTTTTTAAGCGAGCTCATTTTTTTCATCTTTATACACAAAAACGCTCTTGTAGAGCGATGAAAAAGAAAAAGGTCAGCCGCCTTCACCTCGATATTCAGCAGCATATTAAGGCTCGCCTAGAGCGAGATTACCGCATATTTACCCAGAGTCAAGAAACTGTAATAGTTGAATTAGAGAAGGTTTTTCATGGGATCAATCGAATTGCGGATGTGGCTTTCTTGCCATTAAAAATTGTTTTTGAGGTTCAGGTCTCTCCTATTGAACCAAGCGAACTTCTTCAAAGAACTATCAATTATTGGGAATTTGGATGGCATGTTATTTGGATTCTGTTTGACCAAACATTTTCTCCCGAAAGAGATTTTCCTCTAAAGAATGTACTTGAGATTTCTCATATTCCTCATTATTACGTCGGTCGGTCGCGCTTTACCGGATCACTTTTTCTATATGATTTCAAGATTGATAAGACATCACAGAAAAGGATAAAGAAAATCTTCACTCATCTACGTCCTATTCTCATTACTGATGATGTACGATCGAGACGTTATAGGCTCTATAAAGTGCTAAGCCACTCCGTAGTAGATTCCTTTAAGATGAAAGGATCTTCTTTACAGAGAAATATGTATGAAAGAGATTGGACGATATATCTTGATGGCGATCTTAGTATCAGAGAAGAGCCATATAAACAGAGCGAAAGTATAGCGATGAGCGCAATAGAACGGCTGCTTAATCCAAAGATTGAGTGGAAATATTCAATACTGCTTGTTTGCCGTTATACTTATCGATGGTGGCTTTCATTTCTTTCGAAATGGTGATTTATGAAGTTGATATTCCTTATCGCTGTCCAAAGACAATAATATCTTCTAAGTTTTTCTCATGGCATCTGAAGAAAACATATTCTCTATCTTGAATCTTAGCGAAGAGCGGCTCGTCTTCAGTAAGCTCCATGAGTTCGTTCTTGTTGGTATCAATATACTGAGCAATGTCTTTCTTGACGGCATCAAGTGCTGGGACTGAGACGATTTCGGTTGTAGCTGCATGGACGCTTGCGGCTCCTACTCTGACTGCTCTCAAGAAAAGGAGAGAGTCATAAAATTTCCTTCTTACAAGATAAGTATGTTCTAAAGATGGCCATCCTTCGCCTTCGCCTTTTCTCACTGCGTCTTTACATGCTGAGAGAAAACAGCTTAATGCGGCCTCTACGGATGTTCCTTGAGGAACATTGAATAGGCTATTAGTTTTCCCATCTTTAGTAAGAGATGAAGAGATCGATCTCCTCTCGTCAGCAAAAGTGCTCTGAGAGCCAACTACATTCTCTCGCTTTAGAATAGTTCTCATCTCAATCGCATGCTTTCTTCTTTCTTGATCGAGGAGCTCGTATTGGATTTTTAAATCATTACTCAATTGTCTTGAGAGAGAAAAAAGGGAGGATAGTTTGTTTTCTAAATGGACATGCTCTTTTTCTAAACGCTCTTTTGCCGAGAGAACATGTTGAGACTCTTCTCGCAGAGCTTGTATTGTTTGAAGGAGCTCTTTTTCTGATTCAATATGCTTGGCTTCCTTTTCCTCGAGTTCTTTTCTGAAGCGCTCCTTCATCAATTCTATTTCAGCCGTAAGAATAGACTGGCACTGTACACAAGGAGATGTCTCGTCTTTCTTGCCCTCAGAATGAGGTAAAGAAGGTTGTGTTGCCTCACTTGAGTGATTTATCGGAGCTGGTTTTGCCTCGGAAAGTCTATTCCCTTGAACTATACGATGATGTGAATTCGATATATCATTGTTCTCATCGATGTTTGGGCTCTTTTTTAAGAGAAAGTAAGTTACTAGAGTTATGAAGGCGACTACAAATTCATAGCCAATAAAAAGGAGAAGTCTCTCATCTCCGTTTTGAGGAAAGAAGTATGGCTTAAGTGGTATAAGGGCAAGTTGGGTAATGATAAACAGGAGAAGAGTTGCCCCTTCATACTGTCTTTTGACATGCCGCTTATCAGTTTCACCAATATATGCTTGATCCGATATTTCCATACTGCTTCTACGTGCTCTTATTCAATCAAGTCTCCTTCTATCTCTTCATCCAATCAGGGGTTGCTCAGATATTCAAAAAGAGATGATAACACAGAAGAAAAAGAGATAATAAATATTCTCTTTATTTCTTGTGCTACCTATGGCAGATTTTACTTATTTATGGATAGAGAAGACAAGCTATCATTGAATTGAAGCGGCTATAATTTCAATAATGAATAATTTTCTTTTTTGAATCAGCAAAAGAAGACAATTGAGAGCGGCTTACTCAGTCAATTGGATGTTCAATAGTGGCAATCATTTAAAACTGGTGGCAAAAAAAAGATCAGTCTCCGTAGAATGGCTGTTCATTTTGATATTTCTTTCTCTTCTTTCAAGAGATCGCTCTCTCTTGGAGTAGTAGAGCGACAAGGTGAAAGAAACAGGTTTTATTTTTATTATCATTCCGTTCGTTGGAAGATTTTGAGGAACGCATGGCAAACCCAGGAAAAGGCAAAGAAGAAAAAAAGGTGAAGCGCCCAACAGAGCAGAAGCGCCAAATCCAAAACGAAAAGCGACGTGTCATGAACAAGGGATCACGCTCCCGAGTTCGAACTGGTATAAAGAGCTACTTAGACGCGCTTAAAGGCCAAGATATGGCTAAGAAAGAAGCGAGCCTAAACGAGCTTTTTAGCCTTGTTGACAAAGCAGCGAAGAAAGGTGTTTTCAAACTGAACAAAGCAAGCCGAATCAAGTCTAGAATGGCTTCCAAGCTTCAAAAAGGTTTAGTTGGATAAACATAAATCTAAGAGAAGGGAGAGTTTGATAACTTGCGATCATGTAAAAAGGTTGCTCTCCTACGCGCATATACGTCTCTTATGAGTTATTCAGAATGGGCAGCTCACACATCACTTGCTATAGTGATAAGGTGATAGCTGCTCTTTTTGTTCATATACACATTAATGAATTACAGAAGGCGTGTCGAACATACTATGAGCAATTCCTTAATCAGGTGGATGAAGCGTGTCACAGTTTCATGTGCTGCTTTCTTGATTGCCGTAGCATCTCTTCCCTCTACAGCACAAGTTTCCTCTTCTCTTGTATTTGCTGAGGATAAAGCTCCTACTCTTCGAGATCCTGATAGAGTATTATCCATTCCAATGCGAGATGGTGTTAAACTTCCCGCGAATCTCTATCTGCCAAAGAAAGACTCTAAAGAAAAGCTTCCTTGCATATTAGTTCGACATCCTTTGGGAAAGGATATGATAGATCCTGCGTGGCTTTCATTTGTCGATTCAGGATATGCTCTTGTTGTTCAATCTACACGTTCTTGCTGTGATGAAAGCGGAAAGTCAATCCCATACTTAACAGATGGATGGTCTGATGATCGTCAACCAGCTGATGGTTATGATACTGTTCAGTGGATCGCCTCTAGTGATTTCTGTGATGGGAGTGTCTCAACGATTGGAGTCTCTGCGACCGGGATCACCCAGTTTCTCTTAGCACCAGCATCTCCTCCAAACTTGCGTTGCCAATCAATTGAGATGGCGGCTCCTAGCATGTATCAATATGCTATTTACCCTGGAGGACAATTTAGAAAAGAACAGGTTGAAGGTTGGTTGAAAGTCCATAAGCGCGATGTCTCAGTTGTTGACTGGCTTAAGGGCAAATCACGCTATGATAATTTCTGGAGCCGTTTTAACGCGCTTGATTATGTTGATCAAGTTCGAGTTCCCCAACTCCATATTGGTGGCTGGTACGACATCTTCCTTCAGGGAACTATTGATGCGTTTGTGGCTGGTCAAGAAATGTCTCACCATGCAGTAAGAAAACAGCATAGATTGATTATTGGCCCCTGGGGTCATATGTGGCGTTATACAGACTCTTTGGCAGACTCTCCATTGAGTGAAAAGCAAAAAAAACCTCCATATAATATCACGACGAAAGAGTGGCTCGATTTTCATGCAAAGGGCGTGAAAAACATAGTCGCAGAGGCGCCACTTGTTCAATATTATGTTATGGGACCTTTCGAGGGGACTTCTAAGAAAGGTGATATTTGGAGAGTCGCTGATTCATGGCCTATTGAAGGAGTAGAGTATCAGCGTTTTGCCCTTTCGAAAACGAATTCTCTTTTATTGAATCAAGATGTGCCAGAATCGGTAGTCTCATCATATAAAGTTCTCTTTACAGGGGCTTCCCCCGTTCCAACAATCGGTGGAAGAAATCTCTTTATACCAGATGGCCCAAGAGATATCTCGTCTATCGTCTCTCGCGATGATGTCGTCGTATTTGCATCCCAACCTCTTGATGACGATATTGAAGTAACCGGAAGGCTGTGGGCTAATCTTCATGTCGGAGATGTGATTCGTGAAAGAGATGTCTGCTTGAGACTCGTTGATATTGCCCCTTCTGGGAAGCACTATATCATCGCTGAAGGTGTAGCTCACGTTGCTCCAAAACCAGGCGAAGACCTTTCAAAGGGAAATAATGAGCCAAGGCTCGTTATCATCGACCTTTGGAGCACAAGTATGGTCTTTGCAAAAGGTCATAAAATTGGGCTCGTTGTAAGCGCGTCAAACTATCCTGCTTACGAAATCGCAGGCGATCAGTCTGAAGAAAAAAGCGTCGCTTTCACTGTTCATTCTTCAAAGCGACATCCTTCATATCTGTCACTTCCAGTCATGAAAGACTCTAAATAGTTTTTATCGATTTTCCCCTTCTTGAAGAGCTCAACTTTCTTTTATAAGAGAGTTGAGCTCTTCTATTTTTCAAAGGGGCTAATCAGACAATTGAATATGCAATACTACTGGGTTATTTGTTTAATCGTTTATCAATGTAATAGCTTTTAACTATAAGATCTTGAAACTGTTTTGAATTTGTTTAGATAAACAAAATTTGAATGTTGTCTATTGTTTATACATGCTTTTTGCAATTTTAAGTTTAATCTTTAGCGTCGCATCTTCAGATAATGATTTTGTGCCATATTGCTCTTTGAATATGGAATCAATTGCTTTGGCTGCATCTGTGTCATTGTTACTCTCGAAAGTGACTATTTTCCAATCATGTTCCTCAAGTGAGCTATAGGGCATAAATTTGTTTTCCTGGCCGGTATAGAGACGTGCTATACGATCTGATCCGCCATGTTGTTTAAGTTCCCTTATCCAATAAATCGCTGTTTGCACCAAAGGTATAGCTTCTAATGTTCCTGCGGCCATATTCCCTATGCCATGTTTAATGTGGGTCCATGAGTGTTTTAAGGGAGTCGGATCTCTCTTTATGGCACATGGTATAGCGGTCAAAACACCGTAGGCTAAAGCAGTTATCCCTTGAGTAGCTCCAATCATAACTTTACCTATGCCAGCTAGAGTTCCAATAACTGGATAGGCAGAGGCATCGGAGAGAAGATTTTCTATTCCATTCATTGTCCTGTCTAAATTTAAACCCATGGTATCCTCGTATGACTAAATAATATCTAGATTGAATAGACTTCGGGCTCTACAAGTAACCCAGTTAATTATCAAGTTTTAATTTAATCACGGATCGAACTGGTGTTCTCACTTTCGTGATCAACTTAGGTTGCGATAAGTAAATCATCCTGCTTCCTGATTCGATATATCAAAGACAAACTTAGGAATTAAAAAATCGCTGGGAATGATCATTTTGTAAAAGAGAGAAAGTCTCATAATCCAGTATCCTAGTCCATATCGGTTCAAGGTATTATTAGCGTGAATATGGAGGTGTAAAAGGCACTATGACAATGCTTATAGGTAATATTGCTCCTGATTTTTCAGCTCAGGCTGCTCAAAAAGGACAAGTTTTAGATGGTTTTTCCCTCTCGCAATTTCGAGGAAAGAAAGTAATATTCTTCTTCTATCCTCTTGATTTTACCTTCGTTTGCCCAACAGAGCTGTTGGCATTTCAGAAGAGACTGAAAGACTTTCAAAACAGAAATACTGTTGTTATCGGCTGCTCAGTTGACAGCGTTCACTCTCACTTAGCATGGCTTGATATGCCGCAAAGTAAGGGCGGAATCCAAGGAATTGAATATCCTCTCGTCTCGGATATCACAAAAGAAATAGCAAAATCTTTTGGTGTTTTATCCCCCATGGGGCTTGCTTGGAGAGGCCTTTTCCTCATTGATGAGCAGGGTGTCGTTCGTCATATGCTCGTCAATGACCTTCCGCTAGGAAGAAATGTAGATGAGGCGCTGCGGATAGTTGATGCTTTGACCTTCTTCCAACAGCACGGAGAGGTGTGCCCTGCCAACTGGAAGGTGGGAGAGAAAGGGATGGTAGCTTCGCGAGAAGGCGTTGAGCAATATTTTGCGCATTCTGCCCGATAAAAAATAAAGGCTCCTCTAAAGCGAGGAGCCTTTTGTAGTCGAAGAAGTAACCTCTTTTATGAGAGAGACATTTCTCTATTCGAGTCAAAATATCGGCTCGACGATCCTGCCATAGCTTCAATGATTAAAAGTCTATTGTATTTAGAAAGTCTTTCGCTTCGGCAAGGAGCTCCTGTCTTAATTTGTCCGCAACCGAGAGCAACAGCGAGGTCTGCAATAAAGCTGTCTTCCGTTTCTCCTGAGCGGTGTGATACGACTGTTCTCCAACCTGCTCTTCTCGCTTTTTGAATAGCGTCTATAGTTTCTGTAAGGGATCCGATCTGATTTGGCTTAATTAAAATCGCATTTGCGCTGCGTTCTTTAATTCCTCGATCAAGGAAGAGGGGATTTGTTACAAAGATATCATCTCCGACAAGCTGGACCTTTGTCCCGAGTCTTTGAGTCAGGAGTTTCCAGCCTGCCCAGTCATTCTCTGCAAGGCCATCCTCAATCGAGTCTATAGGATACGTTTTTACTAAATGATCGAGATAGCTAATCTGCTCTTCAGAGGAGCGTTTTTTCCAATCTGGGCTATTTTTAAGTTTCTTCTTTTTCTCGATATAGCAGCGTGATTGCTCGTCATAGAGCTCAGAGGCTGCGCAATCAAGACCAATGGAGATATCATGTCCAGGTTTGAATCCAGCAAGAGTGATCGCCTCCATGATAAGATCGAGTGTCTCTTCATCGGAGGAGAGGTTTGGAGCAAAGCCTCCTTCGTCTCCAACTCCTGTTGCGAGTCCCTTCTTTTTCAAAATAGATTTCAATGAATGGTAGACTTCAGCTCCCCATCTAATAGCATCTTTAAAAGATTGGGCAGCATGAGGTCGGATCATGAATTCTTGAAAGTCTATGCTGTTATCTGCGTGTGCTCCGCCATTAATGATGTTGAGCATAGGACATGGAAGGAGCGCTCGCTGAGATCCTCCTATGTATTGATATAATTCCATATTAGAGGCTTGAGCTGCAGCTTTCGCGACAGCTAAAGAAACGCCTAAGATGGCATTTGCTCCAAGACGGGATTTGTTATGAGTTCCATCCAGTGCAATCATGGCGAGATCAATTTCGGCTTGGTTAAATGGCGATCTACCTTGCAAGAGAGCATTGATCTCTCCATTGACATTAGAGACAGCTTCTAAGACCCCTTTCCCATTATAGCGTGATTTATCACCATCGCGTTTTTCTACAGCTTCGTGTGTTCCTGTAGAGGCGCCTGAAGGAACGGCGGCAGATCCTTTTATTCCATTACTGAGAGTAACCGTCACTGAAACCGTTGGATTTCCTCTTGAATCAAGAATTTCGTATCCTTGAATTGATTGGATTGAGACCATGGAGACTCCTCTTTCTTCTCTCACATGAAAATTATTTAGAAACAACAATCATTCCCTATATCATTTTTTTCTGAATTCAACAGGCGAAAAATTGTCATTTTCATCTGTTGCACTGCATTTTGAGCAGATGGTAGACTATTAGCTCTTTTTTGTTTCACTCTACCTTGTTTTTAATAAAGCCATTATACGGGCATAGTCGATTACGAGAAAAGACAGGGAGGAGAGACGAGAAAAATTCTTTTTTTATCTCTTTTGGTTCAGATCAAAAGAAACTATAGGCGTTATTATGAAAATAGCTTCAGGGGCTACCCCACGACCGCTTCTCGATATTCTTGTCGAAGCTTTTCCAGATTCCTCTAAAACAACCATCCGCTCTTGGATTAAGGTAGGTCGTATCAAGGTCAATGGCAAAGTGGAAGAAAAGCCTAGTGCTGTTGTTGCTCCAGAATCGACAGTAGAGTTTTTGCCAAAGCCAAACCCGCGTAGTGGACCTGTTGAGATTGTGTATGAAGACAAAGATGTCGTCGTTATCTATAAGCCTTCTGGCCTTACAAGCGTTGCAACAGATTACGATAGAGAAGCTTCAGCGCATGCCTGGGTTAAAAGGAGATATCCTGGCACATATGTTTATGTGATCCATCGATTGGATCAACAGACTTCTGGATTGATGATGTTCGCGCTCACTGAGCCTGCTTATCACTTTCTTAAAGAAGAGCTGAAAGAGCGCCGTGTACGACGAATCTACTCAGCCGTCGTTGAGGGACAGCTTGAAGGAAGCGGCGCATGGGAAGATTATTTAATTGAAAATGAGACAACCTATACTGTTCGAGTCGCTTCACCTCAAGAAAAAGCTAAAGCGATGAAGGCCGAAATGCAATGGAAGAGTATCCTTGTTGGTGAGAGATACTCACTTCTCGAGTGTAAGCTTAAAACAGGAAAGAAAAATCAAATCCGAGTACAAGCTGCAGCTCGAGGGTTCCCAGTCGCTGGAGATAAAAAATACGGGGCAACTTTCTCGCTCAAAGAAGTCTTTAATGATCGAATTTGTCTCCATGCGAAAGAGCTCTCTTTTACACATCCATCTACCGGCAAGCCTATGGTGTTCACTTGCCCTGAGCCTGAATTCTTCTCGTCTCTCGTTCAATTTAGCTAATGGATAAAAGCCTCCCCTTAGTAGGGGAGCGCTCTTCAATAGGGTCTATCTCTTTCTCTTGACTTGCTCCAATAAAAAAAAATCTGTACTCTCCGGAAAAAGACATCATACAGCTCACTCTCTTGTGTCCGTTTCCGAGGCATGAAATGATCTTGCTCTTCTTTGTTAACGGTACCTATAACAATATAGAGGAACTAATAGAGGTCTTTAGCGTTCCTTCATAAGTATGAAGGATAATCCGTTGAATCTTAGGAATATGGGGCAATTTTATGTCCGCTGAATCGACAAAAGGCGATATGCAGGAGGCAGACCGTCCCCTAGAGTGCAGTGAATGCAAAAAGCCGCCTCATGTTTGCTATACCGAGCTACAGCACCCTTCTTCTTCGATACACAAGGTTATCATGTGTAACGATTGCCCTGTTCTCAAAAGAAAACTTCATGGGCAGGGATCGACTCTCGGGGAGACGACAGTTTCATGCGAAACGGCAAAAAAAATGTCATCTATTCCTCAAGATGGATCAACGTGCCTTTGTTGTGGAGGATGCGGGTTAAGCCAAGACGAAATTCGAATGGGGTCTCTTCTCGGGTGCCCTCTTTGCTATGAGATTTTCTATGAGGATATTATTGATGAACTGGTGGCTTTAGAGAAAATCCCGACAAAGACTGCTCATATTCGTAAGTCCGGATCTTTACACACTGGAAGAAGGCCAAACAGCGCTCATGAAGGAGACCTTTCCTTTAAATTAGTCGCGCTTCATGAGGCTCTCCATGAAACTTTAGGTCGTGAAGATTATGAGCAAGCGGCTTGGCTGAGAGATCAAATCAAGCAACTGACCGAACAAAAAGAAAACCAAACGAATTCAAATGGCTGAAAAACGTCGTCAAACTTCTCCCCAAGTTCCTTATGCTTTCCAATCATCATGGGGAGAAAGTAATAATTCAATTTGGCTCGCAACGACTCTGACATTGCATCGCAATATTGATAAGTTTCACTTTCCACACAAGCTTGACTTAAGCAGGCTGGAATCAGTTGCGACCCTTGTCAAGAATACGTGTGAGGGATCATCCGCATTTGATGCAGCATCATTTACAGCTCTCCATCTCAATGAGTGCAGTCCATCTGAGCGCGACTATCTTTTCGAACATTTCCTTATTTTTGAGCCATTAAAAGGAAACGGAAAAGGATGCGAGATTCTTTTCGATAATCATGCTGAGGTTTCTGTCTGCGTGAATTTCTCGGATCATATCCAGCTCCACTGGCTTGACTTAAGTGGCGAGCTTGAGAAAAAGTTCGAAAAGCTTGTGCAGCTAGAACAGTATATAGAAAAAAAACTCTCGTACGCGTATTCAGAACGTTTTGGCTTCTTGACAAGCGATGCTGCTAGATCAGGAACAGGTCTTCTTCTTCGCGCGTATATTCATGTGCCTGCACTCATTTTTGCTGAATCATTTGAGAGCTCTTTTGAGGAGGAGCGCGAGGAGATCATTGATTTCTCTGGAATTCAAGGATCAAAGGATGAATTAATTGGAGATATAGCGGTTCTCTTTAATCGATGGACTCTCGGGGTAACAGAAGAGATGATTATGTCCTCTCTTCGTACTGAAGTTGCAAAATTAGAAAGTCGTGAGCAGGTGATTCGCAAGAAAATCCTTCAAGAGAAAGACTCGCGAGTCATTGATAAGATAAGCCGAGCTCTTGGCCTTGCTAAGCATTCATTCTCAATTGATACAACTGAGGCACTCAAAGTGTTGAGCATGATTAAATTTGGAGTAGAACTCGGTTGGATTAAAGGTGCTGATGTCATCGATATTAATAGACTTCTTCTCCAATGCCGTCGGTCACACCTTCTCGAAGCGATGTCTCATTCTTCAAAAGAATCACTTACCGCAAATCAAGAGGTTATTTATCAATTACGCGCTCAGTTTCTTCGCTCAGCCGCGGAGAAGTTAAACCTCGATGTTAAATAAATCCTAGCTCCCTTATTGAAGAGGGGGCTAGCAATTAATCCAATCTTAGAAGCTTTTCAATCCACTTCTTCTCCTCTCGAAGAAAAGAGGTCTCACCATGCCCTGGGAATATTTTAAGAGGCCTCCTATCTTCCTTCATTTGAATAAGCTGTTGTAAAGACTCTTTCATCGCCTCAGGGCTAGATGTCGGGAAAGAGATATTTCCATAAGTTCCTTTAAAGAGCGTGTCCCCTGTAAAAAGTATAGATGCTTCTTCATGGAGAAAGCATGAGCTTCCAGGAGAGTGCCCAGGAGTATGAATAACTTTGAAGCTCTCTTTGCCAAGAGGCAGTACGTCGCCATGGCGGAACAGATGAGTAGGGATGCTTGGATTGATCGGAAAATAGAGCGGCAATCCATCAGCTCCAGGATTTATCACATTTTCTTCATCAAACACATGGACATAGAGAGGCAAGAGTGTCTCTTTTGAGTGTCCCTTTTGAAGTGCGTGGGCATCAGCTATATGATCCCAGTGCGAGTGAGTAAGCCATATTGCTGTTAAACTTAAATTTTTTTCCCGCAAAAAACTGTCGATTAGACTTGCACTCCCATGAGATGGATCGATAATAGAGGCTATTTTCTCATGATCTGTAAAGACAACGTACGTATTGGTGAGAAAAGGACCAGAAGTGATTGTGTGAATGTGTATCATGTAGCTTTACTCTCTCTATCTACCGCTTAATTAGTATATCTTTTCGACCATGAAATAGTATAGATTGATCTGAGAAAATCCAGGTGTTGTCAAGCAGTTTGACATCCCCCTTCTTTAGATTTAGTGACAAGAGAAATTGACCTTATGACTTACATCGGACAACTATGGATGATTATTACGACTATTTTACTTTGCTTAACGTCATATCATTGTTTCAGTATCGATCCGGTTGAGCGGTACGTAGATGAGAAAAGAGGTTTTGAAGATGGCCTAAAAGATTTATTTGCTGACTGCTTGGGGTATACTCTTATAGGTTTAAAGCCGGTTTCTTTAGGTGATTGTCCTTCACTAAGGACTCAGCCTCAGTTGAAAGATAAGTTCATCGATTTCTTATTGAATACCTTTAAGAATTCATCACGATATATCTTAAGAGTTGAGATGTTCTGCGAAGATTATTTCGACGTTATACTTATTCATAAAAAAGCTTTTTATGATCTCTATTGCAGCAAGTCGGAAGTAGCTTCTTTTATCAACAGGACCTACGGAAATCTCGAACAGTTTTTTAATGCGGTCGAGAAATCTAATAGATCGTTTTTTTCTATAATAAATCGTGATGTAAAGTTATTAGGCCTGATGTTGGGATTTGGAGCACAAAACTGTAAGTTCTATAAACGGCGAATTATTGTTGGGTCATATTTAAAGAAATATCCACTTTTTCTGTTATTTCCATCCACAATCTTTTCTGGCTTGATATTATTTCATGAAAGGGAGGCGAAGACGCCAGCTACCCTCTTAGTAAGGGAGGATCCACCAGCATTTGACTCTCATAGATTTCGCTCACTGGAAGAGGAATGGCAATGGATAACAGACAATGAGGTAAAGCCTGAGTATGCATTTCCTCCCTTGTTGTTTCAGCTGCCTGTCTTTATTGCTTGTAAAGGTGATGAGACAGAAAAAATAATTCAGAATTTCAAAAGAGGGAGAGAAAAAATCGCCCTATTATTTACAGATAAGAGCTTTGTAGAGGGCGTTATCGAGGAGGCTTCTCGTTGATCAGTATATAAGAGAGTAAAAAATAAAAAAGGACACTTTGAATAACAAAGTGTCCTTAGTTTGCACTGGAGAGGATTCGAACCTCTGACCCCCTGGTTCGTAGCCAGGTACTCTATCCAACTGAGCTACCAGTACGCTGAGTGAAAGATGGTAACACTATATCTGAGAAGGCGGTATTTCGGCAATGAAGAGTTTTATTAGGGGAGCATTTTTTATTCTGAATGAGATGGTTGGAGATGAGAGACGAATTTGATTAAAAGTTTTTGTAACAAAGTTTCATAGATGTTGTTTTGATAATAATCACTTCGAGATCATATATTGGAAGAAGGCCTTTGGATACGAGATGAAATCAAGGACTTTCAATGCCGAGACTTTTCAGCGGTGCCCTAGATAATAATGGTTATTTCGATGAAGCGCTGACCCAGCGAGGATCCCATCTAATCGATATTTCTTCTAAAAAGCTTATCTCAAAAGCCCCCGCAAAGCTCATATTAACAGGAGAACATGCAGTCCTTTACGGATGTCCGGTGATAGCTTCTTCTGTTGATCGATTTGCAACGACAACGATATCTCCTTCAAAAGTTGGAAAATATCAAAAAGGAACATGCTCAATCTCTTTGGAAGATATTAGATCTCATGTGACAGGCACTGTCCAGATGTTTTTGAGAGTCAAAGATCGACTTCTTTCTTCTTATAAAAAATTTATCACAGGACGACGAAGTATTCGAGATGTCCTAAAACACCCCAGAGAGCTTTTTGAATTTGCCCTAGGGACTGTTTTTGAGAACTGTTATCTCGAACTCAAAGAGGCTTTAGACATTCGGATTTCATCTACTATACCAGTAGGATGCGGGATGGGGTCATCAGCTGCGACAGTTGTCAGTCTCGTCAAAGCGCTTGTCTCCCACTTTGGAGTAGATAAAAAATACGAATGGATTGAGAGAGCTGTTTGCGAGATTGAGCGGCTTCAGCATGGTAGGTCAAGCGGGGTTGATACCTATCTTTCCCTTCATGGTGGTACTGTTATATATGAATTGGGGAAATCTCCTCAGTCGTTAGAGTCATTAGCTCAAAAACATCTTAAAGAACTTCCTCTTTGGATTATCAATACAGGAAAGCCAGAGTCGACAACAGGAGAATGTGTTGATTTTGTAAGACGCTCTTCATATGGAAGAGAAAGTCACTCTATATGGAATGATTTCAAAGACATTAGCCAAGACTTTTACTCAGCTCTCGTTTCTGGATCGCTGAAAGCGATTCAAGAGCAAATGGCATTGAACCAGGAGCTTCTTTTTACACTTGGCGTAGTACCTCAGAAGGTGAATATATTTATACAGCGCGCAGCTCTTGAGTGTGGCTCCATAATGAAAAGCACTGGCGCTGGTGCAGTACGAGGCGACTCATCTGGAGTTATTCTTGGCTGCGGGCCTATGCCCTCTTTATCTCTTTTACAAGAATTTGGCTTCCCTCGTCCTGAGTCCATAACTTTAGGATTAAGTGGTGTAGGTATTGTCCATGAATAAGAGAGTTGTAGCTACAGCGCCATCTAGCTCAATGCTCTTTGGAGAACATGCGGTTCTCAGAGGAAAAACGGCGTGTGTTGCTGCGATTGATCGCTACCTTACTGTACAGCTTCAGTCAAGAGATGATGATCTGGTATATGTGAAGAGTCTTCTTGCGACTAGTGCTACGAATATCCGAAATATTGATCTTCCTCATGAGCTCAGATTTGTACAAAAGTGCTTGGAAGAGTTCCAGAGTATGCTCACGTCGGGATTGGATATTGAGATCTCCTCCGATATTCCTCATACAGTTGGTTTAGGGTCTTCAGCTTCTGTGACCGTAGCAATGATTGCGGCCCTCATGGCGCTCACTCAATCTCATCGAGTTTCCGATAGAAAAGAAGTATTACGCACATCTTTAAAAGTTATCCAATCTGTTCAAGGAAAAGGCTCTGGGGCAGATGCTGCCTCAATCGTTTATGGAGGCATAATTGCCTACCGCATGCAAGACCTTTTTGTTCAGAAATTGGCCTCAAATCTCCCCCTTTCACTCTTTTATTGTGGGTATAAAACACCTACATCTCAAGTTATCGAAATTATTAATCAGGCTGAAAAAAGAGATCTCGAGCTCTATCATTACCTTTTTGATGCTATCGAATACACAACTTTGAGAGCAATTTCACTGATTCAAGAAGGTAATTTGAAAGAGATCGGATTCTATATGAATACGGCTCATGGCCTCATGGAGTCTTTAGGTGTTTCAACAAAAGAGCTTTCTTCCCTCGTCTGGAGCGCTCGCGCACTTCCACAGGTATTTGGAGCCAAGATTTCAGGATCTGGACTAGGTGATTCCATCGTTGTCTTGGGACAGATTGATCAGCCTGAGCGGGCGTTTGAAGCGAACGGCGGAGTTTATGTTCCTGGGAAAGTTTCTCCTCAAGGAGTAGATGTTGAACTTATAGATATAATATGATTCACACTTTGAAGGAATATTGTGAGCGACCATTTATTACGTAGAAAGGCAGCGTTTCAGTATATATTTGAAACTACTTCGCTGAAATTTCAACCTGTATGCGATGTTGCACAAGCTTGGGCTCCAGTCAATATTGCTTTGATCAAATACTGGGGAAAGCGTGACCAGATTATAAACCTTCCTTTGACCGATAGTTTTTCAATAGCTCTTTCCTTAGGAACGCGAACGAGAATCTCTCGTGCCCCTCTGGCTGCAGTTCATGATATTATTCTTTTAAATGGCAAGGAAGTCTCATCGGAATCCTCTTTCTCAAGGAAGCTTGTCGAATATCTCTCTTTCTTCAGACCAGATGATAGTTGGAGATTTGTTGTTGAGACGGAAAATGATGTTCCTACAGCGTCTGGTCTTGCTTCTTCTGCGTCAGGATTCGCAGCTTGCATGAAAGCTTTAGATCAGTTTTTTGGCTGGAACTTACCTCTTGAAAAGCTGTCGTATTTAGCTCGACTTGGGAGTGGAAGTGCAAGTAGGTCTCTTTATTGTGGTTTTAGCCTCTGGAAGAAGGGTGAGCTAGACTCAGGGATAGATTCATACGCGATCCCGCTTCCTTATAAGATGCCGAATTTAAAAATAGGCCTTTTAGTGACAACGGAAGAGGAAAAATCGATCTCATCTAGAGAGGCTATGGAAAGGACGAGGAAGACCTCGCCTCTTTTTGCATCATGGCCGCAAACTGTCCAAGAGCACCTCTCTCAAGTTCTTGAGATGCTTCGAGAGAATTACTCAAGATCAAAGGATATTTTTGATTTCAAGCTATTTGGTTCTATTGTCGAGCAAAACGCCCTTTCAATGCATGCGACAATGATTGCAGCTCAGCCCTCAATTCTCTACTGGAATCAAAAGACTTTAGAAATCCTTCACTGCCTTTTTCAGCTTAGAAAGCAGCATCCAGAGATAGAGATTTACGCTACAATGGATGCTGGCCCTCACATCAAACTTTTATTTCTTCAGCACCAGGAAGAAGAGGTAATGAATTTCTTCTGCCGCTTTGGAGTACGTATTGTTGACCCTTTGTGGAATTAAGCATAGGCTGAAGAGAGTCCCATGATTGGTGAGTAAGAGTAGCGCTCTTATTTTTGAGTTTAACTGTATAGTGAGTATCTACTTCATCGCTATCGGTGCTGAGTCTGTCGCTCTCGTCTGATGATGAGCCACACTGCGTGATATCTATAATCGAATCATCGCTTTCATCATCATAGATCTCTTCGAACTTACAGGAATTGGCTATATGCTGGTTATCATCTTCAATAAAGATCGTATCTGTAATGCATGAGAGTTCTATAGGGTTTTCTTCCTCTTCATCATCGATGACAGAATCGATAGATGGTGATCTATAAATAAGAGCAATCTCAGCAATTTGTCTAAAGTAGGCAGTCATTATGCGTTTGAGGGCTCCTTGATATTCGGGAGAAAAGAACGCATGCCCGCTCATAGGTATAGAGAGTCGAGATCCGACATATTCAATCGCAGCGTCAGGAGCAACATCTTTCGAGCAAAGCCAGGAGAATGTTGGAACCCAGTCATTCATGTGGATAATATTATAAGCCTTGCCAACATCGCTAGAGCCAAATTGGTATGCGCCCCCGAGCGTGATGACATCAATCTTCTTTCTGGTTTGAGGACTCAACAGAGAGAGGGCGGCTTTTAAGAGGGCTGCGCCTCCTGAGTGGACAACAATAACAACTTTCGAAGAGGTAGTATCGAGCGAGTCTTTAAGAGCATAGATCCGTCTCTTAGAAAATGAGCTAATCTGTGAATCTGACGATGTAGCTCTTTGAACTGGATCTGAGGCTGTACTAAGTGAATCCTCATCGTCATCTTCGCGAAGGTTATTCTCTCCTTCCAAGATTAATTTTCTGATATGAGTTGCTAGAGGAATAATGTGAGTCCTATGATGAGGGCTCTTATTCCCCTTCAGGACATCCCGAACAATGCCTGCATTTAATTTTAAATAGGCGTAATCAACGCGCATATTATGAAAAACTTTTGATACAGCATAAGCTGCATCTGCAGCATGGTCGTGCTCATATCGGATACCGTTTATGAATAAGATGCGGTAATTTCTTGCTGGGGGAGTAGATTCATCTCCTCGAAACCCTGCGATAAACTCTCGTTCCTGTGGCTGAAACGCTATAGGAGAGGGAGGAATAGGAGGTGTGTTCTTTGTTTGTTCTGGGATTTGTGCATTGTTTCCGGAGTTAAATGGACAAGATGAAAGTATAGCACTGAATACCGATGAACAGAAAGATTGCAAAGCTTGCATATACATCTCTTTAATTTCTAACTAAAGCAAGCAATAATAATCGGCTTTTATTAATTTAGATTAAAGAGATGTTATTATTTCAATATAGAAATTTTTTTATTATACTTGTTTAATTGCCTTTATTGTCTTTTTGTTCTTTTAAATACTCTTCCTGAAACTTTGCTCCTAATTCATCAAGAACTTTACGATATGTTTCATTAGTAAAGATGTGATCGAGACATGGCAATGTGTTCGATGAAAGGAAATAGATATTATTTTGCCATTTCATGAGTCCATAGAAATATGATTTTATATCGGCTATCGCTGGAACCGCATCGTTAACACTGACGTAATTATCAACTTTATAACAGGATTCTTCTTGAATAAGAGTTGCAGAGCCAAATGTGACCACTCGGATACAGGCTCTTTCTTCTGGGGTTAGGAGAGTAAGAGCGCTGGCTGTATCAGTCCCGCCAAGGCTATGGGCATAGTGAATAATAATGCCGCCTTCGTGAGGACCTCCCATTTCTTTGATAAGCCTTTGCCAAAGATGAGAGAGCAATTTGGCTTGCCGAGAAATAAGGCCGCCTTTAGCGAATGCACATCGTAAAAGATCTCCAGTAAATCCAGAAGTAGCGGCATAGATATAGTGGACAGGGATGTTTCCATGGCTTTTTGAGACCAATGCTGCATTATCAACTTGGTCTTTAGAGACATTTAAGATGCCGTTTATATGGGTGATTCGTACTTTAGGATGAAGTTCCTTTACAGATCCTGCGCGGCCTACATGTGTTGCGTCGGGATTGTAACCAATGAGCATAAGCCAAGTTGAACCCACTAATTTGAAGATCATATCTTCAAAGGGCGATCGAAACTGGAAAAACCAATCAACGCTTGTTGATGCAAGTGTGATCGACTTTACAATCTTCGTGTATACTTCGTAGGCTCCTCTTTGAATATGTTCTGTAAGCTGATTCCAAAATGAAGGTATTGAGAAAAGCCCAGTCGGATCCATTCCAAAGATAGGGTTATTTTGTACATAGCTTCTTGAGTAGAGGCCATCACTCCATCCGAGGGGATCTTCTTCTACCCAGTGCATAAGAGTTGACGAATAGCGGCGATAGCCAAAATCATATAGAAGGAAGCTTGAATCGCCACATTGCCTTTTTCCACACCATAACCATGGGGAGAGGGGCTCTGTTGTATCGCTTCTCTCATCTGAAAATGTGCGAAACTTCATATGACCGAAAAGGCTGTAAAAGTACTGCTCGACCATTATCCCATCGCTATCAATAAGCGCAATAACCGAATAGTTTGAGTCTACAGCAGTGATATAAGGTCGACCGTTAATTTCAACAGCAGAAGTTTCATGGTGATTAGAAGACAGCGCAGGAACGCGCAAAGTTGATTTAATAACTTTTCCATCTTCAGTATATACAATCGATCCTAAATCAGCTTGTGAGTACCAAAGTCGATCGATGATGTGACGTACGAAAGGTTTTTCGCCGGATGAAGTATTCAAGCGAGTCGTTTGTATAATTCGTTGTATTCGGTGAAACCCGTCATATTCATACTCTTCTTTAAAGCCTGTTTTCTTATTTTCAATCGATGTAAGACGACCTACAAAGTCGTAAGTATATGTAATTTGATCTTGGTTAGAGTTGTCTTTTGATGCGCTTACATTGCCTCTTTGATCATAGGAAAGGAAGAGACCCCCTTTTTGAACTACCCTTCCAAAGCGATCTATTTCAACTTTTTCTTCCTGTGAGGGCGATTTATCATTTCTAAATGATGTAATCTCTCCGCTTGGAAGGAATGATGTAGAATAGGAAAACTCTCCTTTTTCTTGGCTCAAGAAGCCAAATGAGTCGATATGAGCTGTTTGGGTCCACTCAGATTTCTGAATAGAGTCTTTATTGTCTTTTGGGTAGCTAAGCGAAGATTTCTTCGTTACTCTTTTAAACCCTTTCTCGTCTATGCCTTCAAATTGGCATTTTTCTTTGAGAATAGGTACTTGATCTGTTCTTAGTGACCAGACAGTCTTTTCCTCGTAAAGCTTATCAATTCGCGAAGGCTTTGTTCTTGAAGAGTCTAAATATGAGAAGACAATAGACTCTCTAGTTGGAAGAGAGATTTTTGTGACTTTTGAAGAAAGAGAAGAGAAGGAAGTTCCCAGATCATTCACGGCAAAATCAACTGAGACAGATTTTTCTTCCTCACCATCCTGATAGAGTCTTCCTTGTCGATCAAAGCTTCTATTGACTGATTTGTTTTTTATATTGTCGTGCGCTTTGATAATTCTTCCTGCATTGTCGTAGGAATAGCTATAATCAACCGTGTTGTCTGTGCTATATAAGCGCGTGACTTGACCATGCTCATTGCGTTCATATAAGAGGCTGCCCAAACCAACCTTTTTCTTTTCTTTAAGACGTCCTTGAGCATCGTACGAATAGATTTCCTCTATACCATCACTCGATTTAATTGATTCGAGCCTTTTATTGGGGCCAAAGGTCCATGAAATGACTTTCTTAATAGTTTTCCCAGAAGAGAGAATAGTCTCTTGAATGACGTCATATGACCCAAAAGAGTCTTTGATGATATATTCTTCATGGCTCCGAATTGGAGCTTGTCCTTGTATGGTATCTAAAACCTTTCCTTGTGTATCAACAGTGCGAGAAAGCATCCTTCCGCTACAAGCATCAAAAACTTCATGCGTTATAGCCCTATTTGGCATGATGGTCGTTCTCGTAGAGGTTTTGATTATCTTCCCATTCAGTGTTTTGGTCTCCTCGTCCTTATAGGAGAATAAGTATTCGAGGGGTTCGAATGTATGTTTAAGAGAGCTTATACGGATATGCGCTTTTCGTCCCTGATCGTCAAATAGAGTTTGCTTTGAGATACCGTCTTCTGATGTCTCAGAAAGCTCTTCTTGCAAGAGTCCTGTTGTTTGATTAAATAATTCGCGAACGAAGATAGTCTCGTCTTTCCCATCTCTCTTATAAATGGTTCTGCTCTCACGCTTTTGTCCATGCATATCGTATGCCATGGACGTAGAAGATGAGTCTACTGGGCCTTTTACCTGAATGTGGATCGGACGATCTAAGGCATCATAAGAGATTGAATACGAAGTATCATCTTTTCCAGCGATGCGGCGTGAGTAGGTGATTAGCCTGTCGAAAATATCATAGCTGAGATTTTCTTCTGACTTCTCCTGTGGATTGATAATCCTGATAACATTTCCTCTGCCATCATAGTCGATCAATCGACGGTGAGTTTCCGTAGTTCCTCTCTTTCGACGAGAAGTTGAGGTAATTTGACCAAATCCGTCTTTTGTGTAAGCGATAATATATCCATCTCTGAGCGTATGCTTTGCTAGCTGACCATTAAGGAAATACCTGGAAGCTTCTTTGGATCCATCCTCATATTGCTTTAATGCGATTTGACCCCTTGCTGTGTATCGTGCTCGTATATGTGTTTTAGCGGGGGGTTCTCCAGGGTGGATAGGATTACTTTGATATAAGGAGGTTAGATTTCCGAAGGAGTCATAAGAAAGTTCCTCTCTAAACTCAGTCGAAGATTTTCCTTCATGGGAGAGCGAGACGACGCGCCCAAGACCATCTATATTGAGGAGTGGGCATACATCCTCATTCATGCTAGCGGAGCACACACCATTTAATGCGGTCTTAGGCTTTGGAAATCCTCTTTGGGAGGAATAAATACAAGATCCTGTTTCATCGAAAGCTAGAAACGAGGAGGTGTTGGTCTTTGTATCTGTTTTAATCACCATTTTTCTTAAAAGAATGTCTCTACCTGATGATGGGTCGAAGCTCCATGTTTCAATGCATTCTTCTCTTTCATGGTTTCTTTCGCTTTCTTTCGTTTTTGTAATTGTCCATCGTCTCCAGGAAAAGGATGGATTGAAAAGCTCAATAACAGAGGGAGAATCATCTTCAATGACCTCAGTAACTGTAGAGAATTCTCTTTCGTTTTCAATATGCTCGTATTCGCGGATACATTTTCGATATCGCTTTTTGTCAGCAGTCTCAACGAGTGTCCATGTGATAACACCCTCTTTATCATGAGAAGCCTGCCTAGTTATGGATATGACACCATCATCTCCTTCTAAGCTGACGATCGATGGATCATTCTCATCATATTGAATTCTAGTAGAATATGATTCATCCAGAGCTTGCCTACTCCCTGAGAGATTTCCTCTCAAAGTGTGCTGGCATATTCTTCCGATGCTGTCGTATGAAAATATATGTTGAACTTGAGGCTGATTCAAGCTTGTAAAGATAAGAGAGGTCAGAAGATACATTCCATTCTGCCTGTTCCAGATCAAGTCCACGCATCCTTCTGGCGCATCAACTCCTTTTTTGGTAAGGGTGATTCTCTCAGCTAGTCTTGAGGCGGAATTTCTATGAACTGTGATTTGGTATCCAAGAGCTGCTTTTTCATTCTCATCTTCAAACGGTGAGCTAAGTTCTATTATTGATTTGCCGTTGAAGGGGGGCTCTGTTGGCGATGAAAATGCCATCTCAGGGTGAAACCAGCGTGGGCAACTTTCTTGGATAAGCTGAGAGAAAATTCGAAAAGAGCGTGAGTATAGAGTCGGTTCATTCTCGCTCAGTTCTAATCCAAGAGGCATTGCGTGCGCTGATAGACCTTGAGTTTCAGCAAAAGATCCTAATAAATCTATAGGATTCGGTATTAATACCAAGATAATGTTACAGAGGCACGCAGTAAATGCTATAAGTGAAGGATGTTTTCCCTTCTTTACTATTTGAGATGCGCTTTTCAAGGGGCTATGGGCCATATCGATCTGCTTAATCATAATTCTAATCTATTAAAGAATGTTTCCTATGAAGAGGTTTGTTATTATTCTTCCCCTTCTTAGCCTCTTCGGTTGAGAGAAAAGATAATTAAATCCCTCTGGATTGTTAGTCTATTAATAGCTCTTTTAAGAGCCACCCTTAGGTTTGTACAAGATGCGTTGGGACTTTGTACTGGACAAGGACTCCAAGTAATAAAGCTTTAAAGAGCAATGAACTGTATAAAACTAGTATTGCTTGTTGATGCTTAGGAATTATAAAGATTGAGTAAATGAGCCAATAAAATTAGCTTCTGTTCAATAAAAGTTTTTTAGGTGTAGGTGTGAGGTGTATATTACTTATTTGAAAGTTGTCTGTTCGACTAAGAAAGAATCAAGATCTTTTGGATCAACACTCTCAACGCCTGGGATTAGAGAAGCATTTTTAATAGATCCTCTCTCGTTAGTTAAAGTCGAGAGCGAAGTAGCCAATGAGGGAGTCATGTGGTATTTCTCTCTTGCGTCAAAAAAGAGAGACGATTTTATTCATTGGTGCTCATCTCATTATCCTCATATTACTATTGAGGATGCCTCTATAGATATAGATTGGCAGAAGCAGTCAGAAGAGCACTCTCCTTATTGGTCGTCAAAGTCAGGCTTTTTAGAAATTCCCCTTGTGGATGGTAAAGATAAATTACAACTTGAGGCGGGTGGCGCATTTGGCGATGGCTCTCATCCGACAACTCGTCTGATGCTTCAATCCTTACACGATAAGGTGAGAGGTAAAGTCGTTGTTGATATAGGAGCGGGTAACGGAATCTTAGCGTTAGCGGCCCTTCAATGCGGAGCTCTATCTGCGATTGGTATCGAGATAGATCCAGAAGCCGTCCTGATTGCCATGCGAAATGCTCGTATAAATGGGCTAGCAGAAAAAGCTTTCTTCTTTAGCTGCGACGAAGCCACTCATTTTGAAGATCGTTTGCAAAAAGAGCTGTATTCACTTGTGTCCAGTGAGCACCTACTCATTCTTATGAATATGACGTGGGGAGATATTCAACAGGCTCTTCCAATGTATGGAAGCCTTATTGAGCGTGCATCCGAAATGGTTATCTCAGGGATTCTCTTAGAACAAAAAGAACAGGTCTGTAGCTATTTCTTTTCAATGTATACGTATAAGCTTATTTCATTCGTAGAAGATGATGGCTGGCTTCTTCTCCATTTTAAGCGATAAAGGAAAAGCCTCTTTCATATCTATGAAGAGGCTTTTATTTTTAATGACATTTACATGATGATCCGCAGGATGGCCCTTTAGTGGGGTCATTTCCTTGTGATCCATGTGATGCGCCCTTTGATGCATAGTCAGTAATGTAAAAACCAGAGCCCTTAAAGTGCATTCCAAATGATGAAGAAAGTACTCTCTTAAATGCATGGCTTTTGCAATGTGGGCATTCAGTAGATGGAGGAGCGTCCGCTTTTTCAATCAGCTCTGTTTTTACCCCACAAGACTCACAGAAGTACTCATAAAGTGGCATAGGGAAAGTGAAATCCTCCAGTATTTAAGAAATGCTATCGGCTAGAAATTATACTATCTCTTTCAGGATCAGGTCCAACAGATATTTTATAAGCCTTGTTTTAACAGAAAAAAAGCGGCAAGAGAGTTTCTTGCCGCTAGAAGTCTTTTTGGGGGACATCAAGGTGAAGAGAGAGGTTAGAAGTCTCCCATGTCATCCATGCCGCCCATACCCATTCCACCCATACCGCCCATTCCACCCATGCCTGGATGTCCTGCAGCCATTGGGGCTTTTTTCTTAGGCTTTTCGGTAATCATCGCAGCTGTTGTCAGAAGGAGTGATGCGACAGATGCCGCATTTGTAAGGGCTGTCTTAGTTACTAATACAGGATCGATGACGCCTTCTTTAATAAGGTCTGTAAATTGATCAGTAAGACCATTATAACCCCATGATCCTGATGCTTCATAGACTTTTTCAGCAACGAGTTGGCCTTGTTTTCCGCAATTATTAGCTATTGCGGTGATAGGCTCAAAAGCGGCTTTCTGGATGATATCAACACCGATTGCCTCATCTCCAGAGACTTCTTTTTTCAGTTTTTCTAATACTTTTACTGCGCGAAGAAGAGCAACTCCTCCTCCTGGGACAACTCCCTCTTGAACTGCAGCTCGCGTCGCATGGAGAGCATCTTCAACTCGAGCTTTCTTTTCTTTCATCTCTGTTTCTGTTGCAGCTCCAACATTGATGACAGCAACGCCACCGACAAGGCGAGCTAAGCGCTCTTCGAGCTTTTCTTTGTCATATGAAGATGACGCATGCTCGATCTCAGCTCTGATCTCTTGCATTCTTGCCTTCAGCTTCTGATGATCTCCCATTCCATCGACGATAGTAGTCTCATCTTTCGTGATCTTAACTGCTTTTGCTCGGCCAAAAGAGGTGATAGAGACATCATCTAAGCTTAAGCCTACTTCTTCAGTGATGAGGGTGGCTCCGGTGAGGATAGCGATATCTTGAAGCATTGCTTTCTTTCTGTCACCGAAACCAGGCGCTTTTACCGCAGCAACAGGAAGGCCGGCCTTGAGTTTATTGACGACTAACGTTGCTAAAGCTTCGCTATCGACATCTTCGGCGATAATTAAGAGAGGTCTTTGTCCTTGAGACATAGACTTTTCAAGGATAGGTACTATATCTTTCGCTGAAGAGAGTTTTTTGTCTGTGATAAAGATGAGCGCATTATCGAGCTCGACTCGCATAGCTTCTGGATTTGTAATGAAGTATGGGGAAAGGTACCCTTTATCGAATTGCATCCCTTCAACAACATCCAAGGTAGTCTCGATACCTTTTGCTTCACTGACAGTGATGATGCCGTCTTTTCCAACTTTTTCCATCGCTTGAGCGATAATGGAACCAATCTCTGGATCGTTATTTGCTGAGATTGTCGCGGTTTGATGGATCTCGTTTTTACTATTTACTGGTTGAGCGATTGAAGAGAGCTCGTCGACAATAGCGCTAACAGCTTTATCGATACCACGCTTTACATCCATTGGATTTGCGCCGGAAGAAATATTCTTCAATCCGAGGCTGAATATTGCTTCTGCCAAGACGATTGCTGTTGTTGTTCCATCGCCTGCGACATCAGATGTCTTAGATGCAACTTCCTTGACGAGTTGGGCGCCCATGTTTTCAAATTTATCTTTCAGAGTAATCTCTTTAGCAACTGTGACACCGTCTTTTGTCGAAAGAGGAGAGCCGAACCCTTTGTTGATAACAACGTTTCTACCCTTTGGGCCTAATGTAACTTTTACAGCTCTAGCGAGAGTTTTAACCCCTCTGTTGAGTGCTTTTAAGGCCTCGTCGTTGAATTGAATCATTTTTGCCATGGTAACACTCTCTTTGATCTCTGCCTTTAACGCGTTTCTCTTGGGATTGATGAGGTCATCATTCTAAGAAGAGAATATGTACTAGGAGCTGTATAATTGATGTGCCTTTCCATATTCTCTCTTTCATCAGTTTATTTAAGAGAGAATTCCGAGAATTTCGCTCTCTTCCATAATTAGGAGCTCTTCAGAATCATCTTTTGTCTGAACGCCCTTCACCTCAGTTCCGGCATATGATGAGAAGAGAACTTTGTCGCCAACTTTGACAGTGAGCGTTTCTCTTTCTCCCTTGTCGTTGATAGCTCCAGGTCCTACAGCGATGACCTCACCTTCTTTTGGCTTTTCTTGCGCAGTATCTGGAAGAAGGATTCCGCCTTTTGTCGCTTGTACTTTAGATCGTCGAATAAGGACTCGGCTGCCGAGTGGTCGAACGGTTTTCATATGTGCACACTCCCGATTAATCCATGAAGTATAATATGTGCGAAATCAGAGTGAAATCGACATCTCTATGACGAGCAATATAAGCTCATATAGAGCCGATGTCACCTTGTGTTTAATCTTTCACTCTTTTGCTCTCTCTTAAAGAAGAGGTAATGGAGATCTCACTCTTTAAGTCTTTTTTCATGCTTCAAAAGAGGATGGAAAAGAGCGTAAAAACCCACGCTGCTATGACTTAGCAGACTGAGTTTTCGTTTGCTAACACGAAGTAGAGTAAGGTGATATTTCGTTTTTTGTCAACGAAGTGATTCAATTTCTAGCAATCGAAAAAAAAGAGTGCTACTTTTCTCCGTAACTTGGAATAAGGTACTGCTTTCTTTTCTCCATGAATTCAGCTCGTTCTTTGTGATGAAGAGAGCATAGAGCGTCGAAAGGACGTTTTTCTCGGATTAAAATCTCAGCTATTTTCTTAGTTCCGCAAACTTTATAGAACATATCGAGCTGCTTTTTTTTCTCTTTTTGGGAGAGAACTCCTAAAAGTTCTTTTGGATAGAGTCTCTTTAATGTGTCGAGTATTTGGTAGCATGTTTCGATAGGCGAAAAAGATTTTGAAAGAGGGAGAAGAAGGGCTCCTTGGCATTTTTTCCCGGAGAACTGCCCTCCGTAAGGTTTTACCCATATCTCCTGGAAACGAACAAAGGGTGAGGCTCCTCGGTTCAATTCTTTGACAAATCGCTGTGGATCAATCCAAGGGGCTGTAATTATTTTAAAAGGAAGCGTGTAGCCTACTCCAATGTTAACGAATCCAAGTTCTCCAATAATGCCTGTAGCAGGATAGAGAAGCGCAGTTGATGCCTCAGGAATATTAGGACTTGTAGGTATCCATGGAAGGCCCGTATCTGAGAAAAGCATAGAGCGCTTCCATCCAAGCATTGGAACAACAGTAAGGCTTGCGCCAACCTTATATTCAGCATTAAAGTATCGAGCGAGCTCTCCAATCGTCATTCCATGCCGATAAGGGACATTAATATAGCCGACAAATGAGCGAAAGGGTTCCTCAAGCATAGGTCCTTCGGCGATCATGCCGCCTAATGGATTAGGGCGGTCGAGAACGACAACTTTAATATTCCATTTAGCGGCCTCTTCCATGCAGTAGAGAAGTGTGGTCGCGAAGGTATATGATCTAGAGCCTAAGTCTTGGATGTCGTAAACAAGGACTTCTATCCCCTGGAGCATCTCTCTTGTAGGGCGTCTGGTAGTTCCATGAAGGCTAATCACAGGTATGTTTTTATAGGTTGTCTCTTTGACAGCCTCTCCCGCGTACATCTCTCCCATCAAACCATGCTCAGGAGCAAAGAGTGCTTGAAGGCGAAAAGTGCCTCGCTCATGCTCTTTGACAAAGACATCGCAGGTTTTTTCGAAGTTCTTATTGATGGCTGTGTGGTTTGTAATTAATCCAACTCTTTTCTTCTCAAGGAGATATCGATATGATGAAGAAAAAAGTCTATCAACGCCAACTTGAACCACTGCTCGTTCTTGTTTTTCTATTCCCACCGATGCATACACGCAATCGCTTGAAAAAAGGTTGGATAGCATTACTACAATGAAGAGAAGTGAGGTGAATGTTACAAGAAGTTGTTTCTTCATTTCTTTCATGAGCCGTGGCACGTTTTGTCTTTTTGATGCATAAGATAAGGAGAGTTTTGTTGTACCTGACGATTTCAAAAAATTGAATAAAGAAATAGGGTGATTTTACTTCGCGGTGCATGTTTGATTGTTCGATATACTGCTTTTCAAACAATCAAAGGCGGGAGTAAAATTGATAAACTCAATCATGAATCTTTCTCATTATCTGCTTGTAGGACACATTGCGTGCTAGACACTTCTATGGATGAGACCTCATTTTTTTCTTCGCCAAGTACTTCTTCTTTCGAGGAAGAATCTCTTTTTACTCCGTCGCAAAACCATGCCTCTCATCAAGGGGGCTTGTCTGAGCATGTAATAGAAAAATTACATGCTGAGATGAAAAAGCTGAATAAAGAGCAAAAAGCTGCGGTGGAATTTGGCTCTGGGCCTCTTCTCGTCATAGCTGGCGCAGGCTCCGGAAAAACTAAAGTCGCAACATTGAGAATCGCTCATCTTATCTCAAAAGGTGTCTCGCCTCGAGCGATTATCGGAGTAACATTTACGAACAAAGCTGCTAAGGAGATGAAGGAGCGAGTTCATGCTCTTTTAGGTTCTACAGTTTTAGTAACAACGTTCCATAGTTTAGGCGCACGAATTTTAAGAGAATTTGCCGATAGAATTGGGTATCAATCCACTTTTGTCATCTATGATGAAGATGAAAGAGAAAAGTTGATGAAGATGTGCTTAAAAAGGCTTCAAGAGTCGCAAGACACAAGATATCACTCTCTAACTGCTGATGAGGCAATAAAAGTAATTTCACAGCTGAAAAATAAGTCTTCTTCCGAGCTGACTTCAGGTGTCACCCCCGAGATTTATGATCTCTTTTTAATGTATCAGCAAGAGATGAAGAAAGCGTCAGCTATGGATTTTGATGACCTTCAATTTAAGACACTCGAGCTGCTTAGAGATTTTCCTGATGTCAGAGAGGTTCTTAATCGGCGTTGGAATTATCTCTTAGTTGATGAGTATCAAGATACTAATGATGTGCAGTCTGAGATAGCTGAATTTCTCTCGGGTCCTTCTAAAAATATCTTTGCGGTCGGTGATCCTGATCAGTCGATCTATTCATGGAGAGGTGCAAATCTCTCGCATATTCTATCATTCCAAGATCGCTTCCAAGGCGCGCAAGTTATTCGACTCGAACAAAACTACCGAAGTACTAATACAATCCTTGAGGCCTCGAACGCAGTTATTCGCAATAACCATAAGCGGCTTGAGAAAAACTTGTGGAGCGCAAGAGGAAAAGGCGAGCCTATTTCTTGCTTTGTAGCGAGGACTGAACGGCAAGAGGCGGAATTTGTCGCAGATGGTATTGAGCAACTTACTCGAGAAACAGATATTACTCCTTCCGAGATCGCGATCCTCTATCGGACGAATGCTCAATCAAGAAGCTTTGAAGATGAACTGATACGAAGAAGAATTCCATATGTCATCTGGGGAGGTCTTTCTTTCTATCAGAGAAAAGAGATCAAAGACATTATATCCTACGCGCGTCTTGTGCTTCTTCCACAGGACACTATAGCATTCCAGCGCGTAATTAATGTTCCAAAGCGTGGTGTTGGCTCAACAACTGTTGAAAAACTTATAGCGTACTCAGCTTTGAAGGGAATCCCGATCGCTGATCTTATAGTTCAGCTTGTCGAATCTAGCTTTGAGAAAGCAAAATTTCCTCAGCTTGATTTGACTCTCACTTCGCGTCATAAGCAAGGCTTAGAGAGCTTTTCAAAAGCTTTACTGCTTATGCGGTCAAAAGTAACTTCGCAGAGCGCATTTCAACTCATCTCCTCTGCGATTCATGATACGGGTTACCTTCAGTACCTCGAAGAAGAAGGAGAGGAGACTTTTGTAGATCGAAGAGAAAACTTAGAGCAGTTACTTGCGAAGGCATCCGAATGGGACTCTGAACAAGTAGAAACAGAAAATCAAGAAGAGCCAATGAATAAGTCTCATGCACTCTTTCAGTTTTTTGAGACACTTGCTCTTGAAACCGCAAAACAAGAGGCTCTCGATGGCTCTGAAAGAGTCACCTTAGCTACCGTCCATAATGCGAAGGGCCTTGAATTCACTTCTGTATTTTTGGTTGGATTAGAAGAAGATCTCTTCCCGCATATCAACGTAAAGTGGATGAAAGAGGGGTATAATCCTGAGGAGATTGAAGAAGAAAGGCGACTCATGTATGTAGGGATGACGCGAGCTAAAGATTTCCTTTCATTATCTCTTTCTCAAAATCGCATGCTATGGGGTGGGCATCGGTCGATGAGGCCCAGCCGATTTCTTTATGAAGTTCCCCAAGCATATTTAAAAAAGGTCGGCCGATTTATTCCTCCACAGTCTCGTCTGAAACACCAAGAGCCTCATCCATCAGTAGCTCCTAAGGCTTTTGTCAGCCGTAAGGAACATGTTCCAGCTCCAGAGTCTGTCATGAAGGAATCAGTGATACGAGAGCAGTTTGCAATAGGCGATGTTGTCTTTCACGCAGTCCATGGCCTGGGTAAAATCGAAGATATACAAGAAGGATCAATGGGGCTTACCTATATTATTCGATTTACGACGGATGGGTGTGTTCGGAAGATGGTGGCTTCCTTAGCTCCGCTGACAAGAATACAAAGAGTATAAAAAGAGGCGGAGCTGTTGATATATGATTTCGGATGGGACTATAGATTGTAAAAGAGCTGAAGAATGCTCAACACTTTTTTATAAGGTGCGAGAGCTTGAAATGAGCGGCTTTTTTCTTTCTTCAAACGAAATCTCATATCAAAACTATCTTGATACAGCCTCACTTCGGAAGCGATGTTTTGAGCAAGCGCAGAGGATGGTTCAAAAGGAAGATGTGCCTACAGGGGATGTTTTAGAGCTTTGCTCTATAGTAAAAGAAGAGCTGTCGAAGATGATCAATTCTTCTTTAGATAGCATACCTGTATCTGTTTCTAAAAAAGGACTTTATCCCTGGGAGCCTGCATGCTGTTGGATTGAGGAGTGGGAAGCAAAAGAAAGCTCATCTTCTGTTCTTCTTATCCCTCGCATTCAGTTAAGTTCGAGTCTCAAGAAAGAGAGTTTTGCCTCACCCCTCTTCTTGAAAATTGGACCTTCTCCGGAGGCAATTATAGCTCATGAGTATATTCACGCACTTCGAGCTCATTTTTTAAGTCATCAATATGAAGAGTATATTGCCTATTGGTTCTGCAGATTTTTCTCTCGTAATACATTAGACCTTATTCGATTTTACTTTGGTCCTCTCTTTGCAGGAGCGAGGGAAGTTGTACTGTGGAGTCTCTTGGTTATAGCGTCTACTATGGCTTTGCCATTTTTAGAATCCTACGAGGGTATATTGATCTTAGTCTCGCTTCTTCTTTTTCTCCCTCTTATTCGCCTTATCTTTCGTTGGATGCGGTTTTCTTCAGCTGTTCGCTCGCTACTGAGTGTATTCGAAGAAAAATATATTCATGCGGTTCTAGTTAGATTAGAAGACTCAGAGATTAATGCATTTGCTTCTCTTAAAGAGAGAAAAGATGTTTTATCTTATATTCATCAAAGAACAGATAATGGTGATTTAAAGTTTTGTTATATTAAAGAGATGTTTCTCAAGAACGAGAATGAAATACGATGAGTGGAGCGCTCGAAAAGATAGTCTTTCTATCTTCAAAGGGCTGGGATATTGAATTAATAGAGATTTTTCCCAAAAATTGATACTGGTTTGGTTTTTCCTTGAAAGTTGAAAACTCTTTTGGCAGCCTCAAGGAATTCCACGTCTCTTCATCTTTTTGATAGATCTCAAGAGATACTACAATGTAAACGTTGAAAACCAAAAAACGAGAGTATTGGGAACTGGTTATTATAGGATCCTGACCCTCTCATGAGATGACAAAGGCGATATGTAATGTTACAGCAATACGAAGAGTTCTCCCCAGAACAAGAAGCATTGCTTGATAAGTATGTGACAAATACGAAAGGTTCTATTTTCGTGCTAAGAAATCTGCCTGAAGTTATCAAGGGCGCTCTCTTTTCTCGATACTCGCGCTCAACTTTAGGTCTTAGATCTTTATTGCTGAGAGAGTTCATTCAAAATCCTGAGGAGACCGGCTTCGCATCTATTGTCGGCGATCAATCGAAGACAGGACAGGCAGCTTCTCATACTGATACATCAGAGCAGCTTCTTGCTATCAAGAAAGCTCAGAATTTCTACGATCGTATTCTCGATGGTTATGGCGATGATTCCATCGGTGAATTAGGTGGCGCACACCTCGCTGTAGAGAATATATCGATGCTCGCTGCCAAGGCTATAGAAGATTGCCGTATCGGTGGATCGCCTCTTGAAAAATCAACGCGATATATTTACTTCGATCAGAAAGTCAATGGCGAGTATCTCTTTTATAAAGAGCCCGTCCTGATGACCTCTGCATGGAAGTCATTGTACTTATCAACCTGTAATATGCTTTTTGATACATACTCAAAGCTCATTCCTCCATTGACAACATTTATGGAGGAGAGATTTCCCAAAGAAGAGAATGTTTCTAAGAGTGCATATACGGCAGCGATCCGCGCTAAAGTCTTGGACTGCCTTCGAGGCCTGCTTCCTGCTTCGACTCTGACGAATATGGGCGTTTTTGGAAATGGACGTTTCTTCGAGAGCCTTCTCCATAAGCTCCATTGCGATAATTTAGCTGAGCTTCAGGAGATTGGACGTCAATCATATGAAGAATTAGCTAAAGTAATTCCATCATTTGTCCGAAGGGGTGATCCTCAACATAAGCATCACCAATCATTCGCTTCCTATCGAGAAAGTGTCGAGCAAGAGATACGAGCTTTCGCAAGCGAGTTCAATCTCTCTCCAACTCCAAAGCAGTATATAGAGAGCTTAGGAAGATCCCACGGGCCTATTGGGCCACAAGTAACATTGGTTGAGTATGATGAGAAAGCGCCTCAAAAGACAGTGACTGCTCTCTTGTATGGCCAAAGTCTTCTTTCGTGGCAAGAGATTGAATCGAAAGTTGATTCACTAAGCCGCGATGAGTTAAGCCGCCTTTTTGATTCGGTCTGCCAGCCTCGTGAGCATAGACGCCATAAGTCTCCAAGAGGCCTCGAGCACGGATTCGCGACATTTGAAGTTGTTGCGGACTTTGGAGCGTTTAGAGACCTTCAACGGCATAGAATGTTAACACAAGAAAGACAGCTCCTTACTTGCTCTTTGGGATATTATATGCCACAAGAGCTTATTGAGAGCGGCCTCGATGGTGCGTATATGCAAGCCATGGATCAAGCGCGAGAAGCTTATAAGACAATCGCTGAAGAGTTGCCAGAAGAAGCTCAGTATGTGGTCCCAATGGCCTATAATATTCGTTGGCATATCAAGATCAACGTTCGTGGTCTTCAGTGGTTGACAGAACTTCGATCACAAGCGGCCGGACATCCAGTTTACCGATATGTAGCTCAAGAGATGGCTCGCTCTTTAATCCAAAGAGAGCCTTTGTTTGAGCGCTTCTTTAGGTATGTCGATTACCAAGGACATGATATCGGGCGACTGCAACAGGAAATTCGCTCTGAGAAGAAGCGACAAGCATTAGCTCAAGAGTAAGCGAAAAGAAGAATAAAACCCTTTCTTTCATCTCGAAGGAAAGGGTGCTTTTTTCATTATTATGCTTCTTGATTCTAAACAGTTTATTGAAAATTTAAAGCTGACTACGTTATACTTTTTTCTTATTTAAACTATTAAAGAGAGTAGATACCGTGAATACATGTTATAACGCGTATCCATGCTATTATCTTGTGGCGGGATGTCGATCGAACACTTCATCACTTTCCTATTCTAATTCTCTCTTCTCTCTCTCTTTCTTTTCTTTCTGGCGTTGATGCCAGCACTCTTACTCTCGCTTATTTGATCTTAGTCTCTCTTTTGTAATCTCTTCTCTTTCTATCTTTCTTTCGTCTGAATAAGAAAGAAAAAAGCTTAAAAGAAAGCAGTAGAAGAGGAAAATGGATGAGAGCTTATGTAGTACTTTCAGATGCTGAGAGTTTTGTAGACTCAGCCGAAAGGATGGTAGACAAATGGAAATAGTTTTGTAATTGAGGAGAAAATAACGACAGTGTCACGACTATTTGGATCAAGCCTACTCATTGCAGGGTGTTGCATTGGCGCAGGTATGTTAGGAATGCCTGTTATATCAGGACCGTTTGGGTTCTTTCCCACTGTGGCGATGTTTGCCATAGGCTTTACCTACATGCTTGTTTCAGGATTTGCTCTTACTGACCTTCTCGTTGATGCAGCTCATCGAGGCGAAAAGCATATCCATCTCTTATCCTTGAGTGAAAGTATCCTGGGAAAACCAGGCAGAACTGTAACTTGGATCCTCTTTGGTTTTCTCTTTTATGCTGTGCTAACAGCTTATACAATAGGAACTGCTCGGCTTATTCAAGAGATGTCTGGATTAGTGCTTCCCGCATCTTTTCAACTCTCACAGAATACTGCAGCTCTCCTTACGGTTGCTGTTACAGCACTTATTATCAGTAGAAAAGTAGGATTCGTTGACATTATCAATAGATGGTGTCTTCTAGGATTAGTATCTGTTTACGTTTGCCTCGTGGTTATTGCATCAACAGAATTTGAAACTGTAAGAGTCTTTCGTGCATACTGGGGAGTGCCACTATTTACAACCCTTCCAGTTATAGTCTTTTCATTTGGCTACCATAATCTATTACCTACAATCGCATCATATTTGGACTATGATAGGGGACGTATTAAGAAAGCTATCGCTCTGGGAATCGCCATCCCACTTATCGTCTATATCGTGTGGGAGCTCATCATTTTTGGTGTAGTGCCTTTTTCAACCCATGCTGAATGGACTCGGTTTATTCAATCTGGAGAGATGATTACTGCGGTTGTCTATGAATCAGTAAAGATCCCAGCATTCATTGATATGACACGGCTTTTTGCATTTTTCGCAATCATCACGTCCTATGTGACAGTTGGTATGAGCATGGCTGATTTCTTGAGAGATGGGCTTTCACGCCAAGAGAAGTTATATCAAACCTCTGGCTTGAAGAAGAGTCATGGAAAGCAGCTCCAATATGTTCTTCTAGCACTTCTTCCTCCGTATATTGTAGGTCTCATAGATCCTACCATGTTCTTATCCGCGTTGAGCTACTCGGGAGGGGTGATTGCTATGCTCTTATTCGGTATACTTCCGGCATTGCTCTTTATGGTAAGGCCTCCTGTATCTGAAGAAGGGAATTCATCTCAGAAAAGAATGGTGAGAAACCTATTTCTGATTGCGGGGGCCCTTTTTATCATGGCGATAGAGATCGGACAGAGAATTGGATTAAAGATCGCTCATCCATAAAAATAAGTATAAGGATTTGAGAGTTCATACATATGACTGAGATTTCGTCATCGGCAACACGCCTTAATTGCGATGGTGCTTTAGATATGAAGAAGATATCGAATAAACGTCTCATGGGAGCTACATGTATTGTAGCGGGAACTGCTATTGGCGCTGCGATGCTAGCTCTTCCTGTTTCAATGGGAAGGGCAGGATTTGTGCCATCAGTTGTGACATTTCTCTTGTCTTGGGCTTTTATGCTCTATCCCGCACTTTTATTACTCGAGCTCTGTCTTCGTTTTCGCAACGAGACCAACATCATCTCTCTTGCTACAAAGACGCTTGGTGGTAAAGTTGGAACATGGATCGCATCTTTGGCCTATATATGTCTTCTCTATGCTTTGATGACCGCGTATATTGCCGCCCTCTCATCATTAGCTCAGGGAGCTATCAAAGGATTAGTCCCAATTGAGATCCCGTCAGGCGTGATAGCAGTTTTATTGATGCTTTTTTTATCGTTTCTCTTCTCAAAAGGCGTTGGAATTCTCGATCAAATCAATAGAATATTCTCTATTGGGCTTCTTGTTACATTCGTTGCTGTTATTGCCTCTTCGTTATCGTATAGCGTTCCCGAAAGGTTAACAGAAGTTCGATGGAGTTATCTTCTTCCATCTCTTTCAATCGGCTTTACTTCATTCGGCTTTCATGTCGTTATACCTACACTTTCTACCTATTTAGAATATGATGCAAAGCCGCTTCGTAAAGCGATTGTTTTGGGAAGCGTTATGCCTTTGGTTGCGTATATCATCTGGCAGGCTGCATGCTTAAGTTCCGCTCCTCTCACAGGAAGCGAAATGTCAATTGATGGAGCGTATGAAAGGGGTGTAAGCGGAGCGAAGCTCTTAGGGGAAATCTATATGAATCCTTTATTAGTGGCATTTGCTGACGGCTTTGCAGTCACTGCTATCGTGACCTCTTTCATAGGAGTCTCTTTAAGTATTGTCGACTTTATTAAAGATGGGATTTCGAAGTATGTTGGAAAGAAATCTCTAAATGTTATCCTGCTTTTAGCCTTCATACCACCAGTTTGGTTTTCTACAACCTCTCCACAAGTCTTTTTCAAAGCGTTAGACGTTGCTGGAATTTTCGGTGTTGTGCTCTTGCTTGGGCTTTTGCCTGCATGTATGGTTTGGTCATATCGATATAGTGCTTCTTGTGCAAAAGATCGCATGGTGCGCTCAGACGAAAATGGCTACAGGGCACCTGGAGGGAAGAAAACACTCATTATCTATGGTGTGTTCTCCTTGGGTATTATCCTCTTTGAGATCCTCAGATTATGCTCGTGAGAAGTAGAGATTACGAAACAAGAAGAGTGACTTTGTTATGACAAATGATCAAGTGCGTGTACATAATGGGGAGAGATCAAATCAATCCTCTCCTGTAGAAAAAAAGAGAATATTAACAGGCGACAGGCCTACTGGAAAGCTGCACTTAGGCCACTGGGTTGGATCGCTGCAGAATCGCTTGAAGTTTCAAGATCAGTTTGATTGCTACTTTATTATCGCGGATCTACACGTCTTGACAACGAAGCGTGAGAAGCAAGATATCCTCGACACCCGCGAGAACATACGAGAGATGGTTCTCGATTATTTAAGCGTTGGGATTGATCCTGAGAAGTCGACCATCTTTTTGCAGTCAGCGATTCCCGCAATTTCCGAGCTCAATCTCTTTTTTGAAATGATGATCGGCCTCAATCGACTCCAAGGGCTTCCTAGCTTAAAAGAGATGGCAAAAAATGCGAAAATGGATGAAGAGAGCATCCCCTTCGGTTTGATTGGATATCCTGTTCTTCAGACTGCGGATATTGCGGCTCCAAAAGCGCACCTCGTACCGGTTGGAAAGGATAATGAAGCCCATGTAGAGCTTTGCCGAGATATCTTAAGAAAGTTTAATATGACGTATGGCGAAGTGTTCACACTTCCCGAGGTCTACTTAAGCGAGACACCATCTCTTATTGGAACAGATGGTCAGGGTAAGATGAGTAAATCGGCAAACAATACTATTATGCTCTCTGACGATGCGGAGACTGTCGAGAAGAAAGTGCGTGGTATGTATACCGATCCTAATAGAGTCCATGCTCATATCCCAGGCAAAGTTGAGGGCAACCCTGTTTTCATCTACCATGATATCTTTAACCCTCATAAAGACGAAGTAGAGTATTTTAAGACAAAATACCGCCAAGGCGATATTGGAGATGTTGAGATTAAATCATCGCTTGCGCGCGCGATCAACCAATTCTTAGCTCCAATTCGTGAGAGAAGAAAAGAAATTGAAAGTCGAAAAGGTTATGTAGAATCTGTTATCTATGAAGGCACCCTTCGAATGAATGAGGTTGCTGACCGTACTCTGAAAGAAGTAAAGAGCGCGATGGGTATCTCTGGAACGTGGAATAAGATATCCAGGGTCGCTCGTGAGCGTGAAAAAGCACTTTCATCGATATGAGGCAATTGAGTCGCCCTTTTTAAGGGCGATTTATTCTTGGAATTTAGGAAAGGCTTTGGAATACGATGACATACACTCCTGTAAATGACACATTCCAGCTAGAAACTCCTTTTCAGCCATGTGGCGATCAGCCTGAGGCTATTGACCGATTGGTTGATGGCATACTCAAAGGACAGAGGGCTCAGGTGCTGCTGGGTGTTACTGGTTCTGGAAAGACATTTACCATGGCAAATGTGATCCAGAGAGTCCAAAAGCCTACCTTGATCATCGCCCACAATAAGACATTGGCCGCTCAGCTCTATCAAGAGTTTCGTGAATTCTTTCCGCACAATGCCGTTGAGTACTTTGTCTCCTATTACGATTATTATCAGCCTGAAGCGTACATCCCAAGGACAGATACCTACATTGAGAAAGATTTCGCTATCAACGATCGGATCGATAAGATGCGTCTTAGCGCGACAAGGTCTCTTCTTGAGCGTCGTGATGTTATTATTGTCGCCTCAGTCTCTTGTATCTATGGTTTAGGCTCCCCAGAGTTCTATCGACAGATGAACTTATCTCTCAAAGTAGGCGATGAGAGAAAGCGCGACGATATTCTCTTGCAGCTTGTTGAGATGCAGTATAAGCGAAACGACTTTGATTTTACGCGAGCGACCTTTCGCTCTCGGGGAGATGTGCTCGATATCTTTCCCGCTTATGAAGAGGATGTAGCAATTCGAATTGAATTCTTTGGCGATGAAGTTGAAGCGATTTCCACGTTTGATCCGTTGACGGGGAAAAAAAGAGATAAGCTTAATCAGATCACTATCTATGCAAGTTCTCACTATGTAACGCCAGAAGATGTTCGAGATCAAGCTTTAAGCTCTATTCGGGCAGAGTTTCAAGAGCGTTATGAGCGATTCATGCAGGACAATAAGCTTGTTGAAGCTCAGCGTCTAAAAGAGCGTGTTCAATATGATATCGAGATGATTAAGGAAGTTGGCTTCTGTAAGGGGATTGAAAACTACTCACGACATTTTAGTAGCAGAGCACCTGGTGACCCTCCTCCTTGTTTAATCGATTACTTTCCTGAGGATTATCTTCTCATTATAGATGAGTCTCACCAGACATTGCCTCAGCTCGGAGCTATGTGTAATGGCGATAAAGCTCGAAAGACTTCCCTTGTGGAATACGGTTTTCGCCTCCCTTCCGCGTATGACAATAGACCTCTCGCATTCGATGAAGTAACGCGTCGCATCAATCAGGCAGTCTACGTGTCAGCAACTCCAGCTCAGTGGGAAGTCAAAGAAGCGGGAGGAGAGATTATTGAGCAAGTTATTCGCCCTACTGGACTTTTAGACCCAGTCATCGAGATTAGACCATCTTCATCACAGGTCGACGATGTATTAGAGGAGATTCGAAAAGAGACCGGGCTCGGTGGAAAAGTCTTGGTAACCACTCTTACAAAAAGGCTTTCAGAGGAGCTGTCAAAATATTTGAGCGAGCTTCAAGTAAAGGCAAGATATCTTCACTCTGACATCGACGTGATTGAGCGATTGAAGATCATCCATGATTTACGAAACGGAGTCTTTGATGTCTTGATTGGAATCAACCTTCTTCGAGAAGGGCTTGATATTCCTGAGGTATCTCTTGTCGCGATCCTTGATGCTGATAAAGAGGGTTTTTTGAGATCAGAGACATCACTTATCCAGATATGTGGAAGAGCTGCTCGCAATGCTAAGGGACGGGTCATCATGTATGCTGATACGATGACAAAATCTATTAAGAAAACGGTCGAAGTGACTGAGAAGAGAAGAGAAAAACAAAAGGCGTATAACGAGGCTCATGGAATTACGCCACGAACGGTAATTCGTAAAAAAGCGCTCCTCGAAATGGCTCAAGAAGATGATGTCTCTTCGAAGAAAACTAAAGGTGATGCGTCGAGAAAGAACCAAATAGGTAAGATTGTCGGGCAATTCCAGCTTCCATCTGGAGCGGACTTGGAAGACGAGCTCTATGATCTAGATACCTTACGAAGATCCATCAAAGAGTGGGAAGAGAAGATGCGCTCTTTCGCGAAAGAGCTCAAGTTCGAGGATGCTGCTTTTGCTCGGGACACCTTAAGAAGGCTGCAAGAGCTTGAGATGAAGTGGGTCGACCTTCTTGATGAATAACTGATAGAAGTATCTACGAATGCAATTCGATAGCTCTCTCAAGTTGTCTGTCGAAGTGATTGTGATTGTTAAATTCCTTACTTAGTTGTGGAAGTATATATCCTTTTCCAATTGTGCGAGGAACAATGATGCCTAAGAAGCGCTCTGTGACAATACCTAGAAAGTTGAGAGCTGCATTTTGCGTCAAATAATCACCTCTTCCGGAGAATGCTGTGATTTTATGCGCATTTAAGGCTATTTTGTCCTGTCCTATATAGCGTCTCATACCAGCTCCTACCGGGCGGGAGTTAAATACAACCCCTTTTAGGCCATTTGCCAGTGCTGCACACTGAGCTAGGCCCCCTCCATGTGAGTGTCCAATCACTACAGCGTTCAAATTGTTATTTCTTGTAGATTCATCCAGAATTTGTCCTAATTTTATTGCCTCAACTCCAATTGGAGTGATTGTGCCAAGCCAATCAAGTGCCGCGTAAAGCTTATTCTTGAGTTGTATTTCTTTTTTCAGTTTAGGCGTTATTATCTCACCCTGAAGCTTGTCCTCATTGGTAAGGCCATGAAAGCATAGTGCAAGCTCATTTGTCTTTTCATTATAGGCAAGGTTAAAGAGAGCTCCAGTACCTTTATTATAAAAGCCTCCTCTATCGTCTTCTTTGAAACCGAGTTCCTGGATTTTTCTTTTGACATCGTTGAAGCAATTTTTTACCTGATTGTTAAAATAAGGTACCTTACTTGTGGAAAGATATGCTTCTACATTTTTCTCATATCGGCCTTCTTGATTGCAGTATTGGAGTTTTGCATAGATTTGACCTTCTTGTAGTATCTTAAGCCTTTTAGCTTTTTCTAATTGATGACGAGGCTTTATTGAGAGGTCCTTATATGAGTCTTTAATGCCCACCTTCCAATCAATCTTTATGTAGGCTTTGAGCTTTGTTATTGTTATCTCTTTAAATACTTTTAAGCTTTTTTCCTTCATCGCCGGAGCTATCGCGGCTTTCGCACACTGTATAAGTCTGATAGGTGCTCTGATAAGATTATGAGGAATGCTTCTAGTTGAAAATGGAAGTGGCGCGGTTAATGTAATACCCGCTTTCTTAACTATATCAAGAGCTGATACAATTGCTTCATTGATTCTCTCTTTATTTATTCCGAGATCTCTATAACATGGATATAAAAAATTATTTCTTGACGTGACTACACCAGTAGGCATAAAGGACTCTGCTCTTCATTTGTTTTTGACAATTTGTCTATTAAAGATGATTCTTTACAATAACTCGTGCCGAAAGCGCAATCGTGTTTATGAATACTGGGCGGAAAAAATTTATTTTCGAGGTATAAGAAGAAGAGAATCTCACGAATAGAGGGCTCCCTCATCGAATACTCATTTGAAAGCCCTGCTACTGATCTAAGGTATGAAACGATTTTATGCTTTAAATTTTAGAGAAGGAAGACTTCTGTTTTCTTTTATATCTTCCATAGCGTCTGTCTCGTTTAATAAATCGCGCACCTCGGAGATAGTCTCGAAAAAGCCTCCTAAGATTGTGCTAAAGATAGCGGAGTCCATGCCCTCAATTGGCGAGCTGAAACACAAGATGAGGGGGCCTCCTCCAGGTGGAACGGCTATAGCTCCGCCTCTTGTGAGTGACTGAAATGCATTAAGCTCTAAAGCTCTTATCATTAAAGTTGTAGCTTCAGTTGCATCCTCAGGAAATTCCATAAGTGGGCTGTAGAGATGGATCATATCCTCATGAACTTCAATCACGATTACTGTATCGTCACCAACTTGAAACGCGCACAAGCCCTGATCATCTAACTTGAGTTCTGTCCCTAATGATTGCGAGACATCTTTCATCCACAATTGAACTGTTTTCATTTTGTCTTCAGTTTGCATGTATGCCCTCGGCAGCTTTTTCATTTCTTGAATATGTTTTTAGCAAATCGATAATTCATTTTAGAAACGATTGCTTTTGCACTCAGCAATGAATGATCTGAGCTCTTGTCTGGTTGGTCTGGATCTTATTTTTTAACTGCTGAATGCTTTCTAGATATCTGTTATGGCTTTTAAAGAGAGATTTACCTTGTATCTGGGGTTTGGGGAGTATGTATCCTTTCCCAACTGTGCGTGCAACCGAGATACCGAGACGACTCTCTGTGGCTATGGCTAGACGATTTAAAGCCTTATTCTGTGTTAAAAAATCGCCCTCTATAGAGAAGACAGTTACTTTGTCCGCATTTTGTTTAATAACTTCTTTCCCAAGCATTTTTCTTATCCCAGCACCTAAGGGCCTTGAATTAAATACAAATGCTTTAATTCCGTTACTCAGGGCTGCGCATTGAGCAAGCCCACCACCGTGAGAGTGGCCAACGACAACGGGAGTGAATCCCTTTTCTTTTGCAATATCTTTAAGAATCTTACCTAATTCCATTGCCTCTTTTGCGGCTTCAGAAACTCCTCCTAAACACTCTTTTACTGCTGCGGAGATACTTGCTCGAGAGGTTTCTTTCCGAATATCTGAGCTTTCACCTTTCAAGTGCTCAGAATTCATCAATCCCCAGAAGGCGATTCCAATTTCTGGAGGAGATTTTTTCTCATCCTGAAAAAGTGTGAAGATAGTTCCTGTCTTGGGATTAAAGAATTTCATTTGGCCATCAATCTGCTTGAAGCCTAATTGTTTGGCTTGTGGAATTATATCGGTCTGAATAGCTTTGGAGTCTTCTCTTGAATTATTCTCAATGACGGGATTCTTTTTTGATGCGAAAGTGGCATACCCTTCAGCTTCATTGAGAAGTTTGAGCGTATCTTTTCCTAATTGAGAGGTCTGCGAGAGATCTATATATGAGTCATGTATAGCACCACTCCATTCCTTGTACTGCTCTTGAGCAGATTGTCTTTCAAAGGAAGTTACTTTTTTTTCTTGTACTACAGCCTTAATCTCCGGAGCATCACCGTTTTTTAAGCTCTTGGGGGTAGTTCGAGAGTGGGTTGCCCTAAACGAAAATGAAAAACGATTAGACAAACTAGTGATAGTTTTTTTCAGATGGGCAAGACCCGATAAGAGAGAGGTATTGCGGATATTTGGGCTGGTTTGGGAATGAGGAATTTCATTTGGCGGAAATATTCCGCTGGTTTGTGGTGGTATATTCATCACTTCTTCGCTCACGGCATTTATATTATACAGCAGGCTTTCTATCAGATGAAGCATTTATATTCATTTCTTTGGTGTAAAAAGAAAGACGCGCGAGGTTAGAAGAGAATGGTGCTTTGGAGTTTGGCTTCTCAAAAGCACCGCATCTTCATGGAAATTATTCGGAGGACATATGGCCGATTTTTTGGCCTATCCTACAGAAGACTTCACATTGATGTTTGGCTTGAAGATTCATCAAGCTCTCGTCGAGAACGAAGGTTCCTTTTCTGAAAAAGAGGATGATTGCAGAGCCGCCTAACTTGAAGAAGCCTTTCTCTGATCCTTTTTTAATGTGACCCGGAGCTTGGAATGTTTGGACAATATTTCCACAGTTCGTAGCCCCTATTTCTGCCATAGCATACATCGATGAGGTCTCTTTGTTGTATACTGTGGTGATGGCGCGCTTATTGTTCCACCAAATCCAAGGAAAGCTCGAGGTTGCTCGTGGGCTGACCGAATAAAGAGGTCCTTTGATAAATTCTGCTGGTTTTACAACCTCTCCATCAAATGGAAAATAAAAGCGATGGCAGTCAACGGGACAGAGGCGGGCAATGATGGCGCTCCCGCCAGTAAAGTAATCACTCAATGCTGAGTTGCGAAAGAAAGAGATAAGGTCGAATTTCGAGCCTTTCACAGTAAAGAGCATATCGCGGTGCAGCTCAGGCAAGAAGGTGTATCGAGCATCTGCCGGTGCGATGATAGAAAAGGGATCATCATGAATAGGACGAGCGCTTTGCTTCAATCGGCGTATGAAAAAGTCATTGAAAGAGGAATAGCTATCAATATCCTCTTCGAACTCGGACTGATCTATTTGATACTCCTCGCAAAATGGCCGCACATTTTTCTTCGTGAGTGGAAGATCTTGATAGCGTCCCCACAACGATGAGATAAGTGGATTCTTTGCCGCTATATAGCGAAGAAAAGAGCCGACTGTCTTTGAGGTAAAAGAAGATCCATACAGAAGTTGAATGAGAGAGTCTCCCCATATTTTCTCATAAAAGATCTTCCCTGTTCTGCTATCGACAATTGGAAGAGAGTCGGCTTGTTGCGGCTTTAGAGAAGTATATTCAGTCATAGTTACAAGGAGATTGCTGATTTTTTTGGTTTATTCTGCTTCCATACGAGCAGAAGGAAGGGATTTTACTCGATATGCTCGAGAGACCATATCCAGCTCATCAATAAAGTCTTTTCGAAAATAATGAGAAAGCTCGAGCTCCCGGATAAGAGAGACGAGCACGTACGCTCTTCGAGAAAGCTCAAAGAGAGCGTCACTTGCCTCTTTTTTTGAAGAGTTCTTACTAAGACATATCTTTTCTTGCTGCTTGAATTGCTCGAGGGCTGTCTTTACTTTCTTCAGATTATCCAAAGTGCTTTCTGTCGCTTTAATGAGAAAAGAAATCTTTTCTTCTTCTGTTGACATGTCCTCAATTTTTTCTGCCTCAACAGTTGAGCTCTTCTCATTCGAGGAGAGATTTTTTGCTTCGAGGGTGCGGATAGACATGACTAACACTGAGAAAAGACAGAGGAGGAGTACTCTTTTCAAGGCTTCCATTCCAATATTTATTCCAACTTTTATCATAACACGTTTATTATCTCTCTCAAGATTCAAGGTGACTATTTCTCATGATTACATTCTTTGGAAGCGAAAGAGTGTTCTCTCCTCCACAACCGAAAAAAATAATAGTATAACTGATAGCGCAATCGAATGTAAGAGAAGAGTGGACTACAACTCTTTTCATGAGGTGTCACTAAAAAGAGAGACGGTGAAGCGGCTTCAAGCTTCTCTTTCTCGAGATATTTTCGGGAAGCCTTGGTACATATTTTATGCATTTCATTCATGGACTCTATCAGATAAAGGATACGATTGCTGCATTAGCGACTCCTCCAGGCACCGGGGGCATTGCCATTATTCGCATCTCTGGGCCTCACGCAATTGAGATCGCATCTAAAGTTGCTCAATCTCCTTTGGAGACTCAAGAGTCTCACACAGTTCGTCTCAAGTCTCTTTACAGCACATCAGGATCTCTTATTGATAAAGCACTTGTCCTCGTCATGAGAGCTCCTCGCTCGTTTACTGGTGAGGATGTTGTTGAGCTTCACTGCCATGGCGGCCATTTGATTGCGAGGAAAGCCTTAGAGGCTCTTTCAACATATGGAGCCCGCCCTGCAGAGCCTGGAGAGTTTTCTTTAAGAGCTTTTCTGAATGGAAAGATGGACTTGACTCAAGCTGAAGCTATCCAAGATATGATTGGAGCGAAGAGTGAAGAAGCCTTAAAGGTTGCAGAGTCCCATCTTGAGGGCCGCCTATCCAAAAAAATCAGCCAGTTCCAACAAGTTGGCACTAAAATTGCCGCGATTTTCGAAGCGTGGGTAGATTTTCCTGAAGAAGATCTCGAATTTTCTCCTTTCGAGACAGTGATAGGAGATCTCAATAGTATGAGACAAGAGATTGAGCATCTCATTGGGACCTATCGTGAAGGAAAAATCATCCATGATGGAGTCTCCTTGTGTTTAGTTGGAGCTCCAAATGTAGGCAAATCATCCCTCATGAATGCTCTTTTAGGTAAAGAAAGGGCTATTGTCTCTCCGATTGCTGGAACAACACGAGATATTGTCGAAGATGACGCTCACTTAAATGGTTTGAGCTTGAGGCTGATCGATACCGCAGGCATTCGTGAGACTGAAGAAATTATTGAAGGTGAAGGTATTCGACGCTCAAAGAAGGCTATTGAGCGCTCTGACTTAGTATTGCTTGTTCAGGATGCGACTCGTGTAGATGATAAAGAGATGCTTGAGCTTGTCGACATTGTTCCTCATGATAAAACAATTCTTATATGGAATAAGATTGACGCTCTCTTAGAAAAGGACTCAAATCTTGAAGATGAGTCAAAAGTTTTAGAAGGTCTTCCACGTTTTTCATTTCCCCATGTTGTCTATGTGTCAGCTCATGACGGTCGCGGTTTAGAGGCATTAAAAAAAGCGATAGATACTGTCTTATGGACCAAGGGCGCGATTCCTCGTGATGAGGTTATGATTACAAGTGTCCGTCATAAACACGCTCTCGAAAAGGCGCTCATATCATTGCAGACAGTGATTCAAGGGCTGCTAGCAGGAGAGTCGCCGGAGTTTGTCGTTTTTGATATGCGGCAATTCTTAAAGCATTTGGGAACGATCATTGGCTCTGATATTACTGAAGATATTCTGACTGCCGTCTTCTCACAATTCTGTATAGGAAAGTAACTACTTAAAGACAAAGAAAGCTATGGCAGTGAAAGTGAAGAAAAAAAGCTCTCCCTTAGAGACAGCACCTCCCTTCTCTTTTCAGAAGAAGCAAGTTAAAGAGCGGGCTTTTCTTGTCCATGAGTTGCTTGAGAAGCTTATTCCAGATCCTAAAGTCCCGCTTCGCCATTCATCTCCTTTTGAGCTTCTCATAGCAGTTCTTTTATCAGCTCAATGTACTGATGAGCGAGTGAATACCGTGACCCCACTTCTTTTTGAAAAGGGAGCAACTCCCTCTCTGATGAAGAATATCCCACTCGAAGAGTTAGAAGCTATCATCAGGCCTTGTGGGCTTTACCATGCTAAAGCTAAGAACATTAGAGAGTTGAGTCGTATTTTAGATGAGGAGTATGAGGGGCAGGTTCCGTCATCTCTTGAAATCTTGGAGACGCTTCCTGGGGTTGGACATAAGACTGCATCTGTTGTCATGGTTCAGGCGTTTCATACGCCAGCATTTCCAGTCGATACGCATATTCATCGATCAGCTCTCAGGTGGGGACTGACGAGGGGAAAATCTGTAGAAGATGTCGAAAAGGATTTAAAAGCGCTCTTCCCCATTTCATCATGGGGAAAAATCCATCTACAGATCATCCTTTATGCTCGAAAGTTTTGTCCGGCTCGCGGGCATATACTTTCTGAATGTCCCATTTGTCGCTCTCTTCAAGAGGGTATCGAAGGCTAGAGGAATCGAGTCAATAACTCGTGAGGCATTTACGCAGTAGGATGTAAAGGTCTTTGCCGCCATTTGGCCTGCGAGTGCGTGGATTCCTGCTCCTAAGATTGTAGCTGTAAACAGATCTTTTGTTTGGGATAGAAAAGAGCCGATTGCTCCTGCCAAGACGTCTCCCGAGCCCAATGTTGCAAGTGCCGGATCTCCTCCTGCGATAACATAAATAGTCTCTTCCGATCCGCGAATAATAAAGCTTGGAGCTCCTTTTAAGAGTATGATCCCATGGGGAGACAAGTGTAAGTATTTTTCTTTGAGTCTCTTGATAAGAGCCTCTGTATCTTTTCTCTTAGCTAAGTCATAGTTTACGAGCCGCTTCGCCTCACCGAGATGAGGTGTTAAGATCGCATTGTTTAAGCTGTTAGGAAGAATCTCTTCTTTTGAAAGAAAGAAGAGCGCATCTGCGTCGATGACTCTTGGAAGAGACGTCTTATTCCATATCTCTTTAAAAAGCTGTAGTGCTGTTGAGTCGCGACCCATTCCTGGACCAATGATTACTGCGTCAGCTTTACTATGTATCTCCTCGAGAAACGCAGGATACTCTCCTTGATCTTGCGGAAGAAGCTGTTTTACAGCCTCTGTTGGTAGAGTCTGAATAGAGGATTCAAGTTCTGGACGAAGAATGGCTATAAGGTAGCCTATGCCAGTTGTAAGAGCTGATCGCAGTGTCAATTCCAGTGCTCCAAGCAGGCCCTTTGATCCGCCTATTGTAACACACTGGCCTCGTGAGAACTTATCTTGATCGCGCTTATAAGTCGGTAGCATCTGAGCAAGATCCGACTCTTCTATAAGGACGTACTCAGAATTCTCAGAAGGAGGAGGAAGACCTATATCAGCAATTACAATTTCTCCCACATGTTCCCATCCTAAATTAAAGAAAAAGCCCTTCTTTGGAAGGTGGCATGCGATCGTGATATCAGCTCGAATTGCATTAACGATAACCTCACCAGTATTTGGATTAAGTCCCGATGGGATATCGATTGCGATTTTGGGATAGATTGATTGATTCGCCCACTCGATCGCTTTTCGGGCTCTTAAGGATGGGGTATCTTTAAATCCGATGCCATAGATCGCATCAATGATGATGAGCGGTTGCTCCTCAGGGAACATGGAACTGAGATTATCTAAGGCGATCTCTTGAGCTCCAAGTGAGATGAGTTTTCTCTTTCTCTCATGAAAAACTGAAGGTGGTGAATTTAGGGCAGGCTCTTCTATTTGGCAGAAGAATACGGAGTGCCCCTTCTCGAGAAGATATGCTCCGGCAGTCGATCCATCCGCTCCGTTATTTCCTTTCCCTAAGAGAAGAACGATATGGGGCTTTGACGAGAAAGAGGGGAAAAGAGAGAGAGCCGATTCTGCGACTTTCTTTCCCACTATGTTCATCATATCATCGACTGAGACAAGTCCTTTCGAAAGTGCGTTTCTTTCGCACGCATACATTTCTTCTGAAGTGACAATAGATCGCATGAGAAGACCAATCCCCTTCTTATATGAATCAAAGGAAAGAGTGCTTGAAAGATCTCTCTATATCAGGAAGTCAGAGTTTTATTCTTCGTAAATAAACAAAGCTCTCTTCTTACTCGTCCCTCATGAGAAGGGAGAAAGAAGAGAGCTCTGAGAAGGAAAAGAGAAACTAGAGTTTTTCTTCTTTGACGATTCTTTGCATGAGTCTTTCAACTGCGATTTTTGCTGTTGTCACGCCTTGCGATAATTCATAGACGCTTTGAGTAATTGGCATCTCGACTTGGAACTCTTTGGCGAGTTCATATGCGGAGATAGCGGTATATGCTCCCTCAACAACCATGCCTATATGTGCTTCAGCATCACGTCGATTAAGCCCTTCGCTCAAAAGTCTTCCGAACCGGAAGTTTCGACTTAATGGGGATGAACAAGTCAAATAGAGATCGCCCAATCCTGACAATCCATATAGCGTTTGTATCGAGCAGCCGAGGCGAGAGGCAAGCTTTACCATCTCATGAAGGCCTCTTGTCACGAGAGAAGCTTTAGCTCCTGTTCCTAGATTTAAACCATCTGCGATACCACACGCAATCGCAATGACATTTTTAAGAGATCCTCCTAGTGCAACACCGGTAATATCTTCATTAGGATAGACCCTGAATGTTGAGTTAGAGAATAATGAGCTGACGGCTGTCGCCATTGAAAATGATGGGCATGCAGAGACAACAGCCGTAGGAAGTCCTTCAGCTACTTCTTGAGCAAAGCTTGGCCCAGAGAGAAGGGAGACGAATGGGAGAATATTAGGCCCATAAATGTCTTGCACAATATGAGGGGTCGTCTTGTGGCTTACTTGCTCTACTCCCTTCGATGTAAGAATGAGAGGTGATTTTTCTGGAGAGTAGCCATTGGCTTTTGCCTCTTCTAAGACGGATCTTAGGCCACTTGTTGTAACAGACTCGACGAGAAAATCAACGTCGGTGATCGCTTCTTTAATATCAGTTGTCAAGCGGATTGACATTCCTCGGCATGAGCGATGAAGGAAAGGATGATCTTCCCCGGCTTTCAGTTGTTGAATAAGAGCATCATCTCTACTCCAACCAACAATGTCATATCCTTTCATGGAGAGATGTCTTGCAAGGCAAAATCCCCATACTCCCAAACCGACGACTCCAACGCGCATATGGCCTATCACACCCTTTTTTGCAGTTTGCTCATGTCATCTGTATGTCAACCGATGGATAATTTCTCAATGGAACATGAGCTTTTTAGTTTATTAGTATATAGTGGACTTCTCTTCTTTTTAAATATAGAGCTAACGCTCCTTCTTAGGACTTAAGCTTTCGTGAGCTCAAATAACCATTTTCTTGTAAGCAAGAGAGAATCTGCTCTCTTGTTATTGGTTCTAGCGGCTTGAAATAGAGCCAAAAAGGATCGAGCTCAAAAGGAAGATCCTCATTCATAAAAAACGGCAAGCTCTCGATTTCTTCTTCTGATGTTCCAGAAGATCTCATCAGTTTTTTAAGCCAGAATCGATCTCTAGAAATAAATTTCTTCTCAGCGGTTTGAAGAGAGTCTTCTCCTTCTTTATTTTTAATCGGAGCGAAGTACAGATCTCTATCAATTGATACCACTTTTTGAGATGGAGCATACTCAAGAAGATCGAAAAGAAATTGCTCCATTTTATAGTAAGAGGCTCCTTGAGATGTTTTTTTTGCTGCATGCCAAGGAAGTTTTTCATGAGTATGTTTTAAGGCCCATCGTAGAGGGAAAGCACACTGCGAGATATTTGCTAACGTTACATCTGAGATAGTAAACGGCTTTAAACATTCTCTTTGGTGTTCGAGCTCACTATATTCAATAACAAGTAGTCTTTTTGTGCTTTTCTCACGAACAAACAGCCCAACCTTTTCGCAATCAGATCGCTTTTTAATTCCCGCAAAAGCAACAGTATCCTCAGTTTCATTTGATGCTGCTCGTATGAGAGGTGGATAGAAGGGATCAATTAATGGATTATCAATGATTACTGTGGTGATGATATCAATACCCATTTTTTGCCATGCATCGAGCACTCTTCCTTTGGAAAGCGTGTAAAGAAGTGATCCGTTGCCATCTGGCCCACTCATAATATGCCCGTCAGCTGAGACCAAAAGTTCCCCCTTCTCGGTGAGAAATGGCAGAGATGGTTGCAGAGCGAAGAAGACTCTCTTCGCGTCAAAGCCGAAATAATTTTTATCTTCTAAGGCTTTCTTAATTGGTGCATATGTCGCTTGGGATACAAAAAGAGCAATTGCCGGCATAGCTCCACTGTTTTCATAGAAAGCTTTTGCCTTTTCAAAGTTAAGTTGGAGTAGGGTCTTTTTATTTACTGGGGAGACTGGAAGAAGCGCTTTTGGAAAATTGCTATCAAGTCCCATCCTCGTTGCTTGCCCGCCAGCTAAGATGACAAGACCAATAGTTGGAGTTTTGTTGATAGGGGCACACTCTTCTTCAAAAGCCTCACAGGGTATTAATTTATGAGAGATCGTCTCAGAAGATTGAGTAAGAGAAGAGTGTAGCGATGCTTTGGCCTCTTGAAATCGATCCCAATCAAACAAAGAAGCATCATGGTAGAGAGTAGTAAGAGCGCCATTAGAGAGAATCTCTAGAGGAAAAGAGAGAGGAAGTTTGAGTTTTTGTAGAGCCTCAAGCTGTCTATTGGATGGGAGATCTTTCATCATGTCTTCTTCACTTAAAATACGTGTCTTTATCCATTATTTCGATGGAGTTCACTTTGTAAAGAGTCTAAGACTTCCTCAACTGAGATAGATGTCATGCAACGAAAATCGATGGGACATCTTCTCATGTAGCAGGGAGAACAAAGAACCTTTTTGTAGATAACCTTTCCGCCGTTAAATGGGCCAGTTCGATAAGGATTGGTAGATCCAAAAAGAGCGACTAAAGGAACATGAAGCGCAGACGCTATATGCATAGGTCCTGAATCGTTTGTAAGAACTACATTTGATAAAGAGATGACGGCCATGAGCTCGCGCAAATTTGTTTTCGCTGCAAGGTTAATTACTCGCGGAGGTAAGCGCAGAACAATTTCATCGATGAGGGGCTTTGTCTTCTCGTCTCCAATGACGATTACACGATTCTTCTGATCTGTAATAAGATTTTCTATGACCGAGCGGAAAGACTCCTTTGGCCAGCACTTGGCTGATCCGTAGGCCGCTCCAGGATTTATAGTTATGATAGTGTGATAGTTCGGAATGACATCATACTCTTGCTGAAGCTTCATGGCGAGCGAGTGCTTTTCTTCATCTTTGACATAAAGAGAAATAGGGCCTCTTGGAGCATGAAAGCGATCATGTCCTCCCTTTATCCGATTGAGCAGGAGGCAGTATGTATCGACGTCATGTCTTTCTTGTATTGGCGCAAGAGGCTCGTTTGAGAAGAGTCTTCCAATATTGGAGGGCTTTTCTTTAATTGAATGTGTAAGAAAAAGGGATCGGAAGTGATCACTTAAGCCCAATCTAATTGGCACGCCGCCGCGAAAGAACGACCAGGCAGAAGAAAATGATCTAGTTAAGAGAATGCCAAGGTCTGGTTTTTCTTGACGAAGGGTATGAATTAATCTTTTTTCTTCTTCCTTTTTGAGATGCCCATCTCTTCGAAAGCTTAAAAAACGGTTGAAGAAGGGACTTCCATCAAAGAGCGTTTGGATTGCTGGGTGAGAAATCCCTATAATCTCAGCATGGGGGAAAAGGTCGCGGATTTCTTTTAAAACTGGAGTTGCCATAACAGCATCACCGAGCCAATTAGGGCAGCGGACGACAAGTTTTCGAATGCTCTCTGGCTCGATGATTCCTTTTCCGTCTGATTTCATGCTTTGACACCTGAAGAGATAATTTTCTCTTTATTTTGTAGATACTTTCGAAGATGAGTTTTTCTTTCGATGCAGTAATGATAATTGAATGAGTTTTAAAACACTTTCTTCTTCTGAGGATTCCAAATGTTGAAGAGCTTGGCGAATTGATTGTCGTGCTTCGGTATCAGAAAGGCCCAAAGCTATGAGCGCTTGGATTGCGTCTTCTCGAACGGGGGTTGATCCTATCGGAGGCGATTTCACGTGCGGTGTGTTATTTTTTCCACTTTCAGAATTCAGTGGGAGTATTTCTTGAAGTGATGGAGCACTTCGTGACAAGAGCGTTGCTTTATCACTTAATTCGACAGAGATTCTTTCAGCTGTTTTTTTGCCTATCCCTGAAATAGAGGAAAACCAAAGAGTGTCTCTCATTGAAAGAGCTCGAATAATCTCCTGAGGCGTTCCGTGATTCATGATTTGCAGTGCAAGCTTTGGCCCGACACCTGTGGCAGACATGAGAAGTCGAAAAAGCTCTCGATCAAACTCATTTAAAAATCCATATAAGGTATGAGCGTCTTCGCGAATGATGCACTCTACATATAACGTAGCTTCTTTTGGTGTAGTATCTTTATTCATAAATGATGCGATGACAGGCGCTGAAGCCATAATCTTATAGCCAACTCCATTGACATCAAGTGCGAGATAATCTGAGTCTTTGGGATAGGGAATGCCTCTTAAGTAGTCAAACATAGCTGTTACTGTCTCCTTAGTGCTTAGAGCTCAGGAAAGATTAAAAAAGGGACTATAGCTGATAGGTTTTGGAAAAAGAAGCGATTAAGAATAAAAGTATGAGATTTCTTCATTTTTTGTAGCTCCTATCGCGCGCCAGTTCATATGAATTCCATAACTATCAAAAGAGATTTGTCCAAAATAGGTATCAGCCATAGGAAGGTGTGAATCTATAGAGGCTAGCGTATTTTTCGAGCTTGGGGCTAAATGAAAAATAAGGACTGGATTATTAGGTCCCCTTCGAAGGTGCTCTAAAGAGATTAGACATCTATCCCTATCGATGGTCCAGCGAAAGCTGTTAGTAAACGAAACTTCTCCACTTCCATAAGGTGTAAGCCAGCTTCCTGTTTCAATAAATGTGATGACTGTCTGAGACTCCTTTATCACTTTGACTTCTCCTAGTCCTTTGCCATTCCAGCCATCATCTCGAGTTCGAGAAAGGGCGGTTACAGTAAGTTCCTTGATGGATGGCAGTTTTATCCAAAAATCATGGAGTGTCTGAAGTTTAACTTTTTGAGTCTGGGGATGTGCCCATAGAGTCTCTCGAATCAGATAATACTCCTTCTTTTCTTGAGTAGGCAAGACTGTAAATGCTTTTTTAATCAGCTGCTCGAGCTCATCTTTCAGCGGAAAATGGGGGCTTAATTGATATACTCGAGTCTTTCCCTCTAGATAGCTCTCTATGATTGATCCTTTCTCAAGTCGTTGAAGGGCTTTTTGAAGAGGTGTAAGGGGCACTCCTAGAACTCGATGCAGCTGCGTTCCATAGCCTTTTCCATTCACAAAGAGGAAGATGAGGATTCTTTCGATATTCTTATTTCCAAAAAGAGCTTCGAGCATGGGAGAAATCATTATCCTAAAATCAATGGATATAAACTAGAAATGAGGTACGTAATTGACTGGTCCTTATCTATTGGACAGCTGAATATTCATAAAAAGCAAAGCAAAAGAGGAAGGAATATAAACTAGAAAATAGTTTTGTCTCATTGTAAGGTCGTCTAAATGGTGTTGAGCGTGTCTGTTAAGTTGTTTTAGATTCCTTGTCATCTAAACGACGATGAAAGGGTTTCCAATGCGACACAACTGGAAGATAGAAGAAGTACAAAGGCTTTATGATCAGCCTCTCCTCCAACTTATCTCGTTGGCTCATACAACGCACGTTACATATCACTCTCCATCAGAGATTCAGGTCTGCAGTTTAATTTCAGTCAAAACCGGTGGATGTTCTGAGGACTGCGGATATTGCTCTCAATCTTCAAAGAATCAATCTGGGGTAAAAGCGACACAATTGATGTCTTTCAAGACTGCTCTCGAAGAAGCTCAAAAAGCACGAGAAAGGGGGGCAACTCGCATCTGTCTTGGGGCAGCTTGGAGACAGGTGCGAGACAGTAAACAGTTTGATAATATCTTAGAGATTGTTGAGGGAGTATCATCCCTTGGAGTTGAGGTATGCTGTACTCTCGGAATGCTAGACCGCGATCAGGCTGAGAAGCTAAAGGACGCAGGTCTTACTGCCTATAATCACAATATAGATACCTCAGAAGAGTATTACTCAAAAGTTGTCACAACAAGGACGTATCAGGACAGGCTCAAAACTCTAGATATTGTCCAAGAGTCAGGTTTGAGTGTCTGCTCGGGCGGAATTATTGGAATGGGCGAGACGATTGAAGATCGGCTGAAATTCTTACTCACGCTAGCGACGAGAAATCCCCATCCAGAGTCTGTTCCAATTAATCGACTTGTTCCTGTAAAGGGAACCCCTCTTCAGGATCAGCCTAGAGTGCCATTTTGGGAATTAGTAAAACTTATTGCTGTTGCTCGAGTAATGATGCCTAGCTCTATTATCCGCCTGAGTGCAGGAAGAGAAGAGCTCAGCTATGAAGAGCAGGCCCTCTCATTCTTGGCAGGAGCCAATTCAATCTTTATGGGCGAAAAACTACTTACTGTTGCTAATTCGCCTATTGATAGAGATGAGGAGATGTTTCGACTTCTTGGACTCAAGAAACTAAAGCCATTTCGTAAAGAGAAGGTGCTGTAATGGAGGCTTTCTTACAAGAAAGGCTCATCTCTTTCGAAGAAGAAGGGAATTTGAGGGAGCTTAATCTATCTCAAAACTTACTTGATTTTTCTTCGAACGATATCTTGGGGCTTGCTCGCTCAGAAAAACTCAAATCATAAATCATAGGCGCCCTGAAGGAGCAGAAGCAATTTCTCATCGGCTCAACAGGGTCGAGGCTACTTACAGGTAATTCTGAATATGCGATGAGTCTTGAGAAAGAGATAGCTCAGTTTCATGGTTATGATGAGGGGCTTCTTTTCCCTTCAGGATATACAGCAAATCTAGGGCTCATGTCATCGATTGCATCATATGACGATTGCATTGTCTATGACGCTGAGATCCACGCGTCTACTCATGATGGCATTCGATTGAGTCAAGCTCGAGCGTCATATCCATTCTTTCATAACGATATGAATCATCTTGAGAAAAGGCTTCAATCATGTTCAAGCATATATAAAAGAGTTTTTGTCGCTGTAGAGTCCATCTATTCTGTCTCTGGAACGAAAGCACCATTGAAAGAGATAGCCTATCTTACTGAAAAGTATGGTGCATACCTCATTGTCGATGAAGCTCATGCTGTGGGAATATACGGAAACTCAGGACGAGGACGTGCCTATGAAGAGGGAGTGGTTGATCATGTCTTTGCGCAGGTGACAGCGTTTGGTAAAGCTTTAGGAGTTTCAGGCGCAGCAGTTTTAGGAAGTGATTTGCTAAAAAGGTTCCTTATCAACACGGCTCGCTCATGTATCTACACAACTGCTCCGTCATTCATATCTTTAATAGCAATCAAGGGTAGCTACAGTACTTTTCCAACAATGGATGAGGAAAGAAAGTCTCTTAGGAAACTAAAAGAAATTGCTCGAGAGCATCTTCAATGGAGAGAGGGAGAACACATTATCCCGATCGCATTTCCTGGTAAACTTAACGCTAGAAATGGAGCTCAAATCCTGAGAAGTGAGGGTTTTGATGTGAGACCTTTAACTAGTCCAACAGTGAAGAAAGGAAAAGAGTGCATCCGAATAATCCTGCACTCATTTAATTCTTCACAAGATCTTCAAAGGCTTCTCGATCGATTGAAAGAAATTCGAGGTTGTGGATGCGAAGAATCATAGTAGCAGGAATTGGAACTGGCACTGGAAAGACCATTGTCTCGTCAATACTGGTAACTCTCTTTCAAGGCGAATATTGGAAGCCCATAGAGAGCGGCGTTATTGAATCCTCGGATACTGAGACTGTGGGGAAGCTGACAGATGCTCGGATACATCCCCCAGTCTACTCATTGCAAGAGAGCCTTTCTCCTCATGAGGCAGCTCAGTTGGAGAATATGGAGATACGATTTGAGGCGATTACAGCTCCTTTAACAGAGAGGCCATTGATCATAGAGATGGCAGGAGGTGTTTTGACTCCCCTTTCTTTCTTGAAGACGAATCTTGATCTCTTCTGTCAATGGGATGCTGAGTGGATTATTGTTTCTCGGCACTACCTTGGAAGTATAAATCACACCCTTTTAACAATTGAATCACTCAAGAGAAGGGGAATTCAGCCTCTTGGGATTATCTTCAATGGTAAAAATGCTGCGAGCGAAGAGGTTATCTTGAGAATTTCAGGACTCAATGCATTGGGACATATAGATCAGGAAAGTGACATTACTAAAGATATCATCCGAAGGTACGCAAAAGAATGGAAAGATCTCCTCATAGAGAAGAGTTTAACATACGTGAAGTAGATAGGGAGTGTGTCTGGCATCCATTTACTCAGATGAAAACTGCGCCTTTTTCTCAAGTCATCACGAGCGCTAAGGGTGTTTGGCTTTATACAGACAAGAAAGACAAAATTCTCGATGGCATTTCATCATGGTGGGTCAATCTTCATGGGCATACTCATCCATACATAAGTGAGAGAATCTGCGAGCAAGTTCGCGCTTTAGAGCATGTTATGTTTGCCGATTTTACTCATTACCCTGCAGTGGAACTCGCCTCCAGGATTTTAAAGTTATTACCAGGCGCGATGAGTAAGATTTTTTATACGGATAATGGCTCAACAGCTATTGAGGTAGCGCTGAAGATGGCAATTCAATATTGGCATAATAAAGACCCTCTTCATAAGAGAAAGAAAGTAGTCTGTTTTAAGAAGAGCTATCATGGCGATACCTTTGGGGCTATGTCAGCGGCTGGTAGAAACCACTTTAATCGCCCCTTTTGGAGTTATCTTTTCGATGTTATAGCGATTGAAGCTCCCGATACCGTTCCGTTTGAGGTCTCTATCAATCAACTACGACAAGCTCTTTTAGGAGAGGATGTTGCCTGCTTCATCTTTGAGCCCCTTATTTTGGGCTCAGGGGGTATGCATATCTACTCTTCAAGAGCGCTTGATGCGCTTCTTCAGATGTGTAAGGAGCATGATGTGATAACTATTGCGGATGAGGTGATGACTGGATTTGGACGGACGGGAACTTTATTTGCATGTGATCAACTTAAAGAAAAGCCAGATATCATCTGCCTTTCTAAAGGATTGACAGGAGGGTTCCTTCCTTTAGGTATTACCGCATGCAATCAAAGGATATACGATGCATTTTTAGGAGACACTCTTCAGACAGCGCTCCTTCATGGCCACTCGTATACAGCAAATCCGATTGCGTGCCAAAGTGCCATTGCGAGCTTGGATCTGCTTCTTTTGGAGTCGTCGCAAAAGCAGCGAGCGATGATCGAGAAAAACCACGCTCATTTTTGCAAAAAAATTATGACGCACCCTCGCATTAGAAGAGGCGAATTCCTAGGGACGATACTCGTTGTTGAGTATAAGACAGATGAAAGAACCTCATACTTTGCCTCACTACGAGATAGACTCTATTCATTTTTTCTCTCAAACAGAATTCTTATTCGCCCGCTAGGAAATGTGCTCTACGTCATGCCTCCGTATTGCATTACTGAGGAAGAGTTATGCCTTATTTATACAACCATCGAGCGCTCTTTAGAGGAGGTTATATGAGTATCTCATCGCATGAACCATTAGTGGCTCTTTTAAATATGATTGTTAATTCTCCGTCATTGCATGGTCGATGGCTCAATACACTCTCGTATCTAGAAAATAGTGGAGCAAGAAAGATTGCAGCATCTGAGAATCCCAATGTGGTTTCTTTAGAGGTCCTTAAACATGCGGCAGAAGAGTTTCGCCATGCATTCTTTTTAAAGAAACAAATAGATCGGGTAGTCTCTCATAGCTTTGATGGCTATGCTGAAGATCTCATTTTAGGAGGATGGAGTACTCGCCACTATCTACATCGTCTTGATGCTCGCGCATGTCGATATTTACGCTTAAATGGTGTAACTGCCCATGACGAGCTAAAAAAAATGGCCTATATCTTCGTGACATATGCAATTGAAACGCGAGCTTCAGAGATCTATCCATTATATGAGAAGATGCTGAGATCTCTTTCATCAAAAGCAACAGTAAAGTCAATTATCATTGAAGAGGAAGGGCATTTAAGCGAGATGACAAAAGCTATCTTAGAAATTCCTCAAGGTCTTAAGCATGCCAAAGAGATTTGTCATCTGGAAAGTGAGCTTTATGAAAGGTGGCTTCAAGCGTGTACTCAAGATATTGATGCATTCATTGCTTAAAGCGATTTATGAGCGCTCAAGGTGTTTGAGAAGTCTTTTCGCTTTTGATCAGCATGATGGATTGCGATAGCAAGAGCGTCTGTCGCATCCAAATAGGTCATAGCGTTCATATCAAGGCTTAAAAGCCGGCATAAATACGCTTGGATCTCCTCTTTTGTCGCAGCTCCAGTGCCAAAAATTCCGCATTTTACTTCACGAGGAGAGTATCCATAGATTGGGACATTGCATTCACAAGCTGCGATCATGATACATCCTAAAGCTCCCCCAAGTTTTAAAGCGCTTTGGGCATTTTTTTGGATAAATGGAGTCTCAACAGCTATTTCTTTAGGATTAAATTTTCTCATTAAGGAGACGATACTTTGATAAATCGCATGATAACGCTGGCTTAGTAAATCTCCTTTTGGTGGGCGAATAACACCTAAGTCATGCGTGTGGAAGCGGCCTGCTTTAAGCTCTAAGCATGCATATCCTGTTACAACAGTTCCTGGGTCAATCCCTAATACGATCATTCTCTCTCTCTTGCTGAAATAGTTCTCATTTTAGAAAAGGTCGTTGGTTGATTTGGGAGAGCTTAAATCGTCATATTGAGATCCAAATTGAAATGGCTCGTTCTTCCTCTTCTGTCCGAATAATAAGCCTTCTGAAGAGCTTTTAAAGAGATTCTCGCTTTCAAGATCGATACGTTCTTTTCCTTGGGCTTGGTTCCATCCGCTATTTGCTTCATAGGAAGTAATATAGCCGTCATGGTTTCTCACTGTATCCCTTTTCTCGTCTTCAATGAGTTGTGCTTTTCTACGGGAGATCTCTTGAGAGTCTTCTTCATTCGATTTTTTCGAAATTTTTGAGTGAGCTCTTTGAAGAAGATCAGACCCTTTACGGATCAAATCCTGAGCTTGGAGTGATATTGAGAAGAGCATCTCAGCATCCATAAGAGAAGATCTCATCTCAGAGCAAGCCGATTTAAGGTTTAAGAGCTCTTTTTCGAGTTCATCTTTATGCTTGCGAATCTCTTCATTTTCCTCTTTAACTCTTGCAAGTTCGAATTCGCTCTCATCTTTAGCTTGGAAAAGAGCTTTGATATCTTCTGAAAGGCGAATGTTCTCACTTCGTACAGACTCAATTTCTTCTTCCAAAAGAAGCGACTGCTCGATCTTATCACGTAGCAATTCTTCAACCTCGACGAGCCTTTGCGAGAGAGAATAATTCTCTTCAGAGAGAGCTTGATTTTCTCTTTCTTTTGCTTGACTGAGCTCTTGGAGAGCTGCGTGTTCTCCTTTCAATTTCAGATGAGCTTCTTTTAAGATTGAAAGCTCTTCTTCGAGGCTTATCTTTTCTTGAGAGAGTCTCATTCCCTCTTGGATATTGTCTGATAAGGAGGCTTCTTTTTGACCTAAGGATCTCTCCAAGTCAAGTCGCAGCTGTTTTTCTGCCTCGAGAAGCTTTTGAGTCTCTTGTGTTTCTCTCTTGAGTTCATCAAGTTCTTTGAAGAGATCTTTGGATTGGCTCTCTGTTTGCCGAGCTTTCTCCTCTTCTTTTTTAAGCCTTTCACTTAAGTGAGAGATTTCTCTTTTCAAAGCGACTCTTTCACATCGAGAACTATTTACCTCTTCTTCGAGCGCTTTCATAGTAAGAGCCATTTTTGCGACAGGCTCTTGAGAAGTTGGGCGATGATTTTGACTTAATGATGGAGAGAGATTTTTGGTGAGGAGCTTTGACTCTTGATCTTTTATTTGTTGCCTTAAGCGAGCAATCTCTAGGTGCAATGATTCAATATTAGCTTGAGACTGAAGCTCAGCATTCCGTGGCTGTAGAGAAAGTTTTTGCTCAAGACTGCGTATGAGATCTTCTTTTTCTTTTGCTCGTTTCTCAAGCTCTATGATTTTTTTCTTTTGTTCTTCCCCTAGGAGAGTTTTTTCCTCAGCTATTTTCTTCTCTTTTTCAATAGAAGTTGCTTTTTCAATTTCAAGGCGCTGCTCTAATTGCTTGATTGAGTTTCGGAGGAAGAAGATTTCATTCTCTTTCTCTTTAAGAAGATTGGAATGCTCGTTTGATCCCGCAGGGGACTGCTTTTGGAGCGTCTCTATAGTTTCTTGTGCATTTTTTAGCTTCTCAGCAAGTGCTTTAATGATTTGCTTTAATGATGATATTTCATTCGAAGAAGAGGGCTGAGAAGTTTTATCTTGATGAGGAGGTATCGAAGATTGCGCCTGGGTCACAGAATTTTCTGAATAAGGATATTTGGAGGAGTGTGTATCTGATTGAATATCGTGAGTTTCATGTTGATACACAGAGGAAGATTCCGGCTTTTTCTGAACAGCCTCCTTGAGGCGACTGACTAGCCGATGGACTTCAGATGTTGAGGCGCTCTCTTCAATCGTCACAACAGGGGATTTTTCTTCCATGACTCTTTAGCCGTCCAATCTCTTAAATGTTCAAAGATACATTAGGTTGTGTCGTCATTTACGGAAGAAGCTTTGTAGTAGCTTGCTCTTTCAAATCTCTGACGGAACCAAGCAATTCCTGTAAATGATGCCACGCCCTAAAAATAGCATGGTATAGCTGATTTTTTGGATACTTTCTTCTACCTGATTTCATACTTCTCAAGAACTGAAAAATGAAGCATATCCACTAATGAAAGATATTAAAGAAAAAAAGCTTGCCCACTTGCTACTCTTTCTCTCATGCAGAGTAATGTATTCCTTTTTCCAAAATTTATGACGATACGTGGTGTATGAAGAACGTACAATCTGTTCTAGTGACCGGAGCTGCCGGATTTATTGGGTATCATACCATCAAACGACTTATCTCTCTTAATATCCCTGTTGTCGGTATCGACTCATTTGTTCCGTATTATGATCCAATGCTTAAAGAATCCAGGGTAGAAGACATCAAGAAATCTCCGCTTGTCACTTTTTATCGATATGGCGTTGAAGACCAAGAAGCTCTTATTAAAATCGTTGAGAAACACCAAGTGTCTCATATTATTCATCTGGCAGCTCAAGCTGGAGTTCGCCATTCTTTGAAAGAACCATGGAGTTATATTCGATCTAATATAGATGGCTTTCTCTCAGTTTTAGAGACATGCCGCAGATTCCCCCATATACGAACTGTATGGGCCTCGAGCTCTTCTGTCTATGGAATTAACAAAAAAACTCCCTTCTCTGAAGAGGATAGGACAGACTCTCCCGCAAATCTGTACGGAGCGACGAAAAAAGCAAATGAAGTGATGGCACATTCATATCACCATCTCTTTGGCCTCGAATTAATAGGTCTTCGCTTCTTTACAGTGTATGGTCCATGGGGGCGGCCGGATATGGCTTATTACTCTTTTGCTGAGAAGATGATGAGAGGCGAAGAGATAGAGCTCTACGGAAAAGAGGAGCTTAAACGAGATTTTACATATATAGATGATATTGTCTCTGGAATCATACAAGTACTTTTCTCTTCGAAAGTCACTTATGGAGTTTATAATCTCGGTGGGTCAAAGCCCGAAAGTGTTCTTCATCTCGTTGATTGCTTAGAAAAGAATCTAGGCGTTCAAGCTCGGGTTCGCTTTATAGAGAGACCAAGGGGAGATATAGAAGTGACTTATGCCGATACGAAGAGATCGGAAGAAGATTTCGGCTTTCATCCAACAGTTTCTCTTGATGAGGGAATAAAGAGATTTAGCCGGTGGTTTCTCGAATATGCTTCGTTAAAAAAACAGAAGTAATGAGAGTCATTTTCCCATCTATTCAAAAATAAGAGTGTTTGAGGAGTAATAGATGGTTCTATTAAAAATGATAAATCAGTATATGTGGCAATAACTATATAAAAAAATTAGAACGTGTTTCGTCTTCCTAGGATGATTATGATTTTATAGCATCCTGTTTCTTTGCCTACCCCTATAAAGACATGAAATCTCTTTGGGGTAAATCGGAAGAGAAAAAGGAAAGAAATGCGTGCAATTTGATGAACAACATTAAGAGAATGCCTCTCCTATAACGCCATGGGGGAGATCATAGATGTCGATATTGAGGAGCGAGTACATGAAGCGTTTTTCTCGGTTAGCCCTTCCTCTCTCTTTGGGGATCTTTGCTCTTTCTGGATATATTCCCCCTCAGGATCGACGTTATGTCGACTATTTTTTGAAATTGCAATCAGCTGAGCTTTTTAGGACTCGATCATTTCTTTTGAACTCATCTTGGGCGTACGTCAGTCAAAAGAAACTCGAGCGTGTCGAGATGCGATTCTCTTACTATAAGATTCTCGATGTTAACAAGACCCGAAAGCTTATCACTTCTGTTGCTCAAGAGCTTGTCGAAAAGATAAATAGCGATTCAGTCTTACAAGAAAAAGCCCTTTTGCCTGAGCCATTCACCATCGATCAGCTTTGCTTGGAAATTCGTATGGACAATGTCATGTCCGCGAACGCTGATCAAGAAGCAGTTAAGCGAGTGCGCCTTGAAAAGGGTGTCATTACGTATGAGTTTTTCAAAGGCTCTACAATCTTCCATAGCTCTCCTGCAAGTGCTTATAAAGAGACATATCAATATGCTCTTATGCTTCTTGATGAGCCAACAGAATTCCAAGATCAGATAACTCCAGTTCAGGATATTCCTGAGCAAAAGAGTGCTTTAGAGCAAGCTCAAGATGTAAAAAAAGCTCAAGAAGAAAAGAAAGCTATAGCGCCTCAGCGTGCTATTTTTAGTCCTGATGTCACCACCTTGAACGATAGTCCTTCAACACTTCCAGATGAAAAAGATGAAGATGCTGAAGTGATTCAAGAGGTCAATGCATATAATGAAGAAAAAGACCCTGAAGATAGTACGAACGAGCAAAAGGACTACATAAAGGATATTGAAGGAGAGATAAATAACATCTTTCCTGGGCTCATCGCGCCTCCTCAACAGGGAGAAACTCTTCCGTCAACCGATCAAGAACTGCCTTCACAGCATTCAGCTCCAACTGTTGAGAAGTGGGGTGATACAGCTTCTAACATAGGCGATACTCATGAAGCTCTACAAGAGCATCTTTGGAAAATTGGTGATGGGGTCACTGGCGCTCATATATCTATGAGTGACGAAGATGATTCCTCAAGCCAAAAAAAAGAAATTTTTACAGATAATTCATACGATTTAGCCTACGCGCAATGTGCTTCAAACGATGGAAATCAATCGAAGTTGCTGTGGGATTCTTCGGATGATCTTCAAGCAAATGGCGATATAAAAAAGAGCTCATCTCAAGGTATCGCATATGAAAATGCGCTGAAATATGGCCAACAGGATGGACATGATTCTTATACAAAGAGTGTCATTGCTCATCAAGGCTCAGCATATGATTCATTACAGTCTCTTTCGTATCAAAAGACTGATTGGAGTGAGCACTCAAACTCTGATGCATCTGCTATAAAAGCTGGGGCTTATGCCGAAAATCTTTACTCGATTAATAATCTTGAAAAGAATAACGAGCACCGCCTTCCAGTTAGGACCCACATCATTGCTTATGATAAAGTGGAAGATGAATTTCCTCGCGATGAAAAGGGTGTAGAAACCTCTCAGAAGATGCAGAATAGGCTTCGCCTTTTTGCTTTAAAAAGCGGATTTCAGCTTCTCGATGATCCTACTCAATCAGCTCAAAATCAGAACGAAATTATTGCCGACGCTTCAAATGATGGGATGACTGTAGGAGAAGAAGAGTGGAGAGACGAAGAATCGATTCCAACTACTCAGCCATCAGTTCAACTTACTAAAGAGGGAATTGTTGGAGAAGAAGGATGGGTTCAAGAGGAAGATGTGGTTGTTCCTCCATCTGAGGAATCAATTAATAAAAATGTGGCTCTTGCTGAAGAAGCAAAGACTCCTGGATCTCAAGATTGGCAAGCTGAAGAAGGAGTATCAGAAAATCCAACAGGTACTCAGAGCTATACCCCTAGGGATCAATCTCTTGGCGAAGAAGAGTGGGAAATAGAGGAGAAAATCCCTGATACGGTTCCTCCAGCTCAGTCACAAAGTCAAGGAACTCCTGGAGAAAAGGGCTGGGAGCAAGAAGAAGATGTTAAAGCTTCTTTGGCCTTCAATGAGAATAGCTTAGCTGTTGCTGATGCTCAACCTGCGGACGGCAGCATATCACCTGGTTTTGAAGGGTGGCAAAATGCTGAGGAAATTAATGAGAGCGCTCCTCTCCCACAAGAAGGGGTAGATAATCAGAGCTCTCCTGGTGAAGAAGGTTGGAAAGACTCTGAGGAGATCAATGAGAAGGGTGCCATAACCTCCGTTACCGCTGATGGAGCCGAGCCGGTAGCCCATGCTTCCTCATTTACTTCCTGGTTTAAGAATCTCTTCGGAGGAAAATCTGCTCAAGATATCACTGTGAACGATCAACTAGCGGATTCATCGGATGCATCTTCTTTGCAAAGTGATCAGCCTGGAATTTCGGAAGATCCTTCATCTATACAAGATAGATCATCTTCAAACGTCTCTCAAGAACAAGAAGCATTGAAGTCTTCTAAAGATATTCCTAATCCACAAGAGATTATAGAAGAGTTTGTCTCGTCAGATGTCGATGAAGAAGTTCGACTCCCTTCAGAGAATGATCCGGAGCTAGATCCGCATCCTTTATCTGATGAGTATCTTAAGGGCGATCAATCTCAAGAAGGGACATCAGGGGTAAGAGTTCCAACCGCGACTGCTCAATTGACTGTACCATCAGTGGAAGGGACAGCTCCAGTTAAAACTGGATTTTTCTCTTGGCTTTTTGGTTCATCAAAGAAGGATGTTCCACAAGAGCAGGCACAAACACCTTTCGCTGAGAAGAACAAGAAAGAGGAATCACAGGTAGAAGTCTCTAAGGAAGAAGCGATAGAGTTCGGAGATAATGAAGAGATTGAGGCAGAAACTTCGAACTCCACACAGCCAGTTCTATCTGAAGATAGCTCTTTAAAGGCAGAGACTCAAAATACATCATTCTTCTCACGGCTTTTTGCCAAATCAGAAGAGCAAGAAGTGCCTCAGCAAGATAAGGTAGTTGCTGACGCAGCGCAGTCTGCAGAAGAAGTAAACGCTCTTGAAGTAGAGGAGACTGTTGTTGAAGAGGAAGTGGTTGAGGAGCCTACAGAGCCATCCTTCTTCGCAAGTCTCTTTGGTGTATCGAAGAAAGCAGAAGTTACTCCACAAGACGATCAGATGATTGCTGAGGCATCTCAGTCTACGGAAGAAGTAAAAGCTCCTGAAGTAGAAGAGACTGTCGTTGAGGAGGAAGTGATTGAGGAGCCTACAAAGCCATCTTTCTTCGCAAGTCTCTTTAGCGCATCAAAGAAAGCGGAAGTTACTCCACAAGACGATCAGATGATTGCTGATGCAACACCATCTACAGAAGAGGCTCAAGCCACTGAAGTAGAGGAGACTGTTGTTGAGGAAGATGTGGTCGAAGAGCCTGCAAAGCCATCATTCTTTGCAAGCCTCTTTAGTGCATCAAAGAAAGCGGAAGTTGCTCCACAAGACGATCAGATGATTGCTGAGGCATCTCAGTCTACGGAAGAAGTAAAAGCTCCTGAAGTAGAAGAGACTGTCGTTGAGGAGGAAGTGATTGAGGAGCCTGCAAAGCCATCTTTCTTCGCAAGCCTCTTTAGCGCATCGAAGAAAGCGGAAGTTACTTCACAAGAAGATCAGGTAATTGCTGGTGCGTCACAGCCTACAGAAGAGTCTCAAGAAGCTCCTGAAGTAGAGGAGACTGTTGTTGAAGAAGATGTGGTCGAGGAGCCTGCAAAGCCATCTTTCTTCGCAAGTCTCTTTGGTGTATCGAAGAACGCTGAAATTGCTCCACAAGACGATCAGGTAATTGCTGATGCATCTGAACCAGTAGACGAATCATCTACTATTGAGACAGAAGAGACTATCGTTGAAGAAACAGTAGTAGAAGAACCATCCACTGTAGATGTTGAGGAAACAGTTATTGAAGAGACTGTGGTAGACGACTCAGCAAAGCCATCCTTCTTCGCAAGTCTCTTTGGTGCATCGAAGAGGGAAGAAGTTGTTCCCCAAGACGATCAGATGATTGCTGAGGCATCTCAGTCTACGGAAGAAGTAAAGGCTCCTGAAGTAGAGGAGACTGTCGTTGAAGAGGAAGTGGTTGAGGAGCCTGTAAAGCCATCTTTCTTTGCAAGCCTCTTTGGTGTATCGAAAAAGGCAGAAGCTGCTCCACAAGACGATCAGGTAATTGCTGAAGCATCCCAGGCTACAGAAGAAGCTCCTGAAGTCTGTCTCTTATACACATTCTCCGAGCCCACGAGACCGTACTAGATCTCGTATGCCGTCTTCTGCTTGAGCCGGGGATGCTTCAGCCATTACCCGATCGTCTTGTGGAGCAGCTTCTGCCTTTTTCGGTACACCAAAGAGGCTTGCAAAGAGAGATGGCTTTACAGGCTCCTCAACCACTTCCTCTTCCACGACAGTCTCCTCTAATTCAGGAGCCTTTACTTCTTCCGTAGACTGAGATGCCTCAGCAATCATCTGATCGTCTTGGGGAACAACTTCTTCCCTCTTCGATGCACCAAAGAGACTTGCGAAGAAGGATGGCTTTGCTGAGTCGTCTAC